>JAODMT010000001.1 GCA_025464975.1 Microbacteriaceae bacterium | reverse complement strand
CTGTTGCGCAGTGTCCGGGGCAAAGGAAACCCCCGGAAATCCTAGTGATTCCGGGGGCTTTTATGTGAGCGATACTGGGATCGAACCAGCGACCTCTTCCGTGTCAGGGAAGAGCGCTACCGCTGCGCCAATCGCTCAAATCTGTACTACACGTTACAACAACGCTATTTTACTCCGAGGTGGCGACGGGATTTGAACCCGTGTGGACGGCTTTGCAGGCCGCTGCCTCGCCTCTCGGCCACGCCACCATGTGTGGGTCCCCATAGCTTCCCATGAGACTTCACTCGAGCGGATGACGAGATTCGAACTCGCGACCCTCACCTTGGCAAGGTGATGCGCTACCACTGCGCCACATCCGCACTGCGCGCATTTCTGCGTGCGTCCATGACTCTATCGGATGCTGCGTCGTTCTCCAATTCCGTTACCGACGGCGCGGCGCGGGGCCGGGATATGGCAGGATTATCAGGTCAGGGCGATTGGCGCAGTTGGTAGCGCGCTTCGTTCACACCGAAGAGGTCATCGGTTCAAGTCCGGTATCGCCCACCCTGAATCGTCACCTGCACTGTCACCCCGTGCCGATTGCACCGCCGACGGCGCTACCGCCCTAGAGCTGCGAGACCCAGAGCCGCGAGACCTAGACCCGCAACACCCGCGCGAGGACGGCGCCGACCAGTAGCCCGAGGCCGATCGCGATGACCACGATGAAAAGCTGTCCGAAAACGAGCTCGGGCTGCCCCGTGTAGATGAACCCGAGGTTTGTGGCGACCGCGCCGAGCAGCACGGCCCCGATGCCACCGCCGACGAGCAGCGTTCCGGGGACGCTAGCCAGCAGCGGCTCGCGGTTCGTCCGAAGCGGGAAGATCGCACACACCGCCCCCGCGACGAGGCCGACGAGGGCGCCGAGCTGAGGGGTGACGAAGGCGCACGCCGAGGTTGCAGCGGCCAGGCCAGCGAGGACACCAGTGACGAGGCCCCGCGCCGTATTTCGGCGATGTCTCAGCCGTTCGACGAGCGCCGCCGCCGCCGCACCAGCGGCCGGCATCACGACGCTCGAGGTGAGGATGATCGGTGTCGAAGCATCGATCGCAAGCTCGAGTCCGAACAGCCACACGATCGACACCACCCAGAGCAGGAGGGCCGGCGGGATCACCCGCCACCCGCCGGCACGGGAGCCTGCAGCCGGGCCCGTCCGATGGAGGAGCGTCGCGCCGACCGATGTTGCCCCGGCGGCAACGAGTCCGGGCACCGCTCCCCCGAGGTCCACGACCCCGAGTTGATTGCCGAATGGGTCAAACATCGGCCCGAACACCGGAAGCACCACCGGGAGAAAGACCACGGTGGTGGCGATCGCGGCGAAGGCGATTGGCCTCCACAGGGCCACTTCGAACAGTGGCACTTCGAACGGTGGCACTGCGTCCCGCAGCGGAGTCGCGATCGCCGCGAACAGGGCACCGAGGGCAAGCACCGGGGCGATGAGAGGCGACGGCACGGGACCGACCACGACGGCGATGACGGACACGAGCGCACCGACCGCGGCGACGACGGCTAGCCGCCGCCAGTTCGTGTGGCCCGAGGCCCCCCGCGCGACGAGGGAAAACAGCGGGATGGTGCCGAGCACGGCGACTGTGGCAAGCACGCTCAGCACCGCGGTTGCGGCATCCATTGGCCCCCCTGAGTTCGTCGACCGGTCCCAACACTATGGCCACAACGAAAGGGGGTGCCGCCCCGAAGGACGGCACCCCAACTCGTAACGGGTCGTTCTAGTGTCAGACCGTCTCGAGGGCGTAGCCCTCTTCGCCGTGCACGATCGTGTCCACGCCGGCAACCTCGTCTTCGTTGGTGATGCGGAAGCCGATCGTCCGCTGGATGACGGTTCCGATGATCCAGGCGATGACGAAGGAGTAAATCGCGATCCCGAACGCGGCGAGGGCCTGCGACCCGAGCTGAGCGAAGCTTCCGGTGTCGATGAGGCCGATTCCGCTGCCGAAGATTCCGATGTACAGGGTTCCGAGCAGTCCACCGACGAGGTGGATGCCGACCACGTCGAGCGAGTCGTCGAAGCCGAGCTTGAACTTCAGGTCGATGGCGAGGGCACACACGGCACCGGCGAGGATGCCGAGCACGATGGCCCAACCCGGGGTCAGGATGTTACAGGCCGGCGTAATCGCGACGAGACCCGCTACCGCTCCGGATGCCGCACCGATCGAGGTCGGCTTGCCGTCCTTGATCTTCTCGACGATCAGCCAACCGAGGATCGCCGCAGCCGGGGCCGCGAGAGTGTTGATCCAGGCGATCGCCGCGACGCCATCCACCGCGGCCTCTGAACCGGAGTTGAAGCCGAACCAGCCGAACCAGAGAAGCGCAGCGCCGAGCAGGGTCAGCGGAACGTTATGCGGCTTGGACAGGCCCTTCTTGAAGCCGACCCGCTTGCCGAGCACGAGCGCGAGCGCGAGACCGGCCGCACCGGCGTTGATGTGCACCGCGGTCCCACCGGCGAAGTCGTTTACGCCGACGCCGTTCAGGATTCCGGCACCGGTCGGGGCCCAGCCGTCCGCGAGGTTGAACACCCAGTAGGCGACCGGGAAGTAGACGAGGGTGGCCCAGACACCGGCGAAGATCATCCACGGACCGAACTTCGCACGGTCGGCGATGGCACCGGAGATGAGCGCGACGGTGATGATGGCGAAGGTGGCCTGGAAGCCCGCGAACGCCAGCCCGTTGAGGTCGCCCGTCATGTGCCCGCCCTTGCCGATTCCGACCAGGTTGCCGAGGCCAAGCGACCCGTCGAACGGATTGCCGAGCCAGCCCTTGATGGCTGGCTTTCCGAAGGCGATGCCGTAGCCGTAGAGCACCCACAGCACGCCGATGAGGCCCATCGCGCCAAAGCTCATCATCATCATGCTGATGACGCTCTTGGCCCGAACCATTCCGCCGTAGAAGAAGGCGACGCCCGGGGTCATGACGAGCACGAGGGCGGCAGCCACGAGGAGCCACAGCGAATTAAGGTTGGATGTTATGCCGTCAGTCGTGGCATCTGTAAGGACCGACAATGCGACCATGAGTTAGGTTGCCTCTCTCTTGTCTCAGGGACTCCCCACGGTTTCTCTCGCGATGCCTGACGACAACTGCGATCGGGATCCGCCGTGGGGGCGATTCGGATAGTTTGCTCGGCCGACATTTCGGGAGCGATGTCGCAATGTTTCGCCGTTGTTACGCCATACGCTCGAATGTAAACATCGTGTTACCAAGGTCGATAACGGCCTGAAGAGGCCCCGTGAATATCTACAGCGAGCCGGAGGTGAGCGCGATCAGCCGGGAGACCGCGCGAAGGTACTTCTTGCGGAATCCGCCGGCGAGCATCTCGTCGCCGAACACCCGGTCGAGCGGTGTTCCGGTCGCGATGATGCGAACCTGGGCGTCGTAGAGCCGGTCGACGAAGGCGACGAGTCGCAGCGCATCCGTCTGGTTATTCAGCGGATGCACGTCGGTCAGCGCGATGGCGTCGAGTCCATCGATGAGCCTGACGTAGCGAGACGGATGGACCGAACCGAGGTGGGTAATTACGGAATCGAAGCTGTCGACGGTCACCTCGCCGACGGCAGCGGCGACCGCGCTTTCGAGGTCGGACAGCGAGAGCGAGACGGCGTGGCCCTCGATGTCGCGTCGGCGGTAGTCGAGCCCGTCGATCCGCACGGTCTTGAAGCGGGCGGCGAGCGCATCGATCTCGCGCAGGAAGTCCTGGGCAGCGAACCGGCCCTCGCCGAGAGCGTTCGGCGGTGTGTTGGATGTTGCGGCAATCCGAGAGCCGGATTCCACGAGTTCCGAGAGCAGCCGGGACATCAGCCGGGTGTCCCCCGGATCGTCGAGCTCGAACTCGTCGATGCAGACGAGCGACGCCCCCTTGAGCTGCTCGACCGCGGCCGCGTAACCGAGCGCCCCGACGAGCGCCGTGTACTCGATGAACGTGCCGAAGTACTTGCGGCCGGGAGCCGCGTGCCACAACGCCGCGAGCAAGTGGGTCTTTCCGACGCCGAACCCACCATCGAGGTAGACGCCCGGCAGTTCAACCGGCGACTTGCGGCGCGAGAAGAACCCGCCGGACTTCGCACTGAATCCCGCGACGAAGTTGCGCATCGCGGCGACAGCCGCTCCTTGCGACGGGTAGTCCCGATCCGGTCGGTAGGAATCGAGGGTCGCCGACTCGAACTGGCGCGGCGGAACCAGATGCTTCACCATCTCCGCGGCGCTGAGCGTCGATTGACGGTCCGTGAGGCTGCCACGGGAAAGCATTTGTTCGGCCGTCACGTTTCGCTTACGTCCCTCTTGCTAGGAATATGTGTCGAAGTCTTACCGAACCGCGCCAACACCCCGATTGAGTGCGTAGATTCGGTACGGCAGTAAAGAGCCTAGCTCGCTGATCATCGGCACATCGCCGCGCCGTTAGGCGCCAACTGGAGGTAACCACATGACCGTCGAGGTCGACTCATCCGCAGCATTCTCCGAGTACGCGCACCCCGAACGGCTCGTGAGCACCGAGTGGTTGCAGTCGCGCCTCGATGCCCCGGGTCTCGTCGTCGTGGAGTCCGATGAGGACGTGCTGCTCTACGAGACCGGTCACATCCCCGGAGCGGTCAAGATCGATTGGCACACCGACCTCAACGACCCGGTCGAGCGGGACTATATCGACGGGGCCCGGTTCGCTTCGTTGCTCGGCTCGAAGGGAATCTCCCGGGACACGACGGTCGTGATCTACGGCGACAAGAGCAACTGGTGGGCTGCCTACGCTCTCTGGGTCTTCACGCTGTTCGGTCATGAGGACGTGCGCCTCCTCGACGGCGGGCGGGCGAAGTGGGAGGCCGAGGGACGCGACATGGTCACCGAGACCTCGACCCCGACATCCGTGGACTACCCCGTGGTCGAACGCCGCGATTCGGAGATCCGTGCGTACAAGGACGACGTGCTCGCCCACTTCGGCAACCCGCTGATCGATGTTCGCTCCCCCGAAGAATTCAGTGGGCAGCGCACGACGGCTCCGGCATACCCGGAAGAGGGATCGCTTCGCGCCGGGCATATCCCGAGCGCCAGGAGCATTCCATGGGGACGGGCCGCCGCGGAAGACGGCACCTTCCGTCCGCTCGATGAACTCAACGCGCTGTACCGCGACGAGGCCGGCCTGAAAGACGGCGACAGCGTCATCGCCTACTGCCGCATCGGCGAGCGCTCGAGCCACACCTGGTTTGTGCTCACGCACCTGCTCGGCTTCGAGTCAGTGCGCAACTACGACGGATCCTGGACGGAATGGGGTTCCGCGGTGCGCGTGCCGATTGTGAAGGGTTCCGAGCCGGGTACGGCTCCGGAGCCGCGGTAGCCGGGCGGCCCCGTGCCATAAACGAAGGTGGGGACCATCCACGTGGGATAATTGACCACGATGACCACCTACCAGCTTCCCGTCGCGCTTGCCCAGATCCGGGAGGACTTCCTCGATCTCGAGGTGAAGGACCGCCTCGTGCTGCTGCTGGAGTTCGCGAACGAACTCCCGGAGCTTCCCGAGCGCTACGCCGAGCACCCGGACCTCCTCGAGCGGGTCGAGGAGTGCCAGTCGCCGGTGTACATCTTCGTGGAAGTCGACGCGGACCAAATAGTGCATCTTCACGCGACCGCGCCGATGCAAGCGCCGACGACCCGCGGGTTCGTGTCGATCCTCGCGCAGGGCCTCGCCGGCCTGACGGTCGACGAGGTTCTGGACGTTCCGGATGACTTCCCCGACTCCATCGGGCTCACCGAAGCGGTCAGCCCGTTGCGTATCCGCGGGATGACCGCGATGCTCGGCCGCACCAAGCGTCAGATCCGCGAAAAGATCGCCGCTTGATCGTCCGTCGCATCTTCCCCGATGCGGACACCACGATCGATATCTCGGCACCCGATGCTCGGGAACGCCTTGTGCCGCTTTACGAGCTGCCCGGTGAGGACACCCTCCGGATCAACCTCGTGGGTAGCGTCAGCGGAAGCGCAGCCGGGCAGGATGACACGTCGGAGACCCTCACCAATCGAGCCGATCGCAAGATCCTCGGGGTCATCCGCCGATTGAGCGACGTCGTGCTCGTCGGCGCGGCGAGCGTGCGCGCCGAGGGGTATCAGCTTCCGCGCACCGCGCCGCTCGCGATCGTCACGAGCTCCGGCGATCTGGGCGGCCACCGGGTTGACATCACCGCCGACCGGCACGTTCCGATCGTGCTGTGCCCGGCGGCCGCAGCGGAACGCGCCGGTGAGTCCCTGCCGGATGCGCAGATCGTGGTCATCCCCGACGGCGACGGTCGCATGGCGGCCGGCGACCTGATCGCCGCGCTTCGCGAGCGCGGACTCCGGCGGATCGTGTGCGAAGGCGGGCCGTCGCTCGCCGGTCAATTGCTCGACGCCGGACTGGTCGACGAACTGTGCCTCTCGACGAGTCCGGTGCTCGGTGGCGTGTCGCTCCCGCTCTTCGGAAGCGCGCCGATCACCTCCCGCCGCCTCTCGCTCGGGCAACTGCTCACCGACGAGTCGAGCACCATTTACGCCAGGTGGTCCGTGCTTTCCTGACCGAACGCAGTGTCGGCAAGCCAGCCGCGAATCGCTCCGTTCCAGCGCGCGGGATCGTAATTCCAGAGCCTCGTGTGCCCGGCCCCCGTGAATGCCTCGAGCGTCACGATGTCGGGCCGAGCCGCGGCCAGCGCCCGCGATGCCGTCGACGGGACGAAACTGTCGTCATCGCTGTGCATCAACAGGATGGGGACGTGCAGATCCGCCGACCGGCGGACGAAGTCGAGTCTCGGCACATTGATCGGGGTGTGCTGCCCGGTGAGCCTGCCGGCCCACTTCGCGCCGATCAGCGCAATCACAGCGGAGCGGATCGGGTTCGGTAGCCGAAGAAGCTTTCCCTGATGCCGGAGTGCGCTCACCCAGTCGACGACCGGTGAGTCGAGCACCACCCCGCGGACGAGGTCGCGAAGATCGGAACGGGTGAGGGCCTGCAGCACCGTGGCGCCGCCCATCGACCAGCCCATCAGCACGATGTCGGTCGCCCCACGGTCAACCGCGAAGCGCATTGCCGCGTCAACGTCGCTCCACTCCGTGTCGCCGAGACCGTATCGTCCGTCGGCACTGGACGGCGCATCCCCGTCGTTGCGATAGCTCATGAGCAGCGAAGTGTAGCCAGCCTCCCGGAACACGGGAACGGAACGAAGCGTCTCGGCCCGTCGAACCGCCCTTCCATGCACCTGGATGACCCAGCGCGAGCTCGGTCGGTCGCTGGGGATGAGCCAGGCCGGTGCCGGGCCGAGCTCGGTCTCAATTTCTACGTCATCGAACGGGAACCCGAGGTCGGCCGGCCCTACGTAGAACCATCCGCTCAGTCGGCCGCGGCGGGCTTGCGAGATGTCACCGTGGTCAACGGCGAGCAGCCGACGGGTGATGCTGTGCGGCGACGAGGCGAGCACCTCTCCCAGGCGCGCGTGCCCGGCACCGCGGGAGAAAAACAGGCCATACTCCCCGGGAAGCGCGGCCTCCGGCGTGGCCTCGAGGGTGATGAGGCCGCCTGCCCCGCCGATCGACAGGATACGGGTGTCGTCCGCTCGACGCCGGGGAGGGGATACAACGATTCGGGCGACGATCAGGGTCAGGGTGCTCACCGCGGCCGCGGCGACAGCCGACGTGACGCCGACGCCGACGAGCGCGACCGCCAACCATCGGCTCGGGTTGACGGCGTGCCTGCGAGAATCTGCCACAGAGGAACTTTAGTCTTCACTCGTGCCCGAAAACGTCGAAGGACAGTCGGTGCCGGCCCCGTTCAGCGCCGCAGTTGAAGCCGTGCGTCGCGCTCGACTGCGCCCGGAGCTCGTGGTGAACGAGATCGCGTCCCCTGGCAACCTCGCTCCGTACAGCATCGCCCTGTCCGCGGATGTCACACCGGCCCGGCACGGATCGGACTCCGACCTCGGCACCGGCCGCTTCATCCTTCTGTACGACCCTGAGGCGCCCGAGGCGTGGGGCGGCGTGTTTCGCGTCGTTTGTTTCAGCCAAGCCCCGCTTGAGACTGACATTGGGATTGATCCCTTCCTCGCCGATGTCACCTGGTCCTGGCTCGTTGACGCGCTCGACTCGCGTGGGGCCAAATATTCCGCGGCATCCGGTACCGCAACCAAGATCCTGTCCACCGGATTCGGCGAACTGGCAGACCAGGGTGACGGTGCGCAGATCGAAATTCGCGCCTCCTGGACGCCTCTGGACCACGACATCACCGCACATGTGGAAGGCTGGGGTGAATTGTTGTGCATGCTGGCGGGTCTTCCGCCGGCTGTCGAAGGAGTGAGTGTGCTAGCGGCTCGTCGGGATCGGTCGTGAGTGAGTCAAGTGATGATTCGGCGATGCCGATCGTGATGGAAACTTCACCAACGACACCAACCTTTATCGAACCGACGACATCGTCGCCGGCTGCGCCCCCTGCGCAGTCGATATCCGAGGTCGCGGCGCCTCCTGTCGCCAAGCCGGCGCAGGCCCCGCACGTCATCGTCTCGGTCATCGATTCCCGCGAGGAGTACCTCGACGCCGTCGCCGCAATCTCGGCTGGGCACGGGCCAATCGCTATCGACGCGGAGCGGGCATCCGGTTTCCGATATTCGCAGCGCGCCTACCTGATTCAGGTGTTTCGCCGCGGCGCGGGCGTATTCCTGTTCGACCCGCCGGCAATCGGCTCGTTCGCCGAGCTCGACGAGGCCATCCGCGACGAAGAGTGGGTGTTGCACGCGGCGAGTCAGGATCTCGCGTGCCTGCGCGAGGTCGGACTCGATCCCAACGTGGTCTTCGACACGGAACTCGGCGCCCGGTTGGCTGGACTGCCGCGCGTCGGTCTCGGCACCGTCGTAGAGGAATTGCTCGGCATCCACCTGGCGAAGGAGCACTCCGCTGCCGACTGGTCGACCAGGCCACTTCCCCAGTCCTGGCTCGTGTACGCCGCGCTCGACGTCGAGCTTCTCGTCGATCTTCGTGACGCCATGGCCGCGCTGCTTGATGAGGCGGGAAAGGGCGAGATCGCGCGTCAGGAGTTCGCCGCGGTGCTCACTCGGGAGGCCAAGGCGGCAAAGACCGATGCCTGGCGTCGGCTCTCTGGACTGCACACCGTGCGCGGGCCGCGCAACCTCGCGGTGGCCCGAGAACTGTGGGAGGCGCGCGATGCGCTCGCGCGCGAGACCGACACCGCGCCCGGCCGACTGGTTCCAGACGCGTCCCTCGTCGCCGCCGCCAAGTCGATGCCGGAGTCCAAACAGGCCCTCGCCGCCTTGCGTGAGTTCAACGGGCGGGCGAGCCGCACGGAACTCGTCCGTTGGTGGGCCGCGGTCGAGACCGGACGCACGACGGAAGACCTGCCTGCCGTTCGGGTGCCGGGAGACCCGATGCCTCCGGCCCGAATCTGGTCGGATCGCAATCCCGTCGCCGACAGGCGGCTGAAGAAGGCCCGAGCCGCGATGAGCGAGGTGTCCACTGGCCTGAGCATTCCGGTGGAGAATCTGCTTACTCCCGAGCTGCTGCGGCGCCTCGCCTGGACTCCCCCGGAGCCGATGGAACTGCAGAGCCTCCGCTCGAGCCTCGCCGAGCTTGGCGCTCGTCCGTGGCAGGTTGACGCAATCGCACAGGTGATCCTGGATGCATTTGTGGATGCCGACCAAACCACCGAGCGAGTCGACGAACCCTCTTCGTAGAAAGCGGCAAAGGATTGCTGGCCGCAAATCGGCCCACCATAGGATCGTTCGGATACCTATGAACGAAAGAGGCATTGTGGCCGAAAGACATGAGATCGTGTTCGTCGACGGGGTCCGCACCCCATTTGGGCGAGCCGGCGAAAAAGGAATGTACTGGAACACCCGGGCCGACGACCTGGTGGTCAAGGCCATGATCGGTCTTCTTGAGCGCAACCCCACCGTTCCAAAGGATCGCATCGACGACGTGGCCATCGCGGCCACCACCCAGCAGGGTGATCAGGGACTCACCCTCGGTCGCACGGCCGCCCTTCTGGCCGGCTTGCCGAAGTCGGTTCCCGGATTCGCGATCGACCGCATGTGTGCCGGAGCAATGACCTCTGTGACGACCCTCGCCGGAGGCATCGCCTTCGGCGCATACGACCTCGCGATCGCCGGCGGGGTGGAGCACATGGGGCGCCACCCGATGGGCTTTGGCGCCGACCCGAATCCTCGGTTCCTCGCCGAAAAGCTTGTCGGTGAAGAGGCCCTCAACATGGGGTCGACGGCCGAACGCATCCACGATCGCTTCCCGCAGCTCACGAAGGAGCGTTCCGACCGCTACGCTATGCGCAGTCAGCACAAGGCCGCCGCGGCCTACGACAACGGCAAGATTCAGCCCGACCTCATTCCGGTTGCCGTGCGAAGCGACTCCGGATGGGGACTCGCCACCCGCGACGAGGCGCTTCGCCCAGAGACGACCCTCGAGGGTCTCGCCGGCCTCAAGACCCCGTTTCGTCCTCACGGCAGAGTCACCGCCGGAAATTCGTCCGGCCTCAACGACGGTGCGACGGTCAGTCTTCTCGCGAGCGGGGCCGCCGTGAAGGAGCTCGGCCTGACGGCGAAGATGAAGCTTGTGAGCTTCGCCTTCGCCGGCGTCGAGCCGGAGATCATGGGGATCGGCCCAGTCCCGTCCACGGAAAAGGCGCTCAAGAAGGCCGGTCTGTCGATCACCGACATCGGCCTGTTCGAACTCAACGAGGCATTCGCCGTGCAGGTGCTTTCACTTCTCGACCACTTCGGCATCGACGACGAAGACCCGCGAGTGAACCAGTGGGGCGGTGCCATCGCGATCGGTCACCCCCTCGCATCATCCGGTGTTCGGCTCATGATCCAGCTTGCCGCGCAATTCAAGGAGCACCCGGACGTTCGCTACGGCCTCACCGCAATGTGCATCGGGCTTGGGCAGGGCGGCTCCGTGATCTGGGAAAACCCCTACTACGACGGGAAGAAGAAGTAATGGCGCAATTCGACGCACTCATCGACCTGTCCACCGATGAGGTAGTCACGCACTCCTTTGTGCGGGACGTCCCTCTCTCCGGCGGCAAGACCCTCGCGCTAATCACCCTCGACAACGGGCGAGACCACACCAGGCCGTCGACCCTTGGACCGGTGACCCTGCTTGAATTCGCCTCGGTGCTCGACGCCCAGAAGCAACGCGCCGCCGCGGGAGAGATCGCCGCCGTCGCCGTCACCGGCAAGCCGTTCATCCTCGCAGCGGGGGCGGACCTGTCGAAGGTCAGCGAGATCCCGAGCAAGGAGGTTGGCGTGCAGATGGCCAAACTCGGCCACGATACCCTGGGCAGGTTGAGCGACCTCGGCGTGCCATCGTTCGTCTTCATCAACGGTCTCGCCCTCGGCGGCGGCCTTGAGATCGGGCTCAACGCCGACTACCGCACCGTTGACCGCAACGCACCGGCCATCGCGCTTCCCGAGGTATTCCTCGGCATCATTCCCGGTTGGGGTGGCGCCTGGCTGCTGCCGAACCTCATCGGCATTGAGAACGCGCTCAAGGTGATCATCGAGAACCCGCTGAAGAACAACCGGATGCTCAAGGGCCAGGAGGCATTCGACCTCGGGATCGCCGACGCGATCTTCGATTCGGTGAGCTTCTTGGAACAGTCGATCGCCTGGGCCGACGCGGTAGTTTCCGGCACGATACGGGTGAAGCGGTCGAACGCGCCCGGCAAGATCGAGCGGGCGGTCAAATGGGACATCGCCATCGGCGTTGCCCGCAAGATGCTTGAGAACCGCATCGGCACGGTGGCCAAGTCGCCGTTCGTCGCACTCGACCTGCTCAAGGCCGCGAAGAATTCCACCAGAGGGCAGGGGTTTGCGGCGGAGGACGAGGCACTCGGTGAGCTCGTTTCCGGCGACCAGTTCAAGGCGAGCATCTACGCTTTCAATCTGGTGCAGAAACGAGCGAAGCGTCCCGCTGGGGCCCCGGACAAGAAGATCGCCAAGCCGGTGACCAAGGTCGGCGTCATCGGAGCGGGCCTCATGGCCAGCCAGTTCGCCCTGCTCTTTGTGCGGCGGCTCAAAGTGCCTGTGCTGATCACCGACCTCGATCAGGCGCGCGTCGACAAGGGTCTCGAATACATCCGGGGCGAGATCGATGCTCTCCTTGCCAAGGACCGAATCTCCCCGGACGAGGCAAACCGTCTGAAGGCGCTCGTCACCGGCACGACCAATCGGGCCGACTTCGCGGACGCCGACTGGGTCATCGAGGCCGTATTCGAGGAACTCGGGGTGAAGCAGGATGTCTTCGCGGAGATCGAGAAGTATGTCTCCGATACCGCGGTGCTCGCGACCAACACCTCGTCGCTCTCGGTGGAGGCGATCGGCTCGAAGCTCGCGCATCCGGAACGTCTCGTCGGATTCCATTTTTTCAACCCAGTCGCCGTCATGCCCCTCGTCGAGGTCGTCAAGACGCCGCTCACCGACGACGAGACGCTCTCCACGGCCATGGTGGTCGCAGCGAAACTGTACAAGAACGCGGTAGTCACGAGAGACACCCCCGGATTCGTGGTGAATCGCGTGCTCGCCAAAGTGCTCGGGGAGGCCATGCACGCCGTGGATACGGGAACACCGTTCGAGGTCGTCGAGGAGTCGATCAAGCCGTTCGGTCTTCCGATGACGCCGTTCCAGTTGCTCGAACTCGTCGGCCTCAAGGTTGGGGCGCACGTGCTCGATACCCACCACGCCGCGTTCCCCGATCGGTTCTTCGAGAGCGAGAACCTGCACCGGCTAGCAGAACTCGGCCACATCTTCGAGCGGGACGCGAAAGGCAAGGTCAAGGGGATCGATCCGAAGGCCCGAGACATCGTCGCCGGCGGAACGAATCCGATGACAGCCGAACAGCTTCGGCTGCGCGTCGAGGACGGCCTCGCCGACGAGGTGCACCGCATGCTCGAGGACGGCGTGGTGTCCGCCCCGGAGGACATCGACCTGTGTCTCATCCTCGGAGCGGGCTACCCGTTCCAGATGGGCGGAGTCACGCCGTACCTCGATCGCGTGGGGGCCTCGGAACGCGCCTTCGGCGACACCTTCCATCACCCGGCGATTCGCGGGGTGCAGTAACAGGGGAATTTCCCCTTCCGAAATCCAGATTGCATGGATTTCGGAAGGGGAAGGGTTACCTGCCCAGAGGGGTCATGTCGGCGTAGCGGTCACCCACCGGGGCGGCAACAGCGCTGAGAGCCGCGAGGTGCTCGGCGGAGAGCTCGAGGGCCTCCGCGGCGACGTTCTCTTCGAGGTAACTGACCCGCTTGGTCCCGGGGATCGGCGCGATGTCGTCGCCCTGCGCCAGCAGCCACGCAAGCGCGACCTGGCCCGGCTTCGCGCCGATTTCGGATGCGACGGCATCCACCTGCTCGACGATGCGGATGTTCGCCTCGAGGTTCTCGCCCGCGAACCGCGGGTTCGAGCGGCGGAAGTCGGTCTCCTCGAGCTGGTCTAGGGAACGGATGGTCCCGGTCAGGAAGCCGCGACCGAGCGGCGAGTACGGCACGAAGCCGATGCCGAGTTCGCGGACAACGGGGAGGATCTCCGCCTCGACGTCACGCGACCAGAGCGAATACTCGGTCTGCAGCGCGGCCACCGGGTGAACCGCGTTCGCGCGGCGAATGGTCTCGACTCCGGCCTCGGACAACCCGTAGTTGCGGATCTTTCCCTCGGCGATCAGCTCGGCAAGGGCCCCCACGGTCTCCTCGATCGGAGTCGACGGGTCCATTCGGTGCTGGTAGTACAGGTCTATGTAGTCGGTCTGCAACCGCTTGAGCGATCCCTCGACCGAAATTCGAACGTTCTCCGGGCTGCCATCGAGACCGCGCGTCCCATCGCCCCGATGCAGGAGGGTACCGAACTTGGTTGCGATGACCACCTGCTCGCGCTTTCCCGCAAAGGCCTTGGCGAGGAGTTCTTCGTTGATGTACGGACCGTACATCTCGGCGGTGTCGAAGAAGCTGACCCCGAGTTCCATAGCGCGGTGGATCGTGGCGATGGAAGCGGTGTCGTCCTGGCCGGCGCCGCTATAGAACGCGGACATTCCCATGCAGCCGAGTCCGAGACGTCCGACGTCGAGTCCGTTCTTACCGAGTGTGATGTGCTTCATGTTTCTTCGGGGGTCCTTCCTTGATAGGTCGCGATCTTGAAATCGATCGCGGCCAGGCTTGTGGTCATCTCCTCCAGCCGGGCGGCCACCGCCATGCGGTGCCTCAGCAGGAGTTCCAATCGGTCGGGCACCGTGGATTCGCCCTTTCGCACGAGCGTCACGTACGCGAGAACCGTGGAGATCGGCATCGTGGTCGAACGAAGCTTGGTGAGAAAGATCACCCACCGCACATCGCCCTCGGTGTACCGACGATGCGTCGACGATGCCCTGTCGATCGGCGCGCGCATCAGGCCGGCGCTTTCGTAGTAACGCAGCGTGTGGGCGGAGAGTCCGGTGCGCTCAGCCACCTCGGAAATGGAAAACAGCCGTTCGGTATCCACGCTCTCCATGCCCATGATTCAAGGCTAGAACTTAGAGCGCACTCGAAGTCAAACTACCGGGGCTATTGTCGATCAAGTCCCAGCCTGCGCTGCGCCTCCAGCTGCTCCGGAAGTGGTCTGGCGAAGGGGACCCTGCTTTCGAGCACCTGTTCGACCACGTCGCGGGCGATCTGCTGAGGCGTGAGCCCGACTTCCTCGAGAATCTCGGCTCGCGAACCGTGTTCAAGAAACTCGTCCGGCAGTCCGAGTTCAGTCAACGCGGTGAGCACGCCGGCCCGCCTGAGGTCCTGCCGAATTCTGGTGCCGATCCCCCCCACCCGGATGCCATCTTCGATGGTGACGACCAATCGATGTTCGCGGGCGAGATCGATGACGCTGACCGGTACGGGGACTACCCAGCGCGGGTCGATCACCGTCGCCCCGATCCCCTGATCGGCGAGTCGTTTTGCCACCTCGAGTCCAAGTTCGGCCATCGGTCCGACGGTGACGATGAGCACGTCCTTACGGGACTCCTCGTACAGAACCTCAACGCCGTCACCCGTTCGGCGGACCGCCGCGATCTCCGCGCCAACGGTTCCCTTGGAGAACCGCACGACGGTGGGCGCATCCGTGACCGCGACGGCCTCGCCAAGCTCCTCCCGAAGCCGGGTGGCATCCCGTGGAGCGCTGAGCCGGATGTTTGGGACCACCTGCAGAATCGCGAGGTCCCACATGCCGTGGTGGCTCGGCCCGTCCGGCCCGGTGACACCGGCCCGATCGAGCACGAAGGTGACCCCGGCCCGGTGAAGGGCCACATCCATGAGCACCTGATCGAACGCCCGATTGATGAACGTTGCGTACAGGGCGACGACGGGATGCAGACCGCCGAAGGCCAGACCGGCAGCCGACGTGACCGCGTGCTGCTCCGCAATTCCGACGTCGAACACGCGCTCCGGGTACTTGGCCGCGAATCTGTGCAGACCGGTTGGACGAAGCATCGCCGCCGTGATTCCGATGATGGTCGGATCGGCGTCTGCGAGCTTCACGATCTCCTCGGAGAAGACCGAGGTCCAGGATGCCCCATCGGATTCCCCGATCGGCTCGCCGGTCTCCGGGTCGATGTGACCGACGGCGTGGAACTGGTCTGCCGCGTCGGCGACCGCCGGCTCAAATCCCTTGCCCTTCTGGGTGATCGCGTGCACGATCACCGGCGCGCCGTAGTTCTTGGCCTGGGTGAGCGCCTCCTCCATCGCGCGCAAATCATGCCCGTCAATCGGTCCGATGTACTTGATGTCGAGGTTGGAGTACAGCGCCTCGTTGTTGGTGAACCGGCTGAGAAACCCGTGCGTTCCGCCACGGATGCCTCGGTACAGGGCACGTCCGGGGCCGCCGAACATCTCGAACAGGCGACGGCTCGACGCATAGAGGCTGCGATACGAGCGACGGGTTCGGACGTCATTGAGAAAACGGGCCATCCCCCCGATTGTCGGGGCATACGAGCGCCCGTTGTCGTTGACGACGATCACCAGGTTGCGGCTGTTGTCGTCGCTGATGTTATTGAGCGCCTCCCAGGTCATGCCACCGGTGAGCGCCCCGTCGCCGACGACAGCAACCACGTGACGGTCCTTCTGCCCGGTCATCTGGAACGCCCGGGAGATGCCGTCGGCCCAGCTGAGAGAACTCGAGGCGTGCGAGGACTCGACGATGTCGTGCACCGATTCCGACCGCTGCGGGTAACCTGCCAGCCCGCCGCGCTCCCTGAGCCTGCTGAAATCCTGGCGACCCGTCAGCAGCTTGTGTACGTAGCTTTGGTGTCCGGTATCGAAGACGATCGCATCGTGCGGCGAGTCGAAAACCCGGTGCACCGCCATGGTGAGTTCCACGACGCCGAGGTTCGGCCCGAGGTGCCCGCCGGTCTTGGACACCTCGGAAACCAGAAACTTCCGAATCTCCGCGGCGAGCCGAACGAGCTGCTCTCGGGAGAGTCCGTCCAGATCACGAGGGCCGCGGATGCTCTCCAGAAGACTCATTCAGCCAGCCTAAACCAGCGATCTCAGAACGTACTGGAGGATTCCGCCATTGCGGTAGTAGTCGGCCTCACCGGGGGTGTCGATTCGCACGACCGCGTCGAATTCGACCGTCGCCTTACCCGCCGGAGAGTTCTCGCTCGGCGCCGCCGTCACGTGAACGGTCTTCGGGGTGGTGCCGCTGTTCAGCTGCTCGAGCCCCGAGATGCTCACGATTTCGGTTCCGTCGAGGCCAAGGGAGGCCCAGCTCTCGCCGGCCGGGAACTGCAGCGGAACGACACCCATCCCGATCAGGTTGGAGCGGTGAATCCGCTCGAAGCTCTCGGTGATCACTGCCTTGACGCCGAGGAGGCTCGTTCCCTTCGCGGCCCAGTCACGTGAGGAACCCGATCCGTATTCCTTGCCGGCGAAGATCACGAGCGGGACACCGGCGGCCTGGTAGTTCTGGCTCGCGTCGTAGATGAAGGACTGCGGGCCGTCCGGCTGCGTGAAGTCCCGGGTGTAACCCCCCTCGACCCCGTCGAGCAGCTGGTTCTTGAGCCGGATGTTCGCGAACGTTCCGCGGATCATGACCTCGTGGTTGCCGCGACGCGATCCGTAGGAGTTGTAGTCCTTGCGGTCGATGCTGTGCTCGTCGAGGTAGCGACCGGCCGGGCTGTCGGCCTTGATGTTGCCGGCCGGGCTGATGTGGTCGGTGGTCACCGAGTCGCCAAGCTTCGCGAGCACTCGCGCTCCGGCGATGTCGGAGACCGGGGTGGTCTCCATCGTCATGCCGTCGAAGTACGGGGGCTTCCGAACGTAGGTGGAGTTGTCGTCCCACTCGAAGGTCGAACCGGTCGGGGTGGGAAGCGAACGCCAGCGCTCGTCGCCGTCGAAGACTCCGGCGTACTCGTGGGTGAACATCTCGGTGTCGATCGAGTCGTCAATGGTCTTCTGCACCTCGGCCGCGTCGGGCCAGATGTCCCGGAGGAACACGTCGTTTCCGTCCTGGTCCTGGCCGAGGGCGTCGGTCTCGAAGTCGAAGTTCATCGAACCGGCAAGCGCGTACGCGATGACGAGCGGCGGCGAGGCGAGGTAGTTCATCTTCACGTCGGGGTTGATGCGCCCCTCGAAGTTACGGTTTCCGGAGAGCACCGCCGTTACTGCAAGGTCGTTGTCCTGAACCGCTTTGGAGATCTCCTCCTCGAGCGGCCCGGAGTTACCGATGCAGGTGGTGCAGCCGTATCCGACGAGGTAGAAGCCGAGGTCCTCGAGGTAGCCGTTGAGTCCGGCCTTCTCGTAGTAATCGGTGACCACCTTTGATCCGGGCGCGAGAGTGGTCTTCACCCACGGCTTGGACTTGAGGCCCTTCTTGCTCGCGTTTCGGGCCAGGAGTCCGGCGGCGAGCATCACGCTCGGGTTGGAGGTGTTGGTGCACGAGGTGATCGCGGCGATCGCAACGGCCCCGTGGTCGAGCGTGAAGTGGTCACCGTTGTGCATGCTGACCTCCGACGGCTTCGACACCGTCGAGGGAGCATGGCTCGCGTGCGATGCACGAGCCTCGTCGTGGTGGTGGCTCACGTCGTTGGCCGCCTGATCGTGCGCGGACAGCTCGTCTTGCGAGGTGAGGCCGATGGGATCGGATGCCGGGAAGGTCCCCTCGAGCGAGGCGTCGACGCGGGAGTGGGTGGTCGACGCGTAGTCGTTGAGGTCCTTCTCGAACTGCGCCTTCGCGGAGCTGAGGATGACGCGGTCCTGCGGGCGCTTCGGACCCGCGATCGAGGGAACGACGGTACCGAGATCGAGCTCGAGGTATTCGC
Organism: Microbacteriaceae bacterium; assembly: GCA_025464975.1. Taxonomy (GTDB): domain Bacteria; phylum Actinomycetota; class Actinomycetes; order Actinomycetales; family Microbacteriaceae; genus Lacisediminihabitans. The sequence continues at coordinate 97,474 of JAODMT010000001.1, read as the reverse complement.
TGAAGACCGGCTCGACGCTCGCGTCGTGCCACAGGGTCTGCAGCTTCGCATACGCCTCGACGAGGGCGACCTGCTCCTCGGAGCGCCCGGTGAGCCGCAGGTAGTCAAGCGTCACATCGTCGATCGGGAACATTGCGGCGGTCGACCCGAACTCCGGGCTCATATTGCCGATTGTCGCGCGATTGGCGAGCGGAACCGCGGCGACACCGGCGCCGTAGAATTCCACGAACTTGCCAACCACTCCGTGCCTACGCAACATCTGGGTGATGGTGAGCACGACGTCCGTCGCGGTGACGCCGGTGGGGATCTCGCCCGTGAGCTTGAATCCGACGACCTTCGGGATGAGCATTGACACCGGCTGGCCGAGCATTGCCGCTTCGGCTTCGATGCCGCCGACTCCCCAGCCGAGAACGCCGAGGCCGTTGACCATCGTGGTGTGCGAATCGGTGCCGACGCACGTGTCGGGGTACGCCTGGAGCACACCGTTCACGGTTCGGGTCATGGTGACCCGTGCCAGGTACTCGATGTTGACCTGGTGCACGATTCCGGTCCCCGGCGGCACGACCTTGAAGTCGTCAAACGCGGTCTGACCCCAGCGCAGGAACTGGTAGCGCTCACCGTTGCGCTCGTATTCGATCTCCACGTTGCGCTCGAACGCGTTCTCCGAGCCGAACAGGTCGGCGATCACGGAGTGGTCGATCACCATTTCGGCCGGGGCAAGCGGGTTGATCTTCTTCGGGTCGCCGCCGAGCGCGGCGACGGCCTCACGCATGGTGGCGAGATCGACGATGCACGGCACGCCGGTGAAGTCCTGCATGATGACGCGAGCCGGCGTGAATTGGATCTCGGTGTCCGGCTCGGCCGTGGGAACCCAAGAGCCGAGCGCCTCAATCTGGGACCGCGTGACGTTGGCACCGTCTTCGGTGCGGAGCAGGTTTTCGAGGAGCACCTTGAGGCTGAAGGGAAGCTTCTCGTGGCCGGGGACCTTGTCGACCCGGAAGACCTCATAGTCCGCCGATCCTACCGTCAGGGTGTCCCTCGAACCGAAGCTGTTGACCTGCGACATTGCGCGACTCCCTTGCTGATCTGTGCGTGCTTCCGCTGCCAATCCTCGCCCTCGAGGGCTGAGCCTGCCAGCAAGGCAAGCCTAAGCCTCACGGTGGCGGACGGCGCGTGCAATCCCGAAAACTATCTTGACGTCGAGATAATTATGGCACGTTTCGGCCGGTGCGGAGTTCGGAACGGACCGCCCGATCCACACCCGCATGATGGCACCGGACGCTCCCCGAGCTGGGTCCGCATCACGACCCGAGTCGCTTGATAATCTGGGGGCACAGCTCGCTCCCGCGCACCAGCGATAGAAGGTCACAACGCCAATGACCACGAGACGCCAATGACGCAAGCGGGTGAAGACCGGGAGCGTGCGAATCGGCGAGCGCTGGACACGACCGAGGGTGACGCGCCACCCCGCTTTCCCGCCTTGCGGCGCCTGCTCACTCCACGGCGCGGAATCTCCAACATCGAGAAAACTGCCGCCGGATTGTTGCTGATGGCCACCCTCGCCGCACTGATCTGGGCAAACGTTGGTGGCGGAGCCCACTACACAGACTTCTGGAACTCGCCAGTGCTTGTGCAAGTGGGTCAGTTACGTCTCGAACTCGGCCTTCGTCAGATCGTCAACGAAGCCCTCATGACGGTGTTCTTTTTTGTGGTCGGCCTGGAGGTCAAGAAGGAATTCGCTCTCGGCGAGCTCAACGTCTGGTCGCGAGCCGTTGTGCCCGTGTCGGCGGCCGCCGCCGGTCTGGCCGTTCCGGCCGCCGTCTACCTTGCTTTCAACCACGAAGGACAGGCGGCCCACGCCTGGGGCGTCGTCATCTCGAGCGACACCGCCTTCGTTCTCGGCGCTCTCGCGATCGTTGGGCCGCGGGCTCCCGGCCACCTGCGCGTGTTCCTGCTCGCGCTCGCGGTGGTCGACGACATCGGTGCGCTGGCCGTCATCGCGATCTTCTACACCGATCAGGTGCGGGCGATTCCCCTCGTCATCGCGGCCATGGCGCTGGCGCTCATCGCCCTCGTGCGTTTCGTGCGGGTCGGCCAGGGGCCGGCCTATCTCGTGCTCTCGGTCGTGGCCTGGGCTGCCCTCTACGCCTCCGGCGTGCAGCCGACACTCGCCGGGGTGGCGATCGCGCTGCTCATCCCCGTTTTCGCGCCTCGACGCTCCCAGGTGGAGCGAACGGCCGAGTTGGGGCGCGCCTTTCGGCAATCCCCCAACCCGGCATATGCTCGCGCGGCCGCCCGCGGCCTGCGCGACTCCCTCTCGGTCAACGATCGCCTCTATTCCGCGTACTACCCGTACGTGAGCTTCATCATCCTTCCGATCTTCGCCCTCGCCAACGCCGGAGTCGCGCTCAGCCCACGAGTCCTGGAGCGCGCCGTCGCCTCCCCCGTCACCTGGGGAATCGTCTGCGGGCTCGTGGCGGGCAAGCTCATCGGAATCACCGCGATGACCGGGCTGGTTCGGGCTCTGCGAATCGGAAAACTCGCCCCCGGACTTACGGCTGGGCGAATCGCAGGCGGCGCGGCGCTCTCGGGAATCGGCTTCACCATCTCGCTGTTCATCATCGATCTCGCGATCACCGATTCGACGATCCAGGCCGAGGCACGCATCGGGGTGCTCGCCGCGTCAGCGATCGCGTTCGTGTTCGGGTCGGTAATTTTCCGCGTGCTCGACCGGGTTCAGCCGCCTGGTCAGATGAGCATGTTCCTGGTGCGGCCGGTCGACCCGCAACGGGACCACATCCGAGGTCCGATCGACGCCCCGCTGACGATCGTGGAATACGGCGACTTCGAGTGCCCATTCTGCAGCCGCGCCACCGGATCTGTTGACGAGGTCATCGCCCACTTCGGCGAGGAGGTGCGCTACATCTGGCGACACCTGCCCCTCGTCCGCTTTCACAAGCACGCCCTTGACGCCGCCCGGGCGAGCGAGGCCGCGTCGCTGCAGAACACCTTCTTCGAATACAGCCACCTGCTGTTCGCGAATCAGGACCACCTGGAACCGGACGATCTGCTCTCCTACGCGGAGCGGGCCGGCCTCGACGTGAACCGCTTTGAAACCGATCTCATGTCCCCGCGAACGATCGCACGAGTGAGCGACGACGCGATCGACGCCGAGACGATGGATGTGCACGGCACGCCGACCTTCTTTCTGCAGGGCCGCCGCCACATCGGCCCGTGGGATTCCCGCACCCTGATCCGGGAACTGACTGCGGCCCGCCGCTCCCTCGCCGACCGCGATCCGTTTCGGTCGGCCGGCGAGGTGCCCCGCGCGGACTGACCGGGGAATGGTTTCGTCGGACAGCTCAGCGTTCGACCAGCGCATCCGCCTTCCGTAGTTCTTGCTCAGCCCGCTTGAGTCCGCGTCGATTCATTCCGACGAAGAGCAGCGAGCGGATGCCGATGGCGAGGATGAACACGGTGACCGCGAGCAGAATGGCGCCGGCCTCGATCTGCCACCCGACCGGCGTGCCGACGGACAACCATTCGATGCCGAACCCCGCCGCCGACGTCACCGGGAAGCTGAACGACCAGAAGCCGAGGGAGAACGGGGTCTTGCGGTAACGCGGAATGAGCGCGACCTGCACCAGCACCATGAGCACTGTCACCCCGAGCAGCGACATCGAGATCGAGTCGGCGTGCCGACCGGCGATGGCGAACCAGGCGTTACCTGCCACGGCCGGCGGAGCGAGGAAGATCGCAAGAGTCGGCGTCAGCGGGGCGGGGAGGGCAGGAAGGAAGGCCAATCTGGCTACGAGCATCGTGAAGATGACCACCCAGAAGAAGATGCCGACGGCGAATGCGCCTCGGGCGAGCAGGGGAAGTCCGATGTCCGCGGCCGTAGCCGCCGCAACGAGCGCGGCCGCTACCGTCGGCAGGAAGTACGCCCCGTGAGTCGACTCGGGCTTCAGTTGCCCGCTCAGCCAGAATGAGAGCAGCCATCCGGCGAAGAGGGTGGCCGCGGCGATCGACACGACGACAAGAGCTTCACCTGCTGCCGGCCAGAACTGGAAGAGGTTCGCGCCGAGAAGCATTCCGACTATCGGGACCACCGCCGCGATCGGACCCTGAGCCGGGTGCCGCAATTGCGCCGACAGCGGTTCCGGGCTGCGCGACCCAACCGCCGTGTGCTTGACGATGAGCCACAGCCAGGCGATGGCAGCCGCGGCCCAGAACAGCTCCGTGATGAACGGCGGAACGGAGAACAGCGTCGACGCGGTCGACCACAGTTCGGCAAGGCCGGCCAGTCCGAAGCTGACCGCCAACGTGTTCAACGGAATTCGGGCCGTCGTCCGTGAGTCGACAACGTGCACGGGGCAGGTGTGATTGGTCATGCGATCCTCTGGTTTGGCACAGGTACACACAACGGCGCGACGGTCACAGGAATTCCGTGGCCCCTTTTCGACCGCGGCGGGGCGACCAAATCCGGATCGCTATGCTTGACCAAGGTGCGCCGGGAAGTCTGGTCGGCGGGCGGTCGACGGGATCGCTCTTGACGACCGGACGACCCAGTGAGGCACCATGACCATTTTCCGTTCGGAGCGCATCGCGGCCTTCATCCTGTTGGCCGCCGCCGCCCTCGGGCTCGTGGCCGCGAACTCCGGAATCGGGCCTGCGGTCATTCGGTTCCAGGCCACGCACCTCACCATGCCCGGAACGCCGTTCGACCTCTCGGTCGGCCACTGGGTGAGCGACGGCTTGCTCGCGCTGTTCTTTTTCGTCGTCGCGGTCGAGCTGAAACACGAGCTGACCGTCGGCCAGCTCAACAGCCCGGCCAGGGCCGTTCGACCCGCGATCGCCGCGCTCGGCGGAATCGTCGTCCCGATCGCCGTCTACCTCGCGGTCGCGGGCGGGTCCGGCTATTCCCGCGGCTGGCCGATCCCCACCGCAACCGACATCGCTTTTGCGCTCGGCGTGCTCGCCGTGTTCGGCCGGGGCATCCCGGGACGGCTTCGCGTCTTCCTTCTCGCGCTGGCCATTCTGGATGACATCGTGGCGATCGTCATCATTGCGGTCTTCTTCACCCGCGACCCGAACCTCGGCACCCTCGCAGTCGCGGCACTCGGAGTTGCGGCGTTCGCAGTCCTCAGCAGGTTCCTCGGCACTCGGGCTCGCGTTCCGGTGGCGATCGGGATGGTCGCCGCGGCGCTCGTCGCGTGGGGCTTCGTATATCTGTCCGGGGTGCACGCGACCATCGCCGGTGTCGCGCTCGGTCTCGCCATGGCCAGCCGCCCGGGCATGCGGGTGCGACACGCGTTGGAGCCGCTGACCAACGGGATTGTTCTGCCGCTGTTCGCCTTCTCCGCCGCCCTCGTCGTGCTGCCGCGGGTCGGACTCGGCGGGTTGTCCGCGCCGTTCTGGGGCATTCTCGTTGCCCTGCCGGTCGGCAAGCTCGTCGGCATCGCCGCCGGGGGTTGGCTGTCGGGGTTCGTCGGGCCGAGGGAGTCGCGCTCGCAGCTCACCCTCCTCAACCTCGCGACCGTCGGCGCGCTCGGCGGAATCGGTTTTACCGTCTCGCTGCTGATGAACGAGCTCGCGTTTGCCGAGGCCCCCGAGGTTGCGGCAGAGGGAACCATTGCCGTGCTTCTCGGCTCGGTGTTCGCGATCGTGCTTTCGGCGATCCTGGTTTCGGCTCAGGCGTCCTACTACCGCCGCTTGCGCGCTCTTCGCGCTTCGGTCATCCGCGATCGGGACGCCCCGGATTCTTCTCGCTAGCTCACACGCTGACCACTATCTGACCGGTCAAAACACGTCGGCCGATCGGGTCGCGACTAGGCCGCCGGCTCCGAGTCCGGTCGGGCATACACCGCGCGAACGAGCAACCAGGTCACCCAGAGCATCGCGGCGTAGAAGGGGACACCGAGCACGAGCTTCGTTCCGGCAAGCCACTCGGTCTGGTCTGCGAAGTACAGCGGCACCTCGACCGCGAGCCGCACGGCAAACAGGCCGACCCACAGCCACGTGGCGAGGTAGAGCACCCGGCGCTTGGCCTTCTGGTCTCGCCATTCGACGCCCTCGTTGGTCAAAAAGCCGACGATGACCCCGATGAGCGGCCAACGAACGAGGATGCTCACCAGAAGCACCGCGATGCTCGTGACGTTGATCAGGATGCCGGGTAAGAAGTTGTCCACCGAGCGACCCGTGACGAGCGCGAGCACCGCTGACACCGCGATGCCGACGATTCCGGCGAAAGCCTGGGTGACCGGCGTCCTGCTGAGCACGCGCACGATCAGAAAGACGATCGCGAGAACGACGGGCGCGAGAACCGAGAGCGGAAGGTTCTTGGAGAGGCTGTAGATGACAAGGAAGCCGAGGCCGGGCACGATCGATTCGATCAGGCCCCGTACTCCCCCGACGGCCTTCAGGAGCGACTTCGCCGTCGGCACCTCACCGGGTGTGACCTGACCGAAGCCGCTCTTTCGCACGGCATCCGCGAAGGACTCGCGGAATCCGGGAGTCCGGGCGTCGTTGTCGCCTGGTTCGGACATCAGACTTCGGGAACGGACGCGGAGTCCTGGGCGCCGGCGGCCGACTTCGGCATGTGCAGCGGAATGAGGTCACGGGGCGGCATCGGAGTCTTGCCGCGAACGACGACGACGCTGCGAAACAGCTCCTCGATTTTGGCCGCGGCCTCCTCGCGTACCGCGCCCTCACCCGCGATCACGCCTCGAAGAAACCAGCGCGGCCCATCGACCCCGATGAACCGTGCGAGACGCGTCGACTCCGGTTGCCCCGGCGTGACGGCGGGAATCTCGGCGCGAAGTTCTGGTCCGAATGGACCATCGATCTGCGTCGTCGTCCCACCCTGCTTGGCAATCTGGTCCGCGATCTGTTCCCGGATTTCGTGCCAGAGGCCGGAGGACCTTGGAGCAGCGAACGGCTGCACCTGGAGCGTCGAGCCGGCATAGTCGAGCCCGACGGCCACGACACGCTGGCTGCCCTCCTCCACCTCGAGTCGGAGCTGAAGTCCCTCGCGGGGCAGAACCTTCACGCCGCCGAGGTCCACATACGGTCGAACCGGGTTGGCCTCCGACTCGTCGAGCGGCCCCTCGGTCGCGCGGTCCGCCGGGGCGGACTTGAGCCGTTCGAGCTCGCCATCATTGCCTTCGGGTGAAATGTTGTCGCTCATCTGTGTTCCTGCTCACTGTTGCGTTGTCTTGTGTAGCCGGTTGATCCGAACCCTAGGGCGCCGCGGTGGCTTCCCGGAAGCACTTCGACCTCTACGAATCGCGCCCGCACGACGGGCATGATCACCAGTTGCGCGATGCGATCTCCGACCGCGACAGAATACGGCACCGATCTGTCGGTGTTCAGCATGGTGACCCGAATCTCACCGCGGTAGCCGGCATCCACTGTTCCCGGGCTGTTCACGATCGCGATGCCGTGCTTCGAGGCAAGGCCGCTCCGCGGCGTGACGAAGCCGACGTAGCCGTCGGGCAACGCGATTGACACTCCGGTGCCGATCGTCGCGCGCTCGCCCGGCTCAAGCACGACTGCTTCAGCGGCGTGAAGGTCGGCACCAGCGTCCCCGGGGTGCGCGTACTCGGGAATCGTCTCCGCGACGATCAGGACTTCTACGCTTTCGGCCACGTGACGAGGGTAGTGCAGAACGGACACCGGGTAGGAAGGCACTCGAGGCGCAAGAAAGTCTGATCGAATAGGGCAATGACGATTTACCGCGAGCGCCTGTGGGCCTCAGGCTGGATGTACCTTTCGACCTCTCTTGTGATCCCCGCGAGCCTGCTCGTTTTTCTGCCGATCAACTTCGAGGCCGGAGTCATCATCGCGATCATCCTGTACGCAGCCTGCGTCGGCATCCTGATCGGCACCTCGCCCGTCGTGCGGATCACCAACCGAGAGCTCGTGGCCGGACGGGCGCGGGTGCCGATCGAGATGATCGGCGAGGTCACAGCATTCACCGGGGACGAGGCAACTCTTGAGCGTGGACAGCGATTGGATGCCCGGGCCTGGCTGTTGATTCGCGGGTGGATCGCCCCCGTGGTCAAGGTCGACCTGACCGATCCGACCGACCCGACCCCCTACTGGATCGTGTCGACCCGCCGACCGGCGGAGGTCGTCGCGGCGATTGCGAAGGCGCGGGCCGCCGTCTAGCGGGTCATCCACCGATCAGGCGGCGCACTCCTGGCAGATCGGGCCGAGCTTTTCCTCGTGGTCGAGCTGGGAACGGTGCTTCACGAGGAAACAGTTGACACACGTGAACTCGTCGGCCTGCGGGGGAAGCACGACAACGTCGAGATCGAGGTCGGAAAGGTCGGCACCGGGGAGTTCAAATCCGCCCGGGTTATCAGCGTCATCGACGTCGACCACACCTGACATTTTGTCCGGGACGCGCTCCTTCAGTGCCTCGATCGACTCTGAGTCGTCGTCGGTCTTTCGAGGTGCGTCGTAGTCGGTTGCCATGCCCATCCACTTCTTAGTTTTGTTGATTGATCGCTGGTCGGCGGCCATAGTTTGCATCATTAGTTTGCGAATAGCAAACCGCGGTGAACTTGCCGTGAATCTGACTTCTGTGCAACTTGCGGCACGCCCGGGTTATTCCCCGGATATCCCCCGTTGGCGTGACACGCTAGGGGGGAAATCAGTGACCGCGAGAGGCGTTCGGTATGCAAGACCTGAGAGTCATCGGAGTGGAGAACGGCGCACTCCTCGTCACGTCCGAGGAAGGCGTGAAATTCCGCATTCCCATCGACGAAGTTATGCAAGCCAAACTCCGTCAAGCGATCCCTGACCCCGGATCGGGGCGCAAGCTCGCGCCGCGGGAGATCCAGGCGCACATCCGGTCAGGCATGTCGGCGCAGGATGTCGCGTCGGTCACCGGCGTGCCACTCGAATACATCCAGAAGTTTGAAGGGCCAGTACTCGCCGAACGCGACTTCGTGGTCAACTCGGCTCTGAACGTTCCGGTGCACACCGCGATGGAAACGGAGCCCCTTGGCGGCTCGACCTTCGGAACCGTCATCCGTGAGCGGCTCTACGACCTCGGTGCCGTAGACGAGCGTTGGGCGAGCTGGAAGGAAGTCGGCGGCGACTGGGTGGTGAAGCTCGCATTCACCGCGGAGCAGATCGAACGCGACGCCCGCTGGCACTTCGACCCGAAGAAGGCCGCCCTCGCCCCGCTGAACAACGAGGCGATCACGCTGTCCCAGCAGGGCGACGTGCCAGGGAGCATGGTTCCCCGCCTCCGAGCGGTCAGCGACGAGGAGAGGCAGGCCGACCAGTCCCGGTTCGACAGCGGCGCCTTCAGCGACGACGAGCTTGTCCACTCCGAATCGGCGACGCGACTCGAGGCCGTGCCGTACGGCCGAATCGATGAGACGCCACCTGCTGTGTCGGAGGCCGCAATCAATCGCGCACCCGTCGACGAAGCCCAGTCAAACCAGACGGCCGATCTGCTCGAGGCGCTTCGCCGTCGCCGTGGTGAACGCGAATCGGCGAGCTTCGGCGAAGACGAAAAGGCCGCGCACCCGTCGACCGGAACCATCCGGCTGGTCGACATCCCGCTCGACCCGATTCCGGAGCAGGAGGATAACCAGCCGGGCAACACCGCGCCGCAGCCGAACCTGTTCCAGCCGCGGTCCGGCCGGAAGGGCCGCGCCTCGATGCCGAGCTGGGACGAGATCGTGTTCGGCGCCCGATCGGACGACGACCTGTAGCAGCTCGAACCGAGGAAGCTGCCGCGCGAGCCCGGTTAGGCGAAGGCGCCGAACCGCAATAGCGGGACGCCGGACTCCTCTGCCGACCACGAGCCGTGTTGGCCGATCATGGACCGGCCGCTTCGGTGCGTGACTCTCGAGTCGTAGTAGGCGACCTCCTTGCGTGCGGCAACGATGATGTCGCCGATGCGCTGCTCGACCTCCTCGGCCACGACGGGGCCGAACCAGCCGGAGTCGATGGCTTCCCGCCGCGACACGATCCAGGACCGGGCGCCCTCGGAGCTCCTCCACCGCTCGAGCACATTCGCGCGATGCTCCTCGCTTGCATCGGGTTCGAAGTGAAGCTGCAGCGCGCGCGGTTCTCCGGCGATGAACCGGATGCCGTCGATCAGACTCTCGTCGGTATCGAACAGAATGTGCGAGGTGTGCGGCACATCGAGCACGCCGTGGTCGGCGGTGAGAACCATGCCCTCGCCCCGCCGGAGAGTCGGCACGAATTCCCGCACGACGCGGTCGAGCTCCTCGAGCTCCTCGATCCACTCCGGCGACTGCCATCCGTGCGAGTGCGCGGTCTGGTCGAGCTCTGCCGCATAGACGTAGAGCAGGCCGCGGTCGACCGTATCGAGCACCCGGCGCGCCTCCTCGAGGCGATCGATTATCGTCGCCCCGCTGCGGTACTCCGCCCCGCGCAGAACCGCTTGCGAGAACCCGGAGGTGCGATACCGTTCTGTCCCGATAGCGAAAGACGGCAGGCCACCAGCCGCAGCGGTCTCGAACAGGGTCGGCACCCGCTGCCAGGTTGTCGGGTCGAGCCGGGAGTCCCAGCCGTTCAGCTGGTTGACGACGCGGTCGTTGGCCGCGTCGAGCACTGCGTAGCCGACGAGGCCGTGCACTCCCGCGGGCTCTCCAGTGGTGAGGGTCGCGAGCGCCGAAGCCGTTGTCGTGGGGAAGCGGGAACCTATTGTCGTGGACGCATTCAGGAGTGGCGACAGAGTGCGAGCATGGCCGGCGCGCGCCTTAAGCGCCGAAGCGCCGAGTCCGTCGACGAGGAGCACAATCGCCTTGTCGACCGGCCGAAGCCCTAGCGTGTTCGGTCTGCCGTCCATGGCGAGAATCGAACTTGGAATGACATCGGCAAGGCTAATCCGGTGCGTTTTCGTGGCCGGTAGCATGGTGGCAATCCTATGACTACTCCCGAATCACCTCTCGACCAGGCCTCCGGCGAACGAATCGATACCGTCGACGTCTCGACCGAGATGGAAGGCTCTTTTCTCGAATACGCCTATTCGGTCATCTACTCCCGCGCGCTGCCGGATGCTCGGGATGGGCTCAAGCCCGTGCAAAGGCGAATCCTGTACCAGATGACCGAGATGGGGCTGCGACCCGACCGCGGGCACGTGAAGTCCGCTCGCGTCACCGGCGAGGTGATGGGCAAGCTGCACCCGCACGGTGACGCGTCCATCTATGACGCGATGGTGCGCCTCGCCCAGAACTTCATCCTGCGAGTCCCTCTCATCGACGGCCACGGCAACTTCGGCACGCTCGACGATGGGCCGGCCGCCCCCCGCTACACGGAGGCGAGGCTGACCGCCGCGGCCATGGCGATGACCGAGGACCTCGACGAAGATGTCGTCGATTTCGTGCCGAACTATGACAACCAGCTGACCCAGCCGGAGGTTCTGCCCTCCGCCTTCCCGAACCTGCTGGTGAACGGGGCATCCGGCATCGCGGTCGGCATGGCAACCAACATGGCTCCGCACAACCTCATCGAGGTCGTCGGTGCCGCTCGGCACCTCATCGCCCACCCCGACGCGTCGCTCGACGACCTGATGTCATTCGTTCCCGGCCCCGACCTTCCCACCGGTGGCACCATCATCGGTCTCGCCGGCATCCGGGACGCGTACGAGTCCGGACGGGGCAGCTTCCGCACCCGGGCTCGTGTCTCGGTGGAAAATATCACCGCCCGCAAGGCGGGGCTCATCATCACCGAGTTGCCGTACATGGTCGGCGCGGAAAAGGTGATCGAGAAGATCAAGGACGGCGTCAACTCCAAGAAGCTCAACGGCATCTCGGACGTGACGGACCTGACCGATCGCAAGCACGGCCTTCGACTCGTGGTCGGCATCAAGACCGGCTTCAGCCCGGACGCCGTGCTCGAGCAGTTGTTCCGCTACACCCCGCTCGAGGACTCGTTCAACATCAACAACGTGGCCCTCGTCGACGGCGGCCCGAAGACCCTCGGCCTCCGGGAACTGCTGCAGGTTTACATCGACCACCGCATCTCCGTGGTCACCCGTCGCAGCCAGTTCCGTCTCGCGCGCAAGCGGGAAAGACTCCACCTCGTCGAGGGTCTCCTCGTCGCGATCCTCGACATCGACGAGGTCATTCAGGTGATTCGCGCGAGCGACGACACCGATCAGGCCCGTACGCGACTGATGGATGTCTTCGACCTGAGCCAACTGCAGGCGGAATACATCCTCGAGTTGCGGTTGCGTCGGCTTACCCGGTTCTCCCGCATCGAGCTCGAGGCCGAGCGCGACCAGCTGCGGGCCGAGATCGCGGCTCTCGAGGAATTGCTCTCCGGACCGCAACGCGTGCGCCAGCTCGTCTCTGACGAGCTGGAACAGGTGGCGGAGCGTTTCGGCACCCCTCGGCGGACACTGCTCACCGAGGCGCGACCGAGTGTGGCCACGTCGTCCCGGTCGGCTGCGGCAATTCTCGAAATCGCGGACACCCCGTGCCGGGTGTTCCTCTCCACCACCGGTCGCGCCATCCGCGTCGATGTCGCGGAGAGTGCTGATCCATCGCGTGCCTGGCCGGAACAGAACAGGCGCCGCACCAAGCACGACGCGATCCTCTCGAGTGTTCAGACGACTAGTCGCACCGAGATCGGTGCCGTGACGAGCCTCGGCCGGCTGATCCGGCTCTCCCCGGTCGATCTGCCCGTGGCGCCCGAGAACTCGATCCAGCTCGCCGCGGGCGTGCGCATCACGGATTACCTCGCGCTCGACGCGAAAAAGGAGCGCGTTCTCGCCCTCGTCTCCCTCACCTCTCCCGATCCGATCGCGCTCGGCACGCGGCAGGGTGTCGTTAAACGGCTGACTCCCGGCGACTGGGCGAACAAGCCTGACTTCGAAATCATCAGCCTCAAGCCCGGTGATCAGGTGGTCGGCGCTCGGCAGTGTGCCGACGGAGACAACCTGTTGTTCGTCACCAGCGACGCTCAGCTGTTGCACTTCCCGGCCGCCTTGGTGCGACCGCAGGGTCGCTCCGCAGGCGGAATGGCGGGCATCAACCTCGGCGCGAAGGCGGAGGTCACGTTTTTCGGCGCCGTCGACCCCGCGGCAGAGATCGTCGTCGCCACAGTCTCGGCGAGCACATCGACGCTCGTCGGAACGGACCCGGGGAGGGCGAAGGTGTCCCTCCTGTCCGAGTTCCCCAGCAAGGGGCGGGCCACCGGCGGGGTACGCGCCCACTCGTTCCTCAAGGGCGAAGACGTGCTCTCCCTCGCCTGGGCCGGGCCGGGCCCGGCCCACGCGGTCGGCACCGATGGCGCCGTTCGCTCGCTTCCGCAACCGGGAGCGAAGCGTGACGCGTCCGGCTCGCCGCTCGACGGGGTCGTCGGGTCGATCGGCACCTCGCTCGATTAGCCGGGCGAGACGCCGGCCCGTGGCAGCTCAGACGTCGATTCGCTCCCGCGAGAGCACGTCGGATCCGGCGATGATGAAGTCCTTGCGCGGGGCGACGTCGTTGCCCATGAGCAGCTCGAACACCCGCTCGGCGTTCACGGCGTCGGTGATCTGCACCCGGCGAAGCGTCCGGTGCTGGCGGTCCATCGTGGTGGTGGCCAACTGGTCAGCGTCCATCTCGCCGAGCCCCTTGTAGCGCTGGATCGGATCCTGGTATCGCCGGTTCGACTTCTTGAGAGCGGCGAGCACCCCGGTCAGTTCCTGCTCGGAGTAGGTGTAGATCGTCTCGTTTGGCTTGGTGCCGGGGTTCATCACGATGACCCGGTGCAGGGGCGGTACTGCCGCATAGACGCGGCCGTCCCGAATCATGTCCGGCATGTAGCGGAAGAACAGGGTGAGCAGCAGGGTGCGGATGTGCGCGCCGTCGACGTCGGCGTCGCTCATGATTATGACCTTGCCGTAGCGCGCGGTGGCGAGGTCGAAGCTTCGACCGGATCCCGCGCCGATCACCTGAATGATCGAGGCGCACTCCGCGTTCGACAGCATGTCGGAGACCGACGCCTTTTGCACGTTCAGAATCTTGCCCCGGATCGGGAGGAGCGCCTGATACTCGCTGTCCCGCGCGAGCTTCGCGGTGCCGAGGGCCGAGTCGCCCTCGACGATGAACAGTTCGCTGTTGGCCACGTCCGAGCTGCGGCAGTCGACGAGCTTCGCCGGAAGTGAGGAGTTTTCGAGCGCGTTCTTGCGCCGCTGCGTTTCCTTGTGTGCTCGAGCCGAGATGCGCGACTTCATCTCGGCCACGATCTTTTCGAGCACGAGCGCCGACTGGGTCTTGTCGTCCCGCTTGGGCGAGGCGAATCTTTCGGCCATGGTCTTGGCCACAACCGCGGCGACGATGTTGCGCACCGCCGGTGTGCCGAGGATCTCCTTGGTCTGCCCCTCGAATTGCGGTTCGGGCAGCCTCACGGTGAGCACGGCGGTGAGGCCGGCGAGCACGTCGTCCTTCTCGATCTTTTCAGTGCTGTTCGCCCCGGTGCCGACCTTCAGCCGTCGGGCGTTGAGTTCAACCTGCGCGCGAAGGAACTTCAGGATGCCGGCCTCGAACCCGGCCTGGTGGGTTCCCCCCTTCGGGGTGGCGATGATGTTCACATAGCTGCGGAATACCGTGTCGTAGCCGGTGCCCCACCGCAAGGCGATATCGACCTCGCAGTCCCGGGTGAGCTCGGTCGGCACCATCGCGCCGCCGTCGTTGAGCACCGGAACCGTCTCGGTGAAAGTGCCGGATCCGGTCATCCGCCAGGTCTCGGTTAGCGCTGTGTCCGGGGCGAGGTAGTCGACATATTCCGCGATGCCGCCGTCGAAACGGAATAGCTCGTGGGCCGGCTCATCCCCTCGCTCGTCGGTGATGTCGATTCCGAGACCACGCACGAGGAACGCGGTTTGGCGTGCCCGTGCGAAAAGCTCGTCCGTCTGAAAGGTGGTACCTCGGCTGAAGATCTGTGGGTCGGCCCAATATCGGATCCGCGTGCCAGTGACGTTCTTGCCGACCTTCCCGACCACCCGGAGTTCGCTCTTGTTCTCGAACGGGGTGAATGGGGCATCCGCCCGCGGCTCCCCCGAATCGGCGAAAATCCCGGGCTCTCCGCGGTGGAACGACATTGCCCAGGTCTTACCGTCCCGGTCTACCTCGACGTCGAGTCGTTCGGACAGCGCGTTGACGACGGAGGCTCCGACCCCGTGCAGCCCACCAGATGCCGCATAAGATCCGCTGCCAAACTTGCCGCCTGCATGCAGCTTGGTGAACACAACCTCGACGCCGGAGAGGCCGGTCTTCGGTTCGATGTCGACCGGGATGCCGCGGGCACGGTCCCGGACCTCGACGCTGTTGTCCCGGTGAAGCACGACGCTGATCTCGTCGCCGTTTCCGCCGAGCGCCTCGTCGACGGAGTTGTCGATGATCTCCCAGAGGCAGTGCATGAGCCCCCGCGAGTCGGTCGAGCCGATGTACATCCCCGGGCGTTTCCGTACCGCTTCGAGGCCCTCGAGCACGGACAGGTGCCGTGCGGAGTAATCGGAACTCGCCACGTAGATCTCCTTCACGGCACGCGACCGCCGTAGAGAAGTGGATTGCGACCGGGCCGGGTTCAACACTAATGACAGCAGAGGACACCGCCGGCATCCGACACCCCTGGGCGGGTATTGGTACGCGTTCAGCGAAATAGCGGGCAATTGTTGCCCCGATGTAACACGACCGTGTTTGGATAGGTATCAGAAAGTATTAGATATGGAACTGGAGGAGCAACTCATGACCCAGATTGCACCCGAATCAACTGCGCTAGACGAACTCGACTCCAGCCACCAGCTCACCGCATCCGACCGTTGTGACAGCTGCGGAGCCCAGGCGTACATCCGTGTCGCCATCGGCTCGAGCGAGCTTCTCTTCTGCGCTCACCACGGCAAGAAGTACCAGGAGAAACTGGCAACGGTTGCGAGCGATTGGCACGACGAGTCGGATCGACTCCTCCAAGACAACCGCGCGTAGCGCTTCAGCTCCGTGAGAAACGCCTCGGCTGGTGCCGGGGCGTTTTCGCGTTAAGTGCCTGGTCGCCGGTTCACACCCCGGGGTGAATGTGTCGCCGCGGGATCCGCGGGCTCAGTCTCGTCACGATCTCCTCGCCGATGGTTCCGAGCCTGTCGCCCCACTCCTGAAGGGTCGGCTCCCCCAGCGATCCGCTGCCGAACAGCACGGCGGTGTCCCCCTGGCTTACCGTCGTCGTGCCAATAGCCACCCGGAGGGTGTCGATTTCCACGTCGACGATCGGATGTCGCGTTCCGTTGATAGCCACCTCCATCAGGCCAGCCGCCGAGCCGAGGATGCCGTCGCCGAACCCGATAGCTACCCGCGCGATACCGTCCCGAACGGCGTAGACCGGGGCGGTGAGGGTCAGCACCGGTTCGAGGCGCAGCGACTCGGGGGTGATTCCGCCTCCGGGCGAAATCCCATAGCCAAAAGCGCCAACTCGCACGACATCGAAGCGAGCGTCGGCCCGGGCGAAGGATGCGGCGCTCGCGGCGAGATGACGCACGCCGAAGCCCGCCCCTAGTCGCTGGGCGACCGCGATCGCCTCATGGAATCGTTCGATGGCCACCGTGTCCTCCGCGTCGGATGCCTCCGAAATGTGTGTCCACACCCCAACCAGGTCGACCCGGTCCTCGAGTTCGAGCGCGCGACCGACGAGGGCCGGCCAGTCGGCGGCATCCGCTCCATTGCGGTGAAGGCCGGTGTCGATCTTCAGATGCACCCGTGCGATTCCCGGCGCGCCCGATGCGGCGATCGCCTCGAGTTGCTCGACAGTGGACACGCCGAGATCGATGCCGGCCTCGATCGGCGGCGCGAAGTCGTCGTTCGGGCCGAGCAACCAGGCGAAGATGGCGACGTCCGCGTGGATTCCCCCGGCTCGCAGTTCGAGGGCCGTGGCGAGATCGAGGGCTCCGATCCAGCCGACGCCGGCTGATACGGCGGTTCGGGCGATCGGAAGCAACCCGTGCCCGTACGCGTCGGCCTTGACAACGGCCATGAGGTTCGCCGGGGCGACCCTGGTGCGGATCCGGTCGATGTTTCGCCGGTACGCCCGCAGGTCGACCGTTGCCACCGGACCGCTCGGGAGATCCGGACCGGTCGGGAAGCCCGGACCGGTCACGAGAACACCCGCGGAAGGTGTAAGCCGAACGCGGTCGCGACCTCGGCTGCCGAGGTTTCAAGCGACGCGGCCCACGACAGCACGCCGGGCTCGCCTCGGCTCGGGTCGCCGAATACGACGGCTTCGTCGCCGATGCTCGCCGTGTCGGAGCCGAGATCGACGACGAGGACGTTCATGGCGACCCGTCCAGCGACTCTTCGCTGGATGCCGCCGACCTGCAGGGAGGCGACGTTGCTAGCCGAACGGTCGAGGCCGTCGGCGTAACCGATCCCGACCAGGGCGAGATTGGTCCGCGAGACCGCCCGGAAGGTGTGTCCGTAGGAGACGCCGTCTCCCGCCTCGATGGTCTTGACTCCGACGACGAGCGCGCTCACTCGCATCGCGGGTCGAAGGTCAGGGTCGTCGGTTAGTCCGTACAGCTCGGGACCCGCCACGCCCGATTCGACGGCCGATCCGGGGGCGCGAGAGCCGGAGGTCACGATCACCTCCGCCGTCGGCAGACCGTCGAGAGCCATCGCGTCCTCGACCCGGCTCACCGAGAATCGGTCGATGCCGCCGGCGATCGCCGCCTTTGCCGTCTCGGCGGCGCCGTGTCCGTACCCGTCGGCCGCGAGGTCGGCAAGGACGCGGCCTGAGCCGCGGCGGGAAAC
The DNA here is from genome assembly GCA_025464975.1 of Microbacteriaceae bacterium. Lineage (GTDB taxonomy): Bacteria > Actinomycetota > Actinomycetes > Actinomycetales > Microbacteriaceae > Lacisediminihabitans. The sequence goes on along the minus strand of JAODMT010000001.1, from coordinate 79,703 downwards.
CAGAATCCGGGCGTTTGCCGTGATGGCGGCGACGTCGATGCGTGCACTCCGCACGGGAACGGCGGGTATCCGGGCGTCGGTCAGTGTCATCACCTCGTGCGGTTCGAAGGTCGCGAAGAGCCTAGATCCTCGAGAATACGTGCTTTGCGTTGGCCAGGATCACTTCGCGGGCCAGCGTGGCGTATCGATCAACGGTCGCGTTCACATCCGACGGGCGGTAGTCGAAGCCGCGGCGGGCCGCGACGAACCCGATCAAGGCATCCGTGAGCAGCGGGTTGAGCGGCAGAGCCGGTCCGCCGAGCTGCGTTCCGATCGCTCCGGCGTCGAGGACGCCCTCGACCGACCCGGCGCTGTTCCCACTTCCCACCTCGAGGATGCCAAGCGGCTTCGCCTCGGGGTCGAGGATCCAGCGCGACGCGTTGTCTTCGAAGCCGACGATCCGGCCGAACGGGGTATCAACGGAAATGTAGCCGACCGCCCTCTCCGTCACTCGTTCTGCCCGGAAGGGCAGAATGCCGAGCCCGTCGAGGGTGCTGCCGTCGGGAAGCGCGATGGAGTGGCCGAGCAGTTCGGCGCCTGATCCGTAGGCGAACAGCGGCACGTCGATCGATCGGTAGGCCCGAAGGTGATCGCCGATCGAGAACAGGTCGTCGTAGACGTTACGCATGGCCGAGAGCGGACCGTTCCCCACGAGCACAAGATCAACGTCGGTCGGGAGGGAATCGCCGATTCGGTGCTCGACCACCGTCACCTCGACCCCAGCATGCTCGAGCCGGCTCTTGAGAGCGAGAACATTGCCGCGGTCCCCCGCCACGCCAAGCTCCTCCGGATAAAGCTGGAGGAGGGTGACGGGAACGCTGTCGGGGCTCATCGCTGATTCTCCAGTTCGAGAAAGCCGATTTGCTTGCGTGCAAGCATCATGATCTCGTAGTTGACGATCCAGGTCTTCATTCCGGAAGCGGGCTTCGGCATCGCGCGCATCAGGTCGATCGCCGTCTTGAGGTCGGGCTCAACCGTGCCGATCCGCACGCCGTTGAGCTCGAGGCACAGCGCAATCTGCCACGCCTTCGCTCCGGTGATCACGTCGACGTGGTCGAGGGCGGAGAAATCAATGTCGTAGATCCACGAGATATCCGGCGTTCCTTCGTCGATGGCGAAGAGCACCTGTGCGGGCGGTTCCGGAAGCGCGTCGAGGTTCAGCTGCAGACTCGCGGCGTTCTTGAACATCACGAACTCGACCATTTCGTTCCCGAAGGCGAGCAGTTCACCGCGGCCGTAGGCCGGCTTCATCGCGGCGAAGGCTGCGGAAGCGGAAGCCGCCGAGAAATCGTCCCCGAGGATGATCGCAGCCGTCGCCAGGGCGGCCGCGGCGTCGATCGCGTAGTGCAATCCCTTGGCCGGAAGCACGACATCCACCGGTTCGCCGCGCACCGCGATGGTCGCCCCGGCACGGTCGGTGTCGGTGAGTTCGGCGAGGGCAACGTGCTGCCCCGCTTCGATCCCCGCGTCGCGGTAGTCGGTGGCGTTGAACAGCCCGTGCGGTGATCCGGCGATGACCGCGTCGGACGCGCCGAAGTAGCTGATGTCCGGACCGCTGGTCGCGTCGCCGTCGGCGTATCGTCGAGCGATCTTCGAGAGGTACGGATCTTCGCGATTGGTCACGATGTGCTTGGACGCCTGCTGCGCCGTGTCGAGCATCATGTCGGCCACCCGCTCGGTTTCATAGAACCGGTAGAGCTGGTCCACCTGAGTGTTGAGTATCAGCACGGTGGAGGGCGGAACGGTACGCGCGAACTCGAGCGCGAACGCCTCGTCGACCTCGAGCACGCCGATGTCGGCGTCCAGCCGCCCGAACACGGTGGACTCGGCGAGGATCGACGACGCGATCCCCTGCGGAAGATTTGCCCCCGACGGGTTGGTGAACACCCGCAGTCCGTGTCCACGGAGCACTTCGGTCAGCATATGGGTGGTCGTGGACTTGCCGTTCGACCCGAGCACGTAGACGATTCCGTAGCGGAATTGCCCCGTGACGTCGCGCAGAAAATTCGGCGCGAGGCTCGTCGTGACATAGCCGGGGAAGGCCGAGCCGCCGCCGCGAATTTTCGCGGCGGCCCGGACGACCTTCCCGGCTAGGACTGGAACGAAATACTGGAACCCGTTCGATTTACTCAAGGTAGTCGCGCAGGGACTGGGACCGGGACGGGTGGCGCAGCTTGGCCATCGTCTTGGACTCAATCTGGCGGATACGCTCCCGGGTGACCCCGAAGGTGTCACCGATCTGGTCGAGAGTCTTCGGCATCCCGTCACCGAGGCCGAAGCGCATGCGGATCACGCCGGCCTCGCGCTCCGAAAGCGAGTCGAGCAGCGACTCCAGTTGCTTCTGAAGCATCGTGAAGCCGACGGCGTCGGCCGGGACGACCGCCTCGGTGTCCTCAATGAGGTCACCGAACTCGCTGTCTCCGTCTTCGCCGAGCGGGGTGTGAAGTGAGATCGGCTCGCGACCGTACTTCTGCACCTCGATGACCTTCTCCGGGGTCATGTCGAGCTCGCGGCTCAGCTCCTCCGGCGTTGGTTCGCGCCCAAGATCCTGCAACATCTGGCGCTGAACCCGGGCAAGCTTGTTGATGACCTCGACCATGTGCACGGGGATGCGGATGGTGCGGGCCTGATCGGCCATCGCCCGGGTGATCGCCTGGCGAATCCACCACGTGGCATAGGTGGAGAACTTGAAGCCCTTCGTGTAGTCGAACTTCTCAACCGCACGAATGAGTCCGAGGTTTCCCTCCTGGATCAGGTCGAGGAACTGCATTCCGCGGCCGGTGTAACGCTTGGCGAGGGAGACAACGAGCCGGAGGTTCGCGCCGAGAAGATGACTCTTCGCGCGCTGACCGTCCTTCGCCACCCAGGACAACTCCCGACCGAGCTGCGACTTGAGCTCGGCAGGCGACATCACCGAGAGTTTGTCCTCGGCGAAGAGTCCAGCCTCGATGCGCATCGCGAGCTCGACCTCTTCGGCCGCGTTGAGCAACGCGACCTTTCCGATCTGCTTGAGGTAATCCTTGACCGGGTCTGCTGTCGCTCCCGTGATCGCGGAGGAATAGACGGGGACCTCGTCCTCATCATCGACGAGGGACAGCACGAGAGCACCGGAGGGCAGAATCTCCGCCTCCTTGTCCTCTTTGTCTTCCTTGTCGTCGTCCTCAGCGGTCTCGACCTTTTCTTCGTCGTCCTTCGCGTCCTCGACAACGACGATCTCCACATCGACATCGTCATCGTCGGCGACGACAACGTCCTCGGCGTCCTCGTCGGACTCCGCAGCCTTTGACGCCTTGGTGGCGCGCTTGACCGGGGCCTTCTTCGCGGTTCCGGCCTTCGCAGTAACAGACTTGGCGGTGGCCTTGGCTGGCGCCTTCTTGGCTGGCGCCTTGGCCGCTACGGAGTCAACGCTGACCTCGTCGACCGACTCGGGCTCTGCAAGAGCGGTGGTTTTGGTTCGGGTGGCCATTCGGACACCTTTCACTAGATTTTCTTCAGGCGCACACGCCCATCACGGGTAGAACAACCCCCGGGCCGTGTCGCCCTCACATTCGAGACCGCGGCTTTTGGGGCAGCACTAAGACCCATGTCAAGTCCGACGCGGTCGCGCCACAAGGGAACGAACGACTATCGGACCCGAAAGGGTCTTACGTCAATTATTGCACGGATTACCAATGACCCTTGCCAAGTCGCGCAAAAGGTTATATGCGGCGATGCCGCCAATGCCTGACCAAGGCAACCCAGAGGGGGGCGACCTGTATTCCTTCGACCTCGTTCAGTCGACGACGGGTGTTGCGGCGTGCCGACAACAGAAAACAGACACCGGTGCCGATCACGACGTACTGCACGAGCAGGGCAACCCGAAAGGAGTCCCACGAGAAGATGTCGCTCGCGGCACCGCCGGCGACCCGCACGCTGTTCTCCAGGTCGAGGATCACTCCGATGAGGTACATCATGACGAAGCTCGCGAGAAACCCCCCGACATTGACCACGCCGTTTGCCGAGCCGAGGCTGCGTAGCGAGTTGAAGGTGCGGGCGAAGTCGAAACCGATCAGCGACCCCGGACCGCCGATTCCGAGCACGAGGACGAGCGCAACCACCAGCCAAAACGGCGGCTTGTCCGGCCAGAGGAGCACCGTCGTCCAGGCGACGCCGATCAGGGCGACGATTCCGAGCACGAGGTTGGAGCGGCGAAGCGGGAAACGCGCGGTGAGGATTCCGAGGATCGGTCCGCTGACGACGCCCGCGGCAACGATGAGGGTGAGCATGCCGGACGCGACGGCGGGGCTGTAACCGAGTCCGTCGGTCAGGAGCGGGAATCCCCATAGCAGCGAGAACACGGTTCCGGAGGACTGGGTGGTGAAATGGGACCAGAAGCCGAGTTGGGTCCCCGGCCGCGCGAGCGCCTCACGGAGTCGCCGGAGCGCGGTCGGAACGGTCTCGGCGCGGTCGCGCGCCAGCTCGGCAGCCTCCCCCGGCCCCGTCGACACGTTCGCGTGCCCGTTGGAGAGCAGCACGATGACGAACACCGCCACGAGGGCGGAGAGCGCCGCGGCCGAGAGGAACGCTGGCGTCCATCCGAACCGGTGCAGAACGATCGAAAGCGGGATCGCCGACAAGACCTGGCCAAGCTGACCGATGTTCCCGGTCCACTGCAACACCTGCGGCAGGAGCCGTCCGTTGAACCAGGACGCAAGCAGGCGGATGACCGAGATGAAGGTCAGCGCGTCGCCGGCGCCGACGAGGATTCTGCCGACTATCGCGACACCGATGGTTGGTGCAACCGCGAGGGTGGTCTGCCCGACCAGCATGAGAATGGCGCCGGAGGCGATAAGCACCTTCGGACCGACGCGATCGAGTAACACCCCGACCGGAATTTGCAGCGCGGCGTAGACGATGAGCTGCACGACGGCGAGGCTCGACAAGGCGGACGCCGACACGTCGAATCGGTTGGTGGCCGCTACTCCGGAGACTCCAAGCGAGGTGCGTTGAAGGACCGCCACAACGTAGGCGACGACTGCGACACCCCAGATGAGCCAGGAGCGCCGAGAGTTCACACCATCACCTTAGCCGCGGGGCGCGAACCATTGCGTTCTGCTAGCGGCGGAAGGGCGGGTCGTCCTCGCTGTTGCGACGGGCGGCGAGGAAGTTCTCCAGCTCCGTCGCGATCTCGTCGGCCGAGGGGAGCTCGCCATCCACGTCGGTGAGGGCCGAACGCAGCGGGTTTCCCTCCATATACGCGTCGTGGCGCTCCTCGAGGGCACCGACGAGTTTGGCCAGTTCGGGATTACTTTCGACCTGAAGGTCGATCTTCGAAATGAAGTCGCGGCCCTCTTCGCGGATGCTGTCGGTGGGGAAAACCAGTCCGGTGGCTGCGCTGACGAGCTCGAGCGCCTTGACTGCGGCATCCGGGTACTCGGTGTCGGCGAGGTAGTGCGGGATCAGCAGAACGAAACCGACGGTCGGGTGTTCGAGCTGCTGAAGGCGGTATTCCACAAGATGAAGGGCGTTCGCCGGAACCTGGGTGTGCGGCTTCCAAATGGACATGGCGTCGATCAGTTCGGTGCGGTTGCCGCTCACCGTGACGCCGATCGACCGGGTATGCGGAACCGGCATGGGGATGGCGTGCACCCAGGTCGTGCTCTTTACCCGGTATTTTGCGATGAGTTGCATGACCGCGTCCGCGAATCGTTCCCACTGGAAGTCGGGCTCGAAGCCGGTGAGGAAGAGGAACGGTTGACCGATCTCGTCGCTGGCCAGGTACAGGGCGAGTCGCGGCGGGCGGTAGTCGCTCAGGTGGTCCTGATCGAAGTAGATCGTGGGCCGCCGCGCCCGGTAGTCGAGCAGAATGTCGGCGTCGAAGGTGGCGACTACGCGGTGGTCAATGGTATCGACGAGGTATTCGCTGAGCTGAGTGACCGCCGATCCAGCGTCAGCGAACCCGGTCACTCCCGCGACGAGGTGAAGGCCTTCCGGAACGTCGATGACGTCCGGGTTCAGCTCGTAGAGACCCTCGGGATTATCCATGCCACAACTCTAATCGCGAGGCAATGGCTGACCCTCTCGATCCCGCCGTTCCCCGTGTGCCGAGAGCGAACACTCCGGACACGCGCGGCAGCACCCGCAGCGACACCGTCGGAGTTTGTGAGGATTCCGGCCGGATACGATTGCCGAATGACCGTCCCTTTGCTTCGCGTATCCGCGGAATCCGCCTCCTCAATCTCCGCCGACGTGCTCGTGATCGGCCTCCGCGCCACAGACGACACGCCAGTTCTGCTCTCCGAGGATGTGGCCTTCTCGGCCATCTCGGCCAGTCTCCCCGGCCTCGGCGCAACCGGCGGCAAGGACGAGCTGATTCGGCTGCCCGGCATCGGAGGAGCGCGAAGCATCGCGCTCGTGGGAACCGGACCCGGCCCGCTCACCCCCGACTCGCTTCGCTACGCTGCCGGCACCGCCGCGCGCCGTCTCACCGGAATCACCTCTCTCGTCATCGACCTTCCAACGGCGTCGGACGCCGATCTTCTCGCGGTGCTCGAGGGAGCGGCGATCGGAGCATATTCGTACACCGAGTATCGGTCGGCCTCCCGGGAGTCAACTCGGCTGCCGGCAGGAGAGATCACGGTCGTTTCGCTGGTCGAACGCGACCCCGAGTTGGTCTCCCGCGCCGGAGTGGTCGCCGGAGCCGTGCACTCGGTGCGCGATCTCGTGAACGCGCCGCCGTCCGACCTCTACCCGGAGAGCTTCGCCGACATCGTTCTCGTGGAGGCCGCTGGCCTTCCGGTGACCGTCGACGTGCTCGCCGATGACCAACTGCGGGCCGGCGGCTTCGGCGGCATCGTCGGGGTCGGCGGCGGGTCGACGCGCGGGCCCCGTCTCGTCAAGATCAGCTACTCCCCCGCGACCGCGGCGAAACATCTCGCGCTGGTCGGAAAGGGCATCACCTTCGACAGCGGCGGGCTCTCGCTCAAGCCCTCGGCCGGGATGGTGGGGATGAAGGACGACATGACCGGGGCGGCAACGGTCATGGCGGTCGTGTTCGCTGCCGCAAGGCTCGGACTCGACATCCGACTCACCGCCTGGCTGTGCATCGCGGAGAACATGCCGTCGGGCTCGGCGATCAGACCGAATGACGTGTTGCGGATCCGCGGCGGAAAGACCGTTGAGGTGCTGAACACCGATGCCGAGGGCCGTCTCGTGATGGCCGACGGGCTCGTCGCCGCGAGCGAAGAATTCCCGGACGCGATCATCGACGTCGCGACCCTGACCGGCGCTCAGCGGGTCGCTCTCGGAGACCGCTACGGCGCCGTGATGGGCGATGAGGCCCTGGTCCGGCGGGTCACCGACACCGGCTCCGCCGTCGGCGAAACGCTGTGGCCCATGCCGCTGCCGGCAGACCTTCGGGCGCTCATCAATTCGGATGTGGCGGACATTGCCAACGTGAAGGTCGGGAACACCGCCGCCGGCATGCTCCTCGCCGGGGTGTTCCTGCAGGAATTCGTGGGTGAGCGTCAGGATCCCGCCGCCGGTCGGATCCCCTGGGCGCACATCGACATCGCCGGTCCGGCAGAGAACCGCGGCACCGGATACGGCTACGTCGGTAAGGGTCCGACGGGCATAACCGTGCGTACGCTGATCGCCCTGGCCGAGGACATTTCCCACGCGTAGTAAGGTCTTTGTGGCCCGGAAAATATCGGGCCATGCAGCCTGCCGTCGTTTCAAAATGGCGGGACTTTTGCACATGATCTTGAAACCCTAGGGAGTCGCCGGGTGCCTGAGCAGAACTTCGACATTGTTGTACTCGGAGCAGGAAGCGGCGGATACGCCGCGGCCCTGCGCGCGAGCCAGTTGGGGCTGACCGTTGCCCTCATCGAAAAGAGCAAGGTCGGCGGCACCTGCCTTCACGTCGGGTGCATCCCGACCAAGGCCCTCCTGCATTCGGCCGAGGTGGCCGACGTGACCCGTGAGGCCGCGAAGTACGGGGTGAGCTCGACCTTCGGCGGAATCGACATCGCCGCGGTCACCACCTACCGCGAGGGAATCGTCTCGAGCAAGTACAAGGGACTTCAGGGGCTGATCAAGGCGCGCGGCATCACCACCATCGAGGGTGAGGGGCGTCTTGTCGCGGCGAACACCGTCGCGGTCGGAGACGACACCTACGTCGGCAAGAACGTCATCCTCGCCACCGGTTCGTACTCCCGTTCGCTTCCCGGCCTCGAAATCGGCGGCCGGGTCATCACGTCCGAGCAGGCCCTCGAACTCGATTTCGTTCCGAAGAAGGTCGCGGTGCTCGGTGGCGGAGTAATCGGCGTCGAGTTCTCGAGCGTGTGGAAGTCCTGGGGAGCCGACGTTCAGATCATCGAGGCCCTCCCCCACCTCGTTCCGAACGAGGACGAATCGATCTCCAAGCAGTTCGAGCGCGCGTTCCGCAAGCGCGGCATCAACTTCAGCCTCGGCGTTCGCTTCCAGAGCGTCACCCAGGATGAAAGCGGTGTCGTTGTCACCCTCGAAGACGGTCAGACGTTCGAAGCCGAGCTGCTGCTTGTCGCCGTCGGACGCGGACCGTCGACCGCCAACGTCGGCTTTGAAGAGGTCGGCGTCGCGATGGACCGCGGCTTTGTGCTCACCAACGAGCGTCTCGCTACCAACGTTCCGGGCGTGTACGCGGTCGGTGACATCGTTCCCGGCCTGCAGCTCGCACACCGCGGCTTCCAGCAGGGCATCTTCGTTGCCGAGGAGATTGCCGGTCTCAACCCGATCGTGATCGAAGACTCGAACATCCCCAAGGTCACCTACTCCGACCCGGAGGTCGCATCCGTCGGTCTTTCCGAGGCCAAGGCTCGGGAGAAGTACGGCGAGGACAGCGTTTCGACGTACGACTACAACCTCGCCGGGAATGGTAAGAGCCACATCATCGGCACCTCGGGTTCCGTGAAGGTGGTGCGCGTCAACGACGGTCCCGTCGTCGGCGTCCACATGATCGGGGCTCGCGTCGGAGAGCTCATCGGCGAAGCCCAGCTCGCCGTCAACTGGGAGGCGTACCCGGAAGACATCGCACCGCTCATTCACGCGCACCCCACCCAAAACGAAGCACTCGGGGAGGCGTTCCTCGCTCTGGCCGGAAAACCGCTCCACTCGCTGTAAGCAGCATCCCTCTGAGTTCGGCTCACCGAACTAAACTAAAGAAATAGCACTGGTCTAAAGGAGCATCACTGATGAGCGAATCCGTCAACCTCCCAGCACTCGGAGAGAGTGTCACAGAGGGCACGGTGACCCGCTGGTTGAAGAACGTGGGTGACCGCGTGGAGGTCGACGAGCCGTTGCTCGAAGTGTCGACCGACAAGGTCGACACGGAGATCCCCTCCCCGATCGCCGGTGTGATCGAGGCGATCCTCGTCGCCGAAGACGAGACCGTTGAGGTTGGCACGGCGCTCGTAACGATCGGCGACGGTTCGGGATCGGCTGACGCGGCTCCCGCCGCACCGGATGCGACCGAGGCAGAAACGCCGGAGCAGGTTCCCGCCGGGGCCGAGGCTCCTCAGGCAGAGACCCCAGCGCCGCAGCCGTCGTCCGCGGAAGCGCCTGTCGCGGAGGTTCCCTCCGTCGAGGCCCCGGCGCCGGAGGAAGAGGCACCGTCCGCTCCGTCCGCGCCCGAACCTGCGACCGGCATCGATGAGGCTCCCGCCGCGGAGGCCCCGGCTCCGGCAGCCGAGCCCCAGGCAGCACCGGTCCCCGCAGCACCTGTCCCCGCAGCGGCCGCGGTCCCGGCTCAGGCGGCTCCTGCGGCGGCCGCTCCGGCAGCTCCTGCGGCTGCCGCTCCGCCTGCTGCTGCCGCTCCGCCTGCTGCTCCCGCTCCTGCTGCTCCCGCGGCTGCCGCACCTGCGGCTGCCGCCGATTCCAACCCGCGTTACGTCACCCCCCTCGTCCGGAAGCTCGCGAATGAGAAGGGCGTCGACCTGTCGACCCTTTCCGGCTCGGGCGTTGGCGGACGCATCCGCAAGGAGGATGTGCTCAGCGCGACCTCGGCCCCAGCGCCGCAGGAGGCAGCCAAGCCCGCCGCCGCGCCGCTGGAGACCTCGCCGTTGCGCGGGACGAGCGTTCCGATGTCTCGTCTTCGCAAGGTCATCGCCGAGCGCGCGGTCATTTCGATGCAGTCGTCCGCCCAGCTCACTTCGGTTGTCGAGGTTGACGTCACCCTCGTGGCCAAGTTCCGCGACGAGGTCAAGGGCCGGTTTGTCGAGCGCACTGGAGTCAAGCTCTCGTTCCTTCCGTTCTTCGCCCTTGCCGCAGCGGAGGCCCTCAAGGCCTACCCGATCATCAACGCGACCATCGACGGTGACACCATCGTCTACCCGCCCCAGGAGAACATCTCGATCGCGGTGGACACCGAGCGCGGCCTGCTCACCCCGGTCATCCGGGACGCCGGATCGCTCGATCTCGCCGGCATCGCGACCCAGATTGCCGACCTCGCCGCTCGCACTCGCGACAACAAGCTGAAGCCCGACGAGCTTGCGGGCGGCACCTTCACGCTCACCAACACCGGATCGCGCGGTGCCCTGTTCGACACCCCGATCGTCTTCCTTCCGCAGTCCGCCATCCTCGGCACCGGCATCGTCGCGAAGAAGCCCGTGGTGGTCACCAACGACGGTCTTGATGCGATCGCGATCCGCTCGACGGTCTACCTCGCCCTCTCGTACGATCACCGCATCGTCGACGGCGCGGACGCCGCCCGGTTCCTCGTCGCGGTCAAGAACCGGTTGGAGGGCGGCGACTTCGTCGCGAACCTCGGCATCTGAGTCGTCCGGTACGGCATCATCGGCTAGCCGAATGTCACGTCCCTGATTCGCCATCCGGCCTCGCTTCTGATCAGCAGAAGCGAGGCCGGATTTGTTTCCGCCGGGCGCGCGACGCTGTCGCCGGAGCCGAATTGCACTATCGCCGTGTCCCCGAGGCGCTGCACCAGACCGGGAACCATCCCAGCCAGCGAGGCGTCGGTCGGAATGTCCGCCCGCGCAGAGAGCGTACGCAGCAGGTGTAGATCGGCGTCCATCACCGCGGAATCTTTCTGATCGACGCGGTCGAGACACGGCGCCGACCGCTGCTCCAAGCACGCTCGGCGGGCGGCGATGAGAGAAACCGCCGCCGCCGCGGGATCATCCCCGGCCGCGCCGGAGTCGTCCGTCGGGCCCCCTTTCGCAGGCCCCGCTTTCGTCGTGCCTGTCGTGCCTTTCGCGCTTGTCGGGCCTGGCAACGGTGCTGGCGGCGACGCTGCGGACGGCGGTGCGGATGCCGCTGGCGACGCTGCACCAGCGGTGCGCGATTCCAACGGGCTCGATTCTGCCGGCAACGCCGACGGGACCACAGTTAGCGCCAGGACCAGGGCGCAGAGACCGGCTCCGCCGGCAACCCAGACCGGGCGGCGCACCGTGCGGATCGATCGAATGAATCGGGTGCGCAAAGCGCCAAGCGGGTTCTCATCGAGGCCGGTTCCCGTTGCCCATTCGGCCAGATCGCGAAGCCGGAGCGCGACCAACCCACCGCGACCGACCGAAGGGACGACACCCTGCCGCGGCCGGTGACCCCGCGTTTCACCCACCGCCGAGGTCGCGCCCGGCGTCTGCTCGATGCCCGACCACGCGATACCCGACTGCTCGGCCCGCGACGGCTCGGCCCGTGACGGCCCGGCGGGGGTCAGCCGCGCCGGGATTGGTGTCGGCGGTGCCTCGTCGCGCGGTGCCTCGTCGCGCGGTGAGTCGTCGAAGCGGATGGCGGCTGGTGGTGCAAGGTCGAACAGGGCGGCGATGATCTCGTCCCGCGCCCCAGTGTCTAACGGGCGCCGGTCTAACGGGCGCCCGTCGAGCGCAGCCTGGTCGAGCGGGGATTGATCGAGGCGCTTTAGGCCGTTTCGGGCGTGTGCAGCGTCGGTCGAGTCGCCGATCCGATCGAGCACGGCCGCAATCAGGGCTCGAAGCGAGCGGCGGTCCTCGGCGAGCCATCCGTTCTCCTCCTCAGCAGCCGGGGTCAGGGATCGTTCGTTTTCGGAACCGGGTCGATCGCCGACGATGGTCGCAGTCCCGAACCGGGCAAGAACGGGCGCGCCGCGAGAGTCGAAGAGCACCGACCCGGCGTTGACTGCGCCGTGGGAAACGCCGACTCGATGCAACTCGGCAACGGCCGCGACGATGGGAACGAGAATGGTCACCGCCTCCCCCGCCGAAATGAAGTTGCGCCGGGCGAGAACCCGCCCGAGCGACCCGGAGCCGAGGCGGGGAAGGATGAGACACGGTTTGCCGTCCGGACCGAGCGCGAGATCCCGCAGTTCGAGCAGGTGACGGGACTGGGACCGGGTCAGGGCCGCGATCTCGGTCTCGATGCTGTCGGCGGAGGTCCCGGCCCGGAACACCTTGATCGCGGCCACCCGTTCCTCGTTTAGCGGGTCTGCGCTGCCGGCGTGGCCGAGGTGAATGTCGGCACGAACCCCGGAGCCGAGCCTCCGCACGAGTCGATACCCACCAACCAGTTCCATCTCACGAGTGTCGCCGCGAGCACCAGTCGACATCGGCGCGCGGCGAAATGCGTTGAATCGGAAGGTCTCTCGCGGCCGGTGAAGGAGAGGTGCGGTCTCCTGGCTGTCGACCGCCTCTGATGGTGAGCTCGCGCCGCGCGTGACCGTCCCAACCCGTATCCTTGTCACATGGCACGCACCCAAAACTCGGCTCCCCAGCCTGCGAAAGAGCCCGGTCGACTGAAGCAGATGTACCAGGTCTTCCAGATGACCCGGCGCCACGACTCCAACGCGATCTGGTGGTTCCTCGTCGCGTTCCTCGCGCCGGTTCTCGTCGGCATCGTCGCCGGGTTCATCCTGTCCGGCTCGGACAACCCGTTCGGGCTGGTGCTCTGGATCGTCGCCGGCGTGCTCGGCGGCGTACTCCTCTTTCTCATCGTGCTTGGCCGCCTGGCCGAGCGGGCCGCGTATTCGCAGATCGAGGGTCAACCCGGCGCGGTTGGCGCCGTCTTGAAAAGCTCGCTTCGTCGAGGATGGACGGCAAGCGAAATGCCGGTCGCAGTGAGTCCGAAGACCCAGGATGCGGTGTACCGCGCCGTTGGCACCGGCGGCGTCGTGCTCATCGCCGAGGGACCGCGGTCGCGCACCCAGCGGATGCTGGAGGAGGAGCGACGCCGGGTCACCCGAATCCTCCCCAACGTGACGGTCAACTTCCTCCAGGTCGGACCGGATCCCGATTCCGTGCCGCTTCACAAGCTCCCCGGGCGTATGGCTCGCTTCAAGCGGTCGCTGAATAAGGCGGAGGTCTATGCCGTGAGCAATCGCCTCAGCTCCCTCGGCAAGAACCAGCTGCCCATCCCGAAGGGCATCGACCCGACTAAGGCCCGGGCACCGCGCCCTCGCTAAGCCGGCCGTTCCAGGACCGGCCGGCTTGGCCTGGTGCAGCTCGACCCTGGCGTCAGCTTGACCCTAGCGCCGAACGAGGACCGTTCCGGCTGCCCGGTCGTGCATTCCCCTCTTGTCCCGGTCCCAGATGACCGCGGGAATGATGATGCTCAAGAGCAGGGTGCGTACGATCGGCCGCCACGGTCCGATCCATCCGCCGACCACCGGAACGACGCGCATCCCGAGCAGTAGATGTCCGATGCTTCCGCTCGCGAGGGCCAGGAACAGCACCTGCAGCACGACGAAAATCCAGAAGCTCGGCCAGCGTCCGTACCCGAAGAAGGCGTACGAGATGAGCGCGGCGATCGTGATGTCGATCGCGAAGGCGGCGAGGCGACGGCCGAATCTCGCGATGGACCGTGGTCCGGTCTGCGGCAGCCCGAGTCGCCGTCCCGGCCAATCATCGGCCGCTGCGCCATTGGTCGACGAGTGGATTGAGCGCGGATCAGCCATGGTTCGATTCTAGGTTCGGCACGAGTGACGTAACACAACGGAAACAATAGCGACACCGTGGCGAAACTCCCTTCGTCTAGCCTCGCAGGTGGCTGCGCTTGCCGCCGTACCAGTTCCAAACCCCATTGGAGTCCGTCACATGTTCAGTGATTCTTCAGAGGTGCTCAAGTTCATCAAGGCCGAGAACGTTAAATTCCTTGATATTCGCTTCACCGACCTCCCCGGTGTGCAGCAGCACTTCAACATTCCCGCCTCGACTGTCGACGAAGAGTTCTTCTCGGTTGGCCAGCTTTTCGATGGATCTTCGATCCGCGGCTTTGCATCCATCCACGAGTCGGACATGCAACTGATTCCCGACGTCACCACCGCATACGTCGACCCGTTCCGCGTCGAAAAGACGCTCATCATGATCTTCGACATCTACAACCCGCGCAGCGGCGAAATCTACGCGCGCGACCCGCGCCAGGTTGCCAAGAAGGCCGAGAAGTATCTCGCCTCCACCGGCATCGCCGACACCGCCTTCTTCGCCCCAGAGGCCGAGTTCTACATCTTCGACGACGTGCGCTACGAGGTTCGCCAGAACACGAGCTCCTACTTCGTCGACTCCGAAGAGGGCGCCTGGAACTCCGGTCGCGTCGAAGAGGGCGGCAACCTCGCGAACAAGACCCCGTACAAGGGCGGATACTTTCCGGTCAGCCCGGTCGACAAGCAGGCCGACCTCCGCGACGACATCAGCCTCAAGCTGATCGACGCCGGCCTCATCCTCGAGCGCGCCCACCACGAGGTCGGATCCGGCGGCCAGGCCGAGATCAACTACCGGTTCGACACCATGGTGCACGCGGCCGACGACATCCTGAAGTTCAAGTACATCGTCAAGAACACCGCCCTCGAGTGGAACAAGGTCGCGACCTTCATGCCGAAGCCGCTCTTCGGAGACAACGGATCGGGCATGCACACGCACCAGTCGCTGTGGAACGACGGCCAGCCGCTGTTCTACGACGAGAAGGGTTACGGCGGGCTGAGCGACATCGCCCGCTGGTACATCGGCGGACTGCTCAAGCACGCGCCGGCGGTGCTCGCGTTCACCAACCCGACGCTCAACTCGTACCGACGCCTCATTCCGGGGTTCGAGGCGCCCGTCAACCTGGTCTACTCGGCCGGAAACCGGTCCGCGTCCATCCGCATCCCGATCACCGGGACAAACCCGAAGGCCAAGCGCATCGAATTCCGCGCGCCGGATGCCTCGGGCAACCCGTACCTCGCGTTCGCCGCGCAGCTCATGGCGGGCCTCGATGGCATCAAGAACCGCATCGAGCCGCACGAGCCCGTGGACAAGGACCTGTACGAGCTTCCCCCCGAGGAGGCGAAGAACATTCCGCAGGTTCCCGCCTCGCTTGAGGAGGCCCTTCGTGCCCTCGAAGCCGACAACGACTTCCTGACGGCAGGAAACGTGTTCACGCCCGATCTGATTCAGACCTGGATCAGCTACAAGCGCTCCAACGAGATCATCCCGGCCGCCCAGCGTCCGACCCCGTTCGAGTACGAGCTGTACTTCGGCGTCTAACTCTCGACAGCAGAGGGCCGCACCCGATTCGGGTGCGGCCCTTTTCGTTGTCCGAAGCCGAACCGTGATCGCCGACCCCACCCAGCCGGGGTTGGCACCGGCCACTGGTGCGGAGCCGAAGTCGCGCTCTCAGCCGGTTGTCGGCCGTGGTGCCGCGAGCACGCCGTAGAAGCGCCTCTCGAACACCGCGCGCGCGAGACGGGTGACGCGCAGGTAATCCTCTTCGAGACGGCTCGCCGAGCCGGGCGGATACTCGAGCAGCCGCGCGACGCCCTCGAGCTGCTGACGATCGGTCGGCAGCACATCGGATGTGCGCGCGAGCCAGAGCGTCATGGCCGACCGCGCGCGCGAAGCCAGAATCCAGGCGTTTCGGAGTTTGTCGGCGTCCGTCGGGGTGACGAGACCGTCCGCCGTCGCCGCGGCAAGTGCCTCGAGCGTTGAGGTGGTACGCAGACCCGGTACGCGGGCGCCGTGCTGCAATTGGATGAGCTGAACGAACCACTCGACATCGCTCAGCGATCCGCGTCCCAGTTTCAGGTGCCGTGACGGGTCGGCCGCCTGAGGAAGTCGTTCGGACTCGACTCGCGCCTTGATCCGCTTGACCTCCCGGATGTCGTTCTCGCCGATGGCGCGGGGAAAGCGGACCTCGTCGGCGAGGGCTTCGAACTCGGCGGTGAGGGCGGGATCCCCCACGGCGGCGCGCGCCCTCAGCAGCGCCTGGGCCTCCCAGGTGAGAGACCAGCGGGTGTAATAGGCGCGGTATGAATCGAGCGATCGCACGATCGCCCCATTCTTTCCCTCCGGGCGTAACCCGACGTCAAGGTCGAGCGGCAGGCGTAAGTCCTCGGTGTGCCGAGTGAGTTGCGCAACTATCGACTCGGCCCGAGCCTGCGCCGCGGCGGGCGATGCAGTCGTCGCTCGGTAGACATACATCACGTCCGCATCCGACCCGAATCCAAGCTCCTGACCGCCGTAGCGGCCCATGGCGATGATCGCGAACTCGATGCCATCATCCGCGCCGCCCGCCGAGCGAATCGCGCCGAGCACCCCGGTGAGCAGAGCGGTGTTCACGTCGGAGAGCGCGCGGCCCAGCTCTTCCACCCTGACCCGCCCGAGAATTGCGCCGATCGCGAGCCGGAGCACCTCTCGGCGGCGAGCGGTGCGCAGCGCGAGGGATGCCGTGTCAACGGCATCGTGTCTGGCGAGCGTGGCGGTCGTCTCCTCGAGCAGCGCGGCCAGTGGGCGCGGATCGAGTTCTTCCTCGTGATCGAACCAGGCCGCGGCCTCCGGGATCCGCTCGAGCAGCGCGCCGACGAAGCGCGACGCGGAGAGGACGTTGGTCAGCCGTTGCGCGGCCCCGGAGGAGTCCCGCAGCATGCGCAGAAACCAGTACGACTGGCCAAGATCGTCGCTCAACCGCCGGAAGGCCAAGAGTCCGTAGTCCGGGTCGGCGCCACCCGCGAACCATTGAAGCATCACCGGCAGCAGGTGCCGCTGAATTGCTGCCCGTCGAGACACGCCACCGGTGAGGGTGGCGATGTGAGCGAGAGCGCTCTTCGGGTCCCGGAACCCGATGGCGGCAAGCCGAGCCACAGCCTGGTTGCTGCTGAGGGCGAGGCCGTCGTCGTGCAGCGCGGCTACCGCGGAGAGCAGCGGACGGTAGAACAGTCGCTCATGCAGACTCCGAACCTCGAGCTTGGTGCGAGTCCATTGCTCGGTGAGATCCTCGGCGCTCGAGGCGAGTCCGGTCGCGCGAGCGAGGATGCGCAGAGCCTCCTGGTCGTGCGGCATGAGATGGGTTCGCCGCAGCTGGGACAGCTGCAGTCGGTGCTCGAGCAGCCGCAGGAATCGATAGTCCCGCGAGAACTCCGCCGCTTCGACCCGACCGATATAGCCGCGTTCGGCCAGGGCGCCGAGGGCGCCGATGGTCGAGCGTTGCCGGATGCCGTCGTCGGTCTGACCGTGCACGAGCTGCAGGAGTTGGATGGTGAATTCGACATCACGCAGGCCCCCTGGGCCCAGCTTCAGCTGGTAGTCGATCTGGGCGCTCGGGATGTTGTCGGTCACGCGTTCACGCATCCGCTGGACGCCCTCGACGAAGTTCTCCCGCGAGGCACTCGACCACACTTTGGGCGCGACGGCCTCGACGTAGCGCTCCCCCAGATCACGGTCACCGGCAAGTGGACGTGCCTTCAGCAGCGCCTGGAACTCCCAGCTCTTCGCCCACCGCTCGTAATAGGCGAGGTGTGACTCAAGGGTGCGCACGAGGGCACCGTCTTTCCCCTCCGGCCGAAGGTTGGCGTCCACCTCCCAGAGCTCCGGTTCCCGGGCGAGATCGTGGATGCCGCGCATCGTCGCCATGGCGAGTCGTGTGGCGATTTCGACCGCCCGGTCGTCGCTCAGCCCGTTGGCGCCTTCGGCGACGAAGATCACATCGACGTCGCTCACGTAGTTCAGTTCCCGCGCACCGGCCTTACCCATCCCGATGATCGCCAGCCTCGTCGCGGCGACTTCACTCTCCGGAAAATGCACCGTCTTCCGCGCGATAGCGAGCGACGTGTCGAGGGCGGCCGCGGCGAGGTCTGCGAGGGCCGCGGCAACGCCATCGAGACCGTCGAGCGGGTCCGCTTGCCCGAGGTCAAAGGCGGCGAGCTGCGCCACGTGCCGGCGGTAGCGGCGACGCAGCGCGTTCCACGCCGACTCCTCGTCGTCGGGGTCCGCGTCAACCACCGCGGCGAGGAGGTCGTCGCGGTAGGACTGAGGCTCGAGCGGTTGGTCGATCGGCGCGGCGAGGGCGGCCAGTTCGCTCGGGTGGCGGAGAAAGAATTCGCCGAGCCCGCGCGAGGCCCCGACCACCCGAATCAGTCGGTGGGCCACGTCCGGATCGGCGAGCACGGCCGAGGCCTCGTCGGGAGCATGACGGAGCAGCGATCCGAGAAGACCGAGGGCCTGGTCGGCGTCGGCGGCGTGCGCGAAGAACGGAAGGAACCCATCAACCGAGAAGCCGCCGTCCGGGGCGGCCATGCCGATCTCGGCGAGCGTCGCGACGGCCTCGTCTAGCCGAGCAAAGCCGAGCCTCGCAAGGTCGGTGAGGGTGGACTGTTCCCGAGCCATCGCAGTCGAATCCGCCTCGGCCCTACAGCATCTCCAGGTTGCTCTTCAATTCGTACGGCGTCACTTGTGCGCGGTACTCTCGCCATTCCTGGCGCTTGTTGAGCAGGACATAGTTGAACACCTGCTCCCCGAGCGTTTCGGCCACGAGTTCCGAATCCTCCATGAGGGAGACCGCGTGGTCGAGGCTCGCCGGCAGTTGGTTGTATCCGAGAGCGCGGCGTTCGGCATCGGAAAGCTCCCACACGTTGTCCTCGGCCTCAGCCGGCAGTTCATAGCCTTCCTCGATGCCCTTGAGCCCCGCCGCGAGCAGCAGCGAGAAGGCGAGGTACGGGTTCGCAGCGGAGTCGATGGCGCGGTACTCGACGCGCGCGCTCTGACCCTTGTTCGGCTTGTAAAGCGGGACTCGAACGAGAGCGGAACGGTTGTTGTGCCCCCAGGTGACAAAGCTCGGGGCCTCCCCCAGCTTGTTTTGCGACGCTCCACCCCACAGTCGCTTGTACGAGTTGACGAACTGGTTGGTGACGGCGGTTATCTCGGGGGCGTGTCTGAGCAGCCCGGCGATGAACTGGCGACCGATCTTCGACAGCTGATACTGGCCGGCCGCGTCGTAGAACGCGTTGCTGTCGCCTTCGAAAAGCGACATGTGAGTGTGCATGCCGGAGCCGGGCTCGCCGGAGAGCGGCTTCGGCATGAACGTCGCGTAGACGCCCTGCTCGATCGCCACCTCTTTGATCACCGTGCGGAAGGTCATGATGTTGTCGGCCGTCGTGAGCGCGTCGGCGTAGCGCAGGTCGATCTCGTTTTGGCCGGGTCCGGCCTCGTGGTGGCTGAACTCGACCGAGATGCCGAGATCCTCGAGCATCCGCACCGACCGGCGACGGAAGTCATGTGCCGTGCCGCCCGGGACGTTGTCGAAGTACCCGGCCTTGTCGACCGGCTCCGGGCCCTCTTCGCCGAACGCAGAGCTCTTCAGCAGGTAGAACTCGACCTCCGGATGCGTGTAGAAGGTGAATCCGCGATCGGCAGCCGTCGCCAGGGTGCGCTTCAGCACGTTGCGTGGGTCGGCAACGGCCGGCTGGCCATCCGGCGTGGTGATGTCGCAGAACATCCGAGCAGTCGGGTCGATCTCGCCCCGCCAGGGCAGAATTTGGAACGTCGCCGGGTCCGGATGGGCGAGCACATCCGCCTCGTAGGAGCGGGTGAGCCCCTCAATTGCGGACCCGTCGAACCCGAGCCCCTCGGAGAAAGCACCCTCGACCTCGGCCGGAGCGATCGCCACAGATTTGAGCGTGCCGACAACGTCGGTAAACCAGAGCCTGATGAACTTGACTCCGCGTTCTTCAATAGTGCGAAGAACGAAGTCACGCTGCTTGTCCATGTGCTCCTCTAACCCCTGAATTCGGGGTGTTCTTCCCCGACTATTAGGCTAGTGGCTATGTGCCGACTCCGCTTGGCGCTCGGGCAGACCAATCCTGCTGTCGGCGACCTGTCAGGAAATTCGCGCAGCCGATGGCCATCGCTAGGCTGGGCGCTATGACAGACCCCACCGCCGCGGCGGCTCAGGCGAACCTCAAGCGCGTCCGCACCCGTCACTTCCAAAGCGCGAAGCAGAACGGGGTGAAAATCACCGGGCTCACGAGCTACGACCAGCTCACTGCATCCATCTTCGATGCGGCAGGCATCGATTTTCTGCTCGTTGGCGACTCAGCCGGGAACAACGTGCTCGGCTACGACACGACGCTGCCGGTGAGCGTCGACGAACTCATTCCGCTCACCCGAGCCGTCGCCGGCGCCGTTTCCCGGGCCTTCGTCGTGGCGGACATGCCGTTCGGGTCCTATGAGACCGGTGCGGACGAGGCGCTGCACACCGCGTTCCGCTTCATGAAGGAGACCAACGCCCATGCCGTGAAGCTCGAGGGCGGTGTGCGAAGTGCCGAGCAGATCCGCCGAATCGTTTCGGCGGGCATCCCCGTGATGGCGCACATCGGATTCACCCCGCAGAGCGAACACGGCCTCGGCGGTCACCTGATTCAGGGTCGCGGCGAGGGAGTCGAACAGTTGCTCGCCGATGCTCACGCCGTCGAGGATGCCGGCGCCTTCGCCGTCGTGCTCGAAATGGTTCCGTCGGCGTCCGCGGCACGCGTGACGAAGGAACTCCGTATCCCGACGATCGGCGTCGGTGCGGGACCGCACGTCGACGGCCAGCTGCTCGTCTGGACCGATTGGGCCGGTCTCACCACCGGACGCATCCCCAAGTTCGTGAAGCAGTACGCCAACCTCGGCTCCGTATTGATGGAGGCGGCGACGGCATACCGATCCGATGTCGCGGACGGCGCCTATCCGGCTCCCGAGCACGAGTACGAGGACTAGCTTGCGGGGGCTCAGTTGTTGCGAGCGTCTTCCTCAGCCCACTTGCGTGACCGCTCCGCGATGATCTCCGGTGCGCGAGCCGCCTCTTCCTGCGACGCGAACGGGCCGTCGAGTTCGGACGCGAGCGACTGCCTTCCCTCTTCGACCTGGTGCGTGCGGTTGTTGTAATACCACTCGGTCATTGTGACTCCTTGTTGCGAACTAAAATTGATCCTATGCCCAAGGATTCGAGCGGTCACCTCACTCCCGGGCGTATCTCCCCTGCCCGATTGGTACCGGGTCACATCGAGCGTCCCGAGTACGTCGGCAAACCGCTTCCCGCGCCGTTCACCGGATCGGACGTCTACGACGCGGAGTGGGTCGCACGCATCCGCGCGGCGGGAAAGATCGCGGCCGACGCCATCGCCGTTGTCGGCGCCAACGTCCGACCGGGAATCACTACCGACGAACTTGACGTCATTGGGCACGACTACCTGGTCGCTCACGACGCCTACCCGTCCACGCTCGGCTATCGCGGATTCCCGAAATCACTGTGCAGCTCGATCAACGAGGTCATCTGTCACGGCATCCCCGACGACACGGTGCTCGAGGATGGCGACATCGTCAACATCGACATCACGGCGTTTAAGAATGGCGTGCACGGCGACAGTAATCACACCTTCATCGTCGGCACCGCGAGCCCCGAGGTCGTCGAACTAGTGGACCGCACTCGCGAGTCCCTCAATCGCGGAATCAAGGCAGTCGCTCCGGGCCGACAGGTCAACGTGATCGGCCGAGCGATCGAGTCCTACGCCCGACGCTTCGACTACGGCGTGGTTAGGGACTTTACGGGGCATGGCGTCGG
Organism: Microbacteriaceae bacterium; assembly: GCA_025464975.1. Lineage (GTDB taxonomy): Bacteria > Actinomycetota > Actinomycetes > Actinomycetales > Microbacteriaceae > Lacisediminihabitans. Next base: position 57,875 of record JAODMT010000001.1, on the reverse strand, counting down.
CACGGCATTTCACTCCGGCCTCATCATCCCGCACTACGACTCTGCCCCCGCTTACGCCACCGAGATCGAGGTCGGCATGGTGTTCACCATCGAGCCGATGCTCACCCTCGGCTCGATCGAATGGGACCTGTGGCCGGATGACTGGACCGTCGTCACCCGGGACCGAAGCGTCTCCGCGCAGTTTGAGCACACGATGGTCGTCACCGAACGCGGCGCCAAGGTTCTGACCACTCCGTAGTCGCTACCGGCTCAACAATCCAAGAGAGAGAAGAATCGCGACATGGCTCACAACGCAGTTGGCATCGATATCGGCGGCACCGGCATCAAGGGCGCACTCGTCGATGTGGCAAGTGGGAAGCTGCAGAGTGATCGGGTGAAGCTCCCGACGCCGGCGGGCGGCGAACCGGACGACATCGTCCGCACCGTGCAGGAGGTGCTCAAGAAGCTCAAGGCGGACAAAAAGCATCCCATCGGCGTCTGCTTTCCCGCGGTCGTCGTCAAGGGGAAGACCCTTTCCGCCGCGAACGTCTCGAAGAAGTGGATCGGTCTCGAGGCCGAGGCGCTGTTCGAGAAGAGTCTCGATCGCGACATCACATTTGTGAACGACGCGGACGCCGCCGGTTACGCCGAATCGCTCTACGGGGCGGCGGAGAAGAACAAGGGGCTCATCCTCATGACCACCCTCGGAACCGGAATCGGCTCGGCGATCATCTACCGCGGGGTGCTCGTGCCGAACGCGGAACTCGGACACATCCAACTCGAGGGCGTCGACTGGGAAACCAAGGCGGCATATTCCGCCAAGGAACGCGAGAACCTCAGCTGGGCCGAGTGGGCCGAGCGCCTGCAGAAGTACTATTCGACACTCGAGGCACTGTTCCACCCCGACCTGTTCATCGTCGGCGGGGGCGTGTCGAAGGAGTACGCCGACTTTCTTCCGCTGCTCAAACTCGACACCCCGATCGTTCCGGCCACGCTCAGGAACAACGCGGGAATTCTCGGAGCAGCGGCCTTCGCCTCTGGAAAATAGGCGTGACAAGGGGCTTTCTTCGCGTTTATCTCGGCGCGGCGCCCGGCGTCGGCAAGACCTTCGCGATGCTCGAAGAGGGGAAGCGCCTCGCGAACAGCGGGCGAGATGTCGTGATCGGTCTGGTCGAGACCCACGGTCGCGCGGAGACCGCGCAGCTCGTTACCGGGCTGGAGCTCGTGCCACGCCGCCGGGTGGTTCATCGCGGGGTCGGCGTCGATGAGCTCGACCTGCGCGCCGTGATCGATCGCGCCCCGGAGTGGGCGCTCATCGACGAGTTGGCACACAGCAACGCTCCCGGTTCCACCAGCGCGAAGCGCTGGGAAGACGTCGCCGAGCTGCTCGACGCGGGAATCAACGTGATCTCGACGGTGAATGTGCAGCACATCGAGTCGCTGAACGATGTGGTGCAGGCGATCACCGGCGTCGCGCAGCGCGAGTCCATCCCCGATTCTGTATTGCGGGCCGCCGACGAGGTCGAACTCGTCGACCTCGCGCCGGAGACCCTGAGAACCAGACTCTCGAACGGCCAGATCTACCCGGCGGGCTCGATCGATGCCGCACTGGGTAACTACTTCCGGCTCGGCAACCTCACCGCGCTTCGCGAACTCGCCCTTCTCTGGCTCGCCGACGAAGTGGATGTCGCGCTACAGACCTACCGGGTCGAACACGGCATCGGCAGCAAATGGGAGGCCCGCGAGCGGGTGGTCGTCGCCCTTCCCGGTGGCCACGAGGGTGACACGCTCATCCGCCGCGGGTCCCGCATCGCGAGCCGCGCGAGCGGCGGCCAGTTGCTTGCCGTTCACGTCGCCAGCGCCGACGGGCTAACTGAGCCGAACCCCGGTGCGCTCGCCGCGCAGCGGGCCCTCGTCGAGAGCCTCGGGGGGACCTACCATCAGGTTGTCGGCGAGAACACGCCGACGGCACTCGTTGAGTTCGCTCGCGGCGTGAACGCCACTCAACTGGTCATCGGGATCAGTCGACGCAGCCGACTCACCGCCTTCCTCACCGGCCAGGGGGTCGGCGCGCGCGTAGTCCGGGGTGCAGGCGACATCGACGTACACATTGTGTCCCACGCCTCGGCCGGTCGGTTCCAGCTGCCGAGATCACGCGGTTCCCTCACCGTCCGCCGGCGGGTCGCCGGCTTCGTGCTTACCGCCGCGGCACTTCCTCTCCTCACGGTCGGGCTCAGCGCGGTCAGAAACGATGAGTCGCTGGTCAGCGAGACGCTCACCTACCAGCTCCTGGTGGTAATTGTCGCCCTGGTCGGCGGCATCTGGCCGGCCGTCACCGCGGCCCTCGCCGCGGGGCTGTTGCTCGATTTTTTCTTCGTCGACCCGCTCTACCGGATCGCCATCACCAATCCGCTGCATTCCCTTGCCATTCTGATCTTCCTCATCATCGCCGCCCTCGTGAGTTTCGTCGTCGATCAGGCCGCGAGCCGCAGTCGAGCGGCGCGCCGCTCCGCCGCAGAGGCCGAGACGCTCAGCGCCGTTGCCGGCAGCATCATCCGCGGCGAGAGCGCCGTCGAGGCCCTCACCAACCGGATGCGAGAGGCGTTCGGGATGACCGGCGTCGCCGTCATCGAGCACGAGTCAACCCTCTTCGTCTCGGGGTCGCCGTCCGAAAACGCCGACGAACCGCGGACCGTACTGACGCTCGGCGACCGGGGGGAGGTCGTGCTGAGCGGCCGCGAACTTCTCGCCGCCGATCGACGGATCCTCGAAGCCTTTGTTGCTCAGCTCGAAGCGGCGCTCCTGCAAGAGGAGCTTCGCGCCACGGCCGCGGGCGTCCGCCCCCTCGAACAGGCCGACCGTTTGCGCTCGGCGTTGCTCGCCGCGGTCGGTCACGATCTTCGCACGCCGCTCGCAGCCGCGACCACCGCGGTCTCCAGCTTGCGAAGCACTGACGTCACCTGGAGCGATCACGACCGGGAGGAACTGCTCACGACCGCGGAGGAATCGTTGCAACGGCTCGCTCGCCTCGTAAGCGACCTGCTCGACGCGAGTCGACTCGAGGCCGGAGTGATGCCGATCTCGCTCGCCGTGGTCGGGCTCGACGAGATAGTGCCACTCGCCCTTGACGACCTGGCCGTCGCGCCGGGCCGGGTCACGGTTGAGGTTGCGAGCGACCTTCCCGCTGCGCTCTGCGACCCGGTGCTCGTGCAACGTGTGCTCGTCAACCTCATGGCAAACGCGCTCCGCTATTCGCCGGCCGACGCCCCGGTGCTCATCACCGGCAGCAGTTTCGCCGATCGGGTCGAGCTTCGCGTGATCGATCGCGGTCCCGGCATCCACCCGGCCAAGCTGGCCGAGGCCTTCCAGCCGTTTCAGCGGCTCGGCGACCTGGACAACACCACCGGAGTCGGTCTCGGGCTCTCGCTCTCCAAGGGCTTCATGGAGGCGATGGGCGGAAGCCTGGACGCGGAAGACACCCCCGGCGGAGGGCTGACCATGGTGGTTTCGCTTGCCGTCGACGACGCGGCGATCGACACGGAAACGAGGACAGGGTGAAGATTCTCGTCGTCGACGACGACCCGCAAATTCTCAAAGCGTTGCGAATCAACCTCGCCGCTCGTGGCTACGAGGTCTCGCTCGCGGAGTCCGGTCCGGAGGCGCTCGAGGTCGCGGAGTCGATTCGGCCCGAACTGGTTCTGCTCGACCTTGGACTCCCAGGATTCAGCGGGATCCGAGTGATCGAGGGGCTTCGCGGGTGGACGGACGTGCCGATCCTCGTGGTGAGCGGCCGCACCGATTCCGCCGACAAGGTTGATGCGCTCGACGCGGGGGCAGACGACTACGTCACGAAGCCCTTTGCAATCGACGAGTTGCTTGCCAGGATTCGTGCACTGAGCCGGCGCTCGCTCGCCGAGCCGGACGAACCGGTCACCGTATTTGGCGACGTCACCGTCAACCTCGCCGCTCACACTGTGGCGAAGAGCAATGGAGCCGCAACGCCGGTACCGGTCCGACTCACGCCGACGGAGTGGCACATCCTCGAGGTCCTCGTGCGAAACCCGCGGCGACTCGTCACCAAACATCTGCTGCTCACGACGGTCTGGGGCCCGGCGTACGAGAAGGAAGACGGATATCTGCGGCTCTACCTAGCGCAGCTGCGTAAGAAGCTCGAGCCTCTGCCCGCTCACCCGCGCTACTTGCTCACGGAGCCGGGCATGGGTTACCGGTTCGTTCCCGACCCGGCGCCAAACCCGGCGCGATAGAACGCGGGGGAACCGATTGGTGCCTTGAACCCGGCGCGATAGAGGCGAATGGGCCGGCTATTACGCCGGGTTCTGTCCCGACCGGATGCTGCCACCCGGTCATCGACGGCCATCTATCTACGATGTACGTTGCCGCACACCTCTAGCGGTCTACCCGGAAACTGGGCGAGCAACCCGTAACGCTTCCTGTTCGACCTTGCTCCGGGCGAGGTTTACCTAGCCGACCCGATCACTCGGGCCGCTGGTGGTCTCTTACACCACCGTTTCACCCTTACCGCGGCTCTGTCAGTGACGAAGCCGCGGCGGTCTGCTTTCTGTTGCACTTTCTCGCGGGTTACCCCGGGTGGGAATTACCCACCGCCCTGCTCTGCGGAGCCCGGACGTTCCTCGGTGCCTCCGCCACCCTGAGACAGGATGCCGTTGGCAACGCGACCGTCTTGCCGACCCATTCGCGAGACACAGCCTACGTCACCCGCGAGGCAGGCTCGACGCGATCAGATGCCGGATTCGGCAGTGCGCACCAGAATCGCGTTGCTGTCGGGACAGAGGATGACATCATCCGGAGCTGCGGCGCGAATGGCCTGCATGTCGTTCTCGTGCAGCTTCACCCCGCTCGCTCCCGACACTCCGCCACGCAAGAGCGAGGCGCCGCTGCCGTAGCGCGAGCGCTGACGTTCGTAGAGGGCGAGGAGCTCCTCTGGAAGGGCGGCGGCGATTCCGGACCGACGCTCGACCGCGGCCGCTCGCTCGGAGGAGACCGCCTCAAGAGCGGCGTCCCGCTCCACTGTCACCGAGGCGACCCGTTCGAGCAGCTCGTCGTAGCGTGAACGCAACTCGCGGGCGGCGGCCTCGAGACCATCGATTCGTTCCATCACCTCAAGCTCGATCTCCTCGAGGTCGAGCTGGCGGCGTGCGAGGCCCGAAAGCTCGCTTTCAAGGCCGGCGACGTCCTTGACCGAACTCGACGATTGCAGGCGGTCGGTGTCCCGGGTGATTCGCGCCTCCACAACGGCGACATCGGACTCGATGCGACGCAGTTCCAGTTGGGCGTCCTCAAGCGCACCCGTGGCGCTGAGAAGTTCGACCCGCAGGCCGCTCGTCTCGCCATCGAGACTCGCGAGAGCCGACACCTCCGGCAATACCTGTGCCCGGTAGTCCAACTGGTTGATTCGCGTGTCGAGCTCCTGAAGCTCGAGCAACTTAGCCTGGTCTGTCGGGCTGGCTTTCAACGGCATTGTGGCCTCATTCGTTGTTCATTGGACGATCGTGAAATCCCAGGGATCGGTGCGGAGGTCGCTCACCGTGACTTTCACGCCGGGAAGCGCGGAACGCAGCTCGTCCGCTGCGACCTCGAGCCACAGCCACTCGCTCGCCCAGTGCGAGACGTCGATGAGCGCCGGTCCTCCGGAAAGCACCGCGTTCTCTCGAAACTCGGAGGCCGGATGATGCCGAAGGTCAGAGGTCACGTAGACGTCGGCGCCGAGCACGGCCGGCTCGGCGAGGAGGGAGTCCCCGGCGCCACCACAGACCGCGACAGTGTGGATCGGCGTCTCGTACCCGCCCGAGACGCGGACTCCGGACGCCGTGGCCGGAAGGATGTCGGCGAGCCGGCGGGCCAGCCTGCCGAGGGTTGTCGGTTCGGCCAGTTCGCCGACCCGTCCGATTCCCCGGCTCTCGGGGATCCCGGCGACGATCGGACGCGCGTTCACCATGCCGAGTCGCCCCGCAAGAGTGCCGGAGGTACCTGATTCGACGACGTCGGCGTTGGTGTGCGCGGCGAGGAGCGCGCACCCGGCCCGGATCAGTCGCGCGAGCACCGCACCCTTGAAGCGGTCCTCGGCCACGGTGGTCACGCCGCGCAACAGGAGTGGATGATGCACGAGCAGAAGATCCGCTCCCGTGTCGATGGCCTCCGCCGCGACATCCGGCACCGCGTCGACGGCGAGGTGGATGTGGGAGACGGCGGCCTGCGGATCGCCGGACAATAGCCCCGGGGCGTCCCAGCCTTCGGCGCCCCCGATAGGCCAAAGCCGTTCGACGACGGCGCTGATCTCGGCGACGGTGTTGAGCATTCGCCCATTCTACTTTCCGGTTGACCAGCGTGACTTCCCTGCGGCGAGCCGGGGCGGCTAGTTCGGGGATCGCTCCTGGGCTCGAACCGTCGGCACGCCGGCGACGAGCGGGGTCAGCAGGCCGAGAGCCAACGCGACAAGCACGCCGAGGTCGGTCGCGGCGAGGTCGCCCCCGAGAGGGACCCCAAGCGCGGAGAACAGGTAGCCTTCCCAGCGCAGTCCAGCGACCGATGCGGTGGTAAATCCCAGCCCGACAGCGGTCGCAGCGACGAGCATCGAGAGGTTCACCCAGTTGACGTCGGGATAGACGCCGCCGCGGCGGAGCAGGGACGGTGAGTCGAAACGGCGTCGACGGATGATCATCTCCGCGGACAGAATTCCGGCCCAAGCCGCCACGGGAACCGCAATCGTCGTGGCGATGTCTCGGAAGACCAGCTCGACGTTGCCTGCGGCAAAGCCGAGGGCGACGGCGCAGGCGAAGACGAGGGCGCCCACGATTACTGTCGCCCAGGCTCGCGGCACACGCACGCCAATAGTCTCAAGGGCGAACGCCCCGGAATAAGTGCTGAGAACCACCCCGGAGAGCAGACTGAGCCCCGTTGCGGCGATGAGGGGGACGGGATACCAGCCAGGAAGGAGGCCGGCGATGGTGCTGATCGGCGAGTTGGTGAGTCCTGCGGCGATGGTCGGGTTGGACGCGGCGAGCACTGCGCCGTATCCGATCAGAACGAAGGCGGGGAGCGTCGCCCCGAATGAGGCAGATAGCATCGATGCCGCGCCAGAGGACGAGGGACGCTGGTAGCGAGCCAGGTCAGCGCTGCTGTTCGCCCAGACGAGGCCGACAAAGCTGAAAACCAGGACGATCCCGGTGAGCACCAGAATCACCGGCCCGTCGGGAACGGTGAGCGCTCGTGCGAGGTTGATCGAAGGCCAGGTAACGGCGATGAAACCGGCGGTCAACACGACGGCCAGCACCGAGAGGATCATCTGAATTCGTGCGAACAGGCCGTACCCGAAGAATGCGACCACAAGGGCGAGCACAAATCCGACGACGAGAGCGATGACCATCAGCTGGCGTTCGCTCAGTCCGCCGTCGAGGTGGGAGCGGACGAGGATGCCGGCGGTCGCGGAGGCGACGATCCAGAGCAATACGCCGCCCCAGAACACGCGGGTGAGGAGAGCGAGAACAGCGGGCACGACGTTGCCGACGAGCCCGAAGGTGGCTCGGGACACGACCATGACGGGCTGCCCACTTCTCTTTCCCGCGAGGGTGCCTAGGCCGAGCGGAAGGAACGAGATCGCCAAGCCGATCAGGGCGGCGATGACGGCCTGCCGGAGGCTCATCCCGAGTGAGAACAGCGCGCCGCCGAAGGCGAGGCTGAGGACGGAGGAGTTAGCGGCGAACCACAACCAGAACAGGCGCGCGGCTCGGCCAACCCGGAGGTCGAGCGATGTCGGTTCCAGGTCGCTCAGCTCAGGCGCGAACCGTGACCGCTTCACCGGGAACACCGGAGCCGTCGGGGACGCCTGTGCCGAGGACTCCGTGTCCATCGACTGGTCCGTCGCCTGTCCGTCCATCCAGACGAAGGCCGCCAGGTTGGCCGGTTCATCAGCCGCAACCGAGTCGTCCGGTCCGTGCTCCCCGATCCCGATATGAGGTGCCGGCACGAGATGCGACCCGGTCAGCAGCGCAATCCCGGCCGCGTCGAGCACGGCGATCGGCTCCACTCCGTCGGTGACCTCGCTTGCCGGTGCCTCGCTTGCCGGTGCCTCGAATTCGAGTGCCTCGACGGGAACAACGGTGGGTATCGCAGCCGACACCGGAGCGGGTTCGACAAGCTCGTAGATCGCCGGTCCATCGGAGGCGCGCTCGCCATCCGCTTGATCGCCCGCGTCGTCATATGTGCCGCTTGGATCGGATGGAGCGGTGGGCGGCTGCGGCTCGTTCGGCTGCGGCTCGTTCGGCTCGGGCTCGTTCGGCTCGGGAGGAAGCGGAACCTCGGGCACCGTCGGAGTGCCCGGTGCCGGCGTCGGTTCCGGCCGCTCAGGCGCTGGCGGAAAATCCGGCGGAAGGGGAACCTCCGGGGTCGAAGGTTCGCTCGAGCGTGCCCGGTCCGACGGCGTCGTGTCCGGGGCGTCCGGGACGGTTTGCGACGCGGGCATCACCCGACGGGCACGCGCAAGTCTTGACCCCTCGCGGGCAGTCTCCCGCTCGGCTTCTCGTCGGGCGCGACGCGTGGCCGGTAGCGACGACTCCCCCGCCGTTGTGGCTCCTGCGAGCGGCGGGGCCGGTTCGACAGGGGCATCCTTGGTCAGAGCCGGCGGGGGCGGCGCCCAGACCATCGGCACGGGATCGGACTCGGCGGTGGCGGAATCTGACGGAACCGGATCCACCTCAGCGGGGGCAGAATCCGACGGAGAGGGATCAAGCGCGGCCCGAGCGGGGGGCGCAGTCGATGCAGCCGGCGCGGCCGGCGCGGCCGATTGAACCGACCGGATGGCGGCCGGGATCGAGATGGCTCCGGTCAAGCCGAGGCGAAGGTTTTCGTTGGCGATCGCGGTGGCCAACGCGTCGTCGTCGTAGTCGACCTGGTCAGTTTCGGGTGCGAGTGCCGAAGGTTGGGTTAGCGGATCGCTGACGGTCGGCGGCCGGTAGGTCGACCTGCGCTGCGCTCCCGGCGCTGTTGACTCATTGGCGAAGTCGCTCTCACGGGCGTCATCGTCTGGGGCCATGCCCAAAATGATACGGGTTAGGGTTCCGGTTCATCGCCGACTTGCCGCTGCCAGCCCTCAGCCGATTGCACCCCCTGCTTGCGAAGGCGCGACGGAACCGTGATCCAGATGAATACAATTCCCACCGCACTGGCGAGGCCAGCGATAACTCCTGCAGCGCGTCCGACCACAACGTCGAAAATGAAAAGCACCACCCCGACTACGAGAATCGCTACCGCCGCGAGCGTCATCTTCAGGATCAGGTCTCCGAACGAGACGATCCTCCCCTTTACCCCCTGATGAAAGAGAAGACGGTGCAGGCTCACCGGGGCAAGGCCGAGGGCCGTCGTCGCCGCCGCGAGCGAAACCAGAATCAGGTAGAGCACAAGTTGATATTGGTCGAGAGAGGTGAAGCGCTGCTGGAAGGCGAGGGTTATGAGGAACCCGGTGAGGATTTGAGTTCCGGTCTGGGTGACTCTCAGCTCCTGAAGCATTTCGTTCCAGTTGCGGTCAGAGCGCTCGTTCGCCGTCTCCCGCCGACCGTTTGTGTCTGGTTGGGTATCCCGGTCCGATTCCATCTGTCACCCCCTCCTGGTTGCCGCTTTCTTCGGCGCCGGCTTCTTCGCCGCGCTCCGGTTTTTCTCCACACTCTTCCGAAGCGCCTCCATGAGGTCGAGTACCTCGCCGCCGTCTTCCTCCCGCTCCTCTGGTTCCCCGAAAGTTTCGGCCGTGTCGAGCGATTCGCCGGTGGCGAGCTTCGCGTCGATGAGCTTCCGAAGCTCTAGCTGATACTCATCGCTGAACTGGTCCGGACGGAAGTCGGATGCAAAGCTGTCAACGAGAGCGGACGACATCTCGAGTTCCTTCGAGGAGACTCTGGTCGTTTCCCTCAACGCGGGAAAGTCCGCTTCGCGCACCTCGTCGTCCCAGAGCAGCGACTGGAGCATGAGCACCTTTCCGTGCACTCGCAGCGCCCCGAGCCGAGTCTTCTGGCGCAGCGCAAACTGCACGATGGCCGTTCGATCAGTCTCCTCAAGCGTCTTGCGGAGCAGTGCGTAGGCCTTGGGCGACTTCGAATCTGGCTCGAGGAAGTAGCTCTTATCGAACATGATCGGGTCGAGCTGTTCGTTCGGCACAAACTCGACCACTTCAATTTCGCGGCTCCGCTCGGCGGGGAGCGACGCGAGGTCGCTGTCGGTGAGCACTACCGTGTGATCGCCGTCGTCGTAGGCCTTGTCGATGTGGTCGTACGGAACTATCTCACCGCAAATGTCGCAGCGACGCTGATACTTGATCCGGCCCCCGTCGGCGTCGTGCACCTGATGCAGGGTGATGTCGTGATCCTCCGTGGCGCTGTACACCTTCACCGGAACATTGACCAGACCAAACGTAATCGCGCCAGTCCATATAGCTCGCATCGCTCTATTGCACACTACGGGGCACCGCCAGTGGCAGACCTTGACCGAACTGACCAGCGGAGTAGATTCGGCCGTATCCCAGCCTTTCGCGGACGAGGAGCAATGCCATCCACACCGAAGCCTGAGAACACAGCGAAACCTAAGAACGCAATGGTGGGCGGCCATCGCATCGCCCTCACCAACCTCGACAAGGTTCTCTATCCTTCGACCGGCACGACGAAGCGTGACGTGCTCGCCTACTACGCGGAGATCGCCTCCGTTCTGCTTCCGCACGCCGCCAATCGTCCTGCCACCCGCAAACGATGGCCGCACGGCGTCGGTACCGCCGAAGAACCGGGGATGATGTTCTTCCAGAAGAATCTCGACCGGTCGACACCGAAATGGGTGACGCGGCGGTCGATCGAGCACTCGGATCACGCGAACGAGTACCCCCTCGTCAACGACGAAGCGACCCTCATCTGGCTGGCCCAGATTGCTGCTCTCGAAATCCACGTGCCGCAGTGGCAATTCGGGCGCACGGGCGCCCAACGAAATCCGGATCGTCTCGTGCTCGACCTCGATCCTGGTGAGGGCGCGGGGCTCGCGGAGTGCGTCGAGGTGGCCACACTCGTTCGGTCGATCCTTGGAGACATGGGTCTTGAGGCCATGCCGGTGACCAGCGGCAGCAAGGGCATCCACCTGTACGCCGCGCTCGATGGCAAGCAGACCTCCGATCAGGTGTCCGCGGTCGCCCACGAACTGGCTCGCGCTCTTGAGGCCGATCATCCCGACCTGGTGGTCAGCGACATGAAGAAGGCCCTGCGTGGCGGCAAGGTACTGCTCGATTGGAGCCAGAACAACCCAAACAAGACCACGATCGCGCCATACTCCCTTCGCGGACGGCTCGAACCGACGGTCGCCGCTCCCCGAACGTGGCGAGAGCTCTCCGCCAAGGATCTGACCCAGCTTGACTATCGTGAGGTCCTCAGGCGAGTGAAGCGCCGCGGAGACCCGCTCGCCGGCCTGGTGTCGGGCCACCTTGAGTCGCTCGAACCAACGGCGGAGCGGATGCACGGCTTCATCCCATCGGCGAGCGCTGCCGATCGGCTGGCGAAGTATCGCAGCATGCGCGACGCGAACAAGACGCCCGAGCCCGTTCCGGACAGCCACGACCCGTCGCTGCCGGGCCGATCATTCGTGATCCAGGAGCATCAGGCGCGCCGGTTGCATTACGACTTCCGCCTTGAGCGTGACGGAGTGCTCGTGAGCTGGGCCGTGCCGAAGGGGGTCCCGACCGACTGGCAAAAGAACCACCTTGCCGTGCAGACCGAGGACCACCCGCTCGAGTACGGGACCTTCGAGGGCACCATTCCCGCCGGCGAGTACGGCGCCGGCGAGGTGTCGATCTGGGATTCCGGCGACTATGACCTTGAGAAATGGCGCGACGGCGAGGAGGTGATCGTGACGCTGCACGGGCAGGATGATGGCGGCCTTGGTGGCCAGCGTCGGGTGGCTCTCATTCACACCGGCGGCGAGGGCAAGGCCGACCAGAACTGGATCATTCACCTCATGAAGAGCGCGGCGCCAGCCGAGGCCCGACGCACGACGCTCACTCCGCCGCCGCCGAAACGACGAGGCAAGCCGGCCGAACCGGGCAGCAGCTCCCGCCCAGCCTTCGCGCCGATGCTGGCCAGTACCGGCGGGGAGCGCGACATCGGCGGCGGCGGTCGGGACTGGGCGTTCGAAATGAAGTGGGACGGCATCCGCGCGCTGGCGACGGTGAACCGTGGAACGGTGACCCTCACCAGCCGCAACGACAACGACCTGACGCTGACCTACCCGGAACTTACGGAAATTGGCGCAGTGCTGGATGCCGGAACCGCGGTGGTCGACGGCGAAATCGTCGCGCTCGACCACACGGGGCGTCCCGATTTCGGGACGCTGCAGACGCGAATGAATCTGTCCCGCCCGGGCGACGTTGAGAGGGCGCGGAGGAATGCGCCGGTGCAGTTCATGGCATTCGATCTGCTTGAGATCGATGGCCGCTCCCTTCTCGACGACAGTTACGACGAGCGACGGGCTGAACTCGAGAGAATTTACCGGTCCGATCCGGGAACGCGGGTGCAGTTTCCGCCCGCGATTTTCGGGGACCTCGAGCACGCAATTGCAACGAGCAGACAACTCAGGCTCGAGGGCGTCGTGGCCAAGCGCCGCTCCGGGCGATACGAGCCAGGCAAGCGGGGAAGCTCGTGGATCAAGATCAAGCACCACCGGACACAAGAGGTGGTAGTCGGTGGCTGGAGTCCCGGTCAGGGGCGACGTGCAAACGGAATAGGAGCCATCCTCGTCGGCATCCCCGAGGACGGCGCCGTGCGCTACGTCGGAAAGGTGGGAACTGGGTTTAGCGACCGCCAGCTCGACGAAATGCTTCACCTGCTCGAGCAGAACGAACGACCTTCGCCGACGCTCCACGGCGTACCCGGTCCCGAGTCGCGCGGCGCCCGATGGGTCGCTCCGACCCTTGTCGGAGAGGTCGAATTCGCCGAGTGGACCGCGACCGGGCGGCTGAGGCAGCCGTCATGGCGGGGGTGGCGGCCGGACAAAAACGTAACGGATGTCCATGTCGAGTAGACGCGAACAGGAACACCCCCGAAAATGAGATTTGAGCCGCGAGCGACGTAGTAACGTTCAGTGCAGCACCGGGGACCATGCCCCTCGGTCCATCATCACAACAGGAGATCAAGCGTGGGAAAGTTACTGTATGGCCAGACGATCGAGGTCATCTTCGACGACCGCGTTCTCGCCCACCTGCAGCTCGTGATCGGCCTCAAGCTGCGGCGAGACGAGAGCTTTTTCTTTTCCTGGCGAGACGAGCAGAGCGTCGGGGATGGGCGAAGCGTGATTTGGCTCGACCCGTCGATTCCGCTCGTCTTCCGATACAACGGTGGTCGCATGCCCAAGATCAACCGGGAGTGGCTTGAGGCGTTGACGCTTTCCTCGAATAGCTCACAGGGACTTCAACTCACCGAAGAGGTTGGCGCACTGGGCAAGACCTCAGAGGAATAGCGGACTTCCCCACGGGCCAGCCCCGGCCGCTACTACGCGAGGTAGGAGTGCAGATCCGGGCTTCTGAGCCGCTTGAGGCTCCGAGTCTCGAGCTGTCGAACCCGCTCGCGGGTGATCCCATACAGCTCCCCGACCTCATCGAGGGTGAGGGCCTGGCGGCCCTCTAGACCGAACCGCAGACGGATCACCGTCGCGTCGCGCGGCGGGAGCGCGTCGAGTCGTCGGCGGATGTCGTCGTGGCGCAGGTCGAGCTCGACGGATTCATGCGGCTCCGGGGTATCAGTGTCCTCAATGAGATCCCCGAGGACCGTGTTGCCGTCGTCTCCGATCGGGATGCCAAACGAGATGGTGTCGTGGTCAGACTTGGCAAGCTTGATGACCTCGGCGACGCTCACCTGGGCCGATTCGGCGACCTCGTCGACCGTGGGGGTTCGACCGAGTTCGGCGGTGAGGTCGCGGCGCACACGATCCAGCTTGTCCATCTTCTCCACGGTGTGGACCGGAATGCGGATGATGCGGCTCGAGTCCGCGATGCCGCGAAGGATCGACTGGCGAATCCACCAGGTGGCATAGGTGGAGAACTTGTTGCCGATCGCATAGTCGAATTTCTCAACCGCGCGAACGAGCCCAAGGTTGCCCTCCTGGATGACGTCCATGATCGGCAGCCCGCGTCCTGCATAACGCTTCGCGATGCTGACTACGAGCCGAAGGTTCGCACAGACGAAAGATTGATAGGCGGCCTCGCCGTCGCGGGACAACCAGAGAAGTTCACGCTTGGACTTTCCATCCAGGTCGGGGTTTAGAGCCAGCCGCTCACCCGCAAGCACGCCGACCTCGATCCGGCGAGCGAGGGAGACTTCTTCCTCTGCTGTGAGAAGGGGAGCCCGACCAATTCGCTGAAGATAGTCGCGGAGGGGATCGGCAGAAACCTGCGCCGCCCCCCTGGAAACTGAGACGGCGCCATCGGTGCTTTGGTATGCGTTCATCGTCATGAGTGACCCCTTAACTGGTTACATTCAGCGTATGGGAACGGCGGCAAACCGACCCGGGGGTTGACAGAGCGCGAGCGGACGCGATAAAAGCGACTCAGTTCTGGCGGGGTTTCTCGGCCTCATTCCCCGGCGAAATGAAGCTGGCCAACGCGGCCTCCCAGCAATCGAAAACTGGATCAGGGCCGGGCGACTCCATAGCGAAAACTTGGAAACCATCAGCGTGGCGCTGAATCACGCCGAGGACTTTGTCGGGCGATCTCTCGTCGTGTGCGCTGTTTCCGATGCGCCACACCCGATCCGATATTTGCCGGATTTCGAGGTCTGCCACCGACTCGCATGTGCGCCGCTCGCCCAACGTCAGCCTCCTTCGGTCCATGATGACCCTGAGCGGCGCCTCGTCTCGCGAGGATTACAGCCGTCGGCATCCTAGTAGGCACACTAGGAGGTGTGAGGGCGGCAGCACGGGATTGACTTTCGACACGCGTGTCGGCGACTGTCCCGGTCGCCGGGTCGACTTCCGCCTCGGTCAGGTCGACACCGGAGCGATGTTTTGGTTTTGGCTGAACAGGTTCTGTGGGTCATACCGGTGCTTTGCCGCGGCAAGGCGTGCGCGGGTGGCCGGCGGAAACATTGCCGCGATCGCGTGCTCGTCACTGCCGCTGAGGAAGTTGCCGTAGGAACCGGTAAGAAACGGGCTGACCTCTGCCCACAGTGTGCGCACCCAATCGGTAGCCGAGGCCGGCGCATCGGGCGGCAGGAACGCGGCCGAGATGACCAGCATCTCGCTGTCTCGGAAGCCAAACGCAGTTTCATCGGCCGAGACCCGGTTGAACGCGCCGCGCAGGCTGCGGATCATGAGCACGCCACCTAGCTCCCGTTGCACCCGCGCGATTACGTCAATAGCGTCGTCGCTGAAGTCCGGTGCGAAACCGTTGTTCGCCACGATGGTCAGCGGCGCCTCTGCCGGTTTGGGGTCCTCGAGAACGTCGACGTAATCCTTCTCCCGGATGTCCGCGTCGCGGGCACCGAGGAGCCGACGGAGCGGTTCGACTGCCGCCTCCGCCGCCGCCTCATCACTGTCTGCGAAGCACACCAGAATCTGCGTGCTCGCCGGCATCTCGGGCCCGAACGATGGCACGGCAAGGAAGGTGGTGTTTAGCTCCTCCGGCGCACTGCGCATCACATCACGCCACCCTCGAAGCAGTGGCGCGAGATCCTCAACGTGGTAATTGATCGGCCCGGCGTGCACTGTCGTCAGCGGATGCGCCCGAAAGGTGAAATGTGTCACGACACCGAAGTTGCCTCCCCCACCCCGCAGCGCCCAAAACAGCTCCGACTGTTCGAACGGGCTCGCCGTCACGATCTCGCCCGCGGCGGTCACGACCTCCGCCTGCACGAGGTTGTCGAGGGCCAGGCCGTACTTGCGCACCATCCAGCCGATGCCGCCGCCGAGCGTCAAACCGCCCACTCCGACGCTCGTCGTGTCACCAGAGGTGAGCGCTAGACCATGGTTTTTGAGGGCTCGTGCGACATCGCCCCACACCGCGCCGGTGCCAAGACGAACCAGGCCATCGCTGAGCACCTCGATCGTGTTCATGCCGGAGAGGTCGAGCAGGAACCCGTCCGGAGCGGTGTCCCACTGTCCCGCGCTGTGCCCGCCGCTGCGAACGGAGATCGGCACGCGCTCTTCCCGCGCGAACCTGATTGCCTCGACAACGTCGGTCGGGGTCTCGGCCCTAGCGACAAAGCCCGGCCTGCCGGCCGGGGACAGGGGCACGCTCGCCGAGTCATAACCGTCGTCACCGGGCGCGAGGACGGTGCCAACGAAGCGCCCTTTCAACGCGTGCGCTGCGCGACTCGAAATGGCTGTGAGCGGGTCGTCGATTGACATGCGCACAGTTGTACACCCAGTTCCGCCCGGCGAAAGTGCCCGACGTTGACGGCATTGCCTCCTCGGTATAGACCGATGTCAGGCAGAACGGGACGACCCGGCACTGACATCACGGAAGGGACAGAATGCGCGTGCCATCCATCCACAACTGGATCAGGGCCGGACTCCTTGCCCTCCCCGTTTACGGCCTGCTGACGGCGTGGGCCTCCCTCGATCCTCAGCCCGACCAAACGACCGCCCCGGAAGACTGGGCCCGGTTCGTCAGTTCATCGTCTTATCTCACGAGTCATTTGGTCGGCAGTATCGGCGGCACAATTCTGGCCATTTTTGGCACATTCGCACTCGGCGCTTACCTTGCGAGCGCTCGGACGGCAAGTCTTGCGCTTGGAGCGATGGTTGCGACCGTTCTTGGGAATGCCCTGTTGCTGGTGCCAGCGGTGATGTCGACCTTCGCCACTCCCGCGATTGGCCGGGCGTACGTGTCGGGGTTTACCCAGGTCATGCGCGTCGAGTTCTCGGACGCGTTGACCGTGACGTTCATGCTCGGTCTGTTGCTCGCCTTCGCGGGAAACCTGCTGTTGGGCGTCGCGATTTTACGCTCCCGCACGCTTGGCCGAACTGCCGGGGTGCTGTGGATCGTAGCCGCAGTAGTGTTCTATCCGCTCGGGGTGGTGCTCGGGCTAGCCACCACGGGAGCGAGTCTGCCGTCGCAGGTGATCGGGGCACTGCTGATCGCCGTGGCAGGCGGTTGGATCGCGGCGAGCGCCTCCTCGCGCGGTCACACGACGCCGCGTGTGGCCGCGCCATCCTGACGCTCGTCGGGCTGACCCGAAACTGGACCACGCGACACCCGGATGGGATCGTCCGGTCCCTGGTCGAGGCGGAATGGCGGGTACTCATCACGGAGAAGGGCAACGTAGGCCGCGACCCGGTATACCCAGCGGTTGAGCCCCATGATGAAGTCGAAAAGTGGGCGCTGATACCGGCCGCTGAACAGCAGAATGACTGCCGCGATCAGCACTAAGGCGCCGAGCAAGGTGAACCCCGAGACACGGGAGAGCCCGTCCCGGTTGTCGTTCGTCCACCCGAAGGTGGCACCGGTGATAACGGAGACGATGATGAGGTGTGGGATCGCCAGCAACCAGGCCTTCACGATTACCAGCCCGCGCGACAGTCGCTCCGGATACTCCACGGTGTAGTCAGCCGGGTAGGGAACGGAGGCGAGGGTAAATGGCGGGTACTGGTCGGTGCCCAGCGCGGAATAGCTGTAGAACGCGACCCGCCAGTGCCAGCGAATCACCCCAACATTGAAATTGAACAGCGCGCGCGGATATCGGCCGGTAAACAGGATTGCGAACCACGCAACCACCGTCGTCACCACGAAGGCGACCCACAGGAACGCGAGGATGATGTAGTGCGGGATAGCCAGAACCCACTTGACCAGCCAGAGGCCGCGCGAGAGTGGAAGTGTCAACGTTCCCGTTAGCCGGGCCGGATAACCGCTTGACTGGCCGGCGGGCACGATTGCCTGCCGTTCGGGGACCGTCTCCTCGTCCGATGGGGTGTTCCTGCCGACGCCGAGTGCGCCGAAGATGAGCAACGGGACGCCGATCAGGAGCAGCACCGCCCCCAGAACGATCAGACCGGTCGCCAGCGGAGCGAACAGCTCGGAACGAAAGCCCGCCTGAACATTCACATCAACCGTCCTGGCCGCGTCGGCACCCATGACGACGAGAACCCAATCACCGGCCCGTAGATTCGTCACAATCTCCCGGGTGCCGGCACCGGAACTCGACTCCGCCCAGAACTGACTGTCTGCCGGCGGCCCGGGCGCCCGGGTGCCGGGTATGTCGCGGTACTCCACCGCATTGGCGGCGGATCCGATTTCGGTGACCTCGGTGTGGTTCACCCCGTTGAGGTACCGATCCACGTCGTTCCGGGAGGCAAGTCCGACGAACACGTCGCCCTGCCTCTGGGGGGTCACCCTGATCTTCACGGTGGCGACATCAGCCGGAATGCGGGGAAGGTCGCTCTCGAGGTTCACGGTGGGGGAGGTCAGGGCGTAGCTGTCGGTGATCAAATGCGCGGTGCGCGAGTACAGGAAATCGTCGCGACCCTGCCTCGCGTCCGCCGCCGCGAGCGCCGTTCCCCCGACCAGCGGGCCGATGCTCAACACCGTGAACGCGATGCCCAGAATCAGGAGCGTGATCGCTCCGGCACGTGATCGACGGGCAACGGGCGCCGCCGATGCCGGTGGGTTTCCCTCAGTCGAATCGGTCATGTCACAGGTCCTCGCACAATCGGCGGCCGTGGCGTCGGGGCACTCCCCCGGCGCCGCCAAGGTTCCACCGCTCGAGCCGCTTTGTGAAGTGCCGTTCTGCTTTCGTGATGTCGGAGCACCAGCGTAGAAATTCGACCAGAGCAATTGCCGCGGCCCCCTTGAGCCGGGGAATGCTCTCGGTTACATTCGGTCGTGAACGTCGACCGGACGCTGCTTACCCCCCTTGCTATCCGGAATCGACACCTCTTTCCCGAATCTGCACAGCCGATGCTGACCCGACCCGTAATGGGAAGTTAACTCGCGAGCGCCGTCAGCGCCGCGGCATCGAACGTGCCTCTCTTCGAAGGTGACTTCACATGTGGCTCGATGATTCCGCGTCGCTCAGAAATCTGGCTCCCGCTGGGTGCGACATCATCCCCTTACGTAAATTCAGGCGAGGAAACGGGCATGCGCTCGCCGACACAATCGTCTAGGCAGGAATTCGTGCAGCACAACTTGCCCTCCGGCCGTCGCGCTCTCCCGACATCCGCGCGACGCCCGTTTGGAGTTTTCGGACCCGCCGTCGTCGCGTTCGCCCTTTTTGCGTCTCCCCTTTTGGCCGCAACGCCCGCTAGCGCAGCAATCAGCGGCCATGCTCTCAGCGCATCGCGGGGTGTGATCGCCGTTGCAGACCCGGGGAAGCCGGAGAAGCCGGATAAGGCGCCGGACCCGGCCCCAGCTCCGGCACCAGCTCCAGCACCAGCCCCCGCTCCGGCACCGGCCCCGGCTCCTGCTCCGGTCCCTGCTCCTGCTCCGGTCCCTGCTCCAGCCCCAGCTCCGGTCCCTGCCCCAGCTCCGGTCCCTGCCCCAGCTCCGGTCCCCGCCCCAGCTCCGGTCCCCGCCCCAGCTCCGGTCCCAGCTCCTATCCCCGCCCCGGCACCAGCTCCCGCTCCCGCCCCCGCTCCGGTCCCAGCGCCAGCACCGGTCCCGACTCCCGCCGCTGCCTCGCAACCCGCGGCGGCGGCGGTCGTTCCGGCAATCAGGCCGGGGGCGATCCCCGTGCTCACGAGCGCAACCCCGAATGCCGGCAGCACCGATGGTGGAACCAGAGTGCGCATCACGGGCACCAACTTTGCGGGAGCGCCCGAGGTACTCTTCGGCGGGTTGCGCGGCACCGATGTGAAAGTGGTTTCGAACACAGAGCTCTGGGCCACTACTCCGCCGCGCCCCGGCCCGGGCACAGTCAACGTGAGGGTTTTTACCTTCAACGGCCGAAGTGCCGGAAACTCGCCGGTGGACTTTCGTTTCGTGCCACCCCCTGCGCTCATTCGAGTCACACCATCGGCGGGCTCCGACGCGGGTGGCATGCTCGTGACAATTACGGGAACCGACCTCGAGGGTACGAGCGCGGTCACCTTTGGCGACACTCCAGCGAAGATCGTGACCGTCACTCAGACGATGGTGCGCGCCATAGCGCCGGATCAGCGAGCCCCCGGCGCGGTCGACGTTCGGGTCACGACCCTTGGCGGCACGACTGCGCCAGTCCCGAACGGGTCATTCACCTACAACGAGACACCCCTGATCTCGTCGATCTCGCCACAATCCGGCTCGACCGAGGGCGGGACGCGGGTAACCCTGTACGGCTACCACCTGGGAGACACGTCCGAAGTCATGTTCGGAAGTCAGTCCGGCGAGGACCTGACGGTCGTGTCGGACACGGAACTGCAGGTAAGAGCGCCGGCGCGGACGGCCGTCGGGAAAGTTCTTCTCACGGTTACGACCAAGACCGGCTTCACCGTCGCCATGCCGGAATCGGTCGGTTTCGGGTATGTCGCCCCACCCCCGTCGGTGGTGAAAGTGGTTCATGGTTATTGGCCGCTTGGCCTCATCGGTATCCTGTCGTGGTCCGTCTGGTTCGTTCGGCGCTTCCTGTCCCGACACCGATACCGTCCCGTTCAGAATGACTTCCGCACGACGACTTCCGTGGTCGTTCCGGTCTATCGGGAAGATCCCGACGTGCTCGAGCGATGCCTGCGCACCTGGCTGAGGGAGAACCCCACCGAGATAATTCTGGTTGTCGACGACCGCGACAACGCTTTGCTGGACCACCTGCGTCGGCTGAACTTCGACCGGGTGCAGATCCTCGAGTGGCGGCACACCGGGAAGCGCGGCGCGCTCGGTGCCGGAGCGCGCACTGCGACCGGGGAAATCGTGGTGTTCGCCGACTCCGACACCGAGTGGCGGCCCGGGCTCCTCGCCGCGCTGCAAATGCCATTCGTCGATCCGGAGGTCGGCGGCGTCGGCAGCCGCCAACACGTTTATCTGCCTCAAACCAACGTGTGGCGCCGGGTGGCCTATTGGATGTTGAACACTCGCTACCTCGACTACGTCCCGGCGATGTCCCGCCGCGGAGCCGTGGCATGCCTGTCGGGTCGGACGGCTGCCTACCGCCGATCGGTGATTATCCCATTGCTGCCGGCCCTGGAGCGCGAGATCTTCCTCGGACGCGAATGCGTCGCGGGAGACGACGGCCGCCTGACGTGGCTTGTCCTCGCCACGGGCTGCAAGACGGTTCACCAGGACACCGCTCAGGCAGATTCGATGTTCCCAGCCGACCTGAAGGCCTTCCTCCGGCAGCGGGTGCGCTGGAGCCGCAACTCCTATCGCTGCTACCTCACGGCGGTATCGCAGGGCTGGTTGTGGCGGCAGCCATTCATCACGCAGGTCACGGTCATGCAAATTCTGCTCACCCCCGTGTCGATGGGAGCCGCGATCTGGTACGGAGCCGGCTGGATCCGGGAGGGAGGCTGGATCGCCGCCTCGATCGTCTTCGGCTGGGCCGTCATCGGCCGCGGTATCCGGGGCATCTCGCACCTGATGGAAAACCCGCGCGAGGTAGCGATTGCTCCGCTCACGGCGTTCATGATCGCGCTCATCGCACTGCCAATCAAGCTCTGGGCCGCGCTGACCATGAACAGGCAAGGCTGGCTCACTCGCCACGAGGGCGAGCGAGTGCAGGGACAGCAGGAGATTCGAGGCAAGGAGGTGTTGCTAAATGGCGGTCAGAGCTGAACTCACCCCAAGGCGACTCATCTTCGCCCTGCTGTTGCTGGCGATCCTGCCTGCACTGCTGGCCTTCACTGCGGTGATGTACAGCAGCCCCGCGCCTCCACCTGGGCCCCCGGTATACAACCCGCTGCCACTGCCCAAAGATGGAATTCTCGTCGCCCTTCAGGCCAGGGAGTTACAGCGAAGTCGGCGGATAGCGGCCGAGGCTCCACTGTTGAGCGCCCCGCAACTCATTCCGGCCACCTTCCCCGAGCCCGTCCCGACTATCGCGCTGCCGCCGCGGACCATGCCGTACACGCTGGGTGAGGTGCAGACTCTGCTGCCCACGGCGTTCGAGAAGGTGGACAGCGGGCTCCTGCTTCGCGCGAGCATCGAGATATCTGACGGTGCAACCCTGATGATCGACGGTGCGATCACGCCGAATCTCCGCCTGATCAGCTCGTCCGACGGATTCGCGACCATCATCGCCCGAGGTGGCACCCTTGATGTCCGCGGATCGGCTCTCTCCCCGGTGACCATCTCGTCGTGGGACCCAACGACCGACGACGTGGACAAGAAGGCAGCCGACGGGCGAGCGTTTCTGCTCACCCTTGGCGGACGCATAAACATCGCCCACGCGGATGTCGGCCATCTCGGTTTCGGCACCGGTACCAGCTCCGGGCTGGCCTGGCGCGGAGCGGATCGTGTTCCCGGCCAGCCTCGAGATCCCGCGGTCGGCGACGTAACCGACTCGGTCCTGCACGATAACTGGTTCGGCGCATACACCTTCGAGGCTCAGGGCATGCGCTGGATTGGAAACACCTTCGCCAGGAACGCGGCCTACGGCTTCGATCCGCACGACCTCAGCAACGATTTCGTTGTCGAAGACAATGTCGCGCACGGCAACGGCAGGCACGGATTCATCTTCTCCCGCGGCTGCGATCGCAATGTGCTCCGCGGCAACGTTGCCTACAACAACCGCGGTCATGGCTTCATGATCGACGACGGGCGCACCGAAGACTCCGCCTCTGCCAAGGCGTCTCGCTTGCCCTCCAACGACAGTCAGCTGATCGGCAATCATGCCTACGACAACGACGGAAGCGGAATTGAGATCGAGGGTGGTGTCGGCACCATTGTGAGGAACAACATTGTCGAGCGCAATCACGTCGGAGTGCGGATCAAGAACGACGCCTCGGTCGTTGTGGAGCACAACCGGATCGCCGACAACGCCCTCGCCGGCGTCGATGTGCTGACCGGCGCGAATCGGGTTTCAATAGGCAAGAATACCGTGACGGGCGGATGGGCCAGCATCGCGCTCGGCGATAGGCATGCGGCCCGAGTGACGAACAATGTCCTCCGAGATGCCTCGACCCCGCTGGCAATCGCCGGCCAGGCCGTGCGCGAGGATGATCTTGCAACTGCGGTTGGACGGGTGTTCCGCTGGAATCCCCTGCTCGTATTGTGGGCGACGATTCTTGGGGTGCCGACGGTGTTCGGCGTGCACCAGCTCGCCCGATACCTCGGGCGTCGTCGTCGGCGCCCTCCGCGGAACCGGCGAAGGGTGTCGACCGGATAGCCGCGCCCAACCCGGCCCGCGACTCATCCTCATTTGTTGGGTCAGCGAGGCAGCAGGGTTCCAACCGGTATCGTGATGGGCATGCCGAATCTGCTCCACTTGGACTCCTCCGCCGATGGTAAAAACTCACGTTCGAGGGCGCTCACCCGTACCTTCGCGGATGAGTGGCGAAGCCACGGAGAAGCCTTCGGCGTGACCTATCGCGACCTCCACAGCGACCCGATCCCGCACCTTCCCGATTCCTCACTCCACTGGCCGGCGCGACTTCGCCGGCAAGGCGCAACACCACCGGCCGAGGCCGAGGCGCTCCAGGCCGAGCTCATTGCCGAGCTTCTCGCCGCCGACGTGCTACTTGTCGGCTCGCCAATGTACAACTACTCGTTGCCATCGACGCTCAAGGCATGGATCGACTACGTTCACGTCCCCGGTGTGACCACCCCGTTCGGCGAGGGTGGGCGGCCGTTGGCCGGACGCCCGGCAGTGATTGTCACGAGCAGAGGCGGCTCGTATGACGAGGGCTCTCCGAGCGCCGGTTGGGACCATGCGGTTCCGGTTCTTGAACTCATTCTGGGTAACGCTTTCGGCATGTCAACTTCGGTGATCACCACAAGCCTCACGTTGGCAGAGTCAATCCCGTCGATGGCCGGCGAGGTGGACCGAAGCCGGGCGGAGTTCGAACAGGCGCGACGGGATGCCGCCGAAACGGCGCGCCGACTCGCTCGGGCCTGACCAGGCTGAAAAGGTAACGATCAGGCTCGTTGAAACGATTGCTCGCTGCCAGCACGCCCCTGTTATCGTTGATGGCTTACTGACCCCGTGCATGCCGAGTCAATCCGCCGACACAGGACTTCTAGCCCATGATCTCCACCCATCGCCCGCCGTCGCATCGCTCCGCTTCGCGCGGAGCGTCGACCGGTCCCCGCTCCCCGCGCCGTGTCAGTCGCGCCGTCGCGGTATGCGCGGCGATCTCGGCTCTCTCCCTCGCCGCGCTCTTCGCGATCGTACCGCCTGCGCCGCCGAGCGCAGCCACCGTTTTGGCGGGCTACGAGGCGGCCCACGGCCAGACGCTGACCGTGTCACAGACCACGACTGTCCCGGTCACTCGGGACCGTTACTCGGCCCTCCCGGGAATCACCTCGTTGACGGCCAGTGGCACCAACTATGACTTTGCGAAAATGGTGCTCTCCTACGGCGGCTGGCCCATGAGCGACGCCAACGTCACCGTGCTGGTGCGATGGATGCGCCAAGAGAACGGCCCAAACGACTGGTGGAACCGCAACAACCCGCTGAATAACGGACTGGGCTCGGGCGGGGGCGGCGGGTACGGCTCCTACGCGAACCTGGTGATCGCCGCGCAGTTCGTGGCCCAGAACCTCCAGCGCAACCCGGTTTTCGGTTCGGTCAAGGCGGCGTTTGCCGCATCCGCACCCACCTCGGTCACAGAACACGCCATCTGGGCATCACCGTGGGCGAGCAGCCATTACGCCAACGGGGCTCACTGGTCGTACGCACCGGTCCCCACGTTCACCGCCCCAGCAAGCGCCTGGTAAATCCTCTCCGAGCGAACTGAACTAGACGGGCCGATCGAGCTGTCTAGCGAGCCACCGGCTCGGCGGCCGCCAGGCCACCCAGTTCGACGCGTTTCGGGAGCCCCTCCCAGTCTCCAGGCACAAGACAGGCATAAGCACCCACCTGCACGGCGGTGGTGAGGCGTTGCGGCACCGACTCGCCCTTGAGGAATTCAGCCAGATATCCGGCGACGAAAGCATCACCAGCTCCGACGGTGTCGACCGGATCGATCGGGATCGCGGCGCGGGTGTACTCCTGGCCGTCCACCACCGCGACCGCCCCCATGGCGCCGAGCTTGACCACGGCTTCCCGAGCGCCGAGGTCGATCAACCGGTGCGCCATGGCCAGAGGGGTGTCGGTCGAGCCAAGAGCAATCGCCACCTCGTCGTCGCCGCCGAAGACGAGGTCGGCCTGCGGGATGATCTGGCGATAGGCATCCGCGGCCTGATCGCGAGTCCACAGCTTGCCGCGGTAGTTGAGGTCGAACGAGACGGTGACTCCGCACTCTCTGGCGACCCGGATGGCCTCGGCGGTAACCTCCGCCATGCTGGGCGAGAGCGCGGGGGAGATTCCGGTGACATGAAGCAGCGCTGCACTCCTGACGAGGTCGAAGTCGAATTCGTCGACGGTGAGGCGGGAACCGGCCGATCCGGCACGGTAATACCAGATCCGCGTCTCGTTCACGCTCCGACGTTCCTTCACCATGAGCCCGGTCGGTGCCTCGGGATCGCGAGATTCAACGACGCGCACACCCTCGGCGCGGATCTCTCGAATCACCAGGTCACCGAACGGGTCTTCACCGACCTTTCCGACCCAGGTGACCTCAACGCCGAGCCGCCGGAGCGCGATAGCGACGTTGCTCTCGGACCCGCCGATACCCAGCGATAGGGCCGCACTGTGTTGCAGCGGCCCGTGCTTGTCGGCACTGACCAGCGCCATGGTTTCACCGAAGGTCACGACGCCCTTCTGACGGAGCGAGAGGTCCTGCTTCATCGGTTCATCCCCACGGAGGCTGCGATTTGCACCGCTTCAGTTGCGCGCTGTGCCAGCTCAGTAAGGGATCCACCGCGAAGGGCGTCGCCGACCAGCGGGCTCCCGAGACTCACAGCGGCGGCCCCGGCCTTCAGCCAGTCGGCGATGCCGTCCAGCACCACTCCCCCGGATGGCACAAACTGAATCTCGGGGAACGGGCCTCGCAAGTGGGTGCCATAGCGTGGTCCAACGGTCTCCGCGGGAAAGATCTTCACCGCGGTCGCGCCGGCTTCCCAGGCCGAGAACAGCTCAGTCGGCGTCAGCCCGCCAGGGTATACCGGCACAGCGCGACGCACAGCGACTTCTACTACTTGTGGTCGGGCGACCGGTGTCACGAGGTAGCTGGCGCCGGCATCGATCGCGTGCTCTGCCTCCTCGACCGTGGTCACGGTTCCGACGCCGATCTCGGCGGCGCCCACCGTGCGCGCGACAAGGTTCGGGAGATGGATGAGCGTGCCCGGCGTCGTCAGAGTCAGCTCGATCGAGCGAACGCCGCTTTCCACCAGAACGTCGACCACCGCGTCATAGGCGCCTGGATCATCGGCTCGCAGCACCGCGATAAGCCGGCTCTCGCGCAGGACGGCAGAAACCGGCATCCGCGTCGGGGCGGGAGGCGAAGAGGTGATCATAAGTGCTCCCGAGGTCGGCTAGCAAAAAAACGTTCCACGATATGAAACGCGATTCAATATTGTGAAATGATAGTCGCAGCGCTTCGAGGCTGTCCAGACAAGAGGTTGTGGAAGATGAATTCGATCGAGAAGGCCCTCGCCGTGATGCGTGCCCTGAGCGCACCCAACGGCCCGCATCGCCTGTCGGACCTTGCAGAACGAGCCGGCCTCGCCCGGCCGAGCGTTCACCGCATCCTGCAGATTTTGGTGGAGAGCAACTACGCGCAAGCACGCGGGGATGGTCTCTATGCGCCAGGTCTCGCGATTCGCGCACTCGCCGGTGGCGGCGATGCCAGCTCCGACATGCTCTCGAGCGCCGAGCCGGTCCTCGACGAACTGCAAAGCACGACCGGGCACACCATCCACTTCGCGGTGCGAGCCGGAGACGCTGCTGTTTATCTGGCTAAGGTCGAAGGCGACAAACCGTACCAAATGGCCTCCCGGGTCGGAATGCAGATTCCCCTTCACTGCACCTCCATCGGCAAGGCGATTCTCTCCGCGCTCCCGTCCTCGGAGGTCGCCGCAATTCTCGAGCGCACGTCGGAACTTCCCTCGGCTGCGCATCGCAAGCCGGATCCTGATTTGGTGCTCCGGGAGTTGGCGGAGGTGACCAGGCGCGGCTATTCCATTGACGACGAGGAGAACGAGCCCAACGTGCGGTGCGTTGGCGCGGTAGTGCGCGATTCCACGGGCTCCGTCATCGGGGGAATCAGCGTGTCGGGGTTGGCGTTGATGCTGAGCCTCGATCAGCTGCATGAACTTGGTTCCGTGGTCCGGGCCGCTGCCGACGAGATCTCCAGCCGCGCGGGTTATCTGGCTTCTGGCACCGGCTGATCCACGAGGACCCTATGGGTTTTCCGCCGCCGTGCGAATCACCGGCGTGCCCGATAGTCGGCTCGCCGCTGGGGATCGAGATGTTCCGTCGCGTAACTGAGTGCGGTGCGCGGCATGCGCGCTGCGTGCGCGTCGAGAAAGGTGAGGAGCAGGTCCCGATCGACGCGTTTGCCCACCTCTCGCAGCATCCATCCCACCGCTTTGTTGATCAGATCCTCGCGATCGTCGAGGAGCAGGTCGGCGATCTGAAGAGTCGTCGACGCGTCCCCGTGCTTAAGGAAAGCAAAGGTGGACAGCATGCTCACCCGGCGCTCCCAGAGCGACTCGCTCCTCGCCAGCTCGAACAACAGCGACCGCGGACGGTCGAAGAGATACTCGCCGAGCAGGGGGTCCGCCGACGAGTCCACCAGGTCCCAGTTGTTCACCCGACCGCTGCGAACCGCGCTGAGGTAGCAGTCGACAATGGCATGCCTCACGGCGTCGTCGCGTCTTCTGAGAGAACTCCCTCCAGAGAACTGCGAACAGAGAATGAGCAGGCCGGCAAGTCGATGTTCGTGAACGGGGCTGGCCAGTAACACCTCGACTTCGGCAAGAGGCAGAGCGGAGAAGCGCTTCACGGCGGCGCGGGTCTGCGGTACGCGAACACCGATGAAGATGTCGCCCGCCGCATACTGGCCCTCGCCCGTCTTGAAGAAGCGCTGAAGGAATCGGGCGTCTTCCGGACTGGCGACGGCGGCCAGCGCCTCCTTAACCGCCGCTGCAGTCTGCGCTGCCATGCCGGAATCCTAGCGACCCGGTGGGGCGATCCCGGGGGCCAATAGGTTCACACTGTCGGCGGTCCCGGAATCAAGCGCCGCGGGATTCCGCTTCGCCCACACCAGCAAACCG
This sequence comes from Microbacteriaceae bacterium, assembly GCA_025464975.1. Classification (GTDB taxonomy): domain Bacteria; phylum Actinomycetota; class Actinomycetes; order Actinomycetales; family Microbacteriaceae; genus Lacisediminihabitans. The sequence continues at coordinate 29,626 of JAODMT010000001.1, read as the reverse complement.
ATGTAGACGAGATCGAAAACGCTGCACAGTATGCCGATACCCAGGATGAACCCCGAACCCCCGATGGCCCCCAAGAGGATCGTCGGAGCGAGAGTCCCTATCCACTTCGCGATAGCTATCAGTAGGGTCTGTCCGCGGCTCCCGCGGCGAGCAACGAAGAGCGCGATGAACAGACCCGACATGAGCAGGTTTTGCAGGAACGCCGAGTACTGGGCGGCCTTCATCCAGTCGAAATGCCCGATGAATAGCCATTGCACAGCGAAAGACGCGGCGAAGACGAGCACCCCCCACCCCACGAACATCGGCTTCGAGACGAATTTCGGGAGCTCGGAACGCCCGAAGCGAAAGAACGTGTACACGATGACGAGATCCGCGAGCGCCCACACCACGTTGATGACGCCCTGAGCCGAGATACCCGTGGTCAAGCCGTGAATGGCATAGGTCGACTCCCAGGCGATGTTGAGGCCGAGCGCAGCGACCGGCATCGCATATGTTCGCTGGCGGAATCCCACCCGGATTGAGTCAATGTAAACGATCGTCCACGCAATGCCGCTCAGCGCAGTGAGAAAAAGATCCATGGGGCCCCTCATTCGAACAGGATGGCGGCCCTCATCCAGGCGGAAATGGGTACGTCCGATCTGAGCTTACGAGTTGGCGGCCCACCAGCACATGTTGAGGTCCGCTCGCAACTGTTACGTCATGTGCCTTAACACTTCGGAACATGTTCGCTTGCGGCTGCAGGCCGGGCAATGCTGAGTGCCGGGCCGCACCGGTCCTCGCGCTCACAGCATCCTGAAAAGAGGAATTCATGTCCGAAGCAGCCAACCCGACAGGACCGGTTACGCCGCCCAGGCTTCCAGACCGCAAGAAAAGCAAGACCGGTTGGATCGTGAGCGGTCTCGTGGTGGCCGTCGCGGTCATCGTCGCCGTGTCGCTGATCATCGTCAATCTGACGACCGCCAAGCCGGTCCATGCGGCGGGAGTCAAACCCGTGGTCATAAAGATCGGCACCTCTGACACCAGTCAGCCGTACTGGGGCATTTTGAAGAAGAAGGCGGCGGCCAACGGAATCACGCTGGAGGTGGTCGGCTTCAGCGACTACCAGCAGCCGAACCCCGCGCTGCAGCAGAAGCAGACCGACCTCAACTCGTTCCAGCACCTGCGCTTCCTCGCCCAGTACAACGTCGACACCGGAAATGATCTCGAGCCAATCGCCTCTACGATCATCGTTCCCCTTGGCCTCTACTCGCAGAAGTGGAAGTCGGTCACAAGCATTCCGGCCGGAGGAACAATCGCGATTCCGAACGACCCATCGAACCAGGCGCGCGCATTGTTCATGCTTCAGTCGGCCAAACTACTCACGCTCAAGGGCGACAGGTTCGCTCCGACCCCGGCGGATATTGACGCTTCCAAATCAAAGGTGAAGGTGGTCACCGTCGATGCCGCGCAGACGGTGCTCTCGCTGCCGTCGGTCGACGGATCCGTCATCAACAACAATTTCCTCACCGACGCCAAGATCGATCCTCATTCCGCGATCTTCGCCGACGACCCGAAGTCGCCCGGTGCCCAGCCCTACATCAACCTGATCGTCGCCCGCGCGGCCGACATCAACAACCCCAAGTACCTCGAACTCGCCAAGCTGTACCACGATCCCGAGGTGCTCAAGGCGGTCGCCGCGTCCTCCAAGGGAACCGGCGTTGTCGTGACGGGGTACTCCGGCAAGCAACTGCGCGCGCTGCTGAAAAAGATTGAAGCGCAGGTCAAGGCGAACAAGTAGAAGTCCTCACGCCCCGGTGTGCTGCCGGGTCACTCATCCGGCAGCACACCGACATGAACAGCGAAGAGAGAGCCATCGTGTCCACGATCGTGCAATTCGACAACGTGTCGAAAGTTTTCACCACGACCCAGCAGGTCGTCACCGCGATCGACGGCGTCAGTTTGTCCGTCGAGGAGGGTGAAATCTTCGGTGTGATCGGGTACTCGGGTGCGGGCAAGAGCACGCTCGTGCGGCTCGTCAACGGTCTCGAGCGTGTGAGTTCCGGCACGCTCACGGTCGCGGGACAAGATGTCGGCGTCATGCGGGAATCCGACCTGCGCAAGGTGCGGCTTGGCATCGGGATGATCTTCCAGCAGTTCAACCTGTTCAACTCGCGCACGGTCGCCGGCAACGTCGCCTACCCGCTTCGGGTGGCGGGCTGGAAGAAGGCAGATCGGGACAGCCGCGTCGCGGAACTACTCGACTTCGTCGGACTGCTCGATCGCGCCCACGATTACCCGGATCGGCTCTCTGGAGGCCAGAAACAGCGTGTCGGCATCGCGCGCGCCCTCGCCACGTCGCCGAAGCTTCTACTGGCGGACGAGTCGACGAGTGCTCTGGATCCCGAGACGACGCAAGAGGTGCTGCGGTTATTGCAGAAGGTAAACCGGGAGCTGGGTGTGACCATCATCGTCATCACGCATGAGATGGACGTCGTGCGCTCGATCGCGGACCGGGTCGCGGTGCTTGAGAATGGGCGAATCGTGGAGCAGGGCGCCGTCTTCGATGTCTTTTCCAATCCAAGGACCGAGACGGCGAGGCGGTTCATCAGCACCGTCATCCGGAATCAGCCGTCGCCGGGCGACCTGGATCGGCTGCAGAGGACCCATAAGGGACGGATCGTCAACGTGGAAATTCACGAATCGTTGCGGATCGGCACGCTGCTGAGCCACGCCTTTTCCGATCACGGGGTGCAATTCGAAGTGGTGTACGGCGGCATCGGGGCAATTCAGGATCGTTCCTTTGGAAGCCTGACGCTTGAGCTAAACGGACCACCCGGTGGGGTTGATTCCCTCATCGCGAGCCTTCAGTCCGTGACAAGCGTCGAGGAGGTGCGATCATGACCGCCGCGCTGCACTACATAGCCACCGACTGGGGTCAGATGTTCCCTCTTCTCGTCGAGAACACCTGGCTCACCCTGTACATGGTCGTTGTCACGCTGATCTTCGGCGGACTACTCGGGCTCGCTCTTGGCGTGCTCCTCTATACGACGCGTCGCGGCAGCATCCTGCAAAACGGAGTTGTGTACAACGTGTTGAACGTGGTCGTCAACATCGTGCGCCCCATCCCGTTCATCATCCTGATCGCGGCCCTTGGCCCCCTGACTATCGTGTTCGTTGGGACCACAATCGGTCCGAATGCGGCGATCTTCGCGATGGTCATTGGCGCCACCTTCGGGATCGCGCGCATCGTCGAGCAGAATCTCGTGACGATCGACCCTGGCACCATCGAGGCCGCGAGGGCCGCGGGCGCCGGGCCATGGCGCATCATTTTCACCCTGCTCATTCCGGAAGCGCTCGGCCCGCTGATCCTCGGCTACACCTTCGTGTTCATCGGGATTGTCGACATGTCGGCAGTCGCAGGCGCAGTCGGCGGGCGGGGGCTCGGCGACTTCGCTATCCAGTACGGCTACTCACGCTTCAACTGGGAGATCACATTCGTCGTCATCGTGGTGATCGTTGTGCTCGTGCAGCTGGTGCAGTTCCTCGGAAATTGGCTGGCTCGAAAGGCGCTGCGACGATAGTCGTCACGGCTCAAGGGGCGGCCGACTCGCCTGTGACGTCACGCCGTCGCGCCTCCCGCGATCGACGGCGCACCGTCCAGATTTGCTCCACCGCGGTAGCGCGCACCGGGGTGGGTGTCCGGAAGCCTCCGATTACCGGCGCCGAACAGCCGCTCGCGCAAGGTCGATTCCTCGTACTTGGTGCGGTAGAGCCCGCGTCGCTGGAGTTCGGGAATCACGTAGGTGATGAAGTCCTCCGCCGTGCCGGGCGTCAGGAACTGGCGCACATTGAAGCCGTCGAGGTCGGTTTCGGCGACCCAGCGCTCGATCGCGTCCGCAACATCCGTCGGCGATCCAGCGGCGTAAAAGGCGCTTCGATCGAAGTTCGTGAGCTTTTCGAGCGCATCGCCGACCGTCACGCCGGGAGCATAGCGGCGGTTCTCCGGTGAGTTGTCGCGTCCAGGGCGGTTCTCGGCGGCGAGAATATCCGCGATCAGCGCGTCTTTCGGGTACGCCGCGAGGTCGATTCCGCCTCCGCCGGCGTGGGCGAGGTATCCTTCGGCGCTCGATAGCCGTTTGTACTCCTCGGCCTTGGCCAGGGCCGACTCCCGGTCCTTGTCCACGACGATCACCGCGCTGGCGAAGGTACGGATGCTGTCCCGCCCGCGACCGTTCTCCTCGGCGAGGCGGCGAATGTCCGCAACGTTTTGCCTGTAGGACTGCAGGGTCGTGCCGCCGACGAACACTCCCTCGGCGTGGCGAGCAGCAAATTCCTTCCCGCGCGCGCTGCTGCCGGCCTGAAACAGGGTCGGAGTGCGTTGCAGGGACGGTTCCGTCAGGTGCGGGCCCGCGACCCGATAGTGCTCGCCCACATGGTTGATGTAGCGCACCTTCGTCGGGTCGGTATAGACCCGGTTGTTGCGGTCGCGGACGACCGCGTCGTCATCCCACGAGCCCTCCCACAGCTTGTACAGCACGTCGAGGTACTCCTCGGCGATCGCGTAGCGGTCGTCGTGGGCGATCTCGTCGGCCAGGCCGAAGTTGCGTGCCGCATTTGGCAGGTAGGACGTGACGATGTTCCAACCGAAGCGCCCCTTTGTGAGGTGGTCGAGGGTGGATGCCCGACGCGCAAATGCAAACGGCGGCTCGTAGGTAGTCGAGAAGGTAGCCGCGAATCCGAGATTCTTCGTGACGGCTGCCATCGCCGGGATTACGAGAAGGGGATCGTTGCTGGGAATCTGTACGCCCTCGCGCAACGCAGTTTCGGGGCCGCCTCGGCAACCGTCGTAGGCCCCGATCACATCGGCGAGGAACACGGCGTCGAAGAGTCCCTCTTCGAGCAATGTGGCCTCTTCGATCCAGAAATCGAGGTCGTTGAACCGGTGACGCGTGTTCGACGGGTGCACCCACAGCCCGTGCGAAATGTGGCCGACTGTGTTCATCTCAAAGAGATTGAAGGAAATCTGCTTGGTCATGCGCTCTCCACCCCGGCGGCCAGGACGGTGCGACCGCTCGGTCCCATACTCCTCGTCGCGTTGGCGGGCGCACCAACGCTGCCGTCACATTACGCAACTAAGAAAAGGTCGAAATCACCCTGTGGCGCGATTTCGTACGGCAGCTAAGGCCGCGGAACCTGCTCCGCGAATGTCCGGGCGATGTCGATTCGGCGCATGAATGCGACATCGTCGAAGCCCTGAGCGTATTCGATGAACCGAGCCAGAGCATCCGCGCGTGCCGGATTGCCGGTGATGCGTGGGTGCAGGCCGATTGACATCATCCGTCCCAGGTCGTCGCCGTCGTTGCGCAGTCGGTCGAGGCTCGCCTTCGCGGTTTCGAAGAAGTGCTCGGGGCTGCCGTAACCGGTGCCAAGGATGTAGCGCGCATCGTTGACGACGAGCGAGTACGGAACCACCAGGTGACTTCGGCCGTGCACGGTGGTCCAGTACGGCAGATCCTCGTTGTAGGTATCTGAGTCGTACAGGAAGCCGCCCTCCTCCACCACGAGATCCCGGGTGTTGACGCTCATTTCGCGGCAGTACCAGCCCTCGGGCCGCGACCCGGTTGTCTTCTCGATGGAGGCGATGGCGCGCTTGATCGCCTCACGCTCCTCGTCCCTGGTCATCTCGTAGTGGTTGCTCCAGCGGAAACCGTGGCCGGCGGCCTCGTCCCCGCGTCGTGCCAGTTTCGCCGCGACTTCGGGATTGCGCTCGAGAGCAACCGCCGCCGCGAAGAAGGTGACCGGGATGTTCGCCTTGTCGAATACCCGGAACAGTCGCCAGATGCCCGCACGCGACCCGTACTCGTACATGGATTCGACGGCGAGGTCTCTCTGGTCGTCGACGGCGAAGGGCAGTTCGTACATGCCGTCGTTGACCTGGTCGCCCATGGCGAAGGTCTTTTCCGAGCCCTCCTCGTAGTTGACCACCACCTGTATCGCCACCTTGGCGTCATTGTGCCAACGCACGCGAGGCGGGTGTTCGCCATATCCGATCAGGTCGCGCGGCGGGCCCGGAATTCCCTCGACGTCGCTCTGGCGGTAGAACTGCGGATTGAGAGTCACGATAATTCTCCTTGCTCGGGTCGGGGGATATCAGTCAAGGCCGGCGAGGCTGCGGGCCCCGTCGACGACGAGAAGCTGGCCATTCACGTACGAGGCCTCCGCGCTGGCCAGGAACTGGTAGACATACGCGATGTCTTCCGGGGTGCCGACCCGGCCGGCCGGAATTTTCGCGGCGACGGCATCGACACCGTCCGGCCCGAGCGAGTTGACCGGATCGAGCGCCTGGGGCGTCCGGATGACACCGGGCGCGACCGCATTCGCGGTGATGCCGTCAGCGGCGAACTCGACCGCCAGCGACTTGACGAGTCCAACGAGAGCCGCCTTCGCCGCCGCGTAGTGGGAGTGCTGCGGCCAGGCCGACACGGTGCCGGCAACCGAGGAGGTGGCGATGAGACGCCCGAAGCCCGCACTCTGCATGTGCGGAATCCCCGCGCGGAAGGCACGCCATGCTCCATTGAGGTCGACGTCGACGACCTTGTTCCAGGCCGCGTCGTCGAGGTCCTCGAGTTCCACCTTTCGGGCGATCCCGGCGTTGGCCACGACGATGTGCATCCCCCCGAGTTCGCTCACCGCCTGCGCCACGAGGGCGTCGACATCGCCGGTCTTGGTGACGTCCACTTCTGCGACCACCACCCTGCGCCCGGCCTTCTCTGCGGCTCTCCGCACCGGCTCGATGTCGTGTCCGTCGGGCGGATACCAGGCGAGCGCGAGGTCGGCTCCCGCCTCCGCATACACCCGTGCGGTCGCCGCCCCGATTCCGGATGCGGCTCCTGTAATCAGCGCTACGCGACCCGTGAGATCGAACATGATGCCTCTCCTATTCCTGAGTCTGGTGTATCGGCATCGGCGGTTCCGCCTCCGCCAGTGTCACGGGCGGCAAACCGAACGCCCCGGCCTCGGCCAGTTCCTCCAGCTGCTCCGGCGAATATCCCAGCAGTTCGTGCATGACGGCCGCCGCGTCTTCGTTGCGGCGGGGCGCCCGGCGATGACCGCGTGGCTCGTCGCCGACCCGTACCGCGCTCGCAACCTGCACGACAGATCCGAAATGCGGATGCTCCGTGGTGACGAGCATTCCGCGCGCCTCGGTGTGCGGGTCGGCAAGGGCTTCCTTCACCGAATTCACCGGACCACACGGCACCCCGGCGGCACGGAGCTCCGGCAGCCACTCTTCGGCAGACCGAGTAAGGAACTCCGCCTCCAACATCGGGACGAGGATCGCGGAGTTCTCACGCCGTCCGGAGAAGCTCGAGAAGCGGGGGTCCTCGGCAAGCTCGGGACGACCAAGCACCGAAGTGAGCCGTTTCCAGAACTTCTCTTTCGGACAGGCGACCACCAACCATCCGTCCGCCGTCGGAAAAGCCTGGAACGGAACGAGCGACGGATGCGCGGAGTGATGCGTTCGCGACGGGATGAAATCGCTGTTGAGCGCCCACGCGGCCGGGTAGGTGAGCATGGAGATGGCCGTGTCGAACAGGCTGATGTCGCAGTCCGCCCCGACACCGTCACGCCTCGCGGCGTGCAGTGCGGCGAGGATGGAGATCGCGGCCACGAGCCCTCCCGAATAGTCCACAACCGACAACCCCGATTTGGTCGGGGGGCCGTCGGGTTCCCCGGTGAGGTCCATCCATCCGGCCATGCCCTGCAGGACGTAGTCGTAGCCGGGCTCAGCGCTGCGAGGTCCGGTCATCCCGAAGCCGCTGAGCGAACAGCACACGATCGCGGGATTGAGATGCTTCAGGTCCTCGTACCGAATGCCAAGTTTGGCCGGCACGTCACCACGAAGGTTCGAATAGACGATGTCGCTGACCTTCACGAGGTCCTCGAACACGGCCCGCCCGGCCGGCGTAGTTATGTCTAGGTTGATGCTGCGCTTGTTGCGGTTGAAGGTCTCGAAGAAGAGGCTGTCTTCTCCGTCCTGCATGGGAACGACGTACCGTCCGATGTCGCCGCCGCTGGACGGGTCCTCGATCTTGATCACATCCGCGCCCAGATCGGCGAGTTGCAGGCTGCCGAACGGTCCGGCCCCGTACTGCTCCAGGGAAATGATCCGGACATCCTGAAGCGGCTTCACGATTCGAGGCCCGCCGTTTTCGGGTTCGATCGTCGCCGTGCCAGTGCCGCAATGCGCACCATTTCATTTCCCACAATCATTAGTCCCTCATCAACTTTCATGCCCGGTCTGGCCACGACACGCGTCACAGCATCACATCTCCGCCATTGGGGCCGAGAGTCTGGCCGACGTAGTAGGAGCCACCGGCGGAGGCCAGGAGAACGGCGGTCGGAGTCACCTCGTCTACCGTCCCGAATCGACCGATGGGAAGCTCTGCGAGTTTTCCACTGCGCCACTCTTCGGTTTCGCTGTCGAGCAGCGGGGTCTCGATCGGACCGGGCGCTATCGCGTTGACCAACACTCCCCGTGTCGACACTTCGCGAGCCAGCGACTTGGTGAGGCCGATGACGCCGGCCTTGCTCGCCGCGTAATGGCCGGCCGCTCCCCCGCCGATCTGGCCGAGCTGCGAGGCGATGTTGATGATGCGCCCGTCGCCACGCTCGAGCATCTGCCCTATCAAGGCTCGAGTGCACAGGAAGGTTCCTCGCAGATTGGTATTGACGACCCGATCCCAGTCGTCGATCGTCATGTTCTCGATGAGCGATTCGGTGAAGATGCCGGCGTTGTTGACGAGGATGTCGACCTTGCCGAAGCGATCGAGGGCCTGGACGGCCATCGAGCGCACGCTTTCCTCGTCGCTGACATCGGTGTGGACGAACAATGCTTCGACGCCGTTCTCCCGGATGCCGCCAAGCACTTCAGCGGCCTGGGCTTCGTTCACCCTGTCCGCGACGACGATGGCGGCGCCCTCGCGAGCAAACGCTATGGCTATTCCCTTGCCGATTCCCGACGCTGCGCCGGTGATTACGGCAGTCCGCCCCTCCAGCTTCTTCACGCGCGCTCCCCACTCCTGCTCATCGTGCTGTGGTTCTCCCACACCCGCCCAATCTCATCGCCCGTGGCTATGTCGAACCTGTGGCGCATGAGCAACATCGAGGCGTCATGCTGCGCCCTGTCGTCGCTGGCGACGCAGTCTTCGGGGATCACGACGTAATAGTCGTTGAACATCGCATCTCGCGCCGTGGACTCGATGCAGCCTTCCGTCGTGCATCCCCCCACTACGACTGTATTGATGCCGTTGCTGCGAAGGAGCATGTCGAGGTTGGTACCCCAGAACCCGCTCGAACGATACTTGCGCACGACGAGTTCGTCCGGGAGCGGAGCGAAGTCCTCGGTGAACTCGTGTCCCCGCGTACCGGGGATCGTGTACCGCAGCGGCGCGCCCTGGCGGCGGGCCTCCTCGTGCATCCGAAAATTGAAGCGGATCTGCACCGGCGAATCGCTCATTCGCTTGGGAAGCGCCGTGTTCTGGAGGTGCACCACAAGCGTCCCGTTGAGACGGGCCGCGGCCAGCAACGCTGCCAACCGCGGCCTCGATTTTTCATACATAGACACGTCAATCCCGAGTTCGCCGAACGCCCCGTCAGGCTCGATGAAGTCCCGCTGCATGTCAACCACGATCAGCGCGGTATGCGCCGGATCGACAAGCTCTTCGAGCTCGGTGAATACGTTCTTGCCTTCTATGTTGATCAACGTCAGTCCTTCGTGTTTTCCGCATGCGTCGCCGCTTCCTCAGCGATCGTCGGATGTTGCACCGAAGACGCACGCGCGGTGAGCAGGTTTTCGTGCTGCTCACCCAGGGGGGCGTCATCCTCCGCGATAAAGGCGCCGAGGGCGGCGATTTTCTGCGGGGACTTCGCGCGGTAATAGAGGTACAGCACAATGCCGACGATGATCCACACGAGTACAACGATCGGGACCAGGTTGTAGGGGGCAGCCTGGGCTGGGTTGCTGACCGCCCAGAGCGGGTATGCCAGACCGATGATGCCGAGAATCGGGACGACGATGTGCACCAGTACCTTGCGGTCCGACCGGCGCCAGAAGAACCTGATCAGGGCGATGTTGCTGAGGATGTAGACGATCACGATTGCCACGGTCCCGATCGACCCGGTGAAGGCGTAAGCACCAGTGGCGCCCGGTCCGAGCCACAGTCCGACCGCGATGCCGACGACGACCGTGAAGATGGTCTGCACGGCGATTGCGCGGTGAGGCGAGAACCAGCGGGCATGCACGCGTCCGAGAGAGGCGGGCAGCACACGGTCGCGCCCCATCGAGAACATCACACGCACCGTGGTGTTGTGAATCGCGAGGAAGCAGCTGAAGATTCCGGCAATCGCAGCGAGTTCAATGGGCTGAAGCAGCCAGGGCGCGACGTGTTGGCCGAGGGTGACAAAGGGATTCGCATCCTTGATGAATGCGCTCAGCTGAGCCGGGTCGTTCAACCGGTAGCCGGCGGTGAGGGCATACATCATGAGCACGTAGAACACGCCGACGGCGCCGAGCGCCCCGATGATCGCCAACGGGATGCTGCGCTTGGGGTTGCGGGTCTCTTCTCCCAGAGTCGCCGCAGCGTCAAATCCGATGAACGACAGAAGACCGAATACCACCCCGAGGCCGACGCCGCTGAATCCGGTGGGCGAGGACGACACAAGGAAAACCGCGCCGGTGTTGCCGCTGCCCGCGGTGGAGATCGCCAGGATGCCGAGAATGAGGAAGACGACGACCTCGATCACCAGCAGGGCGAGGTCGAGGTTGACCGAAGCCCGGATGCTGCGCAGCGAAAGACCAAGGATGATCGCCATCGCGGCCAGACTGAACAGCCACCACTGGATGTCGGCCCCGAAGGTCGAGAGCACGTAGTCGTGAACGAATGCACCGAATGCGGTGAAAAGTCCGGGCGCAAGCACGGCGTACCCGATCCAAAAAAGCCATCCGGTGAAGAACCCAGCCAGCGGACCAAGGCCCTTCGAATTGAAGGTGTAAAACGACCCGGCCGAGGGTAACTGTCGCGAGAACTGCACCACGGTGTTGCCGACGAGCGCGGCAGCGATGAACGCGATCAGAAAAGACAGCGGCAAGGCTGCGCCGGCAACGGGTGCGGCGGCCGGCGCATTGAGGACGATGGCAAGCACGGGAGCCATGGCTGCGGCCGACAGTGCGATTGCGTTAGGGATTGTGAGCACTCCACCTTGGAGTCGATGGGCCTTTGGCGCTGAAACGGGAGGAACGTTTGCATCTGTCATGATCGAAACTCCTTTGATTCGGGGCGAGAAGCAAAAGCTAGCTAGCTTATATGTCGTTCATATTTCAGTTTTATTTCGGGTGATATGTAGCTAATATACGGACAGATATATCAGAGCCTGAGCGCGAGAGCAAGGGATTCGCTGATGCGTGTTTCTGGCCCGAGCGTCTCGGTGTGAGCCGGTATGGTTTTGGGGACCACGCTGGGCCGCCACGTGAGACAGCGACTGTTCGTCTCTGCAAAAACTGACCGAGGGAGCGCCCGTGGCAACGGTGAGGGCAAGCGACACCGCCTTTGACATGCTGCAGGACATGATCCTTGACCTGCGCCTGGCTCCCGGTGCCTTCCTCAACGAGCAGTCGCTCGCCGATGAGCTTGGGCTGGGGCGGATGCCGGTGCGCGAAGCACTCGCTCGCCTGGCCAAGGATCGGTTCGTGACGATTCTCCCGAGGCGCGGAATCGTTGTCACCCCCTTGACCCTGGACGATGTGCTCGACATGTTCGAGGCTCGCGAAGCGATTGAGTGCGGCGTTGCCTATATTGCGGCGACCCGTGCCACGGAGCAGGATCTCATTACGCTCAGGCAACTCGTCTCGACGGTGGACCGAGCACGAACCACGTCCGATCCCGAGCAATTTCTCAAGGATGACTACGCGGTACACAGCTTCTTGGTACACATGATCAGGAATCCCCTGCTGCAGGATGCCGCCGACCGCCTTCTTATGCACAGCCTGCGATTCTGGCGGCTGTACTGGAAGAACAGGCCAGCAAGAACAGAGTCCATGCTCTCCCATTCGAGTCTTCTCACGGCGCTCGAGAGCCACGATCCGGTCGAAGCCGAAAGGGCGATGCGCGAGCATCTCCAGTCCTCCCGACAGCTCGTCCAACTGCTGTTCTGATCCGCGTAAGGGTGCAACGACGATGAGCCAAAGAATGATGCGCAGCTACCTGTACGTACCGGCCGACGAGGAACAACGACTCGGCAAGGCGGCGTCACGGGGAGCTGACGCGATAATCGCCGACCTTGAGGATTCGGTTGCACCGAGCAGGAAGGGCGTAGCCACCGACAACACGGCCCGTTGGCTGGCCGGTGAATCTGGCGCTCTCGTCGCCGAACGATGGGTACGGGTTAACCATGGTGAGCCCGGACTCGCTGACATCGCTGCCGTTTTCGGTCGAGGGCTCACCGGCATCTGCCTGCCCAAAGTCTCCAGCGGTGCCGAGGTGCGACGCGCGTCCGAGCTGCTGGATGCCCTCGAGCAACGCAGCGGCGTGCCCGCACAGACGACCCTGCTCATGCCGCTGATCGAGTCGGCGACCGGGCTGCAAGCGCTCTCCGACATCGCGGGCGCACCCAGGGTGCAGAAATTACAGATCGGCGAGCTCGACCTTGCCGCCGATCTGGGCCTGGAGCCTGGGGAGGACGAGGCCGAACTAGCACCACTTCGATCGAGCGTCGTGGTCGCCTCGGTCGCATCCGGCCTGCTTCCGCCGGTTGGGGCGGTCTCCCCCGAATTTCGCGACCTGGACCTTCTCGCGACCTCGACGCGACGGCTGCAGCGGGCCGGATTCCTCGGGCGGGTCGCCATTCATCCGGCGCAGCTGGACGTCATCCATCGCTGCTTTGCCGCTTCGCCCGATGAAGTCGCCGCGGCTCGAGCGCTGGTGGAACGCTACGACACGGCAATGGCCGACGGGTCGGGGGTCATCCTCGGCGAAGACGGACGCATGGTCGACGAAGCGGTCGTCCGGCGAAGCCGACGGATCATTGGCCTGGCAATTACCACCGAACGAGGAGAATCACAATGAACTCAGTACCGAGCTGGCGCGGCCGCTTCTTCGAGGACTTCGCAGTCGGAGATGTCTACCAGCATTCGCTGGGCAGGACGATCACCCAGACGGACAACTCCTGGTTCACGCTGCTCACGCAGAACACCGCACCGCTGCATTTCGATCACCACTACGCCGCCCAGACCGAATTCGGTCAGCCCCTCGTCAACTCCACGTTCACGCTCGCGCTGGTGACGGGTCAGACCGTGAGCGACATATCGCAGAACGTGATGGCGAATCTCGGGTGGGACGAAGTGCGTCTTCCGAACCCCCTGTTCGAAGGCGACACCGTCTACTCAACATCCGAAGTGCTCGAGACCCGATCTTCTCAGAGCCGGCCGAATGTCGGGATCGTGACTGTCCGAACGACGGGATACAAGCAAGACGGCACGCCGGTGATCACTTTCCGCCGAACCGTCATGGTCTACCGTCGAGGCCAGGCCCCGACGATTCCCGCGGTCACAGTCGCGGAGTAGCTCACCGTCGACCGGGGTTAACTCGAACTCCTCGACTTCGTCCTGGCGCCAATGCGGCGGCGCGGCCACGGCGGCGTGCCCTGCGTGTGTGAGAAATATTCCCGCTCCGGATCAAATGGGCTATTCTGCAAATAGATCAAGAATCTTGTGTTGTTTCCCGACCAACCCATAGAGAGCTGATTCCATGTCACCTACCCATGACACCTCCCCCCATCGCATTGTCAGAGGCGCATTGACGAGCGCCGCAGCGCTTCTCGCCCTCCCCTTGACTTTCGCCCCGCTCGCGGCAAATGCGGCGGAGCCTGCGACTCAGAACAATGTCCTTTCGTCTGTGACGACGGCCGTGGACCCCAGCCCATCGCCGTCACCGTCACCGTCACCGACTACGAGCCCGACTCCAACCCCGACGCCCACGCCATCGCCGACGCCAACGCCCACGCCCACGCCATCACCAACGCCGACGCCGACCCCGACCCCGACGACAACCCCAACACCAACGCCGACCCCGACCCCGACGACAACCCCAACACCAACGCCGACGCCGACCCAAACGACAACGCCAACACCGACCAGGACTCCGTCACCGACCAAGTCCAAGGCGCCGACGCCGACCACGGCTCCGGTTCTGGCGACAACGGGATCCGATGCGGGCTGGGCCATTGGTCTCGGCTCAGGGTTGATCGTGCTCGGCCTAACACTGACGTTGTACAAACGTCGCCGCGCAGCCGATCGCACCTAGCTCGTGCAAACGGCACCGCGGAAAGCCGCCGTGTCAGATCCGCTTTTGTCCCTGGTGCAGGTCTCCTCGGCAGTCTGACCGGTCACCGTTGCCGGCTACTCCTGCGCCGCAGAGGAGGGTGACGGCGACGGTGATCCTCTGGCTCGCTCACGAGTTCACACCGTGACGAGGAGACCATGGCACTCCACGAGGCTCTCGCTGGTGTGAAACCACTTCGACTCGCAGATCAGGAGGTCACGTTCGTCGATTACCAGTAGGCGATCCGTTCGCCGGCCGAGTCGATGGACAAGGACGAGGATGAGAATCGCGCAGCAGGTTGCGAAACCGACAACTGCGAGGAGTTGAAGCGTAGGCGTCGTCAGCTGGCCGATCAGCACGAATTGCCCGCGCGGAGACAGAGCCCAGAGCGACAAGAGAGTGATCAGAGTACCGCCCGCCGGAATCATCCACGTCAGGTTGCGAAAGATCCACCTATGCGCAGTCCTGGCCCGCGCGCTGTCTGCATCGCCTCGCACGGTCATCCCAGCAGTAATGCAGGGGCCACGCACTAAAGGCGATAGATACTCGTGTCGGACATCGGTAGTGCGCGCCCAGCGACACCCACCGTTGCGAGGAAGGTTGAAAACCGGATAGCCTCCACCCAGATGCGTGAACGTTAAGGGGAAACGTGAAGAGCAACCGATTGTTCGGACTCGCTATTGTGGCGTCAATGGGCGTGGTGTTGCTCGCCGGCTGCACGAGCGCCGCAGCCTCGTCACCCGAGCCCCACACCATCCCATCCACCACCAGCCGCCCGGCAGATCCAACCCCGTCACTGCCCTCGCAGGAAAACGTGTCAGCCGAGGACGCTCCGTTGTCACAGCTGTGGGCGCTCGTCGATTCATCGTTACGAGACTCATCGGGATACGCGCAAGCGGACCGCCAGGCAGGAGTGCTCCCCCAGGACTTCACGGACTTCGCCTCGGCGATCCAAACGCGTTGCGAGCCACAACTGAGCTCCGCTGACGCCGAGAACCTCACAAGCCTTGGGGCGGCGGTGACTCAGAAATCCCAAACTGCCGGCACAGACCTGACCCCGGCTATCCGCGCCTACTTCGACGTCGCAACAGCGCACTGCATGTGACCGACCCGCTTGTGGTTGCACCGCCCCACTAGCTCACTACTGACTTCGATCCGGCGAGTCAGCGCTTCGACGGGCGACGGTATTTCGCGCGGCGGCGACCGAGAGAATAGGGGGAACTTTGCGATGGATCGCTTCGAAGCTCAGCTAGGTCGATCATGCCGAGACAGCCAGGCCGGGATTGAAGCATCGAATCCCGTGATGTCGGGAGCGACTTCCAACCCCAGCAACCGGCTTTTCTTGACGCCATGGTCGCGATTGTTCAAGCGTGCAAACTGAACGGGACTGAGGTGGGGGTCACGCCAACTATCCCGGGCGGATGGCATCCGCCGAGCGCGGCTCGCGCGGTACCGGTTCGATGACGTCTATTGACGAGGGCATACGGGAGCCACCTCAGATCCATCCTCAGGAAATAGCCCCCTCTCTAGCGGCGATGTCCGCCACCGGCTAATGTCGCGAACAGTCCGCGAATTAGAGAGGAACGCTCAATGTCGTTTCAGGCCTACTTGGACAACATCGAAGACAAAACGGGAAAGACGCCCCGCGAGTTTGTCGCGCTCGCGAAGGGTCGAGGGTATGACGCTCCAGGCACAAAGGCGGGGGTGATTATTGACTGGCTGAAGACAGACTACGAACTCGGTCGCGGCCACGCGATGGCTCTGGTGCACGTGATCAAACGTGGCGCTGGGATCGATGCAAAACACGTCGGAAGCGGCACCGCACAAAGCGACGAATCCAACACACTGTGGCTGGACGGCAAGGCGACGAAGCCGGCGGACTGGGTCGCGCGCTAAGGCCGGCAACGGCTGCAGATGACCGCTGGATAGCCGGCTTGCGAGGTGAACGCAGCTCGGGAAGGAAGTCGGTGGCCCCGGCGGCTTCGACGTTGACGAACACGACGGGGAGCCCCTCTTTTCGGAATGCCGCGGCGAGCGTCCCGGCGCGGGTCGCGATGGCGCGGACCGGATGGATAGTGGGAGCGTCGACGAGTCCCACTTGCAGATCGATGACGAGTAGCGCCGTCGCGGGATCGATGGTGGTGATGGGCACGAGAATTCCTCTTGGTGAAATGGATCAGGGAAGTGGTTTTGAAGTGGGGTCAGGCGGCGGCAGTGCGCCGCAGTGTCCGGTCGAAGAGGGTGACCAAGAGGAGCATGATGCTGACTCCGAGCATGATCCAGCCGATGACGCCAACCCCGGCATCCGAGACGTGCCGGTGGAAGACGATGCCTATGATGGCCGACGATGCGATGGAGCCGATGTAGCCGAAGGAGCGGAGTAGCCCGGAGGCGGTGCCGAGATGTTCTCCGGGCGCTTGCGTATAGAGAGTCGTCTGGTTGCCGCTCACTCCGCCCCCGAGGGCGATGCCGAGCATGATCGTGATCACCAGGGCGACCGCCAGCCATGCTCCGGTGTGCAGGAACAGAACGGCGACGCTGGCGACGACACAGGCGACCGCAGCCGCCAGCAAGGGTCCGCGGATGAGGTTGCGGCGGGACACCGGGATGATGACGATGCCGGAGACGAGTGTCATCGGCAGGATCAGCAGTCCTGCGAGCAGTTCGGAGAGCCCTCTGCTGGCTTCGAGCCACTGGGTAATGCCGTAGAGCACGACATAACCGCACAGATTGATGATGGCGAACCGCAGGTAGGTGCGAGACAAAGCGCGGTTGCTAGCAAGAAGACGCACATCGAAGAACGGTGTCTTCGCCCGGCGCTCCCAAACGACCAGTGCCCCCCACAGCAGGACAGTGAGCACCAGGAACAGCCAGTTCGCGTCCGGGAGAGACGACAAGAAGAACAGCAGCGAGGTCATCGCCGCGGCGAAGCCTACGATCCCAGTCACATCCAGCGCGGACATGATCGCGCGAATACTGCTGCGTTCCCTAGAGGCGTCCGCGGGGATCCAGAGCAGCGTCACGACAAGGGCGATGAGTGCCACAGGAACGTTGATGAAGAACACGGAGCGCCACCCGAAGAGCTGCACCAGCACGCCGCCGATCGGCAGGCCAAGCGACGCGGTCGCGACGCCGGCGATCTGCAGGCCGCCGAGCACCCCGCCTGGCGGTCCCTCCATTCGGGCCGATTGCGCGCGCCGACGAATGAGGAGCATCGCGGTCGGGTAGGCGCACGACGTCCCCAAGCCGATCAACACGCGGCTCACCAGCAGCGCCGTCAGGCTTGGCGCGAAACCGCCCAGGAGCCCGCCGAAGAGCACGAGGAGAATGCCAGTCACGAAAACCCGGCGCGGACCGAAGACCTCTGCGGCCTTCCCGGCCGTCGGCTGTGCGATCGCCGTCGCGACATATAACGCCGACACCAATGTGGCCGTCTGCCCGATGGGCACATGAACGCCGGCGGCGATCGGAACAAGCGCTGTGGCGATCAGCGAACTGTTGATCGGGTTCAGAGCAGAACCGATGAACAACGGGGTCGTGAACCGCCACGAGAATGGTTTGCCGGTTATCCCGGCACTGGGTGAAGAGTTTGCAGACATGCAGGGTCTCCAAGTTGGGCGCAAGGGCGCGCAGGATCTCGCGAGCACGGTGTGTGGTCGCGTAAGAGCGGGGGCTGCGTCAGCTCAAATCAGTTCGGCGAGCCGTTCGATAAGCGGTGCGGCCGAACGGATCAGTTCCACCTCGTCAGGGGTGAATCGTTCGCCGAGAACGGCGGCGATCCGGTCGGTCAATTCGCCGCGGCTGGCACGCACCACGGACACGCCCTCCTCAGTGATGGTCAGGATCACTCGACGGCCGTCGGTCGGATCAGGCGCACGTCGGACGAACCCTCGCGATTCGAGGGCGGCCATGGTCGCGCCCATCGACTGAGGGCTGATTTCCTCCCACCGCGCCAGACTCGCTGCCGTGTCCGGTCCGTTACGGTCCAGACGCGACAGGACCGTCCTCTCCGGAAGGCTCAACTCACCCGATCTGCTTTCACGGGCGCGACGGGTGAACAAGCTGATCGCCAGATGCACGGCGGCAGCCGTCGCTTGAACCTCGTCTCGATGACTCACAATTAGAAGGCTATCCTGATAAGCTCAAACTGACAATCTCCAATGCCAACGCGTCCACGGACGCGAGTGGCGGGACGCGTCACGTCTCGTCGTTTTCAGCCTCAACCGGTGGGCAATCAGGTCGGGCGAGCGGCGCGGGTCATGTCCCCAGTGCCCGGGACTGCGGCCACCGGTCCGTAACGGAGGAGGACCGCCCCTTTCGCTGACGCTGCTGGAGTCGCGAGCAGCTCCAGGGCTGCGGGTGGCCCATCGGCTTCGAACAGGCGCTTTCCTTGCCCGACGACGATTGGGTACACCCAAAGATTCAGCTGGTCGAACAGGCCGTGCGCGACAAGTGTTCGCGCGAAGTTGATGCTTCCGATCACGTGGATTTCCCGGTGACGCTCCCGCAATGCCGTGATCTCTGTGACGAGATCGCTACCGAGCAGATGCGAGTCTCGCCACCCCAGATCCGGGGCGCCGCGGGACGCAACGTATTTCGGAATGGCATCGAATGCGCGTGCGATTTCTGCGTCGGGTCCGTTGAGCTGATGTGGCCAGTATCCGGCGAAGATGTCGTATGTGCGGCGACCCAACAGCAGGGCGTCCATGGCCCTTATGCCCTGCATGATTTGGGCGCCGTCGACCTCGCCGGTCAAGGGTGCCTGCCAGCCACCGAACCCGAACCCCCCATCGGTATCTTCGTCGGGGCCGCCGGGAGCCTGCGCAACTCCGTCGAGAGTGGTGAAGAGGTCGATGTGAATTCGACCGGACATGGCGGCCTCCTTTCGTCGCGACCAGCGCCACAGTGTTCCGTGCGTTGCAGGCGAAGTCGCGCCGAAATCTTGCCGCAGAGTATTCCGCTTGTCAATAGCAGGCAGGGTAGGGCGCCAGCTCGGCCCGCCCTTCGGATGTGTGATGCCGATGAAATCCTAGAAGCGGCGACGTTGAGCGGTACGCCCGGCGGCCCCCGCACTGGGGCGTGTGGACTCTATCTCTACATAGGTAGCTTTGCGGTATGGAGCAACTTTCGCGTGTCACGCCCGCAACTATTGCTGTCCTTCGCGTCCTGGATGAGGCGACTGATGCGTGCTGGGGACTGATGGTTATCAAGTTGAGTAGTCGGCCGGCAGGAAGCGTGTATCCGATCCTTGAACGTCTGGAGTCGTTGGGATGGGTGACGTCGTCGTGGGAGATCGACGATGCGAGGCCAGGTCCGCGCCGCCGCTACTACCAACTCACCGAAGGTGGTGCCGGGGCTGCATCGGCTGCAATCATCCGGTTCGAAGCTCGGTCGCTCCCTGTTACCACTCCTCGCCTCATCACTTCGTCCGTGGTGTTTGCATGAGCCGCTCAGCAACCGCGGCCGTTCATGTCGCCGCTGCATTCCTACCCAGGGAATTGCGTAACCGATACCGGGAACAGTGGATGGGCGAACTGCGCGACGCCTCCGACGTCGGAGTCAGCACGGCGGAGATCGCGCGTGGCTCCCTCGCATTTGCAGCCACCTACACCCGGCCCATCTCCAGCTGGGCACATGTCTCGGACGGAGCAGTCGCCCTCTGCGTGCGGTTCGCGTTGGCGTTGTCCTTCAGTTCGGCACTCGTCTCGATCAGCCAATATTCGAGCCTCGCGACCCCGTCCGAATCGGTTGATCCGAGCGCCGCCGGGGTCGTTCTTGAGGCATCGACACAGCTGCTCGCTGCGTTCATGCTGCTGGCTCCGCTACTTTCCCTGGTGGTGGTGTTCGCGGCACGCGGTACCGACAGTCGAGTGCGTCTTTCAGTTGGCCTGTTGGTATTGGCGAGCGTTGCGCCGCTCATGCAACCCGGGATCGACAGCCTGCTCCCCCCTGAGGGAATCTTCTACACGAGTCCAGGCACGGTGGTCTTTCCCGTAGCTATTGCACTGGTCGCTGTTGCCGGAACCATCCTTGCGCGGAAGTACCGCTCGCTGGCCCTGCCGCCTGTTCCAGAGCGATTGTCTCGTCGGCTCCTCACGTCGGCAGTCGCCGGCGTTCTTGTCGGCGTCATCGTCGTCGCCGGCTTTGTCACCATGACTGAAATGTGGGACGCCCGGACACCGCTCAAGTTCGGCCTTCCTCTGACCGAGGCGAATCGCGCCACGTTCACAGAATGGTTGCTATTGAAGTTCCGGTTTGAGGAAATGGTTTCGACCATCTTCGGTACGTGGATCATTGCGGGGCTTGTGGTTGCGTGCCTCATCGCCGCATCCGGCTTCAGCCATCGAGCAACCCGGCTACGGTCGATCGTCCTGTTCGGCACTGTGATCCTGTCCGGCGCCGTGTTCTACGGGGGCATCATCACTCTTCTGCAGATGGCGACGGAACCTACCGTGTCAACATCGGTCTTGCTGCTCATGGCCGCCGGACGGTGGGGCCTCATCGCTATCGCAACGACAGCCGTTCTTCGAACATCTCGCCAACCCGACTCATTACGAATGCCGGATCAAGTCGCCAACCTGTGATGAACGGGCTTTAGCCACTTGGCGACGAACTGCGCACCCGCTCAGCACCAAATGCCACAAGGGCAGCACCGCGAGCAGCGAGCACGCCTTAAGTAAAGCCCGGATCGAAGGATCGTTGCTCAATTGCGATCCCTCCCCCCGCCTAGCAACTCCAGCGCCTCCAGGACGCCCCGGAGACCTCGTGCATCAGACCAACTCTCCGAGGAGCGGCCGTTTTTGTCGACGTTGTCTCCTCGGAGGGCGGCATCTGTCACATGCGGCCTACGTTTATCATTTGCGTGGTAAAGTGATACCCGTACACGGAGAGGAAACGAATCATGCAGGAACGTCCGCTTGGGCTGATGATCTGGTTGCGGATGGCGCGCTTCGTCCAGCGCAGCAACCACATTTCGACCGAGTACTTGTCCCAGTCGGGCCTCACGGTCGCTCAATTCGAGGCGCTAAGCCACGTGAGTGCCTATCAGCCCGTGACACAGACCGAGCTTGCCGCTCGACTCACCGTGAGCTGCGGCGGCGTATCCCGGATGCTGACTCGGCTGGAGGAAGACAATCTCATCACTCGGACTTCCGAGTGGAAGACCAACTACATCACCCTCACCGAGGCCGGTCGCGAGAAGCTTCGCGCCGTGTATCCCGGGCAGGTGGAACTCCAGGCCTCCATGTTCGACGACGTACTTGACGAGGCGGAGCAGAAGCAGCTGTATGCACTCCTGCGAAAGATACACAAAAACAGTCTGGAGAAGCGGGCACCCACGACATCTGCCGCCGAGCCCTCTCCAGACACCCACGATGAAAGCACGGTGACCACAAAATGACTGACGCAACGAACGGCATGGCCGAGTATCGAATCGATCCCGATGCCGGACTGGAATTCGGCATGTACACCTTGGGCGACCATCTGCCCAATCCCTCGACGGGGGAACGAATCACCGCCGGGGAGCGGGTTCGCGAGTTCGTGGAATACGCGAAAGCGGCCGAACAGGCCGGCTTCGACTTTTTCAGTCTCGGCGAGAGCCACCAGGAGTTCTTCGCCTCGCAAGCCCATGCGGTGATCCTGGGTGCGATCGCGCAAGCGACCGAGAAGATCAAGATCGGCAGCACGTCGACGATCCTCAGCACATCCGATCCCGTGCGTGTGTATGAAAACTTCGCAACCATCGATCTCCTCTCCCAGGGGCGCGCCGAGATCGTCGCCGGCCGCGCCTCGCGCGTCGGTCTTTTCGAACTGCTCGGATACGACCTGCGCGACTACGAAGAATTGTTCGAGGAGAAGTTCGACCTCCTGCGGAAAATCAACCGCGAGAAAGTGGTCAACTGGACGGGCCAGTTCCGGCCCGACCTGAGGAACGCAGAGGTCTTACCTCGACCTCAAGACGGGTCGATGCCCATCTGGCGCGCAGTCGGAGGGTCGCCAGCCAGCGCGATCAAGGCCGGCATGGCCGGGGCACCGATGGTCATGGCGCATCTCGGTGGACCCGTCTCATCCTTCACGCACACGATCGACAGCTACCGCGACGCGGCACAGCGCAGCGGGTTTGATCCCGCAACGCTGCCCGTGGCGACCGCCGGCTTCCTGTACGTGGCGGAGACCTCACAACAAGCGATGCAGGAGTTCTATCCCCACGTCAACGACGGAATGATCAGGACGAACGGCCGGGGAATGCCGAAGCAACTTTTCGCGCAGAGCACTGATCCGCGCAGCATCATGAACATCGGTAGCCCGCAGCAGATCATCGACAAGATCCTGTACCAGCACGAGCAGTTCGGCCACCAGCGTTTCATCGGACAGATCGACTTCGGCGGCGTCCCCTTCGAGAAAGTCATGAAGAACATCGAGATCATCGGCACAAAGATCTTGCCGGATGTTAAGAAGTACACCGCTCGGAATGGAAGTGAACAGGCATGAAGATTGTAGGACTGTCGGGTTCGAACGTCGGCGCGACCACACGCACGGCGATGGACTACGCGATGAAAGCCATTCAGGAATTCGATCCTGAGATCGAGACGAGGCTTGTCGACCTTGCCGACTACGAACTGATGTTTTCCGACGGACGCGATTACGTGGAGTACGACGGAGATACGAGAGACGTAACGCAGGCGCTTATGGAAGCAGACGCGATTATCATCGGAACACCGATCTTCCAGGCCTCGATTCCCGGATCCCTGAAGAACGTCTTCGACCTGCTCCCTGTCGATGCATTCCGCGACAAGGTGGTGGGCATCCTCGTGACGGCTGGATCGGCAAAGCACTACCTCGTTGCCGAGCAGCAACTGCGCCCCATCCTCACGTATATGAAGGCACAGGTCGTTCAGAGCTACGTCTTCATCGAGGCGAAGGAAATCCATCGCGGTCAGATCGTCGGCGACGATGTCTCGTTGCGCATCGAACGCCTCGTGGAGGACACGGTAGTGCTCACCCAGGCTTATTCCCAGATGCGTTCGGCACGGGAGAGCGCTTACGCGTTCTGAACCATCGCCGTCTGCGAAAAAGCGTCCTTCGGGGCGCTTTTCGCGTTTCCCCAACGACAACTGAGGCCACGAACCCACGCAAGCCGGTACCACATCGCCGAAGTACCGACCCCTGACCAGCAGATTCTGAAGTGGGCCCTACCGGGCTCGAACCGATGACATCCACGGTGTAACGGCCGGTGGACCTTCCCAAGATCGTGGGAAGGCGCCTCGATGTCGGAGCAGGGGTACGCCCGGGGGTACGCACGAATTCATGAGTTCGACTTCACCTCAACACGATGACAAACGCCGATTGATGCAGTACATGACGATCCTCACATCGTGTAGATGATGTCGCTAGGCCAGGCCGATTTGCTGAAGGAAGGCGCCGTTGTCGTAGAACAGGTATTCCTCGATGATCCGGCCTTCTTTCCAGCGGGCGGCGGTCGAGTAAAGGAGGTCAAACGCTTGACCTGTTGGCTCGATCTGCGTGCCATCAGCTAAGCGCAGACGTGCGGTGAAGGTACCGGTAAAGCGAGTGACGAAGCAGGTAAAGTCGCCTTCTCCGAAGAGAATGTCGTAGGGCTCGTTCTTGACGTGATTGTCCGGGAAGGCCGCACAGAAATTCTCGGCCTCCGCTCGGTGATTGTGGCCGCCGTGGGTCGGGGATCCTTCTCGGCCGGGCCAGAAAACAGTGCAGTCGGGGTCGTGCAGTGAATCGAACGCGTCCCAGTCCCGCGTGTTCCACGCGTCGTCGGTGCGCTGCATTCGATCGGTGTTGCTCGTCATCGAGAGCTCCTTAAGTTGGCTGGACATCACGGTATGCCGGTGCCTCTCGTCAGGGAAGTAGGCACTACCGGTGATTGTGACTCGGCCAAGCACCAGAAGGACCGCATCCAATCACGTGTTCTAAGGGTGCACTCCCCCTACGTGGACAGTTGCCTGGCCGCCCTCCGCGAAGTGGAATCTCGAACGCGACAGGCTGTCGCGGGTGAAGGGCCGCCGTAGGGGCTTCGGGCTAGTGCCGCATCAGGACGATGACCTTGGAGCCGATGCGACACCAGGTGGACCGGCGGGGTTTGAGCACGTTGTGAGGCTGCCGTCACGGCTCTTCGAAATTTACCGGCTTTCGGGCGGCTTCTACTGGTTCGAACGCCTGGCGGTAGGTGCTGGTCTTTCGTTCGAGGGTGGCGAGGTGATTCTGAGTCGCCGCCAGGCGCGCCACAACACGTTCTCGGTGGTCCTCAAGCAGCTGCAAGCGCTCCTGTTCGCGGGCCGGCAACCTGGCGCGAGGTCGCCGTCACGAGCAACGTCCATACGCTTGCGACAAAGAGGGACCCGCCCGAACGCCCGTCAGGATGAGGAACTCGACTCCCGAACGATGAGTTTGTAGGGCGCCAGGTACGAGTCCGGCGGAAGGTTCGTACCATCAAGCCTTGCGGTCAGCAGGTCCAGCGCTTTAGAGGCGATGAATGTCTTGTCCGGGCTGATGCTTGTCAGGTTCGGTGTGCTGTAGTGCCCGTCCTCAATGTCGTCAAAGCCGACAACGGCGACATCATGGGGGATCCTTATGTCGCGTTCGTGGAGTACGCGCATCGCGCCGAGTGCGAGAGGATCTGCGAAGCAGAAGACGGCATCCGGTGGCTTCGCGAGATCGAGCAGTGCGGACATTGCGGCCGCCCCGTCCCGTCGGCGAAACGCGCTCACATAACCGACGAGGTCTGGGTCGAAGACGAGTCCCGCATCCTCGAGCGCCTGTTGATACGCAGCGAGGCGGATGGTGCTCGATGCTGGTCGTTTGGCCTCGGCTCCGATCGCGGCGATCCGGGTGCGGCCCTGTGCAATGAGATGGCCAACGGCATCCTTCGATGCGGCGAGGTTGTCGATCATGACCTGGTCGAAGCCGGTGTGCGAATCTTCGCCAAGGAAGACGACCGGGCGTTCGGGTGAGATGCCCACGAGGTGCTCTGCATGAAGCCCGAGTGGGCTGACGATAAGTCCGTCAAACAGTGCACCCCGGTCGGTCTGGCTGATCAGCTCAAGTTCGCGTGTGACGTCTCCGTCGGTCTGGTCGATCACGACCGTGTAGCCCCGGGCTGCGCCGAGTTCCACAAAGGCCCGTGTCAACTCGGCAAAGTATGGAGTGTCCAGCTCCGGCAGCACTAAGGATACGATCCCCGATCTGCCGCTCTTGAGGATGCGGGCGATCTCGCTCGGCCGGTAGTCGAGTTCCGCGATCACTTGCAAGACGCGTTCTCGGGTTTTTGGGGCGACGCTTTCGAATCCATTCACAACGTTGGAGACCGTGCGAAGGGAAACGTTCGCCGCCTTAGCAACTTCACGCCTTGTGGCGACCACGGGAACTCCTTCGATAGTGCGAATTACATTGTCCTCACATTAGCGAATTGCATTGATGCAAACATGCCTATATGCTCCAGACCATGACAATTGCATCGAGGGAATCCCTTGAGGAAGAGGCGGCTCTCGTCCGTTCTGATGCCATTCCTCGCGCGGAGTATCCTCGGCCCCAATTCGTCCGGGCGGACTGGCTGTGCCTCAACGGAGAATGGGAGTTCACGATTGACGGCAGCGAAGGAGCTGAACCTTCTGCCTTTAACACGATCGGTTTCGACCGCACGATCACCGTACCGTTCGCGCCAGAATCGAGGCTCTCCGGCGTCGTCGCGACCGGGTTTCTCGAGGCAGTCTGGTACCGACGAACTGTTGAGGTCCCAACAACATGGGATGGCCGCCGCGTGCTGCTCAATTTCCAGGCCTGCGACTACGACACGTCGGTCTGGGTTAATGGCTCGCTAGTTGGGAGCCATCGTGGTGGGTTTACACCGTTCTCATTCGACATCTCCGACGCCGTGGCCGCCGACCGCCTCGCCACCATAGTGGTGCGCGCCCGTGATGAGAACGCGGTCATTCAGCCAAGAGGAAAGCAGTCCCGGCGAGCCGAAAACTATGAGGCGTTCTACACCCGATCGACGGGCATATGGCAGACGGTCTGGATGGAGCCCGTTTCCGCTACGCGGCTTGAGCGACCCAGAATAACACCCGACCTTGATGCCGGAACATTTCAGTTCGATCTGAATCTCACCGGACATGCTTCCGGTGCCACCGTCGACGTCATCGTGCGCGACCACGAGCGCGAAGTCGCTCGGTGTTCGACGGGGATTATCGGCGCCCTTGGCGCCACGACGGTTGTCCAGATTCCAAAGGATCGACGGATCGCGTGGTCGCCGAAGAATCCGCATCTGTACGACATCGAGTTCATTGTTCGAGACGGCGACCGTGTGCTCGACCGAGTCAGCAGCTACTCGGGCCTCCGATCGATCGCAATCGAAGGAAAGCGGGTACTACTGAACGGCGAGTCCCTGTTTCAGCGGCTCGTGCTCGACCAAGGCTGGTATCCGGATGGCCTCATGACGGCACCCACTGAAGCGGCCCTTGTCGCCGACATCGAACTCGCAATGAGCGCCGGGTTCAATGGCGCTCGCCTGCACCAGAAGGTGTTCGAGGAGCGATATCTGTACCACGCAGACCGTCTCGGATACCTAGTTTGGGGCGAGTTTGCAGACTGGGGCGCACGTGAAAACGGGCGTCAAATCCCCACTGCGACCTTCATCACGCAATGGATCGAAGCGGTCAACCGTGACTATTCTCATCCGTCGATAATCGGTTGGTGCCCGCTGAACGAGACCTTCGAGCCGCTGACGGAAAACATCACGGTCCTGGATGATGTGACGAACGGCATGTACTACGCGACCAAAGCCATCGATCGCACGCGTCCGGTGCTCGACGCCTCAGGTTACTCGCATCGCGTAGAGGGCGCCGATGTCTACGACTCCCACAGTTATGAGCAGAACCCGGTCGCCTTCGCGGAGCAAATGGCGGGGCTCGCGGAGGGCCACCCGTTCGTCAACAACGCAGAAGACGGGACCGAGTGGTCAATTTCATACGCGGGACAGCCATACTTCTGTAGCGAGTTCGGAGGCATCTGGTGGTCAGCAACCGAAAGCGCGAGCACGGGCTCATGGGGCTATGGCGAGGCTCCCTTGACCGTAGACGAGTGGTACCAACGCGCGGAAGGCCTGTTCGAAGTTCTGCTATCTGATCCCTCGATGTTCGGCTATTGCTTCACGCAATTGACCGACGTCTTCCAGGAAAAGAACGGAATTTTCACTTTCGACAGAGAACCCAAATTCGATCTCGGTCGGATCCGGGCTCTCCACTCACGTCCCGCCGCAATCGAGGCTGGGCCCATTCATCCCGCAACCCTAGACCCGGATGAGTAACAAGAAAGAAACAATACCCAATGGTGCACAGCTAGGACGCAAGGGTGCACCACAGCAATCACAAAGGAGTGTACCAACAGTGCGTAAATCACTTGCGATCGTGGCGGTTGCCGCCGCGATGAGCATTGGGCTGGCCGGATGCTCGCCGTCCAACTCATCCTCATCGCCTTCGAAGCATGTCACGCTCAACGTCGTGGGCTTCGAGGGCGGCGGCACCGAGATCGCCAACATCCCGACCATCAACAAAGCGTTCGAGAAGAAGTATCCGAACATCACGCTCGACTACAAATACGTCTCGAACTCAGAGTATGACCAGTACAACAACACAAGGCTCGCTTCCGGCACCGCCGCCGACGTGCTCATGACAAACCCGACGCGCGTGCAGCAATGGGAAAAGCAGGGCTACCTCGCCGACCTCAGTAACCAGTCGTGGGTCAAGGACGTGCTACCGAACGTCGCGCCGTTTGGAGAGATCAAGGGCAAGACGTACGCGTTCACGCAACAGAACATCCCGATCGGCCTCTACGCCAACCTCGACATCCTGAAGAAGGCCGGCATCGACACGGTTCCCCAAACATGGCCAGAGTTCATCTCCGCCCTTCAGAAGCTCAAATCGGCAAACCAACCCGGTCTTCTGCTGGCGAACCAGACGGGATGGACGAGCGAGCAGGTATCGATGGCATTGGCCGCAAGCCTCGTGCCGAACAGCTGGGGACCCAACTACGACACAGGCAAATCAACCTGGAATCCAGCGTTCAGCCCGGTGATCGACCGCGTCAAGCAGCTGCTGACCACGGGGCTCGTCGATGGAAAACTCATGAACGGCATCGAGCCCTTCAATGTCGGCAACAGCCAGTTCATCGCCGGCAAATGGGCCTTCACGGTGATGGGAGCGTGGGAGCTGCAGGCCATCAAGGCCGGCGCGAAGTTCGACTTCTCGTTGAATCCGATGCCCGGCGGCGCAGCAGGTACCAAGCCGAAGAGCTTCACCTTCGTCGGTTCGGGCTGGGGCGTCAATGCAGCCTCGCCAAATCAGATTGCAGCCAAGGAATACGTCGCTTTCATGACAGAGCCAAAAAATGATGGCGGCTACCTCGCGGCTGAGAACTCGTTCAGCACACTGAAGAACGTCCCGAGTCCGACCATGCCGAACGCGACATCCTTCGTGCAGGCATTCAACGACGGACGCACCACCCCGTCGCCGATCGAGTTCATACAGTACCCGACCTACGAGCAGCAGTTTTGGAACGTCGGAATGTCCCTGTTCAACGATCCAACGCAATCGGATTCGAGTCTGCTGAGCACGCTCGACAAGACGATCCCAAAAACCAAGTAACGGGATAACCACCAAGGCGAGCGGCTTACCCAGCACTTCCGCTGGACGGCCGCTCGCCACGGCTTTCTTGAACCGAAAGGCACACCCTTTTGTTAATGCGAGGACGCTCAGCGTTTCTACTGATCCTGCCGGCAGGGTTGCTCTTCACCGTATTCGTCATATACCCGCTCATCCGGGGAATCGAGCTGAGCTTCACCAACGCGATCGGACCATCCGGCGGCGACTTCGTCGGCTTCGACAACTACGTCAAAATGTTCCAGGATCCGACGATGCTCCGAGCACTCCTCAACACGCTCGTCTACACGGTGGTTGTGGTCGTCGTGCAGAATGGCGTCGCGCTGTTCGTCGCATTTTGGCTGTTCAAACTGAAGCGCGTTCGCAACTTCGTGAGAGCGAGCCTGCTCCTTCCCGCCATGATGGCCTTCGTCGCAGTTGGCTACCTTTGGTCATTCATCTACTCTCCGCTCGGTGGCCCCCTCGATCTTGCGATGAATGCGCTCGGCCTGCACAGTCTCGAAAAGATTTGGCTGGGTGACCCGCAGACGGCGCTTCTCTCCATCGCGTTCGTCTACATCTGGATGTATACGGGATACTCCGCCACCA
>JAODMT010000022.1 GCA_025464975.1 Microbacteriaceae bacterium | reverse complement strand
CCTCCACCCGAACGACGAGGTCGAGATCGTCGGCATCAAGGAGAAGTCCTCCAAGACCACCGTCACCGCGATCGAGATGTTCCGCAAAACTCTCGAAGATGCTCGCGCCGGTGAGAACGTCGGACTGCTTCTTCGTGGAACCAAGCGTGAGGACGTCGAGCGCGGCCAGGTTGTCGTCAAGCCTGGCTCGATCACCCCGCACACCGAGTTCGAGGCGAACGCCTACATCCTCTCCAAGGATGAGGGTGGCCGTCACAACCCGTTCTACGCGAACTACCGCCCGCAGTTCTACTTCCGCACCACGGACGTCACCGGCGTCATCTCGCTGCCAGAAGGCACCGAGATGGTCATGCCCGGCGACACCACCGAGATGACGGTCAACCTGATTCAGCCGATCGCCATGGAGGAGGGCCTCCGCTTCGCTATTCGCGAGGGTGGCCGCACCGTCGGTGCCGGCACGGTTGTGAAGATCATCAAGTAGTACCTGTTTCATAAGAAGGGCCGTCCCTCGGGGCGGCCCTTTTTGTGTGCGCGATCGGTCTGCATATGCTGGGATCATGCCTCGCCTACGTCGCAGCGACTCATCCGGAATCGGGCTGCGGCGGGTGCGGGCGGGCACCGGGTTCTCGTATCGGGATGTCTCCGGCTCGGTGATCGCCGATCCAGAGTTGCGCGCGCGCATCGAAAAGCTGACCATCCCGCCGGCCTGGACGGATGTCTGGATCTCCCCGTATCCCAACGGCCACATCCAGGCCACCGGCATCGACGGCGCGGGCCGTCGCCAGTACATCTACCACCCGACCTGGCGTGAGCAGAAGGATCGGGTCAAATTCGACCGGGTGCTGAGGCTCGCCGAGTCGCTTCCGGTCGCCCGGCGCCGGGTGACCATGGACCTGCGCTCGTCAGAGCCGACGAGGGAGCGGGCACTCGCGGCCGCGTTTCGGATGCTCGACCTCGGCTCCCTTCGGGTGGGATCCGAGCGCTACGCCGAGGCAAACGGCAGCCACGGGCTTGCCACGCTGCTCTGCTCGCACGCGACGGTCTCCGGTGACACCGTGAAGCTGCACTTCCCGGCCAAGAGCGGGCAGGAGTGGCAGTCCGACATCACTGATCCCGACCTCGCCGAGGTGGTTCGTGCCCTCAAGCGTCGGGGTCCGAACGCTCGGCTGCTCGCGTGGAAAGACGGAGCCGCGTGGCATCCGGTGCACTCGCAGGAGATCAACGACTACGTTCGCGAGCGCACCGGAGGCGACTTCAGTGCGAAAGACTTTCGAACGCTGCACGGGACGGTTACCGCGGCGATCAGCCTCGCCCGGCAGGGTGTCGAGTCGAAGCGGGCCGCTCGCGAGCGGGCAATCGCGCAGGCGATGCGGGATGCCTCAGCCGTTCTCGGCAACACTCCCGCCATTGCGAGATCGAGCTATGTCGACCCCCGGGTGATCGACCACTACGTGGCGGGGGAGACCATCGACCCGACCCGGCTCGGCTCGGCCGAAACCGAGCTTCGCACCATGCTCTACCGCTGAGCGCTCTGCCGCGGGGCAATGGCCCCGAACATATGACCCTCCCGGAAAGAAGAGAGAAGAGGGAAGCGCCCTACATCCAGGCCGCCCAGTCGGCCTTGCGAATCATGCAGTGCACGCCCTTGACCGCGTCGACAACCTGACTCACCTCGAAGTCGCCGGCGGCGGAGAGGTACGCCATGGCGGCCGCCCGCGGCACGCCGAAGCGGGTGTTCAGGAAGGTGATGGCGTTGCGAACGGCGTGCCGCATCGCCTCGTTGAGGTCGGCATCCATTCCGGTCGGGATCCAGTGGGTGGAGGTCTCGACCATCGGTGTCCTCAGGGCTCCGATCGCTCCGCTCGCGTCGGCGCCCTTCAAAACGGTGAGCCGCACCGTGGCGCGAAGCGGTGCCTCAAGCGCGGTGAGGGACACCTCGCCGTTGCCCTGGGCGTAGTGCGGGTCGCCGGTATAGAACATGCCGCCCGAAACCTGAACGGGAAGGTAGAGGCTCGATCCGACACCGGTGTGTTTGATGTCGATGTTGCCGCCGTGGTCTCCGGGCGGAACCGACGGCACCTCGTCCTCGGTCGCCGGGGCGACGCCCATGAGTCCGAGGAATGGATCGAGCGGAAATTGCACGTTGCGCCCGTTGCCGGCGTCGAAGTGGCCGGTGAATCTCGTTCCGTGCTTCTCCACCCAGCTGTAGTAGCTCACGCACCCGTCGCTGACGATGCGGTCGACCGCCCTGGTCGGTTCGGAATCGGGGAATTCCGGAAACTCGCCCGGCAGTGCCCCGAACCCGTGCCGGCTGCTGACGAAACCGTACGGGGCGCGAAACGCCAGATCGAGGATGTCGACCCGGAGCACGTCGCCGGGTTCGGCGCTGCGGACGGCGATCGGTCCCGTGACGACGTGCGGTCCGGTCTCCATCCGGTGCGGCAGGCCGCTCGCCGCGATCGCGATCGCATCCGGAAGCACGGCCGAGGCCGGCACGCCGAACTGAGCGAGGTAGGCAACGGGGTCGCGGCCCTGATCCTCGAGGATGCCCTCGTGGCTCACCGTATCGATGGTGATCGTTCCGCCGTCCGGCACGACTGCCGCCGCCGGCGTCAGCGCGTTCGGCAGCCACCCCCAGAGCACCTCCTCCGGCGTGGAGGCGAGAAACTGGTCGCCCTGAATTGCTCCGGAACCCGAGGGGAGGAAGTGGTCGGTCATGCGATCTCCGATTCTGTAAGTCCGACGATGAGGTCGATTTCTAGCAGGGCTCCGACGGCGAGGCCGTTGGAGCCGATGCAGGTCCTGCTTGGCAACGGCCCGGAGAACCAGGACTCGTACACCAGGTTGAAGTCAGCGAAGTTGGCGAAGTCCTCGAGGTACACCCGCACCATGAGCGAGTCGTCGAGGGTCGCGCCGAAGTGGGCGAGCACCGCCTCGAGGTTCGCCCGCACCTGCCGGGCCTGTTCGAGCAGACCGCCGGCCACGAGCTCGCCGGTCGCCGGGTCCGTGGGCATCTGCCCGGTGACGAAGAGCAGGTTGCCCCACCGGGTCGCGTGCGCGAACGGCCCGACCTGGGGTGGCACGCCGGAGTCCCGGTCGAAGGAGTAGGTCTCCTTGCCCATGCTGTGGCTCACTGGCGTTCCTAGGCGTCGACCGCGCCCATGGCCTGCAGAAAGCGTGCAAGCAGTGGGCTGCGTGGGTTGTTGATCAGTTCGGCGGACGGGCCCTCTTCGACCACGACGCCGCCGGCCATGAAGACGACGCGATCCGCGACATCCCGTGCGAAACCGAGTTGGTGGGTCGCGATCACCATGGTCAACCCGTCCTTGACGGCGAGCTCGCGGATGACGTCGAGTACCTCGGCCACGAGCTCCGGGTCGAGCGCGCTCGTCGGCTCGTCAAGCAGCAGGATTCGCGGCTCGGCGGCGAGCGCCCGGGCGATGGCCACTCGCTGCTGCTGGCCGCCGGAGAGGTGCCGCGGCAACATGTCCGCGCGGTCGCTGAGTCCGACGCGGCGGATCAGGGCGGTGGCGCGTTCGCGAGCGAGTTCCGGGGTGAGCCCCTCGACCCAGCGAAGTGGCCCGGCGACGTTCTCTTTAGCAGTGAGGTGAGCGAAGAGGTTGAAGTGTTGGAACAGCATGCCCACCCCGGCGGCAACACGCTGCTCGGCGATTGCCTTTTCGGGCAGCGATGCCCCGTTGGGTCGGTAGCCGAGCGGGCGCCCCCCGAGGAGAACCGTTCCGGAGTCGATGGATTCGAGGTGGTTGATGGTGCGAAGCAGTGTGCTCTTGCCCGATCCACTCGGGCCGAGCAAAGCAACCACCTCGCCCTCGTGCACCGTGAGGTCGATGCCGCGCAACACCGCGTTGCTGCCGTAGGACTTGTGGAGCCCGGAGATCTCGATCAGCGGGTTGCCGCTGCGCTCCCGAACGACACGCGGGGCGCGGGCGAGCGCGGCTGGCTCGGTCATGGCGGCAAGCGCATCGAGGCCGACCGCGGTCTCAGGGGATTCTCGCGGCACGAGGCTGCGTCGGCGCCGCGGAACGAGGCGGGACAGCAGCGAGGCGCGATGGGTGCGGTCGAGGTCGACCGCGTCTTCGAGCAGCAGCTGGATGAGCGCGATCGCCCCGGTGATGAGCAGGTACATCACGCCGGAGGCGAAATAGATGCTGAAGTAGTCGAAGGTCGCCGAGGCGAGCTGCCCGCTTCTCAGCGTGAGCTCCGGCACGGCGATGATCGAGGCGAGCGCCGAGTTCTTCATGGTGGCCACCGCCTCGTTGCCGAGGGCGGGGATGATGGCGCGGCCGGCCTGCGGACCGACGACGTGACGCAGAATGCGGCTCGGCCGCATGCCGAGCGCCTGCCCGGCGAGCTTCTGACCGCGATCGACGCCGATCACCCCGGATCTAAAGATCTCGGCGAAGAAGGTCGCCTCGTTCATCGCGAGGGCAACCCCGCCGGCCAGGATCGGCGTGAGCACAATACCGATGTGCGGGAGGGCGGTGAAGACGAAGACGAGCTGCAGAATGAGCGGCGTTCCCCGGTAGATCACCGTGTAAACGCGGGCGATGACCGACAGCGGTCGGAATCGGCTGAGCTGCATCGCTGCGAGGAGGAGGCCAAGGATCAGGCCTCCTCCAAAACCCAACGCCGTCAGTTGGAGGGTGAAGACGACGCCCTGCAACAGGTACGGCAGCGTCAGGTAGTGCAGAAATTGCTCCATTGTGCTGTCTCTATTTCGTTTCTACGTGAATCACTTGACGGAGAGGACGGTGGGAGCGTCGAGCGCGTTCTGGTCGAGCTTCCACTTCTTTGCGAGCTGTGCCTGGAGGCCGGTCTTCTGCACCTCGGTAAGAGCGGACAACACGGTGCTGCGGAATTTCACGTCATCCTGGGGTACCCCGATGCCGATCTTGTACGGCAGGGTCACCGCGGTCGCCTTGCTCAGCTGAGCCGTGTGCTCGGAAACGAACGCGTTGACCGTGTTCACATCGTTGATGTAGCTGTCCGCGCGACCGGCGAGGATGGCCTGAGCGCAATCGGCGTTGTTGTCGAAGAGGCTCACCGTCGGCGCCGCCAGACCCTTCGCCGTGCAGCTCGAGGCAAGATCCTGCACGAGCGGAACCTCGACGAATCCCTTGTTGAGCGCGACGGTGGTGCCGCAGAGCGAGGTGTTGATTCCCGAGAGCTTCTTCGGGTTGTTCTTGGCGACCAGAATCCCGTCGAACACCTTCGAGTACGTGACGAAGTCGACGTTCGCCGCTCGTTCCTTGGTGGCGTACAGGTCGGAGATGACGAGGTCGGCCTGCCCACTGCTGAGGGTCGGGATGAGTTCGGCGAACGACACGGGAACGTAGCTGACCTTGAACCCGAGGCAGGCACCGATGGCCTCGCCGAGATCGATGTCGAAGCCCTGGTAGGTGTCTGGGTTGGTCGGGTCGATCGCCTCGTAGCCAGGAGTGTGTGGGTTGATCGCGTTCTTGAGCGTCTTACCGGTCAGGGACGGGTTCTTCTTGCGCAGGTCGGTGCACGCCGCGCTCTTCTCGAGACTGGAGTAGGCCGCCGGCGTCTTCGAGCTCGACGCCGCCGCGTCCGTTGTGCCGGAACTGCAGGCCGCGAGCAGCAGCATCAGCGCGCCTGCTGAGGCGACGGATGCGAGGGTGATGGACGGTTTCACGAGTGATCCTTGTCGGTTAGGGGCCCGTCAGAAGCACTCACGCCGCCACCCGGGCCGCAGCGCTGCGGGGACACTTAGCCAGATGGTCTGACCAAGTGCCCCCACGCTATTGCCGGCCACAGGACGCCAAAGACCATTCGGCGATCTCGTTACAGGGTCTTCACTTGCCCGAAATCAGATTGCGTTCGCGGCGCAACACTGGCGCAATATGGCCTGTTGGTCAGGCCAATTGGTCATAGGCTGGCTGACAGCGCGTCGGCGCAGCGATTGAAAGGGGAAAGCATGGACATCTCGCAGGTGCCGCCGCTCCGGCGCAGGGTACGGGGAGTGAGCGTCGAGCTTGCCGCGCATTTCGAGCGGCTCATTGCCACCGGCGCCCTGCGCCCCGGGTCGAAGCTCCCTCCGGAACGAGAGCTGGCCTTATCCATGTCGGTCTCCCGGGCCTCGCTGCGGGAGGCGATGCACGAGCTCGAGTCGAAGCATCTCATCGACCGTGCTCCGGGACGAGGAACCACGGTGAGCGAGCCCCGCACGGAGGTGGGCGAGCTTGTCGCGTTGCGCACTCAGGGCGGTGAGCAGGAGGCGCACGCCGGCGAACTCCGGTTGGTGATCGAGCCGCGCATCGCCGGCTTTGCGGCGGCGCGCGCGACGGCGGCGAACATTCTGCTGCTCGAGGATTCCCTCTCCGCACAGAGCGAAAACCTGAACCCGGCCGAGTCGCTCCGGCTCGATCTCGAGTTTCACGTCCTGCTCGCGCAAGCGGCGCAGAATCCCCTTCTCAGCGCGGTGATCACTCTCACCAGCCAGTGGACGAGCGACGTGCGCCAACACTCGCATGCGACAAAGGAGGGCCGACGCATCTCGGTTCGCGGCCATCGCGCCATTCTCGACGCGGTGCGGGCTCAGGATGAGCGCGGCGCTCGCACCGCGATGGAAGCCCACCTCTCCGAGGTCCAGGGCTTGATTACCAAGGGTCGCGACCGGGGAGCGAGCGCGTGAGGGCCCGCGCGCGGTCGATCCCGCTCGACCATCACTACACGCTCGGTCTGCTGATTCTCACCGCCTCGACCGGCACCATAGACGCCGTGAGCTACCTGGCACTCGATCGGGTGTTCACCGGAAACATGACCGGCAACGTGCTGTTCCTCGGCTTCGGTCTCGTGGGGGTCGGCTCCGTGCCCTTTCTCAACAACTCGGTCGCGCTGCTCGGCTTCGTCATCGGCTCGATCATCAGCGGGCGGATCATCGGACGCAAGCAACCACGGGGTCTTCCGCTCTCGAGCATGTGGGTTCTTGGCGCAGGGGCGGCGGTCATAGTCTGCCTCGCGGCCTACTGGCTCGTCGTCGGAACCCTCGCTCATCCCGCGCTGTTGACCGTTACGGCGCTGCTCGCGGTCGTGATGGGCGCCCAGGTGTCGGCCGTCAAGCCGGTTGGCAACAGCGATGTGACGACCATTGTCGTCACCAACACCGTGGCCAATCTCGCCAGGGACTCACGACTGGCCGGTGGCACGGGAGACAAGTGGCTCCCGCGACTCGGGGCGATCGTGGCGATGGGAGTCGGCGCCGCCATCGGAGCGGGTATCGTTGGGGCCGCAGGCGGCCCGTGGGCCCTGCTCGCTGCTGCGCTGATCTTCGGTATCGGCACCCTCACTCTCGTCGGGGCGAGCCGCCGCTAGAGCGACACGCCGGAAGTGACACGCCCGGGTTGCAGACACCTGAAACCTGTGGCAGACTCTCCTAGTTCAACAAAACCGGCCACGCGCCGGGATCACTGCCAGGCAGTGCACAGTCGAGAGGCCACCAGCGTCAGTTGGAGGTGCCACCGGCTGGGCGGCGGGTAGCAGAACGCGACTTAATCGAATCCCTCTGATGCATGCGGTGACGTGTGTGCCAAGCGAAGGCGACACGCCCGAGCGCGGGGGTCGGTGAAACTCAAGCAGTAATTGACACAAAAACAGTGGTGCGACAGCAGCTGTGCAACTAAAGCGGCACGAGCTGAGCAAACCAAAGCATCCAATAGCAGCGCGAAAGCGACTGGCCACGATGCATTAAAGAGAGTGAGTCACAAATGGCGGGACAAAAGATCCGCATCCGACTTAAGTCGTACGACCACGAGGTCATCGACAGCTCGGCGCGCAAGATCGTCGACACGGTTACCCGTGCCGGTGCTACTGTCGTCGGCCCGGTTCCCCTTCCTACCGAGAAGAACGTGATCGTCGTCATCCGTTCCCCTCACAAGTACAAGGACAGCCGTGAGCACTTCGAGAAGCGCACGCACAAGCGCCTGATCGACATCATCGACCCGACGCCGAAGGCCGTCGACTCGCTCATGCGACTCGACCTGCCTGCCGACGTCAACATCGAGATCAAGCTGTAGGGGATCCAATGGCTACCACTAAGACAAGCAAGGGACTGCTGGGCAAGAAGCTCGGCATGACCCAGGTCTGGGATGCGAACAACAAGCTCATCCCCGTGACCGTCGTTGAGATCACCCCCAACGTCGTGACCCAGCTGCGCACGCCCGAGATCGACGGCTACAGCGCCGTGCAGATCGCCTTCGGTGCGATCGACCCGCGCAAGGTCAACAAGCCGACCACCGGCCACTTCGACAAGGCCGGCGTGACGCCTCGCCGTCACCTCACCGAGGTGCGCACCGCGGACGCCGCCGAGTACGCGCTCGGCCAGGAGATCGCGGTCGACATTTTCGAGGCCGGCCAGAAGGTCGACGTCGTCGGCACCTCAAAGGGCAAGGGCTTCGCCGGTGTCATGAAGCGCCACAACTTCAAGGGTGTCTCCTCGAGCCACGGTTCGCACCGCAACCACCGCAAGCCGGGATCGATCGGTGCATCCTCCACGCCTTCGCGCGTGTTCAAGGGAATGCGCATGGCCGGCCGGATGGGTGGCGACCGCGTGACCGCGATGAACCTCATCGTCCACTCGGTCGACCTCGAGAAGAACCTGATCCTGGTCAAGGGCGCCGTTCCCGGCGCACGCGGCCGCATCGTATTCGTTCGCAACGCAGTGAAGGGGGCGTAACGCTATGGCAACCGAAGCTGGTACCACGAACACGCTCGACGTCATTGACTCCAAGGGCAAGAAGGTCGGCTCCGTCGACCTGCCCGCCGAGACCTTCGACGTTCAGACCAACATCCCGCTGATCCACCAGGTGGTCGTCGCGCAGCGCGCCGCGGCCCGCCAGGGAACCCACAACACGCTTCGCCGTGGTGAAGTTTCCGGTGCCGGTCGCAAGCCGTTCAAGCAGAAGGGAACCGGTCGCGCCCGCCAGGGATCGATCCGTGCTCCTCAGATGACCGGCGGTGGAATCGTCCACGGACCACACCCCCGCGACTACGGCCAGCGCACCCCGAAGAAGATGATCGCGGCAGCACTGCGCGGCGCCCTCTCGGACCGCGCCCGCGGCGGACGCATTCACGTCATCGACTCGCTCTCCGTCGGAGACGTGCCATCGACCAAGACGATCGTCACGCTTCTCGATTCCATCGCGAACAGCAAGCACGTCCTTGTCGTGCTCGAGCGCGATGATGTCGTGAGCCACAAGAGCGTTCGCAACATCCCGTCGGTTCACGTTCTTCCCTACGACCAGCTCAACGCGTACGACGTTCTCGTGAGTGACGACATCGTCTTCACCAAGGGAGCGTTCGACGCATTCGTCGCCGGACCGGTCAAGACCTCGGTCGAGACCCCGGATGCCGACACGACGCCGGTTAGCAAGAAGCGTGTCAGCCCCGAGCGTGCCGCAGCACGGAAAGAGAAGGTCTCAGCATGACCGCGACCCAGAAGGACCCCCGCGACGTCATCCTGTCGCCCGTCGTCTCCGAGAAGAGCTACAGCCTGATCGATCAGGGCAAGTACACCTTCATCGTTGACCCTCGCTCGAACAAGACCGAGATCAAGCTGGCGATCGAGAAGATCTTCAGCGTCGAGGTTGCGTCGATCAACACCCTGAACAAAAAGGGCAAGACCCGCCGCACCAAGTTCGGCCTCGGCAAGCGCAAGGACACCAAGCGCGCCATCGTCACACTCAAGTCCGGTTCCATCGACATCTTCACCGCTGTCGGCTAAGGGATCAGGGAGATAAATCATGGCTATTCGTAAATACAAGCCGACGACTCCTGGTCGCCGCGGTTCCTCGGTCGCAGACTTCGCCGAGATCACGCGTTCGACCCCGGAGAAGTCCCTTCTTCGCCCGCTGCCCAAGACCGGTGGCCGTAACAACGCAGGTCGCATCACGACCCGTCACATCGGTGGTGGCCACAAGCGCCAGTACCGCGTCATTGACTTCAAGCGCAATGACAAGGACGGCGTCAACGCCCGCGTTGCCGAGATCGAGTACGACCCCAACCGCACGGCCCGCATCGCGCTCCTGCACTTCGTCGATGGTTCGAAGCGCTACATCATCGCTCCGAACAAGCTCAACCAGGGCGACATCATCGAGTCGGGCGCCGGCGCGGACATCAAGCCGGGCAACAACCTGCCGCTCCGCAACATCCCGGTCGGTACGGTCATCCACGCGATCGAGCTGAAGCCAGGCGGGGGAGCCAAGATGGCTCGCTCGGCCGGAGCATCCGTTCGTCTCGTCGCCAAGGACGGTCCGTACGCGCAGCTTCGTCTGCCGTCCGGCGAAATCCGCAACGTCGACGCACGCTGCCGCGCCACGATCGGCGAGGTCGGCAACGCCGAGCAGTCGAACATCAACTGGGGAAAGGCCGGCCGTATGCGCTGGAAGGGCGTTCGCCCGACCGTGCGTGGTGTCGCCATGAACCCGGTCGACCACCCACACGGTGGTGGAGAGGGCAAGACCTCGGGTGGACGTCACCCGGTCAGCCCGTGGGGCCAGAAAGAGGGCCGCACCCGCCACATCAACAAAGAGAGCGAC
>JAODMT010000020.1 GCA_025464975.1 Microbacteriaceae bacterium | reverse complement strand
AGGGTGCGCGCGTGAACAACCTCAAGGACGTCAGCGTCGAGATCCCGAAACGCCGGCTGACGGTGTTCACCGGCGTCTCTGGCTCGGGCAAGAGTTCGCTGGTGTTCGGCACGATCGCCGCGGAGTCGCAGCGGATGATCAACGAGACCTACAGCGCCTTCGTGCAGGGCTTCATGCCGACGCTGGCGCGGCCCGACGTCGACGTACTCGACGGGCTGACGACCGCGATCATCGTCGACCAGGAGCGGATGGGCGCCAACGCCCGCTCGACCGTCGGCACTGCCACCGATGCCAACGCAATGCTGCGCATCCTCTTCAGTCGGCTCGGACAGCCGCATATCGGCTCACCCCAGGCTTTCTCCTTTAACGTCGCCTCGATTTCGGGCGCGGGGGCCGTCACCATCGAGCGCGGCGGAGCCACCACGAAAGAGCGGCGGAGCTTCAGCATCACCGGCGGCATGTGTCCGCGCTGCGAGGGCATGGGCACGGTGAACGACATCGACCTCACGCAGCTCTACGACGACTCAAAGTCGCTGAACGAGGGCGCGCTCACCATCCCTGGCTACACCGCCGACGGCTGGGGCGTTCGGATCTTCACAGGGTCCGGTTTCCTCGACCCCGACAAGCCGATCCGCGACTACACCAAGAAGGAGCTCGCCGACTTCCTCCACCGCGAGCCGGTCAAGGTGAAGGTCGGTGACATCAACTTGACCTACGAGGGTCTCATACCCAAGGTTCAGAAGTCGATGCTCTCCAAGGACCGTGAGGCCATGCAGCCACACATCCGGGCCTTCGTGGACCGGGCAGTCACCTTCGCGACCTGCCCCGAGTGCGGTGGCACCCGGCTTAGCGAGGGGGCGCGGTCGTCGCGGATCGGCGACGTCAACATCGCCGATGCCTGTGCGATGCAGATCAGCGACCTGGCCGAATGGTTGCGCGGGCTCGACGAGCCATCCGTGGCACCGCTGCTCACCACGCTGCAACACGCCCTCGACTCGTTCGTGGAGATCGGGCTGGGCTACCTCTCGCTGGACCGGCCGTCTGGCACGCTATCCGGCGGCGAGGCGCAGCGCACCAAGATTATCCGCCACCTCGGTTCGTCCCTCACCGACGTCACCTACGATTTCGACGAGCCCACCATAGTTTTGCATCCCCACGACATCCAGCGGATGAACGAATTATTGCTGCGGCTGCGCGACAAGGGCAACACCGTGCTCGTGGTCGAGCACAAGCCCGAGATGATCGCCATCGCCGACCACGTCGTCGACCTTGGCCCTGGCGCCGGCGCGGCGGGCGGCACCGTCTGCTTCGAGGGCACCCTCGACGGGCTACGGGCCAGCGGCACCCTCACCGGCCACCATCTCGACGACCGGGCCGTCCTTAAGGATGCGGTGCGCACGCCAACCGGCGCGCTGAAAATCCGCGGCGCGACGGCGCACAACCTGCAGGACGTCGACGTCGACATCCCGCTTGGGGTGCTTGTCGTCGTCACCGGCGTCGCCGGCTCCG
Source organism: Microbacteriaceae bacterium (assembly GCA_025464975.1). Classification (GTDB taxonomy): domain Bacteria; phylum Actinomycetota; class Actinomycetes; order Actinomycetales; family Microbacteriaceae; genus Lacisediminihabitans. The sequence goes on along the minus strand of JAODMT010000020.1, from coordinate 201,901 downwards.
GCAAGAGCTCCCTCGTACACGGGTCGATTCCGCCCACCGAGGGTGTGGTGTCAATCGACCAGGGCGCGATCCGCGGCTCGCGACGGAGCAACCCGGCGACGTACACGGGAATGCTCGACCCGATCCGCACTGCGTTCGCGAAGGCCAACGGTGTGAAGCCGGCACTGTTCAGCTCCAACTCCGAAGGAGCCTGCCCCAACTGCAACGGCGCCGGTGTCATCTATACCGACCTGGGAATGATGGCTGGCGTCTCGACCCTCTGCGAGGTCTGCGAGGGCAAGCGGTTCCAGGCGTCCGTTCTGGAATACCGCCTCGGCGGCTGCGACATCAGCGAAGTGCTCGCAATGTCGGTGACCGAGGCAAAAGAGTTCTTCGGCGCGGGCGAGGCGCGCACGCCGGCCGCGCACGCCATCCTGGACCGGCTCGCCGACGTCGGGCTCGGCTATCTCAGCCTCGGCCAACCGCTCACCACACTGTCCGGAGGCGAGCGGCAGCGCCTCAAGCTGGCTACCCACCTGTCGGAGAAGGGTGGCGTCTACATCCTCGACGAGCCGACCACCGGGCTCCATCTCGCCGACGTCGAGCAGCTGCTCGCTCTGCTCGACCGACTCGTCGACTCCGGCAAGTCGGTCATCGTCGTCGAGCACCACCAGGCGGTGATGGCACACGCGGACTGGATCATCGACCTCGGCCCCGGGGCCGGCCACGACGGCGGCCGGATCGTCTTCGAGGGCACGCCGGCCGACCTCGTCGCCGCCCGCTCTACCCTCACCGGCGAGCACCTCGCGGCCTACGTCGGCACCTGACGGAGGCCCTCCGGACACCGTGAGACGAGTGCCCTCATCTGTTCGACCCAGTTGGGCGGTGGCGTTCCCCGAGTCAGCGAGTGGTGAGCGTCGCGCGCCGTGCTACAGCGCCTCCGCCACCCGCTTGATCGCGGCCAGGCGACGCTCCCACTCATCGCCGATTCGATCGAGGCGTCGAGCGGTCTCGCTCAATTGTGCGCCGATCACCCGGTAGCGTAACTCGCGGCCGACCCGCACGGAGTCGACGAGTCCAACCTCCTGCAGCACTGAGAGGTGCTTGGCGATGGCCTGACGGGTGACCGGCAGCCGCCCGGAGAGGGCCGACGCCGACGCGTCGCCCTCGCCGAGGGCCGCCAGAATGCTCCACCGTGTCTCGTCGCCGAGCGCGGCGAATACCGGGACGAGGGTGCTCGAGGTCACGACCCGTCCTCGAGGTAGGCGACGAGTTCGTCCAGTTCCGAGTCCCACCCTGTGCGGTGGCTCTCCATGCTGGCGGCCGGGTCGGCAACGGTGCCGAAGCCGAATTCGACGACGGTCAGCTGCGTGCCCTCGTCGAGGGGCTCGAGGGTGAAGCGGAAGACGGTCGAGTGTTCGGGATCGATCGCCCGGCCGCTTTCGTCGCTCCAGCGGTAGGCGATCATCCGCGGCGGGTCGAGCTCCTCGATCAGCACCGGGACGTCGCCGTAGCCCTCGAAGGAGAAGACACCCCTGCCGCCGACGCCGACCTCGGCGAGGGCGACGGTCTGTGGGAACCAGCGCGCGATGTGCTCGGCCACGGTGATCGCGGCCCACACCGTCTCGATCGGTGCCGCGATGGTGATGGTGCGGCTCACGGTGAATTCGCCGCTGTCGACAACCGAGGGCTGGTTTTCTGTCATGGTCATTATTCTGTTCCTTTCGGTCGATTGCTGCAACCATACAGTTGCATCAATCGGCCAGGAACGCAACCCCTGAGTTGCACATCCCGAGACGCGGACACGCGCTCCCCTCCCCCGCTTCAGCAATCCGTCGGCAGCTCCGTCGGATAGTCCGAACTTCGGACTATTGGGGTAGGCTGCAGCCATGGCGCAATCTCCAATCCTTGCCGGCGACGACTCCGGATCGGCTGCGGTCGCAGGGTCGACCTCCGCTGCCCTCGCCGACGCGGTTCGGGCCATTGCACTTGTCTCGCGCGTGCTCGAGGGGGCATCCGGTGGACTCAGCCTCGCCGACTACCGCGTGCTCGCCGCAATCGCGGCGGGAGACCGACGCGCGTCGCATCTCGTGTCGCGACTCGCGCTCGGAAAGTCGACGATCAGTTCCGCGGTCGAGTCCCTCACCAAGCGAGGTCTGCTGGTGCGCGCGATTGCCGAGGACGACAATCGCGTGATCTCACTGTCCCTCTCCCCCGATGGCATCAGGCTCTTCGAGCGGGCGGAGGGACGGATGGCGCGGCAACTGGAACTGCTGTGCGATCGCACTCCCGACGGTCTGCAGGTCATCCGCTCCCTCTCCTCGCTCGGCGAGGCACTCGAGACCGCCGCGGCCGAGCGAATGACGCGCGAAGACTCCGCGGGCGTCTCGCGTGACTGAACTTTCCGAAGCTTGAATCACGAGGCACACACTGTCCACATCCGCACCTTCGCCTGAATCTGTCATCGTTTCGCGACTTCGCGCGGCGGGCTGCGTCTTCGCCGAAGACGAGGCTCGACTGTTGCTCGACGCGGCGACGTCCGAATCGCGACTCGAGGCCATGGTGACGCAACGGGTTGCCGGCCGTCCCCTCGAACACATTCTCGGTTGGGTGCAGTTCTGCGGACTGAAGATTGCAATCGACGAGGGTGTCTTCGTCCCGCGCCAGCGCACCGAGTTCCTGGTACGGGAAGCGGCGCGACTGGCGCCGCCGGACGCCGTAGTCCTCGACTTGTGCTGCGGCGCCGGGGCGCTCGGCCTGGCGCTCGCGTCGCTCGTCACCGTTTCCGAACTGTATGCGACTGATGTTGAGGCGGCCGCGGTGCGGTGCGCTCGCAGAAACGTGGGTGCCATCGGCGGCGAGGTATTCGAGGGCGACCTCTTCATGCCGCTACCACGAACCTTGCTCGGCCGAGTCGACATCCTCCTCGCCAACGTGCCGTACGTGCCAACGCGGGCCATCGCGCTCATGCCGCCGGAGGCGAGGGACTTCGAGCCGCGCGTAACTCTCGACGGCGGCGCCGACGGCCTCGACGTGGTGCGGCGAGTGGCGGGAGAGGCAGCACGCTGGCTCGCGCCCGGAGGGCACCTGCTTGTAGAGCTGAGCGAGGAGCAGTCGCCACTGGCGGCGAATGCCTTGGCCGCCGGTCGCCTCCTCCCCCGGATCGCGACCTCAGAGCAGTTCTACGCAACCGTCGTGATCGGTACGCGGCCCGGTACGACGACTGCGATACGGTGAGTCGGTGAACAGAGCAGAAGCCACCATTCGGGACGTGTTGCCCATGGACGAGACATCCTGGTCGACCCTCTACGCCGGATATCGCGAGTTCTACAACACCCCGGTAGACCCGGATGTCGTCGCCACGGCCTGGCGCTGGGTGCGAGACCGCGAGCACGGGATGCGGGGCCTCGTGGCCGAGGATGCGACCGGCGATATCGTTGCGCTTGCCAACATCCGATTGTTCGCCCGACCGTCCGTTGGCCGACTTGGGCTTTATCTCGACGATCTGTTCACGGCGCCTGCCAGTCGAGGTTTCGGGCACGCCGGAGCCCTGCTCGATCACATTGCGGCGCTAGCGAAGCAGGAAGGTGCGAGCATCGTCCGTTGGATCACCGCGGGCGACAACCTACAGGCACGATCCGTGTACGACTCGCGTGCCACGGCGACACCCTGGATCACCTACGACATGCAGCCGGCGGTCGCTCCTGCAGCGGAGTGACGGCGGATGTCGGGAGCAGCTAGCTCCGAAGGGCAGCCGCCTCCCCCGGCGGCAGTAAATCCCCATGGTCGCTCGCATATCGGCGAGCCCGAACGATTTGGCTCCCGAACATCGGGGTGAATACGACCAGTAGCGCTGCGAGAGCCGCAAGCAGCACGACTGAAAATGACGAGTTATCGAATAGCGTGAGCACTTCGAACTGCTGCAGGCCGAGTCCGACGTAGAACAGCACGAGGTACCCGAGCTGGAACGGGAGTGCGACCGACAGGAGAACGGCGTATCTGGCCGCTGCCATTTGCTCGTCCTCATTAAGTTCCAGCTTCTTGCCTCGAAGTACCACTCGTGTGAGCTTTCGCAGTCTGCCGAGGTCACTGTTGGCGGCGTCGCGAAGTCGGGGATTCAACGGCAGACTCACGACGATGCACGCAGCCGACGCGAGAACGCTGGCCAGGGAGGCGCCCATGCCCACCCTCCCGCCGGCGGACAGATCGGGAACGAACGATCCGAGCAGGAGGACCGCCGCAACGAAGGCGGCCGTGAAGGTGCCAGCAACGATGCCAATCTTGCTCACGATCTCGCGGCGAGAGATCGGCGTCCATGTCCTCTCTGACGAGGCATGCGACCGGTCGTACTGACGCAGCAGGCGACCAACGATCATGGCGACCACAGTCAGCGCAATCGCGATTCCGACGAAGAGGACGGGCAGCCAGACGGGCACCCCCGCCAGGGCCGCAAAAATCACAATCGAAATCGCGCCGAGCAGTTCGCAACCAAGCACGATCTCCATCAGCCGACGAATGTATCGCCGGCCCTCGGCCGACTTGCCGATGTCCCGGTGCGAGCGGATCGCGCCGATGAGCAGGGGCCCGTAGACGAAGATCGTTACGGCGAGAAGTGCCAGCCAGAGCAGCCCGCTCGATCCCGACGGGATCGAAACCATCACCGAAGCAATTCCACCGATGACAAGTCCGGTCCCCAGAATCACGGACAGGAGAGTTGCCATGATCTTCACGAATCGCACCTTTCGAGTGGGTCACGACGCCTGCTGAACGGCGAACTCCGTGAATCCGCCGACCAGACTGACGTTGATATTTTCTAGCTTTGATCATTACCGCAGGGTTTGCAAACAATGGAATTGGGTGCTGGCCTGCTCCTCGTCTTGCAGCAACTGCGGCGCGGTCACAACGCTGAGTCGTGCCGAGGCCCGGCATTCGAGCCGGTCACCGCAGGTATGAGCTGACGATGAGGCGCCCCCGCACTTCCCCCAGCGTCTCGATGGTCCGGTCGATCAGGCCGTCCGAAACACCGGAGGCTGTCAGATCGTGCGGACCGATTGGTTGCAGCTTGCCGCACCGGATGCGCACCACTTCCCAACCGGCGGCTCGAATCTGTCGGTCTTTGCGGCGATCGACGGCCTCCCGGCGACCGACATGTTCCAAGCCGTCCCGGCCGGTTGTGTCGTATTCGAGCGCCACCCTGAACTCGGCGAGAATGATGTCCGGCCACACCTCAAGGTGTTCGAAGAACGGTCGGGCCACTCGTACGGCGTTGAACGTGAGATCGACGTCGAGCCGCGAGCCGATCCGTTGACGCAAGTCGGCCTCCGCCGCCGACGCGGTCTTCGGCGCCCACGGGCTGTGGAAGGCGTCTCCGACCGACACCCCAAAGGCAGCCGCCCGCGCGTGCTCGCAGGTGGCGCACCGCTCCCCCGAGCGGCCGTTCCGTCGCCGCTGGCCTCGTGGATGCCCACAGTCGCGGGGCACGGCCGCGGCGACATCGGCAGGCGGCCGGGCAGCCGGTCGACGCGGCACCGCCAGGGCGGCGCACTCCGGACACCACGTCGATCGCCGTCGCGAACTCCCGGGGCGGGACCGCTGCTCGTCTGGCGTGGCTACGAAGCGATGCCCCACGTCGCATTCCCAGACCAGGTAGACCTCGGCCGCCGGTGGCACCTGGCTCAGACTGATTCCCGCATTGAGGTCGGGATGGTACTGCCGCACGAGCACGGGATAACGTTCCCATTCGGACCGGAACCGTCCGACCCGATAGGGCACCTCTCGACGTTTCGACCACTGACGCCGCGCCCACCACAGCTCGACTCTCTCCGGCACCACCCCTCCTATCTCACCGGCACGGCCGGGCAGATCGCACGCACTATCAGGATGACCCAGGCCGCCGACATCGGCGCGTTCGAACGGCTCCGTACCATCCCTGGTCCCCCCGCTCAAGCCCGGGGAATCGGCGACAGGGCAGGTAAAATGGGGCATGGCGAACTTCAGTTCGACGACCCTGATCTTTGTGGGGAACGACGCGCCGCGCGCGCTCCTCGAATTGGATCATCTTGCCAACGTTCGGGCGTCGACCCTCGCCGAGGAGTCGGAGGCGGACTTTCAGCGCTGGGTGAGCCGGTCGAATTCGCCGTTCCTCGTTCACGACCGAGATCCGCTGGCTCACGTCGCCTCAGCCTGGGTCGAGTTTTTCGACGATCTCGCGACGCTTGGCACCCTGGATCTGGAGGTGGACCGGGTACTCGATGCGCTGGCCCGCGGCGAGACGAGCATGCCCGACTATTACATCGTCGCCGATCCGGAGGGGCTTTCTCCCACCTGGAAGCACTGGTGGCTCGGGGTGCTGCCCGAGGCGGCGCCCACCCGCGTTATCCCGTGGCGAGAGGGCTCGATGTCGCTTGCCAGAGTAATTCGATACCTTCCCACCGGCCGACCATGGCCTAAAGCCGAACCATGGTTGCGCCGCGTCGCCCGTGCCGTGCCGGATCGGGTTGGTCTGAGCTGACGCGGCTCAGCTGCCCTCACGAGAGGATGTCTTTGGTGCTGAATCGTCCGTAGGCGAGCGCTGCAAAAACTACGAAATACCCGCCCTGAAGCACCGCGTTCTGACCGAACGAATCCCACGAGATCGGTTGCCGCAACAGGTCGGCGAAGCCAAGCCAATAGTGGCTGAACAGCCACGGGTGCAGCCAGTCGAGCTGGGGAAGCGAATCGAGTATCTGGGACACGACAGAGAGCACGATGGTCGTGGCCATCGCCCCAACCGGAACGTCGGTCATGGTGGAAATGAAGACTCCGATGGCGGAGAGGCCGAGGAGGGAGACGGTGATGTATGCGGCAATGAGCAGGGAGCGGATCACCGAATCGGCGACGCCGATCGTGTCGCCTGAGAGCAACGTAACCGGGGCAACGGGAAACAATGCGACGCCGATGAGCGCGCCGGCAATCGTCACCGCAAGGGTCGCAGCGAGGCAGAATGCCGCAGTGGCGAGGTACTTCACCACGAGAAGACGCACGCGTCCGGCCGGAGCGACCAGCAGGTAGCGCAGGGTGCTGACATTCGCCTCGCCCGCGATGGTGTCACCGGCCACCACACCGATGGTGAGCGGAAGGAACAGCGGAATGGACACGATGAGCCCGACCGCACTGACGAAGAGTCCGTTCTGCGTGATCTGATCGAGAAAGGCCGGCCCCCGGCCGGGAGTCGGTCCGCTCGAGGAGAGTCGAACCGCGACCGCAATGAGCACGGGAACCGCCGCAAGCGCGAGAAGCATCGCCCAGGTGCGGCGGCGGCGGAACAGCACGGACAGTTCGGATCCGAGCAATGCCAGGCCGATCGTCGGCCGGGAGCGCACCGCGCCCTGACCGTCGATAGCTTCACTGGGCGACATCGAAGCCCTCCCCGGTGAGCGCGACGAAGCGCTCCTCGAGGCTCTGCCGCTCCACAGCAAAACCTTCGACGCGGACCCCTGCGGCAACCAGAGCGGCAACTACGCGATCCGGGGCCGCGTCCGATAGCGCCGCGACCAACACACCGCGGTCCGACCCGCCGGCGGCATCACTCGCGTCCACGCCCATCCCGAGTCGCGCCAGAACACCCGCCGCCGCATCCCGGTCGGGGGTCCGTAGCAGCACGTGGGGGCGGCCCACACCGCGCAGCTCGGCGAGGGTGCCCTGGGCAACCAACCGGCCCGCGCTCATCACGGCCGCATGCGTACAGATCTGTTCGATCTCGGCGAGGAGGTGGCTGGAAACGAAGATCGTCGTGCCCTCCGCCGCGAGCGAACGGACGAGATTTCGCACTTCGCGAGTCCCCTGCGGATCGAGACCGTTCGTCGGTTCATCGAGAATCAGAAGCTCGCGCGGAGTCAGCAGGGCGTTGGCGATGCCGAGCCGCTGCTTCATACCGAGTGAGTAGGCTCGCACCTTTTTGCCCGATGCGTGTGAGAGCCCCACCCGTTCGAGCGCCGACTGAACCCTGCGACGCCTGGTCGACGACGGGGCATATCGGTCGGCGGTATCGAGGCGATCCAGGTTCGAGTACCCCGAGAGAAAGGGGTAGAAACCGGGACCTTCGACGAGTGCGCCGACCCGCGGAAGTACCCGGTGCAGGTCGGTCGGCATTGCCCCACCGAGAACCGTCGCAGCACCGCTCGACGCCGCCGCGAGGCCGAGCAGCATCCGGATCGTCGTTGTCTTGCCGGAACCGTTCGGACCGAGGAATCCGAACACAGAACCACGGGGAACCCGGAGGTCGATGGAGTCGACCGCCGTATAGCTTCCGAATCGTTTGGTCAGGCCGCTGGTCTCGATCGCCAGACCGTCGCTGGCGGCCGAGCCGGTCACTGTTGAGCTGCTGCCGCGGCCTGAAGTCGTGCCGCCGGTACCGATCCGGCGAAGATCCGTCCGTCGCTCGTGACCAGCACGTTAACAAGAGAGGTGTGCAGGAGTCGTCCACCGCCCACAGCGCTCGTGAGTTGCGAATACAGCGGCGAACCGAGCAGTGCCGAAATCTTCGGGCTGGCGGGAACGGCAACGACGGCGCTCCACCCCTTTCCCATCACCGTTGGCCTAGCCGTCGTGTCGCCCGGAGCCGCGGTGGGTGACTGAGTCGGCCCCGTGTGCTTGGCGTCGGACCGTGGCGAGATCGGCTGTTGCGTCACGGTCGATCCGGCCGGTGGGGTGAACGCGAACAGCGAGGCATCCGGCTTCGCGAGGGAAATCGAGGTGAACCCGATGCTCGCCGCCGTCGACTTCTGACCGCGAGCATTGAGCGACACCTCGAGTGGCAGTCCGGTCGCGGAGTCAACGGCAATCGACACCGAGCTTAGGAGGCTGTCAGTGGCTTTCGGCGTGAGCACAAGCTCGTAGGCGGTGCGCCCGGCAACCCGCAGATCGGAGCCGACCGTCAACTTCGTGCTCGGGTCGACCGCGGCAATCAACTGCGTGGCGAGTTCCTCAGGCGTCAGCGAAACGCCGGGCGCGGTCGATCTTGCGCCTGCGGGGTCGCCAGGAAGCACCGAGTGGGTCACCTTCTTGTCGCTGGAGTCGTAGAGCCACAGATCCGACCCGCTGCGAATCAGGTCGCGCTCCGCGAGCTTGTCCAATATTTGCATCCGTAGATTGGTGCGACCGTCCATGTAGACCCTCGCCGTGTGGGACCCGCTCAAGAGTTCGAGCAATGAGGATGCGGTCGATCCGGCTCCGGCTCCGGTGTCAGGCAACTGTGGCAAGCCGAGGTCTGACGTTTGTTGAATCGTTCCGGAGAGGGCTGTCACCTTCGCATCGGCGACGAGGGCCAGCAGCTGTTGCGGCGACTTGTCTGGCAGCGAGACCGCGGCATTCGCGGAGAGCGGCACGGCGACCGCGGCCGAAGCGATGAGCACGGGAACCGCCATGGCGGGAATCCATCTCACCCAAGACCGGGTCATCGAACGCCTCCATCTCGGCAACGCCGCTGCAGACGCCACGCCTCACAAAGAAATGTACTCCGGATCGCGTCCGATTTGCCCGACACACCGATAGTCCAACTCCGGCGCTCGGCGTTTGTCAAGGTCTCCTGCGCTATGTTTCTTCGGTCCCGATCTTGTTGTTACGGAAGGCACCATGACGAATTCGGTCGAAAGCTCGCGCGGAGGGGTTTCGCATGCGCTCCCCCACATGCGCCACGGTCGCCTTCGATCGCCGAACCCGATTGTGGCAATCGTCAAGTTGATCGGCGTCGCGCTGATCGTACTGGCGGTGAGCGTCACCTCGGTGGCCGGGTTCGCGGTATACAGCACCTTCGCGCAGGTCAAGCCCGGCATTCACCTGCAGCACGTCGGTGGCGCTACGGCCCCCGCCAACCCGACCCTCGGTCCTGTCTCGGGAGAGGTCAACCTGCTTCTGGCCGGAACCGACACCAGAACTAATCAGGCCGGCTTCCAGGACAAAGCCAATGTCGCGGCCAGTTCGGGCGCCGGCAGCAACGATGTGACGATGCTGTTGCACGTCTCGGCGGATCACACCAGCGCAACCGTGGTGAGCTTTCCCCGCGATATGGTCAACGTCCCGTTCTGCGGGGGGAGCATCTCCGGCTCGATGTTCAACGCCACCCTCTCGCAGGGGCTCTCCTGCACCGTTCAGACCGTCGAGAAGATGACGGGCCTCACAATCCCCTACGCCGGAGTCATTTCCTTCGACGGGGTCATCGGAATGTCCAATGCCATCGGGGGTGTCACCGTCTGCGTAGCCAGCCCAATCGTCGACAAGTACACAGGGCTGAATCTGCCCGCCGGCCAGATCACCCTCAAGGGCTCAACGGCCCTCGAATTCCTCCGCACCCGCCACGGCGTTGCCGACGGCAGTGACCTCGGTCGAATCAGCAATCAGCAGGTCTTCCTCTCCGCTCTCGTGAGAAAGATCACCAGTGCTGGCGTGCTGAGCAACCCGATCACGATGTACTCGCTCGCCAATGCGGCCCTGGCCAACATTCATATGTCGGACACGCTGACGAACCCGACCTCGGTCGTCTCGGTTGCTCTCGCTCTCAAGGGCATCTCGCTGAATAACATCGTGTTCGTCCAGTACCCCACGTTCGCCGACCCGGCCAACCCCAACCGGCTCATTCCCGATACGCGGTCGGGAGCGGCCCTAGACGCGGCGCTGCAATCCGATCAGCCGATCGCTCTCAGCGGCACGCTGGGGCGCGCAGCAGTGACCGCGCCGTCGTCGAGCCCAGCGCCGACTCCGTCCGCTTCCGCTCCCGCGACGACCAAGCCGAGCGGCTCACCCGGCCAGACGGTTGGCCCGACGCCGACGCCCAGCCCCAGCTCGATCGTCGTGCCGCCATCGATCACCGGGCAAGCCGCATCGCAATCCACCTGCTCAAAGGGCAACTAGCGCCGGTCGCCAGCGGCGAGGTACAGATCCGATGACTCGCTCTGCGAACCTTCCGTCGGAGTCGCTACCCACCGCGGACGGGCACCGATGACGTCCGAACGCTGCCCGTGTCTTAGCGGCAACAGCTACGACGAATGCTGCGCGCCGTTGCACCAGGGCACCCGGCTCGCCTCCACCGCGGAATTTCTGATGCGCTCCCGGTTCTCAGCATTCGCTGTTGGCGACTCCGGATACCTCCTGCAGACGTGGCATCCGAGCACCCGACCGGCCACCCTGGACCTGGATCTCGAGACCCGGTGGTTCCGCCTTGACATCGTCGGTCACACCAAGGGTGGACCATTCGACCGCGCCGGCACAGTCGAATTTCGAGCGCACTACCGCCTCGGCGGCTCCGCCGGGTCCGTGCATGAGGTCAGCCGCTTCGTGCGGGAAGAACGGCATTGGTTCTACCTCGACGCGCTGTAACTGGTCCTCGGCGCTCAGAAACCGAAGGATTGCTCCTTCAAACCCGTAGAAAATGAGCAACAAGTCCGTATGGTGGGGAATAGAGCGCAGCAGGCTGCAATCTGATGCAGCCTGTCCTACTGGATAGGAAGCGTTCCTACAAGATAGGAAGGTCAACGTGGACAATCTGGGTCTTCAATTCATCTCGGAGATAGTCGGTACATTTCTCCTGATTCTGCTCGGCTGTGGTGTTGTTGCAAATGTCGCCCTCGCAAAAACCAAGGGGTTCAATGGGGGCTTCCTGTTGGTCAACTTCGGATGGGGAATTGGCGTCTTCGCCGGTGTTACGGCGGCCTACTACTCGGGGGCACACCTCAACCCGGCCGTGACTATTGGGCTGTGGGTGAACAATCCGAACTCCATGTCGATCGGCACAGTGCTCGTCTACATCGCCGGTCAGCTGATCGGCGCATTCCTCGGTGCGGTTGGCGCATGGCTCGTCTACAAGCAGCACTTCGACGACGAGCCGGCACCGGGCAACAAGCTCGGCGTCTTCTCCACCGGGCCGGCCATCCGAAGCTACGGCTGGAACCTGGTTTCGGAGATCTTCGGAACTTTCGTGCTGGTGTTCGTGGTCATCGCGTTCGGTCGCGGGGGCGACGCCAACACCAACGTCCCGGCCGGCCTTGCAGCCCTCGGGGCGTTTCCGGTTGCGCTGCTCGTAGTCGGCATCGGCGCCTCCCTCGGTGGTCCGACCGGATATGCCATCAACCCAGCCCGTGACCTCGGCCCGAGAATCGCCCACGCCCTTCTTCCCATCAGGGGCAAGGGTCCGAGCGACTGGTCGTATTCCTGGGTCCCGGTTGTCGGACCCATCATCGGCGGCGTGCTCGCAGGCCTGCTTGCCCACCCGCTGCTGCCGATTCTTGCCAACCGGTAACGCAATCAGACGCATCGCAATCAGACGCATCGCGATCAGACGCATCAGTCCCCCACGAGGTTCTGCACGGCAGCGGCCCCTCACCCGAAATCGCAAGTATCAAATTTTCATGGAGGTAACTCATGACCGACTACATCCTGTCGATCGATCAAGGTACAACAAGCACGCGAGCCATGATCTTCGACCACTCGGGATCCGTCATCTCGAGCGGGCAATTGGAGCACGAACAAATTTTCCCCAGGGCTGGCTGGGTCGAGCACGATCCGAAGCAGATCTGGGACAACACCAGGGAAGTGATCGGACAAGCGCTTTCGAAGGCCAACATCACCCGGCACAACATCAAGGCGGTCGGGATCACCAACCAGCGCGAAACCGCTGTCGTGTGGGACCGGAACACCGGCGAGGCTGTCTATAACGCCATTGTCTGGCAAGACACCCGCACCCAGCCGATCGTCGACCGATTCGCCAACGGGGATCCCGAACGCTACAAGCAGAAGGTTGGGCTCCCGCTCGCGACGTACTTCTCCGGAACCAAGATCGTCTGGATTCTCGAGAACGTCGAGGGGGCTCGGGAGAAGGCCGACAACGGCGACCTGATGTTCGGCACCACCGACTCCTGGGTGCTCTGGAACCTCACCGGCGGAGTGAACGGAGGCGTTCATGCCACCGACGTCACCAACGCCTCGCGGACGCTCTTCATGGATCTCGAGACGCTCCAGTGGGACGGCTCGATCCTCGCGGACTTCAAGGTTCCACGCTCGATGATGCCCGAGATTCGCAGCTCGTCGGAGGTGTACGGGGTCGTGTCGGAGTCGAGCCTGCTTCGCGAAGTTCCGGTCGCGGGAATCCTCGGTGATCAGCAAGCCGCAACATTCGGCCAGGCCGCGTTCGACGCCGGTGAATCGAAGAACACCTATGGCACCGGCAACTTCCTCATCTTCAACACCGGTGAGGAGATTGTCCACTCGAAGAACGGGCTGCTGACCACGCTGGGCTACAAGCTCGGCGACGCGAAGCCGCACTACGCACTCGAGGGCGCGATCGCGGTCACCGGGTCGCTGATTCAGTGGATGCGCGACAACCTCGGTCTCATCAACTCCGCTCCGGAGATCGAGGCACTGGCACGATCCGTCGAAGACAACGGTGGCGTGTACTTCGTCCCGGCATTCTCGGGACTGTTCGCGCCGTACTGGCGATCGGACGCCCGCGGCGCGATCGTGGGACTAACCCGATTCGTCAACAAGGGTCACATCGCCCGCGCCGCACTCGAGGCAACGGCCTTCCAGACTCGCGAAGTCCTGGATGCGGTCAACGCCGACTCCGGTGTCGACCTGACCGAACTCAAAGTGGACGGCGGAATGGTCGCCAACAACGAGCTCATGCAGTTCCAGGCCGACATCCTCAACGTGCCGGTGGTTCGGCCGGTCGTCGCGGAGACCACGGCGCTCGGTGCCGCCTACGCGGCGGGGCTCGCAGTCGGATTCTGGGCGAACCTCGACGAGCTGCGCGCGAACTGGCAGGAGGATCGTCGCTGGACGCCGAACCTGGATGCCGCCGAACGCGATCGCCAGCTCCGCCTGTGGAAGAAGGCCGTGACGAAGACCTTCGACTGGATCGACGAGGACGTCAAGTAACCAGTGGCGACGGCGCCCGTTTCGATCTTCGCGATCGGAACGGGCGCTTTCTCTTGCCGACCGCTGCTCAGGCTCGACCGGTTACGCCCGGGCTGTCGCCGCCACCCACGCGTCGAGCTTCGCGATGGCGCCCCCGGAATCGATGGTCCGCGCGGCAACCGCGATTTTCGCCCGAAACCGCTCGACGATCGGTACGAGAAGCTGCGAGGGGTCCCCGGCGAGGTCGAACGCGACGAGTCCGGCCGCAGCGTTGAGCAGCACGATGTCCCGCACAGGCCCAGGCTCCCCGGCGAGCACGGCACGTGCGATCGACGCATTGTGCACGCCGTCGCCGCCAACGAGAGCGGACATGTCCGCGCGCGGGATGCCAAGCTCGAGCGGGTCTAGATCATGCTCGGTTACCGAGCCGCGGGACACCTCCCAGATGTGGCTGTGACCGGTCGTTGTCAGCTCGTCGAGCCCGTCGTCCCCGCGGAACACCAGCGCCGTTGCCCCACGGGTCTGGAACACGCCAACGATGAGTGGCACCTTCTCCAGGTTCGCGACGCCGACCGCGTTCGCCTCGCATCGGGCCGGATTGCACAGCGGGCCCAGATAGTTGAATGTGGTGGGAATTCCGAGTTGCTTGCGCACCGGGCCGGCGTGACCGAATCCAGGATGAAACAGGGCCGCATACGCAAAGGTGATCCCGGTCTCCCGCAGAATTTCCGCCACACGCTCCGGGCCAAGGTCAAGGTTGAGGCCGAGCGCGCCAAGAACGTCGGACGCCCCGGATGCCGAGCTGGCGGCCCGATTCCCGTGTTTGATGACGGGCACCCCGGCTGCGGCGGCGACCACCGAAGCCATCGTTGAGATGTTGACCGTTCCGAATCGGTCCCCTCCCGTGCCGACGATATCGAGCGCCATGGGGTCGACCGCGAGCGGTAGCGCGTTCTCGAGAATCGCGTCACGGAAGCCGACGACCTCGTCTACCGACTCCCCCTTTGCCTGAAGTGCGACCAGAAATCCGGCAAGCTGCGCGTCGGTCGCCTTGCCCTGCATAACTTGCTGCATGGCCCATGATGCTTCGCTGATTGTCAGGTCCTCCCCGTCTAAGAGAGAGCTGAGTACGTCGGGCCAAGAGAGGTCGAAAGACATAGTTGCGATCCTAGCTATTGGTCGAACCACCCGGCCGAATGAGAAACGCCGCCGCCGAAATCGGCCATAATGGATGAGTGACCAGCACCTCTCTTACGCCCGGCGTGACCACCCCAGTCGTCAACAGACCGAGCGTCGTCGCTGTCGGAACTATTGTGTGGCTTGGCAGCGAAGTCATGTTCTTCGCTGGGCTATTTGCCATCTACTTCACACTTCGCTCCACCTCGCCAGAGCTGTGGGCCGCCGAAACGCCGAAGCTCAACGTTCCCTATGCGACGGTGAACACGATCATCCTCGTTGCGTCCTCGTTCACGGCCCAATTCGGAGTGTTCGCCGCCGAGCGTCTTCAGAAGAGCCGCACCGGTCGCAGTCCGGTCAAGTGGGGCATGGTCGAGTGGTTCTTCGTGAGCTATGTGCTTGGTGCGCTCTTCGTCACCGGCCAGGTGTTCGAGTACGCGAACCTCGTCAGTGAGCACGTGACGCTCTCCTCGAACTCGTTCGGTTCTGCCTTCTTCATCACCACCGGATTCCACGCCCTTCACGTAACTGGCGGCCTGATAGCGATGTTGCTCATCATCGGTCGCGCGTACAGTGTGAAAAACTTCGGTCACAAGGAGGCGACATCCACAATCGTCGTCTCGTATTACTGGCACTTCGTAGACGTCGTGTGGATCGGGTTGTTCCTGGTCATCTACGTCCTCAAATAAATCAAGCTCGCACCAAGGGACCAGGGGTACCACCACAGCATGGCGAAGAACACAACGGCTAGAACCAGCGGCACCGCGAACCGTCGCGGAAGGCGTCACCCGCTCGCCACGGTTGCACTCCTCGTGATCGGGCTGCTTTCCACCGGTGGCGCCTACGCCCTCTTCACGGGGACCGCCTCGGCGGCGCCGGCCACGGTCCACACGCAGGCGTCGACCGAAGAGGGAAAGAAGCTCTTTGCCGCCAATTGCGCAACCTGTCATGGTCTGAGCGCACAGGGAGTCGCCGGGGTCGCCCCGAGCCTCTACGGTGTCGGCGCCGCATCGGTGGACTTCCAGGTCGGAACGGGGCGTATGCCTCTCGCCAATCAGGGTCCGCAGGCGGAGCAGAAGCCGGTTCAGTTCACCAATGAGCAGATCGCCTCACTGGCCCAGTACGTCGCGTCGCTGGCCCCTGGCCCCGGCATCCCCTCTTCCAAGTACCTCCAGGCCAACGGCAATTCGTCCACCGGCGCCGAGCTATTCCGTATCAACTGCGCGATGTGCCACAACGTCGCGGGGGCTGGCGGCGCCCTCACCGAAGGCAAGTTCGCACCAGCGCTCTCCGGCGTGCTGCCCCAGCACATCTATGAGGCGATGGTCACCGGTCCGCAGAACATGCCGGTGTTCAACGACAAGAACCTGACGCCGACCCAAAAGGCCGACATCATCACGTACCTCAAGTACCTCGATAAGAACCCGTCCCCCGGCGGCTTTGATCTCGGCAATCTCGGGCCAGTGGCCGAGGGTCTCTTCATCTGGATCTTCGGACTCGGCGCCGTAGTCGGCGTCACAATCTGGATCGCCGCTAAAGCGAACTAGCTCCACCTGCACAGCAACTAGCACCGCAATGCACCAACGAAGGGAAGAGAATGGCACAGCACGACGACGGTGGCGAAAACGCCACTGCCGGCTCGGCCGTGGTCAAGAGTGAGCCGCCAGTGGTTTCGCCCGGCACAGCCGTGATTCCGTCTGATGCCTTTGAGAACCCAGGCCTGCCGCCGCACCGGCTCCGGGCCACGGACCTCGATCCGCACAAGGACCGCGTGGCCGAGCGTCGCGTCTATACCCTGTTCTTCCTGTCGATCGTAGGCAGCCTGTTCGCGGTTGCCTCCTACGTCGCATTCCCGATCATCCCGGGCAACACGATGTCGGTTCGCCTCAATACGCTAATGCTCGGACTCGGGATCGCCTTGGGTCTGCTCGCCATCGGCATCGGTGCGATCTACTGGTCGAAGAACCTCATGCGCGGCGACGAGCTCACCGAGTCGCGTCATCCAATTCGTGGGTCCGCTGCGACCCGCGAGCGCGCGGTCGAGATCTTCAAAGAAGGCAATGAGGAGTCCGGCTTCGGTCGACGCACCCTCATCCGCAACACCCTCATCGGTGCGCTTGTGGCGACTCCCCTGCCCGCGGTGGTGTTGTTCCGCGACCTCGCGCCGGCCGCGGACCCGGTGGCCCAGCTCGAGCACACGATGTGGGCGAAGGGAACGCGACTCACCCACGACCCAACCGGAGTGCCGATCAAGGCCGCGGATGTCACGCTCGGCTCGGTCTTCCACGTCATCCCCGAGGGACTCAACGACAAGGCGGATCGCCTCGAAGAGAAGGCGAAGGCGGCCGTGCTGCTGATGCGCCTCTTGCCAGCGGATCTCCACATCTCCCCCGGGCGCGAATCTTGGAACTACAACGGCATCGTCGCCTACTCCAAGATCTGCACCCACGTCGGTTGCCCGGTGGCCCTCTACGAACAGCAGACGCATCACCTGCTGTGCCCGTGCCACTCGTCGACCTTTGATGTCACCAATGAGTGCGAGGTCATCTTCGGCCCGGCCAAGCGGCCGCTGCCGCAGCTGCCCATCGCCGTAGATTCCGAGGGCTACCTCGTCGCGCAGAGCGACTTCCACGAGCCCGTCGGCCCAAGCTTCTGGGAGCGCACATGACCGTCACCGAAACCAAGCCGCCCGTCGCGCCAACCGCGACCGAACCGGCCTCCACAGTTCCGCCAAGTCGTGGATCCCGTTTCACCGGGGCGGCGGCAAACTACATCGACGAGCGCACGAGTATCTCTGGTCTCGTCAAGGAGCTCGGCCGAAAAATCTTCCCGGACCACTGGTCGTTCATGCTCGGCGAGGTCGCGCTCTACAGCTTCGTCGTCATCCTGCTCTCCGGTACGTTCCTCACGTTCTTCTTCCAGCCTTCGATGGCGTCGGTGAATTACGCGGGCTCCTACCCGCCGCTCAAGGGCCTCGACATGTCGGCGGCGTATTCCTCCACCCTGAACATCTCGTTCGACATCCGCGGTGGGCTGCTGTTCCGCCAGATCCACCACTGGGCCGCTCTCCTGTTCATTGCCGCCATCGGTCTGCACATGCTGCGCGTCTACTTCACGGGCGCATTCCGCAAGCCGCGAGAGCTGAACTGGGTTATCGGTTTCGTTCTCTTCGTTCTGGCGATGGCAGAGGGTTTCACCGGCTACTCGCTCCCCGATGACCTGCTGTCCGGTAACGGACTCCGCATCATCGATGGCCTCATCAAGGGAATCCCCGTAGTGGGGACCTGGATCTCCTATCTGCTGTTCGGGGGCGAGTTCCCCGGCACAAAGGTCGTCGCGCTGTTCTACTCGGTGCACATACTCCTGCTTCCGGCGATCCTGGTGGCGGCCCTCGGGCTCCATCTCCTGCTCATGGTGGTGAACAAGCACACCCAGTTCGCTGGACCGGGTCGCACCAACGAGAACGTCGTCGGCGTGCCCATCCTTCCGACCTTCGCGGCCAAGGCCGGCGGCTTCTTCTTCGTCGTGTTCGGCGTCATTGTGCTTATCGCGTCGCTATTCACGATCAACCCGATTTGGACCTACGGTCCCTACGACCCGTCCCCGGTGTCCGCCGGTACCCAGCCTGACTGGTACATCGGTTTCGCCGACGGAATGCTTCGCCTGATCCCGCCGGGGTGGGAGATCGTGTGGCTCAACCACACCTGGTCGTTCAACATCATCATCGTCATACTCGTTCTGCCGCTGTTCCTCGGGCTCGTCGCCTTCTACCCCTTCATCGAGGGCTGGATTACCGGTGACAAGCGTGAGCACCACATCGCCGAGCGCCCGCGCAACGCGCCCACCCGTACCGCCATCGGCGCGGCCGGTGTCACGTTCTATGCGGTCCTCTGGGCAGCGGCGAGTTCGGACCTCATGGCTACGCACTTCCAGATCACCATCGAGGGCGTCATCCACGTTCTGCAGGCGCTGTTCTTCCTCGGTCCGATCATCGCGTTTTTTGTCACAAAGCGAATCTGCCTCGGACTGCAAAAGAAGGATCACGAGATTGCGCTGCACGGGTTCGAGTCCGGACGCATCGTGCGCCTGCCCGGCGGCGAGTACATCGAGGTGCACGAGCAGCTCGACGACTACGAACGCTGGCGCTTGGTGAGCTACAACGAATACAAGCCCGTCATGCTCCGCCCAGATTCCAAGGGACGCATCACCGCGGGCGAGCGCGCTCGCGCCGCGCTGTCGCGGTGGTTCTTCGAGGACCGGATCTCGCCGGTCACCACCACCGACATCGAGCGGTCTGCGGGCCACCACTAGCGCCGCGAAATCGAGAACGCCCCGACCGTCACCGGTCGGGGCGTTTTCGTTAACCGCGACGTCGCTGATCGCCGTTTCGGTGGTGGCTAACGCCACTCATCGTGGGACGTGCCCCGTCGTACCGGCCCTCGGCCACCGGAAATCACAACGGGAGAAGACGTGGCTGGGCCGCCACGGGCCCGGAGAGTCCCCTCTCGAGCGGGCACCCGCAGGAACGACTCCCCCGTCGCCTACAAAACGCAGGAGAACCACCACCACGCAGGGCGATTCGTGCTGTGGGCGCCAGTTGGGTGGTGAATCTCCTGCGTTTCGGTCAGCGGGCGGCACACACCACATCAGAGGCGCACGGCGGGCTGACCAGCCAGTAGCGGGAAACCCCACCGCCAAGCCATCACACAAGCGGCTCGGGCAGGGCGCTCAGTCGGCTACGAAGCTCTTTTTAAGGAAGTCGGATGTCGAGCGGTAGTCCAATCGCTCGTAGAACCGAGCCGCGTGGCTACTGGCCACCGTCAGCTGGCGCACCCCACGGGAACGGCACTCGTCTTCTATGGCGGACACGAGCCGACTGCCCAGCCCGCGATCCCTGGCCGGTGTGTTTACCGCGAGCTCTTGAAGCTGCGCCGAATCCCCATTGGTGTACAGCAAACGCGCAATGGTTGTGAAAGCGTAGCCGGACACGACGCCGTCGAGCTCGGCCACGAGCAGGATGTGATCGCGCCCTTCCTCTACTGCGTCCGCGAACGCCTCGGAGAACGAGTCCCGGTTCGGCTTCTCACCGATCCCGAGCTGCTCGACAAGCGCGAAGACGGCGTCGAAGTCGGACGGCCTGGCGCGACGAACCTTCGTCGAACTAGCGGGCGAAGTTTCCGCGGTAGTACTCATAGACCCACCCTACGAGGCTCACGACGGTCAGGACCACTCCGATGAAGGCGATCCAGAATCCTATTGCGATTCCCATGAACAGCAGAGCGGCGCCGGCGGCCAGCAGCACGGGCCACCAGCTCCACGGGCTGAAGAATCCCTGCTCCGGGTCGCCGTCGTCGATATTCGCGTCGACACGGTCCTCCGGAAGAGCACCGCCGACCGACTTGAAGGTGCGGCCGAGGTAGAACGCGACGAAGGCGGAGAGAATCGCGGCCAACCCGATCCCGATCGTGCCGGCCCACTCGATCGGCGACGTCACCCCAGTGCCCTGGGTGCCGGCCCGCTGAGTCAGGTAGTTCTCGGAGCTAACAACGATGTTCCAGATCACGTAGGTGATGTCCGCCGCGATGAAGAATCCGCAGAGGATCCAAAACATTTTCGCTTGCGCGTTCATGGCTTACTTCACCTTCTTATCGGCCACATCAAAGATGGGGGTTTCTGGCGCGTCCTTGAAGGCGCCGGATCCGCCGACCCCGACGGGAACCCCGGCCTCGGGGTGGTTGAGGTCGAATGCCGGCGACTCCGAGCGGATGCGAGGAATGGAGGTGAAGTTATGGCGCGGCGGCGGGCACGACGTGGCCCACTCAAGCGAACGACCGTAGCCCCACGGGTCATTCACGGTCACCCGCGGCGCCTTCCGGGCCGTGATGTAGACGTTGAAGATGAACGGCAGCATCGAAACGCCGAGGAGCATCGCTCCGATAGTCGACAGCTGATTCATCCAGGTGAATCCGTCCTGCGGCTGGTAGGTGGCGTAGCGCCGAGGCATGCCGATCACGCCGAGCCAGTGCTGGATGAGGAAGGTGGTGTGGAATCCGATGAACAGCAGCCAGAAGTGGATCTTGCCGAGCCGCTCGTTGAGCATCTTGCCGGTCATCTTCGGCCACCAGAAGTAGAACCCGCTGAACATGGCGAAGACGACGGTTCCGAAGACTACATAGTGGAAGTGCGCCACGACGAAGTATGAGTCGGAAACGTGGAAGTCGAGCGGCGGAGACGCGAGAATGACGCCGGTGAGACCACCGAAGGTGAAGGTGATCAGGAAGCCGATCGCCCAGAGCATCGGCGTCTCGAAGGTGACCGACCCGCGCCACATGGTGCCGATCCAGTTGAAGATCTTCACCCCGGTGGGCACCGCGATGAGCATGGTCATGAGCGAGAAGAACGGTAGGAGCACCGATCCGGTGACGTACATGTGGTGAGCCCACACCGTGACCGACAGCGCCGCGATCGAGATCGTGGCGTAGATGAGCGTCTTGTAGCCGAAGATCGGCTTGCGGCTGAACACCGGCAGCACCTCGCTGATGATGCCGAAGAACGGCAGCGCGATGATGTAGACCTCCGGATGCCCGAAGAACCAGAACAGGTGCTGCCAGAGAATCGCACCGCCGGCTTCAACATTGAACAGGTGCGATCCGAAGACCCGGTCCGAGCCGAGCGCGAACAGCGCCGCGGCCAGCACCGGGAAGGCCATGAGAACGAGGATCGAAGTGACGAGCGCGTTCCAGGTGAAGATCGACATGCGGAACATGGTCATGCCCGGTGCGCGCATCGTGATGATCGTGGTGATGAAGTTGACCGCACCGAGGATGGTGCCGAATCCGCTCAGCGCGAGTCCGAAGACCCAGAGGTTTCCGCCGAGGGACGGGGAGAAGGTGGTCGTCGACAACGGCACGTAGGCGAACCAGCCGAAGGACGCCGCGCCCTGGGGGGTGAGGAACCCGGCGACGGCGATGAGAGAACCGAAGCTGTAGAGCCAGTAGGCGAACGCGTTGAGGCGCGGGAAGGCAACATCCGGCGCCCCGATCTGCAGCGGCATGAGCACATTCACGAAGCCGGCGAACAGCGGCGTCGCGAACATCAGCAACATGATCGTCCCGTGCATGGTGAACAGCTGGTTGTACTGATCCTTGGTCGCGACAATCTGCAGACCGGGCTCGAAGAGCTGTGCCCGGATGACCAGAGCCATCACACCGCCGAGCAAGAAGTACATAAACGAGGTCATCAGGTAGAGGTACCCGATGGTCTTGTGGTCGGTGGACGTGATCCAGCTGACCAGGATGTTTCCCTTGCGGCCGACCCGTGGCGCCCCGAACTGCTGGCTCGAGGTCGTGCCGCCGAGGATGGGCGCGGCGGGTGCCGGTGCTGTCGCTGTGCTCATGTGATCGCCTACTTCTGGGCCGACGGTGCCGGCGTGTTGCCCGGCTGGTTGGTATTGGTGTTGTACTGCGGCCCGAGGATGCCGGTCTGACCCTTATCGACAAGACTCTGGATGTAGTTCTGATACGTGGTCTCATCGACCACCTTCACCTGGAAGAGCATAAGAGAGTGGTAGTCGCCACAGAGCTCGGCGCACTTTCCCGCGTAGGTTCCGATCTTCGTCGGGGTGAAGTACATGTAGTTGTCTTTGCCGGGGATGTTGTCCTTCTTGTACAGGAAGTCAACGATCCAGAACGAGTGGTCGACATCGCGGCTCTCGATCTTGATCTGCACGCTCTTGTTCACCGGCAGGTACAGGGTGGGAATCTTGCTCTGATCGATGGTTCCGTCGGCGTTCTCGAGTTCCTGGGCCTGGACGCCCGGCGAGTAGACGCCCTTGTTGCCCGGCCCGACCTTGTCGTAGTTGAAGTCCCACGCCCAACGCTTGCCGTAGACCTCGACCTGAACCTGTGGGTTCTTGGTCGGGTTTTCGATGGTGTTCTGTTCCTTGGCAGTGAAGGCGAAGAAGCCGAGAACGAGGATGAGCGGCACGATCGTGTAGAAAATTTCGATCGGAAGGTTGTAACGCAGCTGCACGGGAAGACCGGTCTGGCCCTTGCGGCGGCGGTAGACGATCGCGGCCCAAATGATGAGGCCCCACGTGACGATACCGACGGCGAGCAACACGATCCACGAGGTGACCCAGAGGCCCGTGACCCCGTCCGTGTGGTTCGTTATGCCGGGAGTACCAGGCAAGAAGCCTCGCAGCTGCTGCTGGCTGCATCCCGCGAGGGTGACGACGAGCGCCACCGCAACTGGAATTACAGCCAATCGAAGACGGCGGTTAGAGCGCACCTGGAACCTCTCGGATGACACGGACGTAATACAAGGACTGGAACAAACCACAGTCTATTTGTTGCCCCCAGCCTACTCGCAGGACGCACGCTCCCCGACCGAAACTCGCCCACAACCCCGGAAATCCGGGCAATTTCGGCAGCAAAAAAGGGAACCGCCGCGAGGCGATTCCCTTCTCTGGATGAGCGTTGGGAGAGCACTGTCAGTGGAAGGAGTCTCCGCACGCGCAACTGCCCTCAGCGTTCGGGTTGTCGATTGTGAAGCCTTGCTTCTGGATGGTGTCCTCGAAGTCGATGGTCGCGCCGTCAAGGTATGGCACGCTCATCTTGTCGACGACGACCTCGACACCCTCAAAATCGACGGTGGCGTCACCATCAAGCAAACGCTCATCGAAGTAGAGCTGGTAGATGAGTCCGGAACAGCCACCGGGCTGAACGGCGACTCGCAAGCGAAGGTCGTCTCGGCCCTCTTGTTCGTAGAGGCTGCGGACCTTGGTCGCGGCCGTGGTCGTGAGACCGACGCCGTGCGCGGCAGCCTTCGTTTCGGTGAGTGTGGTGTCGGTCATGTCCACTCCTTCAGTCGTCGAGAAAAGTCTGCTTCTAGTCTAAGCACCAGATGCCTTTGCTTTTCCCTCGCACCGTGTCTATTCAGGATCGCTCGTTGAGGCGCGCGAGAAGCACCGCTTCGGTGAGGATTGCGCGCTGGAAGACCCCAAGGTGCAGTGACTCGTTCGGGCTGTGAGCACGGGTGTCGGGGTCTTCCACTCCCGTGACAAGAATTTGCGCCTCGGGGAAAACCTCGACGAGATCCGCGATGAAGGGAATCGAGCCCCCAATTCCGGTCTCGACAGCCTCGGCACCCCAGGCATCCGTCATCGAGGTCTTCGCCTCGGCCACCGCCCAGCCACTGGTATCGACGAGGAAACCGTTGCCGAGATCCACGTCGGTGATGTCGAGGTGCGCGCCAAACGGGGCGTTGGCCCGTAGATGCCGTTCGAGGGCCTCGAAGGCGTCGGCGCCCTGCTGACCGGGCGCGATCCGGGTGCTGATCCGCACCGTGATCGACGGCGAAAGGGTGTTTGACGCGTTGGCCACGGATGGCGCGTCGATGCCGGTCACCGTGATCGACGGCTTCGACCACATGCGGCTGAGGACACTGCCGGACCCGATCGGCGAGACGCCGTCGAGCAGGGCTGCCTCGCGCCGAAGCTGGTCCTCGCCGTACTCCGGCGTTTCGGCGTCGCGCTGGATCAGCCCGCCTACCGCGACGGACCCGTCGTCGTTGTAGAGCGTCGCGAGCAGCTTGATCGTGGCGAGCATGGCATCCGGCACCGCTCCCCCGAACATGCCGGAATGGGATGCGTGCTCCAGGGTGCTGACCGTGAGAGCGAAGGTCACGTTGCCGCGTAGCCCGACCGTGAGCGATGGGGTGTCAACATTCCAGTTGTCCGAGTCGGCGACAACGATGACGTCGGCGGTCAGTTCGGCCCGGTGATCGCTGAGGAACCGGGTGAACGACCGCGAGCCGAATTCCTCCTCGCCCTCGATGAACACGGCGAGTCCGAGGTCGAAGTCGGCGCCGACGGTCTCGATGAAGGCCCGGATCGCCGCGACGTGCGCGAGCACCCCCGCCTTGTCGTCCGCCGCTCCTCGTCCGTACAGCCGGTCACCGCGAACGGTGGGCTCGAACGGCGCAGACTCCCAGTCCTCATCCTTGCCGGGGGGCTGCACGTCGTGGTGGGCATAAAGGAGAATCGTGGGTTTGCCGTTGCGCGCCGCCCGGGTGGCGAGCACCGCTGGTTGCCCCTTCGTCTCGGTGGATCCGATGGTCGCCTGTGCCACGTTGACGGTTTCGAACACCCCGAGGTCTCGCACAAGGGCCGCGACAGCCTCTGCGCTGTCGCGCACGTGCTGCGGGTCGAAGGCCGCCCAGGAGACGGACGGGATGCGCACGAGTCGGGAGAGGTCGGCAACAGCGGAGGGGAAGCCCGCACTCACCGCCTCGCGCAAAGCCTGCAGAAGTTCTGGTCGAGTGGGCGCCAATGAGGTCATGGAGGTAATCTTAAGCAGACAACGATCGCAAGGAATTCACGTGGCCAAGCCAGATACGAGCAAGACCCCACCAGCGGTCGACGACGAAACGACTGCCGACGGCGTGTCGAGCGGCAAGGGCCGCGCGACTCCGACCAGGCGAGAGCGTGAGGCGGCCAACCTGCGCCCACTGGTTTCGAGCGACCGCAAGGCCAGCAACAAGGCATCCCGCGAGAAGCTCGCCGAGGCGCGCGAACGAGCTCGCATCGGAATGGCCAGCGGGGATGAGAAGTACCTGCCGATCCGGGAAAAGGGACCTCAGCGGCGCTTCATCCGCGACTACGTTGACGCTCGCTGGAGCGTCGGCGAGCTCGTCATCCCGGTCATGTTCCTCGTGATCATCCTCACCTTCATCAACAACGCGGTTGTGCAGACGGCCTCGATCTTCGGCCTGTGGGCCTTCTTCCTCGTCGCGGTGATCGATTGCCTCGTGGTCGGGCAGATCGTTCAAAAGAAGCTCGCCGCGAAGTACGGCGCCGACAAGGTCCAGCGGGGCAACCGGTGGTACTTGGCAATGCGCGCGCTGCAGTTGCGCCCGATGCGCCTGCCGAAGCCGCAGGTGAAGCGCGGCAACTTCCCCTCCTAGTGCAACCGCGCCAAGCCGCGGTTGATCGACCGAGCCCAGAACGGTCCGCGATAGAGGAATGCGGTGTATCCCTGCACGAGGGTTGCCCCCGCGGCCAGTCGCTCGGCGACGTCCGCCGCGGTTTCCACCCCACCCACCGAGATCACGCAGAACTCAGCCGGCACGGTCGCCCGAATGATCCTGAGCACCTCGAGCGAGCGGGCGGCAAGTGGCGCCCCGGACAGTCCGCCGGCGCCGGCCGCTTCCACGATCGCGACATCCGTCTTCAGACCGTCGCGTGAGATTGTCGTGTTCGTCGCGATGATACCGGCCAGCCCGAGCTCGACCGCGAGGCTTGCAATCCGGGCGACCTGATCGTCGGTGAGGTCCGGCGCGATCTTCACGAGCACCGGCTTTCCCACGGCTGTCTCGCGGACCGCGGTCAGCAGCGGACCCAGTTGATCGAGCTCCTGCAGCCCCCGAAGCCCGGGGGTATTCGGCGAGCTCACGTTGACGGCGAGGTAATCCGAGATTGGGGCGAGCAGCCGCGCGCTGGCGAGGTAGTCCGCCGTCGCCTGGTCGACGTCGACCACCCGGCTCTTGCCGATGTTGACGCCGATGATCGGACGGTCCCGACGAGCCGCCTCACGAGCCAGTCGCGGTGCGGCATCCGCGGCCCCACGGTTGTTGAAGCCCATCCGGTTGATTACTGCACGGTCCGGCACCAGGCGGAAGAGCCGGGGGCGCTCGTTCCCCGGCTGAGCGATCGCCGTGATGGTGCCGACCTCGACGTGCCCGAACCCGAGTTGGCCGAGCCCCCGGATGGCTCGGCCGTCCTTGTCGAAACCGGCGGCGACGCCGAACGGGGAATCGAAGGTCAAGCCGAGCGCGGTGACGGTGAGGGACGGATCCGGCCGGCTCAGGCGGCGGATCAGGGCCCCGATCCCGACCCGCGGTAGCCATCGGATGACGTCGAACGCGAGGTGGTGGGCGGTCTCCGGATCTAGCCGGGAGAGGACGAGCCTGAAAAGAAGTCGATACATGCCGTAGTCAGGTTACCGGCACGAGCGACGTCCACGCCGCGCATTCGAAGCGAACGACCGACACCGGCTCCGCTCACTTCTCGCCGAGCGGCCGTTTACGCGTCGTGTTCCACCCGCAGCAGGGTGATCGCCGCCTCGAAGTCTTCGAGCGAGTCGAATCCCTGATAGACGCTCGCGAACCGCAGATAGGCGACCTCATCGAGTTCGCGAAGCGGCGCGAGGATGGCGAGTCCGATGTCGTTGGCTTCCACTTGCGATGCTCCAGTCGCCCGAATGGTCTCCTCAACCTTCTGGGCGAGAACAGCAAGGTCGGTGTCGGTGACCGGTCTGCCCTGGCACGCTTTGCGAACGCCCGACACGATCTTCTCCCGGCTGAACGGCTGCACGACGCCGCTGCGCTTCACCACGTTGAGGCTGGCCGTCTCCGTCGTACTGAACCGACGCCCGCAATCCGGGCATTGGCGCCGGCGTCGGATGGAAAGTCCGTCATCGCTCGTCCGGGAGTCGATTACACGGGAATCGGGGTACCTGCAGAAGGGGCAGAACATGATGCGTCAAGCGTAATGGCTCGACGACCGGGACAGGATGCCTAGTCGCGGTGGAATCTCGCCGTGATGGCCGCGGCGTGAGCCGGCAGGTCTTCGGCGTTCGCGAGGGCGACAACGCGCGCTTCAACGGTCTCCAGAGCATCCCGCTCGTACCGGATTACCTGCTGCGGACGAAGAAACGTGTACGCACCGAGCCCCGGCGCGAAGCGCGCCTGGCCGCCGGTGGGAAGTACGTGGTTGGATCCGGCGAGGTAGTCGCCGAGGCTGACCGGCGAGTTGTCCCCGATGAAGATTGCGCCAGCGCTCTCGACGAGGTCGAGCACCTCCCCCGGGTTGGCGGTCTGAATTTCAAGGTGTTCCGGCCCGTAGACGTTGCTGAACGCCGCAGCGGAAGCGAGGTCGTCAACGAGGACCACAGCGGATTGGATGCCCCGCAGCGCGACGCTCACCCGCTCGCTGTGTGGGGTTCGGGCGGCCAGCCGCTCGAGCTCTGCCTGCACACTGTTCGCCAGTTCGACCGAATCGGTGACAAGCACTGCGGCCGCGAGTTCGTCATG
This sequence comes from Microbacteriaceae bacterium, assembly GCA_025464975.1. Lineage (GTDB taxonomy): Bacteria > Actinomycetota > Actinomycetes > Actinomycetales > Microbacteriaceae > Lacisediminihabitans. The sequence continues at coordinate 173,770 of JAODMT010000020.1, read as the reverse complement.
CTCGGCCTGGCTCACCAGGTCGCTCGCGACAAGGAACGGGTCTGCGCTTGCGTCGGCGATCACCAGGATTTCCGTCGGCCCGGCCTCGGAGTCGATGCCGACCTGGCCGCGGACGAGGCGCTTCGCCGCGGCAACGTAGACGTTGCCGGGACCCGTGATGAGTTGCACGGGGTCGAGGCTGAGTCCCGCGACTCCCCACGCGAGCGCGCCGATCGCACCCGCTCCCCCCATGGCGTACACCTCGTCAATGCCGAGGAGGCCGGCGGCGCCGAGGATGGTGGGATGCACTCCCCCGTCGAACTGTTTCTGTGCCGGCGAGGCGAGGGCGATGGAGGAAACTCCCGCCACCTGCGCCGGCACGACGTTCATCACGACGCTCGACGGATAGACCGCCTTGCCACCCGGCACGTAGAAGCCGACCCGGCCAACCGGACTCCAGCGCTGAATGACCTCGGCGCCGGGCGCGAGCGTTGTGGTGATGGCGACGGGAAGCTGCGCCTCGGATGCCGCGCGCACCCGCGCTATGGCTTCCTCGAGTGCATCCCGAACCGCCGGGTCGAGGGCACGAACGGCGGCGGAGACGTCGGCGACGTCGACCCGAATTCGCGCGGGGCGCACCCCGTCGAGCCGCTCCGATTGGTCGAGAAGGGCCGATTCACCACGCAGCCGCACATCGGCGATGAGCTCGCTCGCGACGGCGGTGGCGGCGGTCACATCCGTGAGCGACCGCGGCACGAGGGCGAGCAGTTCGGCACGGCTAGGCTTGAGTTCCCGCAGGTCAATCGTCTGGATCATGGCGGCTTTATCTTACTTGCGCTGCCGACCGTGGCTTCGACGAGGCCGCGGAATATCCGCTGGTAAGGGGAAATTAACACTGAATATGGACAGGTCAGCCGCCGTGAGCATTCCGGAAGAACCAGATGCCCTTGCCGCTTTCAAGCACGCGTTCCGTCGGCACGCCGCCGGCGTAGTCGTCATCACGGCGGTGACTCCGGACGGCAAACAGGTTGGATTCACGGCAACCTCGCTCGCCTCGCTCGCCGCGGTTCCGCCGCTCGCAACCTTCAACATGGCCAGGGTCGCGAGCGCTTGGCCGGCGATCGAGAGCACCGACTACGTGGCAATTCACACCATGGGGGTGCGCACCCGGAACCTCGCCGAGCGGATGTCTGGGTCTCACGATCTCCGTTTCGACGGCGACCACTGGTTCGTCGGCCCGCACGGGCTCCCGATTCTCAAGGGGGTAACGTCGTGGATGATCGGCAGAATAGTCGAGCGCTTTCCCGTCGCCGGCAACGCCGTGATCGTCGTGCAGATCGAGGAGGGCGCGGTCGGCGATCCGGATGACGCGCTCATCTACCACGAGCGCACCTACCTGAAGCCCGGAGACCAGGTCTGACCGTCGGCGTAGCGAGCGCCCGCTCACGAAAACACTTTCGTTGCCGTGAAGAACCGGCGGCCGCAGGTCTCGACTAGGGGTCACAGCGCCTAGACGACGCAGTTCGGCCCGAGCAGGGACTTGAGCTCGCCGTAGAGGTCCGCGTTCACCGACACCGGGAACGGGACCTCGAATACCCGCGCGGTCTCGCCCTTCACGAGCTTCAGCCGCACCTCGGTGTCGCCGGAGTGTCGGATGAGCACGTCATTCAACTGCGTAACCACGTCCGTCGTCGCCCGGAACTCCGGCATGGAGATCGTGAGCGGACCCGAACCGAGACTCTGGCCGAGGTCGGGGGTGAACATGCTCGATGCGTGCAGGTTCATCCCGTCGTCTCGCACGCTTACCCGCCCGCGCACGACGACTATAGCGTCATTGGTTAGCGCGGGAGAGAACTCCTGATACGCCTTGCCGAGGAACATCACGGTAATCTCCCCCGCAAAGTCCTCCACGGTGATGAGACCATACTGATTGCCGGAATTGCGTGCGGTGCGATGCTGAACTGACGTGATGAGACCGGCTATCGTCACGTGTTCGCCGTCGCCGGCGACATCCCCGCCGAGCACTTCGAGAATCGTCGTGCTCGCATGCTTGGCCAGCTGGAGTTCGAGACCGGCGAGGGGGTGATCCGACACGTAGAGCCCGAGCATCTCGCGTTCGAATGCGAGCTTGTCCCGCTTTGACCACTCCGGTCGGTCTGGAACCTGATTCACCGCTTGCGGCTCGTCCCACAGGCTGTCGAAGTCGAAGCCGACCTGCCCGTTCGCCTCGGCGCGCTTGTCGCTCACCGCAGAGTCGATCGCGTCCTCGTGGATTTCGAGCAGCGCACGCCGCGTCGCGCCGGTCGAATCGAAGGCTCCCGACTTGATCAGCGACTCGACGGTCCGCTTGTTCGCGACCTGGATCGGAACCTTGCGCAGGAAGTCGTGGAACGACTCGAAGCGACCCTTCTCCTCTCGCGCCTTCGCGATTGCATCGACCACGTTGGAGCCGACGTTGCGGATTGCCCCGAGGCCGAAGCGAATGTCGCCACCGACCGCGGTGAAGTCGCCGCTCGACTCGTTGACGTCGGGCGCGAGCACCCTGATGCCCATGCGACGGCACTCGCTGAGATACAGCCCGAGCTTGTCTTTCGAGTCTCCGACGCTCGTGAGAAGCGCCGCCATGTACTCGGCCGGATGATTCGCCTTGAGGTACGCAGTCCAGTAACTGAGCACACCGTAGCCGGCGCTGTGCGCCTTGTTGAAGGCGTAGTCGGCGAACGGCATCAGGGTGTCCCACAGCACCTTGACCGCTTGCGCGCTGTAGCCGTTGCCCAACATCCCGGCCTCGAAGTCGGCGTACTGCTTGTCGAGCTCTGACTTCTTCTTCTTGCCCATCGCGCGCCGAAGCACGTCCGCCTGACCGAGCGAGAACCCGGCGACCTTCTGGGCGACAGACATCACCTGCTCCTGATAGACGATGAGGCCGTAGGTGATGCCGAGGCTCTCGCGCAGCGGTTCCTCGAGTTCCGGATGGATCGCCTCGATCTTCTGCAGCCCGTTCTTGCGGAGGGCGTAGTTCGTGTGCGAGTTCATGCCCATCGGGCCGGGTCGGTACAGGGCGATGACGGCGGAGATGTCTTCGAAGCTCGTCGGCTTGAGTTGCTTGAGCAGCGAGCGCATCGGCCCACCATCGAGCTGGAAGACGCCGAGCGTGTCGCCGCGGGCGAGCAGGTCGTAGGTCTTCTGGTCGGCGTCCAGATCGAGGTCCTCGATGACCAGCTTCGAGCCGGTGTTTTGCTCGATCATGCGAAGCGCATCTTCGATGATCGTGAGGTTGCGGAGCCCGAGGAAGTCCATCTTGATCAGGCCGAGCGACTCCAGCGGCGGCTGGTCGAACTGGGTGATGATGGCGCCGTCGTCTTCGCGCTTCATGATCGGAAGCACGTCGAGCAGCGGCTCGGCCGACATGATGACGCCTGCCGCGTGCACGCCCCATTGCCGCTTCAGATTCTCGATGCCTCGCGCGGTCTCGAAAACCTTTGCCGCCTCCTGATCGGAGTCGAGAACTGCGCGAAAGTCGGCGGCCTCCTTGTAGCGCGGGGCGTCCTTGTCGAGGATGTCACCGAGGGAGATGTCTTTGCCCATGATGGCCGGCGGCATGGCCTTGGTCAGCTTCTCGCCGACCGAGTACGGCATCCCGAGCACCCGGGCCGAGTCCTTGAGCGCCTGCTTCGCCTTGATCGTTCCGTAGGTCACAATCTGGGCGACCCGGTCGTCTCCGTATTTCTCGGTGACGTACCGGATAACCTCCGGGCGGCGACGGTCGTCGAAGTCGACGTCGACGTCGGGCATCGAGACCCTGTCGGGGTTGAGAAAGCGCTCGAAAATGAGGCCGTGGGCCAGTGGATCGAGCTCGGTAATGCCCATCGCGTAGGAGGCCATCGACCCGGCGGCCGACCCGCGACCCGGTCCGACGCGGATGCCCTGGCTCTTCGCCCAGGCGATGAAGTCCGCGACGACAAGGAAGTATCCGGGGAAGCCCATCTGCTTGATGACGTCGATCTCGTACTGCGCCTGGGCGAGGTGCGCCTCGGACGGCGCGTTGTTGAAGCGGCGAAGCATTCCGGCCTTCACCTCTTTTTCGAACCACGTCGCCTCGGTCTCCCCCTCGGGCACCGGGAAGCGTGGCATGAGGTCGCGCCCCTCGAACCCGACCTCGCAACGCTCGGCGATGAGCAGCGTGTTGTCGCAGGCCTCGGGATGGTCACGGAACAGGTGACGCATTTCTGCCGCCGACTTCAGGTAGAACTCGTTCGAGTCGAACTTGAACCGGTTGGGATCGTCGAGGGTCGACGCGGACTGCACGCACAGCAGCGCAGCGTGCGCCGTGGCGTCGTGCGCGTGGGTGTAGTGCAGGTCATTGCTGGCGACGAGCGGGAGATCGAGCTCCTTCGCGAGGCGCAACAGATCCTGCATCGTTCGACGCTCGATATCGATGCCGTGATCCATCACCTCCGCGAAGAAGTTTTCCTTGCCGAAGATGTCTTGAAAGTCGGATGCCGCCTGCCGTGCCTCCGCATACTGCCCGAGCCGGAGCCGGGTCTGCACCTCGCCGCCGACGCAACCGGTGGTGGCGATGATTCCCTTCGCGTACCGACTGAGCAACTCCCGGTCCATGCGCGGCTTGAAGTAGAAGCCCTCGATCGACGCCAGCGACGACAGCCGGAACAGGTTGTGCATTCCCTCGTTGTTTTCCGAGAGCAGCGTCATGTGCGTGTACGAACCGGAGCCGCCGACGTCGTCTTGAGTCTGGTGGTTGGCCCCCCATCGCACCCGGGTGCGGTCCTGCCGCGCGGTTCCAGGGGTGATGTAGGCCTCGGTGCCGATGATCGGCTTGACCCCGTTGGCCGTTGCCTGTTTCCAGAAGTCGTAGGCGCCGAACATGTTGCCGTGGTCGGTGACGGCGATGGCCGGCATCTGCTGCTCGGCCGCGGCCTTCATGAGCGGTCCGACTCGCGCCGCACCGTCCAACATCGAGTACTCGCTGTGCACGTGCAGATGCACAAATGAATCGTTGCTGGGTGGCACTGCTTCTCCGACTGGCTCTCGTGAACACTCAGCTTAAGCCCGCATCAGTCTCCGCGCAGCACGTCCAGCGCGTGTTGCAAGTCGGCGGGGTACTCGCTCGAAAATTGCACCCGTTCTCCGGTTCCTGGGTGTCGGAATCCGAGCTGTTTGGCGTGCAGCCACTGCCGGGTGAGCCCGAGCCTTGACGTGATGGTCGGATCGGCTCCGTACATCGCGTCGCCGACGCACGGATGCCGCTGGGCGGCCATATGCACCCGAATCTGGTGGGTTCGCCCCGTCTCGAGATGAACCTCCAGCAGCGAGGCGCTCGGGAAGGCCTCGATGGTTTCGTAGTGGGTAACGGAGGGCTTGCCGTCTGCGGTAACGGCAAACTTCCAGCTCGAGCTGGGATGCCGCCCAATGGGCGCCTCGATGGTTCCCGACGAGGGGTCGGGATGCCCTTGCACTACGGCGTGGTAGATCTTCTCGACCTCCCGGTCGTGAAACTGCCGCTTCAGCTCGGTGTACGCCCGCTCGCTCTTCGCCACGACCATGAGACCGCTTGTTCCGGCGTCCAGACGGTGAACGATTCCTGCGCGCTCGGCCGCCCCGGAGGTGGAGATCCGGAACCCCGCGCCGGCAAGCGCGCCGAGCACCGTCGGACCGGTCCATCCGACCGATGGGTGCGCCGCGACGCCGACCGGTTTATGCACGACCACGATGTCGTCATCGTCGTACACGATGTCGAGGTCAGGCACGATGATCGGTTGGATGGAGGGGGCCTCCCGAGGCCGCCAGCTGACCTCGAGCCAGCTCTCAGCGTGCAGCCGGTCGGACTTGCCGAGGGTCACCCCGTCCACGACCACGCCGCCCGATTCGGCGACCTCTGCGGCGAAGCTCCTGGAAAAGCCCATGAGCTTGGCCAGGGCGGCATCCACCCGTTCCCCGGCCAGTCCGTCGGGCACGGGGAGGCTTCGCGACTCCATCGCTATTTTCCGTCCCCGTGGGCCTCGGGGGCGGAGGCCGGCTCGATGACCGGAGGCTGGTCGGCGTCCGGCTCCTGGCTGGTTGGTGCGGCGACCGCGTGCTCGTCGGTCTGCGTTGACTTACGGGCTGTCGCCCGGCGACCGTCGAGGCCGATTCCGCGTAGCGTCAGGATGATGAACAGGCCCATGCTGGCAACGATGAACGAGTCGGCAATGTTGAAGATTGCCGGGAACCCGGCGACCTGGATGAAGTCGACGACGTGACCCACCCCGAAGCCCGGCTCCCGAAACAGGCGGTCCGTGAGGTTGCCGGTGGTGCCGCCGAGCAACATTCCGAACAGGACCGCCCAGCCGACCGAGCGGATGCGCCGGGAAAATCCAATGATGAAGACGGTCACGGCGGAGGCCGCGATCGAGAACACCCAGGTGGACCCGCTCGCAATCGAGAAGGCGGCACCCGAGTTCTTCACGAAGTGGAATTGCAGGACCGTGCCGATGGCCTGAACCTGCTCGTTCTCCGTCAGATTCTTGACGATGAGGAACTTGGTGAACTGATCGAGGCCGTAGACAGCCAGCGCGACGATGGCCAGCGCGATAAGCGCTCTGACGCTGACCCTCGACGCGCGAACCTCCGCCTGCGCCTCAGTTGCCGCCAAAGCCCTGGAAACTTGCGGGTGGGGCGGACTGCGCGTTGGAACCGGCGGCGATACTCTCGAACGACGTGCCGGGCTCGGCAGACTGGCCTTCGGTCGAGTCGAGGTCCCTCAACTGACCCTCGATGTAGCTCTTAAGCTTCTGCCGGTACTCGCGCTCGAACGTGCGGAGCTCGTCGATCTGCTGTTCGATCACGGTCTTCTCGCGCTCAACCGCGGACTTTTCGCGCTCGACGACCGACTTCTCCTGCTCGAGCACCGACCTCTCCTGCTCGAGGGTCGAGATCTGGGCTCGTTGCGCCGCTTCCGCCTCGCTGACGACCCGTGCGGCCGTGGCGTGGCCCTCTGCGATGAGGGCGTCGCGCTTCTCGATTCCTTCGCGGACGTGCTCTTCATGCAGCTTGCGAGCAAGTTGAAGGAGATTGTTGGTGCTTCCCGCGTCAATCGCATCCTGGTCGCTCGACGGGTACGAGACTGGCGCCGGCACTGGCGCCGCGGCAACGGGAGTGGCCACGAACTGCGGTTGCGCCTGCTCGGCCTCGACGACCGGTGCGGGCTGCGGGGCTGGCGCCTGCTCTCCGCCACGCGACTCGCCGGCGATCAGACGCTGGCGGAGCTCGTCGTTCTCCTGAGTGAGGCGACGCAGTTCAACAACCACCTCGTCGAGGAAGTCGTCGACCTCATCCTGATCGTATCCCTCGCGGAATTTGGTCGGCTGGAATCGCTTGTTGACTACGTCTTCAGGCGTTAGTGCCATGGGGTGCCACCTTCAAAAAGTCTCTGGTACAGCGCTAATAACAGTTAGCTAACGCTAGCAAACATGCGGGATGATCGGGTCGTGCTTCGGCGGGGTGTTCCACACACGGTGCAACAGTACAAGGTGTGCTCCGGTGGGAGTGCAATGCGTCGTGGCTAGTAGCTCATCGCCGAGGTAATCGAGAGCAGGATCAGCGTCACGATCATCACGATGCTCCAGGAGAAGTCCAGCGCGAACCCACCGATTCGAATGGTCGGTACGATCCGGCGAACCAGTCGTATCGGCGGGTCGGTGAGGGCGTAGATGATTTCCGAGAGAACCAGCGTAAAACCGCGCGGCCGCCAACCGCGCGCGAAGTTGCGCACGAGGTCAAGGATGAAGCGCCCCCACATCACGAAGGAGTAGAGCAACAGCAGGTAATAGGCGATTGTCGCCGGTATTGCCACAATATTGATTTCGGTCACCGTGCGTTTCGGGCGTAGTCCTACCGGCTGCCGGGGCAGCGATTATGACTGCGCGAAGAATGAAGCGTCGACGTCTGTCTCGACGTCGGGCTGGTCACCGCTCACGGCAACGTGAGCTGGCGAGAGCAGGAACACCTTATTTGTCACGCGTTCGATTTTGCCGTACAGCCCCTGTGAGAGTCCACTGGCAAAGTCGATGAGGCGGCGAGCCTCCGGTTCGCTCATCTGGGTCAGGTTGATGATCACCGGGATACCGTCGCGGAACGACTCCGCGATTACCTGAGCGTCCTTGTACTGGTGCGGGTGCACCGTGAGGATTTCATTCATTTCAGTTGGAGCCACAATCTTCTGCGTTGGTGCACGGCGCAGCGGCGTTACCGGTGCTCGGTTTGCTGAGGTCGGGGCCGGCTGCTTCGCCTGGGGAACCAGAGGGGCAGTTGGCGCAGGGGTGGTTGACGCAGGTGTCGGCGCCGCGGTGGGTGCCTCCTCCTGGTAGTCGAACTCCTCATCGGCAAGGCCAAGATAAACCATGGTCTTGCGCAGTGGGTTAGCCATTTCGTGCCTCCTGTGGTGAAACTCGTGAGTTCAGATTAACCGTGGGTCGGTCGGTTTCCGGTTATTGCGGATCCAATCCGCAGGTGTGTCGCGCCCTCGAGAATCGCCTCGCGATAGTCGCCGGACATGCCGGCCGAAATGAACCGGGCGTCCGGCGCAATTCGGCGAACTCGCTCCGATGCGATTCGCACCCGAGCGAACGCGCGCCGCGGATCCTCGTCGATCGGAGCGACAGCCATGACCCCGCGGAGCGTGAGCCCCGGGGTGTTGAGTACGCGCTCGGCCAGCGACTCCAGCCCGGCATCCTTCACCCCGCCGCGGCTCGGGTCGTCGGTGAGGTTGAGCTGCACAAAACCGTCGATCGAACCATCCGTCGACGACAGGGCGTCGACCACGGATTCGCGGTCGAGCGAGTGGACCGAGTGCGCGTACCCCCGCACCTGGCGCGCCTTCTTGCTCTGCAGCTGTCCGATGAAGTTCCAGCCCAGGTCCAGGTCCCCGAGCTCCGCAGCCTTGGCTTGCGCCTCCTGATGGCGGTTCTCCCCCACCTCTCGAACCCCGAGGTCGAAGAGTTGGCGCACGAGAGTGGCCGGGTGGAACTTGGTGACGACGATGGTCGTGATGTCGTCTGGATCGCGTCCGGCGTGCGCGGCGGCATCCGCAATTCCGGCACGCACCGCGGCCAGTCGCTCGGCGAGCGAGTCTGGGCCGGGTGTTTGCGGGTTGGTCATGCGGGTGCCAAGGCGGTCGATCGGCTACTTGAGGAAGTCGGGGATGTCCAGGTCGTCGTCGCCGTCGAACACCGGGTCTTTCGGCGCGGTGGAGACGTCCGACTCGGCGGCCCAGTTGGGAACGCTCGACTCGGTCTCGGCGACGGCGACGTGGCCGCCTCCGCTCGACGAGGAACCGGACGAACCAACGCTGGCTGACTCGACGGCGAAGCCGCCGGGAAGCGTCGCGTCGATCAGAGCCGGCCGGCGCTCTTCCTTCTTGACCACTGGTTCGCCGCCGTCGAATCCGGCGGCGATGACGGTCACGCGCACTTCGTCACCCAGCGTGTCGTCGATGACGGCACCGAAGATGATGTTGGCCTCGGGGTGCACGGCCTCCTGAACGAGTCGTGCCGCATCATTGATCTCGAAGATGCCGAGGTTCGATCCGCCCTGGATGGACAGGAGCACGCCGTGGGCACCGTCGATGCTCGCCTCGAGCAACGGCGAGGCAACCGCGAGTTCCGCGGCCTTGATGGCGCGATCCGCGCCCCGACTCGATCCAATTCCCATGAGCGCGGACCCCGCGCCCTGCATCACCGACTTCACGTCGGCGAAGTCGAGGTTGATCAGGCCAGGGGTGGTGATCAGGTCGGTGATTCCCTGAACACCGGCGAGCAGCACCTGGTCCGCCGTGGCGAACGCCTCGAGGAAGCTGATTCCGCGGTCACTGATCTCGAGCAGGCGGTCGTTCGGCACGACGATGAGGGTGTCGACCTCGCTCTTGAGCGCGGAGATTCCCAAGTCGGCCTGTGCGGCGCGACGCTTGCCCTCGAAGCCGAATGGCCGAGTCACGACACCGATGGTCAGCGCGCCGATCGACTTCGCAATCCGGGCCACAACCGGCGCGCCGCCGGTTCCCGTGCCGCCGCCCTCGCCGGCCGTGACGAAGACCATGTCCGCCCCGGCGAGGGCCTCTTCGATTTCTTCCGCGTGATCCTCGGCGGCACGGCGTCCGACCTCCGGGTCCGCACCCGCTCCGAGTCCTCTCGTGAGCTCACGCCCGACGTCGAGTTTGACGTCGGCGTCGCTCATCAGGAGCGCCTGGGCATCCGTATTGATGGCGATGAACTCGACGCCGCGAAGGCCGAGTTCGATCATCCGGTTCACGGCATTTACGCCGCCGCCGCCAATTCCGACGACCTTGATTACGGCAAGGTAGTTCTGGTTCGATGTCACGTCCGGCCTCCGCTAGAAACTTTCAACCTCTACCTGAGCCTTAAAGTTCTACCCGGTATAGGTTTCTTAGTTCGAAGCTAGGCGAGAGAGGGGAAAGCGGGGGTCAGGCCATGCCGCGTGTTGCGAATCCCTGCCGGACTTTTTCCGCTTTTTCGCCGGGCCGAGCGCGCTCGGGTCGGCGCCGGCGAATTCGGGTCGGTCCTCTCACCGCTCAGCTCTTGGCGAACACGGGGTGCGTGGGAGCCGAGACGTCGTATTTGACTGCCCCGGCCGACGGTGCGGCCTTCACCATCGCCGCGAGCACCCGTGCCTTCAGGTCCGACTGCTCCGCGCTCCCCCACACGACGCTCTTACCCCCGGTGAGGGTAAGGGTCACGTCGTCGGCGGTCTGCGCGGTGACCGTGTCCACCTGACCGAGGAGATCGGCCGGGAGCGCGAGAAGAACGCCGACGGCGGACGTGAACGCCTGACTGTGCCTCGAGGCGGATCCCAGCTCGATGAGCGGCAGTCCTTTCGCACGCTGGGGAGAGGTCTCGATGACGACTCCTGCCGGGTCCACCACGGAGAAGCCGGATGACGTGGCGAGCGAGCCGATGGGGGCGCGTTCCGCAATTTTGATCACCAGGGTGTTCGGCGGCACCGTCTCGGTCACGAAGCTGCGGATCAGGGGAATCTTGGCGAGGGAGCGAGTGATCTTGTCGAAGTCAATGAGAGCGAGAGGGGTTCCCATCTGGTCCTTCACCGCGTTTTGCACGCTCGAAACGCTGACCCGGGACGCGCCCTCCACGCGGACGGTCTTCAGAGCGAGAACTGGCGAGTAGACCGCCCCGCCGACGAAACCACCGATGACGAGCACCACCGCAATGGACACGATCCAGGTCACTTTGCGTCGTCGCGACCGGCGGGTGAATCGCCGCACCTCACCGCGCTCATACTTGCGTCGCTGCCGCGCGGCTCTCTTCAGCTCGCGCCTGGCCGAGGTCTCGGACGACCCATTGTCCGGGCTATCCGAAGGCCGAGTGAACGTGGGCAATCGCGGTGACCGACCGGCAGCGGCACCCGAGCCCGGGGTCGACGGCGGCGTTGGCACGCCGACGGGCGGCTTGGCCACCGGCGGCGGGCCGGAGGTCGGGGCATCCGTTCCGGAGTTTCGTGACCGGCCTCGAGCCTCAGGAGAGTGTGGCCGACCTTTCGGCTCGCTGTGCGGCGGCGTTCGGTCGAACCCCTCGGGCCGCTTCATTGGCAGCTCGCCGGGGATCCCGTCGGGTCCACCGTGGCTTGCTCGAGAGCCGTGATCAGCTGCGGAATGACCCGGTAGATGTCGCCGCCGCCCATCGGGATGACGAAGTCGCCGTCACGGGCGATCGACGCCGCGTATTCCGCCGCCAGCTGCCAGTCGTCGAAGTAGCGAACCCGGCTTTGGTCTTCGAAAAGGTCCGTGATGAGCCGTCCGGTGACACCCGGCTCGGGGTCCTGGCGGGCACCATAGATCGGCACGACGACGGTGTGGTCGGCGAGAGATTCGAAGGTCTCGGCGAATTCCCGTGCCATTTCCCTCGTTCGGGAGTACAGGTGCGGTTGGAAAATTGGGATGATCCGGCCGGCGCCGACCACACCGCGCGCACCGGAGAGGGCGGCCCTGATTTCCGTCGGGTGATGGGCGAAGTCGTCGTAGACGCTCACCCCGTTCACCCGTCCGCGCAACTCGAACCGACGCTCCGTGCCGTCGAACAGGGCGATTGCGTCGAGGGATTCCTGGGGTTCGAAACCGAGGGCAACGAGCACCCCGAAGGCACCGGCCGCGTTGATCGCGTTGTGCAATCCGGCGACGCGAAGTCGAGTGCTGTAGTCGGCACCCTCGTAGGCAAGCGAGAACGACACGGTCGCCGCGCTCTTGACCGAATGCAAGCGGATGTCGGCCGCGGCATCCTGTCCGAAGGTTGTGATTGCGCGATCGCCGAGCCGCCCGGTCACCGAGATCGAGCGCGGGTCGTCGCTGGAGATGATGACCCGTTCGCGTGCAGTTCGGGCGAAGGTCACGAAAGCATCCTCGAAGGCCTGCTCCGACCCGTAGTGATCGAGGTGATCCGGGTCGACGTTGGTGATCAGTGAGATCGCGGTGTCGTAGAGCAAAAAGGAGCCGTCCGATTCGTCGGCCTCGACCACGAAGACGTCGCCCGTTCCGGTAGCCGCGCTGACCCCGAGCGATCGGATCACGCCGCCGTTGACGAAGCTCGGGTCTTGCTTCAGTGCGAGCATCGCCGTGACGATCATGGCGGTCGACGTGGTCTTGCCGTGGGCGCCCGCGACGGCGACCGTCCTGTGATTTCTCGTGAGCCAGGCAAGGGCCTTCGCGCGGTGCACGATCGGCAGTCCTCGCTCGCGCGCCGCGACGTACTCAGGGTTGTCCTCGGCGATCGCGCCGGTGACCACCAGAGTGTCGGCGTCGCTCACGTTCTCGGCCGCGTGACCGATGGCGATCGGAACGCCGCTGGCCCGCAGGGCTTCGACCGTCTCCGTGGAGCGGATGTCGGAGCCGGTCACTCGAATCCCGGCGGAAAGGAACAGGCGGGCAATTCCGCTCATCCCCGCACCGCCGATACCGACGAAGTGAACGGAACCGAGATGTTCGGGAACTGCTTGGGAGAAGTCGGACTTGATCATCACGTCAAATCTACGTTGGCCGCGAGGGCATCCATGACGAGATCGACCGTTCGATCTGCTCCATCGAGCACGCCGACGGTGCGCGCCCGCGCCGCCATGTCGGCAATGATCGCCCGGTTCTGTAGCAACGGAACCAGGTCACTCAGCACCCAGTCGGAAGTGAATTGGGCGTTGTCCACGGCGATCGCTCCGCCGGCAGCGACGACATCCCGGGTGTTTAGCCTCTGTTCCCCGTTGCCGACGGCAAGCGGAACATAGACGGCGGGAACGCCGAGCGCGCTGAATTCACTGACCGTGGCGGATCCGGCGCGCGCGACCGCGAGGTCGGCGGCCGACAACGCGAGCTCCATTCGGTCGCAGTACGGAATTATCCTGTAGTCGGCAAGCGTCGAGGGAGGCAGAGGCGACCGTTCCCCCGTGATGTGCAGGATTTGCCATCCGGCTCCGATGATCGTGGCCGCCGCGGCATGCACTGTCTCGTTGATGCGCTTGGCTCCCTGCGATCCGCCGGTCACGAGGAGGGTCGGTCGGCTGGGCGAGAGTTCGAAGAAGTCGATGGCGGTTCGACGCTCGGTGGCTCGATTAAGGCTCTCGATCTCGCGGCGAAGCGGCATCCCGACGAATCTGGCGTGCGGCAGGCTGGCGGAGCGGAACGCGACGCCCGTGAAGCGCGTCAGCCGTGATCCGAGCCGATTGGCGATGCCCGGTTTGGCGTTCGCTTCATGCACCGCGATCGGGATTTTTTCCAGTCGCGCGGCGAGATAGGCGGGAGCCGAGACGTACCCGCCGAAGCCGACGAGCACGTCGATCTCGTGCTCGCGCAACAGCTCGCGAATTGTGCCGACGAGGGCGCGGAACCGTCGGGGGAAACGAATGGCGGCCTGATTGGGTCGCCGCGGGAACGGCAACCGGGGAACAACGAGAAGCTCGTAGCCGCGGGCCGGCACGAGTCGTGACTCAAGACCCTCCGCCGTTCCGAGCACGCGGATGACGGCATCGGGCTCGCGGTCCGAAATGCGGTCGGCGACGGCGAGCAGTGGATTCACGTGCCCCGCCGTCCCTCCGCCGGCGAGAAGATACCGCGTCACGTCAGCCGACCGCCGGCGGGAAGCGCGGTGCCGGGGGCATACCGGGCGAACGACAGCACGATACCGATCCCGACGAGCGTCGTGACGAGGGCAGAACCACCGGCCGAGATGAGGGGCAGCGGCACCCCGAGAACCGGCAAGATTCCGAGCACCACCGCAATGTTGACGAAGGCCTGCCCGACGATCCACACCATGACGGCGCTCACGGTGACCCGGACGAAGGGATCCGTGTTGGCGCGAACGATTCGCACGAACGAGATCGCGAGAACGATGAAAAGCACGAGGACGAGAATCGCGCCGAGCAGCCCGAGCTCTTCGCCGATGATCGCGAAGATGAAGTCGTTGTCGGCCTCGGGAAGCCAGGACCACTTGGCCTTCGACTGGCCGAGGCCCACGCCGAACAGCCCGCCGGAGGCGAGCGCCCACCAGCCCTGCACCGTCTGGTAGCAGACGCCGGAGAATTGGGTCGCGGAGGTGCATCCACTGAAGAACGCGGCGATCCGGTCCTGGCGCGAGCTGCTTGCTATCGAGGCGACGGCTCCCGCGACCCCGACGAGGAGGAGCGGAATCCCCAGGAATCGCAGTCGAACACCGGCAAAAAACACCGACCCCATCACGATCGACGCGAGGATGATCGAGGTTCCGAGGTCTCCGCCGAGCAGGACGAGGCCGATCGAGACTCCGGCAACCGGAACGAGCGGCATGATGAGCTCTCGCCAGTTGTCGAGAGACCCCTGCTTGCGCGACAGCACGTACCCGAGCCAGACGACGAGTGCGAGCTTGACGAACTCCGAGGGCTGACCGCTGAAGGAGCCGATCGTGATCCAGTTGCGGTTTCCCCCCTGAGCCGAGCCGAGCGGAGTCGCGACCGTGAGCAATTGCAACGCGAGCGCGCCGATGAGGAAGATCCCCGACCAGCGCTTCCAGAACCTGGCCGGCATCCGGGCCGCGATGAGCATGAGCGGGATGCCGACAGCGGCAAATATGACCTGGCGTACAAAGCCGCTAAAGAAGTCGCCGCTCGCCCTGAAGGACTCAACCGCCGACGACGACAGCACCATGATCAGCCCGAACACCACGAGGAACAAGGTGGTGCCGAGGAGAAGGAAGTAGTTTCCCGTCTCGGCCGCGAAGATTCGCTTGACGGCGACCACCGCCGCGGCGGCCTGCCGGGCGTGCGACGGGTCCGTTGGCGACCCGGCGGTCGACGGAGTGGCTTGCTCCCTGCCGCTCGGTTGTGCCGGACTGCCCTTAACCCGTGGGCGCGGAAGGCTCGTGGTCATCCGTGCCGCCTTCCATCATGTCGTGCACCGCGTCGGCGAAACGAGTGCCTCGGTCCGCATAGTCTGTGAACTGGTCCATCGAGGCGGCCGCCGGGGCGAGCAACACAGTGTCTCCGCTCTGCGCGACCGCCGCCGAAAGTCTCACGACCGTCGTCATTACCTCTTTAGTGTCGGTCGTGTCGACCTCGAACACCGGGACCAGCGGCGCGTGTCGCGCGAACGCTTCGACCACCGGTTGACGGTCGACCCCGATCACCACCGCGCCGCGGAGCCTGGCCGCGTTTGCTCGCACGAGGTCGTCGACGTCGACGCCCTTCAGCAGACCACCGACGACCCAGACAACAGAGTCGAACGACTCCAGCGCGGCTTGCGCGGCGTGTGGGTTGGTGGCCTTCGAATCGTTGACCCAGCGCACCCCGCCCCGCTCGAGAATTGTCTCGGTTCGGTGGTGCGCCATCTCAAAGGCGCGAAGTGCGGAGCGGATGGCATCCGGCGCGATCCCGAACGAGCGGGCGAGAGCGGATGCCGCGAGCACGTTCGAAATCATGTGCGGCGAGCCGAGACCCACCGTGCGCAGTTCAGCGACGCTGGTCAACTCGATCGCCGCCCGCCAGCGATCGGCGAGAAAGGCGCGATCAACGACGATGCCGTCCACCAGCCCGACGTCGCTTGGACCGGGCAGCCCCCGGCCGAATCCGATGGCGCGGCAGCCCTCCTTGACCTCCGCGGCCTCCACCATTTCCCGCGTTGCGTCGTCCTCGAGGTTGTAGACACAGGCGACGGCCGTTCTCTCATACACCTTGCCCTTCGCCTCGGCGTAGGCGCGGGGTGACCCGTGCCAGTCCAGGTGGTCTTCGGCCAGGTTGAGGCACACGCTCGACCAGGGTGACATGCTGTCGAGGTAATGAAGCTGGAAGCTCGACAGCTCGACCACGAGCGCATCAAATCCGGTGGGATCTCGCACCGCGTCGAGCACGGGCACCCCGACGTTTCCGCACGCGATAACCCGCTTGCCTCCCGCGGCGAGCATCGCCGTGGTGAGCTGCACGGTCGTCGTCTTTCCGTTGGTCCCGGTCACGGCGATCCATTCGGCAACGACTCCGGAGCGGTCACGCACTCGCCAGGCGAGCTCGACGTCGCCCCACGTCGGCACTCCATGCTCGATCGCCCACGCGACGAGGGGATGGCTCGGCGGGAATCCGGGAGAGACAACGACGAGCTCCGGCGCGAACGTGGTGAGCGCCTGTTCGAGCGTGTCCTGTTCCGGCGCGGCGACTATCACCCGCACCCCGAGCACATCGAGCAGATCTGCGCGTTCCGGGTCGGCCCGATTGGCCAGGACAAGCGGAACGGCACGAAGCTCGGCGAGGGTGTCGGCCACCGAAAATCCGGTGACTCCGAGGCCAAGCACGGCAACGCGGAGGCCGGCCCAGTCTGCGTTCCAGCCGGTGAGGGCCGCTACGTCGTTCGCCGACCTCATGGCACCGGCCGAGAGAGCCACTCGAGATAAAACGCTCCGACTCCGGCGGCCACGAACAGACCAGAAATGATCCAGAACCGCACGACGATCGTGACCTCCGCCCAGCCCTTCATCTCGAAATGATGGTGCAGTGGACTCGCCCGCCAGATTCGCTTGCCCCGCGTCGCCTTGAAGTAGATGCGCTGCACGATCACCTGACCGGTGATGACCAGGAAGAGTCCGCCGATGAGCACGAGCAGAAGCTCGGTGCGAGAGAGGATCGCGAGGGCGGCGAGAGCACCGCCGAGACCGAACGATCCGGTGTCGCCCATCATGATTTGGGCTGGAGCGGTATTCCACCAGAGGAACCCGATGAGCGAACCGACGATGGCGGCGGCGACGACCGCTATGTCGAGCGGGCGCGACACCGTGTAGCACTTGAAGATGTTTTCGCCGATGCTCGGGGAGAAACACGACTGGTTCGACTGCCAGAAACCGATGAAGATGTAGGACCCGATCGCAAGGATCGACGAGCCGGCGGCAAGGCCGTCGAGTCCGTCGGCGAGGTTGACGGCGTTGGTCGTCGCCGTCGTGATGAGTACCACCCAGGCGATGAAGACGATCACGCCGATGGTCGCTCCGAAGATGACGACGAAGTTGAGGTTGAGGTCGCGAACGAACGAGATGGCAGTGGATGCCGGCGTGCGGTGGTTCGCGTCCCGATAGGTCAGCGCGATCACTCCGAAGGCGATCGCGACGATCACGGTGCCGAGGATCTTGTACCAGCTCGCAAGACCGAGGCTGTTTTGTCTCTTGACCTTGAGGAAGTCGTCGATGAAGCCGATGCAGCCGAGCCCGGCCATCATCGCGAGGGTGAGAATCCCGACGCCGGACACCGAGTCGCCGCCAACGAGGTGACCGACGAAGTAGCCGAGGATGGAGGCCGAGATGAACACCATGCCACCCATTGATGGTGTGCCGCGCTTGACCACGTGAGTCGTCGGAGTATCGGCCCGGATGAACTGGCCAAGCTTGAGACGGCGGAACGCCCTCGCGAATAGCGGCGTGAGCAGCAGGGTGAAGACCATGGAGACGCCACCGGCGGTGAGGAGGGCAATCACTTAGCCGACCTCGCCAAGTCGGTCTCCGAGGAAACGCAGATTTGCCGACTTCGACGACTTCACAAGCACGACATCGCCCGCTCGCAAATCGTCACGAACTCGATCGTAGGCCTCGTCACTAGTTTCGACGAGCACGGACTCCCCGTCCCACGACCCCTCGAGCCCGGCCGCGTTGTGAATGTGTCGGGCGCCGTGCCCGACGACGACGAGTTTGTGGATGTTGAGTCGCACGATGAGCCGCCCGATTCGGTCGTGCTCCTCGTCGGAGAATTCGCCGAGCGCCGTCATCTCGCCGAGGACCGCGATCGAGCGCTGCCCCGGTTCGACGATCTGGGCCAGTGTCTTCAGCGCCGCCGCCATCGAATCCGGACTCGCGTTGTAGGCATCGTTGATCACGACCACTCCGTCGGCGCGCTGCAGGACTTCCATCCGCCAGCGTTCTGCCCGCTGAACCGTCTCGAGGGCGTTCACCGCCACGTCCAGATCCACGCCGAGCTCGATCGCGACGGCGATGGTCGCGAGAGCGTTCATCACGTGGTGTTCCCCGAGGATGCGCAGTGCAACCGGTCGACGAATCTCCCCGACGACAAGCGTGAAAGCAGTGCCGGATGCCGTTGCCCGAAGATCTTCCGCGCGCACGTCGGCTCCGGCGCCGAGCCCGAACCAGACCGGACGCGCGAGCGTGAGCTCCGCCATCGCCGCGACACGCTCGTCGTCGATGTTGAGCACCGCGACAGCAGTCTCCGGCAGCTCGGTCACGATCTCCGCCTTGGCACGCTGGGTTCTGTCGATCCCGCCGAACTCCCCCGCGTGGGCCAGTCCGACCTTGAGAACTACCGATATGTCCGGAACGGCGATTCCCACCGTCCTCGCAATGTCGCCGACCCCGCTCGCTCCCATTTCGATCACGAGGAAGCGAGTGTCGTTCTCGATAGAGAGCATCGATAGCGGCGCACCGACCTGATTATTGAACGACCCACGCGGGGCGACAGTAGGTCCGGTCGTGGACAGGACGGCCCTCAGCAGGTTCTTGGTCGTCGTCTTGCCGTTCGAGCCGGTGATGCCGACAACGCGCAGCCGGCCCTGAGCGCGAACCGTCGCAACCACCGACCTGGCGAGATCGGCAAGGGCTGTGAGAGTGTCGGCGACGACGATTTGAGCGACCACAAGGTCCAGCGGGTGATCGACGATGAGGAGCGCCGCTCCCGCAGCAACCGCCGCCGGAGCGAAGAGATGCCCGTCGGTCAGCTCTCCGGGCATGGCAATGAAGAGCGAACCGTCTTCAACGAGTCGCGAGTCGGTTTGCACCGACCCCGAGACCTCGTCGACGTCGTGAGCGCCGGGCGGGAGGCGAAGCTCACCACCGACTGCGGCCGCGATCTCGGCCAGAGTAAGGGTGATCACTTAGGCCCAGCCAGCCTCACGCAGAGCCTCGCGCGCTTCGGCGCGGGCAGAATAAGGCGTGCGCACACCCTCGATGTCGCGATAGTCCTGGTGGCCTGGTCCGGCCCAGAGGATCGAGTCGCCCTCTTTAGCCTGCGAGACGGCGAAGCGGATCGCCTGCTCCGGGGGGCTCACCTCGAAGAGCTCGGCCTGGTGCTCGGCACGGTTCGCGCCCTCGATGAGGGTCTTGCGGATGGATTCGGGGTTTTCGAATCTCGGGTGGTGATCGGTGATGACGAGGATGTCCGATCCCTCGGCGGCGACGCGACCCATCTCGTGTCGCTTGGTAGCGTCCCGGTCGCCGTCGGCGCCGAACACCATGATGACCTTGCCGGTGGTGAACTTGCGCACCGCGCCGAGCGTGTTGAGGAAGGCGTCGGGGCTGTGTCCGAAGTCGACGTAGACCGACGGCCCGCGGTCGCCCGATACACGCTCGGTGCGACCGGGAAGGTACGCCTCGATTCCGTCCTGGATCGCGTGGCCGATTGCCTCGAGCTCGAACCCGGCCTCGACGAGCATCACGATAGCCAGTGCGGCGTTGGCCGCCATGTGCCAGCCGATGAGGGGCACGCGAGTGACGAGGGAGCGCGACTCCGGTCCGGTGAGCCGGAATTCGACGTACTCCGCCCGCTCGTCGAGTATTTCCACATTCCACTCCCCCACGACGCCCGGCGTCGCCGAGATCGTCGTGACGGGGATTCGTGACCGCTCCACAACCTTGAGGCCCCAGGAGGTGTCGAGGGAGACAACGCCCCGCTTGCCGCGTTCGGGGTCGAAGAAGGCCAGTTTGGCCTCGAAGTACTCGTCCATGTCGGCGTAATCGTCGAGATGGTCGTGGCTCAGGTTGGTGAAGGCAACGACATCGAACATCAGGCCGTCGACGCGGTTACGGCTGAGCGCCTGGGCGCTCACCTCCACCGCCACTGCGCGAACCTCGCTCTCCCGCATCCGGGCGAGAAGGGCGTGCATCTCGCTCGCCTCGGGAGTGGTCAGGCGGCTGACCACGGTGAGGTCGCCGATGTGACGCTCAGCCGTGGAGGAAAGACCGGTCACCAGTCCGAGCTGCTTCAGGATGGCCTCGACGATGTACGAGGTGGAGGTCTTGCCGTTTGTGCCGGTCACTCCGAGCAGGAGCGGAGGGTGTTCGGCGGTGCGATACACCCAGGCCGACACGTCGCCGAGCGCTGCGCGCGGCGAGTCGACGATCACGATGGGCAAGCCGCTGTCCGCGGCGAGTTCTGCGCCCGCCCGGTCGGTGAGTACCGCGACCGCGCCGCTTTCCGCCGCCTGCGCCGCGAATTGAGCCCCGTGGCTGGTCCCGCCGCGAATCCCGACGTACAGGTCGCCGGACTCCACCTCGGTGCTGCGGAGGGTGACTCCGGTGATTTCCACGTCATCGAGCGAGCCGAGCGATTCGAGCCCGAACTCCGCGACGAGTCCGGCGAGCGGTCTGGCCAGCGGATGCTCCGGTCGCAAGACCGGGGGGATCCGAGCAGTCACAGCGCCTTCTTTCTCACCAGGTCGTTGCTGGGTAGTCGTTTAGGGGGGTCGTCGACGGGGGCACCCCGTATTTCGCAAGCACTTGCGACATTATCTTCTTGAAGGTCGGCGCCGCGGCGGCCGAACTCTTCATGGTAGCTGGCTTCGTGTACGTCACAACGACCACATACTGCGGGTCGTCGGCCGGGGCGATGCCGGCAAACGATACTACCCGGTCCGACCCGTAACCGCCCGGTCCGGCGACCTCGGCCGTGCCACTTTTGCCGGCCACGCGGTAGCCGGGGATCTTCACGGCGTTCGACAGTTCGCCGCCTTGCACCACGCTCTCGAGCATGTTCACGACGGTCTTCGCCGTGCTGTCCTTGACGACTCTTGTGCCGGTCGTCGACGGGAGACCGGTGATCGTCCCATCGGGCCTGGTGCAACTTTGGACGAGAGTCAGCGGCAGCTTGACTCCCCCATTGGCGAGGATGCCGAAGATCTGAGCCACCTGAAGCGCGGTTGCTGAGACGCCCTGACCGTACAGCACGTTGTACTTCGTCTGGTCGTCCCACTTCTGCCACGGGGCGAGACTCCCGCCTGCCTCACCGAGGAAATTGACTGCCGTCGGCACGGTGAGCCCGAACTTCTTCATGTAGTCGTATCGAACCGGCTTGGGAACCTGAGAGCCGAGCATCGAAATTCCGACGTTTGATGAGTTCTGCAACACGCCGGTCAGCGTGAGGTGCTGCACGGGGTGCGGTGCCGCATCGTGGACGGTTCCGCCCTCGGGGGTGTGCCAGGTCGACGGCACCGTTGCTTGCATCGTTGGCGAGCCGATCCCGGTGTCGATCAGCATCGCAGCCGACATTGCCTTGAACACCGATCCCGGTTCGTACTGGTCGGTGAAGGACAGCGCCCCCCGGTTCTGGGCCGGGGTGGCGTTCAGGTTGTTGGGGTCGACGGACGGCCAGTCGGCGACGGCCATGAGGTGGAAATCCTTCACACGCAGCACCACCGAGGTGGCCGATTGCGCCCCGACCGCCGTTGCCTGCTGGGCGATCGCCTGCTGGGCGAACCACTGCAGGTCGCTGTCGGTGGTGAGCTTGAGCGTGCCGCCCGGCTTGGCCGGCGTGCTGCTGACCGTGCTTCCCGGGATCTGCACCCCGTCGGCGCCCTGCTCATACTTCGTCGAGCCGTTGGTGCTCGCGAGACACTTGTTCTGCGAGTACTCGAGACCACCGCCAGGCCCGTCCGTGTTCATGTACCCGACGAGATTGCCGGCGACGGCGCCGTCCGGATAGGCGCGCGCGGGATGGAGCACGTGGTAGATCCCGGGGATCCCCAGATTCGTTATCGCTTTCATGGTCGCCGTCGTGACCGAGGACGCCAGGAGCACGTAGTTCGACTTCGGATTCTTGGTGAGGTCGAGGTATACCGCGGCCGGATCCTGTTTCGTGAGGTTGGCAATCTCGGCCGCGGCATCCGTGACGCTAACCGTGATCTTCGCACCGCCTGCCGATTTCCGCTCAAACGACCTGACGTTTACGGGCGCGGCGGTTATGTCGTAGCGGTTGACGCTGTCGGCGAGCACCACCCCGTTCGCGTCAACGATCTGACCGCGGGGCGCGTAGGTGACGCTGGTGATGGCGCGCTTACTCGTCGATTGCGCGTTCAGTTGGGTGGCTCGAACGAGCTGAATGTCAACAAGGCGCACGGTGAAGATGCCGACTATCACGAAAGTCACGACGACGGCGAGAGCAAGTCGTCGGCGGCTCGAGCGCGGACTTTTCACGTGCAGCTCCTGACATCCTCAATCGGGCGGCTGCCCGTTAGTGCGTAATCGGAGACGGCAATGCCCCCGGATTCGACGCTACAGAGGCGCCCGTGGCAGACCCGGCAGGCGCGCCAGAGACGCTGGCGTTCGGCGGGATTGAGGCAGCCGAAGCCGCAGCCGCAGCCGCGGCGCCGAGGTTGGAGATGCTCGGAGTGATCAGCGCGTTCGGGGTCATTACCGCGTCGCCGGGGGTAACCGAGGTGTTCGCGGTCGCCGCTGTCGGCGCGCGCGTGACACCGGTGGTGAGACTGAGGAAGCCCTGGCTTCCAGTATTGGTCACCATTCCGAGCTGCCCGGCACGAGCGGCGAGATTCTGCGGCGACTGCAGCACGTTGAGCGCCTCGGTGATGGTCTGCTGGTCCCGCGAGAGCTGCACCTGCGTGGACTGCAGCGCCGCAATCTGATAGGCGCCGTGGGAGAGAAGGATGCTCAGCAGCAGCTGCGTCATGAGAATCGCGAAGAGCCCACCGACACCCACGAGCGCATAGACCAACCGAGGGCGCGCACGCTTCTGGCTGCGCGTCGTGACGATCTCGATGTGGCGGGGACGCTCGCCCAGCTCGTGCGGGACGAAAGATGGAAGCTCGATCGCGACGTTGTTACTCATGAGGCCCTCCGGACTCGCTCGGCAGCGCGCAAGCGCACGGGGGTCGACCGCGGGTTAGCGGCCTTTTCTTCGTCCGAGGCGAGTTCGGCGCCACGGACGAGCAGTTTCAATTCGGCACGGTGTTCCGGCAGCTCGATCGGAAGACCTGCCGGAGCCGTCGATGACGAGGCGGCGGCGAGGGCACGCTTGACGATCCTGTCTTCGAGCGACTGGTAGGCGAGCACGACGATGCGGCCGCCGACCTCGAGGGTGGCGATGGCGGCGGGAATCGCTCGCTCGAGCACTGCAAGTTCCTGGTTGACCTCGATGCGCAGTGCCTGGAAGACGCGCTTGGCCGGGTGCCCGGCGCGCTGGATCGCAACGGGCGTTGCTGCGGTGATCAGTTGGACGAGGTCGGCGGATCGAATGATGGGTGCGATGGCACGTCGCTCGACGATCTTCTTCGCGTAGCGCTGGGCGAGGCGCTCTTCCCCGAATTCCCAAAAGATGCGCCGGAGCTCGGTCTCGCTGTACTCCGCGATGATCCGCTCGGCTGTGAGCTCGGAGGTGGAATCCATCCGCATGTCCAACGGCGCATCCTTCGAGTACGAGAATCCGCGCTCGACTCGATCGAGCTGCAGCGACGAGACGCCGAGGTCGAAGAGGATGCCGGAGGTTTCGTCGATGCCGAGGTCTGCAATGGCCTCGGTGATGTGGTCGTACACGGTGTGCACGAGGTGCACCCGGTCACCAAATCGGGCCAGTCTTTCGCCGGCGATGCTCAGGGCTTCGGGATCGCGGTCGAGGCCGACGAGCACGAGGTCGGGGAATCGATTGAGGAATGCCTCGGCGTGCCCGGCCATGCCGAGGGTCGCATCGACCAGTACCGCGCCCGGGCGGGACAGCGCCGGGGCGAGGAGCTCTATCGTGCGCTCCAGATTGACGGGGGTGTGGATTTGCTTGTCGACCATGATGACCGGTGAACCAGCTCCTTATTTCTGATCCCCATCCGGTGCGACCTGTCACCGGGGAAGTGGTGTCAGGGCGTACGGCTGGGAGTCCGAAACAAGGTGCTAGAAGAGTCCGGGAATCACCTCCTCCGTCGTGTCGGCGAAGGCGCTTTCCTGCTCCGCGTAGTACGCCTCCCACGCGGCCGTGTCCCAGATCTCGGCGCGGTTGCCTGCGCCGATCACGGTGAGGTCGCGGCCAAGGCCGGCGTACGTGCGGAGAGCGGCGGGGATGGTCACCCGATGCTGGGCGTCCGGAACCTCGGCGTTGGCGCCGGAGAGGAACAGTCGAAGGTAATCGCGGGCCTGCTTGCTCGTAACCGGCGCCTGGCGGATCCGGTCATGCAGCTCCTCGAATTCGCGCGTACTGAAGACGTAGAGGCAGCGTTCCTGGCCGCGGGTGATGACGATTCCGGACTCGAGTTCCGACCAGAACTTCGCCGGGAGGATGATGCGGCCCTTGTCGTCGAGCTTCGGGGTGTGGGTGCCAAGGAACATGCTCCACTCCCCTCATTCTCCGGCCTGGATTCAGGTTTACTCCACTTTACTCCACTTTGCCCCACAAATCCTAGAAATACCCAGCAAATGACCGAAAAGAAGAGGCATCAATCCCGAGAATTGCTGGGAAGTGAGCGGGTGGAGGGCGGTGGAGGGAATTGGACCGTTTTTGGGCAAAAAAAAGGGCCGACCGGCGAGGTCGACCCTAGATTCTGCGGCGGCTACTCTTCGTGGCCGTCCTGACGCTTGTCCCAGCGCTCATTCATGCGATCCATGAAACTCGCCTTCGAGTGATTGTCGCTCTCTCGCGGCACGGCATCCATATGCCGTTTCGGCGACGAAATCGCGAACAGCACGCCGGCGAACATCACGATGAACCCGGCCACTCCGAGTATGGGTAGTTGCAGAACGACGCCGGCCACTATTACCGCGACCCCGACAATCGCGCCGAGAATACCCAGCACGACGGTGCGGTAGGTTGGGCGTCCTCGATGGGATCCGACGGTCGCGACAAAATCCGCGTCATTGTGATAGAGACTGCGCTCCATCTCTTCTAGGAGACGTTGCTCATGTTCCGACAGCGGCATTGTGACTCCCCTCAGGCTCGAATCCAATGCGTGGTGCCGTTCAATTCTATGCACCCCTACGTGGCTAGGCTATAACTGTGGCTGAGAGTACGCGGTTAGTTGATCTGGTCCAAGCGGACATCGATGCCTTTCTTGACGATCGCGAGCCGTTGTTGGCCTCGATTGGCACGGATCTAACCCCGTTCATCGACTATTCCCGCGACCTTTTGCGCGGTGGCAAACGGTTCAGGGCACTGTTCTGTTATTGGGGCTGGCAAGCGGTAGCCGAACTGGCATCGGATTTCGACGCGATGCCGGAGAGGACCGTGCCGAAAGACCTCCGCGCCGTCGTGCTCGCCGCAAGCGCACTCGAGGTATTCCATGCCGCCGCGCTCGTGCACGACGACATCATGGACAATTCGGACACCCGCCGTGGCCTCCCCTCCGCACACAAGCGATTTGAGAGTCTTCACGATGAAGAGAGCTGGACGGGAAGCGCGCGGGGCTTCGGACAATCCTCGGCACTCCTGCTCGGCGACCTTCTTCTCGGCTGGAGCGACGAACTCTTCGACGCCGGGCTGAAATCCCTCTCCCTCGAAGCGGCACGGCATGCCGCTCGCCTCGAGTTCAACCAGATGCGCACCGAGGTTACCCTCGGACAGTACCTCGACATCCTTGAGGAGCAGTCCTGGCGAAACTATCCGGAGCCGGAGTTGTTGACTCGCGCACACCGGGTGATTGTCTACAAGTCCGCGAAATACAGCATCGAGGCACCCCTCGCCATCGGCGCGACCCTCGGCGGCGGAACAACGGAGCAGGTCACGGCGCTGCGTGACTTCGGCTTGCCGCTCGGTATCGCGTACCAATTGCGCGACGATCTTCTCGGAGTGTTCGGGGACCCGGAGACCACGGGGAAGCCATCGGGTGATGACCTTCGCGAGGGAAAGCGAACGGTGTTGATCGCACTCGCTCGCACCAAGCTCCCGACCAACGCGACACATGTGATCGACGAACTTCTCGGTGATGCCGATCTGACCGCACAGCAGGTCGCGATGCTCCAGGCATCTATTCGTGACAGTGGTGCCGTGGAACAGGTCGAACGGATCATCGACCACAACGTCAAGCTTGCGGTTGCGGCAATCACCAACGCGCCGCTGAGCCGCGAGGCGACAGAAAAGCTCGTGCAGCTGGCCGATACCGTCATCAGGCGATCGGCCTAGGCGGCACGATCCATTTCTTCGCCCGGATCAGAGGCGGCTTCCCCTAGAAGCCGAGGGCCTGCGCAACCCTGCGGACTTCGGCCTTGCGACCCGCGCGCAGTGCGTCGATCGGAGCGATGCCGATGCTCTCCTCGTCCGTGAGCAACCAGTGCATCGCCTCTTCATCGCTGTAGCCACTGTCATGGAGAACCAGGAGGGTGCCGCGCAGTTCGACCAGCGGTTCCCCGTCGCGAATGAAGGATTCCGGCACCTTCCACACCCCGTCGATCTTCGACGCGAGGAGAGCACGGTCTTCTATGAGCCGGCGGACCTTGCTTACACCGACGCCGAGGATGTCGACGAGTTCGGGAAGAGTGAGCCAGCGGGTCTCGGGAACGGTAGTCACACGTCAATGCTGCCAGACCCGGCCGCCCGATCAAACTCTTCAGAATGTTTCCGACGTATTAACTGAATCCTCATCAGTCACTTCGATTGACAGTCGCATTCATCTGTGTCAGCGTTCATTGTTGGCGTGAACCGCTTTCTCGGGGCAGGGAGATGATCGAGGTTGGACATGACAGGAACATTTGAGCCGGGCGCACGCTCTTCGGAGCCCAAGGACCGTAGTCGATTGAGCCGCGGCTTGGCCAACACCATTCCCATCGTGCTCGTCGGATCGATGGCGATGAGCCTCAATGTCACCGGCCCAATCCAGGTGGATGCGCGCCGCGCCGACAAGACCAAGTCGACGCCGTCTGAGCTCACCAAGACCATCCGCGGTGCGTTCACCGCCGCCGCGCGCGCGGCCACGAACCCCGCTGCCGCCCCGGTTTCGGAGGCCGCCACGGCCGTCGCCGCGACGGCACCGGCGACCTACACGGTCGCCGCCGGTGACACCGTCAGCAGCATCGCCGGACGATTCGGCCTCGCCACCGCGTCGGTGCTCGCCCTAAACGGGCTGGGCTGGAAGTCGCTCATCTTCGCCGGTCAACAGCTCAAGCTCACGAGCTCCGGTGCGATTCCCGTCGTTTCCGCGCCACGAACGCCCGCGCCGAGCGCCACGACCCGCTACTCCATTCAAAAGGGCGACACCATCGGGGGAATCGCCGCCAAGTTCGGCCTCTCAACGCAGACCCTCCTCAGCGCGAACGGCCTCGGCTGGTCGAGCATCATCTACGCCGGTCACACGCTGGCCATCCCGTCATCCTCCGCGGTGGCTGCGGTCTCCACCGTGGCCATCACCCCTATCGTCGAAAGCCACGCCACCACGGCGGTGACCCCCAAGCCAGCCACTCCGCAGAACTACGTCATCGCGGTCGGCGACACGGTGAGCAGCATCGCGGCCAAGTTCGGTGTGACGGCCCAGGCCATCCTCACCGCCAACGGCCTGAACTGGTCAAGCATCATCTACACCGGGCGAGCGATCACCATCCCGAGTATCGCGGCGGCCGCGGCGCAGTCTTCGTCCACGCCCATTCCGCAATCCCCGTCTACGATCGTGCCGCTGACAGCGGAGATGATGACCAACGCCCGAACCATCGTCAAGGTGGGGCGTTCGCTCGGTGTACCGAACTACGGCCTTGTCATCGCTCTCGCCGCGGCGGCTCAGGAGTCCGGGCTCAAGAACATCGATTACGGCGACCGCGACTCGCTTGGCCTATTCCAACAACGGCCGAGCGCCGGCTGGGGAACGCCGGCCCAGATACTCGACCCGACCTACGCCTCACGATTGTTCTTCGGCGGCCCGAGCAACCCGAACACCGGCGTTACGCGCGGTCTCCTCGACATCCCCGGCTGGCAGTCAATGAGCGTCACCAACGCCGCGCAGGCCGTGCAACTTTCCGGTTTCCCCACCGCGTATGCCAAGTGGGAGGCGTCGGCTCGGTCGTGGGTATCAGCGCTCACATAACAATTACGGTCACAACCGGTGACCTAACGGCAGGTTCGCGGTGTTTTAGCGGGCTGGAGGCGCCGGTCAACTTTAGAATCGACCGGTGAGCAGCAACAGTACCGACCCCCTGATTGGCCGTCTCATCGACGGCCGATACCAGGTACGCTCACGCATCGCTCGCGGGGGAATGGCAACGGTCTACCTCGCAACCGATCTCCGACTCGAACGTCGCGTTGCCATCAAGGTCATGCACGGCCACCTGGCCGACGACTCGCAGTACAAGGCTCGATTCATCCAAGAGGCACGGTCGGCGGCGAGGCTTGCGCATCCGAACGTCGTGAATGTCTACGACCAGGGACAGGACGACGAGACCGCGTACCTCGTGATGGAATACCTGCCGGGAATCACGCTGCGCGACCTGCTTCTCGAGCACAAGGTGCTCACGACAGTGCAGGCAATGGACATCATGGAGGCGATCCTCTCTGGGCTTGCCGCCGCTCACAAGAACGGCATCGTTCACCGCGACCTCAAGCCCGAGAACGTGCTCCTGGCCGATGACGGTCGCATCAAGATCGGGGACTTCGGCCTCGCTCGTGCCGCAACGGCCAACACGGCGACCGGAAACGCGTTGCTCGGCACAATTGCCTACCTCTCCCCCGAGCTCGTGACCCGTGGCGTCGCGGATGCCCGCAGCGACATCTATGCCGTCGGCATCATGCTCTACGAAATGCTGGCCGGCGAACAGCCGTTCCGCGGCGAGCAGGCGTTCCAGATCGCCCACCAGCACGCCAATGACACCGTTCCCACACCGAGCAGCAAGAACCCGCAGGTGCCGGCGGAACTCGACGAGCTCGTACTCTGGGCCACGGCCCGGGACCCCGAGCAGCGTCCGCGTGATGCGAAGGTGATGCTCGAGCAGCTGCACGAAACCGAGGCGCTGCTGAGGCTGGATGACCCGGGCACGGCCGCGACCGCGGTGCAGCGCACGATGGTGATGCCGTCGGCGTCAGCGGCATCCACCGCCTCGACGGCGGCAACCCAGGTTCTCACCCCCAAGGCTCGCCACCGAACGGGACCCGTGCTGACGGACACGGCGAATCTGCTCGCTGCCAAGAGTGACGGGCGGCGGCGGCGGGGATTCTGGCTGTTCGCGCTGGTCATCGTGCTTACGGCCCTTGCGGGCGGAACCGGCTGGTATTTCGGGGCCGGCCCGGGCGCGAACGTGAGCATCCCGAACGTGGCGGGACAGACCCCGGTCGCGGCCAGCGCGGCGCTCAAGGCCGCGGGGATTAGCGCGCCCACCACCACCGGGCAGACATCATCGCCGACCATCCCGACGGGCAACGTGGTCGAGACCACTCCGAAGATCGGCACACGGGTGGCCAAGGACCGCCCGGTCACCCTCCTACTGTCGACCGGACCGAAGCCGCTCCCCTTCCCGGCGCTGGCGGGCCTGACGACAACGGCCGCGAAGTCGAAGATCACCGAGGCGGGATTCCGCTACTCCGGCAAGTACTCGGCGCAACAGTTCGACGCCAAGATCCCACTGGATCAGGTGATTCACGCCGTCGGTGCCGACGGTACCGACATCACCGCCGCCACGCAGTACGGCGAAGAGCAGCCCGTCTCGCTTGTCGTCTCTGCCGGACCGATTCCGAACGTGATCGGCCTGAGCCTTGCGAATGCCACGGCGAAGCTCAAGCAGAATGCCAACCTCACCGCAGTGTCCGGCCGGGACGCGTTCAGCGCCACGATTCCCGCCGGCGACGTGATCAGCCTCGAACTGCCGACCGACTCGGCCGGGGCGCCGGCTCCGGTGCACCCCGGCGACTCGATCTCGCTGACCATCTCCAAGGGCCCGGAGCAGGTTGCGGTGCCTAACGTCGTCAGCATGTCGTGGAAGGATGCCAAACAGGCACTCCTGAACGCTGGCTTCACCCTGAGCTACAACCCGTTCGCCGACGCCGCACCGTCGACGTTCGTCGTGAGCAAGACGAACCCGAAGGCCGGTGACACCGTGGACAAGGGCTCCAAGGTGACGGTCAACTTCACCAGCAACTTCTAGTCGGCTTCGTTCGTCCCCTGGCGGGTGTTTGTCGCGCGCGCGGTTGTTGCTTCGGCGCAGAGGGCCGCGCTGCGACGCCCGGGGCCGTGCCCGGCGATCAGCGGGCGCCGAGCTCCTCGGCGACGAGGAACGCGAGCTCGAGCGATTGCATGTGGTTCAGCCGCGGGTCACAGAGCGATTCGTAGCGGGTCGCGAGGGTCGCCTCGTCGATCTGCTCCGAGCCGCCGAGGCACTCCGTGACGTCGTCGCCGGTCAGCTCGATATGGATTCCGCCGGGGTAGGTGCCAGCGGCACGATGAGCCTCAAAGAATCCCTTGACCTCGTCGACAACGTCATCGAATCGACGCGTCTTGTAGCCGTTCGGAGTGGTGAGACCGTTCCCGTGCATCGGGTCGCTCACCCACAGCGGATTGGCGTCGTGATCCCGGATCGCCTCGAGAAGCGGCGGCAGCGCATCCCGCACCTTGTCAGCCCCCATGCGGGAGATGAAGGTGAGACGTCCGGGCTCCCGATTCGGATCGAGCTTGTCGATGAGCCGCAACATGTCGTCGACCTTCGTCGACGGACCGAGTTTCACGCCGATCGGGTTGCGCACGCGAGACATGTAGTCCACGTGGGCACCGTCGAGGTCCCTCGTCCGCTCGCCGATCCAGATGAAATGCGCCGAGGTGTTAATCGGCGTGCCGTTCCGGGAGTCGATCCTGGTCATCGGGCGCTCGTAGTCCATGAGCAGACCCTCGTGGCTGGTGTAGAACTCGACCCGCTTTAGTTCGTCGAAGTCCGCACCAGCGGCCTCCATGAACTTGATCGCCTTGTCGATGTCGTGGGCCATCTGCTCGTAACGCACGTTGGCCGGGTTTCGCGCGAAGCCCTGATTCCAGCGGTGTACCTCGCGCAGGTCCGCGAATCCTCCCTGGGTGAAGGCCCGAACGAGATTGATCGTGGAGGCGGAGGTGTGGTACCCCTGAACGAGCCGGCGCGGATCGGCCTCACGGGACTCCGGGGTGAAGTCATACCCGTTGACGATGTCTCCGCGGTACGCCGGAAGCGTCACGTCACCGCGTGTCTCGGTGTCGCTCGAGCGTGGCTTGGCGAACTGCCCGGCCATCCGCCCCATCTTGATGACCGGGGTGGATGCCCCGTAGGTGAGCACCACGGCCATCTGCAGCACGGTCTTGACTCGGTTGCGGATGGCGTCAGCCGTCGCCCCGGCGAAGGTTTCTGCGCAGTCTCCACCCTGCAGCAGGAACGCGTGCCCGCGTGCGGCGGCGGCGAGACGTTCGCGCAACACGTCCACCTCGCCCGCGAAGACGAGCGGCGGAAGAGTCGCGAGCTCGGCGGACGCGGCCTGTACCGCGGCGGTATCCGGCCACTGCGGCTGCTGCTTGATCGGGAGGGTCCGCCAATAGTCGAGCCCCGCGATCACGGACGGATCAGCGAGCACAACGGGATCATCGTTTCTGTCGAACACAGGCTGGGGTTTCCTCTGATGCGGGGGAAGGACTTCGTTATTCCATGGACGGATCGCCCAAAATATCAGCCTAGCGGCTGGCCGAAGCTTGCTTCTCCTTTACCGAAGTCGCGTAGACGTCGACATATTCCTGGCCGCTAAGCCGGTCGAGCTCGTACATGATTTCGTCGGTGATGGAGCGGAGGATGAAGCGGTCGCCCTCCATCCCCTCGAACCGGGAGAAGTCGAGCGGTTCGCCGATCACAATCCCGATGCGGCGGACTTTGGGAAGCCGCTTACCGATCGGCATGACCTTCTCGGTGTCGATCATGGCCACCGGCACCACCGGAACACCGGCCTCCAGAATCATCCGCGCGACCCCGGTGCGTCCGCGGTAGAGCCGGCCGTCGGGGCTCCGGGTGCCCTCGGGATAGATACCGAGTACCTCACCGCGGGCGAGGACGCTCAGACCGGTCTGCAGCGAGGCCTCGGACGCCTTGCCGCCGGAACGGTCGATCGGAATCATCCCGGTTGCCTTGAGGAACGTCTTCGTGAACCAGCCCTTGAGCCCGCGCGCGGTGTAGTAGTCGCTCTTGGCCAGGAAGCTGATCTGCCGGTCCATCACGAGGGGCAGGAACACCGAGTCGATGAAGGAGAGGTGATTGCTCGCCATGATCACTCCCCCGGACTTGGGGATGTTCTCGTGTCCGGTCACCCACGGGCGGAACGCGGTCTTGAGAATTGGTCCGGCGACCAGATTTTTCATGAACCAGTAGAACATCGGATCTGTCTCCCTCCGAGATCGATCAACTCTACCGGCTCAGCCGCAGCTCAGCGGGTCTCGGCGTGCAGTCGCGCCAGATCTGCCGCCCCGACCACGCCGGCATCGTTGACCAGCTCCGCGATGACGAACTCCGGCTCGGGGTGGAATCCCCGCGCCGGCAAATGAGTGAGGTAGGACTCGCGAATCGGGTCGAGAAGCAGATCGCCCGCCACCGCGACCCCGCCGCCGATGACGAAGATCTGGGGATCGAGCACAGCGCTGAGCGAAGCGCAGGCCTGGCCGAGCCATCCGCCGAGTTCGCGAAGGGCCTGGAGCGCGCCGGGGTCGCCGTCAACGATCAACGCGGCGACGTCCGGCCCGGTGAGTGTGCCACGCTGCTCGCGAACTGTTGCGAGTCCGAGGCCGATTCCGCCCACATCCGCGATCGCGTTCGCCATCCGGAGCAGTGCACGACCGGAGCCGTACTGTTCGATGCAGCCGTGTGCGCCACACCCGCACGGAAGCCCATCCGGCACGACCCTCATGTGACCGAGCTCGGCGCCGGCGCCGAACCCGCCACGAAAGAGCCTGTCCTGGGTCACGATGGCGCCACCGACGCCGGTTCCGATCGTCAGCATGGTCATGTCACTCACCAGACGCCCGGCCCCGAAACGGAACTCGGCCCAGCCGGCGGCGTTGGCGTCGTTGTCGATGGTAATGGCGAGGTCGAGCCGCTTGGTCAACCGATCGCGCAGCGGTTCGTGGCGCCAACTGATGTTGGGTGTGTAGTAGACGGTCGATTGCGCGGCGTCGATGAACCCGGGAGCTGCGACACCGGCGGCCGCGACATCCTGCCCATCGCTGAGCTTCTCAATCATCGCGACGACGACGTCGATGATGGCGTCGGAGTTCGAGGTGGGTGTTGCGACCCTGTCCTCGGCGACGATCTCGCCAAGGTCGGATACGAGCGCCCCGGCAATCTTGGTTCCGCCAATGTCGATTCCGATTGCGTGCACGGGAGAACCTATTTCTGTCGCGGGACGAACGATGAATCTTCTTTATTGGGGTGGTACTACCTATGAGTTTAGGGAACGCGGGGGCCATCGCCTCGCGCTGCCGCCCGCACGGTTAGTCTTGAGGCAGATATCCAACCGGTGCCGAAGGAGTTGCCGTGAAACAGTTCGACGCACCCGCAGTTGTGAAAGCCGACCCCGAGGCAAACGCGACCGACCTCCTTGTCGAGCGCGTGAGCGAAACCCCGGACCTTGCGTTGTTCGCGCGGCCGACGCCGACGGGCGGATGGACGGATGTCTCCGCTTCAGAGTTCCTTCGTCAGGTCGTGGCGCTCGCGAAGGGGCTCGTTGCCTCCGGCATCCAGCCCGGCGACAAGATCGGGTTGATGTGCAAGACCCGCTACGAGTGGACCCTCATCGATTTCGCCACCTGGTTCGCCGGCGCCGTTCTCGTTCCCGTGTACGAAACCTCCTCCCCGGGTCAGGTGCAGTGGAACCTCTCCGACTCGGGGGCGATCGCCATGATCACCGAGACGCCAGATCACTTCGCACGCTTCGATGAGGTTCGCGCCGATCTTCCACTCATCCGCAACGCCTGGCAGATCGACCTCGGCGATCTCGACAAGCTCGCCGCCCTTGGGACGGGCGTTCCCGACGAGGAGATCGAACGCCGGCGGGTGATCGCGAAAGGCTCGGACCTCGCGACCCTTATCTACACGGCGGGAACAACCGGACGCCCGAAGGGCTGCATCCTCACCCACTCCAACTTCGTCGAGCTTGTGCGCAACGCCGCGAAGGCGATCCCCGAGGTCGTCAACACCCAGTCGACCACGCTCCTTTTCATCACCACCGCACACATCTTCGCCCGGTTCATTGCGGTGCTCTGCGTGCACGGCGGAGTCAAGGTGGGGCACCAGCCGGACGCGAAGCAGTTGCTGTCGGCGATGGCGTCGTTCAAGCCGACCTTCCTGCTCGCCGTGCCGCGAGTGTTCGAGAAGGTCTACAACTCGTCCGAGCAAAAGGCAGAGGCCGGCGGGAAAGGCCGTATTTTCCGCACCGCGGCCGACGTCGCGATCGCGCACTCGAAGGCCCTCGATGCCGGCACGGTGCCGCTCAAACTTCGGTTGCAGTTCGCTGTGCTGGACCGGCTTGTCCTGTCCAAGATCCGGGCGGCGATGGGAGGCAACGTCAAGTTTGCCGTCTCCGGTTCCGCCCCCCTCGGGCTTCGGCTCGGCCATTTCTACCGCAGCCTCGGCATCACCATCCTCGAGGGGTACGGACTCACCGAGACGACCGCGCCCATTTCGGTCAACATTCCGTCGAACTTCCAGATCGGAAAGGTCGGTCCGCCGCTGCCAGGCGTGTCGGTGCGCATCGCCGATGACGGGGAGATCCAGGCCAAGGGTGTCAACGTCTTCGCCGGCTACTGGAAGAATCCCGAGGAGACCGCGAAGGTCTTCGACGGCGACTGGTTCAAGACCGGCGACCTCGGTGAGTTCGATGAGCAGGGCTACCTGACAATCACCGGTCGCAAGAAGGAGATCATCGTTACGGCCGGCGGGAAGAATGTTGCCCCCGCTCAGCTGGAGGATCCCATTCGGGCTAATCCGATCATCGACCAGGTGATCGTTGTCGGCGAGCAGAGGCCGTACATCTCCGCCATCATCACCCTCGACCGCGAGATGCTTCCGGTGTGGCTCACGCACAACGGCGAGACCGGTGGCATGTCGATCGAGGATGCGGCGAAAAACGCGAAGGTGCTCGCCGAGATTCAGCGAGCGGTGGATGCGGCAAACTCGACGGTCTCCCGCGCCGAGTCGATCCGCCGGTTTGTGATCCTGCCGAACGAACTGACCGAGGCGAGCGGGCACCTCACGCCGAAACTCAGTATCAAGCGCAACGTCATTGTGCAGGACTTCGCGGGCGCCATCGACGACATGTACGCGACCTCACCGGCGACCGAGGGGATCACCCTGTAGGGACGCGAGGCGATCGGCTAAAACCAGGACGATTCCCGGATCGCGCGCATCGCCTCGCGCCGAAGATCCTTCTCGAGTCCCTCGATGTAGAGCTTGCCATCGAGGTGGTCGGTTTCATGCTGCAGCGCTTGCGCCATGACGCCGTCGCCGCTGAGCTCGATCGCGTTTCCCTCGAGGTCGACGCCGGTGACTCGTGCGAACGGGTAACGCAACCTCTCGAAGTAGAACCCGGGCACCGATAGGCACCCCTCGTCGACGAGATCCGGTTCGCCAGACACCTCGACGAGCACCGGGTTGATGATGTACCCGATCTTGCCGTCGATGTTGTAGCTGAAGGCTCGTTGGTTGACCCCGATCTGCGGCGCAGCGACGCCCGCCCGGCCGGGCACTTTTACGGTGTCGATGAGGTCCTCGATGAGACCGGTCACGTCATCGGTGGGTGTGATCGGGTCGGATACGGTCTTCAGCACGGGATCGCCGAAAATCCGGATCTGTCGCTCGGTCATACTTTCGTGCTCACTTTCTGT
Organism: Microbacteriaceae bacterium; assembly: GCA_025464975.1. Classification (GTDB taxonomy): domain Bacteria; phylum Actinomycetota; class Actinomycetes; order Actinomycetales; family Microbacteriaceae; genus Lacisediminihabitans. The sequence continues at coordinate 137,499 of JAODMT010000020.1, read as the reverse complement.
GCGATCTGGTCAAGCTTCGACTCCGCGTCTAGCAGAGCATTCTCCACGATCTCCGTCGCGGATGGGTGCGGCCAATACATCGACCTCGCAAGGCCGCGGACGGACAGGCCGAGGCTCGCCGCCATGACCAGAGGTTGGATGAGCGTGCTGGCTTCGGGTCCGATCACATGGGCACCCAGAAGGCGGCCGGTGTCAGGATCGATGACAAGCTTGCAGAAGCTCGAGGTGTCTTCGAGCGCCCAGCCCCAGGCGGTCGTCGAGTAGTCGCGAGTGATCACGACGGCCCCGGGCGCGTCCCGCTCGGTAAGACCGAAGTGAGCGACCTGCGGCCTGCTGAAGATCGCGGCGGGCACGGGACCGGGCGCACCGCCGATGCGGTTCTCGGGATTGAGCAGATTGTGCTGAACCACACGCGCCTCGTGGTTGGCAACGTGTTTGAGCTGCCAGGCCGACGACACGTCACCGAGCGCGAAGACGCCCTCGATTGGGGTGCCGTCGGAGAGAACACGTTGCTCGTCGTCGACGGCGATACGCCCATCCGGATGCAGATCGACTTCGAGTGAGCCGAGGCCGAGCACATCCGTGTTGGAGACACGTCCGACCGCCACGAGCACGGCGGAGGCGACAATCGTTTCGCCGGTGTCGAGCCGCACCGTGAGCGCATCCGCTCGGTCGATGGAGCGCACGTTTGCCCCGGTGACGACCGCCCATTGGGTCGCGGCCCGCGCGGTGAACGCCGCCGCAACGTCCGCGTCGAGCCCGTCGAGCAATCGGGGGGCCCTCGCGACCTGAGTGACCCGCACTCCCATGGCGGAGAACACGTGCGCGAATTCGACGGCAACCGCCCCGCCGCCAAGGATGACGAGAGACTCGGGCAGTTCTGCGATGCGCATGATCGACGTGGAGTCGTGGAGGTCGGGACCCGGCTCAAGGTCGACGTCGAGCTCACGCGGCCGCGATCCGGCGGCGATGACCACCCGGTGGCCGTGGACGCGAAGACCGCTCGTGCTCACGAGCTCGTGCAGGCTCTCGAACCGGAAGCTCTCGCGGAACACGGTCACGTTCGGGATCTTCTCGTCGCGGTTGCGGAAACCGGCTTCGCTCACCCGATCGGTTCGTCCGAAGACGCGATGCCGGATCGCCGGCCAGTCGACCACCGCGTCCGGGATGGTGGCGCCGAGCGGCGCCGCATCCGCCGCGTCGGCCGTGACATCGGCGACATGAACCAACATCTTCGTCGGGATGCAACCGGCGTTGAGGCAGGTGCCGCCGAAGTGTTCCCCGTCGTCGATGAGGGCGATCGACAGGTGCGAAAATTCGCGGTTGATGATCGAGTTTCCCGATCCCCCGCCGACGATGACGAGGTCAAAGACGAGTGGCTCCGCCGAGCCGTCGCGCTCAGGCACCCTGACGAACGGGAAGGCCGTCGGTCACGAGGGCCGCGAGCTCCGTTGCGGATGCCCGGGTCAACGGCTTGAGGTCCTTGTAGTTGATGACCGAGCCGGCGGCAAGCTGCGGGTCATACGGAATCCGCACGATCTCGCGCACCCGGGACTTGAAGTGGGCTTCGATCTCCTCGAGCTTCACCAGGTTGGTGCCTTGCGTGGCCGTGTTGAGAGCGACCACCGCATTCTTCACGAGGTCCTGATAGCCGTTCGCCTCGAGCCAGGTAAGAGTCTCGGACGCCAGTCGTGCCTCGTCGACGCTTCCGCCGGAGACGATCACGACCGCGTCGGCGCGCTGGAGGGTCGCGCGCATGACCGAGTGCACGATTCCGGTGCCGCAATCGGTGAGCACGATCGAGTAGAAACGAGCGGCAAGATCCGCGACGACGTTGTAATCGTTCTCGTCAAATGCCTCCGAGAGCAGCGGGTCGGTGTCGGAGGCGAGGATGTCGAGCCGCGTCTCATCCCGGGACACCATTGCGGTGAAGTCGTTGAAGCTGTTGATTGTCGGAGCGAGGGTGACGAGGTCGCGCACCGTCGACCGTGTCTGCTTGTTGACCCGCTCGGACAGCGTCCCGCGGTCCGGGTTCGCGTCGATCGCGATGATTCGATCCTCACGAATCTCGGACAGTGCCATCCCGAGCAGTGCGGTGATAGTCGTCTTGCCGACTCCCCCCTTGCGGGTGAGCACCGGAACGAAACGGGCGCCGCCCTCGAACTTCTTGTCCACCCGAGCCTCGAGCGCCTTCCGTGCCCGCACCTTCGGGGAATCCCCCAGGTTAACGAGGTGCAGAGTAAGCCCATAGAGGAACGCGTTCCAGCCGCCCTCCGGCCTACTCCGGGTGTTTCTCTTCCGCTCGATCAGCCGATCCGCCGTGAGCATGTTGGCCGCTTCCGGCCCGGTAGCAATGTCCCCGCGCATCCGGTCGCGGCGGCTGAGTGCGCGATCGTCGTTGGTCGGCAGTTCCGGGATGTGCTGTGCTTGCGGCTCGGGAACCGGCACGCGCTCCGGCGCAGAAACCGGGATCGATGTCGTTGTCGGCTGAATTACCTCGACCTGGCCCGGGTCTATGGGAACCTCAACGATCGCCACGGCGAGCTCGTCCTCCGGCGCCGCGTGAATCGTCGTCGGGAGGCTCACCTCGATCGTGAGGCTCTCCGGCAGTTTCGCGGCGAGGTTGTCCACGGTACCTTCGGCGAGGTCGGAGTCGGGGTTCGAGTCTCGCTCGCCCAATTCCCTGCTGGTTGCCATGACTTGCGACGCCTTCCGTTGAATGGGAACCCTACAGTTTACCCCGAGGGCTCCATTGCCCTCCCCTTGGGGAGAGCGTACGACAGATCAGCCCGTTCGCACCTCGAGAAGCAGATCGCCGGCGTCCACCTGTTGGGTGCTGGGAATTGCCACCCGTGCGACGGTGCCACCAACCGGTACCGTGATCGCAGCCTCCATCTTCATCGCCTCGATCGATGCGACGCTCTGGCCTGCGACGACAGTGTCACCCTCGGCAACCTGCATCGTCACGACCCCGGAGAATGGAGCGGCAACCTGACCCGGCTTGGTCGGGTCAGCCTTCTCCGCCGCCTTCGAGTCGACTGCGATGCCGCGATCGCGGGAGAAGACGGGACGCATTTGCCCGTTGATCACCGTCATCACGGTGCGCATGCCCTTGGCATCCGCGTCCCCGATCGCCTCGAGGCCGACGAACAGGCTCACGCCCTTCTCAATGGTGACGACGTGTTCCTGCCCCTGGCGGAGGCCGTAGAGGTAATCGACGGTGTCGACCACCGAGAGGTCGCCGTATTGCTCACGTATGGCCTCGAATTGTTTGGTCGGGGCGGGAAACAGCAGACGGTTGAGGGTCGAACGGCGTGTCGACGCGTCGCCCGAGAGGCCGGCTCGGTCCTCGTCGGTGATCGACTCGACGCCGACCTTGACAGTTCTTCCCTCGAGCACCTTGCTGCGGAACGGCTCGGGCCATCCTCCGGGCAGGTCCCCGAGCTCGCCGGCCATGAAGCCAACGACCGAATCGGGAATGTCATACTTCTGCGGATTCTGCTCGAAGTCGGCCGGGTCGGCGTTCGCCGCGGCGAGAGCCAGCGCGAGGTCGCCAACCACCTTCGACGACGGAGTGACCTTCGGCGGTCGACCGAGAAGGCGACTTGCGGCCGCGTAGAGGTCTTCGATTTTCTCGAATTGGTCGCCGAGACCGAGCGCAATTGCCTGCTGCCGAAGGTTCGAGAGCTGGCCGCCCGGAATCTCGTGATTGTAGACCCGGCCGGTCGGCCCGGCGAGTCCGGACTCGAACGGCCTGTAGGCGTGCCGCACGGCCTCCCAGTACGGTTCGAGGTCGGAGACCGCCTCAAGCGAGAGGCCGGTGTCGCGCTCCGTGTGGGCAAGCGCAGCGACGAGAGCGGATGCCGAAGGCTGGCTCGTCGTGCCGGCCATCGGAGCACTCGCCACGTCAACGGCGTCCGCACCTGCCCGGCTCGCGGCCAGTAGGGTCGCGAGCTGCCCGCCGGCGGTGTCGTGGGTGTGCACGTGAACCGGGAGGTCGAAACGGTCGCGAAGCGCGGTGACAAGGGTCTCGGCGGCGCTCGCGCGCAACAGTCCCGCCATGTCCTTGATCGCGATGATGTGGGCGCCGGCGTCGACGATCTGCTCGGCGAGCCGCAGGTAGTAGTCGAGCGTGTACAGGTCTTCGGCCGGGTTGAGCAGGTCTCCCGTGTAGCACAGGGCCACCTCGGCGACCGATACCCCCGTCTCCAGCACCGCGTCGATCGCCGGTCGCATCTGCGAGATGTCATTGAGGGCGTCGAAGATACGGAAAATGTCCACACCGGTCGCCGCGGCCTCGCGCACAAACGCGTCAGTCACCTCGGTGGGATACGGGGTGTAGCCGACGGTGTTTCGGCCGCGCAGGAGCATCTGAATGGCAATGTTCGGGAGGCTCTCGCGCAGAGCGGAGAGACGATCCCACGGGTCCTCGCCGAGGAAGCGCAGCGCGACGTCGTAGGTCGCACCGCCCCAGGCCTCGACCGAGAACAGTTCGGGCGTCATCCGCGCCACGTACGGGGCGACGGCCACCAGATCCTTGGTACGCACCCTGGTGGCGAGCAGGGACTGGTGTGCGTCCCGGAAGGTCGTTTCGGTGACCGCGAGGGCGGTCTGTGCTCGAAGCGCGGAGGCGAAGCCAACCGGGCCCAGTTCGAGGAGCCGCTGACGGGAGCCCGCCGGGGCGGGTGCGCTGAGGTCGATCGACGGGAGCTTCAGGGCCGGGCTGATGATCCCAGCACCGTCGCCGTTCGGCTGATTGACCGTGACATCCGCGAGCCAGTTGAGGATCTTGGTGCCGCGGTCCTTGGACTGGGGGGTCTGAAAGAGTTGCGGCCGCTCCTCGATGAACGACGTGCTGAGGTCGCCGGCCTGGAAGGACGGGTCATCGAGCACGGCCTGAAGAAACGGAATGTTTGTGGAGACACCGCGGATGCGGAACTCCGCGAGTCCGCGCTTGGCCCGTGCCACTGCCGCCGCGAAGTCGCGACCGCGGCAGGTCATCTTGACCAGCATCGAATCGAAGTGTGGGCTGATCTGGGTGCCCGGGTCGATGGTGCCGCCGTCGAGGCGAATTCCGCCGCCGCCGGGAGACCGGTAGGTCGTGATCTTTCCGGTGTCCGGCCGGAAGCCGGCAGTGGGGTCCTCCGTGGTGATGCGGCACTGCAGCGCGGCTCCGCGCAGGTGGATGTCGCCCTGCTGCAGCCCGAGTTCCTTGAGCGTCTGGCCGAAGGCGATCCGCATCTGGGACTGCACGAGGTCGATGTCGGTGACTTCCTCGGTGACAGTGTGTTCCACCTGAATGCGCGGGTTCATCTCGATGAAGACGTGCTGCCCCTTGCGCTCCCCCGCGGTGTCGAGCAGAAACTCGACTGTGCCGGCGTTGACGTAGCCGATCGACTTCGCGAACGCGATGGCATCCCGGTACATCGCCTGACGGACGTTCTCGTCGAGGTTCGGGGCCGGCGCGATCTCGACAACCTTCTGGTGTCGGCGCTGAACCGAGCAGTCGCGTTCGAATAGGTGGACCGTCTCGCCGGTCCCGTCGGCGAGAATCTGCACCTCGATGTGGCGTGGTCTGACTACGGCCTGCTCGAGAAACATGGTCGGGTCGCCGAACGCGCTGTCCGCTTCGCGCATCGCCTCGACCAGCGCAGCCCGGAGGTCTTCTTGTCTCTCGACCCGGCGCATCCCCCGGCCGCCGCCACCGGCGACGGCCTTCGCGAAGATGGGGAACCCGATGGCCGCGGCTCCGGCAAGCAGCTCGTCAAGGTCCTGTGAGGCCGGGGTCGAAGCCAGAACGGGGACGCCAGCGGAAATGGCGTGTTCCTTGGCTGTGACCTTGTTTCCCGCCATCTCGAGCACGTGTTGGCCCGGACCGATGAAGGTGATCCCGGCTGCTGCGGCCGCTTCGGCCAGTTCCGGGTTCTCGGAGAGGAACCCGTATCCGGGATAGATGGCGTCCGCGCCGCACTCGAGCGCGACCCGGATGATCTCGGACACGTCGAGGTACGCCCGCACCGGATGACCCGGCTCGCCGATCTGGTACGCCTCGTCGGCCTTCAGCCGGTGCATCGAGTTGCGATCCTCGTACGGGAACACGGCTACGGTCTGCGCGCCAAGCTCATAGGCGGCGCGAAAGGCACGAATGGCGATTTCGCCACGGTTGGCCACGAGGATCTTTTTGAACATCTGGTCCTTTCCGACATCGGCAAGCTTAGGGCCGCAGTCGCTAGCGATTCCCCGTCAATGCGCTGGGTAGCCGTCCAAGATTTAGGTTCTTTAAGACTAGTGAAGGTATCGTGGTCACTCGTGCATGTACTCAGCGTCAGCTCCCTCAAGGGTGGAGTGGGAAAGACCACGGTGACGCTCGGGCTCGCTTCGGCGGCCTTCTCCAAGGGGCTTCGGACACTCGTGGTCGATCTTGACCCACAATCCGATGTGTCGACCGGCATGGACATAAACGTCGCCGGCCACCTGAACGTCGCCGACGTGTTGGCCTCCCCCAAGGAAAAGATCGTCCGCGCCGCGATCGCACCGAGCGGGTGGACCAGGGGTCGCCAGGGCAAGATCGACGTGATGATCGGCAGCCCGTCTGCGATCAACTTCGACGGGCCGCATCCGAGCCTTCGCGACATCTGGAAGCTCGAGGAGGCGCTCGCGAACGTCGAGGCCGACTACGACCTCGTTCTCATCGACTGTGCCCCGTCACTCAATGCCCTCACCCGCACGGCATGGGCGGCAAGCGACCGCGTGACAGTGGTGACGGAACCCGGACTCTTCTCGGTTGCCGCGGCCGACCGTGCGCTCCGTGCGATCGAGGAAATCCGACGCGGCCTTTCCCCTCGCCTTCAGCCGCTCGGAATCATCGTGAACCGTGCGAGGGTGCAGTCGCTCGAACACCAGTTCCGCATCAAGGAACTCCGGGACATGTTCGGTCCCCTCGTGCTCACGCCGCAGCTTCCCGAGCGCACGTCGCTTCAGCAGGCGCAGGGGGCCGCCAAGCCGCTCCACGTCTGGCCGGGAGAGAGCGCCCAGGAAATGGCGCACAACTTCGACCTGCTCCTCGACCGGGTGCTCCGCACGGCCAAGATCGGCGAGTACGCGATCACCGCGTAAGAGCCTTTCCGGAACCCGTTCCCGTTTCGTCACGACCATCTGGACCACGTTCCCGTCCCCTCGTGACCGTCGGCGCCTGACATTCAGGGGACAACTTCGGCTCGACAACGCCTTCCCGAAGGTGCGAAAGTGTCACCTGGAGCACGTAACGGGGCGGCGAACCGCACCGGGAACGGCCGACTACAGCCGACGGCCGAGCACAGCCGAGTCGAGCACGGCCGGGCGAAGCGCTCAGGAAGCCCTGTTGGCGCGACGGGCGGCGAGCTCGTCGGTGACATCCGGGCGCTCGGAGTCGAGTTCTACGAGGCTCGTCTCGACCTCGCGAAGCACCTTGCCGACGGCGATTCCGAAGACGCCCTGGCCGCGACTGACGAGATCGATGACCTCGTCGTTCGACGTGCACAGGTAAACGCTCGCCCCGTCGCTCATCAGCGTCGTCTGGGCGAGATCGTTGACCCCTGCCTCGCGGAGCTGGTTGACCGCGGTGCGGATCTGCTGCAGTGAGATTCCGGTGTCGAGGAGTCGCTTGACGAGCTTGAGAACGAGGATGTCGCGGAACCCGTAGAGCCGCTGCGAACCCGATCCGGCCGCCCCGCGCACCGTTGGCTCGACGAGTTCGGTGCGGGCCCAATAGTCGAGCTGGCGGTAGCTGATCCCGGCGGCGCGGGCAGCGATGGCTCCTCGGTAGCCGGCGGCGTCGTCCAGATCCGGAAGACCGTCGGTGAACAGCAAACCGAGGTCGTAACGAGAATCCTCGTTACGGGTGCTGAGCTCACTCATCTGACTGCCTTCCAATTCTTGCCCGTCTCAACCGACCCCAACTCTCAACGGGTGGTTGATACTTCTGTGTGGTCCCACGTTACCGAGGAGACCGCCCCAATCGGCCGTATTGGCGACCCTGGGGGTCGGCGTGTCGGTGAGATTTGTTCCAGCTGGTCAATCTTCTGAAGAACTCAGTTTACGGGTCAAGGCGCGACAGCGCAGAGCGAATCAGGCTTGAGCGCACGATCTCGAGCTGACCGGCGATCTCACGCGCGAGTTCGCTTGCCTTGGCCCGGCTCGACGCGTCTTTTCGGCGCGCGATCGGAATCAGGGCGCTCTCGATGAGACCGAGCTCTCGTTCCGCGGCCGCTCGGAATCCGCGAAGGTGTCGCGGTTCGATTCCCGAGCGCTGCAGCTCGACCAAGGACTTGAGAACGGCAAGCACGTCCTCGCCGTACAGGTCGGCCGGGGCGACTAGCGACGACGAGACCGCGTCGTTGAGCAGCTGAGAGGTCGCTCCGGCCTCACGAATGAGCTCGTCACGCGGCATCCGACGTTCCGCCGACAGAATGGACGGGGCCGGGAAGGTCGAGCCCCCCGGAAGGGTTGGTGGTCGCCCAGCGTCAAGATCGTCCAGGTATCCGCGGATGACCTTGAGCGGAAGGTAGTGGTCCCGCTGCATGGTGAGCACGAAGCGAAGGCGGTCGAGGTCGCTCGGCGAGAATTTGCGATAGCCGGACTCGGTGCGCGCCGGGAAAATGAGCTGCCGTTCCTCCAGAAATCGCAGCTTGGACGGCGTCAGATCGGGAAACTCCGTCGTGAGTCTGGCGAGAACCTGGCCGATGCTTAACAGCGGTGCAGCACCAGCCACCCTGGCCTGGGATGACGCCCGCCCCACTACTTACTCGCCAGGTTCGCGAGATCCACTCTGGACGCGTAGAAGGTGAGGCGGAACTTGCCCACCTGCACCTCCGTCCCGTCGCTCAAAACTGCTGTGTCGATGCGCACACCGTCGTAATAGGTACCGTTGAGGCTTCCGAGATCGCGGATCTCGAATGTCGTTCCATGTCGAAGAAACTCGGCATGGCGACGAGAGACCGTCACGTCGTCGAGAAAAATGTCGGCATCGGGATGACGCCCGGCAGTTGTCACGTCGGCATCGAGAAGGAATCGCGCGCCGATGTTGGGTCCACGACGAACGACAAGCAGCGCGGATCCGGAGGGAAGAGCGCCGATAGCCTCTTTCTCCTCCTGGGACACTTCGCCCTCAAGCGCGGCAAGCTGCGCTTCAAATTCCCTCGTCAGATGCACCGTCGTATCGGTCTCGTGAGACCGCCGCTCCGCATCCTGATTCTCGTTGTCGGAATCGACCATCTCGCACCTCCCGTGCTCGCCCTAGCGCCCAAGCGTATCTGATTCAGAGACATCCTCGCCCAGTAGCGGCTTTCTCGTCACACGGGCGGTCTCGGAAAAGTAGATTACCCCCGCCCACCAATACAAGAAGGCACCCCACAGGGCAAACGCCCAGCCGATCGGTGCCGTGAGCAAGGCGAGATCGGGGAACGCCTGACCGATCATGAGTATCGGGAGGGCGTAGAAGAGGCAGAACGTCGCCACCTTGCCGAGATGGTGCACCGGCAGCGGTCCGAATCCGTGGTTGGCGAGGATGACGCCGAGAACCAGCAACATCACGTCGCGACCGACGATGATCGCGACAAGCCACCACGGAATCACCTCGCGAACGGCGAGCCCGATGAGGGCCGTGAAGATGAAAAGGCGATCGGCGGCCGGGTCGAGAAGCTGGCCGAGCCGGGACACCTGATTGAGCCAACGCGCAAGAACGCCGTCGAGATAGTCAGTGGCGCTCGAAATCACGAGCACCAACAGGGCAAGGCCGTCTTCGCCCCGGACGATCAGCACAAGGAACACGGGAACGAGCAGGAGCCGCACAAAGCTGAGGATGTTGGGAATGGTGAACACCCGTGAACTCACCTGGTTGCTCTGTCGGGGCTCCACGGTGTCAAGTCTATCGATCCGGATCCCGGCGACATCGAAGCTCACCGCGCCATTGCACGACCTGACGCCCCCGAATGCGGGGCAACGCTCAGAACTTGAATGCAATATGATCGACGTCACCGCGGATGCTGGCCACCCACCGACGTCCTCGGGAACGCCCCCCAGAGTCACTTCCGAGTAACTACCCGACCCGCACGACCCGACCCGTACCCCCGATACGAGAGTCTTCAGATCGAAAGCACCCCCGGTGCTTTCGATATCGCGGTCCCCGTACCGAGCACGGCACCCGGTCTTACCTGTACCCGAAGCAGGCCTGACAACATGCATATTCGCGTATTGCATACTACTCCCGATGTCGACGCCGAGTCGATCGAGCGCGGGAGTCGAATTGGCTGAGCACCGCGCAATCAAAGTGACAATCGTCGGGCTGAACTACGCTCCGGAACGCTCGGGCATTGCCGCGTACACGACCGCCCTCAGCGAAGGCCTGGCCGAATCCGGCATGTCCGTTCACGCCGTCACCGGGTATCCCCACTATCCCGGGTCCCGCGTCTACGAGGGGTACTCGAGAAAGCTCCCCGTCGAACGGCACAACGGTGTGGTCATCACCCGCGTCCGCCACTTCGTTCGGCCGTCTCCCCGAGGCGCGAATCGGTTCTTCTCGGAGCTCACCTTCGGACTCGGGCTGCTTTTCACGCGGTGGCGCCGGCCGGACCTCACCATCCTTGTCAGCCCCGCCTGGCTCTCGAGCGCGATCGCATCGTTGCGCGCCCGCCTGTTCGGCATCCCGATCTGCATCTGGGTGCAGGACGTCGAGGCTCAGGATGGTTCGCGAACCAGGCAACGCAGCACGGAGGCGACCCCGCAGTTGACTCGAGTCGAGCGCTTTTGCCTATCGTCGGCGACGACAATCGTCGTCGTTCATGAGCGAGTAAAGCAGCAACTCGTGGCGGAGCTCGGAATACCCTCCGACCGTGTCGAAGTCGTGCCCAACTGGTCGAGCGTGCCCCTGTCCCCCGGGCGGCCGCGACCGGTCGTGCGAGCCGAGTTCGGTTGGATGCCGGATGACATCGTCGTGCTGAACTATGGCGGCGCGGCGGAGAATCACGGCATCGAGAGCGTAATCCAGGCATCGCAACGTGCATCCGAGACCGGGTCCAACGTCCGATTCGTAGTCTTCGCCGATGGTGAACGGAACCTTCAGAACTCCAGGCTCGACTACCGCGCTCCTCCGGCGGATAAGACGCTCATGGAGATGCTCCGGGCGGCGGACATCCTTCTCCTCAGCGAGCGGGCAGGACACGGCCGACTGTCCGTCCCAGGCGAATTGACCGTCTGCTTCAGCGCAGGAGTGCCGATCATCGCCGCAACCGACGAGTCGAGCATTCTCGCGGACGAGATCGCCCTCTCGGGCGGCGGAGTCCGAATCGACCCCGCCGATTCCGACGCCCTCCTGGGCGCCGCCGAGGCGCTCGCGTCAACACCCGATCGAGCCGCGGCCCTCGGAGAGTCGGGACGTCGGTTCGCTGCGGAGCGGCTCTCCCCCGAACCCGCCATTGCGGCCTTCTCGAAAATCATCGCTCGCAGCATCGGAGCAGGTGTCACCAACGCCGTCCCGTAGCCTCGGCGCAGGGTGACGCCCGCCGGTAGGATTCGGGCCATGTCTCCGATCCTGCTGATCGCAACGATCTTCGGCGCGGTCTGCGGCTTCGCCTGGATCGCCTCCCTGGCGACGGGAGACAACTCCTGGGTCGACCGCATCTGGTCGTTGGTTCCGGTCGCGTATCTCTGGGTCTTCGCGACGTTTGCCGGTCTGTCAGACGTTCGGCTCACCGTGATGGCCGTGCTCGTGACGCTGTGGGGAGTCCGCCTCACCTTCAATTTCGCCAAAAAGGGCGGCTACTCGGGACGCGAAGACTATCGTTGGCCGGTCTTGCGTTCTCGCATGCGGCGATGGCAATTCCAACTGTTCAACTTCTTTTTCATCGTGATCTACCAGAACATCATCCTGGTGGCGCTCACTCTGCCCGCCCTGACCGCGTATCAAAACCGCTCCCCTTTCGGCCTCCTCGACGGGGTGCTCGTCATGGCGTTCCTCCTATTCCTCGCCGGCGAGACAGTCGCTGACCAACAGCAGTGGAATTTCCATGAGTGGAAGAAGTCAGAGTTGGCCGCCGGACGCGAACCGTCCCCCCGCTTTCTGCAGACCGGACTGTTCCGGGTGTCTCGACACCCGAACTTCTTTTTCGAACAGGCGCAATGGTGGGTGATATTTCTGTTCGGTGCCGTCGCCGCCAACTCGATTCTGCAGTGGACCGTGGTCGGGGCGGCCCTGCTCAGCATCCTCTTCATCGGCTCGACCAGGTTCACCGAGGCACTCACCCGCGCGAAGTACCCGGAGTACGCGCTCTATCAACAGCGTGTATCACCGAGCGTCCCGTGGCCGCCGCGTCGCGAGCCGGAAAGTGTCAATGAGTAACACCGAAGCGTGGCCGGATGCATTCGTGCGGCGTCGGCAGTAACGTCGAGTCATGTCCTGCATCCGGTTCAATACCCCAGACCAACGGCAAGCGATGCGAGACCACCGCCCGGTCATGCTCAGCCCGGATCAGGCGGCCGCGTTACACCCTGCTCCCCCGGTGACCGAGAGCAAGATTCGCCGTCTTCGACTTCTCGGCGCCGATGGCAACCCGAAGATCCGGGAGAGTGCAGCGAGTAGCCCGCACGCGCCAGTCGACCTGTTTGCACATCTGGCGAGCGACCCGGACGAGACGGTGCGCTCGAGCGTTGCCCGTAACGACCGCGCCCCGATCGGCGTGCTGAGGTCGCTGGTCGACGACCCTTCGGAGCGCGTGCGCGGCTTCCTCGCTCTCAATGTCACAGCCCCGGGCGACGTGCTCGAACGACTGGCGCGGGACGACAGCGCGACGGTACGCGGACTCGTGGATTGGCGAGCCTCGCATTGACCAAAGCGGCGGCGAGAGCGGTCGCACCGGCATCTGCATTCGGACGTAGAGTCTGAACATGGATGCCGTCTCGAGCGCCAGAGTGGACTCCTGGGTGTGGGCGGTGCGTCTCGCGAAGACCCGATCGGCCGCTACCGCCGCCTGCAAGGCCGGTCACGTTCAGGTCAACGGCGAGCGAGCCAAACCGGCTCAGCCGCTTCGTGTCGGCGACGAGGTCCGGCTGCGCGGCACGGACGTTGAGCGCACTGTGACCGTGGCACGGCTCGTGAATAAACGGGTCGGAGCGGTCATCGCCGCGGAGTGCTTCGTGGATCTCACTCCGCCGCCTCCACGAAAGGAGGGGATCCCGGCGACCGTGTTGCGCGACCGGGGGGCCGGCCGGCCAACCAAACGCGAGCGACGCGACCTCGAGCGACTTCGCGGTCGAACGGGCGAACAGTAAGCCGTTGCGGGGATTGCAGAGCCCTCTCGTGTAAACAACTTGTGACATTCGGGCGCTTTCGTCCTTTGCCATCGTCCGGTGTCTTTAGGATTCGGGAATGACCGACACGACGACGGCCCTGGAGCCGCCCCACTCGCGAACCACCTCCGTCGAGCCGGGCGGAATCGAGGCAATTCCGGCCGATCGCCGGCACGGCTCCCCCTGGCAACTGTTTGCTACCTGGTCCGCGCCCAACCTCGAGTTCGCCACGATCTTCGTCGGGGTCATTGCGGTGGCCTATTTCGGCCTCGGATTCTGGCCGGCGATGTTCGCCCTGGCGCTCGGGACGGCGGCCGGGGCCCTGACCCAGGGGATCCTGTCCACCTGGGGCCCACGCGAGGGACTCGCCCAGATGGTGCTCAGCCGCACCGCATTCGGGTACCGCGGCAACATCCTTCCCGCGGCGATCAACACGATCATGGCCGGACTCGGATGGTTCGCCGTGAACTCCGTCAGCGGGGCCTTCGCGCTCTCGACCCTCACGGGTATGCCGGTCGCCTTCGCGCTCATCGTCGTCGTCGCAATCGAGGTTGCAGTCGCGTTCATCGGACACGATCTCGTGCAGGTGTTCGAGCGCTATTCGAGCTACGTGCTCGGTGCGATCTTCGTCGTCGCGACGGTCACCATCTTCCTTCACGCCAACCTCGGACTCGTGCAAAAGGGCGGCAACTTCAGCTTCGGCGGGTTCACCCTTGCCGCCGGAGCCGCGTTCGGATACGCGGCCGGCTGGAACCCCTACGCCTCCGACTACAGCCGATACCTGAAGGCATCAACCAGCCGCAAGTCCATGGGGTGGGCTGCGGGTCTTGGCAACTTCATCTCGTGCATCGTGCTCATGGCGGCCGGAGCCGCAGCTGCGACCATCGCCGGGTTCAACCCTGGAGATCCGACCGCGTCGTTCACGGCGAGCATGCCGTCGGTGATTCGCGACTTCACCCTCGTCGCCATCGCCGTCGGCGCGATCGCCGCCAACGCGCTCAACATCTATTCCGGAGCAATGTCCTTTCTCGCCGCCGGAATCAAGATCCGGTTCGCGCTTCGACGGGCCATTATCGCCCTCGGCTTCGGTGTCGTCGGATTCTTCATCGCGCTCAGCGCGGTGCTCAATGCGCAGTTGAGCGCGGACTATGAGAACTTCCTTCTCGTCATCGCATACTGGATCGCCCCGTGGCTTGGTGTCGTGCTCGTCGACCGGTACTTGCGGCGGAACACCGAGATCGCCTCGCTGGTGACCGACAAGGCAAAGTACCGAAACAGGGCTGGCGTGGTGGCATTCCTAATCGGGCTCGTTGTGTCGATCACGCTGTTCTCCAACCAGACGTTCTTCCACGGCCTGCTCGTCACCGCGACCACCCCTCCGGGAAAGTTCTCCATCTCCGCGATCGGTGACCTCACCGCGATCTTCGGACTCCTCATTGCGGCAGTCGTCTATTACGCGCTGTTCTCGGCCCTAAGGCCCGCGGTCGGCGGCCCGCTGGGCGAAGCTCCCGAGCTGGTCGTGGGCGTGGATGCCGCGGATGACGTCGCGTGACAAGCGTGACACCGGTGATCGGAGCCGTCTACGCGACCGACGCCGACAAACTGGCAGTCGCCGTCGCTGAAGCCGAGCGGGGAAGGTCCGAGGGGGGAATCCCGATCGGCGCGGCCCTGTTTTCTTCCGACGGAACACTCCTCGGCAGCGGTCACAACCGACGGGTGCAGGACGGCGACGCGGCGATGCACGCGGAAACCAACGCGTTTCACAACGCCGGTCGCCAGCGCAGCTATCGGGACACCGTCATGGTGACCACGCTTTCTCCGTGCTGGTATTGCTCCGGGTTGGTGCGCCAGTTCGGCATCGGACGCGTTGTGGTCGGCGACGACGTATCCTTCCTCGGCGGCCAGGACTGGCTCGCCGACAACGGAGTGGAATTGGCTGTGGTCAACGACCCGGCTCTCATCGCAACGATGGGACAATTCATCGCCGAACACCCGGCGCTCTGGAATGAAGACATCGGCGAAGACGACTGATCCCCGCCGTCAGGCGCAAGCGCCCGCTGATTAATCTCGGGCTTGACACAGGCAACGGACCTGAGCGGAACTTGTCCCAGGCAATCGGAACTAAACCGAAGGGATACGCAATGGACTGGAAAATCGAACTCGTCACCATACCGGTCACCGACGTCGACCGGGCGAAGGCGTTCTACGTCGACAAGGTGGGATTCAACGCCGATCACGACCATCAGGTCAACGAGGGACTGCGGTTTGTGCAGCTAACCCCTCCGGGATCGGCGTGCTCCATCTGCCTCGGCACCGGGATCACCGACATGGAGCCGGGAACCCAGCGCGGCGTCCAGGTCGTTGTCGATGACGCGGATGCCGCATTCGCGAGTCTCACGGCCGCGGGCGTCGAAGCGTCGCCGGTGCAGGATCTCGAGTGGGGGCGATTCGTCACGTTCTCCGATCCGGACGGAAACACCTGGTCGCTGCAGCAGTTGCCGAAGCGAGACTAAGCACACCGCTTCGACCACCCGCTTCGCTTGCGACGCACAGACGGGACCGATCGTGACTGTGTCACGATCGGTCCCGTCTGATGTAGCGAGCCGGCCTAGTTGGCTGCTCCCTCGATGAGCGTCACGCTGGCGGAGTGAGCAACGCCCGTGGCATCCGTCCAGGCGAGCGTCACGGTGTCGCCGGGGTTGTAGCCGCCGAGCACGGTGCTGAGCTGCGTCGACGACGTGATCGCGGTCCCGTTGACGGAGGTGATAACGTCCCCGGCGGCGAGGCCGAGCGTCGCCGCCGGCGTGCCGTCGAGGGCACCGGCGATGACGGCGCCGGTCGGAGGCGTGGTTCCGGTCGCAGGAACCTGAGTGGTGCCGGTTGCCGGACCCTGCGGGACACCTGTGGACGGACCCTGCGGGACACCTGTGGCGGCGCCGTCCGGCTGGACCTCGACGCCAAGGAAGGCGGGGTATCCGATGGTGATTCCGGAGCTCGCCGTGCCGGTCTCGATCTGCTGGGCAACACCGAGCGCCGTGGAGATCGGGATCGCGAAGCCCGTGACCGCGGCCGAGCCGGACGATGCGGCGGTGTCGATGCCGATCACGGCACCGGACGAGTCGTAGAGAGGCCCACCAGAGTCCCCGGGTACGACGTCGGCGTTCGTCTCGATAAGGCCGGTCAGCGCCTCCGGGTTGCTTCCGCCGTCACCCGCGGCGGTGATCGACTGGTTGAGAGCGGTGATCGTGCCGGATGCCTGGCTCAGCGTTCCTGTGCCGTTGGCGTTCCCTACCGCGGTCACCGCGTCGGCGGTGGCCGGCTTTGTGGACGCGGCGGTGGTCGCCGGGGTTAGACCTGACGCTCCGGATAGCTGCAATACCGCAACGTCCTTTGTCGGATCGGTGCCGACGACGCTCGCTGTGTAGGAAGTGCCGGTTGAGGCGACCGTGACAGTGATGCTCGTCGCACCGTCGACCACGTGATTATTGGTGAGGATCTCCCCGTTGGAGGTGAGAATGAGACCGGTGCCCGCCGCCTCGGCCCCCTGGTACTTCAAGACCGTGTCGATGAGGACAACGCCGACCGACTGCGTCTTAGTTGCCGGGGTGGCCGCTGTGGTCACTCCCGCCCGCGACGGGCCACCGGATGTCCCCTGCTGGGGCGCGACGGGTGCCGATTGGCTACTGCCGGCCGCGGTCGGCGACTCGATGGAGACGATGCGCGCGGTTGCGAGCACTCCGGTTGCCGCGGAGGCCAACACGAGGGCGCCGGCCGCGCTCACGGCGAAGATGGTGCCGGTGCGCCACCGCCGTCGGCTCGGAACACCTGCAGCACCCTCGGCGGTCGCGCCCGCCGCGGGCATGTCCTGGCTTGGTCCGACTTCGTTGATGCTCATTGTGCTTTCCCTTCACCCGACTCGGTCGTCGTTGGTGATGTCAAGCACACCCAACTCCCCTATGCGTGTCCTATGGATGAGACGAACGCCGCCTTCGAGGATCATGAACGCCGGCGAAGAATCAGGTGCCGCGCGGCTCGAGCCGGAAGATGCGAAGAGTGCGCCCCGAGGCACGCTCATAGCCTCGGTACCCCGGCCATTGACACTCGAGCCGTGCCCAGACTTCCTCTCGCTCGTCGTCGCCGACAAGAGTGGCCCGAACCGGGATCCGGTGTCCCCGAATGGTCACGGCCGCGTGCGGATTCGCGAGAAGGTTCGCCGTCCAGGTTGGATGGTTATCGCGTGCAAAGTTGCTTCCGGTCACGAGCATCCGCCCGCCCTGCTCGGGGCAGTACATCAGGTGATTGCTGCGCTCGAGACCCGACCTGGCCCCCGTTGAGTGCAGCACGAGGGACGGCACGAGCAGCCCGCTGGCCTGGACACGGCCCCGGCTTAGCCATCCGATGGTCCGCTCGAGTGCCGGCATCATTCTCGGACCGACCCTGCGGAAGAATCGGGATCTCGAGAAACGAGCGACTGCGGTGCGGATGACCCGTGCCGCAGTCGAGCGGAAGTCGCTGGCGCAGATCAGCGAGCCACGCGGGCGTCGGCGGCCGCGCGCAATTCCTCGATGTCGAGCTTCGACATTCCGAGCATCGCCTGCATCGCCCGCTTGGCTCGTTCCGGGTCGGGATCGTTAAGCAATTCGTCGAGCGCCGGCGGAATGATCTGCCACGACAGGCCGTACTTGTCCTTCAACCATCCGCACCGGCCCGGTTCCCCGCCGTCAGCCGTCAGCCGCTCCCACAGCTCGTCGATCCTCTCTTGCGTCTCTGCACGCACGAAGAAGGAGATGGACTCATTGAAGCCGAAGCCCGCTGGTCCGCCATTGAGGGCCTGCATTTCGAGGCCGTCGAGTACGAAGCTCACGACGATGACTTCGCTCTCCGGACCGGGAGCGTCCTGAAGTCGATTGACGGACAGAATTCGGGAATTTGGGAAGATCGACACGTAGTACTTGGCAGCTTCCTCCGCTTCGACCGTGAACCAGAGGAACGGGCTGATTGTTTGCATTCTTGTACTCCTTCGCACCTGGATTTACTTGTGACGATTCGTCACGGCCATGGCCGGGACCCGATTTGAACAACATGGTAGACGCAGCCCCACAGGGCGCCAGGGCGGGCGGCCCTCGGGAATAGTGCAAGCCCTTTCGGCGCTGAACCCGGTATGAAACGCATTGGGTTCCTCACCTTCGGGCACTGGCAAGACGTCGCCGGGTCGCAGACTCCGACCGCCCGGGATGCCATAGTGCAGACCATCGAACTCGCAGTTGCCGCGGAGGAACTTGGCATCGACGGGGCCTTTGTTCGCGTGCACCACTTCGCCCCGCAGCTCGCCTCCCCCTTTCCCCTTCTCGCCGCCATGGCAGCCCGAACGAGTCGAATCGAGATCGGAACCGGGGTCATCGACATGCGATACGAGAACCCGCTCTACATGGCCGAGGAAGCAGCCGTGACTGACCTGATCAGCAACCGACGACTTCAGCTCGGCATCAGCCGCGGATCACCCGAGCCGGCGCTTAACGGGTCGGAGGCCTTCGGGTACGTTCCTGCGGACGGTCGATCGGATGCCGACGAGGCTCGGGCACACACCGAGCTATTCCGCGCGGCGATCGACGGCGCGGGCGTGGTTCTGGCCAGCCCACAGATGACCGGACACGACGGTGCCCTTGCCATTCAGCCGCAGTCCCCCGGTCTCGCCGACCGGATCTGGTGGGGATCGGGAACCCGCAAGACCGCAGTCTGGACCGCGGAGCGCGGCATGAACCTGATGAGTTCCACGCTGCTGACGGAGGACACCGGTGTGCCGTTCGACGAGCTGCAGGCCGAGCAGATCGCGCTGTACCGCGCCGCCTGGAAGGAAGCCGGCTGGGAACGGGAACCCCGCGTCTCGGTCAGTCGCAGCGTGCTTCCGATCGTCACCGATCGGGATCGCGCATACTTCGGTGGACGCTCATCCGACAGCAAGGATCAGGTCGGCCATCTCGACGGTGGCCTCGCACGGTTCGGGCGAAGCTATGTCGGCGAACCAGACATCATCGCAGAGGAACTCGCGAAGGACGCCGCGGTTCGTGACGCAGACACGATATTGCTCACCGTGCCGAATCAGCTCGGGGTTGATTACAACGCGACGCTGCTCGAGACGATTGCGGCGCACATCGCGCCGGCGATCGGATGGACGAAAGCCACGGCACCCGCGCACACTTAATGAGGACGGTCGACGGACCGCCGACCGGTGTCAACGAGCTCAGACGGAGCGTGCACGGATGTCGAACGAACAGGAGCAGGACGAGCCGATCCAACAGGGAAGCGGCGACGCGTCACAGGACGACAAGGTGACTGGCATCCTGAGTCAGGTCTCCGCGGACCTCGAACTCCGGCCGGAGGAAGATGGGTTCGCGCTCCTCACCCTTCGTCTCTCCGATGCCGGCATTCGGCTGGACCGCGATCAGATCCTCGCGCTCGCCGATCGCCTGCCCGGCGCGAGCTGACTCGCCTACTGTCCGAGCAGCCACCCATCGGGGGCGGCGAGGTCGGCTGCGGCCTCCGGACCCCAGGATCCGCGCTGATAGGACTGGACCTCTGGTGGATCGTCGAGAATGGGTGCGATTACCTCCCAGGCATGCTCGAGGCCGTCGGGTCGTGTGAACAGCGACCGGTCACCGACAACCACGTCATTGATGAGCTTGACGTAGGGCGGGAGCGGATCGGCGTTCTTCACCTCCGAAAGCGGCAAATCTGTCTCTCCGGTCGCGAGGTCGAGCTCGGCACCGGGCTCCTTGATCACAAGCTTCAGCCGGATGGAACCGCTGCCCGAAAGTGAGACGGTAAGCACGTTCCCGGCCATCAGTGCCGCGTGCTTGAGCGGCCCGCTATCCGGCTCCCGGAAGAGCACACTCACCTGCTGCTCGCTGGCCGCAAGCTGTTTTCCCGTGCGCAAGAGGAACGGCACATCTCGCCAGCGGTCCGTGTCGATCCACAGCCGCGCCGCGACAAAGGTATCGGTCTTCGAGCCATCCGAGATCCCGTCGGTCTGGTCGTAGCCCGCGAACTGGCCGAACACGACGTCTTGCTTCGCGAGCGGGCGGAACGCCGCAATGACCGACTCGCGAGCCGCCTGTAGATCATCAGCCTCCATCGACACGGGGGGCTCCATCGCGATCTCGGCCGCGACCTGGAACAGGTGGGTGACGATCATGTCGAGGAAGGCGCCGGTCTGGTCGTAGAACTCCGCCCGATCGGCAATGTCGAGGTCCTCCGGCACGTCGATCTGCACCGCGCGAATGTGCTCCCGATTCCATACGCCCTCGAACAGGCCATTGCCAAAGCGAACGATATGCAGGTTCTGAGTCCCCTCCTTTCCGAGAAAGTGATCAATGCGAAAGACCTGCGATTCGTCGAGCACAGAGTGTACGGCCGCATCCAATTCCCGGAAGTTGTCCGGGCTCGTGCCAAACGGCTTCTCGTAGATGACGCGCGATCCCGTGGCAAGACCGTGCTCGCCGAGCGCCTCCGTCACAGAGATGAAGGCGACCGGTGGAATTGCGAGATAGTGAATGTACTGGGTGTCGTCGCCCAGCTTGTCTTTCGCCTCGCCCAGCACATCGAGAAGCGACCCCGGGTTTGACTTCTCGAAACCGCCGCCGGCAAACCGCAGGTTCTCCTTGAACGCGTCCCACTGCGCCCCCTCCGGCTTTGGCCCGAATTCGGTCAGAACGTCATGGACGTGCGCCGTGAAGTCTTCGTGGGACTGGTCCCCACGGCCGTTGCCGATCAGCAACCACTTCTCAGGAAGCAGCCCATGCCGCGCGAGCTCGTAAAACGCCGGGATAACCATCCGTTTGGCCAGGTCCCCGGTAGCTCCGAACAACACAAAAACGGTGGGCTTTGCCCCTGAACTTTCTGACATGACTGCGGTCCCTTCCACCGTTCCACTATCGCACCGCGCGTCGCGGTGAATCCTGCATACCGCAACGCGGCGTTTCCCGCTGTGACCTGCCTGTGATCCGGCTGTGGACTGGCTGTGGCCCGGGTGACCCACGGCAAACCAACCGGCCATTCCCAGCTTGGCCAAATTAGGCTGTCCGCAAGCTTTACGAAACCACAGTAAAACAAGCTCTCGCGCGGCGCGCTTGCGCGAGTGCCCTGCTCAAGTCAGGGCGGAGGAGAACGGTCTTCGGGTGGTCGGTCTCCTCCTAGGTAGAGGCCGGTGCCCGTGGGATCAGAACGGCACCGGCCTCTTACCGTCGCAGCCGTTGCCCCCTTGTCGATGGGTCGGCGGCAGTCGACGCGGGTTTGAAATGTGGCCGCTCGGGTGTACCGATAGAGACATGAACGAGCGAGTGGTGCGATGGGTCGAGGGGTACCGCCGTGCGTGGGACAGCAACAGCCCCGACGACATCCGCGCTCTCTTCACCGAAGACGCCACCTATCACTTCGACCCGTATCACGAGCCGCTGCGCGGTCAGGAGGCGATCGTCGACGGATGGCTCGCCGCCGCGGACGGGCCCGGAAGCTACACCTTCCAGTGGAACCTCCTGGCCGAAACCGAGGATGTCGCCTTCGTGCGCGGGGAGACTCGCTATCTCGAGGCGCCGGACTACAGCAACCTGTGGGTGATCCGGTTCGGTGACGACAGTCGCGCCACGGACTTCACCGATTGGTGGGTCGAACACGAACTGAGCGGGAGCGACTAACGGCGCGTGCCCGCCGTTGTGCGAGCCAGCCGTTGTGCGAGTTCAGTGCCGGTTGCGGTTGTCGTTGCGGTCATCCGCCCGCTGTCCACGCGCGTGGACGTCCGGGTCGAGCTGGTCCGCCCGTCGAACCTGCTCATCGGACTGTGCGCGCACCGACTCGGCCTCGTCCTGGCGCTGCTGCGCCTCCCGTCGAAGTCGCTCGGCGTCAATCTCGGCCTGCTGGGCATCCGCCTCCGCACGAGAGGCCTTTGCCTCACGCTCCCGGGCGCCGAGTTCGTCCAGCTTCGCCTTCTCCCGCATCTCCGCGGCCCGGCGCCGATTGACGTCGGCCTTGCGCCGCTGAGCGAAGTAGATGAGCAACCCCGCGGCGATGAGAACAATGACGACCACGACAATGATCGTGACTATCGTGCCTGAATTCATGCGCTTCCACCCTCTTAGTTGAGCGAGCCCAAGAAAAGAGCACCAACTAATCTGTCTTGGGCCCCGCGGGGTGAACGGTACTCGCGTCTGTCTCGCGGGACAACGGAGGAATACTGCCTAGAGTGCCGCCTCTAGCGGCCGACGGTCTTCGGGGTCAGGCGCAACCCATTCGAGGTCTCCCACGAGTCGGCGAGGTTCAGAATGGTCTGCTCGTCGTACGCCTTGCCGAGGAACGACATGCCGATCGGGAGTCCCTGCGAGTCGGACCCGACCGGAATGGTGACCTCCGGCAGTCCGGTCGCCGACGAGATGTACGACGCCGCGTATGGGTCACCCGCCTTGCAGGAGTAGGTCGAATCGGGCTGGTCGAACCGAGGGGACGCGACGCAAGACAGCGTCGGGAACACAAGCGCGTCGAGTTTTTGCGACTTCATCACGTCTTCGACGTGCTGGCGAAGCGCCGGCATCACGGTCTGCGTGATGGTGAGGTATTGCGCCGATCCCATCTGCGGGGCGGCCGCAATGGCCGCCTTGAATCCGTCGATCCGTCCCGGGTTGACCGGTGTCGCCGATGCGGTGACACCGGCGGAGCTGCTGATCGACAGGAGATCCTGGACCGACTTGATGGTTCCGGCCGGTTCCGCCGACAGGTACTTGGCGAATTCGGAGGAGAACTCCACGTCGCCGACCGGTCCGAGAACGTCGTTCCAGAGCGTCGCGTACTGGGCGCCGAGATCCACCGGGACGGCGGTCGCTCCCTGTGACTTGAGCTTGGAGATGGCCGCATTCACCGAGCTGTCAACCTGGGCGTTGCCACCGAAGAATCCCGTTAGCACGCCGACCCGGCTGCCCTTGATTGCTTTGGAGCTGAGGTCCGAGGCGTAGGAATGGGTCGATCCGGCGTCAGCGGTGGCCGGATCGGCCGGGTCAGTACCGGCGATGGCCTGAAGCACTACCGCTTCGTCGGCGACGGAATGCGCGATCGGCGCGGTGGTATCGGCCGACAGGGACAACGGAATCACACCCTGCCTGCTGGTCAGGCCGAGCGTCGGACGGATGCCGACCTGGCCGGTGACGGAGGCCGGACCGCGAACGGAACCGGACGTGTCGGTGCCGAGACCGAACGGGGCGAAGTTGGCCGCGACTGCCACGGCCGTGCCGCTGCTCGATCCGGAGGCGTTTCGATTCAGGTCAAACGGGTTGAGTGTTAGCCCGTCGATCGAGCTGTAGCCGAGGCGACCATAGGACGCGGCCAGCTCGGACATGTTCGTCTTCGCGAGCACAATCGCGCCCTGGTCGATGAGCCTCTGCACTACTGTGGCGTTTTTGGTCGGGTAGTTGTTGGCCAGCGCAACCGAACCGCCCGTTGTCGGCAACCCCACCACGTCGTAGTTGTCCTTAACGACAAACGGGATCCCGTAGAGCGGGCCGGCCTTCGCGCCGGCGCTCCGTGCCTTGTCGAGCGCCGCGGCATCCGACTCCGCTTTCCCGTTGATCTTGATAATCGCGTTGAGCTTCGGTCCCTGCTTGTCGTACTCATTGATGCGCTCGAGATAGAAGTCGACCAGCTGCACCGACGTGACCTTGCCGGACCGCAACGCTCCCTCGATCTGGCTGAGACTCTGACTATCGGGGTCGAATTTCGGGAGAGGTCCGTTCGCGGCGTCGGCGGCCACTCCCCCGGCGCTGACAACGCCAAACGCGAGTACCGGAACGATGGCGGCAATGACCGCCTTGTGGCTGAGCTTCATCTGTGTGGACCAAATCTTTCTCGGTGCGACCGTGGACCGGCAGCTCCCCTACGCAAAAGTGCGCCGACTAATGGCGGCGGAGGGTTGCTCGTAACCGTACGGGCGAGCGATTGCCCATCGGTTACGCCGGTGTTGCCCCCGTGTTACGCCCCCAACCGGGGGCGCGACTCCGTCCCCGACTCTCCGAGAATCGGGGCTCCCAAGGGAACAGGGAGACGTGGCCGGGCAACAGTTGACGGCACGGCGCATCACAGGCGGCAGGCGGTTTAATGGGTGAGGGCTACCGAAAGGGATTCATGATCGACACCAGGCCGCGTCTGCTGCTCCTCGAAGACGACCCGGAACTCGGCCCCCTCATGCAACAGGTGCTCGACGAGGTCTACACGGTCACCCTCGTGGCGGACGGAGCCGAGGGGATCACCGTCGCGCTCAGCAGCGACTTCGATGTGATGATCGTCGATCGGCGACTGCCCCACCTCGACGGGCTCAGCATGATTGAGGGCCTGCGCCAAAAGGGCATCGCCACGCCGATCCTCGTACTCACCGCCCTCGGCACCGTCGAAGATAAGGTGCGCGGTCTGGATGCCGGCGCCAACGACTATCTGGTCAAACCATTCGAGTTCGATGAGCTGTTCGCCCGGCTCAGGGCAATTCGCCGGGTGTACACCGGGGAGGGACCGTTCGTTCGAATCGGACTCTGGGAGTTCTATCCGGAGAGCCGCACGATCTACTCCCCGTACGACGGCCGCATCCTGTTGACTCAGCGAGAGAACGACCTGCTGCGCCTGTTCTGCGGGCATCCTCAGCGCACCTTCTCCCGGGAACAGATTCTGCGGGAGGTGTTCGAGGCTGGCGATCAGCCCGGTACTGTCGACACGTACGTACACTACGTGCGGCGCAAGACAGAGAGTCACCTCATCACGACCGTGCGCGGTCAGGGCTACCGGCTGGGAGCGGAGTGACGCGACGCGACGGACATCCGGACATCGATGACGCGGATGCCCGCGCGATTCGACGGGCGTCTCGCGAGGTCGGTTTGAGAATCACCATCACGTCGAGCGTGCTCGTTCTCGCCGTGCTCATTTCGGCGTTTGTTTTCGTCTTCGCGCACATCCCACCGGGGAGGCTCTTCGACCTGCAACGAGCGCACGAGACCACCATCGACGTTGGGGGCATCGATATCCTGGTCGGCGGCCTAAGCATCGGTCTGATCGCGGTAATCCTTGCCGGAACGATGAGCTGGTTTGCCACCCGTCGCGCAGTCCGCCCGTTGGGGGACGTTCTCCGGTTGCAGCGGGCGTTCGTGTCCGATGCGAGCCACGAGCTTCGCACTCCGCTGGCCGTGCTCGACGCGCGGCTTCAACTTCTTCAGCGCGGCCTCAAGTCCGAGGATCCCGCCGCACCGATCGTGACCGACCTCAGACGGGACACGACTACGCTCATCGAGATTGTCAACGACCTTCTGGCCTTGGCCGAATCGGGCGGCCAGGTCAAGAGCAGCGTTCCGGTCGACCTCAATCCCCCGGTGATGCAAGCGGTCGAGTCCATGCAAATCGTCGCCGCAGATCGCTCGGTGACGATCGCGACCACGTCGGCCGGCGAATTCGCAACTCTGGTTCCGGCGGCGGGAATTCACCGCTGCATGCTCGCCCTCCTCGACAACGCCCTCGGCTTCGCCCCGATGGGCTCGACGGTGCATGTCAGGCTCACCGAGTCGAGAGGAATGGTACGGATCAGCATTCGGGATGAGGGGCCGGGCATCACCGGAATCGATCCGTCCCGAATATTCGATCGTTTTGCCAGATCCGGAGCCACGATCAGCGAAGGCGGGTCAACCCGCACCGGATTCGGTATTGGACTCGCGCTCGTTCGCGACACCGTTGAACGGTTCGGCGGAACGGTGGTCGTCGCCGCGTCATCCGAGGCCGGAACGGAAATTGAGATTCGAATTCCCTCCGCGCGAACCCGATAGGCCGAGCCCGCGATCACGACTATCGCCGCGCCTAGCCCGAGCTCTCGCGTTAGGCTATGTCCCGACTCCAACGGCGCTTTCCTAGAGGCACCCCTATTCCGCTCGAAGAAAATGCTCCTCGGGTCGGAACCTGGAGGGCACTGTGCTGCAACTAGCGAGACGACGTCTGCGCCAACTTCGTCGAGCGTGGCACTCGGAGATTCGCGCCATCGCATCACGGGGGTCGGTGCGACCGCGCACGGTACTCTACGAGTCGTTCGCCGGGAACGGCGCGCTGTGCAACCCAGAGGCCATTTTCCGCGAACTTCTTCGCGCCCCCGACATGGCCGACCTCCGTCACATCTGGGTGTTGGACGACCCAAAGCGACACCACGACATTCGCCGGGAATTCGCCGGTGACCCTCGCGTTCGGTTTGTGAAGTACCGATCCGCCGCCTACTTTCGCGCGATAGCCACGAGCGGCTACCTGATCAACAACGCGACCTTTCCGCATGAGTTCGGAAAGCGGGCCGGGCAGACGTACCTCAATACCTGGCATGGCACACCGCTCAAGCTGATGGGCTACGACATGCCGAACGGGGCGATTGAGGCGGCCAACACCCTCCGCAACTTCGTTTCGGCCGACTTTCTGCTCTCTCAAAACGAGTTCATGACCCGGCAGATGTACGAGCAGGCCTACCGCTTGCGCGGAGCATTCCGCGGCCTCATCCTCGAGGAGGGCTACCCGCGGGTCGATCGACAGGTTATCGACCAAAACGAGTTCCTTGACGGACGGGCTCTGCTGGAAGCGGCCGGAATCGAACTCGGCGGACGCAACATCGTGCTCTTCGCCCCCACCTGGAAGGGTGATTCCTTCTCCTCCCCGGACGACGATGCAATGCAGCTCATCGAGTCCGCCAGGCAGCTGCAGAGTCTTCTCGGGTCCGAGCAATACGTTGTTCTGCTCAAGACGCACCAGGCCGTGCATCAGCTCGCGGCCGCTCGACCGGAGTTTCGAAGCCTGCTGGTGCCCAACGACATTCCGACGAACGTAGTGCTCGGGCTCACGAGTACTCTCGTCACCGACTACTCCTCCATCTTCTTCGACTACCTTCAGAGTGAACGCCCCATCGTGTTCTTCACGCCGGATGTCGCGGAATATTCGGCCTCGCGCGGCACCTATTTCCCCCCTGAGGAGTTGCCCGGCCCGGTGTGCGTCGAGGTCGCCCAGGTCGCCGCCTCGATTCGCGCGCAGGCCGCCGAGGGCGCCGATTCACCCTGGGCGACGACGCGACGCGACTGGCGCGAACGGTTTCTTCCGCGTGATGACGGATCGTCGGCGTCACGAGTCGTCGACGCCGTCTTCCGCGGCGTGCTTGATCCGCAACGGGCGCTGTCGGTAACGAGCGACACCCGCGTGCCCGTCCTTCTGCACCTCGGGGGCATGCGGTCGAACGGCATCACGACCTCGGCGCTCAATCTGCTGTCCTCCATCGACCACGACCGGTTCGATGTGTCGATAGTCATCGGAAAACCTTGGAGCGCCCAGCAGCGCGCCAACCAGGGTCTCATCGACCCGCGCATCCGGCAGTTCCATCGCGCCGGCGGGATGAATGGCAGCAAGGTTGCCCATCTGCTTCGCCGGCTGTCGCAAGCCAGCGCGAGGCCGGAGGACCACCGGGCTCTCGCCTCCCAGGCGCGCCTGTGGGATGCCGAGTGGAAGCGCTGTTTCGGCGACCTGAGGTTCGGTGCCGTCGCCGACTTCAGCGGGTACAGCCCGTTTTGGGCGACGCTTCTGCTGCACTCCCCCGGCTCGACCCGCTCGATCTGGATGCACAACGACATGGCCTCGGAGGAACACCGGCTGATTCGCGGAAGGAAGCGGATGCGCCGCTCTCTTCGTGCGGTTTTCGCCCTCTATTCGCAGTTCGACCGGCTCGTCTCGGTCTCAGACAGTCTTAGCGCCGTAAACCGTTCGGCGCTGGCGGAGAGCTACCATCTCGACCCGGCTGCGTTCGTCTCCGCGCGTAACCTCGTCAACGAATCCCGGGTGCTCACCGGGATAGGAGCGAATCTCGCGGACCTCGCCGGGCATCCGCTCGACGAGGAAACCCAACTGCCGCTCGTGCCCGGCTGGGTCGACGATCTCGCCACGCACGAGCAGAAAAATTGGTTCGTTACCGTCGGCCGCTTCTCCACCGAAAAGAACCAGGCGCGCCTGCTGCGGGCGTTCGCGAAGGTGCACGAACTGCGGCCGGATTCGCGGCTCCTGATTGTCGGCTACGGTCCACTTCGTTCCACTCTCGAGCGGACCGCCGAAAATCTCGGTCTGGCCGAGAGCGCTTTCGTGGTTGGTCCATACGCCAACCCGTTCCCGATCATGGCCGCCGCCGATTGCTTCGTGCTGTCGAGCGACTACGAGGGACAGCCGATGGTGCTGTTAGAGGCGGCCATCACGGGACTGCCGATCGTTTCGGTCGACTTCGGATCCATCGAGGACGCACTGCCGGAGGGCGAGATGCGGGTGGTCGATCAGACGGATGACGCGCTTGCCGAGGGAATGCTCGCATTCCTCGACGGCCAGGTCGGCCCAGCGCACCTCGACGTTGCCGTCTACAACGCGGCGGCGCTTCGCGAATTCGATGACGCCCTAATCGGAGTGCGTCGTCCTGGGAACACCCGCAGAGCCTGACCGCGCGGCCAGCGGCGCCACCGATCAGATGTCGTCGTTGTCGTCCAACCGCTCCGAGACCTCGGAGAGGAGTACGAAGGTGAACCAACCGATGGCCAGAAGGACCACGACGATCGAGACCATGACGAGCGCAACGATCATCCAGATCACCACGACTCCTCTCTCCTCGAGACCGGCGGCGGTCGAGTTACGCGGGTGCACACTCGGTGGGGCACGGGCCGCCCTCGCCAACGAGTCTGGGTAGCGCCCTCACAGAATCCGCTAAGAGATGACCGGTTAGTGTCTCGGATGACCGAAACATCGCAGTTGCTAGTGCGGTCCCTCCTCAGCTTTGCCGCGCACTCGGGCTTCTTACGAGATTCTTAGAGACGCTCTGTGCATCCTCTTACGACATGAATTCTTTTGCGATTGCGGCCATCGGCGGAACCCTGACGGCATCCGGCGGAATCCTGGACCCCTCGGCACTGCTGACCGGGACCGGTCCCTGGGTGTTGGCGCTGATCGTGGTCTTCGTCTTCATCGAAACGGGACTCCTCTTCCCATTCCTGCCGGGAGACAGCCTGCTGTTCACCGCTGGGTTGCTGAGTGTGCGGCTGGGCCTTCCGGTACCGTTGCTCATTCTGGTCGCCGCCGCGGCGGCGTTCGCCGGCGACCAGGTTGGATACCTGATCGGAAAGCGCTTCGGCAGAAGGCTGTTCTCGCCGCGCGCCCGTGTCTTCAAGACCCGCTATCTTGACCGCGCCGACGCCTTCTTTCTGCGATACGGGGCTCGCGCCCTTGTACTCGCCCGATTCGTGCCAATCGTGCGCACCTATGTGCCCCCGGTGGTCGGGATGTCTCGCCTTCCCTACCGCAAATTCCTGCTCTGGAACGCGCTTGGCGGGATCGCCTGGGCAGTTATTGCGGTGCTTGCCGGCCTGTGGCTCGGGCGCATTCCCTTCGTGGCCAACAACGTCGACCTGATCGCCGTTGCGATCGTCGTCGTCTCCCTGGTTCCCGTCGGGATCGAGATGCTGCGCGCGCGCCGCCGCAAGAGCTCGACGCCAACTGAGACTGACTAGACATCGGTCACCTGAGTTACCGGGAGGCCGTGGTCGTGCGTGCCGCCCAGGGCTCAGCGAACTGTTTCCCGTTTCGGAACTGTTTCCCGTTTCGAGCCTCGGCTACGCCGTGATCCTCCCGGCGCTCGTCGGCGGCCAGTACTGCTTCATCGGCGGAGGCGCCTCGTTCGTCATCCTTGCCCTGCGCTAACCTAGAGGCAATCACCATGACGAACGATCAGCCAACTCAACCGCGCGCACGTCACCTATACGAACTCGACATCCTGCGCATCCTGACCTTCGTGTGCGTGATCGCGGTGCACACCATCAGCCATACGACGGCCCCGGACGACATCGGTCTCATCGGTGTGCTCACGCTCGTTCACTTCACCCGCAATGTGTTCTTCGCGCTCACCGGGTTCGTGCTGATGCACAGCTACTTGGCCCGACCGGTTCCGATGAGGAAGTTCTGGCCGCGTCGGTTCCTCCTGGTCGGCGTCCCGTATCTCGTGTGGTCCGCAATCTATGTCGTCGTTCCATGGCTCAGCGCCCCAAAGGTCGCCTTTCTGGCACTGATTCCGGACTACCTGAACGCCGTTGTCACCGGCACCGCGTTCTACCACCTGTATTTCGTATACGTGACGATGCAGATCTACCTGCTCTTCCCCCTGCTCGCGATGCTCGTGCGCAAAACGCGAGGCCACCACGTGATCGTCGTCGTTATCAGCATGGCGGTCCAAATCATCCTGAGCGCCTTCAGCTTCTACAAGCCGGGGTCGCTGCACTGGATTCACATCGTGAGCAACGTGAGTACCTATCAGGGATTCATCGTGCTTGGGGCGGTGCTGGCCGCTCACGCCTCCGAATTTCTGGCCTGGGTTCGCGGTCACCGGCGTCTCATCACCCTCGTCACCGCACTGACCGCCATCGCGACCCTCGTGGTCTACGTCGTTCAGTGGGAAAACGGCCTCGCGCTCGTTGACTCGGCGAATCCCATCCAGCCGAGTATCGAGGTGTGGTCGCTTGCCGTCGGACTTGCCTTCCTCACGATCGGCACGTTCTGGGCCGATCGACGCAGGGCCGAGGGGAAGTTCGCGAGGACGGTCGATCTCGCGTCCGACCGGTCCTTTGGGATCTTTCTCGCGCACCCGCTCGTGCTGTGGTTCCTGCTCTGGGTCGGCGGCGGCTGGCTCCAACGGGTGATTCCCCGGCCGTGGCTCACCATCGTGATGTACCTCGCGGTTGTCGCCGGTTCGATAGTTGTCGCGGAAGTCGCGAGACGAACGCCGCTGAGTCTCGCGTTGACCGGGCGGCCGTTCCACAGCCCACGCGCGAAGCGAGAGATCAGAAGCGTCGATCCCGTTCGATAGCTTTGCCGATTGTCGAGCCGTGGGCGGCGGTCTCGGAGTATGGTCTGGTTTCAAGACGACGCTCGAGTCCAGACAGGAGAGCTGCGAAATGGCCACCGATGACTCCGGTACACGCACCCCCTCGCCAGGTCAGCCCATCGTCGGCTTCGCCGCGGACATCCGACCGCTCTTTCGCGAGACCGATCGCGACTCAATGGAGACGTACTTTGATCTGTGGTCGTACCGGGATGTCGTTGACAACCTCGACGCGATCCGGGACCGGCTCGACGCAGGCTCGATGCCATGTGATGGACCGTGGTCGCCACAGCAGATCGACCTGCTTGATCGGTGGCGCGACGGCGGAATGCTGCCCTGAGCGGTCGGAATCGCGACAGGCGCAGCAAGACCAGCGACGAAGAGCTGCGTGGGCTGACGTACCTGACAGGCTGCTGGGGATCGGACCAATCGACGGGCCACAGGGCGCCCACGGCATCCCCCCACCGCGCTGGCATGCCACTATGAATTGATTGGCCCACCGCGAACCGGGGATGCTATCGGCAGCGACGACGCCAATGACAACACGATGACACGTAGAGAAACGACAGCATGACGATCCACACCCTCGAGCCCTCGCCGGAGACAACCGCGGACGTATTCAGCTCCGCCCACGCCGCCGTTCTCACCATTGACCCGGGCGACACGATCGTCGTTGGCTCCCTCGACGCATCCGGATACCTCGAGCGGCAGACCGTCCCCGGTGAGACACGGCCCCGGATGTTCGCGGAACGGCGCGGTCACTGCTTGACCGGACCAATCGCCGTGCGCGGCGCCCTGCCCGGCGACATGCTCGCTCTCCGCCTTGTCGACATTCGCCCCGGCGACTGGGGCTGGACCGTTGCCGGGGCGATTGAGTCTCCGATCACCCGCCGATTGGACCTCGTCGCCGGCGCCCCTTCGTGGCTCCTCTGGGAGCTCGACTCCGATGCGGGAACGGGCACCGAGAGTCGCGGGTTCAGTCGCACGTTGGCGCCATTCCTCGGCGTGATGGGACTCTCCCCGGCCGAGCCAGGGGAACACTCCACAACCCCGCCGCGCGCCTCCAGCGGTGGAAACATCGACTGCAAGGAGCTAGTCGCCGGATCGACGCTGTACCTGCCGGTACAGGTGAACGACGCGCTGCTATACCTGGGCGACGGTCACGCCGCCCAGGGGGACGGAGAAGTCGGGGGAACGGCCATCGAATGCCCGATGCGCACCGAAGCAGTGCTGGACATTGCGCACGACCGGCCGATCGACTCGATCCACGCCGAGACCCCCGTCGGCCGGGTGACCTTCGGATTCGACGCCGATCTCAATGTCGCGATGGGCGACGCGCTCGATGCCATGGTGCGGTGGATGCAGGTGCTCTTCGCTGTGGACAAGCCGACCGCGCTCGCGCTGGCAAGCACCGTCGTCGACCTGCGGGTCACGCAGGTCGCGAATCAGACCTGGGGCGTTCACGCGGTGCTGCCGAACGGGGTGCTCGTTTGAGCGCGAGCTGGCCGGTCGAGAACGGCGTTCTCGAGCTCGGCGACCTCGAGGTTGAACGCGGCGGAGTCATCCGTGATGCTCGATTGTCCTGGCAGACGCACGGGACGCTGAATGCGGCGCGCGACAATGTGATCGTCTACCCGTGCAGTTACGGCGCCACCCACAGCGACCTCTCCTGGCTGATCGGCCCCGATCTGGTGCTTGACCCGGAACGGTGGTTCATCGTGATCGCCGACATGTTCTCCGGCGGGGTCTCCTCCAGCGCGGCCCAGTATGACGACTACCCCGCCGTGGTCACGATGGCGGACAACGTGCGCGCGCAGTATCGGCTGCTCACGGAGGTCTTCGGGGCGACTCGCGTTGCCGCATCCTATGGATTCTCCATGGGAGCGGGGCAGGCCTACCACTGGGCCGCCCTCTATCCGGAACTTGTGGAGCGGGCGATCATCGTCTGCGGCAGCGCTCGCACCTCGATTCACAATCAGGTGTTTCTCTCCAGCCTGCTGCGCGTCCTCGAGGCCGCACCGGAGTACCTGGGCAACGGCCGGTTCGAGACCGAACCTGTCGCAGCCCTTCGAGCCTTTGCCCATGTCTATGCCGGTTGGGGGCTGAGCCAGGACTTCTACCGGGAGCGGCTCTTCGAGACCGCGCTCGGCGCGCCAGACCTCGATTCCTTTCTCCGCACGGACTGGGAGGAGTCCTTCGGGCGAAAGAGGGCGGCAAACCTGTACGCCGAGGCCGTCACCTGGCAGGAGGCCGACATCAGCGCCACTCCGCACCACGGCGGCGACCTCACGGCGGCGTTGTCATCCATCCAGGCCCGGGTGCTGCTCATGCCAAGCACCACCGACCTGTACTTTCGGGTCGCGGACAATGAGGCAGAACTCGAACACCTCAGACACGGGCGTCTTGCACCCATCGAAAGCGTCTGGGGGCATCGGGCGGGAAATCCGCGGTCTATCCCGGCCGACCTGGAGTTCCTCATCGCCAACGTTCGAGAATGGCTCGCCGACTGAGCGTTCCCCAACCCAAAACGCAGGACATTCACCACCGCCGGGCGAATTTGGCGTGGTGTCGCGCTGTTCTGTGGTGAAACTCCTGCGTTTCCGGTGACAGCCATTCCGACGGCCTGCTGTCGGCG
This sequence comes from Microbacteriaceae bacterium, assembly GCA_025464975.1. Classification (GTDB taxonomy): domain Bacteria; phylum Actinomycetota; class Actinomycetes; order Actinomycetales; family Microbacteriaceae; genus Lacisediminihabitans. Next base: position 103,612 of record JAODMT010000020.1, on the reverse strand, counting down.
GCGCTCGAATTGCCGCTCCCCTGATCCCCGACGAGCGACGACGGGACCGCGCTTTCGTTGAACGTGGCCGGGGCGCGTTCGGTGCCGCCCACGGTGGAGGCCACCCGGCAAACTCCCAGCGCGTTCCTAGCGAAAATAGTATGACCATTCACCTGCCCGAAACATCGGATCTCTTATGATTGCCGAAGGAAATTTCGGAAGGACAGGTTATGCACTCCAATGAGACCACCCAGCGTACTCCGGACGAGGTACTCGTCGAGGCACTCGCCGACTACGCTCGCGCCAAGCAGGGCGGCCGCAACATCGTTGTGTCCGAATGGGCTGCGGTGCTATTCGTCGAGGAGTTCCACCCCGACGGCACCCTCGACAGGTCATATCTTCACCTAACGTCGGAGCGATCGACGCCACATGGTCTCAAGGGCCTTGTCGGCAAGCTCTCCGACTACGTCTACAAGCTCGCGCGCTGATCACTCTCGCCGACGGCTTGGCCGTCGGCGAGAGTGGAGCAAAGCATTGGTTGAGCGTGCGGCTAGGCCGGTCGAATCTCCGGCCGCCGCACGATGCTCACGACCGCTGCGATGAGGGCGGCCAGAACGAGAACGATGAAAACGAGCATCACATCCCGAGGCGGGAAATACAGCGTCGCGATTCCCAAACCAATCACCGGCACAGATAGGCCGATGTAGGCGCCGAGGAAGAAACCGGCGAGTACCTCGGCTCGAGCTTCCGGGAGCGCCGCGGAACCGGCAGTGACCATCGCTGCCCGGAAAATTAGACCAGCCCCGGCGCCAGTCACGATGCCACCGACGACGAACACCACGACGCTCGGCAACCACATTCCGGCGGCGAACAAGGCCAGGCCTACAGTCAAGATCGGGACGGCTCGCCGGAGCATCGTGCGGGTGTCCCACCGCGCCAACACGATCTGAGCCAAGCCGCCCGCGGCGAAGGCGGCGAAGGCAACCGCCCCGGCCACTGCGTGGGATGTCTCGTGCATGCTGTCGACCAGGAACGACGGCACGAGCGAGTTGAAGACGCCGAAAACCGCGAAGGCGGCGATGCCGGCCGCCGCCGCACTGTAGAAGGTCCCGCGGGAAGTCTTCGGGACCGCGATCCGCTGTGGGCGGTAGGGGGGAATGGGAGTCTGGATCAGAGCAGTTTCGGGAGAGAGACCGACGAGAATCGCCAACACGGCAATCGCAATCCCGAAGACGATGTACGGCAGCCGAAGCGGGTCAGGTTCGTATTGCGCCAAGAAACCCGCAATGAGCGGCCCCACGCCAATGCCGCCAAGGTTTGCGGCGATGGCCACTATTTGGGCTCGACGCCCGTGGACCCCGGGGCGTGCACCGACATGCAACTCGCCCAGGTAGGCGGTCGCCGTTGCCGTTGTGAGTCCCACCGAAACCCCGGAGATGATGCGTGCCACGATCAGCCCTGCCAGGCTCGGCCACAAAATGAACACGATGGCGCTCACCACGTTCAGCAGGAGCGCGGGGACGAAGACGACCTTGCGGCCGATCCAGTCAGAGACGTGACCGCCGAAGAACAGGCTGGCAATGACGCCAACGGCGTAGACGGCGTAGATCAAGGTGATTGTGACGCTGTTCAACCCGTCCCGGGCAGCATAGATCGCGTACAGCGGAGTTGGAACAGCAGAAAATGCCATGTTCAACAGAAAGGCAACCGCCGCGACCCAAAAGCCCCAGTGGTGTGCCCGCGCGCTCCTGCGATTCGGCCTGTCGTTACTCCCGGAAGTCTGTGCACTCATTAGATGGTCGTCTCGGCGTGGGTGGAATTTGTCATTCTTCTACCCTGTCCAACATCGGCTATTCTGTCCAACGAATAGAAAACACAACAGTTATCTAAATTTAGAATGGATTGGCATGGAACTGAGGCGGCTTGAGCATTTCGTGGCGGTTGCGGAAGAGCGGAACTTCACCCGGGCGTCGCGCCGCCTCAATCTGGTTCAGTCGGCCCTATCGGTGTCAATCAAGACCCTCGAAAGGGAGTTGGGCACCGACCTCTTTCGACGCACAACACACCAGGTCGACCTGACCGACGCGGGACACGTGCTCCTTCCCGAGGCCCGCAAGACGATTGCGGCCGCCGAAGCGGCCTGGGACGCCGTGAATTCGGCCATCGGAGGCCTCCGAGGAACTCTCCGCCTTGGCATCATGCAGTCTCTTGGCGTCATCGACCTCGCCGGACTCCTCACTCGATTCCATCGTGAGCGTCCAGGGGTACAGCTTCTCCCGAGACCGACGAGCGGCGGATCGACGGAGCTCATCCTTGACGTCGAACGGGATGAACTTGATCTTGCTTTTGTCTCCGTGCCCGGGCACCTGCACGCGCCGGCTGGCATTGAGTTGATCGCGCTAGCCTCGGACCCGATTCTTCTCGCGGTGCCTCCGGGACATCCGCTCGAATCTCGCCCTGTCGTCTCGATTGAGGAACTGGATGGTGAGACCTTTGTCGAAAGCCCATCCGGCTGGGGCACCAGGCTCGCGACCGACCTCGCCTTCGCCCGCGCAAATGCCCAGCGTCAAGTGACGGTGGAAGTCGCCGATCTGTCGACCCTTGCCGAGCTGGTGAGCGCTGGTCTCGGATTGGGATTCTTGCCTAGATCGGGTCGGGTTGACCAGTCGAAAATCCGGCTGGTCCCGGTCCAACCATCGCTCGCGCTCGACATTTCGCTCGCCATTCCCTCACACAGGAATCTGTCGGCAGTGTCCCGCGCGTTCATCGGGCTCGTGAAACAGGAATCCAACGGAGGATGAGCCATGCGGATCGACGATCCCCAGGCGGCCCATAGACGGGAAATCCTCGACACACCACGAAAGCGGTGGCAGGATGGCCCGGGGAATCGGGGAAATCATGCTTTCAGTGCGATCAGCGCGCGCCATCGCATTCATCGGGCTCGGCGCCGCCTTGGTGGCTGTGGCGCTGAGTGGATGCGCTTCCGACCAAGCCGGTTCCGCAGTATCTTCGCGGCAGACCGCAAAGACGCCCGCGCACTGGCACGAGTTGGCCTTTACCGGCACGGGCCAGACGAGGGAAAAGATCGACATTCCCCAGGGTGCAGAGTCGATGCGTATCGCGTTCGCCTGCACGGACGTACACCTGGCGGTCTACAACCTCGTTATCAACCCAACAGTAGGCGGAGGTCGCTCGGGAGGGTGCGGACACCTTGCCACGTACACGGTCGATGTCGCGACATCCTTCCCGCAGGTGAACGTCACCGTCGATGACACCACTTCGTTCGCGATGACCGTCACCTTTCTCCCCACCCGAGCGGCTCACAACGAAGGCCTGGCGGCCAACTGTGACGCGCTGTCCAAGGTCGGCACCGCGATCCAGGCCGCGGACCAGGGATACGCGCATCACGACGTGACCGCGGTCGTCTGGGCCGCGAGGATGAAGAAAGCCGCGGGCGACCTTCGCGTTCTGGAACCGACAACGGGGATGCTGCGCGGTCAGCTCGCGGTCCTGACGCGCGCCGTCACCGCCCCCGACGCGAAACCGGGCGATTTTGGAGAATCCGGCCCGTCTTCGTTCAACGCTGCGACTCACATCGTCGAACAGCTCTGCGAGGCGAACGGTTCGCCAGTTCAAATTCTCGAGCCCTATGGTGGCTGACTCGCTATTCCCTCGAACAGGAATCGGCCAGCCGTGTCCCGCGCGTTCATCGGGCTCGTGAAACAGGAATCCGCCGGAGGATCAGCCATAGGCCATTCATAAGCCAATCCCAGCCGCCACGCAGCGTGGGAAAGATTCTTCTAAGAAGCGCTCCGTAGCCTCAAAACTATGACAACGTATGCAGCCCGACCCAGCGCGCTACGATCGTCCTCGTCCGTCCGGACCGGGCGGCTCCTGCGAAGTGTCATCGTTCTGGGCGTGCTCATCGTCATCGTGATGTGGTGGGCCGGCGGGCCGGGCCCCTTCATCACTACACCAGGCGCCACCGTGACCTCCTTCGGGGAACTTACCGGGATGGTCGGCGGCTTCTTGGTCTGCATCCAGGTGCTCCTGATCGCGCGAGTGCCGTGGCTGGAACGAGCCATAGGAATGGACCACCTGGTGGCCTGGCATCGCACTCTCGGTGCCTCCGTTCTTTTTCTCATCGTGACCCATGTGATTGCGATGATCTTCGGGCAACAGCTCATCGCCTCCCAAGCACCGTGGACCGCTACTTTCGCCGTCTTGACCACCTATCCAGACATGCTGACCGCACTCATCGGCACGCTTCTCTTCTGGGCAATCGGCATCTCAAGCGCGCGCATCCCCCGGCAGAAACTGTCCTACGAGATTTGGTACTGGCTGCATACCACCGCGTACGTTGCGGTCTTCCTGACCTTCCTGCATCAGATCAGCGCCGGGGTGCACTTCGACTCCAATCCCCTCAACCGGGCGGCATGGATCGCGCTGTATCTCGCAACGGCCTCAGCGGTGCTGACCTGGCGCGTGATCCTTCCCGCTATGGCAGCCTGGCGACACCGGCTACGCGTGCTCAGCGTGGTGGATGAGGGCGCCGGAATCATCAGCGTCTGGCTGGAGGGAAAGCGGCTGCACGAGATGAAGGCGGTCGCTGGACAGTTCTTTCTCTTCCGGTTTCTCACACGCGGGCATTTGCTGACGGCGCACCCGTTCTCCCTGTCTCGGGCTCCGGACGGAAAGGTGCTACGAATCAGCGTCGGAGCGTTGGGCGATCACACCTCACAGTTTCGCCACCTGAAGCCAGGAACGCTGGTCTTCGCAGAGGGCCCGTTCGGCATATTCACCGCCGCTCGAAGTACCCGCCGAAAGATCCTCCTGATTGCCGGCGGAGCGGGCATCGGGCCCATCCGGGCGTTGGCGGAGGACTTCGTGCGGCACGGCCGCGACGTCGTGGTCGTCTATCGCAGCACACCCGTCAATGGCCTGGCACTCGAACACGAACTCCGGGCACTGAGCCCCATTACCATTCACACGGTCGTGGGCAGCAGGCGCGAACTCGGTGGTGACCCGTTTGATCCGAAGGCGTTGCGCCGCTTGGTGCGCGACGTTCGCGACCGGGAGGTTTACATCTGCGGACCTACCGGAATGGCAACCACGGTCGAAGCGTCACTGCGCTCGCTTGGCTTGCCGGTTCAAATGATTCATCGCGAAGAGCTGAGTATGGCGTGAGAGGTAGGACGAAGAAATGAAGCAACGCAAATGGCGAGGCACCACCCTGTTCCTTTCGATTCTCGCCGTGCTTGGGGCGACGTTCGGGCTGAAGTTCTACTCGACCGGCTCTCAGCCGATCGCAACGACATCACAATCGGCCGCGGGCACCGGTTCGACGAGCACCGATTCGTCGGGCGCGGCACCGTCACCCTCACCGTCAGGCACCTCCGCCGCGGCACCGGCGCCGTCCCCGTCGGCGGCGGCATCGACTGCCGTGCAAACCGTGACGGGAAACGCCGTGCAAACGAGGTTCGGCAACGTTCAGGTGAAGGTCACGTTTTCCGGCAAGACGATCACGAAAATTGATGTTCTCCAGGTGCCCCAGGAAAGTGGGCGGGATCAGGAGATCGCCAGCTACTCGGTGCCGATCCTCCAACAGGAGGTCCTGCAGTCCCAATCGGCACGGGTCGACAGCGTCAGCGGCGCGACTTACACCTCCGACGGGTACCTGCAATCGGTTCAGTCTGCGATCGATAAGCTCGGCTGATGCGCTACGTGGAAACGGTGATGGGTCTGCCCATCTCGTTTGACATTCGCGACGAAGGCGACCACAGGCCTGCTGTGGACGAGGCCTTCGGCGAGCTACGTCGAGCCGACAGCATCTTCAGCACCTACCGTCCGGACACTGAGATCAGCCGACTCAATCGGGCGGAGCTGACGCTCGATGCCGCCGGCGATCAGTTCATCGAGGTGCTGTCTCTCGCCGAAAAGTTCAGCACCGTGTCCGGCGGCGCGTTCACACTGCACGATGCCGACGAACGGTGGGATCTCAACGGCATAGTCAAGGGCTGGGCGGCGGACCAAGCCGCCGGAGTGCTCCGGTCTCACGGCCTTCACAACTTCTGTCTCAACGCGGGCGGTGATGTGATCGCCGCGGGACATCCGGAACCTGGACGGCCGTGGAACGTGGGAGTTCGCTCTCCTGAGTCCCCCGAATCCATGATCGCGGTCGTTGCGCTCACCGACATGAGCGTTGCGACCTCAGGATCGTACGAACGTGGGCGCCACATCGTCGACGGCAGAACGCGGCGACCCGCGCACGGCCTGACGAGCGTTTCGGTGATCTCGGCAGATCTTACGGTCGCCGACGTTTTGGCGACAACCGTCTACGCAATGGGTGAAGTGGGGGTGGGCTGGGCCGCGGAGCGCTACGACTGCGCAGTCCTCGCGGTCACCGACGCTGGCGATCTCCTCGACGGGGGCGACGTGCGCCGGTGGTTGGCACCCGCAGCCTGACTACGGCGCCCGACCGACCATTCTCGGCGTTGGTGAGGATCAACGAACTTCTGTGACGCTTCGCCACTTCTGCCACCAGCGCGAGACCGATGCCGTAGTGTCGTCGACCGTTGGTTTCGGGTTCGCGGTGCGAGGCGAATCGGTTCAACAGCGTGTCCGTGGAGCCTGGCGGAAAGCCCGGCCCGTCGTCTGAGACCACGATGACCACGACGTCCTTCTCGGTCTCGATGCGCACGTCAACACGGGATTTGGCGAAGTCGATGGCATTGTCCACGAGCGCGACAATCGCCCGTCCGAAGGCAACAGGCGCTCCGGTCACCATCGCCCCCGATCGCTGACCCGTCCGCGCGAGCGAAATGCCACGCTCCTCCGCGAGGGGCGTCGCCCTGGCCACCAGTTCGTCGGCGAGCAGTGCCAGATCAACCGGCTCGCGCGCCCCGTTCTCTCGAGTGTCGGCGACGATGAGGAGGTCGTCGAGAATCTCAGTGAGCTCTCTCGAATCCTCGACCACCCGATCGATATCCCTGAGCACGTCCTCAACCGAGGCCCCACCGATCCTGCGGCGAAGTAGCTGCACCCGGGTACTCAACAGGGTGAGCGGGGTGCGAAGCTCGTGGCTGGCATCCATCACGAACCGACGTTGGAGGGCGAGAGCGTGCGCCATCGGTCGCAGGGTTCGCCGGGCAAGCCAGATTGCCAGCACGCTAGAAAGGATGATCGCCGTCCCGCCAGCGAGGGCGAGCGCCCTCGCTACCCGCCCTAGTTCTTCGGAATTCTCACGCTGGTCGACAATCGCCTGGACAGTGCGCCCCTGCGTTTTCGCAGTTCTAACCACGTAGTCGTGGCCGTGAAGGCTCGTGTGGCTGGTGATCGGGGCGGCGCCTGCCGAGACCCTCCTGATTGCGGTTTCGTCGGGGAAGCCAGTTGGGATACCGGCAGAAGACGCACGAACGAAGTTCGGCCGGTCGATAACGACCCAGACCCCGGTCGGCGCTTCGTTTGGCTGATCCACATTCTCGGTTACATCGATCAGAGTGTGTGTTGTCGCTTCCTGTTGGCCAGCGCTCACCGCGTACAGCACTGTTGCGCCCGAGATCGCGAGAAGGATGACAAGCAGTATGCCGGTCAGGAGGGCGAGCCGCAGCGAGGCCTTGCGTAGTTCGGCCGCGGTGTCGGCGCTCAAAGAGCGCCCATGCGATAGCCCAGCCCATGGACGGTCTGCACGCTTCCGCGTCCAAGTTTGCGACGGAGGTAATGCACGTAGGTGTCCACGACGCCCGGGTCTTCGGCAGAAGGAAATGCAAACTCGAGGATTTCCGCGCGAGTGAAGGCGCGGTTGGGGTTGCGAGCCAGCTCGTCATAGAGAGCAAACTCACGCTCGGACAGAGGGATTTCCTCACCACCGGCCCGGATGACGGTGCGGTTGCCGCGGTCGACGATTCCGCCCGCGACGATGGTACGGTCGGCCGGATTGGCGTGACGGCGCAGGAGGGCCCGGATTCGCGCGAGCAACTCGTCGAGGTCGAAGGGCTTTGAGAGATAGTCCTCTGCCCCAGCGTCAAGCCCGTCGACGCGGTCAGCCGGGTTGCCGAATGCGGAAAGGATGAGCATCGGGGTGGAGACGCCCTTGGCCCGAAGCGCGGTTAGCACGTGCAATCCGTCGATCACCGGAAGACCGCGGTCTAACACCGCGACATCGAACTCCTCGCTCAGCCCTCTGTGCAACGCCTGTTGACCGTCGCGAACGTAGGTGACGGTGTAGCCCTCCTCCGTCAGCAGACCGGCGAGCATTTGTCCGAGCTCGTGGTCATCCTCCACGAGGAGAAGCCGGCGTTGCTCTGACATACCCGAGAGTGTAGCGGCTCGGAATTTGGTCTCACGCCGCGACGTTTGCGAGGATTCCGTCGATCTGCCCGACTGACAGACGCAAGCCCTCCTCCATGCCAAGCTGAATCATCTGCTCCAGTTGATCTGCGCTGGTGAATGTCGTGACCAGGGTCATTCGGGTCTGGCTGTCGACCCTGTCGAGCGTCACCACCGAATGCGTCGGATCCATGGTCGTGTCCGGCGCGCCGTCGTCATCCGCGAACCCGTCATCGAACTCGAACCGTGTCGGCGCATCGATGGCGGTAATCTCCCACCATCCGCGGACCCGCTCCCCTTCAGGTCCGGTCATGAAGTAGGCGGATCGCCCTCCGACCTCGAAGTCGTGCTCCTCGAAGGTCGCAGGCCAGGTCGGCGGGCCCCACCAGCGCTCGAGTTGACGCGGATCCTTCCACACCTGCCACACCCGGTCCACGGACGCGTCGAACTCCGCGACGAATGTCAGGGTCAGGGCTTCGGTGTCCTTTTCGGTGCTTACTACGGTCATGACACACTCCTTTCTCAATCTTCGGCAAGGATCTGATCGATGCGTTGTGCTCGGGCGCGCCAGATCTCCTCGTACTCCTCGAGCAGTCGAGCGGCCGTGCGCAACATGCTCGGGTCGCCATGCACGATCTGCTCCCTCCCCCGACGTTCCTTGGTGATGAGCATCGCCCGCTCGAGCACAGCCACGTGTTTCTGAACGGCGGCAAAGCTCATGGCGTACTGGCGCGCCAGGTCGGAGACCGACTGTTCGCGCGTAATTACCCGCGTGACGATGTCGCGGCGAGTGCTATCAGCGAGGGCCTGAAAGAGTCGATCGATCTCGACCTCGCGCGTTTCATTTACAACCATTTGGTTGTAGGTTACCGCGGGCGAGACCGGGACGCAATGCTGACCGTCAAGTCGCGGTCGAGGGACAGCACAGCGGTACCACGTGTGGAAGGTGCCGGGAGCACGGCTGTACGTCTCATGCGACGTCGATCTTTGTCAGTATGATAACCAAATGCCCGCCTGACGACGCGATGCCGGCGCTGGCGCCGGAACGGCGTACGGCCAATGGTGGCATGTGGGTCACAGAATACGGTCAGGGCAGACTGGCTTCACAAAAGGAGTTTGAGCGTGTCGAGGCCGCAAATCCCCATCTCGTCGCGGCCGTCTTCGCCGCGAGAACAGTGCGGTTGAGCTGAATATGCAGGGCTTTCAGCGGGCGCTCCTCGCGCCAGTCATGAAGATGTGGCTCGTAGCGCAGCGGGTGCGGGGCGACAGTGTGCCGCGTCCGAGAGATGCACCGCAGACGCACGCGCCCGGGGCGTACAGCGATCGCGTGCTCCTCTTCGGTTCCGGTCCCGCGGTGGGCTGGGGAACAGTGAGCCACGACGTTGCGTTGCCAGGGTCGCTCGGCAGGGTGCTGGCGGCTCGCACGCATCGCGGTGCTGACGTGTTTGTCGTCGCGGATCCGCGAATCAACGTGCGCACCGCCGAAACGGAAATGCGGAGTCTCGACATCAGACGCTTCGACGCGATCATCGTGATGCTCGGAGCCAATGACGCGTTGCCCCTGACGCCGGTGCCCAGATGGGAAGCCAACCTTTCGCAGCTGCTCGCCTACGTCAGGCAAAACTCTTGCCCCGCTGCCGCGCTTTTCGTCACCGGCATCCCTCCGATCCGATCGGTGTTCGGGTTCGATTCCAGGTTCGGGATGATCGCGGAAAATCACGCCGAGGAATTGAACGCCGTGACGGCGCGCATCGCCTCCACCGACCCTCGAACCGCCTACATTCCCATGCCCCCCGCGAAAGCGATTCCGTCGCGGGCTCTCGGCGACGGGCGCTCATACCGGCACTGGGCCGAGGTGATTGGAGCGGTAGTTGCCCCACGACTCGACCTCCTTCGCTCCCCCGGTCTCAGAGACAGCGGACGCATTGTCTTGGACAAGTCCACTCTCGTGCCGCTTGGAGATGTGACGATCCGCCAACTGGGAATCAGTGCCGCTGAGGCCGAGCCGCGCTTCACCCGGATTCTCGAACGCGCACGCAGCATCTTCGGTGTCGAGTCCGCGGCGTTCAACCTCATCGAGGGCGGCAATTTTCGCCCGAAGTCCCTGGCGGGGGCGGAGGTGACGCAGTTGGCCCTCTACCGGGACCTGAACAGCGAGACGATTGTGAGCCGTGGCGCTTTCACGGTGGATGATGTTCTCGCGGACGAACGATTCCGCAATCACCCGGAGGCGGAAGCCTCGGGGGGAGTCCGGTTCTGGGCGGCATTTCCTATCGAGGCGTTGGGTGGAGAACGGGTAGGGACGCTCAGCATTTGGGACCCGGAACCGAGAGTCTTCGAACCGTCCTGGGAGCGACCGTTGCTGCGACAACTCGCGCTGATGCTGCAAGCAGAACTCAACCAGCCGGCGCAACCGAATGACGACGGGCGATCACGCAACTGAGCCGCACGGGTCGAATACCTACCGCACCTCGAGGTGCGCGCCGGAAGCGGCGGTGACCTCCCCGTCGGCATTCACCGTGATCGAGACGTCCGCAGTGCCGAGGCGTAGCCCGTCTACGCGAAGCGCGCCGAAGATGGCGGTTGGCGACACCGAGAGAGTGGTGCGTGGCGCATCGGGCTCGAGGCCGAGGCCGCTGCCGAGCACCGAGATCGCCGCCGCCGCCGACCACGCCTGCGGGCGACAGGCCGCCGGATAGGGAATCGGTGCCGGGAACAGGGCGGCCGGGTCGCCCGAGTGGAGTTCGGGCATCCGATAGCCGAAGGCGGATGCCGCGGCAAGGAGCCCCGACACCAGCGAGGCGGCCTCTTCGGTGAAGCCGTCGCGCGCGAGACCGGAGATCGCGATCGCGGTGTCGTGGGTCCAGACACTGCCGCCGTGATAGCTGAGCGGCCAGTAACCCGCGGAATCGGTCGACATCGTGCGCAGCCCATAACCGGAGTTCAGCTCTGGAGAGACGAGGCGACGGGCGACGAGTGCGGACTGCCGTGCGTCGAGCAGACCCGTGCCGAGCAGGTGTCCGAGGTTACTCGTCACGGTGTCGACCGGGCGCTTGTTCGCGTCGAGCGCGATCGCGGGGTAGTCGCCGCTGGCATCGGAAATCCAGAAGGTCTCGTGGAAGCGATCACGCAGATTGGCGGCCCAGCTCCGCCACTCCGAGGCTCCCCTCAGACCGAAATGGTCGAGCAGATCGGCGCCGCGAGTGGCCGCCTCGTAGGCGTACGCCTGCACCTCACAGAGGGCGATCGGGCCGGTGGCGAGCGAACCGTCGCGCCACTGAACCGAGTCGCCGGAGTCCTTCCAACCCTGATTGGCGAGGCCCCGCCCGCTTGCGTCGACGTACTCGAGTAAGCCGTCGCCGTCCGAGTCGCCGAAGTCGCGCATCCATTCGAGCGCGGAAATCAGGTTCGGCAGCAGCGCGCGCACCTCGGGGTCGGGCAGGCCCCACTTCCAGGAGTCGTGCAGCAGCGTCACCCAGAGCGCTGTGGCGTCGACCGTGCCGTAGTAGAGCGGTGGCAGAGAGATGTTCTCGCCAGGGATGGACAGCGTGCCGCGCCGCAACTCGTGCATGATCTTTCCGGGCTGCTCGGCGGTCTCGGCGACCTCCGACTTGCCCTGCAGCCCGGCTAACACCCGCAAGGTTTCGCCGGCGATGCCGGTGCCGAGCGGCAGCAGGAAGCGCGCTGCCCAGATCGAGTCGCGGCCGAACAGGGTGAAGAACCAAGGGGCGCCCGCCGCGAGGAATTCGAGGCCCGGTTGCGCGACGGTGGTCAGCCGCAGAGCGTCCAGATCACCGAGCGCCCTCGAGACCCAGCGGGTGATGCGGTCGTCTCCGGCGCGAATGCGGGGCACCGACCATCCCGCTGGTCCGGAGGCCCCGCGCACCACGGCGCCCGAATCATGGGCGTCAAGTGTCCACCCGAGCTCGATGCTGCCGTGCGCGGCGATCGAAACCGTCCAGCCGATGACGATACTGCCGTCGCTGTCCCGGGAGAGGGATGCCCCGGGCGCGGCGACGGCGACGTTCACGGCGCCGTTCGACCATGTCGCACTCTCGCCGTTGAGTGTGACCGGGGGATTCGTGGCGGTCGCGACGCCGGCCTTGACGGCATCCAAGTCGCCGAGGTCTGCTCGAACGGTGAAGCTCACGGTGGTGTGAAGCGCATGGGACAGCTGGGATTCGACGCGCACGGTCTCGGTCACACCGGTGATGCTCGTGCTGCGAGTGTGGGTCGAACGGACCCGCGGGTCGGCGCCCGAGCCGTTGAGATGTCGCTGCAGGGCGACGAATCCGACCGAGTCTGCGGCGTGCGGAAGAGTGGCGATGTGCTCCCCCGCGCCCTCGCCGATCGACAACTTCAGCGACGAGACGAGCCGCACATCCGAGAAGAACACGCCGTGAATCGCGGAAGACCCCATCGATCCGTCCGGCGCAGACCACACCTGCGTTGGCGCGCGCAGAACGACGGTTTCATCGTGAAGCAGAGGCTGAAGTCGGTCTGGCATGTGTGTGATTCGCGATCGTCGGGGCCGCGAGCGGCTTTGCGAGGGTGGTCGGGATTGACAACTCGTCCACCTGAGGTAACCTAACACCAAGAATTTGAACGATCAAAGTTTTTATGCCCCGGACCCGGCAGTCAAACTGGCGGGCGTGCACCGAGCTACTTGAACGTTCAAAAAGCAGCCAAAGGAGGCGGCGTGGCGCAGCTACCAACGGTCGAAGACGTGGCTCGCGTCGCGAGCGTCTCGCGGCAGACCGTATCGAACGTGTTGAACAGCCCGCACGTCGTCAAGGCGACCACACGGGAGCGCGTGGAAGCGGCCATCGTCGAGTTGGGTTACCGCCAAAATGCCTCGGCCCGGCGATTGCGCACGCGCAAGTCCGCAACCCTTGGCATTCGTCTCGATCCAATGGCCGACGGGATCTCCGGTTCCATTCTCGACCGCTTCCTCCACGCACTGACCGAGCAAGCGGACGAGCGCGGCATGCGGGTGATGCTTTTCACCGCAAGCGGACCCCAAGGCGAAATCGACCAGATCAGCCGACTCCGCGACGGCGCGGACGTCGATGCCTTCGTGCTCACCTCCACGTTCCATCGCGACCCACGCACCGAGTGGCTCATTGCGAACGACGTGCCGTTCGTCACCTTCGGCCGCCCCTGGGGAATCGACGACATGAACGATCCGCAGCACCTGTGGGTGGACGTGGATGGCGCGGCCGGAACCCGCGCCGCAACCGAGCACCTGATTGATACCGGCGCCCGGCGCATCCTCTACGTGGGTTGGCCGAGTCCGTCCGGAACCGGAGACGACCGCCGCCGCGGCTGGGAAAGCGCAATGCGCGACCGCCTGGGCTGGAACGACGCCGATTTGGACGGGCTACACGTGACCGCCGAAGAGGGCGTTGTGCAGGGAAGCGCCGCGGTCTCCCCGCTGCTGGCCGCCTTCCCCGCGCCGGACGCCATCGTGTGCGTCAGCGACTCGCTCGCACTCGGCGCCATGACGGCCGCAGCATCCGCCGGCCTAAGCGGCCTGCCGATAGTCGGTTTCGACAACACGCCGGTGGCCGCCGCGGTCGGCCTCTCGAGCGTGGAGCAATGCCTCGGTGACGTCGCAGCCGGAGCGCTCGAGTTGCTCCTGGGTTCGACGGGCAACGACATCGTCGGCGCGGATCTCAGCCCGGGCGAGGCGCACCGTCTCATCACACCGGAGCTCGTTATCCGTTCGCCACGCCATCTTCCGCTGTTCGACCGAGCGGCAGCCACGAATGCACCAGGCAATCACGAAGAAAGGGAAAGACCATGAACACGAAGGGGTGGGTCGCGCTTGTCGCGGCAGCAGGGCTCGTCGCGAGCCTCACTGGCTGTTCCTCAAGTTCGAGCGGTTCGGGTGGAACTGACACAAGCAAGTACACGCCGATGACGCTGATGATCGGGTCAAGCGGCGATGCTGAGACCCAGGCAGTGCAGGCGGCCGCGAGCAGTTGGGCAAAGGCCAACAAGACAAAGGTGACCGTGACGGCGGCGAGTGACCTCACACAGCAACTCGGCCAAGGCTTCTCCGGTGGCAACCCGCCAGACCTGTTCTACATGAGTTGGGACCAGTTCCAGACCTATGCGAGCAAGAAGTACCTCGATCCGTACGCGGGCCAGCAGGCTAATGCGTCCGCGTTCTATCCCGCGCTGAAAAGCGCGTTCAGCTACGGCGGCAAGTTCTACTGTGAGCCGAAAGACTTCTCCACACTCGGTCTCATCATCAACACCGACAAGTGGGCGGCTGCGGGATTGACGGATGCCGACATCCCGAAGGATTGGGCCGGTCTCGAGTCAGCCGCCAAGAAGCTGACGACCGGTGACACGGTCGGGCTATCCTTCGGCCCGGAGTACGCCCGCATGGGCGTCTTCATGAATCAGGCCGGCGGTTCGCTTCTGAGCAAGGACGGCAAGAAGGTCACGGCCGACTCGGCCGCGAACGTTGCCGGGCTCGAGGAGGTGAAGAAGCTGGCCACAGAAGGCGTGCTCAAGTTCCCGTCGGCGCTGGACTCCGGGTGGAGTGGCGAGGCCCTCGGAAAGGGCAAGGCCGCGATGGTGATCGAGGGTCCGTGGATCAGTGGGCTCAAGACCGACTATCCCAACCTGAAATACACGGTGGCCGAATTGCCCGCTGGCAAGGAGAAGTCCACGTTCACGTTCAGCAATTGCTGGGGCATTCCCGCGCAGTCGAAGACCTCTGCTGAGGCGCAGAGCCTTGTGAAATCCCTCACGAGCGACGCCCAGCAGCTCAAGTTCTCGGCAGCGTTCGGGGTCATCCCCTCCACGGAGACCGCAGCCAAGGAGTACGCGACGAAATACCCGGGCAACGCCGCGTTCGTCAAGGGCAACGACTACGCCGTGAGTCCGGTGGCATTCGCGGGAGCCGCGACCGTCATCACCGACTTCAACTCCCAGCTCGAGGGAATTGCCACCGCTGATCCGAAGACGATCCTCGCGTCGCTGCAGAAGAACCTGCAGGCCGCGCTGGACGCTACCAAGTAGAAGACGACAGGCAGCGGAAGGCAGGGCACATCGTGATCGGAACTCATGCACCACGGTGCCAGAGATGACCGCGAATGCCCTGCCCCACGCTGCCCGCCGAGGGGACAAGAGGCCCACCCGCGGCAATGGCATCCGCTCCGGCGAGGGCCGCTACGGCTGGTTGTTCACCGCACCGGCGATCATCATCATCGGCGTCTTCCTTGTGTTGCCGATCTTCCTCGCGCTGTGGGTGAGCGTCAGCGACTGGAGCGGTCTCGGCTCGCCGATCAACTCGCAGGTTGGCTTCGTCGGCGCCAAGAACTACCAGAGCGTGCTGACCGCTGGCGGGCTGGCCGAGCAAACCTTCGGTACCTCCATTCGCAACAACCTCTGGTTCGTCGTCTTCGTCGTGCCGCTGCAGACGGCGATTGCCCTGTTCCTTGCGGTGCAGGTCAACCGGCGGCTTCTTCGCGCCCGTGGCTTCTTCCGCACGGCGTTCTACTTCCCGTCCGTCACCAGCGCCGTCGCCATCACCGGAATCTTCATCTTCCTGTTCGCCAGTTCCGGCGCGGTCAACCAGATCATCGCGGCGCTCGGCGGCACCGGCCCGACCTGGTTCGCGGACTCTCGGGGCATCTTCCACATCGTCGCCAGCTGGTTCGGAGTGGGCAACAATCCGCCGGCGCTTTCGGGCACAGCGCTGCTCGAGTTGAGCTGGTGGGACTGGCTGTCCGGGCCAAGCGTCGCCATGTGCGTGATCATCATTTTGGTGGTCTTCACGACATCCGGGACCTTCATGCTGCTGTTCCTCGCGGCGCTTCAGAACATCGGTGGCGAGATTGAGGAGGCGGCGCTCGTGGACGGGGCAGGTCCGTTCCGCAAGTTCTTCGGAGTGACCCTTCCGATGCTCAAGCCGATCCTGTTCACCGTGTTGACCCTCGGGCTCATTGGTACCTGGCAGATTTTTGACCAGATCTATATCCTCGGCGGAGGCAAGCCGGCAAATACGACCCTGACCCCTGCGTTCCTCGCCTATCAGACCTCGTTCAAGAGCCTCAACTGGGGCGATGGCGCAGCGATCTCGTTCATCCTGTTCGCGATCATTGTCGTGCTGACCGCGTTGCAGCGCATCATCCTGCGCGACCGCAGCAACAAGGAGCGGCTCGACAAGCCGCTGGCGAGACTGCTGCGCGACGACAGCATCCGATCGAACGGCGGTGCACAATGAGCACGACAGCTCTTCCCGCCGAGGTCGACACCGCCATCCAGGCGACGATCAAGGCGCAGCTGCCGGTTCGCCGGGCCGGCCGTCGCTCGGCCTGGCAGCGATACCGTGTCGGGCCGATCCTCAGCTACGCGATGCTCATCCTCTTCGCGGCAATCTACATCTACCCGTTCCTGGTGGCGCTCTCGGGCTCTTTCAAGACGGATGCCGACGCCACCGCCAATCCGCTGCAACTGATTCCGCGGGACTGGTCGTTCGCCGCGTACACGAGGCTGTTCACGAATGTGCCGCTCCCCCTCTGGGCGATGAACTCGATCATCGTCACTGTGGTCGTGACGGTGTGCCGCGTGTTTCTCGACTCCCTCGCCGCGTATGCGCTGTCACGCCTTAGTTTTCGCGGACGCACACTCATCTTCAGCAGCCTGATCGCCGTCATGTCGGTGCCGAACGTGGTGCTGCTCATCCCGCGTTTCCTCGTTTTGAAGCAGTTCGGCATGTACGACACCTATATGGGGATGATCATCCCGCTCATCGTCGACGCGGGCGGCATCTTCATCATGAAACAGTTCTTTGAGTCCATCCCGGTGAGCGTGGAGGAAGCCGCGCGGATCGACGGAGCCGGCATCTTCCGTACCTTCTGGACCATCGTGCTGCCGATGGCCCGTCCCGCACTGGTGACCCTCTTCATCCTGAGCTTTCAGGGCTCCTGGAACGAATTCGGCAGTTTCATCGTGTCAACGCAGAGCCCGGGACTTCGCACGCTCACCACGGGCATCGCTGGCCTGTTCTCCGGGCAACTGGGCTCTGGCAATCAGTTCCCGCTGAAGCTCGCTGCCGCCATCCTCATGACCATTCCGGTCGCCGTGATCTTCTTCATCTTCCAGCGGAAGATCATGAACACCACCGAGGGCGGCGAGAAGGGCTAAGTCACGGCCCGCTTGGTTCCGCCCTGTCCTTGATCGGTATCAGGGGAATGGACAGGGCGGGGGCCACTGCAATCGTGGCGAACGTCAACGGGTATCCGATCAGGGCGATGAGGGCACCTACCAGTGGCCCGACGGCGGACGCGGCAAGGAATTGACCCGTGTTTTGCATCCCGAGGGCTTTCCCGGACCAGCGCGTTCCCGCTGCTTCGGCGACGGAAGTAAAGGCGGGGCCGTTGTCCGCGACGCTGATCGTCGTGGCGACGATGTACGCCACCGCTGCCACCGGACCCCAGCCGACCAGATCGGTGGCGGCGACGGCGAGCATCGCAACACATCCGGCGACGGCCACCCAACGGAGAACTCGAACTCGGCTTCCGACCCGGTCGCTCAAGACTCCCATCCCGATACGCCCGATCGCGCCGATGAACTGGGCAACCCCGATGAGGATGCCGGCCCCGGTTGCGTTCCAATGCATTTCCGACACGAGCCAGACGATCCCGAATATCGAGAGGGTGAACTGGGGCACGACCAGCAGCACGGAGACCGCGTGGATGCGAACGAGGAACGAGCTCGACCGGTACGGGTTTGCCACCGCAGTGGCCACGGCGCCCCCGCGAACAGCGGTCGGGCGGGTGGGGTTGACGATCCCAATAGCGCAAACGATCGCTAGTACGGCATTAACGGCCAACGACAGGGCGACGGCCGCCCCGATGCCGTCTGCGGATGCCAATCCAGGCACCGCCACGGCGGCGACGGTGACCCCGAGGGGTTGCGACATCTGTCGGATGCCCATTGCGAGTCCGCGGCGCTCCCGCGGGAACCATCCGACGACCACCCGCCCGCTGGCCGCATTCGCGCTCGCCGACGCAGCGCCTCCCAGGAGAAAGAAGACCGCGAGTGAGGTGAAGCTGCTGGCCGCGAGCGCTCCGACGGCGGCCGCGGCCGTCAGCGCGAGACCGATTGAAATGACCCATCGTTCGCCGAAGCGGTCGGCGAGTGCACCCCAGGCCACGAGCGTGAGCACCATGCCGATTGTCGGCGCCGAGGCGAGCAGGCCTGCCTGGGCGAGGGGGATGCCGCGTTCGGTGTGCAGAAGCGGGATCAGAAAGGCCGGCGTGCTGACGAAGACGGTGCCGGCGACTTGCGCCGCGACGCCGAGCGTGAGCATACTCCACGCACGAGCCGGAACGACAGTTGACGTTTTGGCCGTCGTTGTGTGCATTCTTTCCGTTCCTGAAACGATTGGTCCCGACCTACGGTATACGATTGTGCGCACCAACTTGGTATCCCAAGAACCTGAAAGGTCACCGATGTCCGATTTAATCGCGGGAGGCTCGTTGTATGACCGGCTTCGCGCCGCGATCCTCTCGTTGGGCTATGTGCCGGGCGAGAAGCTGACCGAGCGTGGTCTGGAGGCAGACCTTGACGCATCGCGCACTCCGATTCGGGCGGCCCTTCTTCGCCTGGAGGCCGCCGGCCTCGTGCGACGGGATGGCCGGGGGTGGTGTGTTACGCCGATCGACCTGACCGAGATTCGCGCGCTGTCTGAGTACCGCGAGGCGGTTGAGGCGGCAGCGGTTCGCCTGGCGGCGGAGCGTGCCTCACATAGCGACCTATTGGCGCTCTCCAGTTCGCTGGATGACGACGCCGAGTTCGCGACAGAGGAAGAAGGCATCCAGTCCGGCAGCGACTTCCACGCCCTGCTGGCTCAGCTCTCCGGGAACTCGTTCATGGCAGAGTCAATCCGCGGAGTGATGACCCGCCTGTTGCGAACCCGCTGGCTTGAGGTGCGAACGGCAGAGTCCCGCAAGCAAGCGAGGGACGAACACCGCGCCATCGTCGCCGCCTTGCGACTTCGCGACGCAGACCGTGCCGTAGCGCTGGTACTGGCACACAATCGTGGAACTACCGAGCGAACCCTGCGCTTCCTGTCTGAGGAACGTCGTCGCCTCCGCGGACGAGGCTTCGCAATCGTCGAAAGCGCACCCGCCGCGCCGCCCCTCGAGTGACGAGGACCGGCTCGGAATCAGGGGCGCTCCCCCGTGCCGGTTGTGCGGCGACGACGCGTGCCGGGACCCGACCGGTCTTAATTGCGGGATTCCGACCCCACTTCCCCTAGACGCGAGGCACAAAGCGCGGATCATCTTTTCTAAAAAAGGAGATGACGAGATGATTCCATCACGTCTGAGTGTCATCGCCACCGCGGTGACGCTGACGTTGACCGGCTTCGCGGGCGGTAGCGCCTACGGCTCCTCCGACACAAACAGCCAGAGCCCCAAATCACAAGAGACGGTGCAACCGAGCCCCGAACCCGAATCGCCTGCACTGTCGAGCCCGAACAGTAGGGCCGCGCTTTCTCTAAGCCGCGGAGTCGCTACCGCGGCGGCGCCCCCCACCGCCGCTACCGCTCCGGCACCGTACACGTCCGAGGAGTTCTACCAGGACTACTACGGCGCTCTCCAAGTCGTGAATCAGTACTGGACAGCGCATTGGGCCGACTTCTTCCCGGGCAGCTACGTCCCGCCGAAATTGATTTCGGTGCCCGACCGCGCGGCCGGGTTGTATGACGGCACGGTGGACGTCGTGATTTGCGGGGGCGCGCTTCTCGGCCCGGATAACGCGGCGTATTGTGCCGACGGCGACGACTGGGTTGCCTACGACGTCAATTTCTTGGGTCGCGCTCGGTACAACGGCGACATGTTCGTGTACATGATCGTTGCGCACGAGTGGGGCCACGCAATCCAATACCGGTTGAGTGCAGCCAGCCAATCAATAGCAGCGGAATTGCAGGCGGATTGCTTCGCCGGCGCCGCGCTGGATGGCGGAGTGAATGACGGCACCCTTCAGCTCGAAGAAGGAGATCTCCAAGAGATTGAAACCGGGCTTACCGACATCGCGGACAGCAGCCCGTGGGGAATGCCAGGAGACCATGGTTCGCCCGAGGAGCGCATCCAGAACTTCAGAATCGGCTGGGATGGTGGGCCGCTAGCGTGTCTCCCCGCATAATCGCCTAGAAGCCGACCGCCATCCGGATGCCGAGGAACAGCATCACGGCCGCAATGAACGCGTCCAGGATGCGCCACGTTCCCGGCCTCGCGAAGAACGGTCGGAGCAGCCGTGCGCCGAACCCGAGGCCGAAGAACCAGATGAAGCTGCCGGTGGCCGCACCCGCTGCCCACCACCAGCGCTCGTCGACACCCTGCTGGTTGGCGACGGAGCCGAGGAAGATCACGGTGTCGAGGTAAACGTGCGGATTGAGCCATGTGAGAGCGACCATTGTTCCGACGGCAGCCCGCAATGAGACCTGCCCCGGAGCATCCGTCGGTTCGAGCACCTTCGGGCGGAATGCCCGTACCGCAGCGAAAATGCCGTAGACGACGAGAAAGCCTGAACCGATCACCCGGATGACGACCAGCGCCACCGGCGCGCTCTGAACGATGGCGCCGATTCCGAGCACGCCGGCCGCGATGAGCACCGCATCTGAGAGCGCACACACCAGAACGACGGGCAGGATGACGCGGTTGCGACCCTCGATCCCGAGCCGGAGAACGTACGCGTTCTGGGCACCTATCGCGATGATGAGGGCGAGGCCGGTGCCGAGACCCAGCAGGGCAGGCAGCAGCGTTGTGGTGAGGGTCACGGAGCAAACCTAAGCGGTGCCGCATCCAGCAAGCCACCACCATAATCGGGCTCCGGGCACGTTTGATACGGTTGCGACATGTTGTTTTCGCTCCTCCCACCGCCCGCAGGGCGTGAGGAGGTCGTCGGCGTCTCTCTCGCCGGCGAGAGGTAACGTCACCAATTCGACGATCATCCTCGCCGCATACTGCGAGGAACACACCCTGAATCAGGCTGGCCTTGCGCGCCGCGATTCATTGGAACGCGACCTTCTAACGTAACCGCGGGCAACTGCCCGCCAACACGACCCCGGCCAAGGGGTCGATTCGATTGGTGATCCTTCATGCTCCCATTGACAGAAACACAGATCCAGTATTCATTCGTCAACGCCTCCCGCAAGGAGATCAGCGACCTCGCACTACCGCTCGATTTCGCCACAACCGCTTGGGACCGTTTGGACTGCTTTGGTTGGCGCGACCGCAAGGCGCCGCGCCGCGCCTACGTCTTCGTCTGGCTCGACGGCTCCCCCGTCGGTGTCCTGCTCAGGCAGGCCGAAGCAGTTCCCCGCACCCGGGCGCAGTGCTCGTGGTGTCAGGACGTCAATCTCACGAACGAGGTCGTGTTCTACGGTGCGAAGCGAGCCGGTCAATCAGGCAGGAAAGGCGACACTGTTGGCACCCTGATCTGCGCGAACTTTGGCTGCTCAGCGAACGTGCGGAAGCGACCTCCGCTCGCGTACATCGGCTTCGACGTCGACGCGGCTCGAGAGAAACGAGTCATCGACCTTCGCGTTCGTGCCCAGGGATTCGCGCGCGCGGTCCTTGGCAACGCTTCACGGCCGGATGCGGCGGGCGAGGCATGACGGCGCCTCGTCGCTCGGCCTGTGGCCGGAGTCGTTTCCAGGGCACCCGCCTACCGAAAACGCAGGAAAATCACCACTCCACGGGCACCACGCGGCGGAAGTTGCCCCGTTGGTGGTGAATGTCCTGCGTTTTCAGCTGTCGGGCCGCGCAGAAATGACACCGCCCATTTGCGGCTGGATGCGATCCTCGGCGGCCGTCGGGAAACCGACCGTGCCACGGAGCTCACCGCAACGCCGCTAATTCCTCTGGCTCCGCAATAACGTCGACCATCGCGGTCCCCCGCAGAACGGTCACCGGAAGCGGCTGGCCGATCGCGTCGGCGAACAGCAGTCGCTGCAGCCCCTGAGCATCGTGCACCGGGCGCCTGCCAACGGCCAGGATAAGGTCGTTCGGTTTCAACCCCGCGCGATGAGCCGGCGACCGCTCGACGACGTCGACCACGCGAAGCGCGATCTCCTGCCCGACCCGAGCGGCAACCTCGGGGGCAAGCGGGGTCGGCGTGCTGACCAACCCCAGATACGCGCGACGGACGCGACCGTCTCGCAGGAGGGCATCGATGATCCGCCGGGAGGTCGGATTGATGGGAACCGCCAGGCCGAGGCCGATACCGGCGACGGCCGTGTTGATTCCGATGACGACGCCGTGCGAGTCGGCGAGCGCACCGCCAGAATTGCCCGGGTTGAGCGCGGCATCCGTCTGAATGACGTCCTCGATCACGCGCCCGGCCGCACCGGATCGGGTCGGCAGCGAACGCCCTAGCCCACTCACCACGCCGGCCGTCACGGACCCGGCGAGTCCCATCGGGTTTCCCACTGCAACGACGAGTTGACCGACTCGCAGATTGTCCGCGTTACCCAATCGTGCTGGCGGCGGGAGGTGTTCCGAGCCGGCATGAAGCACGGCCAGGTCTGACAGCGGATCGGATCCGACTACGTCAAGAGCGCTACGCGAGCCGTCGGAGAAGAGGGCGTAGCCGGAATCCGCGCCGCTGACCACGTGAGCGTTGGTCAACAGGTTTCCTGCCTCGGAGAAGAGCACCGCCGAGCCGGCCCCGCGTCGCACTGTCCCACGGGGGCCCGTCGCGAACATTTCGATGGCGGCCACCTGTTTCGTCACCGTGGCGGCGACCCGCGACACAATCCGGGAATAGGCATCCAGCGCATCGTCATCCTCGGGCTCGATGCGGGAAGATTCGCGCTCATCCATCGACGATTCCGTTCTGAGAATGCTCCTGCATTGATTCAACAACGGAATAGCCCGGTTGGCTGATGGTCGTGGCACGCCCTGCGCGAACACTGACCAACCGATTCGGCAATGAGCGGGCGTACGCGGTCATGGCTGCACGGTAAGGACGGCCCGCCGCGCAAATCAGCTCATCCCGCCGTACCCCGAGCGATAGCGGATGAGCGGACGCCCGGGCCCGGCCGACGGCATCTCCATCCAGGTCACCTCGCCGACGACGAGGGTGTGGGTGGCGGCGGCGTGCATCGCCACCGAACGCAGTTCGAAGTGCGCCAGTGCGCCGTCGATGAGCGCCGGGGCGCCCTCCTCACGACGGTGGTGCGGAATCTGGTCGAGTAACGCAATGAGCGGTGCCCCTTGCGAGCCGAGTCGATCCGCAATCCACCGCTGATCGGCGGCGAGCACGCTGAGTGCCCATCCGCCGGCCTCCTCCACGGCATCGGCGATGCGGGACAGCCCGTACAGGCTCGCCACCATCGTCGGCGGGTCGTACGAGACCGACAGATAGTCGATGATGGTGGATGCGTGATCCCGCCCGCCGTGAACCGCCGAGATGATGGCGACGCCCTTCGCGAGCTCGCCGCTCGCGCGCCTGTAGAGTGCGCGATCCTCCGATGTGGCACCGCTCGGATCTACGGTGCGCGCGAGGGTCATGGCGCCACCCTACTCGGCGCCGATCGTTAGATGATCGCGGCCCGAAGTTCGGCCGCCGCGGCGCCCGGGTCAGCCGCGCCGTAGATCGCGCCACCGGCGACTGCGACCTCGGCCCCGGCCTTCTGCACCGACGCGATGGTCGACAGCTTCACGCCACCGGCCACCGAGAACGGAACGGTGGATGCCTCGCCATCGGTCAGCAGGGTCTCGAAGGTGAATCCGGCCTCGGCCTGCTCGTCGAGACCTGCGTGCATCTCCACGAACGTCGCGCCGAGGGCGTGCACCTCGCGCGCACGACCGACCTTGTCCTTCACCCCGATCAGATCGACGACGATGCCCTTTCCATGGGCCTCGGCCGCCTTCACCGCGCCGACGATCGTGCTATCCCCCGCGGTGCCCAAGACCGTGACGAGGTCGGCGCCCGCGGCGAAGGCCATGCCCGCCTCGAGCTCGCCGGCGTCCATCGTCTTCAGGTCCGCGAATACGATCTTGTCGGGGTGCGCCTCCTTGACGGCGGTGATGGCGCGGAGTCCCTCGGCCTTAACGAGCGGAGTGCCCAGCTCGAGGATGTCGACGTACGGCGCGACCTTACCTGCTAGTTCGAGCGCGGCTTCTGTGGTGAGAACGTCCATTGCTACCTGGAGCTTCATGGTTTCTGCTTTCTGTATTGCGGTTGGGTGTTTGCGCCGGGTCCTGGGAAGCAGCGACGCGGCCGTCGGAGGAAGTCGGGGTCACTCGATGTTCGCGTGACGGGGCCAGAGCTGCGCGGCATCGATGCCGGATAGCTTCCAGAGCGTGTGGAAGATGGCATCGCCGATGAGCACGATCGCCTGTTCGAACAGGCCACCGGCGTACTGAATGGAAACCGCGCCGGTGTGGTCCTGTTTCTGCGCGGCGGGCACGACAATCACGGTGCGCGCCAGAGCGGAGAGTGCAGAGCTAGCGTCCGTGGTCAGGGCGATGATGGAGGCGCCGACTGCGCTCGCCGTCTCGGCCGCGCGCACGATTCCGGGCGTCGTGCCCGAGCCACTCGCCACGAGCAGCACGTCACTCTTGCCGATCGCCGGAGTCGTGGTTTCGCCGACAACATGCACCGTGAGCCCCAGATGCATCAGCCGCATGGCCGTCATTCGCAGGGCGAGGCCCGAACGCCCGGCGCCGAGCACAAAGACACGAGGCGCATCCCGGATCAGGCTGGCTGCTTCGTCGAGGGGCGCGCTGACCGACGGGACCATTCGGTCGACAAGCCTGGAGTTCTCCTCCAGGAGGTCGACGAGCGAACCGGTGACAGTTGAAGCGGCGGTCGAGCTGGTACCCATTGTCCCATCGTCGCCCCTGCCATTCGGGGGTGCGGCCCACCGGATGGGCGGTCTTTCCCACCCGGATGAGTAGGTCGACAGCCGGTCGTGGCAGCCTCGCTCGCCTAGATGGGGTAGAGGTGCCAGCATTCGCTGGCGGGCCGCCCGCACACGCATGCACGGTTCGGCAGTTTCATACAGGCCGCGGCGTACCCGGCGGCGGCGACGCAGATGTTGAGCGTGCGTCCAGTCGCGTGAGTGGCGCGCCACCGGTGGGTGACGGTCTTCAGGCACGTGCCGGTGCTATGGCCGGAGATAGTGGTGTGGTCCGACTGGCAGATGTGCTCGGTATGGAGATCCAGGTCGATTTCCTGCTCAAGGAGAGCATCGAGCCGGATGAGCTCGTCGACGATGGGCGCCGTGTGGCGAGTAATGGTCATACCGATTCCTTTTCTGCGATGCGTCAGGCTCACTCATTGGGGCGCTCTTTGGCGCCCGTTCCGGACAAGGCAAGCAAGCACACAATAAGTCATACTATTGAAAGCCAGCCGATACATATGACTTATTGCGCAACCAAGGTGGAGATTAACAGTCTCGCCCGCTCGGATGAGTAGCTCAGCAGCGGGTAGTTAACTTGAATCTCATGACCCTCACGTACCCCGGCCCGATCGATCTGTTGGATGGCGTGCACCGAGTTCTCGCCAGCCCTCTGTTGGAGGTGGCGCCGGCGTTCTCTCGTGCCCTTGGCCCCCTGCTCGGCCACAGCGCGCTGCTGATCTTCACCGAGGACTGCACTGGCCGACCGACGAAGACGGCTGGCGACCGGACGATAGTCGATCGTGTGACGCTCGCGGAACTGGATGCCATCCGCGCCGGCTTCGCCGAGCACACCACCTGGCTGGCGGATGCCTCGGCCCTGATCGCCGGGCGGCAACATCCGTTTGTCGCGTGGATGGCGAGCACCGGCGCGCTTCTTGTACTGACCGACCCGTCACGCCGTGCTGCAGACGGCGCGATGGATGAGGTGCTCACGCTGGTTGGCCGGCTCTGGCAACTTGTCGCCCAGGGCATCCGGCACCAGGTGGCCGCCGCGACTCCGGCCTATCTTGCCGACTCGAGGGCCGCATCCGTGGAGCGGGCGCGCACTATCGCCGAACTCACCGACGCGCATTCGACCACACTCGAGTCGCTGCTGGCTGTGTTGCGATCGCGCGCCACGGGCGACTCGGCGGCACGGCAGTCGGCGGTCGATATCGCCGCCAACGCGATGGTGCAGCTGCGCGCGGTGTCGGATCGGGATCGCCTGATCTCGGAAGAACCGGTCGCGACCGCATTCGAGCGCCTCAGGGATGACCTTCGCCCGCTCGTGCGGTTCGGCGATCTCGACATGCAGTTCGTCGAACCACCGGTGAACGGCCGCGCGCTTCCCGGTGAAGTCGCCCACGCGGGCCGCGCGATAGTCCGCGGCGCGGTGCTCGCGCTCATCGACCAGGCGGACGTGTCACGCATCCGGGTGCAGTGGGACTGTGACGGCCGCAACCTGCTGATCAACATCCGCGACGACGGCCCGGGCGGCCTCACCCCGCAGGTCGCGAGTGTGAGACAGCTCGCGGCACGGGTCGATGCCCTTGACGGCACGCTGCGGGTGAACGCCACCTCGGGCTGGGGATCCGAAATCGCCGTCCTGTTGCCGCTCGACGCCCCGACGGCTGCCCCGGCGGCTTCTGCGGAATGGGGGCTGAGCAAGCGGGAATACGAAGTGCTCGGCCTGGTCGTCGCCGGTGCCCGAAACCGGGCGGTCGCCCAGTCGCTGTCGATCAGCGAGAACACGGTGAAGTTCCACGTCGCCAACCTGCTCAGAAAGGTGGGCGCCACGACCCGCGGAGAGCTCGCAGCGCTCGTTCGCTGACTGCCGCGATGCGTGAACCCGGCAACCTCGATTCTGCGGCAGAGTTAATGTGCACCCGGCGTGCGGCGGCATGACCATTCAACGGCACGACTATTCGAGGACACCTGCATATGGCGACCAGTACTGAGCCCTACCTCTACGACCGCAGTGGCGCGCGTTACCCTATCGCCGAGCCACGGTGGCAGGGCGAAGACGGCTCGCCGCTCATGGTCTCGGCCTTACCCGGCATCACCGAGCAGGACATTGATCGTTCCGAGCGCTCGCAGTGGCGCTACCGCGCCTCCTTGCCCGTGGACCTGCCGACCTGGGTGTCACTCGGCGAGGGGTGCACGCCGCTGCTGCGGGTAACAATCGACGGCATCCCGCTTCGGGTGAAGCCCGAATGGTTCAACCCCACCGCCAGTTTCAAAGACCGCGGCACATCGGTGATGATCTCGGTTCTGGCGAACCAAGGCATCGCCGAGATGCTTGAGGACAGTTCCGGAAACGGCGGATCGTCGGTCGCGGCCTATGCGGCCGCCGCGGGAATCGCCGCGAAGATCCTGGCGCCAGAGAGCACTTCTCCGGCCAAGATCATCCAGAGCCGGGTTCACGGAGCCGAAATCGAGCTCGTGCCAGGAAACCGAACCGCGACGTCGGACGAGGCGATCCGCCAAGCGTCGACCCGGTTCTACGCCAGCCACAACTGGCATCCGTTTTTCCTGCAGGGCACGAAGCTGCTGGCCTACGAGATCTGGGAGGATCTGGGCTTCGCCGCGCCAGATAACGTGATCGTTCCGGCCGGGGCGGGCAGTCTGGTTCTCGGATGCTTCATCGGCTTCGGGGAGCTGGTCGCCTCCGGCGCGATCCCCCGGATGCCGCGACTGCTGGTCGCGCAACCGGAGAACTGCAGCCCGCTCGCCCGCGCGTTCTCGTCGCGTGAGGTCGCCGTCGCTGACGGCGACTGGACACCCACCCTGGCCGAGGGGACCTCTATCGCTCGGCCGGTGCGCGATCGGGAGGTGCTGAGCGCAGTGGTCGCGTCCGGCGGCGGATTCCAGACCGTTTCGGAGCAGCAGATCCCCGCCGCGGTGCTCTCCCTCGCGGCGAAGGGCCTTTACGCGGAGCCGACGAGTTCGATCGCGGCCGCGGCCGTTCCCGGATTCGTTCGCCAGGGGCTTCTGCACCCCGACGACACGACCGTGATGGTGCTCAGCGGATCGGGGCTCAAGGCGGCGCAGACTATGGCAAGTATCGTCGACGCCCGCTGACCCTGATTAATGGATGAGCACCTTCAGCGCGTCATGCTTCCCTGCGTTTCCGAAGACCTCGTAGGCCTCCATAATCTTGTCGAACGAGAACTCGTGGGTCACGAACTGCTCGACGGGGAGTGAGTGCTCGGCCACCAACTTCAGGAGCATCCCGAGAGTGTTGGTATTCACGAGCCCGGTCGAGATGGTGATGTTCTTGATCCACAGCTCGTTGAGAGCAAGGTCGACCGACTCGCCGTGCACGCCGATGTTTGCGATGTTCCCGCCTGGGCGCACAAGCTCCGTCGCCATGGTGAATGTCCGGGGTATGCCAACGGCTTCAATCGCAACGTCGACGCCGGACCCGTCGGTCAGAGCGAAAACCTGCTCTTTCCAGTCGGAGTCGCCGGAGTTGACCGTGTCTGTCGCCCCAAACGACTTCGCCCGCGCCAGCCGGGCGGGGTCGAGGTCGATCGCAATGACCTTCGACGGGCCGTACAGTCGCGATGTCACCACGGCGGACAGCCCGACCGGGCCGGCCCCCACCACTGCGACAACATCGCCTGGCTTCACCCGGCCATACTGCACGCCGATCTCGAATCCGGTCGGCAGAATGTCGGACAGCAGGATTCCTTCCGCGTCCGTTACCCCCTCGGGCAGCTTGTACGCGGAGTTCTCCGCAAACGGAACGCGAACGTACTCGGCCTGGGTGCCGTCGATCATGTGACCGAAGATCCACCCGATGCCGGCAACACCTTCGGGGTTGAGACAGTGGCTGTAGAGCCCGATGCGGCAATTGGTGCATCGACCGCATGAGCTCACACAGGCCAGGATGACGCGGTCGCCGACTGCAAGTTGGGTCACGCCTGAGCCGATCTCCGTGACGACGCCGATCCCCTCGTGTCCGAGCACCCGGCCGACCTGGACTGCGGGCACGTCGCCCTTGAGTATGTGAAGATCGGTGCCGCAGATCGTCGTCGCGTCCATCTTCACGATCACATCCGTCGGCTGCTGAATCTGGGGATTGGGAACTTCTTCCCAACTCTTCTCCCCTGGTCCCTTGTAGACGAGCGCCTTCATTGCCGACCTCCTGATCAGGTGGGCCACGTGGGCCTCACGTGATCAAAGTCAACGCGGCATCCGCCCTCAATTCAAGGAGCAACCGGGTCTCATTTCTTGGCGGCGGCCTTCGCGGCCCGCTTGAACTCGCGCACCTTGGTGAGCGAGTCGGGATCGACGATGTCGGCGACCGAGCGATATGAGCCTTCGGTTCCGTAGTCGCCTGCCGCCTCGCGCCATCCGTCTGCCGTCACGCCGTATTGCTTGCCGAGCAGCGCAAGGAAGATCTTCGCCTTCTGCTCGCCGAAACCCGGGAGGGCTTTCAGCCGGGAAAGGATCTCGGCACCGTCCGGGTTGCCGCGGGTCCAGATAGCCGATGCCTCGCCGCCCCAGTTCTCGACGAGTGCCGCACAGAGTTGTTGCACCCGTGCGGCCATTGAGCCGGGAAAGCGGTGGACGGACGGTGTCGTGCGGAACACCTCGACGAACGACTCGGGGTCGTATCCGGCAATCGTTGCGGCGTCGATTCCTCCGATCCGGTTTCGGATCTTCGCCGGCCCCACAAAGGCGGTCTCCATCGCGATCTGCTGGTCGAGCAGCATGCCAATTAGCAGCCCGAGCGGATCGGTAGAAAGCAGTGAATCAGCCTCGGGATCACCGGTGATGTGAAGTTCGACAGTCATGGGTCAATCGTGCCAGTTGGGACCAGACTTCCACCATGAAGATGCGCAATGGGTTAACGGATGTGTCCCCGAAGTGGATAAACCGAGTGCACCGGGGTGACTGTGAGCCCCGCCAGCGGAAGACCAGTCGCGACATCCCAGTGGTGATTTGTGAGCCGCGCGTGCCCGAAGAGGATGCCTCTAGGTAGCCTTAGCTCGCGCAGATTGGAGTGGTCGTGGGAGATCTCGACGAAGCCGTGCGAACCTTCATCGACAAGGTTGCCAGCCCGACCAGGCGACGTGACGCCGCGACGATGCTGGAATTGATGACTCGTGTCACCGGTGAAGCTCCGCGGATGTTCGGCTCGTCGATCATTGGCTTCGGACAATACCACTAAAAATATGCGAGCGGTCGGGAAGGCGATTCTGCGGCCGCCGGTTTCTCGCCGCGCAAGCCTGCCACCGTTATCTACTTGGCGGACGGGGTCGGCACATACGCCGAGCGACTCGAATGGCTTGGCGAGCACACCGCGAGTGTTGGTTGCCTGTACATCAGGGACCTAAGCAAAGTCGACCTCAATGTACTTGGAGCAATCGTCGCCGAGTCCTTTCGAACGGTCACCTCGGGCACCTTCGGACACCGCGCATCAGAGTCCAACGGGGGAAGGCCGGCTTCGTAGCGGGATCGGCCAACTCGCGGGGTGGCTACGACTAGCGCCTCCGCTTCAAGCGGCCCACCCAGTCAGAAAGCTTCGCCGTGTGCCGATCGGTGAAGTCGTTGGCGAGCCGAAACGCTTCCCTTGATGGATCTGCGCCCGCGGCGATCGCATTGATCGCCGCGATGGCGCGCTCCTGCTGGGTCGGGGTGGGTTTGGAGCCGTCGTCCGCGACAGACTCCGCATCCTCAGGTTCAGTCATCGGCTCGTTCTTCCTCGCGGCGAAACTGCTCTCGCGAGCTGGACCGCATCGCACAGGGAATCGTATCCGAGTCGGCAGCCTTCCGGCCCGGCCCGCTCGGCGGTACGGTGAAAATATGACAGAGCGGATCACGCCGCGGCAGTTCCACGAGGCCGACGGCATCGAGGACTGGCGGGTGTTGGCGCACGGGGCGAGCGCACACTTCCGCACCGGGTCGTTCGGAGCGGGTGTCGCGCTGGTGGAGGGCATTGGCGAGCTAGCCGACGCCGCCAACCACCATCCCGACGTGGACCTGCGGTACGCGGGGGTGACCGTGCGGCTGTTCAGCCACGACATCGGCGGGTTGAGCGAACGCGACCTCAAGTTGGCGCAACAGATCTCCGCGGTCGCCAGGGAGTTAGACCTCCGCGCGGACCCGTCCCTCGTGCAGGACGTCGACGTCACGATCGACGCGCTAGTCGGCCCGGACGTGATGCCATTCTGGCGGGCCGTGCTCGGCTACGAGCAGGAGGGTGACGAGGACCTGGTCGACCCCCATCGGCGTTGGCCGGCGATGTGGTTCCAGCAGATGGATGTCCCGCGGCCGCAACGCAATCGCATCCACATCGACGTCTTCGTGCCGCACGACCAGGCCGAGGCGCGTGTGGCGGCGGCGATCGCCGCCGGCGGCCACCTGGTCAGCGGCGAATACGCGCCGGCCTGGTGGACCCTGGCCGACGCCGAGGGTAACGAAGCCGACGTTGCCACCTGGATGGGACGCGACTGAGTCAGCCCCGCTTGGGCAGTGCCGGGGGCGCGCACAGGATGCCGCGCATGCGTCCGACAATCGACACGTCACCGGCGTCGTAGGGAATGAGAACGGTGGCGCCGGGCTCGAGATCCAGGCTGCCGGCATCGAATTCCAAGCGCGCATCGCCGTCGGTGACCACGAGCACGGCGAACCCCCGAGCGATGGTGTGGTGCACTTCAACGTCGAGCCGCCATGCAGTGAAGAAGGGGTCCGCTTCGGCGGGAAAGAGCTGCTGCGCGGTGGAGCGACCATCGCGACGTCCGGCAGACAGGGCCGTGAGTTGATCTGCATTGAGTAGCGACCGCTGCAGCCCCGAGATCGCCGACGGAATGTCGAGGCCCAACAGCGCGTTCGACAGAGTGAAGCCGGGAAAGCCGTCGTACTCGAGAAGAATCGAGAGATCGGTGGGTTCCTGGAGTTCCACGAGCGTGATGCCGGGGCCAATGCTGTGGGCGATGCCGGCGGGCACGAACAGGGTGTCCCCGACGTGCAGCGTCACTCGGTTCATCGCGGTCAGCATCTCCTCTACCTGCTGGTTGGTCACCCAGGTTTGCACTTCGTCATCGCTGACCGGCCGGTTGAATCCGAGATATGCGTATGCGTCATCCTGCCCGTCGGTGTTGACGATGATCCAGGCTTCGGTCTTGCCCACCGTCCGGCCCAGCCGCGAAGAAGCGAACGCGGCATCCGGGTGGTAGTGAACGAAGAGTCGCTCGTCGGTGCTCAGCAGTTTGACCAGGAGGTTGCTGTTGGCGCCGAAGCGGCGGACGTGTTCCGGACCCAGATACCCCAATGGGTCGGCGGCAACGGCATCCCGGAGTGTGCGGCCGTCGGGAAGCCTCGACAGACCAACGCCGTGGCCCGAGAAGACCTCGGTGGTCGACGCGACGAAGTCCTCCGGAGTATACGGATCGTGGTGCTCCATACCCCGGAATCGGGCGATGCCCGACCCTCCTTTGTAGGGCCGATCGAGCGGCTGGTTTGCTGAAAGCAGCAACGGTTCCGGTGGCCCGGCGACGCGATCATTGGTCATGGGATGCTCCGGTTCGTCTGAGGAAGTGAAGAGTCAGAGGTGACGGTTGACGCGAGCGTAGGGGCCGCGAGTGGGCACCCGCGGCTCCTCTCGAGGCTCGTCTACCGACCATATCCGTTCGCGCGCTCGCTGGCCCTACTCGGCTCTCATCGCCGGGACGGCCCACTGCTCAGCTGGTAGCGGTAGGTGGTGTTTTCATCCTGGACGATAAACGTCTCCCCGCCTGAATGGACCCAGTGCAGGACGAGTGACCCGCAACGCTCGGCTATTTTGGCCAACGTCGCAAAAGCATTGACATCGACGACACGGGAATCTGTCGGCAACGACACAGGCTGCACACGAGCAAGCACGGGCGCGTATTTTCTCCGTATCGCTTCGCTCTCGGTCTCAGACGTCAGACGCCGGGGCGCGATAACGACGAAAACCGCGCCGAGGATGGCAGCGAGAAGCACCGCGATGGCAACTATGCGGGCGTTCGCGACCGTGATCGTCCAGTTGTTCATCCCGAGTGTGCGTTCCACGACTACGGGGTGCGATACAACCGACGGATCCGTAATAGTGAGGCCTTGCGTTCCTTCGACCAGATTCGCCTCGAGTGGGCTTAGATGAAGCTCGAGGGCGGGCGTAAAGTGCGCGCCGGACACGGACAGAATATGGGCGGTCACGGCAACGTTCACGGTGCCGGCAGGTATTCCTGTTGCCGCCGCTCCCGCCTGTGCTCGCGCGTCGAGGGCGTTCAGATCGAGAGTGACCGTGGTCTCGTGGCTGGTACCGGCAAACTTGGTAAGCGGGCTAAGAGGGACGCTCGTGTGCCAGCCGTCCTGGGTGGAGAGGTCTGCACTAACGCTGAGGGAACCGGATTCTCCGTGATACGCGAGATGCACCTGCAGCACATCGACGGCGGTACGGAAGATCGGATCCGGAGAAGTAACCGTTGTTCCGTCGTATGCCGCCCCGGGTTGCACCGTTGCCGTGTAGGAAAAGTCCATCCGGCCGCGGGATGAGTCGGCTGCGGCCGCGTTTTGCTCGAGAGGGCCATTCCACGCGAAAGCGGCAGTCGTCAGGCCCAACACACCGAGTGCGGCCGCAGCCGCTGCGATGACTCGAAGACCGGCCGGCATCGTGCGAAAAGAGCCGGAGCGGATGCGATTGTGCCGTGACATTGTTGTGCGTTTCCTCTTATGGCCGCGTTTACGAGCGGAAGCGCCGCCGGTAAGTAGGCCGAATATGGCAAGGGCGAGTATCGGGGGCGCCGAGAGGTTGCGGAGCCACGTGCCTCCCTGAGGGATGTGCAGCACCGCGTGGCCGATGATCTCCTTGGTGGTTGGCCGCGTGAAATCCACGGACTGGTTGTTGTCGCCCTTGATGCGGAAACCTTTCGGGTCGATCCCGATGATGCGATGAAGGACGACAGCGTTATCCGACGGCAGGTGGTAAGCGACAATCTCGCCCACCCGGTAGGAGTTTGCGCGCTCCACCACGACCAGATCGCCCTGGTAATAGACGGGATTCATGCTGACGCCGTGAGTCATAACGACGGCGAATGCGCCGGTAGCGAGCAGCCCAAGCGCCGCAACCGCGGCCACCACGAGAAGCTCGAAAGTCACTACGAGGATCCTCGCGATCGGTGAGCGGCGCACACGCGGCTGGAGCATCACGGTTCTCGTCGTAGGTCAGTGCGGCAACGACCCGCCCCTGCCATAGGGGACGGGTCGCTGGTCGCTGGCGCAGTCTTAGGAGACGGTTACGGATACGCTCGTGACACCGGTCTGGCTACCAGTGGTTGCGTCGCACGTGGAGATGAAGCTGCTGAGATCGATCGGGGTGCACGTGAAGGTCGCCGCGGTACCGCCCGTAAGGGAAAGGGTGGGCGTCTTTCCGCCGGTGGCGTCTGCGAACGTCAAGGTCACTTGGTTTACCGCGGTGTTCGTGGTGTCCGTGAACCCATAGAGGATGTTGGTCAGGGTTGCGCCCGTCACGGTCTGGCTGACCGTACCGCCGATGAACTGACTGGACCCGGCGGTGTTGGCGACACCGGTGCCAGTGAACGCGGCGCTTCCAGCAAAGGCGAGGGCTGCGATGCCGAAGGCGCCGGCGATCTTGAGTGATTTACGCATAGTGATTTCCTTCTTTTCGATGGTCGACCTCCGACGCGGGAGGCCGCAGAGTGGTTGCCCTCATCGCGCTAAAAGGCGATTTCTCGACGATTGTCTCGGGACACGCTCGTGCCGGGCGTGGTCAGGTTCGAGTCCGCCCCACCACCACTTGCAAGTGGCTATTGCCAAACTAACCGAAGAACTACCGGCGATCAACTAGATCGACGATCGAGTATCTAGACGAGTGACCCCAGTTGTGGGGAGGATTTCCAAGTAATCGGTGATTCAATGATCCGCAAGGCAACGTAGCCCGCTACAGTTTACGAGATTGCCTCACTAACCCGACAAGCCCTACTCCGAGGATCAAGAGACCCGTGACCCTTATGAACAACACGGAGTCGCCACACGGCGACGACATTCGCGCAGTCACCGTTGCCCTGCGCCGCCTCATCCTCAGCGGGGAGCGATTCCGGCAGCAACGCGCCCAACAACTGCATTTGGGGAAAAGCGATCTGACCGTGCTGGCATTTTTGTGCGAGCTGGGCCCCCTAACCCCCAGGGAATTGGGTGCGCGGATGGACATGACGTCCGGAACCATGACGGCGCTGCTCGATCGCGTTGAGAAATCCGGTTTCCTGAGCCGCAACACCAATCCCGACGATCGTCGCAGCCTCGTGATCCGCGCAACTCCCGCCGGCGAGCAGGCCGTTGCCTGGATCTATGCTGAATTCGATTTCGCCATTCAGCAAGTCATCGTGGACTCGAGCGCGCAAGGCGCCGACGCCGCAACGTTGCAGCTGCATCTGGAAGCTCTGAACGAAGCGCTGAGCGCGAATACGGCTGTTACCTTCTCGCACAACGACAATCCGCCATCACCTACGCGCATGGGACCGCACCCGATCTAGCGCAGAGCACCGCTTGGACACGCTCAGCGCCCTCGGCTATCTCATCGATGTTCGCAATCAGCTCTGCCCGGGACTCCAGTTAGTCGCGCTGAAGCGCCGCTTGGCGCAGTCGAAACTCCGGCTCATCCCGACTCTTGAGAAGGCGACGCCGCGTCGAGTGAGGGGGTGAATATCGACTCGAGTGGTTGGTCAAATAGGTGGGCAATGCGGAACGCCAAGGGAAGGGCAGGGTCGTAACGGCCCGTTTCAAGTGCGTTGACCGTCTGCCTTGAAACGCCAAGGTGGTCAGCCAGAGCAGCTTGCGTCCAACCGCGGTCTTGGCGAAGTGCCTTGAGATGGTTCTTCATCGATTCTTGACGACCTGGGTCGTTATCAACCAGCCCAGCATCCCCACGCTGTAAATGATCCAGGCCACGCCGGGCACCGTGAGCCCGGCGATCGCAAGGAAGCCCAGCGTCACCGACGCCACCATCGCGAGAGCAAACCCTACGCCGAGCCCCTGGAGAAGAAGCTGGCGCTGATAGTCGTCAATCCGGCGAACATGGCGAAGGATGGCAACGACTATCCAGAGTGCGGGAATCACCGGCAGCAGGGCCCACACGAATCGCCACGGACTTTCGCCATCCAACTGACCCCACAGCAACATCGCGGCCAGCGTTACGAAGTAGGCGATCATTCCGAGCCCGAACTCACGCCGGTAGGCCCGCGAAATAGCGCGATCGCCGGCACTGACGCCGGCACTGTCAAGGTTGCTTGTCATGGCTCGATCATGCTCGGTCGAACCCCGTCTGTCAAGCTTCCTTGTCTAACGGTTACCGTCCCGGGCTATCGGACGCGTGATCGCTGGATGGCGCGCGAGAAAGGTTCCGCGAAACGCAATATCACTACACCTGGCGCTTGGCGTAGTCGTTCATCCCCTGCCAGTCGATGACGACACATGCCTCGTCCCCGAGCGTCCACGCGTCGTGACCCGGCGGGATACCCATGTAGTCGCCGGCGCCAAACTCATTTTCTTCTCCGTCATTCATGACGACCTTCATTCGTCCGGATATGACGTAGCCCGTGTGGGCGACCTGGCAACTGTCCGTATTGGCGATCGGTTTAACGTGTTTGGACCACTGCCAGCCGGGTTGAAAAGTCGCCCTGCCGAGGGCTCCTGCCTCAACGTTGACGAGGTCGACCTTTCCCTTCCCTTCGTCAAATGGACGCGTTTCTTCGGGTTCGTTCAGGCTCTTGCGGATCATGGCGGTCATGACGGGCTCCTTTGCGCCGTTGCTCGGATACCGACACCGTACGCCCGTTACCGAATCCCTGATTGCTGTGATCGGCATTGCCTGAAACCGTCGCTGAACAGTGAAAATTGGCTCAGCTCGGTCGACGCACAAGGGCGGCGGCCATGGAGTCCCCGACATACCGACCGAAGCGTTCGGAACTCCACCCGCGCTGGAGCACAAGCAGGTCATAGAGGTCGGGCGAGCTGTGCAGCCACATCACGTCCACCGCTTCCTCGAAGCTGACCTCCGCCCGCAGGAACCCCCGAGCGTCCAGGAAACGCGCGTTGTGTCGCATCCGCTCCAATCGGTCGGCGTTGCTCTGCTCGAGCAACGCCGCCATGTTCGCGTCAGTGGATGCGCCGGATCGAACGAGCAACAGGATGGGGTTGACCCGCGCAGCCACCTCCGCGGTCAGCTCCCCCCACTTGCTCATCAATGAGATTGGGTCGGTCTCGTGCAGGCGCATCGCGTCGGAGCGGGCGTACGCCGCGGTCGTGCCACTCCCGCCCAGCCCGCGCTCGTAGATCGCCCGCACGATCCCCGGCTTGCCGCCGAAGGCCTTGTATATCGTTTCGACCGAAACGCCGGCCTCTGTCGCGATCGCGGCGACCGTCGCTCCTGCAAATCCCCACTCGAGGAATCGGCGCTCCGCGGCGTCGAGGATCGCATCACGATTCCGCAGCGCGGATGCTTGCCGACTGCCGGAGTTATATGGGCGACGGCCCTTGACTGTGTCCATAAACGATTCCATACTTCTGTAATGAGTAAGGTTAACTGTAATCAAAGGTAGTGCATCATGCACCCAACACCCGGTACCGAATCCGTCGCCGACGTGATCGACCGCCTCGTGCAAGCCACCAACGCCCATGATTTGGACGCTGTCGTCAACTGCTTCGCCGACGACTATGTGAACGAGACACCGGCTCATCCTCTGCGGAGCTTCCGCGGCAGGGAGCAGGTGCGCCGCAACTGGGAGCGCATCTTCGCGGCCGTTCCGGACGTACAGGCTGAGATCATCGCATCCGTCGTCGACCAGGACACCGCGTGGACCGAATGGGAACACCGTGGCACACGGCAGGACGGCACTGCGCACCTGATGCGCGGAGTGATGATCTTCACCGCCTCGGAGGGGCTGTTGACCCGGGTGCGGTTCTACCTGGAAGAAGTGGAGCAGACGACGGGCGACATCGACGCCGCCGTCGAACGAACGGTGGGCGCCGGGTCCGTCGCTCACTCGGAGGGACAATCATGATTCTCGTCGTTGGAGCCACAGGCCGGCTCGGCGGACTGATCACCCGGTTGTTGCTGGCGCGCGGAGAGAGCGTGCGCGCGCTGGTGCGCAACCCGTCCGAGTGCGGCTGGCTTACGGCCGCCGGAGCAACCCTCGCGGTCGGCGACCTGCGGGATCCAGACTCGCTCGCCGCCGCCTGTTCGGGAGTGAGCGCGGTCATCACGACGGCAAACTCCCTTTCCAGCGGTGGCGCGGATATCGAGTCGGTGGACCGGGCCGGCAACCGGAACCTTATCGATGCGGCGGCCGAACGCGGCGTCGAACGCTTCGTTTTCGTGTCGCTGCTTGGCGCCGCTGCCGAAAGCCCCATGGCGCTCCTGAGCGCTAAGGGTGAAGCCGAGACGCACCTCCGCGAGAGCGGAATACCGGCCGTCATCCTGCAGCCGGACTTCTTCATGGAAATGCTTCCCGTGTTTGTAATCGGCGCTCCCGCGCTGGCCGGAGAGCCCGTCACCCTGGTGGGCGAAGGCCGACGCATGCATTCTCTCGTTTCGATGACAGACGTGGCGGAGTACGCGGTTGCCGCGCTCGATCGCGACGACGCCGTGGGACTGACGCTGCCTGTCGGGGGTCCAGAGCCGTTGTCGTGGCGTGACGTCGTCGCGGCGTTCGAACGCGAACTGGGTCGGGAGATCGCCGTGAGCTACGTTCCCATCGGCGCCGAGGTTCCGGGCATGGCGCCCCTCCTGGTCGATCTCCTTTCGGTGCTCGAAACCTACGATTCGCCGCTGGACATGAGCGGTCCGAGTGCCCGGTTCGGCGTTAAACCCACGACACTCGGCGATTTCGTGCACACCTTCGTCGTCGGTGCCCGCGGCGAGCGACAGCCGTCGGCCGGGTAACGACCCGACGCGTGCGGGTCAGGACGCGGCGGCGGCCGGAGGCCGTAGCCTCACTTTCTGCCCGTTGGAGGCCCTGTCGAATTCGGCGAAGTTCGACCGGGACTTCACAAAGTCGCTGAACGAGTCGTAGCCCAGTGACTTCTCGTGGAACGATGGGTCCATTCGCTTGATCTGCTGCTTCACCGTGGAGGTGTGCAGCCATTCCTCGTCGTTCTTGTCGTGACCCAATTCGAGCGCCCGCCGGAGCAGCTTAGTGGCAGCACGCGGCGACATCTTTGCCGCCTGATCTCCGCCGACGGCGCCCGGCTCGTCGATGTCCGCCTCGGTTGCCCTGACCGGTTGCTGGGGCGTGACGTCGGTCGACTTCTTCGCCGTTGTCTTCTTCGCTGCCGCCTCCTTCCCAGGCGACGAATTGGTGGTGGCCGGCTTATGCGGAGCGGCCGCCACCTCAGGGAGATCCGCGGCAGCGGCATCCGTTTCGGCGTCTTCCGCGCCGGTACCCGGCAGATCGTCGTACAGGCTGAAGTCGTTGCAGGCAGCGGGCAGCGACCTACTCGTCGCGCCGGCCACGCCAACCGCCACGATGTAGCGTCCCAGCCGCTTGACTCGCTGCGCGAGCGCGACATAGTCGGAGTCTCCCGCGACGAGAACCACGTGGGTGACGTCGCCCAGGCGGAACATATCCTCCACGACATCGATCGCCAGGCGGATGTCGGCGCCGTTCTTGGTCGCCGACAGCGGAAACATCTGAGTCAGGTCGATCGCGCGGTCGACCAGCTGCTTGCGGTAGCCCGCGTTCACCGGCTGCGACCAGTCCGCGTAGGCGCGACTGATCACGATTGGTCCGAACGACGAGGCGTAGTCGAGGATCGCGCCGATGTCGACGGTCGCCTCGCGGATCCGACGCGCCACGTCCGCGTCGACGGAGGGGTCGGAGACCACGACATTCCGCACCCGGTCAAACTGGAAAGCTCCGCGCCCGTGCAGCTGGTTGTACCGCGAGATCACGATGTTGTCGAAATCGACGTACACGGCCACACGGTTGTCGGCGTCGTCAGCCATTCACAACTCCTTGAGGGTCAGGCGGCCGGATGCCGCGGGTTCAGTCTCACTGGTGGCGGGAGTTGCGGCAACATTCCCTGCCACCGGCCGCCCCGGCGGCCTCACGTGAGCCGGTCGCGCCGAGCGGGCGCCCGAGGGCGCACCATGATGTCGACTACCTCCTTCACTCGCGGATGCCGCCGGTCGTGAGGTGATTCGATACCAGACACCCAGCGAAGCTGCAGACCAGCCGGGGTGTCGGCGAGAGTCGCCAGGCAGTTGTCGAACCACGGACCCTTCACGCGCGACCACGCGATCGGTGGAGCCGGTACGTTCGCGGCTCGCGCCAGACGGGCGCTCAGTCGAGCGGGAATCTCGTAGGACGAAAGAGCGGCAAAGTAGCGGAGCCATTTGGGCAGCGGATTGCGGATGGGCGAACACACCGCCTGAATGATTCTGCTGCCCGTCGCCCTATCCACCTCCGACACGTACGAGTAGTGCACGTCACCGGAAAGGATTGTGACGGTCTGCGGTGGCGTGCCGCGCTTGCCGTCAGCGACCTCCGTGAGCATCCCCGCCACATCCCTGAAGCTGTTCTGGAATGCCGCCCAGTGCTCGAGGTCGAGCGCCCGGCGAAGCCGTTCACCGATCCAGGCGGCCGGGCTCCCCCATGCGCCCTGGGAGATGGCCTCGTCCCACGCCTCAAGATGGTGCAGGCCGGTCGGTAGCAGGAACGGCAGGGAAGTCCCGAGCAGGACGTGTCGGAATTCACCCCGCATCTTGCCATCGAGCCACGCCGTCTCACCGGCGTCAATGATTGCGCGCCGCTCCGGGTCCAACTCGCGCGAGGCGCGTGAGTCGAGCACGATCAGCCGCACGTCGTCGAAGTCCCTGCAGTAGCTCCACCGGTAGCTCGTCGGCTCCTTGTCGGAGCGGTCGGCGAACGCGTCGATGGCGGCGCTCAGGTCGAGTTCTGCTTCGTCCGGGTGAGCCGCGATCAGCCGCCAGATCGGATCCTCGTTTCGCTCCCCCGGCGACAGGTTGCCGAGGTGCTGGTACACCCAGTACGAGGCGAGTCCGGCGACGATGCGTCCCTGCCACCACGGCTTGCGTTCCATGTCACGCTTCCAGCTCACCGAAGAATTCCAGTCGTCCCGGATGTCGTGGTCGTCGAACATCATCGCGATTGGCACGGTGGACATCAGCCACCGGTTGGCCTCGTCGGACCACGCGAGCTTGTAGAGGTGGGAATACTCCTCGTAGTCCGCGAGCTCGTCCCCGGGAGGGTCCTTGATGTCCCGCCTGGACTCGATGAACTCCTTCATCGCCTCACTAGCCGAGTCGGCGTAGACCTGGTCTCCGAGGAACAGGAGCAGGTCTGGCCCGGTGGAATGGTCCATTAGGAGTTGAAACGCAAAAGCTCGCAGTGCGTCAACCCCGTGCTGCCGGTTCCCGGTCTTGTCATGCGGAACGCTGGTGCGGCACGACCCGAAGGACAGGCGCAGCCGCCTACCGGTTTGACGCGTCGAAATCACGGATGAGGGAAACTCCGACGTCGGCTCTGGCCACACGCCGACGCCGTTCACCTTCACGGAATAGGCCGTCGCGGATCCCGGCTCGAGGCCGTCGACGTGCACGAGTGCGTAGTGGTGACCGTGCACGGCGAAGGTGCGCGCCATCCACTCGCCGTTCTCGGCGCCCACGACCACCGTCGCACGATCGCGAGTCTCGACCCAGACAGCGGCCGAAGTCTCGTCGACGTACCGCAGTATCGGGCCGAGAACCAACGGCGGAGTGGTCATGTCTCAGTTCTAGCCCGAGGGAGCATTCGGGCCACCGCGGTCACGGTACCTCAGGCGCGGCCGGGGCAGCGTCCTCGCGCGCGGTGATCGTATCGGCGGCGTCGTGCTGCCGCCGGGTGGCGAACAGGAACGGGATCCCGACGAGTTCCACGACGCCACCGATCACTAGTGACGTCCCGTAGCCCCAGAGGTCGGCGGAGCGGCCGAGCGCCGGCTGGATGAACACCCCGCCAAGGCTGCCGAAGAGCGAATCGAACGACAGCACGGTCGCGCGCTGCTTCGACGGAATCATGTCGTTGAGGTAGGCCTGCCGCACGGGCCCCGCGACGGCGAACACGAATCCCCAGACCACCAGAAACACGATCGCGAGCCAGAAGAGGCTGTTGACGCCGAGCAACACGAGCACAGCAATGCTGGTGAGGGAAGCCCCGATCACCGTGGTGGTCCGCCTGGCGAACAGCTTGCGGATCCGGGGCGCCAGCATGCCGCCGGCCACCTGTGACAGCGAGAGGACGGCCGCGGCCAGTCCGGCGATGGAGTAGGCCGACCTGTCGCCATAGAGCTCCAGCAGATAGGGCTGCAACGCGTAGAAGGCGTAGATCCCGACCCCGGACGCGAACGGTGCCGAGAGAATCACGTAGCGCACCGAGCGCCTCTTGAGCCCGTGCTCGATCGACTGCGTCAGTACGTTCCGGGTCGCCTTCAGCGGCCTCATTGAGCGATCCGGGGTGAAACCGAGGTCCTTCATCACGAAGAACGCGAAAACGAACATGAGGATGAGTACCCCGGCGCGCAGTAGGAACGGAACTCCGAGGTTGGTCGCCTGCGCGATCACGCCGCCCAGTACCGAGCCGGTGAACATGGCGATTCCGGTCACCACGAGCCCTCTGCCGAATACGGCCTCGAGACTGCCGGTATACCCGGTCGAGGTGAGCGCATCGACCAGCCAGGCGTCCACCGCGCCGGAGAAGAACGTGAAGCCGAGACCAAGCAGCACGGACACGAGCGCCCACCAGGCGAATGGTGCGTGCCAGAGCCACAGCATCCAGTAGAGCCCGGTGGTGACGGAAAGCGTGATCGTCCCAAGCAGATAGGACGCCTTTCTCCCCACCGTGTCGGCGACAACCCCGGTCGGGATTTCGAAAATCACCATGCCCGCGGTGAAGAACGCGTTCGCTGCGAAGGCTTCGAAGTTCGACAGCCCCGCGTTGAGCAGGAAGAGAGTGTTGATCCCCCAGATGAATGACGCCGCCAACGTGTTGCCGAGAAGGAGGATCAAGTAGACACGCTGGACGCGCCGCGCCGCCGGGTTCACGACCCGCGACCGATCGGCGTTTTCCATCCCGTCACACCAGCAATCATCGACCCGATCGGCGCGGATGGCTAGGTTTCCGACACACGCGTACCGGGGCGACTGCCCGCCTACCCTGTCGGAGTTGCGTCGGCGGGTTAGGAGGTCCGCGCGGTTTTGATTCGCCGTTCAGCCTGGTGGATCGCCCAGGCAGCGTTCACCAGGCCAACGTGGCTAAATGCCTGGGGGAAATTTCCGAGTTGCTCTCCGGTGGTCGAATCGATCTCCTCCGCAAGGAGACCAACATCATTGACGTGCTTGACGACCCTGTCGAATACCACCCGAGCTTCATCGATGCGGCCAGCATCTGCCAGTACCTGAGCGAGCCAGAACGTACACAGCAAGAAACTGCCTTCGTTACCGGTGACGCCGTCGACGCCGGACTCTGTTTGGTATCGAATAACCAGCCCTCGCTCATCGGTGAGTCTCTCGATGATGGCGTCGACAGTTGACAGAACTCTCGAATCCGAGGCAGGCAGAAAGCCGACGATGGGAATCATCAATGCAGCGGCGTCGAGGTCGGGTGAGGCGAAGGACTGGGTGAAGGCGCCGGCCTGTGCATTCCACCCCTGG
This sequence comes from Microbacteriaceae bacterium, assembly GCA_025464975.1. Lineage (GTDB taxonomy): Bacteria > Actinomycetota > Actinomycetes > Actinomycetales > Microbacteriaceae > Lacisediminihabitans. The sequence continues at coordinate 59,690 of JAODMT010000020.1, read as the reverse complement.
TCGAGGATGGCTACGCGAATGTTATTGGCCGTCTCAGCCCATTCTTTTGCCCGGTGGGTGGCGTGCAGCTGCCCGGCCATGCGCACTGCCCGGTCGAGGGCTACCCAACACATCAGTTTGGAGAAAAGGAAGTGCTTTGGCGCTCCGCGGATTTCCCAGATCCCATTGTCTTTTTGCTGCCATTGACTGGCCGCGGCGTCGGCGAGCGCGATCAGGAACGTACGGGTCGCTTGGTTCATCTCGCCGAGCTGGTCGCGCAGCACGAGGGCGGCGTCGAGAAGTTCGCCGTATACATCAAGTTGGGGTTGGTCCCAGGCTCCGTTACCGACCCGTACAGGCGCGCTCCCCCTCCATCCGGAAAGTTGCGGCAGGGTCCGTTCCGACAGATCGTGTTCACCGCCGATTCCGAACATGATCTGCAGATGGCGATCGGGGCGGGAGTGAGCTGCCGCGGCGGTCATGAAGCTGAAGAATTCGTGGGCCTCGTCCGGGCATGCTGCAACCCACAGGGCCTGCATCGTGAAACTGGCATCCCGCACCCACGAGTAGCGGTAGTCCCAGTTCCGCTCACCCCCGATTTCCTCTGGCAGTGACGTCGTTGCGGCGGCGACGATCGCGCCGGTCGGTTGGTAGCTGAGCGCCTGCAACACTCGGCCCGATTGGTGGACCAACTCTCGCCACGGCCCGTCGTAGGTTTGGTGGATTGCGGACCACGATTGCCAGCCGGCGATAGTAGCCTCCAGCCCCGCCGCAACCTCCCCCTGCGTGTATGGCCGTGGAAGCGGTTCGCCGAGACGAGTGCGCTGAAGCGCGAACGCCTTTGTCTCACCGGCATGCACTGTGAATTGGAGGGTGATCTCTCCGTCTGAGGGGACCACCTGTTCGGGCATCGACACGGTGATGCGACCGGAACCACCCGCTGCAACGACACCGAACCCCGCTGTGCTGAAAGCGGGAACGACCAGGCCGTACTCGGGCCGAGGTCGACATACCGTTTCGATGGTCATCTGGCCACTTGTGCAGTGCACACTGCGGAGAAGGGAGTGGGGGGCATGTTCGCCGAGCCGGTGAGGATCCGATGAGGGTCCGAGCTCCATGGCATCGAGAAGTTCAACGGTTCCCTCTGCTGTATGGAAACTGGTGCGGAGCACCATCGTCCCGTCGACATATGCGCGGGTCGAAGTCGCCCCTCCAACGGGCCGGATCGACCAATGGCCGGCGTCATCATCCAGCAGCGAGGCGAATATCGACTCGCTGTCGAACCGGGGAAAGCACAGCCAAGTGACCGAGCCGTCACGAGTGACGAGGGCGGCGGAATGCCGGTCCGACAGGAGGGCGTGGTCGCCGATAGCGAGCGTGCTCATGCGCAATTTCCTAGACCAATGCACCAAGCGCGTCCCGAGCGCGCTTCATCGACGACCCGAGCCCCCAGTCGGCGGACAGCCGATCCAGGTCGGCCGTCTGTTCGCGAGTGCGCACACGGATGCGGGCGTCGAAGTCGGGCAGCTCGAGGTCGCGCACAACCTTCACCACCGCGGGAGCGACCATCAAGTAGTCGGCCGCGGCGCGGATTTTGGCCCGCACGGGGGGCGCCATCACGGACGCCGGATCCGCGGCCGCGGCGACGATGCCGTCGAGGTCGCCGTAGGTGGATAGCAACGTGACTGCTGTCTTCTCCCCCACGCCGGCCACCCCGGGCAGACCGTCCGAGGCGTCTCCGCGCATCGCCGCAAAGTCCGCGTACTGCGCCGGGGCGACTCCGTACTTGGCCTCGAGGGCGGCATCCGTCAGAATCTCAAGCCGTGACATGCCGCGACCGGTGTAGATCACCCGTACCTCGCGGGAGTCGTCGACCAGCTGGAAGAGGTCGCGGTCACCAGTGACGACGTCCACGGGGATCGGAGAGAGCGACGCCAGCGTGCCGATCACATCGTCGGCCTCGTGATGCGGGGCGCCGATCACCGGCACTCCGAGCGCGCCGAGCACCTCGCGGATGACCGCGACCTGGGGTGTCAGCAGATCGGGAACCTCCTCCGCCTGAGCGACACCATCCGCCGCCGACGCCGCGGCGACCCGGTGGGTCTTGTAGGTGGGGATCAGATCCACGCGCCACTGCGGTCGCCAGTCGTCATCCCAGCACGCCACGATTTCTGTCGGCTGGAATTCGGAGGCGAGCCGCGCGATGATGTCGAGCAGTCCACGAACGGCGTTCACCGGCAGCCCGTTCGGTGCGTGCACTGAGTCCGGCACCGCGTAGAACGCGCGGAAATACAGTGCAGCGGTGTCGAGGAGCATCCGGCGCTCGCGTTGATCGGTCACGGCGGCATCCTCCCACACCGACTATCCGCTCGCATCGACCAACGCAAGGCTCAACGCAGGTCGAGCCTCATGAGCACGCGCGGGAATCCGTTCAGCACCGAGTCGGTGTCGGCGGCTTTCGCGAATCCAGCTCGCTCGAAGAGCTTTCGGGTTCCGACGTAGGCCATCGTGAGGTCGACCTTCTTGCCCTCGTTGTCGAGCGGATATCCCTCGATCGCGGGCGCCCCGTTGTTGTGTGCGAACTCTACGGCGCCCGCAAGCAAGTGGTGCGAGAGACCCTCGCCGCGATGTCCGGGCCGCACTCGGATGCACCACACCGACCAGACATCGAGCTGATCGACGTGCGGGATCTTGCTGTTGCGCGCGAAGCTCGTGTCGGTGCGCGGATGCACGGCAGCCCAGCCAACCACCTCGTCGCCGTCGTAAGCGAGCACGCCAGGCGGCGGGTCTTGTCCGCACAGGCGTCGCATGAGTTCGCCGCGCGCCTGGCACCTAAGCTCGAGATTCTCCTTCGAGGGGATGCGATAGCTCAGGCACCAGCACACGTTCGCATCTTGCCGCTTTGGTCCGACCATCGTCCGGACGTCTTCGAATACCGTCGCCGGTCGCACCTCGATTGGCATGTTGGCGGGAGCCGAGCGGTCTAGCGTTCTATTGCCCGGGTGCACGGTATTTCGGTGTCTTCTTTGCCGCCTCGTCGAGATCTTCGGGTGTCATCAACGGTTTCAGATGCACATTCACGGAACCCGTCGAATTGATTGTGAGAGACAGGGCTGCGGCACTGGCCTGTTCCGGGATGTCGAAGACCCCCAGGACGTCGGTCTCGCCGAAGGCAAAGTAGAAGCTCTCGAGCGACCCTCCTACGGAGTTGAGGGCTTCGACGATCGCATCACGGCGCTTTGTCCCCCCGTCGCGCATGAGGCCCTTGATTCCCTCGCCCACGTAGTTCGCTTCGAACAAATATTTGGTCATGGTGAACACCTTTCGGTTGGGTTACCTGACGGTAATCGGGCCTTCTGGCATCCGCCACCCCTCGCTTTAATGCCGAATGTGTGGCAGTTGGGCGACTACCACTGGACCCAGAGGCACGGCGACAACGTCACGAGGGAACTGCACGTATCCTGGCCTTTCGCGGGATCGGCTAGCGGGAGGCGCGCACGATGCGCTGGATACGCTCCGGCACGGTCTCGTCCTGCAGTGACGTCGTGTCGCCGAGCGCGCGTCCGTCGACGACGTCTCCCAGGAGTCGACGCATAATCTTGCCGGAGCGCGTCTTGGGCAGGTCTGGCACGATGAAGATGTCCCGCGGTTTGGCGACCGGCCCGATGTCGTGCGTTATGTGCGCGCGAAGGAGCGGCGCCAGCTCGTCGCGGAGCGCCAGCCAGGCGTCCACGTCATCCGCGTCGCCGGGTGCGACCGTGGGAATGACGAAGGCCGCGATGGCCTCGCCCGTTGTGGCATCCGAAACACCGACGACGCCGGCCTCGCCGACAAGCGGATGCGCAACGAGCGCCGACTCGATCTCGATGGTGGAGAGGCGGTGGCCGGAGACGTTGATGACGTCGTCCACGCGACCGAGCAGCCAGATGTCCCCATCCGCGTCGTACTTGGCCCCATCGCCCGAGAAGAAGTAGCCCCGATCGGCGAATCGGGCCCAGTACGAATCGCGAAAGCGCTCTGGGTTGCCCCACACCGTGCGCGCCATGCCTGGCCAGGTGCCGTCGATCACGAGGTAGCCGCCGGATCCATGCGCCACTTCGTTGCCGTCGTCATCGACCACGAGGGTGCGAAGGCCAGGGAGCGCACCGAGGGCGGATCCGGGCTTGAGCGTCGAGACCCCGGGCAGCGGAGCCATGACGGCTGCCCCCGTTTCCGACTGCCACCACGTGTCGACGATGGGCGCCCGCCCGCCGCCGATGTTCTCATGGAACCAGACCCAGGCCGCGGGGTTGATCGACTCGCCGACCGAGCCAAGCAGCCGGATGGTCGACAGGTCATACTCGGTCGGCAGACCGCCGGGGAACCAGGTCATGAAAGTGCGGATGAGTGTCGGCGCTGTGTAATACGTCGTGACGCCGTAACGCTCGATGATCTCGAAGTGCCTGGCGGGGTGCGGCTCGTTCGGCGTGCCCTCGTAGATGACGGACGTGATGCCGTTCGAGAGCGGTCCGTAGAGCACATAGCTGTGCGCGGTGACCCAGGCGAGGTCGGCGGTGCACCAATAGACGTCGGAGTCTTTGGCGTCGAAGACCGCCCAGTGGCTCCACGATGCGTGTGTGAGGTAGCCGCCCGAGGTGTGCACGAGACCCTTGGGCTTACCCGTCGTGCCGGAGGTGTAGATGATGAACAGCGGGGTCTCCGCGTCGAAAACTTGCGGTTCGTGGGTGTCGGGTGCCGCATCGACGACGTCGTGCCACCAGACATCGCGGCCTTCCGTCCACGGGATGTCGCTACCCGTGCGCTGCACCACGAGCACATGTTCGATGGAGCCGACGCCCGCCACCGCGACATCCGCCGCCTCCTTGACGGCGACCGCCTTTCCGCGGCGGAACTGGCCGTCGCTCGTGACGAGCAGCTTCGCGCCGGTGTCCTCGACCCGGAAGCGCAGCGCTTCGGCCGAGAAGCCGCCGAACACGAGGGAATGAATCGCGCCGAGCCGTGCGATCGCCAACGTGATGATGACGGTCTCCGGAATGACCGGCAGGTACACGACGACGCGATCACCTTCGACGATGCCGAGCTTTGTCAGCGCGTTAGCGGCCCTGGACACCTCGCGCTGCAGCTCCGCGTAAGTCAGCGTCCGTCGGTCACCACGCTCGCCTTCGAAGTGGAAGGCGACCTTTTCGCCCTTTCCGGATGCGACGTGCCGGTCGACGCAGTTCACTGCGACGTTGAGCTTGCCGCCCGCGAACCACTCGACGCGCGGAATCGAGAGCTCGCCCGAGTTCGCCGGACGGGCGGGGTGCCAGGTGTGGTCGGTCTGCCACGGCTCTGCCCAGTCAAGGCGCCGAGCCTGGTCCGCCCAGAACGCGACCGGGTCACGCTCTGCGCGAGCCCACCAGGAGGAATCGACGTTCGCGTTGGCGGCGAACTCGGCCGGGGCCGGATAGCGGCGGTTTTCGGTAAGCAGGTTCTCGATCGTCACAGTCGACGGTAGCCCGGCCGCCAGCCCTGAGGCCGATTGGCGAGCAACCCGGCGTAACACTCGCGCCGAGAGCACCGACGATGGGCTCTCAAGCGAGAAAAGCGCAACATCTTCTCTTCGGCCCCGAACGGGCCTAGCGTTCGGGCTGTCGATCCGCCGCGAACATCGCGAACGACCAGTAGACGGCGGCGACCACAGCGAATAGACGCTCTCCGAAGGGAGTAATGGCGATGACAAAAACACCGCCCCGGCTTTCGGCACTACTTCTCTCATGCGTGGTTCTGGGCGGCTGCTCGAGCACGGCGGACACGCCTGGCGCGGGCGGTCGGCCGTCCAGCTCCACACGGGCCACCGAGAAACCGACGCCGTCGGCGACGGATCAGCCGATTCCGTCAGCCTCGCCCGTCCCGACACCGCAGGCAACGGGCGAACCACTCGATAAGACCAAACCGCTGCCGGCAGGCCCGGAGGCATCCAGCGGCGAGGTGCTGAACTCTGACCTCACGACCACTAACGCGGCCAGCATGATGGACGATTTCCTTAACTATGTCCTCCAGGATGTTGACTCCTACTGGACCGGTGTCTGGGCGGCCGCTGGCTATCCCGAGCCCTCGGTGAACTATGCATTCCCCGCACCGGGAGAACAGGTAGAGGTTTCCACGGGTTGCACACCTGACGAGTCGGGTCTCACCAACGATTCGACGGCGGAGTACTGCGCTTCAGACGACACCATCGTCATCTCCCAGACACTTGCGACCGGAATCTGGGACGGCACGATCCGTGCCAACATGAGCGCGAACGACCGCTATAGTACCGGTGACTTCTCGGTTGCCTACGTCGTCGCGCACGAGTACGCGCACTCACTCCAATCCGAACTGAACCTCCTCGATGCCTTCGAGACGTACAAGACCGAGCTCCATGCCGACTGCTGGGCGGGCATCTGGGCGAATTCCGCCTACTACGAGGGCATCCTCGAAGCAGGAGACATCGAGGAGGCTTTCCAGACGACGTTGGACGTTGGCGACTACGAGTTCAACGACCCTGAGCATCATGGAACCCCGCAGCAGCGCAGCTCAGCCTTCATGGCCGGTTACAACAGCGGCGTCCCCGCATCCTGTGACACGTTCCTGACTTCCAACTACTAAGCGCTCCGCACACCCGGAACGGCGAAAGGCCCCGGTCGCACGACCGGAGCCTTTCGCAGGGGAGCAGCCGACCTATCAGGCCTCGCTCATCGCCGTCTTCTCCGCCTGGCCCTTGGCCGCGTAGAAGGCGGCGCGTGCCGCAATACGGCGGGTCTGCTCGGCCTGGCCCGCGTCGAGGATGTCCTGCGACACCTCCACGTTCGGCACGCGGTTCACGCCGTTGTACTTCTCGATGTAGGCGTCGAGCTCGGGGCCCGACTCCCATGAGGTGATCAGGCAGTAGCGGGGCTCGGCGCCATTATGGGCGGTGGCGTGCCAGAGCCGCTGCGTGTCAACGAGCAACTGAGCGCCGGCCGGCAGGGCAATTCGGTACTCGACGCCCGGGTCGGTGCGGTTGTCGCGCAGGACGAAATAGCTGTCCTTGTCGTCGGTCAGGTTGAAGAAGCCACGAACGACCCAACCGGTGCCGTCGGGGTTGAGGCGGTTGTTGTCGTCCTGATGCAGGTTATACAGGGCGTCCGCATAGTTGTTGGGCTGCAACTCGATCACACGGCAGCGGCCGACGTTCGCGCCCGGCTCCTGCGCGCGGCGCACGAGATTCGGCGCCTTTTCCACCTGCGACGGGATCCACACCCCGTCCTTGTCGGTGCGCGGCGGCTTGTGGTTCCAGAAGCCGTTGACCTCGATTTCGCCCTTCGCGCTGGCCAGCGGCGCGAACTGCGTTTCGCCCGACGACTTCCAGTCGACGAACTCGATGTCGAGCCACTCCTTGGGGTCGAGCTCCTGGTTGTAGCGGTCGAGTACTACGTAGCCGGTCTCCTCGAGAGCGGGTGACTTGATATAACCCATGTTGTGGATCATGTCCTTTCGTAAGGGGCCAGCGCGTTTTTACAGGCCCAACTTAGGCAAGCCTACATATGGGCCCTCCGTGCAGCCCGAGCGCTCCCTCGCGGGTCGTCCTGGTGGCGAGTGTGTCCGTGAACGATGCGCGCAGGCGTTCCGAATACACTGGTTTCCCGGGATGCTCGAGAGACAGCGTTCCGAAGGGCGAAGCGAGACTATGGGCACTGCCACGAATATCGATGCCACCGCGGTCAACACGATTCGCTGGCTCTCCGCCGCGGACACGACCATCGTCGTGCCCGTCTATCAACGTCAGTACCGCTGGGACATCGGCGGATGCGAGCAGCTACTCGCCGACATCCGCGCCGTTGCGGACTCGGAAGACAGGCAGACGCACTTCATCGGCTCGGTGCTGTCCACGATGAGCGCCGACGGCGACGCGGCGGAACTGGTGCTCATCGATGGCCAGCAGCGAATCACGACACTCATGCTGCTGATCGCTGCACTTCACCACACCGTGCTGCACCAACCAGAGCAGGTCGACGATCCCACCCTCACCGCCCAGCTCGAAAACGTGCTCGTGCACGCCACCGACCCGACCCGAACCAAGCTCCGCCCGCACCGGGCCTGGGCACAGGTTTTCGAGAGCGTTGTGCTCGACCGCCGGTCGTCGGACGCCGAGCAGCGCGATTCGCGGTTCGACGACAACTACGCCTTCTTCCGCAGCCAGGTGCCTTCTGAGGAAGTCCCGCGGATCTGGCGAGGTCTGCAGCGGCTGGAGCATGTCGCCATAACCCTCGGCGCGGACGCGAACGCCCAGCAGACTTTCGAGAGCCTCAACTCCACGGGCGAGCCACTCCGGGACCACGAGCTGATCCACAACTACGTCTTGATGGGTCTGTCGCATGCGGAGCAGAGCGAGATCGAGGGATCCTTCTGGGTGCCGATCGAACAGAACACCGGGGAATCCATTGCCAGCTTCTGGCGCCACTATCTGGTCATGACGACCGGCCGCGAGATCGACGTCCAAGGCGGACGCGGGGTGTACGACGCATTCCGGCACCAGTTCCCGCGGCTGCGCCTCGAGACGCTGCGCACGCTTGCGGCCGAGTGGAGAGACTACTCGGCGATCTATCGCGTGCTTATGGAGCCGGCGCACGCGGCAGACGACGAGCTCGCACGCCAGCTGGGCTACGTCAACACGTTCGGCCGGCGGATGTACCCGCTCGTGATGCGGGCCTATCGCGACTACTCGGGCGGTGTCGTCGACAGGCGCACCCTGATCGAAACCCTGGAACACGTCCAGGCACTGCTCATCCGCAGGACGGCAGTCGGCCTGGGCAGCGATCGACTGGTGGCCCGCCTATGCCGCGCGCGAGACGAGGGGCCGGACAGCCTGGTCGAAGCGATTGCCCGGATCACTCCATCGGACGAGCGCGTGCGCGTCGCCTTGAAGTACGGGGCACTCCCCCACGCCGCCTACGTGCTCGGGCGCCTCGCTGGCGTCGACAGCGTGATCGACCTGGAAGTGGAGCACATATTTCCGCTGGCACCGGGAGATACCTGGAGCGGCGACGGAGTGCGGGAATGGGCCGACTACAGCGAGGACGAGCAAAACAGCCATCGAGCCCTGGCGCAGTCGCTCGGCAACCTCAGCCTTCTCGAGGAGCGGCTGGCCGAGCGCGCGGCCGACACGTCGTTCCCGGATAAGCGAACAGGCGTCTACGCGAAGAGCGCGATCGCCGCGACCCGCGAGCTTATCGACACTCCCGCGTGGGGAACCTCCGCTATCGCCGAGCGCACCGCGCGGCTGACGGCCGATTTCCTGCGCATCTGGGCGCGTCCGGCGACGGTCGGCATCGACGACGATGGACTCACACCGATCCTCGACGCGCAGCGGAGGCGAGGGTGGCCTCGCGGCTGGGAGCGAGAGTTCGAGTATGTCGAATACCGCGGCGAGCACTGGGAGGTCCCCGACGTCAAGTACCTCTTCAACCGGGTGTTCAAACGGCTCTGGGCGGATGCGCGCGACCACGTCGTCACCTTCAGCGCTCGACGCGGTGGCCCGATCTTCGAGTCGCAGGCCTGGAACGGGCACTGGGATGCGCTAGACGAAACGCACTTCCTCTACATGGGTTGGGACTCGAAGTACATGCTCACCGCCGTGCAGGGCGTACTGGAGGAATCCGGCCTCGCATCCGAGGTGTTCGTCAAGTACTCCTATACCGGCGAGGCGATGTAGCGAGCCTGCTCGCGTCAGCGCGCGAGCGACGGATAGCTCACGCCGGTCAGCTGCTCCGACGCGGTCCAGAGCTTCTTCGCCATCTCGACGTCGCTCGCGGCGGCGGTGCGGCCGACCAGGGTCGGGTACCCGCGTTGCTCGCTGCGGCCATCCGGCCCAACATAGCTCGCGCCAGGAAGATCCTGAGTGGCCGCGAACAGGCTCGGCAACGCCCCCATCTGCTCACTCTGAGCCATCAGCTTGTTGCCCACCGCCATCAAACCGTTCATCATCCGGTTTCCGGAATGGCTCTGCAGATTGGTTGCGGCATAGCCCGGATGCGCGGCGAATGCCCGCACGGCCGATCCGTCGCTCGCGAGCCTGCGCTCCAGCTCGAGGGTGAACAGGAGGTTGGCCAGCTTGGACTGACCGTAGACCGCCCACGTTTTGCATGGACGCGACCTCCAGTTGAGATCGTCGAGGTCGATGGCGCCGACGCGATGCGCGGTGGACGACACCGTCACCACCCGATCTGTGATGCGCGGAAGCAGGAGGTTGGTGAGCGCGAAATGGCCGAGGTGGTTGGTGCCGAACTGGGTTTCGAAGCCGTCTTTGGTGGTGCCCTGCGGCACCGCCATGACTCCGGCGTTGTTGACGAGCACATCAATCGGCTCGTTCCATTCGCCGGCGAAGCGCCGCACCGACGACAGGTCGGCGAGATCGAGTTCGCGCACCTCAACGTCGCCGGTGATGGTGGCCGCGACGGCCGCCCCGCGGTTCAGGTCTCGCACGGCCATCACGACCCGGCCGCCGGCTCGAGCCAGGGCGCTAGTCGTGGCCCGGCCGAGGCCGCTGTTGGCTCCAGTGACGATGATGGTCCGGCCACTCTGCGACGGGATGTTCTCGACGTTCCATTTGGTCATCTCCTCAATCTAGTCACGCGACGACCAAACGTTCTCGAGGTGACGCTCGGAATGGTCATCTCCTCCACAGGTCGCCTCCAACAAGCGTTATCCACCGAAAAAAGGCGTTTGACCAGCACAAAAGGGATGTCGGTGGTGCCTGTCAGAATCTAGTTGTGAACATCCAAGACGGTGACTCCGAGGCCGAACTGCAGCAGGCGATGGCTCTGTTGGCCGTCGCGTGCGCCGTGCCGGCGGAGACCCTCGACGATGATCGCCTCCTTTCGAGACTGGAAACGGGTGAGCAACTGGGCCGATTCGTCGACGCGCTCCGAATTTCGACCGCAGCGGAGGTCGCGGAGCGGTCTCGGCACGAACTGGGTACCGCCGGACTGTCGTACCGCATGGGACAGCGCCGTCCAGGTCACCTGATCGAGCAAATCACTCGGGTGGCACCTTCGGAAGCAGGGCGGCGAATGAGGTTGGGCGCCCTGGTGCGCAATCGGGCCGCGCTGGACGGCACTCCCCTGCCGCCTCTGTATTCGCATGTCGCGGCAGCGCTCACCCGCGGAGAGATCGCCGCGGATGCCGCCGCGATGATCACGCAAAACCTTCAGCAGGCGGCCGAGCGCTGCGCGCCAGACGACTTGTTCGAGGCCGAGCGGTGCCTGGTCGAGCGGGCTCGGGAGGATTCCGCGGACCTGATCGGCATTCAGGCTCGCCTGTGGCGGGACACGCTCGATGCCGACGGTGCTGAGCCTCGTGACGAAGAGCTGCGAATGCGACGAGAGGTCAAGCTCGGGCGTGAACGCAACGGCATGACGCCCCTGTATGGTCAGCTCGACCCGACCGCGGCCGCGACGTTCCGGGCCATGATCGATTCCTACTCTGCTCCGGGATGTTCGCCCCGTTTTCGGGAGGAATCCGACGACGAATCGCTGCCGGAGTTGCGCACCCCGGGGCAGCGCAACTGCGACATCCTGGTGGGGGTGATCACAGCCGGTATCCTCGCCGACACAACGATCCCCAGAAGCAAGGCCACCATCGTGCTCACGGTGAGGGCGAGTGACTACATCTCGGGCTCCGGTGTTGCGTGGCTGTCCGGGGTCCAGGAGCCGATCGCCGCCAAGCATGCCCGTGAACTGTCCTGCGACGCCGAGATCCGCCTTATGCGGTTGGGCGATCGCGGTGAGATCCTTTCGTTTGGTCTGCCGCGCCGACTTTTCAGCCACGCGCAGCGCTTGGCGCTGACCGTGCGGGACGGCGGATACATCTGGCCCAACTGCGGCGCTCCCCCCGCCTGGTGTGACGCGCATCACGTCATCGATTGGAGCTGGGGTGGCCCGACCGACGTCAGCAACGGGGTGCTCCTCTGCCCGGCGCATCACCACATGCTCCATCACAGCGACTTCAGGCTCGTCATGCGCCACGGAATCCCGCACCTGATCCCACCTCCGCGCCTCAACCCCTCCGGGCGAGAGTGGCGGGTCGGCCGATCGCGGGTAACCACCGTGCTGAAGCGGTGAGAGACGGCGGCAGCTTCATCGCTCAACCCGAAGTCCATCCGAGCGTCAGTGCCATTCCTGCTGCACAACCAAGCCGTGCAGCGGGGTTGGCGGACGAAGTTGTAGCGCACAAATTCGGATCGCTTGACGCATCCAATGGGTCACGAAGCGGTGGCCAGTTCGGATACCGTTGAACCATGACGGCCCCGGAAACAGTGCAGAGCGAAGCAGACGCTGCACGCGAATCGATTACCTTCTCTGAGCTTGGGCTCAATGACGCGGTGCTCAAGGCGCTGAAGGATGTCGGGTACGAGACTCCGTCGGCGATCCAGGCCGCGACCATCCCTCTGCTGCTCGCCGGGCGTGACGTCGTCGGCCTCGCGCAGACCGGCACGGGGAAGACTGCCGCATTTGCGTTGCCGATTCTTTCGCGCCTCGACGTGTCACAGAAGAGCCCCCAGGCGCTCGTCCTCGCCCCAACCCGTGAGCTCGCGCTGCAGGTCTGCGAAGCGTTCGAGAAATACGCCGCACACGTGCGTGGCGTGCACGTCTTGCCCGTGTACGGCGGCCAAGGCTACGGTGTTCAACTCTCGGCGTTGCGGCGCGGTGTCCACGTCGTGGTCGGCACCCCTGGTCGCATCATGGACCACCTCGACAAAGGCACCCTCGACCTGTCGCAGCTCAAGTATCTGGTGCTCGACGAGGCCGACGAGATGCTCAAGATGGGCTTCGCCGAGGATGTCGAGACGATCCTCGCCGACACCCCGGATGACAAACAGGTCGCGCTGTTCTCGGCCACCATGCCCGCACAGATCCGACGGATTTCGAAGAAGTACCTGCACGATCCCGAAGAGATCACGGTCAAGAACAAGACCACCACCTCTGCGAACACGACACAGCGCTACCTGATGGTGTCCTATCCGCAGAAGGTCGACGCTCTCACGCGCATCCTCGAGGTGGAGAACTTCGAGGGAATGATCGTGTTCGTCCGCACCAAGAATGAGACGGAGACGCTCGCCGAGAAGCTGCGTGCCCGCGGCTACTCCGCGGCGGCGATCAACGGAGATGTGGCCCAGGTTCAGCGGGAGCGCACTGTCGAGCAGCTCAAATCCGGCAAGCTCGACATTCTGGTTGCCACGGATGTCGCCGCCCGAGGCCTCGACGTCGAGCGGATCAGTCACGTCGTCAACTACGACATCCCCATCGACACGGAGTCGTACGTCCACCGCATCGGTCGAACCGGACGGGCCGGGCGCAGCGGTGCCGCGATCAGTTTCGTCACCCCGCGCGAGCGTCGGCTCCTCATCGCCATCGAGAAGGCGACCCGTCAGCCGCTTACGCAAATGCAGCTGCCGAGCGTCGAGGACGTCAATGTCACACGTCTGGCGCGCTTCGACGATGCGATTACTGAAGCTCTCGGCCAAGCAGACCGAATCGGACTCTTCCGCGACATCATCGGTCACTACGTCGAACATCACGATGTGCCTGAGGCCGATGTTGCCGCTGCCCTCGCGGTCGTCGCCCAAGGCGAGACGCCGCTGCTGCTCTCCCCCGACGACGCGCGCGCACACCGTTACGAACGCGAAGATCACTCCCGCGGCGACCGGCCCGATCGCCCTGACCGGAGCAGCCGTGACGATCGTGGCGGCCGGGTCGAGCGCTCCGAACGGGCTGAGCGTCCAGAGCGACGCGCCCGGCCGAGCGCCAGTCCGATGGCCTCCTATCGGATCGAGGTCGGCAAGCGGCACAAGGTGGAGCCCCGCCAGATCGTCGGAGCGCTCGCCAACGAAGGAGGGCTCAGTCGTGAAGACTTCGGCGCGATCAAGATCCTCCCCTCCTTCTCGCTCGTCGAACTTCCCGCGGACCTGTCGGAGGCGGTTCTTGCCAAGTTGGAGGGAACCCGTATCAGCGGCAAACTCATCGAACTCCGTCCTGACCGCGCCCGACGAGACGACCAGGACGACCGGCCGCCGCGCAAGCCTCGCCGCGGCTAGGAGCATTTACCTCAGCACCGTCATACGGAGACACGAAAATTGCATCAGGCTGAACTGCGCGCGATTCTGTAACGAGACAATGAACAGATCGTGAGGGCGCAGTGCGTGAACAAAACCAACCGGCGTTGCACGTCGACCGAGTGCAGTCGCTCCCAGAACTAGGGGGCTTGAGCGCGGACGAATTCAAGCTCGCCTTCCGCAATCACCCAGCTGGGGTTGCTGTCATCACTGCCGATGCCGGCGATGGTCCAGTGGGCCTGACGGCGACATCCGTGTTCTCCGTCAGCGCGGAACCAGCGCTGCTCGTCTTCTCGATCTCGGGCCAGTCATCGAGCGCGCCGACTATTCAGAAGGCCGACACCGTTGTGGTGCACCTGCTCGACGCGGACCAATTGGATGTCGCAAAACTGTTCGCAACGAGCGGCGTCGACCGCTTTGCCGACCGCTCGGGTTGGGACAGACTGATCACCGGCGAACCATTCCTGCCGGGTGCCCCGGTGTGGATCCGTGGCCGGGTAATCAACCGGATGGAGGCGGGCGGGTCGACAGTTGTCGCAGTGCACGCGTTGCAGGCCAACATCTCAGGGACGAATGTCGCGCCCCTCGTCTACCACAACCGCACCTGGCACCACATCGGGGAGCATTCGCGCCTCGACGGCTGAGTCCCACCTCGCCGCCCGATTCAGGCGCGCTCGTGAACAAGGCGGTGAACTGAAGACAGGCGTGCCACTGGCCCCGCCGGACAGCGCGAGCGGACAGCCGGCGCGAAAGATTCTGATCGGTCAACGCGAGACGCGTCGCACTAACCAGATCAGAGTCCCGATCGCACCCGCCCCAATCGCGGCAATCGCTCCCAATATCAAGAGCGGCTTGAACGCCAGATAGAGGGACGGGATGACGCACGTGATCGGCGACGTGCATGGCTGGTCGGCAACGCCGCGAAGGATGCTGATCGCTACGATGACGACCCCGACCGCGAACCACAGTTTGAGGAGATCACCTGAAGTCGATTTCTTCGGCCCCCTGCCGC
Organism: Microbacteriaceae bacterium; assembly: GCA_025464975.1. Classification (GTDB taxonomy): domain Bacteria; phylum Actinomycetota; class Actinomycetes; order Actinomycetales; family Microbacteriaceae; genus Lacisediminihabitans. The sequence goes on along the minus strand of JAODMT010000020.1, from coordinate 44,586 downwards.
GCGCAGGGGCCCGACGCGGCGTGGGGCGCGCAGAGGCCTGACGCGGCGTCGGTCGCGCCGGGGCTCGACGCGGCGTGGGTCGGTCTCTCTTTTGAGTCCCTGCCGGATTGCTTGGCGTCTCGATCTGGGCTGCCAGTCGATCGAATCGTTGCATCACCCGCAGGGTGTCGGCTGCTCGCGGATCGATATGCCATGTTTCGGGTTCCTCGGCCGCAAGCTTGATCAGCGCCAATTTGGTGTCGTTTAGGTGCTGCGGTTTCCCGACGAGCCACGCGACGAGCCGTTTCGCATCGACCACTGAGACCGGGCGGTTGTTGGGCTCTCTCCGGTCGACGATCGAATTCGCGTTCAGAACGGCGATAACTGATGTCACTGGCACGGGAAACCCGACCTTGGTTGCCAGTCGACGCGCGACATCAAGTGTGTCGCTTCGTGCAATCTTTAGATGCGGAGTGTTCGCGTTGTTAACTCGAAGGACATGGTCACCGACCCAGATGGACGCGGCCCGGTGGTGCTTGGTGTTGATCGCAAACACTCCGCCAGGCCCAATGACCAGGTGGTCCACATCTTTCGTACCGGTGCCGATCGGCACTGAATGTCGCACGAACCATTGCGGACCCAGACTCTTAAGCATCTCGCCGACTTCGATCTCCCCGAGAGCGCCCGTGTACCAGGGCCACGCGGCCTCATGCAACGCCACGCGATCAGCCGTTCTCAGCGAGGGATCGCGAGCTTCGGCATCCGCCTGCACCTGAAGGCACTTGAGCGCTACGGCGTAACCCGCCTCGCGCGAGGAGAGTGCCTGAATCCCAGCGAAATCAACGCGCGCTTCTAGCCCGTCAGCCGACGTCATCCCTACCCCCAACTCTGACGCTATCGTCAGCGGACTGAGTGGTTCACCCCCAGAACGGGGCTGGCGCCCGGGGCATGCGTCCCAGTGCCGCATCGAATCGCTCGGGTCGACCTGTGACACCACGATGGCTTGACATGACACCACTATGGTGTCACTATGGTGAGATGGAACTCGGACAGTACGTAGGTGACCTGCAGCGCCAGTTAGTGGATGCCGCGGAGAACGGTGCGGAGGACACTCGTGCCATCGCCGAGCGACTCGCCGCCGGACTGGATGCCGCGACGCGGCTCGTGCTACTCGACGCCCTGTCGGCCGCGGTCGGCGAGATCACCCGCGACCTCGCACCCGGTTCGGTTGACCTGCGGCTGCGCGGACGTGAGATCGAGTTTGTAGTTACTCAGCCGAACACGGAGCCTGACGCCGACGAACGGCCCCCCGCGACCGTCGACCTCGACGACGCGAGCACCTCGCGCACGACGCTCCGTCTGCCGGATGCCCTCAAGGCGCGGGTGGACGATGCGGCAGCGGCCGACGGCCTGTCGGTCAATACCTGGCTGGTCCGCGCGATTGCGGCCGCCCTCCAACCGAAGCAACGACGATCTACGCAGCGCACGCTGCGCACCGGCGACAATTTCGCCGGCTGGGCGCGCTAACCACCGCACATTCATCAGCCACGCCAACCGGCGGGGTCGAACAAACACGCCCAGACACTCAGGAAAAGGGAGCCTTCAGCATGCCCACCTACAACACCCCCACCCCCATCGACCTCGCGATCAAACTGCCGGTGGGCGCGATCGAGATCATCGCCGGCGACCGGGATGACACGGTCGTGACGGTGTCGCCGACGAACCCGACGAAGGCCGTCGACATCCGAGGCGCGGAGGAGACCAAGGTCGACTTCGACGGCCAGCGGCTCACCATCACTGGCCCGCGGCCGCGCTTCAGCTTCGTCGGTCCGTACGAGTCTGTCGACGTGAGGGTCGAGTTGCCGGCCGGGTCGCGGCTCACTGCCGAGACCTCCGCGGGCGGCGTACGCAGCGCCGGGCGCCTCGGTGCCACCCGCGTCAAGAGTTCGATGGTCGATCTCGACAGCACCGACGATCTCTGGGTGCGCGCCATGAACGGCAACGTGACTGTCGCGAACGCCCATGGCGGGATCGAGATCACGGCCGATCACGGCCAGATCCGGGTCGGCACGGTCGCCGGCGACGCGATCCTGAAGGCCTCGCACGGCTCCATCAGGGTCAGGGAGTCCGGCGGCGACGTCGACGCGAAGCTCTCCTACGGCGACCTCGAGATCACGAAGGCGCTCGGCTCCGTTGCGGCGAAGACCGCGTACGGCAGCATCGAAATGCTCGAGGTCTCGACCGGGTCCGTCCAGGTCGAAAGCGGCTACGGCACGGTCACGATCGGGGTGCGGCCCGGCATCCTCGCCTGGCTCGACCTGTCCTCGAAGGACGGGCGAGTACGCAATGAGCTCGACGGCGATCGCGCGCCCGAGTCGTCCGAGCAGACCGTCGCGGTGCGTGCGCGCACCCAGTACGGCGACATCACCATCTATCGCGCGGCGGAGCTATGAGGATCGCGCAGCGCGGTGGAGCTATAGGGATCGCGTAGCGATCCGCGACCCCAGCGCCGAGGGAGCCAGCGACCGAGGGTTGAACCCACAGGCAGAAGGGAACGAAACCCATGAATATCCCAGCGATCGAAGTCCACGGGCTGCGCAAGTCCTACGGCAACAAAATCGTGCTCGACGGCGTCGACCTCTCGGTTGCCGCGGGCACCGTCACCGCGCTGCTCGGGCCGAACGGCGCAGGCAAGACGACCACCGTGCACATCCTGTCCACGCTCCTGCGGCCCGACGGCGGCACGGCATTCGTGAACGGATGCGACGTCGTTCGCGATCCGGACGGCGTGCGCGCGGTGATCGGCCTGACCGGCCAGTTCTCGGCGGTCGACGGCCTGCTCACCGGCGAGGAGAACCTCCTCCTGATGGCCAGGCTGCGCCACCTCGGCGAGAAGCGCTCGAAGACGCGGACGGCCGAGCTGCTCGAGCAGTTCGACCTGGTCGAGGCCGCCCGCAAGCCGCTCGCCACCTACTCCGGCGGGATGAAGCGCCGCCTCGACCTCGCGATGACACTCGTGAGCACGCCGAGTGTGATCTTCCTCGACGAGCCAACCACCGGCCTTGACCCGCGCAGCCGCCACACCATGTGGGACATCGTGCGCGGTCTGGTCGCGGAGGGCACGACCGTGCTGCTCACCACCCAGCACCTCGAGGAGGCGGACGAACTCGCGAACCGCATCGCGGTGCTCGACGGCGGGCGCATCGTCGCCGAGGGGACGCCGGACGAGCTCAAGCGCCTCGTGCCCGGCGGGCACATCCGGCTCCGATTCGCGGATGCCTCGTCGCTCGACGCCGCCTCGCAGGCACTTCGGGAGCACGGCCTCGACGAGTCCGCTCGCGACGACGCCGGGCTCGCGCTCACCGTGCCGAGCAACGGCGGGGTCGGCGCGCTGCGCACCGTCCTGGACCGCCTCGATGCGGCCAATCTCGAGGTCGACGACCTCAGCATCCACACCCCGGACCTCGATGACGTGTTCTTTGCCCTGACCGGCAAGAAGGATGAGTCGGGCCGGACCGAAGCGAACAGCACGGACACGAAGGGAACCGAATCATGACCACCACCATCACGGCCCAGCGCACCACGGCCCCTAGCGCCGTTCGACAGTCGCACGTCGTCGCCGACTCGATCACGATGCTGCGTCGCAACCTGCTCCACATCGTGCGCTACCCCGGCCTGTCTATGTTCACCATCCTGGGTCCGGTCGTTATCCTGCTGCTCGTCGTGTTCGTGTTCGGCGGCACACTCGGGGCCGGCCTGCCGGGCGTGGACCCGGCCGGCGGGCGCGCGGCGTACATCGCGTACGTCATGCCCGGCATCCTCTTGATCACCATCGCGGGTACCGCCAGCGGCGCCGCGATAACTGTCGCAATGGACATGACCGAAGGCATCACGGCGCGATTCCGCACGATGGCGATCTCGCGGGCTGCGGTGCTCGCCGGGCACGTGATTGGCAACACCCTCCAGGCGATCATCGCCGTGGCCCTCGTGCTCGGGGTGGGTCTGCTCGTCGGGTTCCGCCCCACAGCCGGACCGGTCGAATGGCTCGCCGCTGCCGGCCTGATCGTGCTCATCGCGTTCGCGGTCAGCTGGATCGGGGTCGCGATGGGGATGCAATCGAAGACCGTCGAGACAGCGAGCAACCTGCCCCTCATCCTGACCCTCCTGCCGACGCTCGGCAGCGGCTTTGTACCGACCGAGTCGATGCCGGCGGGGTTGCAGTGGTTCGCGCAGTATCAGCCGTTCACGCCGTTCATCGAGAGCATCCGTGGGCTGCTGCTCGGCACCCCGCTCGACTGGAACCCGATGCTCGCGATCGGATGGTGCGTCGTGATCGCGGTCGCCGGGTACGCCTGGTCGATGGCGATCTACAAGCGGAAGTCGGTGCGCTGAGCCCGAGTCGCACGCGTCACTTCGGGCAGTCGCCGCCCGCGAGAGCGGACGAATGCGCGGCTACCCGGTGTCGGCCGCCGCATGCAACTCCGCGATGTTGAGCTTCGACATCACGAGGAGTGCCTGCATCACTCGATTGGCTCGGTCCGTATCGGGGTCGGTGAGCAGCTCATCGATTCCCACCGGAATGATCTGCCACGACAGGCCGTATTTGTCCTTCAGCCATCCGCTCTGACCCGGCTCACCGCCGTCGGCGGTGAGCCGTTCCCACAGGTGATCAATCTCGGCTTGCGTCTCGACCCACACTAAAAGTGACATGGACTCGTTGAATTTGAACTTGCTTGGACCGCCGTTGAGTGCTTGCAGTTTCATGCCGTCGAGAACGAAGGTCACAATGACCACTCCGTCCTCCGGGCTCGGAGCGCTCTCCATACGGATGACGGCCTGAATTTCGGAATTCGGGAAAACTGACACGTAAAACTCGGCTGCTTCCTCTGCCTCGTTGTCGAACCACAGGAACGGGTGGATGGTCGGCAATTTCCGCACTCTTTCCCTCTGAACGAATGAACGGGACCGGTTTTGCTAAACATCGTAGACGCAGGTGCGGTGGACCGGGAGTGTCGCTTTTGAGCAAATACCGGCATCTGCGGGACGCACACCGGTGAGCTCCGTCAGCCTGGCGGTAGCCGCCAACCCGAGCCACTTACCAGTCCCCCGTCGCGGACGCGCTAGTGGTTCCGGGATGCCAAGATCATGAGGATCACGGGGCTTATGAACCCGATCGAACCGATGACGATGGCTACTACCCCGACCGCCCGATCGCGCGCCGTTTTTGAGATGCCTGCGACCAGGATGATTCCGAGCACCGTGGTGGCCGCCGACCATGCGGAGACCGGAAAGGACAGAGCCGCGAGAAACACGCCGACAAACAGAATGTTGACGTCGCCCGAGTTGGCTGTATCCAGAGACGTCACGAGCGCTACTAACAGACCCATGACGATCAGGGCAACGAACGAGCCAGAGGTAAGAACCGTCAACCACGCGTAGAAAGCGCGTGATTTAGGACTCGCTGACAGGGGCAATTTCGGGGCGGTGCTGTTGTAGGTCATCAATTCCCAATTGGTTGGTTCACTGCGAGCGAACAAACGCCGGGACGAAAACGCTGTCTCATCGACGAGCCGGGCCTGCCCTCTATCGGCTCTTGGGATGCCGACGCAGCCCTGGATGCAGCGTTGGCGCGAGCACAAACCAGAGGATCGGTCCGACGGTCGGCGCGAACAGCACAATCAGGAACCAGAGGAGCACGTGCGTGATCTCCATACGGTCCTTAGCCCGCCAGATCCCGAACAGGGCAGACACCAGCAGAAACAGGGACGCCAGCAAGAGGACGAAGCCGATGGTGTTCCAGACCCCTAGCGAACCCATAACGGTCTCCCTGTCGAACAACCCCCGAAGCGCATGAGTACATGCTGATGGCCGACCAGGCCGCAGTCAAGCTTTTCTCGCTAACCGATGTGGGCGCTGTCGCCGGACCGACGACCTGCGGGCCGGCACTCCGCGCCTGTACCCGGATGGCATCCTCGATCTCCTCCGGTGACGGCACCCATAGTGTGAAACGGATAGCGCACGTCACCCGCCAAGGCATAGCCGGACACGAGAGAGCGGCACAGCTATATGCGGCCATCGTGAGAGGTGGCCGGGACGCCCGCGGCGACCATTCCTGCTGTAGTGGGGGACGGCCTGAAGCCTTTGACGACCAGCCACACGCCCAGCGAGAATTCCCAGAGCGCGATCGGGGCGGCGAGGATTCCCGTGATCGGGGACACCGCGCCCCAGAGGCCGAACAATACGCCGATGTCGGAAGCGACGAGCAGCGGCGCCCCGATGAATCCAACGATGGGAAGAACCCGCGGCACCAGACGCGACTGGTACATCAGCGAGCCGATCAGCAGTGCGTTCACGGCCGGGATGAAGCTTTGCCCTAGCAGTGTCGTCCACTCACGCAGCTCGACGAGCGCGTGGCCTGTGACCAAAGCATCCGGTCCCGCTCCGGCTTGACGCAAGGCCACTATCGACAGGAGTGCCGTGACGCCGGCGAAGATAGTGGCTGCTTCAAGAACCCGTGAGCCGACGAACCCCAGCGCGACGCCTTCGTTCTGTCTTTTGACCACCGGATACAGTGCGACGGCGGTGCCGATTCCGGCGAGGGCCACGATGATCTCCAGGATTCCGCCGATGATCACAGGAGTGTCCGGGCCCGGGCCGGTGATGTAGTTCGGGTCGGTTCGAATTACTGTGTAGAGCGCGAGGGTCGGGATCGAGACAAAGGTGATCAGGTATAACACGCCCGCGACAAGCGACGTCTTTCTCAGCGACTCCATCGGGACTCGCTCGCCGGTGGCGGTTCGGCTCGTGGTAGTCATCTCAACCGACACTCACCGGGTTGGCAGGTGGATCGAGTGCTCCCTGGTCGAGTCGGAATGGGGGGTATTTGTCGCTCATCAGCGCCACATAGGTCATGGTCCGGAGAGACCACCGGTGGATGCCCATGAGCAGGTTGAAGAGTCCGAGCCGGTAGACGCCGGTGAAGAGCAAGATGACGGCGGTCACCAGAATCAATAGTCCCAGCAGCGAGATTCCGCCAGTGGATGTCGACGCCCACGCGCCCCCGGTAAGAACACCAACGATCAGCAACTGCGGTAACGCGAACAGCCAGGATTTGACCAACACTTTCCAGTGGGAGAGCTGGAGCGGATAGGCGACGTCGAATTCTGCGGGATAGTCGCCGCGCGCAAGCGTGAACGGTGGATAGCGGTCAGTGCCCAATACGCCGTAGGCATAAAAGGCCACCCGCCAGTGCCAGCGCAGGACACCGACCGTGAATTGGAAGAGCGACGGAGGGTAGTGACCGGTGAAGAGGATCGCAACCCCGGCTGCGACAGTCACCACCAGGAACGCGAAGCTGAGAATCGCGAGCACGATGTAGTGCGGTATCACGAGAAGCCATTTGAACAGCCAGAGCCATCGCGACAGCGCCGGGTCAAGGTGTCCGGTGAGCTGGGCGGGTTCGGAGGGTGCGTTTCGGTCGGCTCCCTGCGGCGCACCCGGCGCGATTCCCCTTCCCAGACCGGTCGCGCCGAACAGGATCAGAACCACGCCGACGAGGATCCCCGCCAGTCCCCAGATGGCCGTCGAGGACCGGGCCAGCGCGGGTATCCCGGCCAGGCCAAGCACCGCACCGATCACGAGAATGGTCATCGGCAGCGCCGGCATCCGGCCCTGCTGAGTGGTGATAGTGGACATTGTGTACCTCTTTCACTGCAGACGATATCTATTGCGGACGGTGGGTTCAGATGGTGATGGCGATTTTTCCGCGTGCGTTCCCGGCTTCGAGGTAGCGCATGGCTTCCGGGGTCCGTTCGAGCGGAACGTCTTGTGGGGGTGATCGAAGACCGAGACGCATCACGTACGGCTTGCCGCGCATGAGATGCCAAATGCCGCGACTAAGACCTGCCGCGCGCACTTGGACGAGAACTTCTGTCATGACCGCGTCCCTTCAACAGACGGGCCCCAGCCGCTTTCGTACTTTGTACGAGCGTACCGTACAAAGTACGAAAGCGCGATAGATTGCGACAGGGCGTCAGAATCAACTAGCAACAGTCGCGGTTAACTGGGGTCGGCACCTTCGCCTGAGTCAGACGGAGCAGTCACCCTCCGGGCAGCGTGATCACGCCGAGTTGCTGCATCAGCGCCAGGTCATTCCTGTCCGACCAGTGTTCGGCGAGCTTGCCATTCGCGATGCGGTGAATCGCCACTCCCGTCTCCCGGATGTCCTTGCCCGTGGCGGGCAGGGGACCCGGAAGGTCCCCCTCGTGGCGGCCGTACGCCGTCAGCCTCGTCACTACCTTGTCGCCCTCAGCGATCTGGTCCTCGATCTCGTGCCGACCGGGAGTGGCCTTCCAGAAAATCTCGAAAGCCTTCTTCAGCCCTTCCCGCCCGGCCGGTAGTCCGGGAAACGGCGCCGGGTTATGGTCGACATAGTTCTCAGCAACCAACTCGTCCATTGCGTCGATATTGCCAGCATCGATCTCGGCGTAGAACCGCCGCACAAGCGCCTTGTTCTCTTCGGGCTCCACGAGCACCATCTCCCTACAGATAGATGGACGCTACTGCGCGGCCCAGGCGGGGTCAAGGTCGCGCACATGACGCGGCCCGGCTGCCGCTTGACCTCACTCGCTCAGCAGCAAGTCCGCTCGGACTCACCGCCATTGACCACCGAGAATAGTGCGCGCATGCTGGAGCCATCGCAAGAAAGCCATCCCACGACAGCGAGAATAGAGGTAACGGAAATGGCGCACTTCATGGACGTTCACGAGGGGTTCGTCGGAGTCACGAAAGATGAGCTAGCGAAGGCACACGACGCGGATCTCGCGATCGAGTCCGAAGAGGGCGTGCACTTCGAGCACGCCTGGGTGGATCCGGAGTCCGGCAAGGCCTTCTGCCTGTCAACCGGACCCAACAAGGAGGCGGTCTTGCGCATTCACGAGCGGACGGGCCATCCGACCGCCGAGATCTACGAACTCTCCGTCGAGGTTTGACGACCGTCGATCTTTGAAACTCAGTGGCAGCCGCCTTACTCGCGTTCTCCGTGAGCACACCGGCTGACAATCAACGTTTGGGCATCTCTCGGAGTGGTCAACCCCGAGTCGTCAACTCCCCCACCAGCCCGATGGTCACCAGTTCGCGAACTTCCGACGCCGACAGCCCGCATCCGAAGAGGTAGTGCAGTTTCGCCAGCGCGGCCTCCGTGGTCAAATCCGCGCCGTCGGTGACGCCGGCTTCCGCGAGGCCCGTGCTGACTTCGGATGCACCGAGGGTGATCCTGCCCTCGACGCACTGCGACACGGCGACTATCACCTGTCCGCGGCCGGATGCCGCCGCGATCGCGTCGAGCAACCCCGGAGTAGCGGCGGGCATGTTGCCATAGCCGTAGCACTCCAGCACCGCAGCCGGCAGATCGCCGAGCATCGCGGACAGTGTGCGGGCACTGATTCCCGGATACACCCGGACCACCGGGATCTCGAGGTCCGAATATCGGCCGAACGGTGGGATAGAGCGGATGATATTGGGCCGAGCGGCGCTGTTCGCCCCGCCCGATTTAACCCGCGCGGTGGCGGTTGAGACGAACGCCCGGTCTGCCGTGGTCGAGTACTTCACCGCGCGAGTGCCGTTCATGCCGACGCCGCCGAAGTAGATTTCGGCGGTCTGCGGCCGGGTGAGCATCAAGTGCTCGATCGCACCGATCAGGTTGAGCGGGCCATCCGACCTCTCCGAGGACAGCGGACGCTGGGCACCGGTTAACACGATCGGCTTGCGCCGGTCGGAAAAGGCGAACGCCACGGCCGCCGCGGAATAGGTCATCGTGTCTGTGCCGTGCACGATCACGAAACCATCGAAGTCCTCATAGCGCTCTTCGATTGCGTCGACGATCTGCTGCCAGGCCAACGGCGTCGCGTTCGCGCTGTCGATCTGCGGCGCAAGCTCGACGACCGTGTAGGCAAGTCCCGGTATCGCCGGCGACCGCAGCAGCAGGTCGATCCGGTCAGCCACCGGTGCGGGCCGCAGCCCCCTTGCGGAAGCCTCCATCCCGAAGGTTCCACCGGTACTGATGATCGCGATGGTCATTTCCTGGGCAACCGGATGCCCGGCGTCGCCAGCGGTCGTCGTGGGGAGATAGGGCATGACATTCCTTGTTCTCGCGGTGGCGGTGTGTGCGGTGGCGGATTGTGCGGTGGCGCTGTGCGCCGGGGTTGGCGGTGGCCCGCCGAATCATCCTATAAAGACGCTGATACGCCCCCGTCGCTTCTATTGCAGCTTTCGGAGGGGCTGCCTACCATGAGAAGCACCGAGGCCATAGGAGGTCATCGCCATGTCCAGCATTGTCGCAGTCAAGATTTTCGGTGACACGAGCGCCTTCATTAAATCGCTTGACGAGCGCGCGGGCGAGTACCGAGACATCAGTGCGCGCTCTCAGGACGCGGGCGCCATCCACCATCAGTTCGCCATCGGGCATGGGTTCATCCTCGTGAATGATGAGTGGGAATCCGCGGAAGCATTCGAGAAGTTCTTCGCTGATCCCGAGCTTCAGGCCTTCATTGGTTCTGTCGGCGGTGACCCCAACAAAGCCCCCGAGATCACTATCGGGGAAGCAGTGGACTCTCCCGATAGATTCTGATCTGCGATCAGACTCCCCCGCTTTGGCGTTAGTCGAATTCCTCGATGAGGTGCGGTCCGTTGGCGCCCGTCTTCGCCGAGCGAGTTTCAGTCTGGCGGTAGCTCGAACTTGGCGCCCAGGTCTGTTAGCGCACCATAGAGATCGGGCACGCCCCACCATTCGGTGGCCAGGCCGTTCTCGAAGCGGAGCAGGTGCATGGAGCTGAATCTCACGGGTTTACCGGTCGCCGGCAAACCAAGGAAGGATCCCACGTGGGTCCCGCGCCACGTGATCCGGCTCGCGACTTTGTCTCCCTCAACCACGGTGTCCTCGACCACTCCGCTGAGACCCGAGAGGCTGGCGTGTATCCCCCGCATCCAGACGGCTATGCCGGCAAGTCCGGGCGGCTGGCCCGGGACGGCACCGTAGTCCACGATGTCCGGGTGGACGATTTCGGCCAGGGCATCCGGATCGTTCGCTTCCACTGCTGCGATAAGGCGTCCGTACGCCTGACGCAGTTCGTCTGCATTACGCATTGCTCCTCCTTAGACAGCACACGGGCAGCGACACACCGTTGCGAGCCGAAGTGGCCGCTACATCAAGCTTGGTTTCTACAGCGTTGTCGGACAAGGGGCCGGGCATCGAACGCGCAGACTCTGGCGAATCAGCAGGTAACAGGATGCGCCCGGCCGAGCGAACGCGGAATCCTCCGGTCGGCGTCAAGATATGCGCTAGGAGCGGAGCTCCACCCGCTTGTGGTTACGCCGCGTCGACCTGACCCACGGTGCCCGGAAGCACCACCGGGAAATCGATGTCGGTGTTCATCGCCTTGTTGAAAAAGTTAGTGAGCGTGTTCAGCCCGACCGCGGCAACCACCTCGACCAGCTCGGCATCGCTCAGCCCGGCCTCGCGCGCGGCCGCGAAGTCAGCGTCGTCGATGGCACCGCGCTTAGTGTTCAGAGCGAGTGCGAAGGCAAGAACGGCGCTCTCCTTCGGGTCGGCCGCGGTACCTTCGCGGGCAGACAGGATGTCTTCCTCGTCGAGCTTCGCCGCGTGCGCGGCACTCTGCGTGTGCGCCGACAGGCAGTAGGCGCAGCCGTTCGCCTCGGCCATGGCGAGGGCCAAGCGCTCCCGGGTGGCCGCGCGCAGGGCGCCATGTGCGAGCGCACCAGACAGACCCAGGTAACCCTTCAGGGCGGCCGGGCTGTTTGCCATTGCCCGGGTGATGTTAGGCGTCCTACCCATGGCCCTCTGCGTGGCGTCGAGCTGCTCGGCGGCAGCTCCCGTGGCGGTTTCGGGGTCGACTAGGTTGATGCGGGTCATGGGTAACTCCTTGCTTAGTTCTTACGGATACGGCTTACGTAAGCCATAAGACATCCAAGAACATTATTCTCACGGTTGCAAATCGCTGGTACCATTAGAAAATGACAAAAACCGGCTATGAGGGTGGCGCCCCCATCCTCGGCGAAGGCTTGGCGCTCGACCTGATGAACACCTACCACGCGGTACGCGGCAAGCCGGCCGACGGCATCGCCTCGCCAGATGACGCGACGGCATGGATGCACCAGCTGGCCGACCGGCTGCGTGCGGCCGGTGCTCCCGCGGTGGATGACGCGCGGCTGCTGGAAGCCGACGCCGATGCCTTGCGTGCGCTGCGCTCTGCCGTGCGCGGGATCGCCAGTGCGGTCGTGGCCGCGCAACGCCCGGCCGACAGCGACGTCGACGCGGTGAACCAGCTGGCCGCCCTTTCACCGCGCTGGACGTCGATCGCCTGGGCAGCGGATGGCGCCACGACGACTACCCAGGCCGCAGGCGAGCCCACAAGCCAGGTGCTCGGCGCGCTGGCGAGCGACGCCATCAACCTGTTCAGCGGTGCTGATGCCGAGCGCCTGCGACTCTGCAACCGCCCGGGCTGCGTGCTGTTCTTCCTCAAAGATCACCCACGTCGGGAGTGGTGCACGCCGGCCTGCGGGGCGCGCGTTCGCGCCGCCCGGGCATACGAAAAGCGTCGTAGCCACCGAGAGCGGGCTCTTTGATGATCCAACTACCGAACAAGGAGATTCGGATGAGATACCTAGTTGGAAGTATCGCAGTAGCGGCTGGAGTCGCCTTATCCATCGGCGCCTTTGTAGCCGCGACTCAGGCGGTGGAGTTCCACGGGCTCCAGGTCGTGGTTCCCGGAAGTGATGAGATCCGGTTTGGGAATACCCAGATGTCCACCTCTTCCACTTCCGTGTCCAACGAGATGACTTCCTCACATCCCCACCATCCGGTCAGCTCCTTCTGGCCGTAGCACGGGATGCCGGGCCGGAACGCGACATCGTCAGCGTGAACAGCGGAGCTCCCGTGGGTCGGCTTGGAGTGCGCTGGTTGGACCGGAACCTCCTGGGGCAATGTGACCCAGCTATTCAATCCGGGTGATTTTCGCCTCCGACGTTGGGGTGTTGTCACTCGGGATGCTGGCTGTGATCTTCGACGTCTGGTTTCGCCCGCAGGACGTCGGCGATCTCTTCCTCCGGACGCGGCGCGATGGTTTGGTCAACCTCAAGCTCTGGGACGGACGGCTCATCCGGGCTGGGAATGTTGTGCTGCGGGGAGTGCTCAAAATGGAGAGACACGGTGAATCCTTCGGTCGATAACATCCACAGCGTATGCGGTCTTACTGCCGAGCAGCCAAGAATCATGGAGGCCAAAGCGCTCGCCGGCGGAGTGAAAGTGCGCCGAGCGACAGCGCTACGTCACGCTAGACCTGATGCGGGGCGGATGCGGGGGCGTCGGCCGCGCTACGCTGCTTCGGCCTCTCTGAGTCTCTCGGCTAGAGCCGTGCCGTGCCCGGTGGCGGCGGCGTGCGCACGCTTGAGGTTTTCGGCTGCCAGTTCACGGAATTCGGCAAGGGCAGGACTGACGTCCGCGGCAGTCAGTTCCGTCTCGATGACGATTAGGTCCAAACTCCAGATCCTTCCGAAGATCAGCTTCAGCCACTCCGTCGCGTGGTCCCAGCCTTCGCGCGGGGTGCCTGGACCGTATGTGCCACCTCGTGCGAGGACGAGGTACGCCGGCCTTCCCGCGATCGGGTTGCCTGACCTCGGGGAGAAGCGCGGGTCGGAAATGAGCACGTCGATCCACGCTTTCGCGTGGGGCGGTACCCCAAAGTTGTACATCGGGATCGCGAAGATGAACGCATCGGCCTGGGCCAGTTCGTCTCCAAGTTGAGACGCCAACGCCAGAGCCTCGCGCTGTTCGGCGGTCCGCTCGCCGGCGGGGGTATGGGATCCAGCTAATGCGTGCGCCCAGGCCGGTGACGGAAGCGGCTCGCCACCGAGGTCTCTCCGGATCACTTTCGTGTCTGGGGCGTCCGCGAGGAGTGCGTTTTGCAGGCTCGTGGCAACCGCACGGGTCACTGACCCCTCGTTGCGGATGCTTGCGTCAAGTCGAAAAATCGTGGCCATGAAAATGAGTCCTTCGGTAGTTGATGCGCTGAATGGTCTAAAGCGGGCGTAGTTACAGAGGGAGCGGCCCGAATCGTCCAACCGCCACAATCACGGTGAGGGCGAGAATGACGAGGTTCACCGCAACCAACTTGCCTTCCTTTCGGCGCGCGTGAGTAACCACGGCTCCGGCCATGACGATCGCGAGCCCGGCGGCCGCCACCGGGGTGAGGGCAGGCGCGATGCCTGTGAGACCCGGCAGGATGAGGCCTAGCACGCCCAGGATCTCGGCCACCGCGATCAGTCGGATTACCCCGGGCTGAACCTCGGGGAATCCCGCCCTCAGTTTTTCGTTGGGTCGAATGGCCTTCGCGATGCCCGAGACCAAGAAGAGAAGGGCGAGAAGAATCTGGGCTATCCAGAGAGTGACGTTCATCGTAGAGTCCTTTTGACGCGTTTGCGGTTACTGTTAGTGCGTTGCCTATCATGAGGCACTTTTGCAAGGCTTACAAAAGGCACAATCGTGTTCGTGGGGAACAGAAAGGTAATCATGGCGAATCGCACACCGGCGCTCGAGGAGACGACCGCAGCCGAGCACAGCGGCCCTCGGATGTCCGAATATGAGAGTGCGTGCATGGTGGGCGGCCGTGGTGACGCGATCCGCGATGTGCTCGGCCACATCGGCGACAAATGGACCCTGCTGATCGTCGGTGCGCTTTCCGCACGCTATCGACTGCGGTTCACCGAGCTCCAACGGCACATCCCCGGCATCTCGCAACGAATGCTTACGGTGACCCTCCGCCACCTCGAACGTGACGGCATGGTTATTCGCACCATGCACGCCGAGGTCCCGCCTCGAGTTGAATACGAGCTCACGAGCATCGGCAGAACCCTCATCGAACCGGCTCGTGAACTGAGCCGCTGGGCCATAGGCAGTTACACCGCCATCCTCGACAGCCGCGAACGGTTTGATGCCGCCATCGCGGAACCGAAGGCGACACGGAGGTCGGATCGGTAGGCGCGGGGTCTAAAGCGCCGCGGGAGTCAATCCTGTGCCGCTACATTTCGGGCCTCGTACTTCTGCGCATGCTCGTAGCTGATGTTCGGGAATGATTCCCCGAATTGCATCAGGTAGTTGCTAGGCCCGTAAATATGCGTAGTTTCATCAGCGACAACGCCTTCTCGAAGGGAACATCCATCCGACTTGGCTAGAGGCCCCTCGTTTCGCTTCGCACCCTTCACCAGGGCAAGAAAAGGAGAGCAAATCATGACCAGGTCAGTAGTCCTCGTCCACGGCGGGTTCGTCGACGGGTCCGGATGGCGAGGCGTCTACGACATCCTCACGCGGGACGACTTCAACGTGAGCGTCGTGCAGAACCCCACGGTATCGCTGAGCGGCGACGACATGGCGACCCGCCAGATCCTGGACCGGATGCCAGAGCCCGCCGTGCTCGTCGGGCATTCCTACGGCGGCGCCGTGATCAGCCAGGCCGGCACCCACGAGAACGTCGCCGCGCTCGTCTACGTCACCGCATTCGTTCCGGACGAGGGCGAGTCCGTCAACGCGCTGGTCGAGACATTTCCGAAGGATGGACCGCTGCCGCCCATCCTCCCTCCGCAGGACGGGTTCCTCTTCCTCGACCGCGAGAAGTTCCACGACTCCTTCGCCGGCGACCTTCCGGCCGAGGAAGCGGCGTTCATGGCCGACGCTCAAGTCCCGTGGGGGTTGGAGGCGCTCGGCGGAATCATCAGCCAGCCCGCATGGCGCAGCAAGCCCAGCTGGTATTTGATCGCCAGCGACGACCGCATGATCCCACCGGCAGTGCAACGCACGATGGCGGCCAAGATGGGCGCCACCGTCTCGGAGGTGCCGGGCAGCCACTCAATCTACGTGTCCACCCCACAGGTCGTCGCAGACCTGATCAAGCGGGCAGCTGCAGAAACCACCTGAAGCGTGGTGCGCAGTCGCCCATCCCGACGAAGCTGTGCCGCCGCGACGGAGTGTGGGACAACCCCTACACGAAGGCCACAGCACGCGAGTCCGCTTAGAACAGCCCATTGGTCGGGCTGCGCCCCACCGGAACGGCCGTCACATCCCGGTCACCCGAGCGTGCGAGCATCCCGTACTGCGATGCGCCGAAACCGGCGCGGCCGGGACCCGCTATAACCGCGCCGAAAAGACCGATGGACCGCCGAAAATCACGGGTGGTCGGATTTTCCTCCACTCGCAGGCGAGCTGGCCGAGGACAGGCAGAGCGAGGTACACCTCAGGAAAGCGCTCGATACGCGCCCGCCTAACGATCGCCGATGGGTGTCGAAAGCACCTCTCGAGAACCAGGCTAGTCGGCACCGGGGTTGTTGGCAGTACCCTCAAAGCCCGTCTGAAGATCGGTGTTCTCCGCGGCGGGCGTTACCCGCCAAGGAGAACTGGTCCCTCGGCGCCAGTATGGCGGGCATGGGCGTGAGTTGATAGCTCAGCATCGCGCAGAAAAGGCCCGCCAGAAGCGGGCCCTTCCTCTCTGCTACCGCTATACCATTTCGCGGATTCGATCGACTGTCGCCTCCTCGGTTGCGGGGTCGCGCCGACCGATTCGCAAGGTCCAGAATCTGGAGTGCTCTGGCCGTACCCGGCTCTCAAAGCGCTCTTCTGGCACATTGTTTCGCGGATCTTCCTGAGCAATATCGTTCTGTGCGGTCTTCGCAACATCCTCATGCCATGAGTAGCACATCACCAACCTCCTTACGATTGGAAGTCCATTAATCGTCCACCCGTTGGGCTGATTAGTCGACCCTTCTGCAACCAATCTCAAGAAGCCGTTGACCACTGCCTGACGGGCTGTGCTCTCCCCGTGTCCCAGTGGCGGCGCCCGTGGCACTCTCGGCCGGGCCTCGACCTACGGGCTCGAGGTGCCGTGGCTTTGTACCGCTTCCTACCGAGGCGGTTCACTTGGGAAGCTGAAGTTCTGGCAGTGGCGGGCGATCCGGCTGCGCCGAACCGCCCGCACCTGGACCGCCTCACAACCCTGACGGCACGCCGACCCGGCCGGCTGCGGTGACGAAGTCGACGACCGCATCGAGCGTCTGATCGGCCAACAGGATTCGGGTGTGCCCCAGTCCCTCAGTCTCGATCAGCCGAACGGTCCTGCCGTGCGCGTCGGCCAGCCGTCGAGACTGCTCGCCGAACTCGACCGACGCAGGGCGAGAGGCGGCGAATCTCGCCGCCTCTGTGCTGGAGCGCGCCATGGATGTCGCCTCGGTCGAGGGCCTGAACGGGCTCTCGATCGGCGGCCTGGCCGCTCTGGTCGGCAGCAGCAAGAGCGGCATCGCCACGCTGTTCGGCTCGAAAGGAACAGCTGCAGCTCGCCGTCATCCACGCCGCGAGAGACGTATTCACCGCCTCGGTGATCGAGCCGGCCAGGGCTCAGCCCCGCGGCATCCGCCGGGTGTGCTCGCTCGTGCAGCTCTGGCTGGATTATTCGGCAGGTCGGCGGTTCGAGGGCGGATGCTTCTTCCTGGCCACCGCGGCCGAGTTCGATTCGAAGCCCGGCCGGTGCGGGACGCCATCGTCGCCGCTCTCACCGACTGGGACGGCTACTTGACGGCCTCCGTCCGGTTTGCAGTGGAGCAGGGTGAACTGTCGGAGCCGACCGATCCGGAGCAGCTCGCGTTCAAGTTGCTCGCCCCGGAGGGGGAGGCCAATTCGCGCTCGATGCTCTCGGACTCGCGAGAGCCCTACGACCGGGCTCGGACAGCGACATCCGCCCGGCTGCGGATGCTTGGTGCCGATCCGGCGGTGCTGGCCGAGGCCGGGCTGGCCTGAGAAGCACTCTTACCAGCCGTGCCGCGCAGCCACCAGCCGTGCCGCATTTCACCTACACCGGAACAAGCCCCAACGATCCCATCATCCTGCTCTATCACGAAGGCAAACTGGTGTCCCCGCTGAGAACCTAGGCACCCCTGCCCGCAACAACCGCACGGAGTTCGATTCAACGCGCCCAGAAACGGGCGCGTTTCGCCATGTAACGCCTTACGACGTGGGAACCGGACCACCGCGCAAGAACACCGCCCTTATCCCGCTCCGGAAACGACGAAATATCTGGTCATCACGAAGTGGATCGGGGCAAGGTCGGACGCGAAGAAGCCGACAACAAGGTCGTGATGTCGCCTTCGAAGGCGGCCTGCTCAAAGCCATGCGTGTTGACCTTTGTCAGAAGGACTTCTACGAAGAGGGCCAACTCATAGCGGCTTTCGTGAAAGACGCGAAGACCGTCTGTCTCCCAGTGAGGAAGTCACCAGTGCCTGCCCGCAGCGGTCGTGCTGCGTAGGACTCGACAGGATAATGCCTGCGTGGGTCACGCTCGACATTGCGGCCTCAAGCAGGCTACCGGGCCTGGCTCGATGCGCCGCTCGCGTTCAAACCCGTGAAAAATGGAACAACCAGTGGATTACCGTCGTACTCCTCGTCGACACCTCCTTGAAGCGTCCATCTACCCAGTTCGGCTTCAACTTGAGCTTTTCGGGGAGAGCGTTTGCTGCGGGAAAGCAGCCCTTCCACCTTGGCTGTTCTAATGGAGCCAGCGACACCGAAACTTAGACGGATTGTCCAATCCTGCACGTCTTGCAAGAATCGTTTCTCGCTGGAGTCGCACCTCGCCTGGAAGTGGAGGAAGAATGATCCGGGCCCGGTTGCAGACACTCCCTCGTGACCGATGCGCACGCCGAACGCGAGGGGAATTCCTGTTTCCCTCCCCGCTATCCTGACACGCAGAGGGTAGCCGCGGCCCTCGGCCTCTATAGTGGCGGTCATAGCGTGCAAGGGAAGCATTGATCCTGAGGGCGTGGTGTTCTCAAGGAATACCGTGGCTGATCCAGAAATATTGCAGCCCCCGTTGCCTCCATTCCCCAACGCTTCAAGATCAACCGCCAAAATGAGCGCGGTCGGAACGGATGCTTGAGGCAGGAGAAGGCGCAGCAATTCGGCGCGTGTGGCACTTCTGGTTCCGCTGCCGCTTCGCATCGGTACCTCGCGTTCTGGAGAACCTCCTTTGGTACTCACTACGTAGGGAGCGCGATCCGTCGCGAACAGCAGTGCAGTGACCGAATTGCCCTCATCAATCGGCACGATGATGTGATGCAGAAGGTCTGGTGCGAGAATGTCGAACTTCGCTGACATTTGCGCCCACCAGTCGGCAACCTCCAAATTTTCTACCGTGAAGACTGCCCCTGTTTCATCTGCACCCACGATGTAAATCACGTAGTTCCCGTTACCTCGATTGGCCGAGGCGGCTAGTTGGCGCGCCTTCTCTTTTAAAGGCCAAGCTTGCTTGAACTCGATCCGGTCGTCTTCGATTGGGTACCCCGCTCGGGCACGCTCGATCGTCTCGATGACCAAACCTTCTAAGTGCTGCTGTTTCATGTGCCAATCGTGGCAGAGTCTTCTGGGCGCCTTTGCCCCGATCCAATTTGTACCCGACGTCGGCGACCGTCGCTCCCGGGTTCGGCGACTCGGCCGGGCTGACAAACTTCGTGATCCTGCTCACCGCCGGTCATCGACATCGTCTACAACATAGAGGACGAGTTGCTAACAAGCGACCGCATCTTGGGACCTGCTCGGGCGAGCACGTCGGGGGCACAGTTCTTTGCGCGCAATTGGCATGCGCACGGAGCCCGTCTGATCAGCGATTCTGACGCAGTGCCCTCGCGGGGGACCTTCGGCACTAGTCTGACGGCCGAGTTCCGCGAAGGCTGGGGGCTTATGACGCTCAACGATCACGCCCCAGCTCCATCGATCGCCGATGTGGCGGAGAGGAGTGATGCTTCAGGGCGACGGTTCGGGTTCTGGTCGGCAACTGGTGTCGTCATTCTGACCGTAGCCTACTTTGTGCCTCTCGTTATGGGTTTCATAACATTGCCGTCACCGGGCGTCCCATTCCTCGACCCCTGGTACTCGATGATGGAAGTACTGATCATCCTTACCGCCCCGCTAATGGTCCTTCTCGCGATCGCGATTCATTCGTGGGCACCGGCGAAGTACAGGCCATTTACGCTGGCCTCTGTGGTGTTCACGGCGCTCACAGCAGGAGTTACTAGCGGTGTTCACTTCATCCTGATCACTTTGAGCCACCGACCTGATTTCACGTCCCTGCCCTGGCTGTCGTCATTGCTGTCCTTCCAATGGCCCTCCGTAACCTACGATCTGGACATCCTGGCGTGGGACGTGTTCTTCCCTCTTTCCGTGCTGTTTCTGATTCCGGTTTTTCACGGCACCAGGTTGGCCAAGGCAATCCGAGTCCTCCTGCTCATCAGTGGCCTGCTCGCAGTTTCAGGGCTCGCAGGACTCGTATTTGATGACATGAATATCCGCGACATCGGGATCATCGGATACGCCGTCGTCTACCCCGCGGCAGCTGTACTGTTGGTCCTCTTCTTCCGGCGCCCCACAAGGCTCGAGACCACCGGGCATTAGTTTGACAAGGCGGGCTGGTTACCGAACTGGCGTTTCAGGACCTTCGGCACTGTGAACCGAGATGGGGCAGACGGACAGTGGGACAAGGTCATCACCTCCATGAGAAAGAACCCTCCACGAACATGCTTCAGTCCCTCCGCGCCGTTCTCCAAAAGTATGCCGACTTCACCGGGACGGCGGTCAAGCCGGAGTTCTGGTGGTTTGTGTTGTTTAGCGTGATCGCACACTTGGCGCTGAACTCGCCGAACATCTTCACCGATCAGGGGACGGTGTACCTCGGTGCCAGCCTTTCCGGCGCCTTTGGCCTGGTTGTTCTCGTCCCGACATTGGCCGTGACGGTGCGCCGCCTTCGGGATGCCGGTCGCTCCTGGGCTGAGTTGTTCTGGCTGCTCCACCCCATCGCGGGACTCATCGTGCTGATCATCCATCTCGCGGACCCGACTCGGCAGCCCGCCGCAGTTTCGCCGCCGGTCCTCGCGCCGACACCTGCCGCCACCGCCCGATGAATAGCGTCGTCGTCACGAAGCATCGCGCCCGGCGCATCGTGTTGATCGCGGGGCGGAGCAGTGGTCGCGGTGCTCGTGCTGGGCCTCGGAGCCATCCTGACGATCGGCGGAATCTTCGTGCCGGCGACATACCTCCAACCGTGGAGTGCGACCTACTACCAGCAGTTCAGCGACCCGCGGATGCAGGTAGTTGCCCACGCTGTGCTGGCCCCGAACGGCCACAACATGCAGCCCTGGACGGTTCAGCTCGACAAGACCGATCCGGATATCCTCGACCTCTACACGGACCCCCCGTACACCGCCGCCTCGCTGACCACGGCAAAACCCCGGTCCACTAACGACACCCCGAGAGGGCAAACCCACCGCACACCGAACAATCGACGCGCCCGAAACCGGGCGCTATCGGCATTTAACGACCGCTTCCGCGCAGAACCTGATGTCGCCGACGCGACCAGAGGCAAACCGGCCTCGAAAAAACGGAACGCTCCCGAGAATTCTAGGGAGCCTTTTATTTCGTGGCAGTTATTTCAACAGTACTTAGAACAGCCCCTTTGGTCGGGCTGCGCGCCAGCGGCACGGCCGTCACATCGCGGTCACTTGACGATGTGACATCCCGTATTGCGATGCGACGAAACTGGCGCGGCGGGGACCCCGCTATAACTACGACCAAAGCTGACGGCTTTCAAACTTGCCATCTTCCCTGCAAAGGGCGCCGTCCAACAAGGCCTGAACAGCAAATATGGCACTCGACGATTAGCTCGGCGGCGAAGTTTGAACGCCGAGATCAGTTCCGCAGAAACGCCTATTTCTCTCAGATCGAACACTCAACTCTCGCCACTCGATAAAGCGTGAGAAACCTACCTTCTCGTCTGCATCGCTAGAGCGCCAGCTTCCGAACGCTATGGGCGTCACATGACATTCGCGAACATCGAACAGGAGTCAAGCTCGTTCACCACCCTGTCGGCGGCGACATCGACCTCAATTACGAAGCGATAGAACTCTCCTCCAATAAACGGTTGCTCCTCATTGCATACCCAGCGGAACCCGGTTCACCGTCCCCCCGAGGCACTCCAGCTCCTCACTAGTCGGCCTGCGACAAGCGCCTCTCGGGCTATGGCCCACGCGTCGCAAGCCAACACGGACAAGGTCGACGCGCACCTGCGCAAGAAGGACTACCCCAACCACCGTGCCCTGATCTTTAGCTACGTTGACGCCGCCGAATCACACAAAACCGAGTGATTAAAATTTAGGGAGAGCTTTTACTCCGTGTCATCTACAGAAACCCGGAGAATGCGAAGACCAATGAGCTCTCGAAGGAGCTCATTAGTCTTCGCATCGAGTTTGTCCTTTTCGAACGGAATGTAACCGATCCCGCTGTAGTTGCTGGCGAGATCGATCGATTCTTCCTTGAAGAGAATGACTCGGTTGTCATACATTACCGATGCTGCGCCCAGTTCGTGCGAGACGTTCTCGCTCGGTCTCCAGACGGAGTCCTGGTCTTTGTCGAAATACTCGATGTCGGCGCTGAAGATGAGTATCGCAGCGCCACATTGCTCCATGGTGTCTCGCACTTTCTGCGAGATTGGCCGTCCCGAGGTCGCTTCATCTTCAGCGACGACGTACGGAATCTTCAGATCGCTTAGCGTCTTTGTCAACTGCTGCAGAGGTGCCTTATTGCGACCATGGCCAATGAAGAGTTTATTTGGACGACGGCGTTTAATGGGCTCGGCCGGCAGGCCGCTATCGGCTGGGGTGCCGGCCGGCGCAATCAATGGAGCCTCGTCGGAGTTGTCTACGTCGTCCGACTCGTCCGCTGATTCGTCCGCAGGAGCTCCGTTGTCTACAACGGGAGTTTCGGTCAGCCAGAGCCCGCCCTTGGTTTGGCGGAGAAGGCCGACCAGCTTCATATTGCTGGTGAAAATATCGGCGCACGAATCGGCTTGTCTGTCAGTGACCTTGAAATCGCGTTTGAGCGTGTTAAGCATGAACTGTAGCTCGGGGTATTTCTTGCCTTTGTACGCATCAAAGATCTTCTTGAAAAGTGGGGGCGTCAGCGCGGCTGTCACCATGGCTTCGGAGGCTTCATCGGACGACTTTGGCGACGTGATGCTCTCTCCCAGTGGCGCCATCGTGAAGCGGCTGTTAAAACTTCCCCCGGTTAGCCCGTAAGAACTGGACGCAGCGCCGAGGGTGCGCAAGGTCGAACTACCAGGACTGATGTCCAAGGCGGCCGCCATGTCAATCTTGTCAAGAGGTTGCCCGCCAGCCCGCACTATAGCCTGCGGTAACGCGAGAACCTGTTCCAAGGGCGCCTTCGGAAACTCTGCCGTCATCAAGATACTCCCAACCACTCAGTCAGCTTGAAGGTAACGCTCCGAAGGTTCACAGCATCTTCGACACGCCGGGTGACCGTGGGCGGGTCGCGTACAGCGGACAAATATTGCTGCGCTATTGCGCGTAAATCACTTGAAGAGTTTGGACGCCCCGTTGATTAGCTGCATGAGTGTGGAAACCTGGACCACTTCCTCTTTGCTGTCTGTATCGGCCTCTCCATAGGCGTTCCCGAAGGCGCGGTCCAATAGTTCAATTCGTGCTGCGTCGACGGGATCTGTATCGCGTACATTCGCAAGGAACGGCCCGAACGATCGCAGCTCTAGGTCCATACGCTTGCTGAGGTTGGCGTTCTTCACAAAGCGCGCGCCCAGCGTGATAACCACCGTCGCTGCAGAACCTGCGAGCACCGCTATCGAGACTCTGACGACGATGCTACCCCAGTCGGGTGCCCCGTTCGCAGTGTCTGGACTGTGCGCCAGCAGCATGAGCAGAGGAATTGAGCCCAGCCCGAGGAACGCGAACCCAATCCCGTAAGCGATCAGCCCGGCAACCCGGCCCCATCTCGCCTCGCGCTGGAACGCCCCGGCGATCAAGTCTCCGGCCGCGAGGGTAGTCAGGTTTTCATATTGTCGATTCGTCTCGACCAGTTTCGCGAGCGCGGCTGCAGCCGTATCGCGATCTGCCTCGATCGCTGAGCGAAGTCCCTGGAAGTCCTGAGTGAAGGACTCGGCACGCTCGTCCTGCCAGCTCTTGTAGCGTTCTGTGTTGTCTTTCTCGAGGGCTGCGATCGACGCAAGCCCGTCACTCACAACTTTGTCGATACGCGCCTTCTCCGCATCCACAGTTGCTACAGCTGCCTGCGCCTCCGCAAGTATCGTGGTGAGTTGCGCGGACACCGCTGCGTGTTCGGCCGCTGTTGATGTTGAGAGTTCTGCGACTTGTTCGCGAAGGCGCTTGTGGGTTGCTTCTAGGACCTCGACGCTCTTCCGCTGCGCCTCAAGTAGCTCTTCGTACATGGTCGTGGTCGCCTGAATCTGCGCACCCTTGGCATACGGTCGAGGCCATGGCGCAAGGGCAGGCAGTGAACCTTCAGCGTTGGCGACTGCATCGGTGAGGTAAGTGAATCCGCCAATTCCTTGCTGGATTCGAGTATCCAACGAGGAGACGACCATGTCGAAGAAGCCCTGAACGCCGCCGAGCATCGCAGTGGTGAACAACAGTGGCGAGGTGGTGGAGAGTGCTCGAAAGGATCGCACGTGTGTCACAAGGACTCGAAGGAGTTCGGACGGAGCGATCTCGTTCAGCTGCTCGTCCCCGGCAATTGTGTCGAGCCTCTTATCGACCGCATCAAGAACCGCCCAGATGGGGTTCTCTTCGAACTCAGATCTAAGCAAGACATCTCCCTTGATTTTCGGCACCGTGCGGCTCGATCGTATCGCTCGGAGGCTAGGTCGATGGCTCTGCAACGGTCGGACTTTCGTGAGTCGCCGTCGGTCTTGCGTCGTAGTCTATGAACACACGTTCGAGGACAAGATTGGTTCAAGCAAGCGATACGCGCAGCTTTACGACGAGCTTATGGACGCTCGGATCTCGAACGGCATCATGTGGACCGGCGACCTCGCAATTCTGCCTCACCCGCGAGCCCATGCCCCGCACCGCGGGCCTGAACCTGCTCGGGAGTGGGTCCGCTCCGGCGGGCAGCCCAGAATGCGCCGAAACTAGCGACCCTCTTGGCCGCTAGTCGAGTGTCCGCATGAGTTCGCTGAAGGGCACCCCGAGCGCCGAGGCAATCCGGTCCCACACGGCGAGGCTCCCCCTGCGCGGGCTTGCCCGTGCGCGGCTTGCCCGTCTCCAGCGCGACGAGGTTGGACCCATGATTCGCGCCTCCGCCGCGAGCGTGTCGTAGGTCATGTCGCGCTCGCGCGAAGTTGCCGGAGCCGCACGAAGTTCTCTTGGGGAAGCGGCGTATTGGTGGGCACCCGCGATCCGACCAACCCCCGATCGGCTGGTGGTATGCACTTGCCAACTTTTCGCTAGGGTGGCCCTGGTAGCGCGACGAAGGAGACACATAGTGGACGAGCGGGCTCAGGCGAAGGCCGAAAAGAAGCAAGAGCAAGTCGATAAGAAGGCTGAGAAGAAGGCCGAGAAGGACCTTCACGGGACCTATGACACCTCCGTTGGTGCCCCTGCGAGACTCGGTGCGCCGGTGGCTCTCGGACCACATGGCAGCCTCACGCTTCTCCACGGGATGGTGAGCTATTGGGACAACGGGAATCGGCACGTGCGGTCGGTCGTGGGTGCCACGGCTGAGTTCGACATCGGTGCCACACTCACGCGCGGCGCTCGTAGCAGCTTGACCCGCGTCGCAGTCGGAGGCCTCGTGGCCGGAAAGACCGGTGCGCTCGTGGGCGGTCAGTTTCAGAAGGACCGCGCAGACTTGACTCAAGTCTTTGTCACCGTCACCTGGCCCGACGGCGGGTGGGCCCAGGGCGCCGCTCCGGCGGCGGCGGAGCGGGCGGCGCGCCAAGCAGTTCAGCGGATCAACGCGGCAAGCAGGTTTTACGCGTCATTCGACCAGCCTCTGCCGCTCGTGCGTTCGGCGTCCAAGACCACGACCGTATCTCTCTATCTCGACCGGGTGGAATGGATAGTGGGGACGAATGTCGAGACGATCGCCATAAGAGACATCACTGCGGTGAAATCACCCAACGCTCTGCTGAACGCAACCGTTTCCCTGACTACGACCTACGAGACAGCAATTGAACTGTCCGTGATGAGGGGGGACGCACTTCTCATAAGGGACGCCTTGAACGAGTTGATCGCAGGAAGACACCCCGACCTGCGTACCGCAGACCAGGGTTCGGTAACTGTTCCCGATTCAACTCCCGCAGTCACAGACCCGGCGACTCAATTACACCAACTCGCCGCACTCCGCGACGCTGGCATCCTGACTGAAGACGAGTTCTCGGCGAAGAAGACGGAGATCCTGTCTCGTATGTAGATGGGGCCGCGCACCGATCCCTTATCGCTCGCTAGCGACTCGGGTCGTTCGCGGAACCAGGCACCATGAGTCCGAGGCCTGCGCGACGCTGGACGGATGTCTGCGCCCGCAATGCGGCTGCGACATTCGCGCCTTGGCCGCGAATCCGGACAGGAGCGTATAGGTTCGTCGGGTCCAGGAAGCGTGCGCCGCTTCGGGTAATCCCCATTCGAGCGGCAACCTCACTGGGGACGCTCATTCCGCCCCTGTCCGACTCGGGCCGTTCAGTCAGCGCCAACGCAGCGAGCGCGAGGCTTATGGCGCGGTCGTCGTGTTGTCCGGAGTCGTGATCGAGTCGATAGACGCGGGCACGGACCGCAGGTCTACTCGGATAGGTTCCGGCGCCTGTGCGCCGCGGCAGGAGTGCCTACGATCAATTTGCATTCGGCCCGGCACTCGTTGGCGTTTTGGCTTCACCAGATCGGCGTAGCGCCGGCGGACGCGGCAGCACTCTTAGGTCACTCCACCGAAGTGCATTTGAACACCTATTTGCCGCACTCCGGCACATATTTGCCGCACTCCGGCGCAGCGGGCATCCAAGCGGCGGCGCGAGCCCTGGGCCAGGCCGCGCAACAGCAACGAGCCGTGTCGGGGACTAGCCGACACGACCGCGCTTTGTGCAACAGCCTGTGCAACGGGACGCCACAAAACAAAGAAGAGCCCCGTCCGCGGACTAGTGCGGACGGGGCCCTTCGCTTGATTTCCGAGAAAATTTACCCCCTGCGGCGATGTCGGGCTGCGCCCCACCGGCACGGCCGTCACATCGCGGTCACTTGACGATGCAGACATCCCGTATTGCGATGCGCCGGAACCGGCGCGGCGGGGACCCCGCTATAACCACGCCGAAAAGACCGATGGACCGCCGAAAATCATGGCGGTCCATCGGTCTTTGGTCGGGCTGACAGGATTTGAACCTGCGACCCCTTGACCCCCAGTCAAGTGCGCTACCAAGCTGCGCCACAGCCCGTGGCTTGCACCCCAGACATCGGGGCACGAAGAGAAAGCTTACCGTTTCCCGGCGCTGCTCGCGTGCACCGTCAGGCCCGGAACATCTCCAGTATCGTCGGCGTGCTCGGCTCAGTCCAGAGCAGTTCGATGAGGTCGCCCGCCTCGACGGGACCGGTGCGGATGACTCGCAGGTACGTACCAAGCCGGCCCTCATCGGCGAACCGCTTGACCCAGCCCCGCGCATCCGCTCCCCCGACCCAGCGGGCGAACGTGGCGCAGGGCGAGCGGGGCATCGTGACCTCGAGTTCGACGGAGCTGCCGATGCGCCAGCGGTCCCCGGGGCGGGCGCCGTTGACGTCGAATCCCTCCACGCGCAGGTTCTCGCCGAACCAACCGGGGTGCAGCGGCCGGCCAAGCTCGGGCGGCCAGAAGTCCGCGTCATCCTGCCCGTAGGCGTACACCGCCTTGTCGGCTCCGCCGTGGTTCTTGCGGTCGACCTGCACGGGGCCGTGCAGCCCGAGCCGGCGGACCTGAACGGGGCCGGAGGCGGCGCGCTTGTCGATCGCGGTGATGCCCAGGGAGCGGTCAGGCTGGATCGTGCTCAGGACGCAGGCGGCGACTAGGGAGGGCATGGCGAGAGTCTAGGGTGTCGCTCGCTCTGGGGGTCTCGATACGCTCGCTGCGCTCGCTACTCGACCCGCGGAAATCGCTACTCGACCAGCGGAGTTTACGACTGCTCGCGGGCGTGGCGGGTTTCCCGGGCGTTGGCCTTCTTGATCGCGTCAATCAGCTCGTCCTTTGACATCGAGGAGCGTCCGCTGATCTCCAGTCGCTTGGCGACCTCCAGAAGGTGCGTCTTGGAGGCGTTCGCGTCGACACCCTCCTCGGTGCGCCCGCTCCCATCGCTGGCACCGGCGTCGGATGGCCCGCGCTCGGCCTTCTCCTCCCAGTGGTCCCCGATCTTCTCGTACTCGTTCTTCAGGGCGGAGAACGCGGTTCGATGCGCGCGCTCGCCCTCTCCGTAGGTCTTGACGGCCGAATCGTGTGCCGCAGACCAGAGCGCCTGGGCGTGCTTCGGCGACCGTTGAAGGGTCGAGGGGAGTTCTTCGGATGCTGGCATAACGTCTCCTTCTTTTGTAGCAAGAGGAGACGGTACGCGCGAGGACAAGAACGGGCAAGGTGGGGGCTAGGTGCGCTTGCGGCGCTCGCGGACTCGCATGTTCACGTTGATCGGGCTGCCCTCGAAGCCGAAGATCTCGCGCAGTCGACGCGTGATGAAACGACGGTAGCCCGGGTCGAGGAATCCGGTGGTGAACAGCACGAACGTCGGCGGACGGGTCGCGGCCTGGGTGCCGAACAGGATGCGCGGCTGCTTGCCGCCGCGAACCGGGTGCGGATGCTCCGACGCGAGTTCGGCGACGAGCGCGTTGAACTTTCCGGTGGGGATGCGGGTGTCCCAGGACTCAAGGGCTAGTTCGAGCGCCGGAACCAGCTTCTCCAGGTGACGTCCGGTCTTCGCCGAGATGTTCACCCGCGGAGCCCAGGCGACGTGGGCGAGGTCTTGCTCGATCTCACGCTCGAGGTAACGACGGCGGTCGTCATCCATGAGGTCCCACTTGTTGAAGGCGAGCACGAGGGCGCGACCGGATTCGAGCACGAGGTCGATGATGCGAACGTCCTGCTCGCTGATCACGTCGCTCACGTCGAGCACGACGATCGCCACCTCGGCCTTTTCCAGAGCCGCGCTCGTGCGCAGGGACGCGTAGAAGTCGGCGCCCTGGGCGAGGTTCATGCGGCGGCGGATTCCGGCGGTGTCGACGAATCGCCACACCTTGCCGCCGAGCTCAACCTGCTCGTCGACCGGGTCGCGGGTGGTACCGGCCATGTCGTTGACGACGACGCGTTCCTCACCGACCGCCTTGTTGAGCAGGCTCGACTTTCCGACGTTTGGGCGGCCGAGGATCGCGACGCGGCGCGGTCCGCCGACCTCTTCCTTCGCCACGGCAGAGACCTCGGGGAGGATGGTGAGGATGTGGTCGAGCAGGTCGGCCACTCCCCTGCCGTGCAGCGCGGAGACGGGCCACGGCTCGCCGAGTCCGAGGCTCCACAGGGTGGCCGCTTCGGGCTCCTGGCGGGCGTCGTCAACCTTGTTGGCGACGAGAATCACGGGCTTCTTGGTTGAGCGGAGCATGCGAACGACGTGCTCGTCGGTCGAGGTCGCCCCGACGTTGGCGTCAACGATGAACAGGACGGCGTCGGCGAGGTCGACGGCGATTTCGGCCTGCGCGGCAACGGAGGCGTTGATTCCGCGGGCGTCCGGCTCCCAGCCACCGGTGTCGACGAGCGTGAACCGACGATCGTTCCACTCGGCCTTGTAGGTTACCCGGTCGCGGGTGACGCCGGGGGTGTCCTGCACAACCGCCTCACGGCGGCCGAGGATGCGGTTGACCAGCGCCGACTTGCCGACGTTCGGTCGGCCGACGATCGCGAGCACGGGCAGCGCCGGCATGTAGGTGACGGCGTCCGGGTCATCCGTCGCCGCATCCAGGATGTCGCGGTCGTCCTCGTCGAGGTCGTAATCTTCGAGGCCGGCCCGCAAGGCGTTCGCGCGCATGAGCGCGTCGGACTCGTCGAGCACAGCGATCTTCTCGCTGAGCTTCGGGTCGAGGTCGCCGTAGTCGTCGTGCTCTTGATCGTTGTTGTCTGGCATGGAAGTTTTCCTTAGATGGTCTCGATGCAGGCGCTTAGCGCCTTAGTCGACCCGCGCGTTTCTGACAAGGGCGACGACCGCTTGAACGGTCTGGTCGAAGTCGAGATCGGTTGAATCGAGGGTGGTCACACCCTCGGCGGCGTTCATGAAGTCGACCACCCGGGAGTCCTGGGCGTCTCGAAAGCTGAGTTGCTGGGCAACGACCGTGGCCGATTCCCTCGGAATTTCAGCGGAACGCCTCGCCATTCTAGCTTCTTCCGTCGCGGTGAGCAGAATTCGCACGTTGGCGTCGGGCGACACGACGGTGGTGATGTCCCGCCCCTCGGTGATGATGCCCGGCCTGGCGCTGCCCTCGATCACCTCCCGGAACAGGCTGACGAGGTATGCGCGCACCACCGGAATGCGCGCGACGGCGCTGACGACGGCCGTGACCCGCGGCTCGCGGATCGCCTCGGTGACGTCCGTTTCGTCCACCCGAACGTAGTAGTCGTCGGGGTCGGTCCCGATGTCGTAGCGGAACCCGGGCAGCGACGCGATCACGGCGTCCGCGTCTTCGGTGTCCACCCCGTGCTCGAGGGCGTTCCAGGCGAGCGCCCGGTAGGCGGCACCGCTGTCCTGGTAGTCGAATCCGAGCACGCGAGCGGCCGCGCGGCTCACGCTCGACTTGCCGCTGCCGGCCGGGCCGTCGACAGCGACAACCATGCGGATGATCTCCCGCTCGTTCTCGCTCACAGCGCCACCTCGGCAATGCGCCAGCCGCGGGCCTCGAGCTCGGTCACCAGTCCAGCTTCCGCCTCCGGCACAACGGCGATCTCCGCGAAACCGATCGCCACGCCGGGCGCATGTTCGAGTCTGAGGTCTTCCAGGTTCACTCCGATGTCTCCGATTTCGGTGAGCAGTCGGGCCAACTCCCCCGGCTTGTCGTCCACCATGACAATGATCTGGCTGAACCGGCGGTCCTGGCCGTGCTTGCCCGGGATGCGGGCGACCCCGGCGTTGCCACCGGCGAGCATCTCGGCAACGGCGCGGCGCGCGCCCGGCGCGGACGGGGCATCCAGTGCGTCGATGAGGGCGTCGAGGTCGGTGCGGTATTCGCGCAAGAGCCCGACGACAGAGGCGGAGTTGGCGCCGAGAATCTGCACCCACAGCTCGGGGCTGCTGGATGCGACGCGGCTGGTGTCCCGCAGGCCCTGGCCGGAGAGCGCGAGCGCCGACTCTGTGCCGCCGAGCAGCCGCCTGGCCAGCAGTGAGGAGACCACCTGAGGCAGGTGCGAGACCAGTGCGACGCTCGAGTCGTGCTGTTCGGCGGTCATGAGGATCGGGATCGCGCCGAGGTCGAGCACGAGGTCCTCGATCACGCCGATCTGCGCCGCGGGGATGTCGTCGTGCGGGGTGACCACCCAGGGTCGCCCGATGAACAGGTCGCCCCGGGCGGAGATGGGACCGCCGCGTTCCCGCCCGGCGAGCGGGTGCGAGCCGATGTAACGCAGGATGTCCGCGCCGGTCGCGCGCAAATCCTCGAGCACCGAGACCTTCACGCTCGCGACATCCGTCACGATGGCGTTCGGGAAGGCGGCGAGCTCGGCCGCGACGACGAGGGCCGTGACATCCGGCGGCACGGCAACGACGATGAGCCGCGGGATGTCGGTGTCCTTCGCGGCCCGACCGGCGCCGTAGTCGATGGCGAGGCTCAGGTTCACCGGGGAGGAGTCGTGCACGATCACGTCGACCCCGATCGCGCGGAGCCCGAGTCCGATGCTTGCGCCGAGCAGACCCGCCCCGACCACGCGCACCTCGCCGATCATGCGGCTTCCGTTCATGGTTGGCTTCCCGTGGCGTTCGCTTCCCGGGAAATGGTGAGCAGCGCGCCGAGTTCCGCCTTGGTGAGGTCACGGATCTCGCCCGGGGCGAGGGTGCCGAGGTGCAGCGGGCCGAACTGCCGGCGCACGAGGTCGATCACGGGGTGACCGACCTCTTCGAGCATCCGACGCACGATGCGGTTGCGTCCGGAATGCAGGGTGATCTCCACCATCGTCTCGACCGCCCCGGCTTGGCCGACGATGCGCGCCTTGTCGGCCGAGATCGGCCCGTCTTCGAGTTCGACGCCGGAGAGCAGTTTGCCGATGGTCTGCGCCGAGACGCGACCCTCGACCTTCGCGATGTAGGTCTTGAGTACGCCGAACGACGGGTGGGCAAGCACGTGCGCGAGTTCGCCGTCGTTGGTGAGGATGAGCAGGCCGGAGGTCTGCGCGTCGAGGCGGCCGACGTTGAACAGCCGCTCCTCGTAGCGGGCCACGAAGCGCTGCAGATCCGGACGTCCGCGATCGTCCTGCAGTGAACTGACGATCCCGACCGGCTTGTTGAGCATGAGGTAGCGGCGGGAGGTATCGAGCTGGATGGCGACACCGTCGACCGACACAAGGTCGTCGGGCCGAACGCGGCGTCCGAGCTCGGTGACGACGTCCCCGTTCACCTCGACTCGACCGGCCTCGATCATGTTCTCCGAGACGCGGCGGGATGCCACGCCGGCGGCAGCCATGAGCTTTTGCAGCCGCACGCCGTCATCCGCGGCGCTCGGTGATCCGGCGCCGTGAGAATCGCCGCTTGGTCTATCAGTGGACATCGTCAAACCCGTCTGATCCGTCGGAGAGCAGCGGCGAAATGGCCGGGAGCTCCTCGAGCGAGTTGATTCCGAGCTGGGTGAGCAGCAGGTCGGTGGTGGCGTAGTGGATGGCGCCGGTCTCGCTGTCGGTGAATGCCTCGGTGATGAGGCCACGGCCGAGCAGGGTGCGCACTACCGAGTCGACGTTGACCGCGCGGATGGAAGCGATCGCCCCACGACTGATCGGCTGCTTATAGGCGATCACGGCCAGCGTCTCGAGCGCCGCCTGGGAGAGCCTGGTGGGGTTCTGGGTGAGCACGAAGTCACGCACCGCGTCGTCGTATTCGCCGCGCACGTAGATTCGCCACCCCCCGCCGACCTCGCGGAGCTCGAACCCGCGACGGGTCCCGCCGTCGACACCGTCGAAGTCTGCGACAAGGCGCTCGATCGACTTTCGCACCGTGCCGACCGGAACCCCGAGCGAGGTGGCGAGGGACACGACGCTTTGCGGCTCGTCAGCAATCATCAGGATCGCCTCGAGGCTGCGTTCCACGTCGATGGGTGGGG
Organism: Microbacteriaceae bacterium; assembly: GCA_025464975.1. Classification (GTDB taxonomy): domain Bacteria; phylum Actinomycetota; class Actinomycetes; order Actinomycetales; family Microbacteriaceae; genus Lacisediminihabitans. Next base: position 11,400 of record JAODMT010000020.1, on the reverse strand, counting down.
CGATGTCCGTCTGCTCATCCACGTGCAGCTCAGTTTCCACAGTCAGCTCAGTTTCCATAATCAGATCCAAGGCTCGCGAGGTTTTCTTCCGACCAGTGCTCGGCCGTCCAGCGCACGGTGAGTTCGCCGAGCGGTTCGAGTTGCTCGAACGCGATCGACGCTCCGCGATACAGCTCGAGGATGGCGAGGAAGCGCGCGACGACCACGCCCTTCAACTCGACACCGGCGATGAGTTGCCGGAAGGTCATCGGTTCGCCGCGCCGCAACAGCGCGACGACGGTCGCCGCCTGCTCCCGGATGCTCACGAGCGGTGCGTGCAGGTGGTCGAGTCCGACCGTCGGCAGTTCGCGAGGCGTGAAGGCCAGGGTCGCGAGGGCCGCGAAATCGTCGACGCTCAGCGTCCACACCAGCTCGGGAGTGCGCTGTCGGAACTTCTCCTCGAGTCGCACCGTGCGAACGTGACGCGCGGCCTCGACGTCGAGCTGGGCCGCGTACCAGGCGGTGACCTCTTTGAACGCGCGGTACTGAAGCAGCCGGGCGAAGAGCAGGTCGCGGGCCTCGAGCAGCGCGACGTCCTCCGCGTCGACGAGTTCGCCCTGCGGCAACAGCCCGGCGACCTTGAGGTCGAGAAGGGTCGCCGCGACGACGAGGAACTCGCTGGCCTGATCGAGTTCCTCGACCGAGTCCAATTGCTTGAGGTAGGCGATGAATTCGCCCGTGACGATGCTGAGCGAGATCTCGGTGATGTCGAGTTCGTGCTTGCCGATCAGGGAGAGCAGAAGATCGAACGGCCCATTGAAGTTGCTCAGACTGACCGAGAATCCGGCAGCCTGATCCTCGGCCGCTTGCTCGATTGGAGGCTCACCGGCCGCCCGTTCGCCGGTCACCAGCTCGCCGACGGAACTACGCGATTGCGCCACGCGAGATCATCTCTCGGGCCAGTTGACGGTAGGCCTCCGCCGCCTGGTGCTCCGGCGCGTACTGGGTGATCGGGGTGCCCGAGACGCTGGCATCCGGAAACTTGACGGTTCGGCCGATGACGGTCTCGAACACCTTGTCCCCGAAGGTCTCGACGACCCGCTCGAGCACCTCGCGGGAGTGCAGGGTGCGGGAGTCGTACATGGTCGCGAGAATGCCGTCGAGTTCGAGGGCCGGGTTGAGACGGTCCTTCACCTTGTCGATGGTCTCGACAAGCAGTGCGACTCCGCGCAGCGCGAAGAATTCACACTCGAGCGGAATGAGCACCCCATGGCTCGCGGTCAGAGCGTTGACGGTGAGCAACCCGAGCGACGGCTGACAGTCGATGAGAATCACGTCGTATTCGCCGCTGACCTGGCGCAGCACGCGCGCCAGAATCTGCTCGCGGGCGACCTCGTTGACAAGGTGGACCTCCGCGGCCGACAAATCGATGTTCGCCGGGATCACGTCGAGGCCGGGCGTGGACGTCTCACGGATGGCGTCGTGAGCGTCCTTGACGGTGCCGAGCATGAGGTCGTAAATGTTTGCACCCTCGTGGCCGGGCACGCCGAGGCCGGCGGACAGTGCGCCCTGCGGGTCGAAGTCGACGGCGAGCACGCGCCGACCGTAGGCGGCGAGCGCCGCACCGAGGCTGATCGCCGTCGTGGTCTTGCCGACGCCGCCCTTCTGGTTGCACAGGGCGATGATGCGGGCCGGTCCGGCCGAGGAAAGCGGGACCGGGGTGGGGAAGGTGGTGAGCGGTCGCCCGGTGGGTCCGTTGGCGATGCGGTCGAAACCGGGGAGGAGCTCTTCGACCGACTTGTTCCGCTTCGCTGTCATCCCGACATTCCCTCGTCTTCTGATCGGCCACTGCCAATTGCCACGATTCTACCGAAGCTCGCCATTCTGCCCGCCGCGACCCGCGGCGTGTGCGGTGCGCACTAGTCCGCTACCGGGCGCGCGGATGAGCCGTCGTGTACATGTCCCGCAGGGTGTCCGCCGTCACGAGGGTGTAGATCTGGGTGGTGGCGACCGAGGAGTGGCCGAGCAACTCCTGCACGACCCGCACGTCCGCTCCCCCGGCAAGAAGATGGGTCGCGAACGAGTGCCGGAAGGTGTGCGGCGAGATCTCGATGCCGAGCCGGGCCTGCTCGGCGCGGGAACGGATGATCAGCCACGCGTTCTGCCGGGACACCCGCTGACCGCGGATGCCGAGAAACAGCGCGGGAGTGGCCTTGCCGCGAGTGGACAGCAGCGGCCGGGCGCGCACGAGATAGGCGTCGATCGCTGACCGGGCGAAGGAGCCGAGCGGAACTATCCGTTGCTTGCCGCCCTTGCCGAGCAGCCGGACAACATCAACGCTGGATCCCTCGGAGCCGAGCACGTCGTCGACGTTGAGGTCGACCGCCTCCGAAATGCGGGCACCGGTCGCGTAGAGCAGCTCGAGCAGCGCCCGGTCCCGCAACGACTGCACGTCGTCCCCGCTCGCGGCCTCGAGCACGGCGGTCATCTGCTCGATCGTGATGGCCTTGGGCAACCGGCCGGCGAGCTTCGGCGGGGTGATGTCGGCGGCGACATCCACTGTTACGAGCCCCTCGTCGAGCAGAAACCGGTGCAGCCCGCGCACGGACGACAGCATTCGCGCCATCGAGGATGCGGTCAGCGGCCGCTCCAGTCGGGTACGCAGGCGCACGGCGAAGGCCGACACGTCGGCGAGGGAGATTCCCTCGGGCGTTGTGACCCCGCGTTCGAGGAGCAGGTCGCGGTAGACGAGCAGGTCACGGCGGTAGGCGGCAACCGTGTTGGTCGACAGGCCGCGCTCGATGGCGACATGCCGGATGTAGCGATCGACGGCATTATCGATCGCCGAGGGTTCGACCGTCTCGCTAGGCACGGTCCCTGAGCTTTGGATGCCGCGGCCAGGCCGAGTCCGCATCCCCGAGGCTCGCCCATCCACCGGCTCGCGAGGCATGAGCGGCGAGCACGGCGATGCTGAGGATGGAGTTGGCGAGCGATCGATCGAGCACCGCGGCGACGGCATCATCGAGGGACACCCACCGCTTCTCGATGTGAAGTTCCTCCTCGGTGCGGGCGAAGGCCTCGGCCGTCGCGCTGAGCCCGCGGGCGAGGTACACGCGAATGGCCTCGTTGCTGCCACCGGGTGAGGTGTAGAACTCGCTCAGAAGATCCCAGCGCTCGGCGATCAGGTCGGCCTCTTCGGCGAGTTCACGCTTGGCCCCGATCACCGGCGCCTCGCCGTCGACGTCGAGCAGCCCGGCCGGGATCTCCCAGTCGCGCAGTCCGATGGGGTGACGGTATTGCCTGATCAGCAGCACTCGATCTTCATCGTCGAGTGCGAGCACCGCGACCGCCCCGGTGTGGTCGACATACTCCCGGATGATCGAGTGGTCACCGTAATCGAATCGGTCCCGTCGCACGTCCCAGACGTGGCCGCGGAACTCCACCTCGCTCGAGACGACCCTTACCGGAAACACCTCGTCGACAAGCTCCGATTCCACGCTCAGGCTTCCTGAACGGTGAACAGACTCGAGGCCTCCTGGCGCTCCAGCGCCGCCTCGACGAGTCCCTGGAACAGCGGATGCGCGCGGTTCGGGCGAGAGCGCAGCTCGGGGTGCGCTTGGGTGCCGACGTAGTACGGGTGCACATCGCGCGGCAGCTCGACGAATTCGACGAGGTGACGGTCTGGGGACACGCCCGAGAACAGCATTCCGGCCTCAGCGATCTGCCCACGATAGAAGTTGTTCACCTCGTACCGGTGGCGGTGCCGCTCCTCGACCCGGTTCGACCCGTAGACGCTGGCCACGATCGAGCCATCGGCGAGATCGGCGGGGTAGAGTCCGAGCCGCATGGTGCCACCAAGATCTCCGTCGGCGATGATGTCGACCTGTTCCGCCATGGTCGCGATCACCGGGAATTCGGACTCCGGATCGAACTCGGACGAGGATGCCCCGAGCAGTCCGACGACGTTCCGTGCGTACTCCACGACCATGCACTGCAGTCCGAGGCACAGGCCGAGCGTCGGGATGCCGTTCTCGCGGGCGAAGCGCAGGGCGCCGAGCTTTCCCTCAATGCCGCGCACGCCGAAACCGCCCGGCACGCAAATGCCGTCGACATCGGAGAGCAGCCTCGCTGCCCCCTCGGCCGTCTCGCACTCGTCCGACGGGATCCACCGGATGAGCACCTTGGTCTGCTGGGCGAAGCCGCCGGCACGCAGGGCCTCGGTCACCGAGAGGTAGGCGTCCGGAAGGTCGATGTACTTGCCGACCAGTCCGATCGTGACCTCGTGCTTCGGCTGGTGCACGGCGTCGAGCAGGTCGCTCCAGCCGGACCAGTCGACATCGTCGGCCTTCAGCCCGAAGTGGTCGATGATGTAGCTGTCGAGCCCCTGAGCGTGAAGCATGCTCGGGATGTCGTAGATGCTCGGCACGTCGACGGCATTGACGACGGCCTCAACATCGACGTCGCACATGAGGGCGATCTTGCGGGTCATCGACTCGGGAACCGGGCGGTCGGAGCGAAGCACGATGGCATCCGGCTGAATACCGATGGAGCGAAGAGCTGCGACGGAGTGCTGGGTCGGCTTGGTCTTCTGCTCCCCCGCGGCGTTCAGATACGGCACGAGCGAGACGTGAACGAAGAAACAGTTCGACCGGCCGATCTCGTGACGCACCTGGCGCGCGGCCTCCAGAAACGGCTGAGATTCGATGTCGCCGACGGTTCCGCCGACCTCGGTGATGATCACGTCGGGCTTGTTGTCGTCGGAGGCCTGCAGCCGCATCCGGCGCTTGATCTCGTCCGTGATGTGCGGGATGACCTGAACCGTGTCGCCGAGGTACTCACCGCGACGCTCCCGTGCGATCACCGTCGAGTAGATCTGACCGGTGGTGACGTTGGCCGCTTGGCTCAGGTTGATGTCGAGGAAGCGTTCGTAGTGACCGATGTCGAGGTCGGTCTCGGCGCCGTCGTCAGTGACGAAGACCTCGCCGTGCTGAAACGGGTTCATGGTGCCCGGGTCCACGTTCAGATATGGATCGAGCTTTTGCATGACCACGCGGAGACCGCGAGCCGTGAGGAGATTCCCGAGACTGGCTGCCGTGAGTCCCTTACCGAGACTCGAAACGACTCCGCCGGTCACGAAAATGTGCTTCGTTGTGTCCGCGTTCTGTTTAACCACCACGGGGTTACAGCTTATCAGCGCATCCGGCGCGCTCGTCATCCGCGACACTTCGGCTCGAGTTCGATTTTGGCGCTAGGCGTCGAGCGCTCGCGCGGTCTCGATCAGCTCACGAGCGTGCTGCAATCCGCTCTGCGAGTCGGGCAGCCCGGAGAGCAGTCGGGCCATCTCCTCGATGCGTTCCTCGCCCGTCAGCTGCTGCACACTCGACGCGGTAACCGCGCCGGCGCTGTCTTTCACGACCCTGAGATGGTTCGTCGAGAACGCTGCCACCTGGGCGAGGTGCGTCACGACGATTACCTGCGCGGTGCGTGAGAGCCTGGCCAACCGTCGGCCGATCTCGATCGCCGAGGCGCCGCCGACCCCGGCATCGACCTCGTCGAAGATGAAAGTCGGTACCGGATCGTTACCGGCGATCACGACTTCGATCGCGAGCATGACGCGAGACAGCTCGCCGCCCGACGCGCCCTTTCCGAGCGGCCGCGGTTCGGCGCCCGGATGCGGGGCGAGCAGGATGGTGACGGCATCCTTGCCGGTGAGTCCGTAGTCCGCGCGATCGGTGACCTCGACCACGAGACGGGCGTTCGGCATGGCGAGGGCGGAGAGTTCCGTCGTGACCTGGGTCGAGAGTCGCTCGGCGTACCGGCGCCGAAGCTCGCTGACCCGTTCCGCGAGCGTGACAAGACGCTCGTGGCCGGCCTCGACCGTCGCCTGCAACCCGTCGATGCGGTCGGAATCCTGGTCGAGTTCGAGCAGCCGTGCGCTTCCGGTGTCGAGGTAGCTCAGCGTCTCGTCGATGGTCGGCCCGTACTTGCGGGCGAGCGCACCCAGTTCGGCTCGGCGCTCTTGCACGACCTCGAGTTCGCGCCCGGTGTCGGTGTCGAGCCCGCTCAGGTAGCTCGCGATCTGCCCGGACAGGTCGGAGACGAGATAGCTCGCGTCGGCGAGCCCCTCGACGATCGGGGTGAGGGCCGGGTCGTGGCTCGCGACACGCTCGAGCTGGCGTCTGGCCGAGTCGAGCAGACCGAGGGCGTCCCGCGGGTCGACGAGGTCTTCGGATGACACGAGCTCATGCGCCCCGGCCGCGGCAAGCCTCAGGTCCTCGAGGTTGGCCAGGCGCTCGGACCGTTCCGCGAGTTCCTCGTCCTCCCCCGGGGTCGGCGCGACCGCTTCAATTTCGGCGATGGCGAGGCGAAGGTCTTCGGCCTCGCGCAGCCGTAGCTCGCGCTCGGCCACGAGCCGGTCCAGTTCGCCGAGATTCGATTGCCAACGCCGGAACGTGGACTGGTACTCCCCGAGCACCGGGGCGAGGTCGGCACCGGCGAACCGGTCGAGGGCCTCGCGTTGGGCCGTGGCCGAGCGCAGGCGAATCTGTTCGGACTGACCGTGAACGACGACGAGTTGCTCGCCAAGTTCGGAGAGCACGCTCACCGGCGTGGTGCGACCGCCGACCGTCGCGCGGCTTCGCCCGTCTTCGGAGACCGTGCGGCCGAGGATGAGCTCGCCGTCGTCGAGATCGCCGCCGGCATCCCGGACCCGCTCGGCGACGGGACCGGTCTGGTCGACGAGCCAGTGGCCCTCGACAATCGCCGAGCCGCCGCCCGCGCGCAGCATCGAGCTATCGGACCGGTCACCGAGCAGCAGCCCGAGGGCCGTGACAACCATGGTCTTCCCGGCTCCGGTCTCCCCGGTAAGCGCGGTGAATCCGGGTCCGAGGGGCAGCCGAGCCTCGCCGATGACACCGAGGTTGCGGATCAGGATCTCTTCGATCACTGGGTCGCGCCTTCGCCATCCGCCGGGCCGCGCCATCCGCTGGTCGGAAGGTTGAACTTGCCGACCAGGCGGTCGGTGAACGGACCGTGGTGCAAGCGCGCGAGTCGAACCGGGACCGGCGAACGGCGCACGACGACCCGCGCTCCGGGCGGCAGATCGTAGGTGCGGCGTCCGTCACACCACAGCACGCCGGTGCCCTGGGTTCGGGCCAGTACCTCGACGGCGAAGACGGAGTTCGGTCCGACGACGAGTGGCCGGGCGAACAGGGCGTGCGGGCTCAGCGGCACGAGCAACATGGCATCGACCTCGGGCCAGACGATCGGGCCGCCGGCCGAGAACGCGTAGGCCGTGGAGCCGGTCGGGCTGGACATGACAACGCCGTCGCAGCCGAAGGACGACAGCGGTCGCCCATCCACTTCGATGACGACCTCGAGAATCCGCTCGCGGCTCCCCTTCTCGACCGTCGCCTCGTTGAGCGCCCAGGTCTCGTAGATGACCTCAGAGTCGACCTTGACCCGCACCGCGAGGGTCATGCGCTCCTCGACCTCGTAGTCGCGGTCGACGGCTCGTCGGACCGTGTCCAGGAGGTTGTCGCGTTCGCTCTCGGCCAGGAACCCGACGTGTCCGAGGTTGACTCCGAGCAGTGGGGCACCGCAGCCCCTCGTGAGTTCGGCTGCGCGGAGAATGGTGCCGTCTCCGCCGAGAACGATCGCGAGCTCCATTTGGGAAGTTTCCACGGTCTCGCCGAGCACTCCGACCGAGGTCAGTTCGGGCGCCTTGGCGAGCACGTCGGCGTGTTCGTCGCGGCGCATCACGGGGATTATCTCGGCGCCAAGCAGCTGGCGGCACACGGTCACCGCGGCGGTGAGAGACTCTTCCCGGCCGGTGTGGGCGACGACGAGCATGTACCGTGTAGCCACTTGATCTCCTCGTGCTTGTCAGAACTCGTCATCGGATTCGTCGGTCCCGCCACCGCCGCCGCGCTCACTCCGGTCGGGAGAGGGCAAGAACCCGGTCAGACCATTCTGTCGGATTGCTGCCTGAGGTCGCGCTCAGCCAGACCAGATACTCGTGGTTTCCCGCCCCACCGAGGATTGGGGAGGCGATCAGTCCGGCTGTCGGAAGGGCGAGATCCCATGCCGCCCAGAGCACGTCGCTCATCGCCTCGGCCCTGAGACCCGGATCGTGAACGATGCCCTCCCGCACTCCCGTGCGCCCGACCTCGAACTGCGGCTTGATCAGAAGGAGGTAATCCGCCTCGAGGCCGACAGTCGAAACGATCGCCGGCAGCACGGTCGTGAGTGAGATGAAGGAGAGGTCAGCGACAACGATGCTCGGCCGCACCGGGCGACCGGCCGCGGCATCCAGGCTCTGCCCGGTCAGCTCCCGGGCGTTGAATCCCTCGATCACCGTCACGGCCGGATTTGTGCCAACGAGCGGGTCGAGCTGTCCGTGCCCGACGTCGAGGGCGACGACGGATGCCGCGCCGCGCTCGAGCAGAACCTGGGTGAAGCCGCCGGTCGACGCGCCAACGTCGAGCGCGTCGCGCCCGGCCACCGGAACGTCGAACTCGTCGAGCGCGGCGAGAAGCTTATGCGCGGCGCGGCTCACATAGTGGTCGAGGGCGGTGAGCGCGAGAACCTGCTGCTCAGTGACTCGCACCGAGGGCTTGAGCACCGTCTTGCCGTCCACCGTCACCGAACCGTCGGCGATGAGCCGCGCCGCGTGCGTGCGCGACCGGGCGATGCCCCGTTCGGCCAGGGCGGCATCCAATCGCGAGTCAGCCATGCTGGTGCGACGAGTCCCCGCCCTCGAGGGTCGACTGCAGCCTGTCGTGGATCTGGGTGAAGGCGGCGGCGCGCTGATCGAGCGGCTGGTCTTCGATTACCCGCAGCCGGGACAGAAGGGCGCTCGAGTCGCTCGACTCGTGCTGCGACGCTGCGTCGTCCGGCGCTGCGTCGTTCAGGGCATCCGTCTGCTCAGGCATCCCCCAACGCTACCCTCACGAGTACAGTTCGGGTGCGACATCCAGCCCGTAGATCGGCAGTCCAGACTCCCAGATCGCGGATGCCGCGGCTCTCAGCAGATCGATGGGTCGCTCTCCCGCGTTCTCGACCGAGACAACGGTCCCGGCGAAGCGAACGGCGGAAGACCCGACCGTGACTATTCGATCACCCGTCGCCGCGTCGGTCGACGTGATCGCAGTCGGGTACGGCTCGTCGAGCCCACGCAGGTCGTCGAGGATGTAGGTCGGGCGCGACTTCTTGTCGGCCGCAAGCACTTGCTTCGGCCCATCGATTCCGGTGAGCACGAGAACCGATTTCATGCCGGCCCGATTGGCGCCGACAATGTCGGTGTCGAGGCGGTCGCCGATGAACAGTGGGGTGGATCCGCCGAACCGGCGCACCGCCTCTTCGAAGATCGCGACCTCCGGCTTCCCGGCAACTACCGGCAATCGGCCGACGGCATTGTGTACCGCGCCGACGAGGGTGCCGTTGCCTGGAGCGATGCCGCGGGCCACGGGGATGGTCCAGTCGGTGTTGGTCGCGACCCACGGACGAGCGGCGTCGTCGTTGAGCGCGAAGGAGGCCTCGGCGAGGTCCTTCCAGCCGACCTCTGGCGCGAAGCCCTGAATGACGGCGGCCGGGTGGTCGAGCGCCGACCGGGTGACGACGAAGCCCGCCTCCTCGGTGACCGAGGTAAGTCCCTCGCCGCCGACGACGAGTACCGTCGATCCGGCGGGAACCAGGTTGGCGAGCAGTCTGACCGCCGCCTGCGGGGACGTCACCACGTCGTCCGCGGTCACGGCGAGGCCAAGTTCGGCGAGATGTTCCGCGACGGATGCCGCGGTGCGGGAGGCGTTGTTGGTGAGGTAGCCGATTCGACGCCCCTCCGACGCTTCGGTGATGCTCTCGACCGCGTGCGGGATGGCCGCGTCGCCCTTGTAGACGACTCCGTCGAGGTCGGCAAGCAGCAGGTCCACTCCGTCGAGCGGCGAGCGGTCGGTAGGCAGTCGGTCGGCCGGTCGCTGGTCGGCCGGCAGCTGGTCGGCTTGCCGCTGACCGGCAGGCAGCTGCTCGGCCGGCAGAGTGTGATCAGTCAACGGGCGTCTCCTCGTCGTTCGATGCGGGGTTGCTCGACTCGGCTTCGTTCGATTCGGCGCCGTTCAATTCGGCTTCGTTCAATTCCGCGCCGCTCGATTCCGCTTCGCCATCTTCCGCCGGACCATCCTCCTCGACGATCTCGATCACGTCGTCCTCGGGCTCGCGGGCTCCCGACTCGAGCGCCTCGGTCGCCCGATCGGAGCGCTGCCACCACAGCTCCGCGTCATCCTCCCTCCCGAGGTCTTCGAGCACTGCCGCGTAGGCGTCGAAAAGCGCCGGCGACCAGGAGAAGGCGGTGGTGGGGTTGAGCTGCGGAATCTCGAGTTCGGTCAACGCCGCCTCGGTCTGACCGAGGTCGAGGCGCGCCCCAGACATCGCAATGGCAAGGAGCACCTGCACCTCAACCGGCAGCGACGACCGCGGCACGGAACGCCCGAGCTCGAGGGCACGATCCGGACGACCGAGACCTCGTTCGCTGTCGACCATGAGTGGCAGCTGATCTTCGCGCCCGGAGATCCGGCGGTAGGTTCGCAGTTCGCGGAGGGCGAGCGCAAAGTCGCCGATGGAGTATGCCGTGATCGCGAGGGTCTCCCGTACGACGGCGATCCGGCCGGCCCGCCGAGCCGCCGACATGGCGTGTGCGTGGGCGCGCTGCGGGTCGCTCTCGATCAGCCGTGCGACCATCGCGAGGTGCTGGGCCACCACGTCAGCGTTCTCTTTGCTGAGTGTCTTGAGCTGCGCCCGGGCCACCCGGTCGAGCTCCTTGGGCTGCACATCGTCCGGGATGACCGGATCGTCGTGCCGCGACCGCACCGACTTGGTTCCAAAGGGGTCGCGATCCTCCAACTCCTGCGGGGTCCGGCCCTGGTAGCCGCTCCCCGGACGGCGCTCGCGCGGGTTCTTGGACAGATCGGCCTCCGGACGACCACGCTGCGGCCGTTCGGAACTCGCACCCATCGGACGCGTTGGGCGTCGGTTCCCGGCCGGTGCCCCGCGCTGCGGCCGCCCGTCGTCTGATCGATTGCCGGCCGGCTTTTCACCCGGGCGCTTCGCGCGGTCTCCGAAATCGGACACGGCTCTCCTTGAATTGAATAATCGCTATTGACGTGTGGTGTGGTGTGGAGCGTGAACCCGCAATACGGGCAGCGTGCCGCGGAATGTGGCTGTGCACTATTTCCCCGAGTGTTGAAATCGCCCGGTTTTGAAGCCGCCTGTACTGAGGCCGCCCTCTGTATTAAAGCATTGGTGGCTTAACGCAGAATGGCCACCCGGTGTGGGGTGGCCATTCTGGTGGTGCATAAGTTAAGTCCGGCGGTGTCCTACTCTCCCACAAGGTCCCCCTTGCAGTACCATCGGCGCAGAGAGTCTTAG
>JAODMT010000012.1 GCA_025464975.1 Microbacteriaceae bacterium | reverse complement strand
CGAACACCAGCGAACTCTTGCCCGAGCCAGAGACGCCGGTGAACACCGTCAGCCGGCGTTTCGGGATCTCGACGCTGACGTCCTTGAGGTTGTTCACGCGCGCACCCTGCACGCGGATCAGATCGTGACTGTCGGCACTATGCAGCGCAGGCGACTGCGTGTCCGTGCTCGTGGCTATGCTCATCGTGTCTCCGTCCATTGGGCGGGCCCGCCGTCGCGGCCTCCCTCGTCGTCGTCGCCTGATTCAATCAGACCAGCTTCGAGCAGTACGTCTGATTCTCCTTCGTCGGTGGAGGCCACGGCAACAGTCGGTGCGCCGGTGAGGTCATACCGGTGATTCACCCCGGGTGTCCGCGTCGGGAGCACGAACGGGCGACAGGCTCTAACCGCTGGTGGGCCGTGCGCGACGTATGGGAATGAGCGTGTGGGGAGGCTCGGCTGCGGCCAAGAAATCGAGAATGAGGCCGGTGACGACATCGGGATGTTCCACTGGAAGCGCGTGGGATGCCCGGGGAACGACGGCGAGCTGGTCTTCGGGCAGGGCTTCGTACAGCGAGACCGTGTGGGGCAATGCGACGAGGTCGTCGTCACCGACAACGACGAGCACAGGTCGGGCGATTTGGGCGATGTCGGCGGTCGTGAGCGTTGGCTCCGTGCCGAACATCCTGAAGCTCTTGCTGAAGACCAATTCCAAGTGCTCGGCGCCGTCGGGCGATCGTTCGATGTACGCCTTGCTCAGTTCCTGCGCGAGCGAAGATTCAGGGTCCATCTCAACGGGCAATACCCCGTCGTAGTGGTAGTTGGCGCCAATGACAACCAGCTTGTTCACGAGATCGGGTCGCTTAAGCGCAACGGTGAGCGCAACGATCCCGCCGTCACTCCACCCCACGAGGTGGGCCGGGCCGCCGACTACCTGCTCGAGCACTCGAATGGTCTCGGTCGCCATGTCCGCATAGTGGAAATCGGCATCGGTGTCCGCTGTATAGCCATGGCCGCGGCGATCGAACGCAACGACGCGGAAACGCTCCGCAAGTCCCGTCCCGATGCTATTGAGCAGCTCGTCACTGTTGCTCAGGCCGCCGTGCAGCAGCAGGAGGGGCGCGCCGGGACCGCCCCGGTCATCGATCCACGTTGGGTGCCCGTCAATGTCCATCCGGCTGGCCATGACCACTCCGTCCCGGCCGATCCTGACCTCATCGGAGGAATTGCTGTCGCGTCCCGAGCGAGTGAGAGGTTGATCCTGTGCGGCGTGTCGGCCTTTGCGGCCATTTTCCTCCCACACCCTCGACCCCACAACGCCTCGCCGGGATCCCTCCGTGCGCGAGCGGGCTACAGTTGGCGCCATGCGAAAGCTCATAGCCCAGCAGTGGGTCACCGTCGACAACATCGCCTCCGAGGAGGACGGCGGACTCAGCTTCGTGTCAGGGGAGCCCTTCTCCGAGGACGACAACAGCGCGTTCAAGGCGAGCGTGATGGCGTTCATCGGCTCGGTCGACACGATGATTCTCGGCGCGAATACCTACGCCCAGTCCAAGGGCTACTGGCCGTACGCCGAGGAGCAGGGCGAGTACGGCGACAAGCTCAACAACCTCACTAAGTTCGTCGCCTCGTCGAAGCTGGATGACGCCCCCTGGGGCAACTTTTCCGCCGCGACCGTGACGCGCGACCCTGCCGCCACTATCCGGGAGCTCAAGGAGCAGAGCGGCAAGGACATCTGGCTGTGGGGGAGTCTGAAGCTCATGCACTTCCTGCTGGGCGCCGGCGTGGTCGACGAAGTTCGGATGCTGGTCTGCCCGGCGTCACGCGGCACGGGAACGCGCATTTTCGAGGATCGGCAGGACCTGAAGCTGCTCGAGGCCACCTCGTTCGAAAACGGCGTGGCTCTTCTGCGCTACGAAATCCCGAACTCGTCGCTTCGCTCGCCGAGCCCAAACCGGTAGAGTTCTCAGCGAACGTGACACGATTCGAGGAGGTGAGCCCGATGCACACACTGTCCACTCTGGGCGCTCCTTCGAGTTCACGATCGCGCGACTGACGTAGCCGTCGCGGGGAGCGCCGTACGCACTCTCAGAAAGCTACGACTATGAATCATTCACTTCAGTTCGACTCGGAGACGACTTCTCACAACGTCTCGGAACACCACTCGTGCACAGCCTTGGTTCTCGCCGGTGCCGGAGCTGCAGGCAATGCGTGGGAGCTCGGTCTCATCGCCGGCCTGTCCGACGCCGGCGTCGATGTCACCGACGCCGATCTCATCATCGGGACGTCGGCAGGATCCACGGTGGCCGCCCAGATCACCAGCGGGACACGGCCTGCCGAACTGTATGCCGCCATCCTCGCCGAAGTGCCCCGGCCACAGGGCGCAGAACTCGGGTCGGACAGGGGACGCGGTCATCTTTCGGGGCCGAGCTACATGGAGTGGTCGAACGAGATCATCGGTTCTGCCGAGGATGCGTCCGATATGCGCCGCAGGATGGGCGCCGCGGCACTCGAAATGGACGCGTCCGACGGATCGGGTCAGAACCGCTGGCGCGACATCGTCGCGGCTCGGCTTCCCAGCCACCACTGGCCGCAACAGCCCGTGCTGATCACGGCGGTCGATGCGCATACCGGGGAACCGGTCGTGTTCGACCGCCACAGCGGAATCGACCTGGTGGACGCCGTCGCCGCCAGCACGAGCAACGGCTTCCGTGGTCCGTACCGCATCGGCGCGAACCGATACATCAACGGCGCCTATCGACGCAGCTCGAACGCCGACCTGGCGGCTGGATACGGGCGAGTCTTGGTGCTGGAACCATTCGGCGGCAGGTCGCGGACGCCGCTGGACTGGGGAATGGATCTCGCAACCCAGGTCGGCGAACTGCGCGCAGGGGGCAGCAGGGTCGAGACCGTCTTTCCGGATGGCGGCGCGGGTGACGTGTTCAACGCCAATGCGTTGGATCCGTCGACGCGTCTGCCGGCCGCGCGGGGAGGCTACGACCAAGGCCGAGCCCTCGCCGGGCAGCTCGCCGAGTTCTGGCGACCGAGCTCTAGCTTTGCGGGTCGAACATGAACTCCCGCAGTTCCTGTGAGCAGCGGCAGGCGGCCGCGATCTTGCGGGCCCACTCCTCAGCAGCCTTGCGGCTTGGCAGCTCGAGGATGGTGAACCCGCCCTTGATAACCGTGCCGGGATAGATCTCCGTCGGCGGAGACCAGCACCGTGTCGACGTCTTCCTCTCTGGCAGTTCTGCGACTCGAATGTCCACTACTTGACATAATGTACATTATCGGCGCGCCACGGAGGCCGGCGGAGAGGGGCGATACTGGGATCATGACGAATTTCTTCTCGCTGGTGAAGTACCTGGGCATTGCCGTTCTCATCTTCATGGCCCTTGTGCTGATCATCGCGACGATAATCTCCGTCATCGTGGCGCTACAGCCGAACTTCATCCCGGGGCTATTCGCGAGCTGACTCGCCTTTTCTTGACATAACGCGCAGACTCGTCGACGGGCGTGATCGGGGCTTCGCGGCCCGGACGCCGTTCCCCGTCGACTCAGCGGGAATTGAGTTGCTTCCGAACGAGGTCGATCAGTTCGGGCGGACGGAACGGCTCGGTCGAGCGCTCGAGGTCGTCGAGCGTCCACCAGCGGGTTTCCAGCACGTCCACGAGTTCACCCGGCGTCCAGTTATCGTGCGACGGCTCGAAATTTCGGGTGCGCAGGAGGTAATACTCGGCATGTCCGGTGTCATGATCGCCGCCGACGTAGTCGGGCAGGAAGTCGTGCGCCCACACCGGTTCCCCGAGATCCGCGATATCGAGACCGGTCTCCTCGAATAACTCGCGCCTGGCGCCATCCGCGTGCGTCTCCCCGTCGTCAACTCCCCCGCCGGGGGTGATCCACCGCGTCGGTTCGGCCGGCACTGACCCCTTCGTGAGGTAGAGCAGGATGCGATCACGCTCGTCCAGCACGAGGATCCGGGAGGTTCGTCGATGCCTGTTCTGCATCTACACCACCGCTCGACCCGGATTCGCGGCGGAGGGAAGGTGTCGCGACCACCACTCGAGCACGGCTTCGAAACGCTGCAGCCGGTGCCGCGGCCGTCCGCCGCGACTCAGCTCGTGGTTCTCCCCCGGGAAGATCAGCATTTCCGTCGGAACGCCGTTGCGCTTGAGTGCGGCGAAGTACCGCTCGCCTTGCCCGAGCGGACAGCGCAGGTCGTTGGCCGAGTGAATGACCAGAGTTGGGGTGCTGACCCGATCGACGACCGCCTGTGCGCTTTGCGCCCGAACCAGCTCCAGATCCGTGCCGACGTATTCGTCGCTAAAAAATGAGCCGATGTCTGAGGTGCCGACGAAATACTCCGGATCCAGGAAACCGCGTTCTACGATGGCGCCGGCGAAGCGGTGATCGTGCGCGATCGTCCACGCGGTCAGATAGCCGCCATACGATCCGCCCATGATTCCGACCCGTGCCGCGTCGAAGTCCGGATGGTGCGCTAACGCCCCGTCAAGGAAGTCGATGACGTCTGCGAAATCCACCGTGCCCAATCGTTGCCGGATGGCGCGCGCGTGCGCCTCGCCGTAGCCGGCCGCCCCGCGGGGGTTGCACATGACCACGGCGTAGCCGGCATCCGCATAGACCTGCGCCTCGTCAAACACCGAAACGCCGTATTGGGCAAACGGACCGCCGTGGATGTTGAGGAGCACCGGGTGCGGCCCCTCCCCCGCCGGGGTCAGCACCCAGCCGTGAATCGGATACCCGTCGCGGCCCGTCATCGTCACCTCTTCCGGCCGGACCAGGCCGCTGGCCCTCAGGGCATCGGAGAAGTCGGCAATTTCGCGGAGACCGGTGTCATCCACCACTCCAACCGCACCCATCGAGCCGGCCGAGCCGAAGCTCACCACGATCGTGTCGCCGATGGCGTCGCGGCCGACGATTTCAACGTCGTCGGTGACCAGCCCCGTCGTCACCCCGTCTCGGGTGACCCGCAGCAATTCCACCCGGCCGCGACGGCGGTTTTGCACGAGAACCCCGGCCGACGTGACGGTGAGCACACCGCCGGAGTCGCCGAGGTCGGTTGTGTCCGGATCGGTCAGCCGCTGCGCCGCATTTCCCGACCCGTCCCGCACATACAACTGATCCCCACGGCCGATGAAGTCGAGCCCGGTGTCTCCCAATTCACTCGCCGTGAAGTACAGCTCACCGTTCGCCCCGTAGGCGAGCGCGGAGACGCTGTAGTTGCGGTGTCGGCCGGTGATCTGAACCGGCTCCGGAACCTCCTCCGCGATGGTCAGTAGATAGATGTTGTTCGCGAGATCGACATCTCGCTCGGGGTGCCGAGCGGAGACGACGGCGAGAGTCGTGCCGTCCGCGGAAAACTCGAGCGGCCCGTGGTCGAAGTCGCCGAACGTGAGCTGCCTGGCGAACGGAACCGCGGGGGTCGCTTCGGGCGCTGGCTCCTCGGCGGACGGCGCGGTCGAATACACCGGTTCCGCGTCGATCGGAGGAACACTGAGAAGGAAGACGTGACGCCGTCGGTCGACTGTGTAGCCGAATCCGTTCGACTGGTATTTGAGAGTGGTGACCCGGCGCGGAGGCTCGGAGTCAGAACCGAGACCCGTGACTGTGCCGTACCGCCCCTGTTCCGGTACTGCTGCCGTGAACGCAATCCCCGTCGAATCCGGAGACCAGCAGAACGTGCCAACGCCCAGTTTCGTGTCAGTCAGGGCAATGGGCTCCCCTCCGGAGGCGGACATCACGTGGAGCTGCCCCGGGGAGTCGGCTGTCGACCGTACGAAGGCGAGCAGCGTGCCGTCCGGCGAAAATAGTGGATTCGAGTCGTTAAGGCCGCGGGAGATTCGGCTGGGCGCCGACCCGTCGAATGTCACGCTCCACAACTGACCGACGATTCGGTCGGCGGCGAGATCGGGGCGGCTGACGGCCACGACGACGCGAGAACCGTCCGGGTGCAGCGTTGGTCGGGAGACACTGGACAGCAGGGGAAGATCGGTGGCTTTCATCGCTCTTCACCCTAGTGACCTCGTCGGGGGTCTTCCCGCACGGTGCCGCCGAATGGTGCACCGTGCCGGGTTGGCTCTCGTACCTCAGGCGGTCTTGAACTCGCTCACATCGCCGACGAGGCGCGTGTGGTCCGCGGGGATCGGCTCAATCGCGGACGCTGCGATCTCCGCCGCAAACTCGTTCACGTTGTACAGCTTGCCAGCGGAATTCTTTCGGGCGGTGATGGCGCCCGGATTGCTTCGTTCGAGCAGCGTCGCCGTGATGGTTCCCTCGATCATGTCCCCCGACACGATGACGAAGCCGATGCCTGCCGCCTCGAGGACCGGGATCATCTCAAGCAGGGCATCCTCCCCCGCTCGCTTGCTCAACGCCACAGGGAGGTACTCAGGCATGGTGGGCGTCGTGCGGATGAAATGAGCCTGGTGACTCGTGACAAACAACACACGCGATCCCGGTGCAAGCAGCGGAAGGGCCGCGTTCAGGACGCTGACCTGGGCGTCGCGATTGAGTTGCATGGCGTAGTCCTCCGCCATGCCGGACTCCATGCCGCCGGAGGCGTTGAGCACGAGAATGTCCAGGCCGCCCCACTCGCTCTCGAGCCGTTGGAACATCTGAGCGACGGAGTCCGCGTTGGTGAGGTCTGCCCCGATCGCAATGGCCGACCCGCCGGCCGCGACTATCTTGTCAACGAGCTTCGTGGCCCGTGCCTCCTTGTTGCGGTAGTTGATCGCGACACTTGCCCCGGCCTCGGCAAAGAAGGTGGCGGTATCCGCACCGATGCCTCGGGAGGACCCGGTGACAAGGGCGCGGAGGCCGTCGAGAGATCCGGCTGGGAGGGGGTTGGTCACGGGAGAGCTCCTGGGGTCAAGGGACGGCCATACGTGCCGTCTCGGCTCAGAGAATATCAACAACACGCGCGGTCGGTCTGACGTGGTGCTAGTTTCAGAACAACTAGGCACAAGGGGCGCGGCTGGATGATCGCAGATATTCTCATCACGTATGCCTGGATCGTGTGGCTGGCGCTGATTCTGCTTTTCACCATCGTGGAGGTCTCCACCGTTGACTTCACGTTCCTCATGCTTGCGGTTGGCAGCCTCGGAGGTCTTATCACCGGGCTGTTCGGCGGACCGTGGTGGCTGCAGATCCTCGTCGCGGGCGTCATCTCCCTCGTTCTCCTGTTTGCCGTTCGACCCGCCCTTCGGCGCGCCCTGAGCAGGGGCGGCGACCAGACGCCGAGCAACGTCGCGGCCCTCCTCGGGCAGAGCGGGACAGTCATGGATGACTTTGTCGGCGGCCGTGGCCACGTCAAACTCGCCAACGGTGAGACGTGGACCGCGCGGTTGTCGCAGGCCACAACAGAGCGACCGGTCGATACCGGTGAACGAGTCGTAGTAACGGCAATCGAGGGGGCGACCGCTGTGGTCATTCCCGCTGAAAGGACAGCATCGTGACCGTTTCGGGCACAATATTCGGCCAGATCATCCTGGTAATCCTCGCGCTGATCGTCATCATCTTCGTGGTGGTGACCCTGTTCCGGTCGATTCGAATCATCCCGCAGGCCACTGCCGGAGTCGTTGAACGGCTCGGCAAGTACCACAAGACCCTGCAGCCCGGCCTGAACGTGCTCGTGCCGTTCATCGACCGGGTTCGTCCGCTTCTAGACATGCGCGAACAGGTAGTCTCGTTTCCGCCCCAGCCCGTGATCACCGAGGACAACCTCGTTGTCTCGATTGACACGGTTGTCTACTTCCAGGTGACGGATGCTCGCGCGGCGACGTACGAGATCGCAAACTACCTCGGCGCCGTCGAACAGCTCACGACCACGACGCTGCGAAACGTCGTCGGCGGGCTCAACCTCGAGGAGGCGCTCACCTCTCGGGACAACATCAACGGTCAGTTGCGCGTGGTGCTCGACGAGGCCACCGGCAAGTGGGGAATCCGGGTCGGGCGCGTCGAGCTCAAGGCGATCGACCCGCCGGCCTCGATTCAGGACTCGATGGAGCAACAGATGCGCGCCGAGCGAGACCGTCGCGCGCAGATCCTTCGCGCCGAGGGAACCAAGCAGGCCGCCATTCTGCAGGCCGAGGGTTCCAGGCAGGCCAGCATCCTCGAGGCCGAGGGCGCCGCGAAGGCCCAGGTTCTTCGCGCCGAGGGTGAGGCGAAGGCCATCACCACCGTCTTCCAGGCGATCCACGACGGCGACCCGGACAGCAAGTTGCTCGCTTACCAGTACCTGCAGATGCTGCCGAAGATCGCCTCGGGCGACTCGAACAAACTCTGGATCATCCCGTCGGAACTCACCGAGGCGATCAAGAGCATCACTGCCGGGTTCGGCGGAAACCGAAATGCGGCCCCGCCGACCGCGTAGGCGTTCCACCGCGGGTCGGCCTCTTCCGAGGTCGGCCCGCGGTGTTTAACGCCAAGGGGTCAGCCACCCGGTACTTCGATGGCGCTCCCCCACGGATCTTCGCTCACCGCGGTCTCGCCGTCGACGCACCGGAAAACACTCTGCTTGCCTTCGCGATGGCGCTTGCCGCCGGAGCGCATTATCTCGAGACCGACGTTCACGCCACTGCCGACGGTGTCGCGGTGATCAGTCACGACGCGGACCTGCTCCGCAGCGCCGGACGAGCCGACCGGGTCGACTCCCTCGCCCTGGTCGAGCTGCAAAAGGTGGACCTCGGTGCCGGGCAAACCTATTGCACGCTCGCCGACGCGCTTGCCGCGTTCCCCGAGGCTCTATTCAACATCGACGTGAAAGCCGAGCGAGCGGTTGTCTCGGCAGTCGATGCGATCCGTGACACGGGAGCGCGCGACAGGGTGCTCGTCACTTCCTTCAGTGATCGCCGCCGGTCGGCTGCCGTGCGGATGCTTCCCGGCGTGGCGACCTCGGCGTCGGCGCGAATCTCGGCTGCCGCGTTGCTCACCGCGAGTATCGGACTCGCCTCTGCGTGCCGACGGATTCTGAAGGACATCCACGCTCTGCAACTTCCCGAGCAATACCGCGGCATTCGGGTCATCACTCCCCGGCTGGTCAAGGCACTGCACAAGGCCGGGGTGGAGGTTCACGTGTGGACGGTGAACGACCCGGCGGACATGACTCGACTGCTGGATTGGGGCGTCGACGGTCTGGTCACCGATCGAGTCGACCTCGCCATGAAACTGCTCAGCCGACGCGGCCCACTCCACGAGTAAGCTGTGAACCAGCTGGAAACCGCGCTCCGAGGAAAGGATACGCCCAGCTTGTGGGTTTATAACTAGTGATTGCATCGCGAGAGAGGACCACACAATGGCGGATCGCAGTTTGCGCGGAATGAGACTCGGATCCCAGAGTCTCCAAAGTGAAGAAGGCGTTACCTTCTCCCCGCGAAAGAAGAGCACATATCAGGCCGCTGACGGCTCTACCTTCGAGGTGACCTTTTCCTCGGACGCCGAGATTCCCACCGTGTGGGAGTCCCCCAAGAGCGGGCAGGAGGGGCGCCTGCTCGGTGAGGATGGTCTTCAGGTTGAGCCGGAGCCATCCGACGCCAAGATCCCGCGCACGCACTGGGACATGCTTCTCGAGCGTCGCACCCGTGCGGAGCTCGAGGAACTTCTTCAGGAGCGACTCGATTTTCTTCGAGCGCGCAAGGGACAACACAAGATCGGCGCGTAGGCCCGAACACCGACGAATCCTGGCCGGCACCGCTCGAGCGGTGCCGGCCATTTTTCTGCGTTCAGCCGGTCGTCGGCTCACTTCAGGCCGAACAGTCCCCACACGGTCACCCGGTACAGTGCCTCGGCGACGATTCCGGGGTGCATCTTCGATCGGCCGGCCGCGCGTTCAATGAACGTGATGGGATACTCCTCGACCCGTTTTCCTGCCTTCTCCAATCGGAACGCGAGTTCCACCTGAAAGCAGTAGCCGTCGGATGACACGGAGTCGAGGTTCAGGGATCGAAGGGCTTCGGCGCGGTAAACCCGGTAACCGGCGGTGATGTCACAAATGCGTGAGCGAAGCATGGCCCTCGCGTAGGCGTTTCCGGAACGTGAGATGGCCTGGCGCATCCACGGCCAGTTGCGGACGGACCCGCCGGTTACCCAGCGTGACCCGATCACGAGGTCGGCGTGGGCCGCTTGAAGCAGCATCGCGGGAAGGTCCGCGGGGTCGTGCGAGCCGTCCGCGTCGATCTCGACGACGAATCGGTAGCCGTGCTGCAGCGCGTGGGCGAAGCCGGCGAGGTACGCGCGGCCAAGGCCCTCTTTCTTCGCCCGGTGCAGAACGGAGATTCCCACGTCTCCCACCGCGAGACGATCGGCCAGCTCTCCCGTGCCGTCGGGGCTCGAGTCATCGACGATGAGCACGTCGGCCTGCGGAACGGATTGCCGGATGCGGCCGAGGACGTTTTGCAGGCTCTCGATCTCGTTGTAGGTGGGAAGGACGACAAGGGTTTCAGCCATCGCGGGCTTTTCTCCGCCGCGGACGCATCAGCAGTCCAAGGGCGAGCCCTGCGAGTCCGAATCCGGACACGAGCCATTCGATCTGCCGCCCGGCGAACATCGCGGGGGTCACGGTGGTACTGAGCGGCACGGTGTCGACGAGGGCCCCCCGGGTAAAGGTGGGGAGCTTGGCGATGACCTGCCCATCCGGACCGAACATGGCGCTCACGCCGACCGTCGAATCGTTCACAACGCTTCGCCCCGTTTCGATCGCGCGCAGTCTGGCGATCGCGAGCTGCTGTTCGCTCTCATCAGTGTGCCCAAAGTCGGCATTGTTGGTCGGCGCGATGATGAACTGCGCCCCACCGTCCACCATTTGGTGGATGAGTGAATCATCCACGATGTCGAAGCAAATGGCGACCCCCGCCATCGCCCCGTTGATGTCGAAAACATTGGACCGTTTGCCGAACGAGAAGTCTCGCGGAACCAGATCGAACAGGCCGGGGGCGAGTGGGTACCAGAAACTTCGATCGGGCAGGTACTCGGCAAACGGCACAGGGTGGATCTTGTCGTACTGCGCGACCGCTCCCTTACCGTTCTCCCAGAGCAAGAGGCTGTTGAAGGTCTGGCCCCTGTTGTTCTGGGTGATAGTTCCGGTCACGAGCGGCGCATGCATCTGCTTGGACACGTAGTCGAGGGTCTGAGCCGCCTGAATGTTCTCCAACGGGTCGATGTCGGACGCGTTCTCCGGCCAGACCACGACATCCACCTTCTTGCCAAAGATCGGAACGGTGGCCTGTAGGTGCTCGTCGAGCGAATCCCCCGGCTGCGCCTGCGCGAAGAGGCCGGAGTTGGAGTTGCCCTGGACGGCGGCCACGCGCACCGATCCCGCGGTGGAGACCGGCCATGCCGGGATGGCGGCGGCCACGAGGAACGCGGCGGTCGCGACGATGCCACGGGTCGTCACGCGGACCTGCACCGTGCGCACCGCCTGCAGCAGCGCGGCGCTCAGGAATGCGATGACGAAGCTCAGTCCCGAGACGCCGAGCCAGGCGATAAGCGGCGCGAAGGTGCTGTCGGACTGGGAGAAGGCGAGACGACCCCAGGAGAACCCGCCATAGGGCCAGACGCTCGTGATCGCCTCGCGGAGCACCCACAGGCCGGAGAGCACAGCGGGAAGTCCGATGAGTCGACCGGTGACACCGGGCCACACCAGTGGCACGAACCGCCAGGCGAGAGCCATGAGTGCGCAGCCAATGGCGAAGAAGATGGATTCGAGGCCGGCGAGTGCGAGCCACGGCACAGGGCCGAGATACACCGTGAGCCACAGGATGTGATTGCCGAAGAAGGCGAAGCCCCCGACAAACCCGACGAGAAGGGAGGGCCAGACCCGTCGGCCGACGAGCGACCAGAGCATGAGGGCGGTGCCGACGAAGATCAGCGGCCACCAACCGAGACCCGGGAAGGCCGCGGCGTTGGTGAAGCCGGAAATCGCGGCGAGGAGCACGGCCGCGGCGAGTGGCAATGGGCGCCCAAGCCACGCTCGGGCGGATGCCCGGCGGGGCGGAGGGCTGAGTAGCACTCGTAAAGCCTAAGCGGCGAAAACTGGGAAGAGTGCAGGGCGGCGCCGGTCAGCCCACCGAGGAGTAGGCGACGATGCCGCGGCGGATGGCGTCGAGCGCCTTCCGGGCGGTGCGGCCGACGTTGCCCTCCGCGACAACCGAGAGCTGATCGAGAAGGTCGATCGTTTGTTTGGTCATTCGAACGAAGTCTCCGGCCGCGAGGTCGGCCTCCATGAGCACGGCGTCGAGGGGAACTCCCTGCGCCCACCGGTTCATGGCGAGCGACAACCCTGTTGACAGCGGGTTGCTCCCCGGGAGCTTGTGATCGCGCTCGATGTCGTCGAGCGTGGCCCACAGATCCGTCGTCTTGTCGAACGCCGGCCGGAATGCACCCTTTGGCAGGTACCGATCCGACGACTGCCCCTCATCCCGTCGCGGCTCGTAGACGAGCGCCGCTGCCATCGCGGCGAGGCCGGCCGGGTCGAGCTCTTTCCAGACCCCGCGCCGCAGGCACTCCGCCACGAGGAGGTCACGCTCGCCGTAGATTCGCCGAAGGGTGCGGCCGTGCACCGAGGCGACGACCTCTCCACCCTCGGCGCGGACGAGGTACCCGAGCTCGAGCAGCACGTCGGTCACGCGGTCGAAGATGCGGGCGACGGCACCGGTCCTGGTGCGGATCTGCCGGGTCAGGTCATCCGTCTGCTTCTTGAGCTTCCACCAGCGCTCCGCCCAACGCGCGTGCGACTCCCGGTCCTTACAGGTGTGACAGGGATGCTGCTTGAGCCGTTTGCGCAGCGCGGCAAGCTGGTTTTGGCGCTTGTCCCGCTCCGCGCGGCTCTGCAGATCGGCGCGCACGGCGCCCTTGCGCTCGAGGTCGCTCAGCTCACGCCGGATGCCGGAGTATTCCTTGAAGTCACCGAGATGACAGGTCATGGCCTGCTCGTAGCCTCGGAGGGACTCCTCCTGGGTCCGTACCTTGCGGGCGAGGTCCACGACGGCCCGGTCGGCCTGGAACTGGGCGAACGACGATTCGAGGATGTCGCGGGCGCGCTCGCGGCTGAACTGCTCGATCAGGTTCACGGCCATGTTGTACGTCGGCGAGAAGCTCGAATTGAGCGGGTAGGTACGGCGGGAGGCGAGGGAGGCGACGGCCTGTGGGTCGAGTCCCTCCTGCCACTGAATGACCGAATGACCCTCGACGTCGATGCCGCGGCGACCGGCGCGTCCGGTGAGCTGGGTGTACTCCCCCGGCGTGATCGGCACGCGTGCCTCGCCGTTGAATTTCTCCAGCTTCTCAAGCACGACAGTCCTGGCCGGCATGTTGATTCCGAGCGCGAGGGTCTCGGTGGCGAAAACGGCCTTGACCAGCTTCTTCTGGAAGAGTTCCTCGACCACCTCTTTGAAGGCGGGCAACATTCCGGCGTGGTGTGCTGCCACACCGCGCTGCAGGCCGTCGAGCCACTCCCAGTAGCCGAGCACCGCCAGATCCTCGTCCAGGATGGTGCGGCAGCGTTCCTCAACGATCGCGCCGATCTCGTCGCGCTCCTGCTGCGTCGTGAGTCGCACACCCGCCCGGAGCACCTGCTTGACGGCCTGGTCGCAGCCGACGCGGCTGAAGATGAAGAAGATCGCCGGAAGCAGATTGCGCTCGTCGAGCATCTTGACGACCGCGGCGCGATTCATCTTGAGCTCGTCCGGGCGCCCACCGCGGGAATGTCGTCGCCCGACATCCTGCATCTGGCGCGAACTGATGGTGCGGCCGCCGTAGCGGGCCATCTGCACGAGCTCCGGATTCACCCGGTGCGTGGCGGCCGAGCCGAGGGCGATGCCGCTCACCCCGGTCGCCGTGTCGAACAGGTCGATGAGCTTGGTGCGCATGAGAATGTGCTGGTCGAGCGGAACGGGCCGCTCCTCCGAGACGATCACGGCGGTCTCGCCGCGCACGGCCTGCAACCAGTCGCCGAATTCCTCGGCGTTGGAGACGGTTGCGCTGAGCGACACGAGCCGCACGTCTTGCGGGAGGTGGATGATGACCTCTTCCCAGACGGCTCCTCTGAACCGGTCGGCGAGGTAGTGCACCTCGTCCATCACCACGAAGGAAAGATCGCGGAGCAGATCCGAGTCGGCGTAAAGCATGTTGCGCAAGACCTCGGTGGTCATGACCACGATCCGTGCGCCGGAATTGATGTTGGTGTCGCCGGTGAGCAGCCCCACCTCGTCGGGCCCGTACGCCGCGACGAACTCCTGGAATTTTTGGTTGCTCAGCGCCTTCATCGGCGCCGTGTAGAACACCTTGGCGTTCGCCCGCTGCATGGCGAGAAACACCGCAAATTCGGCCACGATCGTCTTGCCGGCCCCGGTCGGAGCGGCGACAAGCACGCTGTCACCGCGCTCGAGGGCGATGCCGGCGGCTATCTGGAACGGGTCGAGGTCGAAGGTCTGAATACTGCGGAAGCGTTCGAGCTGGGGCGAACCCTGTCGCACCCGGGAAGCGGCGAACCGTTCCGCGGGCGTTAGCTGGTCCGTCATGCGGCGGCACCATCAAGGTCGGTCGTAAGCGCCGCGGACCGCTTGCGCAGGACCCGGTCGTGCCAGCCCGCGACCCCGGCGGCGGCGAGGTAGAGCACGATCATCGGGATGGCGAGCAGGAACATCGATCCGACGTCGGCCGAAGGAGTCGCGAGGGCGCAAAACACGAAAATCAACAGGATCGCCCAGCGCCAACTCTTGATGATGCTCTTGGCGGACACCACGCCGAGGAAGTTCAGCAGCACGAGAAACACGGGGAGCACGAAGGCGATGCCGACCGCGAGCACGAGCTTGAGCACGAAGCTCAGGTAGTCCCTTGCCTCGATGAGGCTGACACCGCCCTGCGGCACGAATGAGCCGAGAACGCCGACGATGTGCGGGAACACGTACCATCCCGCGGCGCAGCCGAGCAGGAACAAGGGAACGGCGGAGAAGAAGAATCCGAACGTGAACCGTCTTTCGCGGCGGGTGAGACCGGGAACGATAAAGGCGAAGATCTGGTACAGCCACACCGGGCTCGACACAACGGCGCCGACCGTGACCGCGATCTGCAGCTGGATGTCGAAGGCCGTTCCTATTCCGGCGAAATTGATCGACGCGGTGTGCGCCTTAGCCATCTGACGCACCGGTTCCTGAATGGCCGTGAAGATCGGGTCGTATAGGAACCATCCGCCGATCGAGAAGACCACGATGGCGATGGCCGAAATGAAGAGGCGTCTGCGGAGTTCGAGGAGGTGCTGGCCGAGAGACATGCGGCCGTCGCTTTTCGCGCCCCGCTTGCTGCGCGCGGACATAGTTGCAGGTTCTTGAGCGATTATGGCTGTGGGTTGGACTTCGTCGAGTCCGTCTGCGCGCGAACCTCGGGCGAGGTCTCGTTCAGCTGCGGCCCGTCTGCGGGACGCTTCCCCTCATCCTCCGGCGACTTAATCTCGTTCTTGAAGATTCTCATCGACTGCCCGACTGCCTTGGCGAGTCCGGGCAACTTTGCCGCGCCGAAGATCAGCACGATGATGACCAGCAGGATCAGTGCATGCCAACCGGTGAGACCACCCATGGAGAACTTCCTTCGCGCTTCGATTGATGCCGTCTGCCCCAGTTTACCGCCCTAGCGGAAAACGTTGGCCATGCCTTTCAAAACCACTTGCGGGAGTTGGCATCCACTCCGATTAGGGTGCGCGCTCGATCTATTCTGCGCGAATGTCGAGCCGCCCGTCGATCTTCGAACCGCTCCCGTTCGAGATCGCGGCGCGCCACCACTACCGACCGCTTCTGCAACAGGGCGATCGGTGCGGCTTCCGCCCCGTGCCCGTCGTCGGCGGTGTCGAGCACGTCGGCCGTGCTGGCGAGATCGCCGAGGCTGTTGAACACTCCCACGACCTTTCGAAAAAGTCGCACGGCGAACAGCGCAAGCATCCCGAGCAACGCAAGAACCAGCACGCCCCAGATCAGGAGCCACCCCCACCAGGCCATCAGTTCTCCCCGTAGCGGGCGGCACCGGCGCGCGCCCAATCGGCCACGGCGCGACGCGCCTCCGGCGGGTCGATCACGGTGACAATCCCCGGAAGGCCGGCGATGAGTCGCTTGAGCCCGTGGTAGTGGGAGACGCGAATGGAGGTGCGTTTCAGCCCTCCGATATCGGTGCTCACCGCGCCATCCGGAATGTAGTCGGCTATGAGCGCCGCCGCCGCCGGCGCGACGTCGATAGTCACAATCAGGTCGTCGGATGAGCCCTCGAACAGCGCGTCGGGAAGGTGCACGTCGCCGACGTGGGTGGTGATCGGTTCCGCGGTGATGCGGGGGTTCCCGATGCGATCGAGCCGGAAGGTGCGCACGGCCTGGCGAAGGTGACACCAGCCGCGGAGGTACCAGTCCGCGTCCATCGATTCGATTCGAAGCGGGTCGACCCGGCGGCTCTCGTGCTCGCCGCGCGCGTTGACGTAGTCAAACTCCAGTTGTACGCCGCTGGAGACCGACTCGCGGATCAGCGCGAGGGTCTCGTCCGATTCCGAACCCTCGACGGCGAATTGACTCGGCGGCGCAGAGGCGCCTCGAGACAGTTTGGTCATGAGCGAGGCGATCGCCATCCGGTCCGCATTTTCGGGCAGCGCCGACAGATACTGCAGGCCGGCGATGAGCGCGGCCGCCTCGCGACCGGAGAACCGGGGCGCGTCGTCGATGGCGACGAGGTTGGTGAGAACGATCTGGTCGTTCTCCTCGAAGTCATCCCAGGCAAGGTCGAACAGGTCCCCGTGCTGGTACTGCCCGGTTTCGCCGGGGATGCCGGAGACCGCGATCAGCTCGACCGCTTCGCGCACCTGTTGCTTGCTCACCCCGAAATGGTGGGCGGCATCCTGGACGCTGATGCGCTCGTGCTCCATGAGGAATGGCACGAGGGAGAGCAGAAAGGCGAGCTTGTCCTGCGCCTGCTGCGGGGCGCGTCGCTCAGCCATTGGAGACCTCGGTCGCCGCGGCGCGCTGCTCGGCCGTGTGCTGCTGGACGGTGCGAAGCAGTCTGTCCCGCACGGCGGATCGCAGCTCCGGAGGTGAGAGCACGAGAACCTCCGGACCATAGCCGGCGAGTTCGTCGGCGAAGATGTTGGCATCGGAGTAGTGCAACCGCAACGCTCCGGATGGCAGCGTGACCGTTCCTCGGCGCTTGTGCAGTCGGGCGGCCGCGTCCGATTCGGCGACCACCTCAACCTCGGCGGTGTGTGAGTCCCACACCTCCTCGAGTTCGGCGAGGGCCCGAGCGGTCTGGTCCCCGGTCGGTGCGGGAAACGTCTTGCCGATCAACGAAATCGGGCTGACAATGCGCCGGAGGAGGAAGGTCTTGGTGATCCCGGTGTCGGGCTCCTCGGCATTCAGGTGCCATCGGCCCTGGTGTTGAACCAGAGCCAGCGGGGCCACCTGACGCACTCGGGCCTCGGCCTCCCCCGGTTTGAGGTAGGCGAACCGGACTATCGAGTGCTTCTCGAGTGCGGCGCGCAGCGGCTCGAACGCGGCGTCCCGCACTCGAAGCCGGGGGGCGTATCCGAGTACCGGTTCGTCGGAAACGAGCCCGAGTCCCTTGAGTTTCATGACGGCGCGGCGGGACTCGCCGGAGAGCGATCCCTCACGCCAGACCATCGCCGCGAGGTTCAGGAGCGTGGTCTCCTCGGCGGAGAAGGTGATGTCGCCCGGAAGCTCGTAGGCGCCGCGAGGTATCCGGTAGCGAAGCGTCTGGTTGTTCCCGGCCTGCCCGGGAGACTCGATGGTCTCGAGCGGAACGCCGAGATCGCGAATGTCGTCCTTGTCGCGCTCGAACTGTCGCTCGAGGTTGGCGTTGTCCCCGCCGGGCTTGAACCGCTGCCGGTAGCCCTGAACGGTGGAGAGCACCTCGTTCTTGGTCAGCCCGTTTTCGGTCGCGAGCAGGGCGAGGACGAGACTGAAGAGTCTCTCCTCCACCGGAATCTTGGCTGTGCTGGCTGCTGACACGGGGGAAATCCTAGTTTGGTGTGAACTCG
Source organism: Microbacteriaceae bacterium (assembly GCA_025464975.1). Taxonomy (GTDB): domain Bacteria; phylum Actinomycetota; class Actinomycetes; order Actinomycetales; family Microbacteriaceae; genus Lacisediminihabitans. The sequence goes on along the minus strand of JAODMT010000012.1, from coordinate 17,034 downwards.
GAAGACACTCGGCCTGTGTCTGTGATCGGGAGGATTCTATTGCGCGACGCCCAGAATATCCACGACGTAGATTACCGTCGCGCCGGCTGGAGCCTTGCCGGAACCATCGGCCACGGTCGCGTCCTTTGCCGGAAGAACGGCGAGCACCTGCGACCCGACCCGCTTCCCGAGGAGCGCCTTGGAGAGTCCGGCCGACAGGCTCTGTGATCCGATCTGCACGACGGCGGCCTGATGGGTTGACCAGGTCGAGTCGAACACGGTGTTGTCCGTCCAGGAAACCCCGGTGTATTGCACCACCGCGAAGTGCCCGTTCGTCAGCTTGGCTCCGCTGCCCTGCTTCAACAGCTCAACCTGAGCGGTCTTCGGCGGAGTTGTGTGCGGGACGGTGATCCCGGGAGTGCCATTGGCGGTCGTGACGACGGCAGGCATTCCGTTCTGCGGCACCTGGTCGGCCCCGTTCGCCTTGGCAAGGAAGGCCTTTTTGACGTCGATCACGTAGATGAACGAGTCGTTCTTCTTGACGCCGTTCGTCGGGTCGGCCTGTCCCTGGTGGCTGTCCTTGGGCGACCCGATGATGGCGAGCCGTGAGCCAACCGTTGCGCAGCGCAATCCCTCGCTCACGGCGGGGAAACTGGACGGGCCGGCGGTGAGCAGGCTTCCGCCGGTCGCGGTGTATGTCGTCTGCTGCAGCACGGCGCCGCTCGTCGCGTTGAGGATGGTGGCGTCAACCACGACCGGCTGGCCGTTCTGGATCGGCTGCCCGTGGCCGGCGATCAACACCGACTTCTGCGTCGTCTTCGAGTAGAGCGGGGTAGGGAACGACACCTTGGGGGCGGTGCCGAGTTTTCCGGTTGCAGAGACGACCGAGGAGGCCTGACCCGAGGAAACCACAGGGGTGCAGCCGTTGACGCTAGAACCCCCGGCACACGCCGTGAGGCTGCCAAGAAGGGCGATTCCAGCTATCAGCGCTGTGATCTTGCGCACAAATTCTCATTTCGGTCGAGCTCAGGGATGGGACAATTCTAGGGTGCGTCAGGAGTCGCCGAGTCCGTGGCGGCCTCCGCCGCGGAGACTGCGTGCCCGGCGGTTGTCTGAGCGGCGCGCGCCGTCTTGCGCAGGCGCTTATCGGTCACCGATCGTTCACCGAGCGCTCCGGGCGTCCAGGCCTCCACATCGTCGTCCGTGTAGTCGGACTTGGAAAGCCGGCGTTTGAGCTGAGGCAAGACCGTGTTCGGCGCGAGACGTCGAGCGGTGAGAAGGAATCCGGTGTGGGCGACCATTCGGTGGTCGGGGCGCACCGCGAGGCCCTCGACATGCCAACCGCGAATCATCGTCTCCGATGAGTCGGGCTCGGTGAAGAGCCCCGTGCCGCGGATCGCCTCTGCCACCCGGGAAAGCTGGGTAACGGTCGCGATGTAGCAGAGCAATACTCCGCCGGGGGTAAGCGCGTCGGCCACTACCCCGAGGCACTCCCACGGGGCAAGCATGTCGAGCACGACTCGGTCGACGGTCCCGTTCGGGGCGGTGGATGGCAGCGATTCGACGAGGTCGCCGACGGCGACCGTCCAGTTGCTCGGCTCCGCGCCGAGGAAGCTGACCACGTTGCCGCGCGCCACGTCGGCAAACTCCTGCCGTCGTTCGAACGAGGTGAGGGTACCGGTCGGCCCGATGCCTCGAAGTAGCCAGAGGCTCAACGCGCCAGACCCGACGCCCGCCTCGACCACCTTTGCTCCAGGGAAGATATCGCCGATGCTCAGGATCTGCGCCGCGTCCTTGGGGTAGATGATCGCAGCGCCCCGCGGCATCGACATGACGAAGTCGGTCAGCAGCGGGCGGAGCGCGAGGTATTCGTCGCCGTTTGATGCGGGAACGACCGAGGCATCCGGACGCCCGATGAGCGTGTCGTGTTCGATCATGCCGCGATGGGTATGAAAGACCTTTCCGGTCTCGAGGGTGATCGTGTTGAGCCGACCCTTCGGCCCGGTCAGCTGAACTCGGTCGCCAGCTCGGAACGGGCCGCTCTGGCGGCGTTCAGCGCTCATGCCGCGCTCGATCGTGCGGCGCCGAGCAACCCGGAAAGGTCGGCCAGGGTCTTCCCTGCGAGAGACGGCCAGATCTCATAACCGCGTCCGGCGCCGAGAGGAACGTGCAGCGGCACGCCGACGGAGGCGGCACCGGAGGCGACCGCTGAGGCCAGACCTGTCGCCGAATCCTCGATGGCAACCGCGCAGGTAACGTCCACGCCGAGCAGGTTGGCTGCCCGCAGGTACGGATCGGGGTGGGGCTTGTTGTGTTCGACCTGATCACCGCCGACGATGAAGTCGAAGGCGGGGAACGGTATGTGCGCGACGACGACCTCGGCCATGCGGGTGAGCGACATGGTGACGAGGGCAGTCGGGATTCCGGCATCCCGGATTTCCGCCAGCAGTTCGAGCGCTCCGGGACGCCAGCTAACCCTCTCCGCGATGCGCTCCATCACCCTGTCGGTGAGCCAATTGACAATCTCATCGACCGGCATAGCGACTCCCCTGCCCTGCAGGATCGCCGCGGAGTCCGTCAACCCGGAACCGACGAGGGTCAGCCCGTCCTCGTGAGTCCAGGTTCCGCCGAAGGAGCCGACGAGCTCTTCCTCCGCTTCGAGCCAGTACGGCTCGGTATCGACAAGGGTGCCATCCATGTCCCAGAGGACGGCGGCGGGAAGTTGTTCGGTCACGGGGCCTAAGTTTAGGCCGACGAGGGTTCTATCCTTGACTGAAGGAATGTGGACGCCGTCGGGGCGCCACAGCAGAAGGTGACCAGTGTCAGACGCAGGAATTCTCAAGGGACGGCTACTCGTCGTTGCTTTCGAGGGGTGGAACGACGCGGGCGAAGCGGCAAGCGGCGCGGTTTCAACACTCAAAGACCTGCTCGATATGTACCCGATCGCGGAGATCGACGCCGAGCGGTACTTCGACTATCAGTTCAACCGGCCAACCGTCACTCAGGACGACGAGGGGAATCGCCTGCTCGTCTGGCCGAGCGTCGTGACGTACGGGCCGACTTCCGTACTCGCTCAGCGTATGAATCCGCTTGGGCTCGCGGTGGATGCCGAGCTGGATGTGAGTGGGGACAACACGGCGAACGTGTACCTGTTGCTCGGCACCGAGCCGTCCCGCAACTGGAAGAGCTTCACCGCCGAAATCATGGCGACGATCACGGAAAACGAAATCGCCGGGGTGGTCTTCCTCGGCGCGATGCTCGCAGATGTTCCGCACACTCGGCCGATTTCGGTCTTCGTGAGCAGCGAGAACCCCGAGGTGCGGCGCGAGCTGGGAATTGACAAGAGTTCGTACGAGGGGCCGGTTGGCATCCTCTCCGTTCTTGGTGAAGCCGCTGAGCAGGCGGGGATTCCGACGGTGGCGATCTGGGCATCCGTTCCGCACTACGTGCACAACGCGCCCTCGCCGAAGGCGACGCTTGCGATCATCGACAAGCTCGAGGAGATCATCGACATCGTGATTCCCCGCGGTGAGCTCGTGGACGAGTCGGCCGCCTGGGAGACCGGCATCGACGCGCTCGCGAGTGAGGACGAGGAAATGGCCAGCTACATCGCCGGCCTCGAGCAGGCCCGCGATACGGTCGATTCCCCGGAGGCAAGCGGCGAGGCGATCGCCAAGGAGTTTGAGAAGTATCTCCGACGCCGGGACGGCAGGGCGGATGGGCGCGGCGGTCCCGGAGGATCGCCTCAGGGCCCGCCCGGCCCCGACGATCGCCGACCCTAGGCGCTACTCCCGGTCGACGAGGCAGTTCTAGTCGACGAGTGAGATGCCGAGCAGGGCGTCGATCGCGTCGATGAGAAGAGGGGTGGCCGGTGGCCCATCCACTATGCGGGAGTCGATCGCGGCCAGCGCACCGGGGGTATCGAGGTCGTTGGCGAGGATCGACCGGAGCCCGTCGACGAAGGCCGAATCCGAGTGATCCGACGACGGTGTGCCGGATGACAGGGAACACAACGACGCGCCGCCCGCCCAGGCCCTCCAGGAATCGAGACGTTCGCGCGCCGCGTCGAGGTGCGAATCAAACCACTCCCAGTCGCTCCGGTAGTGCTCGGAGAGCAGGGCGAGGCGGATGGCACGGGGATCGACACCTGCGGCGGCGAGCCTCGACACGAGAACCAGGTTGCCGAGCGACTTGCTCATTTTCTCGCCCTGATAGGCCACCATTCCGCTGTGCGAATAGATGTCCGAGAGGGCGTGCCCGGTGAGGGCCGCCGCGTGACCCGCGCTGAATTCGTGGTGGGGGAAGATCAGGTCTGACCCGCCGCCGTTGACGGTCAGCGGCATCGGAAGGTGCTCGAGGGCGATGACCGAGCACTCGATGTGCCAGCCGGGCCGACCCCGACCGACGGCGGACTCCCACGCCGGCTCCCCGGGGCGTTCGGAGCGCCAGAGCAGCGGATCGAGCGGGTGTCGCTTGCCGGCACGGTCCGGGTCTCCACCGCGTTCGGCGCTCAGCGCAAGCATCGTTGCGGCATCGAGCCGGCTCTCGTCTCCGAGCGACCACGCTGGCAGGGACAGCGTGCTGTCGAAGTAGACGTCCGGCTCGGCATCCGCACTCTCCACCCGGTAGGCGGCGCCGGAGGACTCGAGTCGCCCGACGGCGTCACCGACCGCCGGAACAACCTCGGTTACGGCGACGTATTCATCGGGCGGCACGATCCTCAGCCGTTCCATGTCGGAGCGGAACAGCTGCACCTGTTCGGCGGCAAGTTGCCGCCAGTCGACTCCATCGCGGGCGGCGCGCTCGAGAAGCGGATCATCGACGTCGGTGACGTTTTGCACATACCGGACTTCGAACCCGGCGTCGATCCATAGTCGGATCAGGCTGTCAAAGGCGAGATAGGTAGAGGCATGCCCCAGATGTGTCGCGTCGTACGGCGTTATGCCGCAGACGTAAATACTCGCGACGCCGGGATGAGCCGGGTCTGGCCGAGCCTCGACCAGCGCCTGCGACACCGTGTCGAAGAGTAGTGGGAGGACGCCGTCGCCTGGCAGACGCGGCAGAAGCGGTCGATTCCACGCATGCACTGCCTCAGCTTAGGCGCGGAGGGCGTTCAGCCGAAATCTTGGCTCAAAGCCCACTCGTCGTAGTCGGAGATGTCTTGCGAACTGAACGCCCCGCCGTGGACTTCCCTCGTCGTTAGCGGGGGTGCCGCGAGGTCGGCGCCGTCGACGAGTTCAGCCCCCGAGGGGGAATGATCGCTGTCAGCTGATTGGTTGATCATGGGCTCACTTAACGTGTCGGGAACCGTGGGATAGACCACGGCGTCGGTGATTGCGCCCACGTTAGTCCTACGCGCCGAAAAAGGTTAAAGAGTGAGCGACCTGGTGACAACCTGGTCAGCCACGTCCCTCAGATTGAGGTTGTGACCGCGCGCGTATTGGCGCAGCGTGGTGAACGCCGAGTCCATGTCGACCCCTGAGGTCTGGGCGATGACGCCCTTTGCCTGCTCGATGACCACACGACTGTCCAGCGCAAGCTGCAACTGCTCCTTGGCGATCTCGTTCTCCCGGACGGCTCGTTCGTGCAGGATGCCGATGGTAGCGACATCCGCGAGGCCGCGAGCCACCATCCGGTCCTGGTCGCTCAACCGTCCCGGGCTGGTAAGAAAGAGGTTGAGTGTGCCGAGCACGGTTCCGCGCAGCCGAAGCGGCACCGCATGCACGGCGGCGAATCCCTGCTCCAGCGCCTCCCGGTAGAACTGGGGCCAGACGGCGGCGATGGACGCGATGTCCTCGATCGCGACGTCTTCACCGGCCGTGTAGGCCTTGACGCACGGGCCTTCGCCGGAACTGAGTTGCATGAGTTCGACGAGACGGCTTTTCTCGCTCGTCGACGCGACAACCGCGAGTTCCCCGTTCTCGTCGGCAAGCAAGAGTCCCGCCGCGGATGCCTCAAGCAGATCGGCGCATGCCTCGACAAGGGTTTGCAACAGATCCACGACGTCATAACCGACCACTAAAGTGTCGGCCAACGTAACGAGTGTTTCCACAAGCCGGTCTTCACGAGTTTCGGCCGTCATCGCGTCATCCTATCGCTCGTGAAGAGTCCGGACTCTCGGTCTCTTCGCCGGAAAGATTCAGTTTCCGCTCGACGATGTCGTGCGCTATTTCGCGGACCGAACGTCCGGTCGAGAACGCGTGCGCGCGCAGCACAAGGCTGGCATCCTGCGCCGTCACATTTAGCTGGGCGATCACCATTCCTGTCGCCTGGTGAACCTCACGACGCGAGTAGGCGCGGACTTCCGGCCCGTCGTCCCGCTCGGCCAACACCCTACGCAGCACCTGCCACGCGGTAATGTCGGCGAGGGCCGAAGCCTGAGCAACCTGAATCGCCGTCAGCGGGCCGGGGCTTGAGCTGTACAGGTCCACCGCCCCGATCTCGAGCGAGTTGACGTGAAGCGGGAAAGCGAACATTGCGCAAACGCCGCCACCGCGGATGGCGCTCGAGAACTCGGGCCAGGCCGGATTAGCCTCGCTCTGGATGTTCGGATGAAGCGCCGGTCGACGGGTGTGCATGGCCTGCCAGCACGGCCCCTCCCCCAGGTCGAACTGAAACTCGTCGAGCATAGCCGCCGTCTGATCGCTCGCGCAGATGGTCGATTGCGCGGTGGTGCTGCCGAGAAATGAGACGGAAGCCCCAGAGACGGGAATCACGGAGAGGAACGGCTCGCACAGACTGCTTCTGTTTTCGAACGCGAACGAAATCGCTCTCTTGGCCTCATCGAAGGTCTGTTGCTGTGTCATCGGAACGTACGGAACCGGAACATCAATGCCCCTCAATCTCGATCATCGCCACCCTACGGAAGGTGTTGCGAGTTCGCGTGAAACAGTTTACTCCGGTGCGCTCCCCGGGCGCAGGTGCGCCGGTCACACCGGTCGGAGTACTCCCGTGGTCAGCAGCACGATGAGCACAACTCCCAGCGCGATCCGATAGATCACGAAGGGCAGGAACGACCTCCTCGAGATGTAGCTCATGAAGAAGACGATGACGAGAAGTCCGACCCCAAAGGCGACCACGGTTGCGGCGGCGGTTTCGGCGGCGTTGAACACCTCGATACCCGGATTCTTGATCACCTTGTAGAGCTCGAAAAGCCCGCTGCCGATCACGGCCGGGATGGCGAGCAGAAAGGAGTAGCGAGCAGCGGCACGACGTTCGTAGCCCATGAAAAGGCCGGCGGTGATGGTTCCGCCGGAACGGGAGACGCCCGGGATGAGGGCGAGGGATTGTGCGAAGCCGAAGATCGTCGCGTGCGCCGGAGTGAGGTCCTTGAGTCGTCGCCTCTTAGCGCCGACGTAGTCAGCGATCCCGAGCAGGATGCCGAACACGATGAGGGTGAATGCGATCACCCACAGCGAGCGAAGTGTTGACTCAATCGCCGTCTGGAAGAGCACGCCGAGCACGACGATGGGAATCGAGCCGAGGATGATGAACCAACCCATTTTGGCGTCGGGGTCGTTGCGCGGGACTCGCTTGGTTAGCGACAGGAACCATCGGGAAATAATGCGCCCCAGGTCGCGGGCGAAGTACAGCACAACGGCCGCCTCGGTGCCGAGTTGGATGATCGCGGTGAATGCCGCCCCGGGGTCTGCGCCGGTGCCGAGCAGGAGGCCGACGATGCGCAAGTGGGCGCTCGAAGAGACCGGGAGGAACTCGGTGAGACCCTGTACCAGGCCCAAAATGATGGCATCGAGAAAACCCACGGGAGTCCGTCCTACTGAAGCGAATGTGAGATGGCGTTAGTAGCGGAGCAGGAGATCCCCCAATACGCGCCTGCCAAAGACTAGTGCGTCGAGCGGCACACGCTCGTCAACGCCATGGAACATCGCCGGAAAATCGAGCTCGGGCGGCAGCTTGAGCGGGGCGAATCCGTATCCCTTGATTCCGATCGTGGACAGCGCCTTGTTGTCGGTCCCACCGGAGAGCAGATACGGCAACACCGGGGCTCCCGGGTCGTGGGTGTGCAGCGCGGAAGTCATCGCCTCGACGAGTGGACCGCCGAACTCGGTCTCGAGTCCGATGTCCCGGTGCATGACCACAATCTCGATCTCGGGCCCGACGAGGTCCGCGAGCTCGGCCAGCACGGCATCCTCCTCCCCCGGCAGCGTGCGAATGTCGATCAGGGCCTCCGCCGTGTCCGGAATCACGTTGTGCTTGTAGCCCGCGGTGAGCATCGTCGGGTTCGCCGTCGTGCGAAGCGAGGCCTGGATGAAGCGGCTGGCCGTGCCAGTGGCGAGAGCGAGCTCGTCTGGCCCCACCTTCTGCGGGTCGACCTCGAGCAGCCGCGCCAGTTCGGAGAGCAATTCGGTGGTCGTGTCGGTGAGCCGGATCGGCCATTCCCGTCGGCCCACCGTCGCCACCGCCTCGGCGAGTTTGGTGACTGCGTTGTCTTTCATCACGTGAGAGCCGTGAGCGGCGGTACCGCGGGCGATGAGCTTGACCCAGACCAGAGCCTTCTCGCCGGTCTGCAACAGGTAGGCGCGGGTGCCGTTGAGCGTGATCGAGTAGCCGCCCACCTCGCTGATGGCCTCCGTCGCGCCCTCGAACAGCTCCGGATGATTCTTGACCAGGTATCCGGAACCGAGCACCCCGCCGGCCTCCTCGTCGGCGAAGAACGCGATGACGAGGTCTCGTGAGGGCTGGTTGCCGGCGCCGAGAATGTCGCCAAGCGCGGTGAGCATCATGGCGTCCATGTTCTTCATGTCCACGGCTCCGCGGCCCCACAGCAGTCCGTCTTTGATCACACCGCCGAACGGGTCGACCGACCAGTTGTCCGGCTGAGCCGGCACGACATCCGTGTGGCCGTGCACGACGAGTGCCGGCTTACTGTGATCGGACCCCTCGACCCGCGCCACCACGCTTACCCGTCCCGGCTCCGATTCGAACATTTGCGGCTTCAGCCCGAGTGCCGCGAGGCGGGCCGCGACGTATTCCGCGGCATCCGTTTCGCCGTTGGAGCGGCCCCCGCCATAGTTCGTGGTGTCGAATCGGATCAGGTCCCGCGCGACCCGTGCTGTGTCGTCAAGGTCGTTTTCGGAGGTGTTCGATGGCATGGGTCAAACGTATCGTCCCCGGTCTGTGGCTGGTGTTCAAACGACCCCTCTTGCGCGTGCTATTGTCGTACCTCGGTGCTTCTGAAACACGAAGAACCGAATGCGCGGATGGCGGAAATGGTAGACGCGCCAGCTTGAGGTGCTGGTGCCCGTATAGGGCGTGGGGGTTCAAGTCCCCCTTCGCGCACAGTGGGTGGTTCGGGCAATTGCTCGGTACTGGTTCGGAAGATAGGTCGGCAGGATCGCTTAGCGGTCGGCTGGCCTTTTTTCGTGCCCGAATTCGGTCATTATCTGCGGATCGAACGGCGATGCGGGTGGGTTACCTGCAAATCCGGCGTGCCTGATGATTTTCAGGCACGCCGGATTGTTCGGGTCTTGCGGGTGTAAAAGTCGGTTGGGACGCGGGAGTCTATCCGGGGGGTCTAGATCGTCGGTCGTGCCGGTTGGGGTGGTTGATTGCCAGAAGCTGTCGGGTAGCCGGGAGTCCCAAGCTAACCAGCCCATGTCCGTTCTGGTCGAGGTTGATCGCTCGGTCGATCGCGGTGACGGTCGCGGCGCCGAACTCATTGGCAATATCGCCGGCCACTACTACACGGCAGGGATGTACTCCCAACGCACCGTTACTTGAGCCCTCGAATCATGAAAAGGTCGCGCTCACTACTCACTGAGAACAAACCGCATCTCGACGCTCGCCCGGTTAAACCGTCAGCTTCCGGGTCCGGCCCGCGGGAAGAACCCGAGCTGGATTCCGCCGCCCCGTGATCTGGCTCATGCTCCCGCGTCTACTTCCGGCTTCGGCGGAGGGGCGGCCGCTGCGTTCGTCAACGTCTGATGCGTGGTGAGGCTCAGCGTCGTTTGTAGTAGTCCCTCCAGACCAGGCGGTGGACCGGGATCAATCGGGGCAGCATCCGCAGGCCGGGGATGAAGGGCACCAGCGTGAGGAGCAAGGTGAGGATGAGCATGATCCCGACGACGAGGACGTCGGCGTTCGCCGCGCCGCCGATCGCGGGGATCTGATACCAGAAGGAGAAGAGCCACAGCCAGGATTGGCCCGGATAATTGCCGGTTTCGTTCATCATGCCCCATTGGTCGCCGGTGAGGTGGGCATTGTTTGCTATGCCGACGAAGTAGGTGCCGTCGCCGAGGAAGAGGATGCTGCGTGTGTAGTCGAGGTTGAAGAAGCCGCCCTCGCCCTGGATCGCCCCGTCGAGAGCGCCTCGTTTCGCCATGGCGAGCAGCGAGGACGTCAGAGCCGGAACCGGGCCGAAAGAACCGTGCGCAACGCGGGCCGGATCGTTCGCGGGAGCTTTTGCCAAGGCGTCCGCGTACGCGGAGGTCCACGCAGTTCGCTGGGCTGTGGTGGCTGCGGACCAGACTGCGAGCGAGCGGGGCGGCGTGGTCTGCAGACTGAGGGGTCCGGTCACGAACGCGGTCGCGGTGTCGATGGGGATTCGCACGCCCGACAGGCTCTGGAGATCGATCGGCCCGAGCGTCTGAGTGGCGTCGGCGGTTGTGTTATAGGGCGGCCCGTATCCGGCGGTGTCGCTGGTGCCGCCGAGCTCCGCGGTCGCTGTCGCGACGAAGTCCGCTGGTGCGTTAGTCGCCCACGATTTCAAGGTGATACTGGGTTCGTCAGGCGAACCGAGTATCAGAGACAGGGCGACGACGATGAGGCCGATGACGATCGTCCCGACGGTCAGTTCCTTCAGCAGGTCGTACTTGCGGGTGGCACCGGTCCAGGGGCGGCTCGCTATGTCATTTCCGCGCCGCCATGAGACGGAGGGTCGAATTTTGGTCATAGTCCTCCACCCTGGGACTTCGTGTCGGAGCGCTCGCGATCCGTAAGTTGCAGTTGGGCGTCGCTCTCGGCCGCTTCCAGGGGCGGTACGACTCCGTGAACTCTGACGAGCAGCACGTGGAAGGCCGCGATGGCGCCGACGGCGAGGGGAAGCAGCACGATGTGCCACATGAAAATCTGGCCCAGGTTGACGACGTTGAACCAGGCGCCGATTCCGACCGCGTTGAGCGCATCCTTTGCCTGGAACGCGATCCACTGCGAGTCGAAGTTCGTTTGCAACAGGTATCCCGTGAATGCGGCGACGATCGACACAGCGAAGGAAATCACCCCGGTGACCCAGGTGAGCACCCGCCCACCACGCCACGCGGCCATCCAATATTTGCCCCACAGGTGCACAACCATCGTCATGAAGAACAGCTCGACACTCCACAGGTGGGAACTGTTCACGAACCGGCCCAAACCCGACACGTGATACCACGCCGGCCCATTCAGGCTGAGGAGAATACCGGACGCGATGACGTAGATCAGGGAGGCAATCGCACCGATACCGAACACGTAGATCCAGGACGCGACGTAGCTGGGTTGCCCCTCGGGCAGCAGCTTCTCCGGTGGCAGGCGCTTCAATAACCAGCGCCGAGAACGTCCGGTCCAACTGAGGCCAGCCCCGCTCTCCTGAGGCTCGCGGCCTGAGCCGCGGGAGGTCATTTTGACCGCTTCGTTCCCGGGAACGGGAGCGCCAACGCAAGACCGAAGATCACAAGCATTACGACGATGACAATGAAGTTGCCCAATTGGATGAGAAAATTTCCCCAGCCCAGATAGGTTCCTCCGTCGATTGCGGTGAATGGTGATGTCTCTGTGCTGAACACGCGTTTGCCCCGCATCCCTATGAATGCACTCGTGCCGGATGTTCCGGCGATTTGGCGTCCCACGGCACACCGTACGCGTACGGATGCTCCGCCGCTACGAGGGGAAATTTCGAAATCTCCGGCCAAATTCTTGTGAGCAAGACTCGCGTCGTGCGATGGCATATCTTTCAAACGGGCGCGCACTCCCACGCTATTGCTGTACGCACCTCAATTCCCCCATACAGCAAGTAGACCGGGCACGGGGATCGAGCAGATGCCGCCCGTGTCCTGCCGCCCCGTGTCCTGGCCAGGCTACTCGCGACGGCGAAAGAGTTCCCACGACGCGAAAGTGAGAACAAGGATGAGCACGGCACCCAGCCCGCCCATAGCAATGATCGTTCCGATGCTCTCCGTGCGATGTTCAGATGGCGCAAGCGATTGGCCTGCCATCACCACACGATCGCCTGATCTGATCGACACGGTCGCAAACCGCAACCCAGTCGAAGGCTGCCATGTGACACTCCCCTGCCCGGCCTTGCGGGCTGTGCTGATCACCCCAGATGGAGGCGAAGCTAGAGCGCCGTGCAGATAACCATTCCCCGACGACGGTTTTCCGTCGACACCGAACACGACGACGAAGGGAGCGAGACTGTTCGAGAGGTCGACCCGTGGCATGGCGTCGATCGTGGTGCCACTACCGCGGGCAAGCTCCGACGAAACCTCACTCGCTAGGCGAAGGGGACCGTCGTTCGCCCCCTGCCGTTCAATCTGTTGCATGACACCGTACGTCATCAACGTAAAGACGATCAGTATGACGAGCGCGCCGATCCAAGGAAGATACCGTCTCATAGCCTGATGCTACTCACGCGCGAGTATCGGGATCGAGGCACTCCCCGTTGCGAGAACCGTGGCGACTGCGGCCTGAGTGAGTGCGGCAGCAAGAGCTGCACACGCCAAGCAGCCCAGCGGGCACGGGTCCCAAGTGTGCCATCTATATTGTCATTATCGAGAATGTCCCAATTGGTCTCCGAGGCCGGTGTTTTTCGTCCAGAACGAAAACTCCCAGTCCCGGACATCAAGGTCCCGATATTTTCGCTTCAGCGTTTTAGCCGGAGCGCCAGCAGGCCATTCCAGGGCGTGAAACCGGCATTCGTGACGGTCCCGATGAGGACCAGTCGAGCCTCCACAAGTTCCACGACAGCGTCGATGATTTGGTCTGGACGTATTCGTTCGTCGGCAAGGCCGTGCTGTCGTGCAAGACCGTCGATCGCGAGCAAGGGCACCCAATCGTCCACCCCAGAGGCCAGAATTGCTTGACCGAGAGCACTAATCACGGACCATGCGCCTTTCATGTGGCACCGCCACTCGCGCCAATGTCCGCAACTCTTACGACGCCATCCTATTCACCGAGTTCCGCTCGGTGCTCGGTAACCACACTCGAAAATGGTCGGCTCCACTTCCCGGACATCGCTTATCAATGGGACGGCTGTCCATTCGGTTGACTCGTTTTGTTTTGGGGTTTCAGGCCGCTTTCGGCAGCATCGGCCAACCGCTAGCCAACCGCGATGGTGGCTGAGGTGGACGACCAGATCGTCATTCGCGGCGAAGGCGGATCAAGATCGTTCGGATCGCGGTGAGGGCGTCGATCCCATATCGCGTCATGGCAACATTATGCGCCGCGGGCCCTAGTTGGTATTCGAATATTCGGTCGACGATTACGGAGAGGTTTGTCCGGTCGTGGCCGGGCGTCGCTTCAGACTGCCCTCTTGCCAAAACCCACTACATCTCAGTGGGAGGCGAGGTATTCCGCGGCGACCCCTCGCAGTCGAGCGTGAACGCCGCCATAGGCCTTGGCCTCTTTCAGCGTCCACTTGGGCAGTTTCGCCATCATTGTGTAGTTCGGGTCACACACGTTTGCCGCCGGCGCAAGTCCCATTTGGCTCACCAGCTGAAACGCGTCCAATGTGTCGAGACCGGTTAGATCGGATGTCCAGTCCACGAGATCCTTCTGGCTGATCCGGAACGCATCCTCCAGCGGCCGAATCGATCCAGTGCTCATGATGAATTCATCGTTCTCGAGCCGAGGCCAAACTGTAGCGCCGCCCTTGATCAGGTCGACGGCAATCACTGAGTTCATCGCCGACTCGAGGCCGGTCCCGCATACTTCTCCCTCGCCTTGCCGCGCGTGGCCGTCACCCAGCGAAAGCATCGCTCCCGCGACATTGATCGGGAGATACAGCGTGGTCCCTGCTCGTGCCTCTGGCGTGTCCATATTCCCGCCATGGGTCGACGGCGTCACGACCAGTCGCACCTCGCCGCCGACTGGGGCAACGCCGACTGTGCCATGCATGGGGTCGAGCGGTAGCGCCAACGCATAGTCAGAGTTCTTTGCCTGGAACGTGGCAGTCCAGGCGTCCAGGTCTATGTCGTAGAACCAGACACGTTCTTCAAGCGATTCGTGCAGCATTGCCGTCTCGTGAGTGGCGGTAAGCGCACCAAAGTGCGGAAACATGGATGAGATGGCGTGCGGACGAGCCGGAACGATCGAGACGAAATGCACGGCGAGCATGTCTCCGGGCTCCGCCCCCTGCACCTCGATCGGACCCGATACCGGGTTGAGTTCGGTGAAGGGCACTACGTGGCTCGGCAGATCATTCGGCGACATCACCCGTCCGCCGAAGCAGTCTTCCGTGCTCACCTCCACGAGGTCGCCAGGTCGAATGCTGAGCAACGGTTCTCGCCCGCCAAATACATATGAATACTGGTCGGGCTTCGGGGCGAGCGAGTGAACGGTCATCGGGCTACTTTGCCTTCTTGGCGACCGGCTCTTCTGCCGCCGAAACCAGCGAGACGGGGTTCTTCATTCGGCCCGTCTTGTACAGCACGATTGCTACGACGATCCCGACGACCAGCCACACGACGCCCAGGATCTGTGCAGACGCTCGCGCGTTGTAGAGCACAAATACCAGGACCAGGAATCCGAGTGTAGGGACCACCAGGTGAACGAACCAGCGTCGTGACTTCTGCTTGACGATGAACCACCATACGACCGCAACATTGAGTAGCAGGAACGCCGTCAGTGCACCGAAGTTGACGAGCGCTGAAATCGCAATAAGACCGTCAGGCAGCAAAGTGAGGTAGACGCCAAGGGCGAGCGAAATTGCAGCGACCAAGAATGTCGCATTGACTGGAACACTGTGCTTCGCGCTGACTTTACCGAGGAATTTTGGCAGCTGGCGATCGCGTGCCATCGCGTAGAGCAGACGTGAGGTGGCCGCTTGTGCGACGAGCGCGTTTGCGAATCCCCAGGCGATTGCGGTCGACGCGGCCGTCAGGATGAACATGAAGTGTCCACCTGCGTTTTCAGCTGCCTGATAGAACGCGACACCCGTCGGATCGCCGTTCTTGATAAGGGCCGCAGGGTCGCTCACAAGCATGGAAGCGACCCAGGTCTGCACGATGAACAGCACCCCAACGATGAGCAGCGCGGCGATCATTGAACGGCCAAGAGACTTGCTCGTGCCCTTATTCTCCTCAGCCAGGGTCGAGATTCCGTCGAAACCGAGGAAGGACAGCGTGGCAATCGACGCGGCCCCGAACAGCAATGGCAGGGAAAAGGTGCCCGGGTTGAAGAACGCGTCGAAGCTGAAGCCATGTCCCTTTCCCTGCGCCACGGCGACAATCCCGACGACCAGGAAGATGGCAAGAACCAACAGTTCAAGCGCGAGCATGTACTTGTTGACAAGCGCGGTCAGCTGGATGCCCAAGTAGTTGATCACCGTGTTCAGCACAACGAACGCGACCAGCCACATCCACACCGGCAGCTCGGGAATGATCCCGTTCATCGCGATGCCTGCCGCTAAATACAGGAGGGCGGGAATGAGGATGTAGTCGAGCAGGATCATCCAGCCAGCGATGAAGCCGACGGGACGTGCAATTCCGCGACCCGCATAGGTGAAGACGGAGCCTGACATGGGGAAGGCCTGTGCCATTTGCGAGTACGAATTGGCAGAGCACATCATCGCCAGCAACGCGACGATGTAGGCGAGCGGAGCCATTCCGCCCGAGGACTGGAACACACCGCCGAAGATGGCAAACGGCGCAATCGGGACCATGAAAATCAAGCCGTAAATCATGAGATCACTGAATTTCAGCGTTCTCTTTAGTTCCTGTTTGTAACCGAATTGCTCGACGCCTGAATCCCCGGTCTCCAGGTTGCCTGTCGTGGTGGTCACACAGTGTCCAATCCTCGTTAATGAACAAATCTTATTTCCGCGTGGAAATGTTGATGACCTTACACTAAGTGCAGTGTGCTCACAACCTCCAGATCGGTTCCAATCGCGCGCGCCATCCTGGTCGATCGGCGCGCAACACCCATCCCGACCAGCGTCGGAATGTGAGCTGATGCCGTGTCGCCCGAGAGCAGTCGATCCACAGCGCGGACAGCAGAGTGCGATTGCAGCAAACCACTCGCGCACAGGGCAGCGAGCAGATGCACACCGTCATAGCATCCTTCGGCGTAGGAGCCCGGAAGCGGCGCAATTAACCCGAAACGGGCACTGTACGACTCGAGCAGTCGCTGATGCCGCTCGTCATCTTGAAGGATGAACGATGGCATTGCGGCATAGAGTCCCCCGCTGCCATCGCCGCCGACGGCGACCAGGCAGTTTTCATCGAGCGCCGCACAGAGCCTTACGAACTCCTCGCCTGCATCCAACTCAGTGACGCCGCGATGAAACTCGATGCCGTCCCGGCCAACCAGGGAGACGAGGATAGCATCGGCGCGCGCTCTCCGGGCTGCGTCTACAAGTTCTGCGACATCGACGTGACCAATCGGCACAAGCCGGTCCATGACGACTCGTTGCCCGAGATCGCACAGCACCCGTGTGGCGGCCGCGTGCACCTGTCGCGGCCACACATAGTCATTGCCTACCAGCGCCCATCGCTCCACCCGTCGATGTCTGGCGAGCCAGGCGATCGGTTGGCGCAGCTGCTCCTCCGGATCGCTGCCGAGAAACACGGATCCTGGCGTGTTGCGGCTGACCTCATGTGGAGGGGTGAATACATAGGGAATTCGATCGGCAAGGCGTGCCTCGACTGCCGCTCGAACATTGGACGTATGCGTCCCGACGAGTCCGTCGAGAAGGCCGGCTCCCACCTGAAGGTCGACCTCACGCGCGACATCATCCGGTGCTCCACCTGCATCGACGAGCACGAGTTCGAGGGCCGTGTCGGTTGCCATGCACACCTCTTCGGCAGCCAGAATCGCGCAATTGATAATGGATGGCCCGGCCAC
>JAODMT010000011.1 GCA_025464975.1 Microbacteriaceae bacterium | reverse complement strand
GCGAATCGACCGAGCCGGACCACCCGGCGAATTCATGCTCATCCCACCCGCCAGTGTGGACCCCCAGCGACGCCCCATCCCGATGCGCAAGAAACACCACGCCTCGCTCAGCAGAACCGGATGAGCGAGGAGGGCTCAGTGACAGCGCCCACCCCGGACGGGTCGAGGTGAGCGGGATGCGCTCGACGCGGGCTAAGCGGCCGCGGCCAACCGAGGCTGAGTCGAGCCGGGAGCGGGATGCTGGCCATGCGACAGCGGGCCATGCGACAGCAGCCCAAGCGACAGCAGGCCGAGCGACAGCCAGGCCCAGCACGATACAGGCCCGATCCCGCTACCCGCGCCGCCTAGTAGTGAATCGACCCCAACGCCCCGCCACCGACTGGAATGGAATCGCCATTGATCGCCACACTGAGCGGCGACGCGAGAAACGCGACCACGGACGCCACCTCCTCGGCCGACACGATCCGTCCGATACTGACCTTCGCGGCGAGGCGGTGCTCCACCTCCGCGACACCCACACCCCAGTCGACAGCGAGAGCCGCGGTCATCCCCGCGGTACGTTCGGTTCGAGTCAGTCCCGGGTGCACCGCCGTCACATTGACACCGAGATGCCCGATCTCATCCGCGATGTTCTTGGTCATGGCCGCGACCGCAATATTGCGAATCGAACCGATCGTCGACCCGGTCTGCCGTGCCGCGAGCCCACTGACATTCACAATTCGTCCCCATCCCTGCTCGATGAGGTGCGGAGCGACCGCACGCGCACAACGCACATAGCCGAGCACCTTCACCTCGAACTGGCGCCGGAACTCCTCATCACTCTGATCCATGAAGCCCGTGCTTCCGGGTGTCGCCGCCTCAGCCGCCGAATTCACCAGGATGTCCACGCCACCGAGCCGCTCGACGGCAGTCGCCACCATCCGCTCGACGGATTCCTCGTCTGCGGTGTCCACCTCGATCGCAATCGCCCCGATGCTCGCGGCCGCGGCCTGAAGAGCCGTCACGTCGCGAGCGGCGATCGCGACAGCGGCCCCCTCGGCGATGAGCGCCTTGGCGATCGCGAGACCGATTCCCTTGCTACCACCGGTGACGATGGCCCTCTTGCCCGTGAGCTGCAGATCCATGAACTTCTCTTTCTCGTGCCGTGCGACGACTGCCGCCTAACCAACCTATGTGCCGCGCGCTGAACGGATGCTGCTGCTTCCTTCACAACTCCTATGACACTCTTCATGACGCTTCATGACGCACGGTGACGCTCGATGACTCCGAGCGACGCTCGATGACACGACCGCTAGCGCCCGCCACACGAACACTGCTTTGGTGTACACACGTCGCACTCGCCACGCGTCGAAAGGCTCCAAAGAACAGCCCCGAAACAGACCCCCAACGAAGGATCAGGTTCATGTCCCGCGCTCACTCCACGCGTCTTATCGCTCTCGCTTCACTGGCCATCGCCGCAACGGCCCTCGCCGGGTGCACGAGCACGAACGCCGCGAGCTCGGTAACCTCCTCGTCCAAACCGACCTCCGGCGGAACCATCAACTTCGCGACCGACCGCGAGCCGACCTGCCTCGACCCCGCCGTCGGCGGTGACCAGCCGCAGTCGCTGATCGCGCGCGCCTTCCTCGACTCACTGACACACCAGAAAACGGACGGTTCGATCGAACCGTGGCTCGCCAAGTCCTGGGACATTTCCCCGGACGGCCTCACCTACACCTTCCACCTGCGGGACGACGTCACGTTCTCCGACGGAACCAAGTTCGACGCCACCGCCGTCAAGGCGAACTTCGAGTACTGGCTCAACCCCGCGACCCAGTCGAGCGTGGACAGCCTGTACGTCGGCGACTACGCCGGCACCGACATCCCGAGCCCCGGCACGGCAGTCGTACACCTGAAGAAGCCGTACTCCGCGTTCATCCAGGTGCTCTCGCAGTCCTTCCTCGGCATCCAGTCGCCCAAGGCATTGGCACGTGGCGCCGCCGCGAACTGCAGCACACCGGTCGGCAGCGGTCCGTTCATCATCACGAAGTGGAACAAGCAACAGGACGTCACCCTCACCCGCAACCCCGCGTACAACTGGGCACCCGCGAGCGAGACGCACCAGGGCAAGGCCTACGCGAGCGGCATCGACTGGAAGTTCATCGCCGAACCGTCGACCCGGTTCGGGGCGCTGCAGTCACACGAGGTCGACGTGATCGAGACCATCCCGCCGGAGAGCTTCTCCGTCGCCAAGGCATCGAAGAACATCTCGATCATCGACGACGTGCGACCCGGCGGTCCGGTTCAGTACGTGTTCAACACGACTCGCGCCCCATTCAACGACGTGAAGGTCCGCCAGGCATTCCGCTACGGCGCCGACATCGCCGCCGGACTTAAGAGCGTCTACTTCGGCGCTTACAAAGCGGTCAACGCCTCACTCAGCCCGACGACCGTCGACTACGACAAGGCATTGGCCGACGCTTACGCATACAACCCGAGCAAAGCGGCGAGCCTTCTGGATGCCGCGGGCTGGTCGGCCAAGGACTCGAGCGGATACCGCACCAAGGACGGCAAACGCCTGACCCTGGAGCTGAACGTTGAGGATTCGGTGCAACCGTCCGAGATCTCACTGCTCGAGCAACTCCAGGCCATCGAAAAGAAGGTCGGCTTTGACGTGCAAATCAACAAGCTCGACTCCGGAACGTCCTCGGCGGACTACACGTCTTGGAACTACGACCTCCAGCGCCAGTACTGGGTCACCGACACCCCCGATGTTCTGCGCTACCAGTATTCGTCCGCGTTCATCCCCTCTACCGGTGGGTACCACTCCAACGGTTCGGGACTGAATGACCCAAAGCTCGATGGCCTCGTGGATGACGCGCTGCAGACCACCGACGCTGCGAAGCGCACGGATTTGTACACGCAGGCGCAGAAGATCGTCTCCGATGCCGCCGTCGCACTACCGGTGTACCTCTACCCGAGCCAGTACGCGTTCGACAACACCCGCCTCGGCGGTGTGGACGTCGACCCGTCGATCAACCAGGTGTCCTTCTACGACACCTGGGTCAAGACACAGTGAGGGTCGAGAGAGTGACGGTCGAGGCAGCGACCGTCAATACGGTGACCGGCGAGGCGGCGACGGCCAGCACGGTCGCCGGCGACGCAGCGACGGCCAGCACGCTCGCGCCCCGTTCGGTGTCCCTCGCGGGGGAGCCGCCGCACGAAGTCGACGACGCGGCACTCCGCCGGACCGCCGGCGTGATTCGTCGGGTGCTCGGCAAGCTGGCCGGCGCGATCTTCGTGCTGTGGGCCGTGGCGACCCTCACCTTCGCACTGCTCCGGTTCATCCCGGGCGACCCGGTTCTGCTCATCCTCGGCACCTCCGGTAGTCCATCGGCCGCGGTGGTGGATGCCACGCGCAAGGCGTTCGGACTCGACCAACCGGTGCTCGTGCAGTACCTGAACTTCCTCGGCGGAGCAGTACGGGGCGATTTCGGTACCTCCTACCAGCTGAAGATTCCGGTGACGACGGTGATCGGTGAGCAGCTGCCCTCCACGGTGCAGCTCGTCGTTGCGTCCGTCCTTCTGGCCTGGATCATCTCGCTGCTGATCACGGTTCCGACCGCCGGTCGCGGCCCGATTGTCGAGCGCATCGGCCGTTCGGTCGAGATCGTGCTCGCCTCCCTTCCGCATTTCTGGATCGGGATCATGCTGCTCGTCGTCTTCGCGATCGGCCTCGGCTGGTTCCCGGTCGCCGGCGGGACAGGGCTCACCGGACTGTTCCTCCCGGCACTCACCCTCGCGATCCCCATTGCCGGATTCCTCTCCCAGGTGATGCGCGAGTCGTTTGAGGACGCACTGGCCCAGCCATTCGTCACCTCGGCCAGGGCTCGCGGGGCGAGCGATCTGCGCGTGCGGTTCGGACACGCGTTGCGTCACGCCCTCCTGCCCGGCGTGACGCTCACCGGCTGGGCCATCGGCGCACTGTTCAGCGGCGCCGTCGTGGCCGAGGTCGTGTTCGCGAGGCCGGGAATCGGACGCGTGCTGCTCTCCGCGGTGCTGTCGCGGGACATCCCAGTTGTGATCGGCGTGGTCGTCGTGATCGCCGCCGTCTACGTCGTCGTCAACGCGATCGTCGACATCCTCTATCCGATCATCGATCCGAGGCTCAGCCGATGAATGCCGTATCGAAAACCGCGGCCTCGGCCCACGCGCCGGGCGCCGCCGCTGCAACAACCGCTACCGACGCAACAAATGCTGCCCCTGCGACTACTGCCGCCGCGACAACCGCCGCCGCCGCAACAAGCGATCCCAGGACCCGCCCCCGGCCGCGCTGGGTTCGCGATCTCGCCGCGCAACCCGGCACGATTCTCGCGATCCTGTTCGCGCTGTTCCTGCTCGCTGCCCTGATCGCGCCGAACCTGGTCGCCCCGTCCGACCCGTACGCGGTCGACCCGGCAAACGCCTTCCAGAAGCCGGGGCTCGCCCACCTGTTCGGCACCGACCAGTCCGGACGGGACGAATTCAGCCGCATCGTCTGGGGCGCCCGCCAGTCGCTCTGGGTCGGCGTGTTGGCCACCCTGATCGGCGTGATCGGCGGCCTCGTGCTCGGACTGATCGCCGGCCTCGGCGGCAGAATCGCGGATGCCGTGACCAGCCGGTTCATCGAGATCCTGTTCGCGTTCCCCGGTCTGCTCCTCGCTCTCGTGCTCATCGTCGTACTCGGCCGCGGCATCGGACCGGCCGCCGTCGCGGTCGGCATCGGATCGATCCCGGGTTACGCGCGCATCCTCCGCGGCCAGGTGCTCCAGGTGCGGCAATCCGGTTACGTCGAGGCATCCCGAGCGCTCGGCTGGTCGCCGCTGCGTCGACTGCGGGCCACGGTCATCCCGAACACACTTCGCCCGCTCGTGGCGATCCTGACCCTCGGGATCGGCCAGGCCGTGGTCTGGGCGTCTGCCCTCGGCTTCCTCGGACTCGGCGCGGAACCGCCGACGGCGGAATGGGGCACCATGCTCGCCGACGGTCGAAGCTACATCCAGGTCGCCTGGTGGATCGCATTCTTCCCCGGGCTGTTCATCACCGTGACGGCACTCAGCGCGACCGCGATCGGGCATTTTCTGCAGAAGCAATTCGAACCGAAGAAGGGCCGCTGATGTCGACGCTGCTGCAGGTGACCAACCTCACCGTCTCCTTTCCGCACAGCGGGGCGACCGGCCCGGTGGTGCGGAACGTCTCCTTCCGGCTCGAGACCGGGCGCGCCCTCGCGATCGTCGGCGAGTCCGGGTCGGGCAAGAGCGTCATCGCCCGCACCCTCGTCGGACTGACCGGTGCGGAATCCGTCGTCGAGGCTGACCGACTCGAGATTCTCGGGGCGGACGTCAGCACGAATTCCGAACGGGACTGGCGGGCACTGCGCGGCAAGGACGTCGGATTCGTGCTGCAGGACGCCCTCGTCTCGCTCGACCCGCTTCGTACGATCGGGCAGGAGATCGAGGAGGCGCTCATCGTGCACGGGGTGCGCGGCAAGACGGAACGGCAGGTGAGGGTGATCGAGAGCCTCGCTGCGGCCGGGGTGCCCAATCCGCAGCTGCGGTCCCGGCAGCGTTCCGGCGAACTCTCCGGCGGCCTCCGTCAACGAGCACTCATCGCCCAGGCGTTGGCGCTGAACCCCCGGGTGCTGATCGCCGACGAGCCGACGACGGCTCTGGATGCCACGGTGCAGTCCCAGATCATCGCCCTGTTGCACGACCTGAAGTCGCGCGACCACGGGCTCATAATCATTTCGCACGACCTCGCGGTGGTGTCCTCGATCGCGGACGACGTGCTCGTGCTCCGCGACGGCGAGGTGGTCGAGTACGGGTCGGTGGACGAGGTGCTCGGCAACCCGCGTCATCCGTATACCCGGCGCCTGCTCGACTCTGTGCCGGTCGCGGCGGCGAAGGGCCGGCGCCTGTCGGCGGCCGGTGCTGGGGATGGGGGGGCTGCGGCGTCGTTCGATTCTCCGCAGCATGGTTCAGCGCCTGGTTCAGCGCCGCACCACGACGCGCCCGTCGCCCCAGCGCTCGAGGCCATCGGTCTCGTGAAGAGTTACCGTGGCCCGGACCGAGTGCGTCGCACCGTCGTTCGGGATGTCTCCTTCCGCCTCCGGGCCGGAACCACGCTCGGGATTGTCGGAGAGTCCGGATCCGGAAAGAGCACGACGGCGTGGCTCGCGCTCGGCCTGACCGACGCGGACGCGGGCGAGGTGTTGCTCGACGGCCAAGCCTGGTCCGCGCTGCCCGAGCGTGACCGTCGCGCTCGGCGGCGACGCATCCAGGTGGTCTACCAGGACCCGTTGTCGTCGTTCGACCCGCGGCACTCGGTGAGCGACATCCTGATCGACGCGCTCCGGGCGGGGGAGTCGCTCACCCGGGCGCAACGGCAGGACCGTGTCGGCGAGCTGCTCGATTCGGTCGGATTGCCGCGGCGGTTCGCCGATCGGAGTCCGCTGACCCTCTCGGGCGGCCAACGTCAACGTGTTGCCATCGCCCGTGCCCTCGCGCCGCGGCCACAGATCATCGTGCTCGACGAGCCGGTCTCCGCCCTCGACGTGTCGATCCAGGCCCAAGTTCTCGACCTGCTCGCCGACCTGCAGCGGCGCCTGGGGCTGTCCTTCATTTTCATCAGTCACGATCTCGGCGTGGTCTACCACGTGAGTGATGACGTGCTCGTTCTGAAGGACGGTCAGATCGTGGAGTCGGGCAGCGCCGACGACGTGTTCTTCGCGCCGCAACACGACTACACCCGGGCCCTTCTCGCTGCAGTTCCGGAGCTGCCCGTTCGCGCGACCGCGTCCGTCGCAGCGAGCCCCGCTGGCACGACTGCGTTCGTCGCGACCAGTCCTACCGACTCATCCGCGTCTGTTGCAACCAGTTCTGCCCGTTCAACCGCGTCGCTCGCAACCAGTTAGGACCATATGTCACAGCTTCTGCATTTCAACGGTTTCGAGATGAATACCCCGAGCCACATCAATCACGGCCTGTGGACGCATCCGGCCAACCGTCGCCACGACTACACCGACCTTCGCTACTGGACCGATACGGCCAAGCTGCTCGAGCGCGGACTGTTCGACGCGATCTTCCTCGCCGACGTGGTTGGCACCTACAACGTGTATCAGGGCAGCCGCGATCCGGCGATCGCCCGCGGCATCCAGTCGCCCAACAACGACCCGTTCCTGCTGGTGCCGGCGATGGCCGCCGTCACCGAGCACCTCGGTTTCGCGGTGACCTTCACCACCACCTACGAGCCGCCATTCGGCAACGCGCGCCGGTTCAGCACTCTCGACCATCTGACCAACGGGAGGGTCGCCTGGAACGTGGTCACCGGCTACCTTCCGGATGCGGCACGCAACTTCGGCCTGAGCTCGCAAGTGAAGCACGACGACCGCTACGACCTCGCCGAGGAGTTCCTCGAGGTCTCGTACAAGCTGTGGGAGAGCTCGTGGGAACAGGATGCCGTGGTGCGCGACCGCGGACGCAAGCTCTACAGCGACCCGGCCAAGGTGCACCAGATCAACCACGAAGGCAGATTCTTTGCCGTCGATGGTCCGCACCTCTCCGAGCCGTCGCCGCAGCGTACCCCGGTGATCTACCAGGCCGGAGCATCCGATCGCGGTCGGGTGTTCGCGGCGAGGCACGCCGAGGCGATCTTCGTCGGGGCGCGCACCATCGACCAGGCGAGGAAGGTCGTGACCCAGGTCAAGGACCTGGCCGAGGAGAACGGGCGCGGCCGGGACGCGATCCGGTTCCTCATCGGGATCGATGTCATCGTCGGCAGGACGGAGGCAGAGGCGCGGGCGAAGGTGGATGACATCCTGCAATACCGCGACCTGATCGGGTACCTCGTGCACCTCGGTGGCGGCAGCGGGATCGATCTCGCGGCGATGGGCGCGGAGGAGTACATCGAGTACCGGGGTCGCGACCACATCCAGTCGGCCGAGGCGGCGTTCGCGAACAAGCAGGTGCGGGACATCGTGGAGTATTACGAGAAGCCGACCGAGAATCCGTTCTTCGTGTGGGGGACTCCGGAGCAGGTGGCCGACCGGATCGAACAGATCGCGGAGGAAGCCGACCTCGACGGGTTCAACCTCGTGCAATATCTCTCGCCCGGAACCTTCGAGGACTTCATCGAGCTCGTCGTGCCGGAGTTGCAGCGGCGAGGACGATACCGCACCGGCTATCGCGATGGCGAGACGTTGCGTGAGCGACTGTTCGATGCCGGTCCGTTCGCCCCGGACGCGCACCCCGCCGGGCAGGCGCGGCTATCGCTGCCGGCGCCTCTGCGGGTCGAGTAGGGCGCGGCCTTTCTCGCGGGGTCGAGTGGGGCAGGGGCCTTCCCGCGCGTCGAGTAGGGCAGGGGCTTTTTCGCAGGTCGAGTAGGGCGCGAAGCGCGCGTATCGAGACCGCCGCCGCAGCCCTCGAACCCCTCCGCGCCCCCTCACAGAACCCGAAAACGCAGGAGAATCACGACTCCGGTGCGCCAATCAGGGAAAGTGACGCTCGCGAGTGGTGAATCTCCTGCGTTTTGAGTAGGCGCAGCACACTCCCGTACCCGTTCTGGGGCCTTATCTGACTAACAGTCACTCTGCTAGACAGGACGAAGTCCCCAGCAGCTGGAGAAACGACGCGTGTATTCCAATCAGTCAGGTCCACGCGACTGGTCGCCGCCAGCCGAACCGTCCCGGGCCCAGCCGCCCTCGCGTTACAGCTACAACACGCGCGTGCGTTCGCCGCGGACCCGCGGCTCCGGTGCGCTCTCCTTCGTGCTCGGAGTGTGCGCCGCCTTCACAATTCTGGTTCAGCCTGGCTTTCTGACGCCCAATCACGGCTACATCTTCTCCACGATCGGCATCTCCGCCGTCGCCTTCGGCTTCGTCGCGCTGCGCAATCGTCCGAACGCTCGAGCGACGAGCATCATCCTCCCGACCGTAGGAATCTTGCTCGGTGCGCTCGGCACCCTCGTTGCGGGCTCGAATGCCCTCGACTATTACCTTCACACCAACAACCCGCAGACGGTGCCGCTCGGCATCAGCTCGCCGGTCTCGCCCGTGCAATCGACGCAACCTGCGCCAGCCGTGGTCGCCCCGACACCGCAGGATCATGAGGCGGAGCGGTTGTCGCTAGTGCGGGTCGAGGGAACCCTCGCCTACCTGCTCAAAAGGGATGCCGCAGAAAGAGGCGCCTATCCTGCTGTGCTGGCCGCGACATCCGACAACCAAGTCATTACGCCGGCCGGTTCCGTCGTCTTGCCTGCCGGATCCCGGTTCTCCTACACACCCGCCGCGGACGGTGGCGGATTCTCCATGCAGCTGACCGGCGTCGCCGGAGCTGATGCGAGATACGACACCGCATCCGGGGTGATCACGAGCCAATGATCGTGGCGGTCTCAACTTCCGTTCTTGAGGACGCCAACCAGCACGAACGCGACTCGTGGTTCTTCCGGAGACACTCTGAGCTGATAGGTGGTGGGCACACCTCCTTCCGTGTCGGCGCACGTGGTCACCGTGCCGCTTTCCATCGAGGAGAGCGGTTGGCAGACCAGGTCGTCGCCGATGACCCTCCCGACTTGCTCGAGGTCGGCCCGAAGTTTTGTCGCCATCCCGGTCGGTGTGAGCTCCTCTGCTCGCTGTGTCGGGCTGAGATCGCCAGACGTCCCCACGGGCAGCCCGGCCAACGCAGCAGCCACCGCGATCACGATCACGGCACACTGCAACAGCACATAGAGGATGAGCGGGCCGAGGCCACCCCGGCCGACTCGCACCGTTCTCACGATGAAGTAGACGAGGGGAAGCAGCACCCACGCCGGAGATGCCGTCGGGTCGAAACCACGGGCGGCCAGTCGCTTACGGTCGGTGCTCGCGAGTGCGAAGGCGAGCGCCAGGCTGACGATGCCGCCGACGAGCGCCACGCCGTTGGGCGGGAAGACTCCGAGCTTCCCCACGGCCCAGGCGCCAAATCCGATCCACAGCGGCGACACGGCGTATAACCACACCGCGAGGGTGTTTGAGCTTTGCCTGCGGGGAGGAAGTTTCGGCTGCGGGAACCTCACCGGGCGCATCGGAACGTATGCGGAGTCTCCGAACGGGTCGGAACTCCAGGGGCGTTCCACGGCCTCAAACGTCGCGGTTGGCCGTGGTACCGGGGGCGTCCCGTCAACCTCCCCGGTCACGAGGGAGCCGACTTGTTCGCGAAGCTGACGGCGGGTGAGCACGTTTTGGGCCTCGGCATCCCCGCTCAGCAGGTCTTGCGTGGCCCTGGCTCGGTCTCGGTCTCGGTCTCGGTCTCGGTTGAGCGTCACGGATGACGACGCCGCGAGTCCGGCGACCGGTTCAGGTGGATTCAGGGGCGTCACGTGATCGGTCCAGACCGATCCATCCCACCAGCGGTGACGGGCCTGATCTGCGGGGTCTTGGTACCAACCGGCGGGAACAAGGGTTTCGGGAAAAGGGGTTTGCGGAACGTCCATCGGGTAAATGTCCTTCGATGCCGATTCGGGGCGGCAATTCGACCATAGGGGTCGGCGACCGCTCATCGCTGGCCCCCATTGGCGGCACAGCGCCCGCCTCCCATGCCGCGGTGTCCGTGGGTCGAGTAGGGCGCGAAGCGCCCGTATCAAGACCTCGCCGAATCGCTCCCCGTGGGTCGAGTAGGGCGCGAAGCGCCCGTATCGAGACCTCGCCGAATCGCTCCCCGTGGGTCGAGTAGGGCGCGAAGCGCCCGTATCGAGACCGCTCCCGCCCGCTACACCGGCCGAGAATCCGCGAGGTACGAGGTAACCGCTCCCACCCAACATCCGCCTATCAGCACGACGAAGATCGTCAGCCACACCGCGGACGGCACCCCCGTTCGCCGGGACAACAGGTAGGCATCCGACGTGCCGATTTGGTCGCGGCGCCGAACGTGCACCCCGATAACCGTGACAAGCCCGCGCACCGAGCCGACGAGCAGCGCGACACCGAGCACCAGGAGTGCGTAACTCTGTGTCTGCGGACTCGCGTAGAGCCACAGCGCGGCACCAACCGCGGCGGAAACGAGCACGACGAGCGCACCGAACAGATTGCGGATTACGAGGAGCGTGAGGAGCAAAACGACCCCACCGACGAAGAGCGCGATGGCGGCGTAGCCGTTAAACACGCTCCAGAGCTGGGCGGCACCGACGATCGCCGGTGCGGGGTAGCCGAGCACACCGCTGATTACCGTGCCGCGGGCGCCGCGTCCGCTGCTGACGGCGTCGCCCGAATGGTTGCGGCGAATGCGGATGCCGTGAACCATCCGTCCGCTGAGCAGTGCCGCCACCGCGTGGCCGAGTTCGTGAACAAGGGTGGTGAAAAGCCCGAAGTACTGCCAGGTCGCGCGCGGCACACTGAGGACAGCTGCGGCGACGAGGATGCTGAGAAGGAGGGGAGTGGGAATGGGGACCGGCGGCGTTCGAGTGAAGAGCGCGACCCAGTCGGCGGGGAATGGTGAAGTAATGATGTTGCGACACTACCCATCGCAGCTTGCCGGTGCCCATTTTGGGGGCGTGTACTGGCTAGTAGGGCTTTCCGCGGGTCTCGTTCCGCTCTTCTGCGGGTCGAGTAGGGCGCTCAGCGCCCGCATGGCTCTGCGGGTCGAGTAGGGCGCTCAGCGCCCTTATCGAGACCGCGCGCGCATCAGCCCCGAAACTCCGCCAGTCGTCCGCGCAGCTCCGGATCGCTCGGTTCCACGACATGGCTGTCGTCGGGAAAGACAATGACGGGAATGTTCGTGCGACCGCTGATCGCGTATGCCCGATCGGCTGCGGCGGGATCGGCCTCGAGGTCGACGTAGTCGTAACTGACGCCCGACTCGTCGAGCACTCGCTTCGAACGCCGGCAGTCGGAGCACCACTCGGCACCGTACATGATGATCTGTTGTCCCATGTGGAGGAGAAGTCGAGTCGTGCCCGCGGCATTCCCTATGGCTACTTCGCGCTCGATCGACCGACGTGACAGCGCTCGGCGCGACGACGGAGGGAAGGAGGCTGGCGACCCTCGGCGGGGATGGCGGCGACCCTTGGACTCAACGTGCGGCGACCCTTTGGGCGACCACCGTCGGCGGGGATGGCGCCGCCCCTTGGGCGACGACGACGGCGACCCTTGCCAGGACCGCCCCGACACTAGGCCAGGGCCGCGTCGACCCTGGGACAGGGCCGCGTCGACCCTGGGGCACGTGCAAGATCTGCTCAAATTCTTTGTCCACAGGCCGCACCTTTCCTTCGAACATACGTTCGAATATGGGACAATAAGGGATGGAAACGATCGCAGTGCCTTTCGAAGCATTGGTTGATGCAGCGCGGTCCGCGGTGTCGCTTCTGGCACCTGCGCTCAGTACCATCAGGTCGCTCTCCGATGCTGATCTGCTCCGGTTCCAGCGGGAGCTAGCGGAATTGCGCCGCGAAATCGACAGCGACTCTGCCCTCGTTGCGGGAGAGGTTGGTTTCCGATCCCGAAGAGAGCTCGGCTATTCGGGTCTTGCACAGCGTGAGGGATTTCGAACTCCGGAGGCGCTCGTTCGCCACGAGACCGGCTCCACCACTCGGGATGCCGTCACGCTCGTGCGGGTCGGAGCCATCGTTCTCGACGCGCTCGATCCAGTGCCCGAAGGGTCGGCATCCGCGCCTTCGATCGGTGGGGAACCCTGGCTTCGCGAGGTCGGGTCCGCTGTGAGCACCGGGCTCCTGTCGATAGATGGCGCCGAAGCCATCCGCAATGGGCTCGGCAAGCCAACGACCCTTCTGGCTGATCGGCCCGATGCCGAGGCGGGGGAGGCAGACCCATCCGGCGTCTCGGAGGACGACCTCGCCGGTGCCGCTCATGAGTTGTTGCTCGGGCTCGCTGACGCACCCGGATTGCACGCGGATAAGTTGTTCCTCCTTGCACGGTCCCTGCGCGACGATCTGGACCAGAGCGGAGTAGCGGAACGAGAGTCTGCGGCGTATCGCGATCGGTCCGTGCGGCGCACCCGGCGCGCTAACGGGCTGTCGCGCTTCATCATCGATCCTGACATCGAGTCATCGGCCTTCTGGGACGAGGTCTACGATTCCCTCACATCTCCCCGCCGCGGTGGCCCCCGGTTCGTATCAGACAACGACAAAGCGTGGGCGGATGCGATTGCCACCGACACGCGGTCCCTCGACCAGTACCTGCATGACGCACTCACTCAGCTGTTGCGCATCGCGGTGGACTCCGAATCGACGGATGCTCGCCAAATCATCGGTTCCAAGCAGCCGGCGGTGCGCGTTCTAGTCACTCAGGATGCCCTCGACACCCGATCGGGGTTCGGTCACATCGAAGGCACCAACACCGCGATCTCGATGGAAGCGGTGGAGCGGATGGCATGCACCTCGGGTACCGTTTCGATCTTGTTCGACAACAACCTGCAACCGCTGGATCTGGGGCGGGAGCAGCGCTTGTATTCGTCCCGCCAGCGCATTGCGATGGCCGCACGGGACGGGGGGTGCATGGTCGAAGACTGCGACCGACCGCCAAGCTGGTGCGAAGCACATCACATCGAGCATTGGAAGCGTGATTTCGGCAATACGAATATCGCCGACGGGATACTTCTCTGTCGACATCACCATCTCCTGGTGCACAACAATCACTGGGAAATAGCGCGCGACGACGTCGGATTCTGGCTGATTCCTCCACCGACCGTCGACCCCGATCAGACCCCGCGGCTGATGCCGTCCAAGAGCGCCGCATTGCTGGATCTGCGGCGGCGCGGCAACCCGCATGAGCGCGGCGTCCGCTGAAGAGCATCCGACCCGATCACCGCGTCGGCCGGCGGCAACCCTCCTGCGCTCCGAACCACACAAGGCCGCATTTTTCGTTCACCGCCGCCAGTTCAACGGTGACTCGAGAGTGCCGCCGCACATTTTCGACGAGGCCCGATGTTCGCACGTTTCCCGGCACGACCGCCGGCTCGCTGCTCCTCCACAACTCGTTTCGCGGAGCGCCCCTCCACTCGTCAGTGCCAGTGCGCTCGCTTTCGTCGGTGGCCGGACCGACCCTCTCGGTATGAAAACGCGACCCCTGACCATTCACACGATTCTCGACGCCTTCTTCGGACAGCTCTCCGCGGCCGCACCGCGCTCCGACCGCGTCCCGCTCAACCAAATCGAGAGGTTGCTTCGCACCTTCCTTGAGCTGGACGGCACACGGGTACTCGGCGATCAAGACCGCGCCATCGTCGAAGCGGAACGAGCATTTGACCCCGGATGCGCCTTTGCCCGCACAATGCACGCCGACGACCTGATCTTTGCCCTCGCCCTCTTTGTCAAGCCGCGTTGGCTGCATCCAAACGCACGACTCCGGGGCATGCAGCTATCCGTGACCGAGAAGCTAATGAGGCAAGTCATGGAAAACCACCTCGCAAATGATCTGGACTACATCTGCCCCCTGCTCGACATTGAGGCACGAATCGCACGAGCGCGAACGGAACTGGCAAGCCGACGTGACGATCGAACAGAGACCTAGCATGGTTGTTTCGGGTCCGTGCGGCGGTCTGCAATCGCGAGCCTATGTCACTGAAATTCCGCCCGTGACGCGACTCTCGAGGTGCCTACCGAGCAACGTCGCACGCCTCGATTAGCCTGACGATCATGAAGATCCTGCACACGTCTGACTGGCACATCGGGCGGAGCTTTCACGGAAATTCGACCCTCGCACACCTCCAAATCGTGCTCGACGCACTCGTCGACGCGGTCGAGAAGCACCGAGTGGACGTGGTTGTCGTGTCCGGTGACATCTTCGATTCCGCCACTCCGGCGGCCGAGAACTACGACGTGCTCACTCGAACGCTGACCGCGATCCGAGCTGCCGGCGCCGCGGTCATCCTCACCAGCGGCAACCATGACTCGGCTACACGACTCGGCTTCAATTCCGGATTCACCGGGCTGTCCGGCATCCACATCATCACGCGTCCCGACCAGCACGACCAGCCGATCACCATCGACGACGACCACGGACCGGTGCGCTTCTACGGCATCCCATACCTCGAACCGTCGCTCGTGCGGCACCATTATCAGGGCATGCTCGAGGCTGGTCGCGAACTGCGCAGCCACGCCCAGGTGCTCGGCTTCGTGATGGATCGCGTCCGCACCGATCTTGCCCGGCACGGGGGCCGCTCGGTCGTTCTGTCGCACGCATTTATCGTCGACGTGGAACCGAGCGACGTCGAACGGGATATCACCGCGGGCGGGCTTGACCTCGTGCCGCTCGGCACCTTCGACGGACCCGACTACGTCGCCCTCGGTCACATTCACGGCCGAGCGGAACTGAGCCCCCGCGTTCGTTACTCGGGTGCGCCGCTGCACTACTCGTTCAGCGAGTCCGATAAGCCGCGTGGTGCGTGGCTCGTGGAACTGGATGCCGCGGGCCTCGGCGCCGTCGAGTGGATCGAGCTCCCCATCCCGCGCCGGCTTACCGTACTCACCGGGGAGTTGGACGGCCTCCTCACCGACACCGCCAATGCCCGGTTCGAGAGCGACTGGGTCAGCGCAATCCTCACCGATCGGGTTCGCCCGATGGATGCGATGCGTCGACTGCAGACGCGCTTCCCGCACGCCGCCACACTCGAGTACCGCCCGAGCGTCACCGCCGAGAACGACACCAAGACGTACAGCGAACGGATCGCAGCCAAGAGCGACGCCGCGATCGTCGATGATTTTCTCGCGCTAGTGCGCAACGGAATGGGTGCGAGCGACACCGAACGCGCCCTGATTGCAGATGTTGTCGCGGAACACGAGGCGGCCCGATGAAAATCAAGTCACTCCGACTCGCGGGTTTCGGACCCTACCGTCACGAGCAGTTCGTCGACTTTGAGGAGTTCGACGACGACGGAATCTTCCTCATCACCGGCAAGACCGGCGCCGGCAAGTCCAGCATCCTCGACGCCGTCTGCTACGCGCTGTACGGAAGCGTGCCGCGATACGAGGGATCCCAACAGAAGCTGCGCAGCGACCACGCCACCCCAGAGGATCCAACCTTCGTCGAACTCGTCTTCAGCGTCGAGGGCACCGATTACCGGGTGCACCGCACCCCGGAATTCGAGCGCGCCAAGAAGAACGGAAAGGGCACGACGAAGGCGCCACCGACGGCCGAACTTTTCCGGCGGGCCGACGACGCCTGGGAGGGAATGTTCGCGGGTCCCGTCGACGTCGGCAAGGGCCTTCTCGAACTGGTCGGGCTCACCAAGGACCAGTTTCTGCAGGTGATTCTGCTAGCACAGAACCGCTTTCAGGAGTTCCTGCGCTCCAACAACGAAGACCGTCAGTCCGTGTTGCGCAGTCTCTTCGGCTCGCAGCGTTTCGCCGACTACGAGACAATCATCGCCGAGCGACGCAAGGCGCTCGAAGCGCAAGTGGGCGGGTCACGGGCGGCAATCGCCCAGCTCGCCGCCCAACTGAGGCATCTGCTGCAGACAGAGGGCACCCGGACCGAGCAGACCCAGACCGAGCAGAGCCTGGCCGAGCAGACCCGGACCGAGCAGAGCCGGACCGAGCAGACCGTGACCGATCTCGCGTGGTTCGAGGACGGGCTGGCCTCAATCCAGGAGCAGCGATCGGCCGCGTCATCTGAAGCTGAGGAACGCGACGCCGCCCTGTCCGCGACCGACGAGGAACACCGACGCCTCACCGCCGTTCACGCGCTCCAGCGCCGACGGGACGCGGCACGAAGCAGTCTCGCCGGTCTGCTTGAGCGTGCCTCAGAGATCGATGACGTTCGGGACACGGTCGCTGTCGCCCGTCGCGCTTCGAACGTGTGGCCCCACGTGACCGCGCGGCGTGAAGCGGATGACGCGCTGCGGTCCGCGAAGTCGGCCGAACGCGAGGCTCGAGCAGCGTTTGCACTGTTCGACGTGCCGGATGGGGATGCCCCGCACTCCGCCGCCGACGGGCCGCAGCAGGTTGAGGGTAGGGCGGACCCGGGTGAGGGTAGGGCGGACCCGGGTGAGGGTAGGGCGGAGCGGGAGGAGCGTATTGCAGGGCAGGCTGAGGATAAAGCGGAGCAGAAAGACGCTCTCGCGCTCTCGACCGCGATCGATCGCCGCAGCCGTCAACTCGGCTCGCTCGATCGAGCACTGGCCCAGGAGCTCTCCCTGGCACGACTCGGCACCGAAGCGGATTCCTCCGAAGCGGAACTGGCACTGATCGAAACAGCAGTTCACGCCGCCGCCGCGAACATCGCGGCACTGCCGCGACAAATAGACGACGAATCGGCGCAACTCCAGCTCGCCCGAATCACGGCCGCCGGCGAACCGGCGGCAAGAGAAACCACGGCTCGGCTCTCCGCCGCACTCGAGGCGGCCGAGCTCGCCCGAGCACTCGAAGTCCGACTCGCCATCACGCGTTCCGCGGAGCTTGAGTCAGGAAGGGTGCACCTCGCCGCGGTCGCTCATCACCAGTCGCTCATGGAGCAGCGCCTCGCCGGCCACGCGTTCGAACTCGCGAGTGCCCTCGTCGACGGCGAACCGTGCGCGGTGTGTGGCTCCGTAGCCCACCCGGCACCGGCCACAACCGACGCCGAACCCGTCACCCAGGACGACATCGACGCCGCTCGGCAGCATGCGGACGACCTGCGCCTGGCGTTCGACCGCAAGACAGCAGAGAGTTCGGAACTCGCGACCCGGCTCGCCGAGACAGCCGCGCGAACCGAGAGCAAGTCGCCGGAGGACTTCACGGTGGAACTGGCGTCTGCTCACGACGCGCTAACCAAGGCTGTCGCAGCGGGCGAGCGAGCCACGGCACTCGAAACCCGCATCACCGAGCTCAAGGCAGAGCTGGACAACGCCCGGGCCGAACTCGCCGAACTACAGACGGCTCGCGACAGCGCCGCACGACTGGTCACGGAGAAGCGAGTCGCCCGCGAGGCGGCACAGAAGCTGGTCGAGACCGAGCGGGGAGCGCACGAGTCGGTGGCAGCCCGCGTCGAACAACTGCAGCTCGGCCTGGACGCGGCGAAGGCCCTCCAGGCCGCGATCGAGGAGACACGTGCCGCCCAGCGCTCGTTCTTCCGAGCCGTCACGGTGTTGGTCGCTCAATTGCTCGAGCAGGGCTTCGTCGACGCGGCGGAAGCGGACCGGCTCAATGGCGTTCTGGCCAGCGGGCTTGACGACCCAGACGGCCTTCACGGCCTTGTCGACCTCGACCGCCTTAACGGCCTCGACCGCCTTAACGGCCTTGTCGAGCTGGGCGCACTCGAAGTCCTCGGCGCACTCGAAGTCCTCGAGGAACTCGAGGATGCAGTCGCCGCGGCGCGCCTCGCCCCGGCCGAACTCGCGCGACTCGAGGCCCTCGTCCGCACGTTCGACCAGGAAGTGGCGACCGCGCGGTTCACCCTTGCTGAACCCGAACTCGCCGATCTGCCGACCGAACCGGTGGAGCCTGATGACGCGGCGGAACTCCTCGCCGCGCTCCGCGGGTACCGGGACGACGCCTTCGGCACCCTCAGCACCCTCACCGAACGAGTAAACGAAGCCACCCGCACGGTGGCGGCCGCACGCGCTCAGCTCTCGGCATCCGCGTCGCTGCAGACCGAGTTCGAACAACTGAGCGAACTCGCCAACGCAGTGCAGGGCAAGGAACCGAACACGCGCCGGATGCGGCTCGAGACATACGTGCTCGCGGCCCAACTGGAGCAGATCGTCGCCGCGGCCAACGCGCGTCTGCGGGTGATGACGAGTGGACGCTTCACCCTCGAACACGACGACTCCGTGCAGTACCGAAACACGCAATCCGGACTGGGTCTCGCCATTCTCGATGAACACACGGGACGATCGCGGGCCACTCACTCGCTGTCCGGCGGTGAGACCTTCCTCGCTTCCCTCGCCCTGGCCCTCGGGCTCGCCGAGGTGGTCACCAACCAGGCCGGCGGCATCCGTCTCGACACCCTGTTTATCGACGAAGGTTTCGGATCGCTCGACGACGAGACGCTCGAAATCGCCATGGGCACCCTCGACGGACTGCGAGCCGGCGGGCGCACCATCGGCCTGATCAGTCATGTGGGGTCGATGAAGGAGCAGATTCTGTCGAAGCTGCATGTGGCCGTCGATGAGCACGGCACGAGCCGGATCGAAAGTAGCTCGCTCGCCGGCGCCATTCGGTAGGGCGGCCGGGCGGGAATTTCCGCCACCTCTCGCGCGTATACTTAGTACATAACAAGTAACTATCGGGCGCTCAACGGTGACGCCTTCGAATCTGGAAGGCCTCCAATGGCAGAGTCCGCGGCTCGCACCGGCATGTTCAATAAGGATCACCCCAAGTACAAATGGGTGGCACTGAGCAACACAACCCTCGGAATGTTGATGGCCACGATCAACGGGTCCATCGTGCTCATTTCACTTCCCGCCATCTTCAAGGGCATCAAGCTCGATCCACTTCAGCCGGGCAACGTGAGCTACCTGCTCTGGATGCTGATGGGCTACATCCTCGTCACCGCCGTTCTCGTCGTCAGCTTCGGCCGGCTCGGGGACATCTACGGCCGCGTGCGCATCTACAACATGGGCTTTGTGATCTTCTCGATCGCCGCCATCGCCCTCGTCTTCGATCCGTTTACCTCCGGTGCCGGGGCGCTGTGGCTGATCGGATGGCGCGTGATCCAGGCGGTCGGCGGCTCGATGCTGTTCGCCAACTCGACCGCAATCCTCACCGACGCGTTCCCCGCCAACAAGCGCGGCATGGCAATCGGCATCAACCAGATCGCCGCGATCGCCGGGACCTTCCTCGGCCTCATCATCGGTGGGGTGCTCGCCGAGATCGACTGGCGGGCAATCTTCCTCGTGAGCGTTCCGATCGGCGTGCTGGGAACCATCTGGTCCTACAAGTCGCTGCATGAGGTCGGCAGCAAGAGCCCCGGAAAGGTCGACTGGCCGGGCAACATCGTGTTCGCGGTCGGACTCACCTCCCTCCTCGCCGGAATCACCTACGGCATCCAGCCCTACGGCACGAGCGCCACCGGCTGGGCCAACCCCTGGGTGCTTACCGGCATCATCGGTGGTGTCGTTCTGCTCGTCGGCTTCGTGTTCATGCAGCTCCACACGAAGGACCCCATGTTCAACATGCGGCTCTTCCGCATCAAAGCCTTCGCCTGGGGCAACTTCGCCGGCCTTCTGGCGTCGGTCGGTCGCGGTGGACTTCAGTTCATGCTCATCATCTGGCTTCAGGGAATCTGGCTGCCGCTTCACGGCTTCTCCTACGCGAGCACCCCGCTCTGGGCTGGCATCTACCTGTTGCCGCTCACGATCGGCTTCCTGGTCTCTGGACCAATCTCCGGAACGCTCAGTGACCGCTTCGGGGCTCGCATCTTCGCCACCGGAGGTCTCGTGCTCGTCGCCGTGACCTTCGTCGCGCTGCTGCTCATTCCGGTGAACTTCAACTACGCGGCATTCGCGATCATCACGTTCCTCAACGGTGTCGGCTCCGGCATGTTCGCCGCACCCAACCGAACCGCGATCATGAACAGTGTCCCGGCGAATCAACGAGGCGCAGCATCCGGGATGACCGGTACCTTCCAGAACGCGGGAAACTCGCTCTCGATCGGGATCTTCTTCTCGCTCATGATCGCAGGACTCGCCGACACCCTTCCGAACGCACTGCGCAGCGGCCTCACCGCCCACGGAGTCGGAACGGCGGTCGCGAACCAGGTCGCCGCGACACCACCGGTCGGCAGTCTGTTCGCCGCCTTCCTCGGTTACAACCCGGTTGCAAGCATCCTCGGGCCGACAGGCGTCCTGAAAAGCCTGTCCACCTCGAATGCCGGCGCGCTCACGGGTAAGACGTTCTTTCCCCAGCTGATCTCCCAGCCGTTCCACTCCGGCCTCGTGATCGTGTTCATCGCCGCGGCAGTCATGTCGCTCGTCGGTGCTGTCGCCTCACTCTCGGCGGGCGGCAAGTATATTCATCTCGAGACGTCCCCGATCGGCACGCAGCAGCCGGCAGAGGCAATGAGTGACGTCTAATTCGACCGGAGGACTGGCAGTGGATGAGAAGACACCGAGCTCGCTCGCCGCACGATTGGCCTTCGTTGTCGCGCGGTTGAACCGTCGCCTCATCGCCGCGACCGGAGGCCTCAGCCATGGTCTCCTGTCTGCCCTCGCCACAATCTCCAAGCAGGGACCGATTCGACTTGCCGACCTCGCGCAGGTCGAATTGGTCTCGGCTCCGAGCATCACACGAGTCGTTGCCGAGCTCGAGGCCCGCGGCCTCGTCGCCCGCAAAACCGATCCGCTCGACGGTCGCGCCTTCCTCATCGAGATGACGGATGCCGGGACGGATGCGATAGCACGCGCACGGTCGGCCCGCGCCGGCGTCGTAGCGCAACTGCTCGCCGGGCTGAGCGAGTCCGAAGTGCAGAGCATTGAGGCCGCGCTCCCGGCGCTTGAGCACACGATAGAGCAGTAGAGCGAAGCAGTAGGGCGAAGCAGTAGAGGAGAGCAGTAGAGCGAAGCAGTAGAGGAAAGCTGCAGGGGCGAAGAAGTAGACCCACGCATTAGGCGCGGTTCATTAGCGGCAGTGCACCGGACGCGGCGAAGACCGTGTGCAGCGAGACGCGGCGCGCGGACCGAACGCGGGCACCGCGCGAGAGGCGAGCGTCACTTCTTGGACGCCCGTCCCTTTCCGGAGACGAGAGACGGGTCCGGCGGCGGGAACGCTCCACCGCGATACTCCGGATTCGAGTTCAACGACAGCATCGTGGCGCGGAAGATATTGAACTTCGTGTTGTAGCCGTTGGTTCCGGCGACCGTCGTCTTGCGCAGAGAGGCATGACCGCCGTCGATGTTGCCCACCCATACCGCCAGGGCCACCTTGGTGGTCGTCGCGATGAGCCAGTTGTGGTCGGAGTAGTCCGTCGTTCCGGTCTTTCCAACAATCGGCACGCCGTCAAGCGGGTTACCGGGCCGACCGGTGCCAGCCCTCATGACGGCCGAGAGGGCATAGGCCTCGGTGCTCGCGACATTCGGGTCGAGCGCCTGTGAACACGCCTTGGGCTGACCGGCAAGTTCGGCGCCTCCCGGAGCAACCACCCGGTCGATGATCGTCGGGGCGCAATAGATTCCGTTGGTGCCGATCGTGGCGATGGCTCCGGCCATGGTGAGCGGGGCAATCTCGTTTGTTCCGATCACGGCTGCGGGCACCGATTGCAGTTCGCCCCCGTCGGCGCGATGAACCCCCATCGATTTTGCCGTGTCCGTGATGTCACACAGATCGAGCTGCTGCGCCATGGTGATAAAGGCGACGTTCACCGAGTTCTGGGTGGCGGCCTGAACCGTCATGTTGCCCCCTTCGTTCGGGGTGTCATTGTGGAAAGTGAATGGGCGCTGCCCGTTGAAGTTTGCGCAACGCGAGTTGAAGGAAGACAAGGAGAACGGTCGGGAAGTGCCGTTGACCACATCGCTCAGCCGCCGCCCGTCCTTGAGCCAGTCGGCGAGAGTAAAGATCTTGTAGGTCGAGCCGGTGGGGAAGCCGGATGATCCGCCGAATTGCTGGTCGGTATTGAAGTTGACCGCGGTTGCGGTCGGGCCACTTCCGGTGCCGGAATTGTCGAACTCCTTGTTCTGGGCCATTATCAGGATGCGGCCGGTGCCCGGCTGCACAGACACGGCCGACGCCCCGAGCGCGAATCGGGTCTCGGTGGCTGGCGCGCTTGTCGACAGAGCCGCTTGCGCGACATCCTGCTGATTGAGATCGATGCTTGTGAAGATCTCGTAGCCGCCGCGCGCCCAGGCCGCGGCGCGCTCCGCCTCAGTCTTGCCGAGGGCTTCGAGGGTCGGCGCGATCCGGAGCGCGAAGTCACACGCGAATTTGGCGTCACTCGCGTACAGGCATCCGTTGTGCGGAGCTTGCAGTTTCGGTTCTATGGGGGTTGCCACCGCCTCCCGGTACTGGGCGGCGGTGATGTACCCGAGTTCGCGCATGTCGGCCAGGATGAGATCCCGCCGCTCCTTGTTCGCCGGGTACAGGTCGGGGCTGCTCAGGTTGCGCAGGTTCGGCTGCTGGAGCATCGCGACAAGGCTCGCGGCCTGCGGGAGACTGACGTCTTTGGCGCTGACGCTGAAATACTTCAGTGCGGCTGTTTCGATGCCGTAGGTGTTGCCCCCGAAGCCGGCGATATTCAGGTAGCCGAGCAGAATGTCGTTCTTCGTGTACCGTTTCTCCAGCCCGATTGCGAACTTCATCTCCCGAAGCTTGCGATTCATCGTGTCGTCAATTGCCGCGTTATATGCCGCCTTCTGCTTCTTCGGGTCGCTGATCTGCATTGCACGCTGAACCAGGATGTTCTTGACCAACTGCATCGCAATGGTCGAACTTCCACTCGTGATGTTCTCGTTGGCAACGTTGCCCGCCGCGGCTCGCACCATCGCCTTGACGTCGACGCCGCCATGTTCGTAGAACCGGCGGTCCTCACCGGCGACGGTCGCATCCTTGATGTACTGCGACACCGAGTTCCAGCCGACGTCCTCGCGATCCTGGTTGAAGACGGTAGCGATCGGCACCGGATGACCGTCCCGGTTGCCGTAGATGACGTTCCGTTGGCTCTGCTGGTCGATGGTGATGTAGTCGGGCAGCGATTCGAAGAACCCGATGCTGGCGGAGGCGGTGCGACCCGCCAGCAGGATGGGCGGCAAGGCGATCACCGCAACCAGAATTCCCGCAAGCACACTGAAAAACACCAGCCCGAGTGCGGCACTCAATACCCCGCCGCTCTTGCCGTTCTCGGCAACGGGACCGGCAGCGATCGCCCGGGACAGTGCCGACGCACGAGACGCCGACGAACTCGAGAGAGGCTGAGCTTTCATGAACCCCTCCTGGCTCTATGAGTGCCTATTCGTATTGTGATCTCAAGGACCTTCGTTTCGGATTGTCGTCACGCGATCGGTTCCCGAATCGTGACCTTCCGTGGCCGCCCACGGGCTCCTCACCGTGCACACGCTTGTCCTTCGTTCGTGCTCCATCGTCGTGTGGTTCCCCGACCGTACGCGCGAACCGGCTCGTCTTTCCCGGGCTTGACATTCGACTCGGCGGCGGCCCGGGCGTGAGGTTGAATCGGGGACGGGGCGGGATGCTGGTGAGGACGGTTCTCGGCGAGGGGTTGTGGAGCAGCCGAAACAGGGGTGTCGTGGATCGAAAACCCACGAGGAGAGAAGGCCACATGAACGAGCTCGCCGTGCTCAAGCCGATCGATCGATTAGAGGATGCCGCCGCACTCGATCCGCTGATCCGCCCGTTGCGGCGCCTTGTCAAGTCGGTCATCCGCCCTCGCGCAGTTCGCGACGTCTTGCATGGAGTGCCGTTCGGGCATCCGGTACACCCGATTGCCGTGCAAATCCCGATCGGCGCGTGGACTTCGGCCGCTGTGCTGGATGCCCTCCCGGGAAATAGGGGAGCCTCGCGAGTGCTCGTCGCGGTCGGCGTCGCCGCGGCGCTGCCCGCGGCGGTTACCGGAATGAACGACTGGTCACAACTGCATCAGCAGCAGGCACGGGTTGGCGTCATTCACTGGGCGGCAAACTTTGCCGCTGTCGGGCTCTATGCGGTCTCCTTCGTGCAGCGCAGTCGCGGTCGCGACACCAGCGGAAAGGTGTTCGGGTACCTCGGACTCGCCGTCGTGTCGTTCTCCGGCTTCCTCGGCGGCCACCTGAGCTACCGGCAGGCCGCGGGTGCCAACCATGCCGAGGACGTTCCCCATCGTTTCCCGCGCGGCTGGCAGTCGCTCGCGCCGCTCGAGGAGATTCCCGAGAACGAGTTGATCAGTCGCACGGTGGGCGGGCTTCCGCTGCTTGTGCTTCGGCGCGGAGACTCCGTTTCGGTGCTGTCCAACGTGTGCAGTCACCTCTCCGGTCCGCTGAACAGGGGTCGATTGGTGTCGGGCCACCGCGACGATCCGTGCGTCGAGTGCCCGTGGCATGGGAGCGTCTTCTCCCTCAACACCGGCGAGGTCGTGCACGGCCCGGCGACAGCACCACTACCCCGATTCGACACGCGGGTGACCGACGGACTCCTCGAGGTGCAGTTGCAGCGCGCCCGGTAGTGGGGAGCGCCCCCCGCAGTCCTGGCCGTGGTCTGGGGCTCACCCCGTCGGGCGTAGGGTGAAAACCATGCCGGATCAGACAAACGAACAACCGACCACATTCCTCGGACGAACGGGCGTGGAAGTTTCGCGACTCGCGCTTGGCACCATGATGTTCGGCGACTGGGGCAACAGGGATCATGACGACTCGATCCGCATCATCCACCGCGCCGTGGATGCCGGCATCAATCTCATCGACACCGCGGACATTTACTCGTTCGGCGAATCGGAGGAGATAGTCGGAAAGGCACTCGCGCAGTCCGGCAGGCGCGACGACGTTGTTCTCGCCACCAAGTTCTTCAACGGCATGCAACCGCGTCCGAACCATCGGGGCGGTTCCCGGCGATGGATCATCCGCGCCGTCGAGGATTCGCTCCGCCGTCTCGGTACCGACTACATCGACCTGTACCAGATGCACCGGCCGGACGAACACACCGACATCGAGGAGAGCCTCGCCGCACTGGACACTCTCGTGAGCCAGGGGAAGGTTCGCTACATCGGCTCGTCGACCTTTCAGCCCTCGCAGGTCGTCG
Organism: Microbacteriaceae bacterium; assembly: GCA_025464975.1. Lineage (GTDB taxonomy): Bacteria > Actinomycetota > Actinomycetes > Actinomycetales > Microbacteriaceae > Lacisediminihabitans. The sequence continues at coordinate 103,404 of JAODMT010000011.1, read as the reverse complement.
AGGCGCAATGGGCTGCCCGCGAGGGGCGCACGCAGCGTTTCGTCACCGAGCAGCCACCGTATTCGTTGCTCACCCGGGGGATCGAGGCGGATCTGTTGCCGACGACCCACCGGCACGACATGGGAACTCTGGTCTGGAGCCCACTGGCCGGCGGTTGGTTGAGCGGCAAGTTCCGCAAGGGACGGGATCTCCCGACCACGCACCGGAGCGACCGCGATCCCGCACGCTATGACCTGAACAAGCCGGGCATCGCCGCGAAGTTCGAGGCCGCAGACAAGCTGGGTGCTCTCGCCGATGAGCTTGGCGTCTCGCTCGTGCATCTCGCGATCGCCTTTGTGCTTCGCCATCCGGGTGTCACGAGCGCGATCATCGGCCCGCGCACCATGGAACAGCTCGAGTCACAGCTCGACGCCGCGTCGCTTCAGCTCGACGCATCCACCCTCGACCGCATCGACGAGATCGTGCCACCGGGCACCAACCTGAATCCGGATGACGCGGGGTTCAGCAACTACTGGCTGACGCCGGAGCGCCGCCGCCGTTGAGCGATTCGCCAGCCGAGGCCACTCCTGCGTCACCGGAGGCCCGGTATTCGTCGAGTCCGGCGCCCTCGGTCCCGCACGGGATGCAGACGGCCGGTGCCTGGTCCTGGCGGGTTCTCGTCATCGCCGGGGTGCTCGCCGTTATCGGCCTGCTCATCGCCGACCTCAAAGAGATCGTCATCCCATTTCTGATCGCCGTGCTGATCTCCGCACTGCTCGTACCGTTCGCCGACGCGCTCGTCCGCCGCCGCTGGCCGCGTTGGCTCGCCATCGTCGTCGCTCTGCTCGTCGCGCTCGTCATAGTCGGCGGTCTGGTGACACTCGTGGTGTTTCAGATTCGCGCCGGGCTCCCGGGCCTCGAACGGCAGTCCGTCGGCGTGTTCCACCGGTTCAAGCTGTTCCTCAGCGCCTCACCACTCCAGGTGTCGCATTCGCAATTCACGGGCTACCTCGCCCAGGCCGGCCAGGCGCTCCAGCAGTCCTCGTCGACCCTCGCCACCGGCGCACTCAGAGTCGGCACTACGGCCGGCCACCTCATCACCGGGGCGTTGCTGACGCTGTTTTCGGTGATCTTCCTTCTGATCGATGGCGGGGGAGTGTGGCGCTGGTTTGTGCGACTGTTCCCGCTCGGCGCCCGCGTTGCAGTCGACGGAGCCGGGCGGGCTGGATGGCTCACGCTCACGACCTTCGCGCGGGTGCAGATTTTCGTGGCGGCCGTCGACGCCGTCGGAGTCGGACTCTTCGCCTTCTTCCTCGGGCTGCCCCTCGTCATTCCCATCGCGATTCTGGTCTTCCTCGCGTCGTTCATCCCGGTGGTCGGCGCCGTTGCGACCGGAGTCATCGCCGTGGCAATCGCCCTTGTCTACGTCGGCCCCATTCAGGCGCTGATCATGCTCGGCGGGGTGCTGCTCGTTCACCTGGTCGAGGCCCACGTGCTGCAGCCGCTCGTCATGGGTAGCGCGGTTCGGGTGCATCCGCTCGCCGTCGTGCTCGGCGTGGCCGCCGGACTGTATGTCGCGGGCATCCCCGGCGCACTGTTCGCTGTGCCGATAGTCGCGACCATCAACGTGATGGTCATGTATGTGGCGAGTGGCAGCTGGCGGACCCATCCCGCTGCGCCGTAGGAGTCAGTCCCGGAGGTCGTCGAGCGATTCGCCGGTCGGGTCCTCGGCGCTCGCACCAACCAGGTCGGCGCCTCCTACCGGGATGCCCGCCCATGAGAGGAGAGTCCATCCCTCCCCGGGAGTGCCAGTGAGTTCCACGACCCCGGTGTTGTCCAGCTCATTGGTGCCGGCGAAAACCGGCGGCACGTTTCGCGCCCGACCGGCCGTCCAGACCCGGATCGCTGCCCCGTGGCTGAACACCGCCGCCGTCCCCGCGACCTCTGCCACCTTCTCGATGTCCGTGTCGAATCGCTCGAAGAAGTCGTGACCGTCCGAGCCACCGGGCATCCGAACGTCCAGATCTCCCGAGCCCCACGCGAACGCGGTCTCGAGGTAGGCGCGAGCGGACGCCCGATCGTTTCGCCCCTCGAGAGATCCGGCCTCGATTTCGTGCAGGCCTTGAAGCACTCGCGCCTCGATCTCGCGATCGGTCGCTAACGGGTCCGCGGTCAGCTGGGTGCGAAAAAGAGTCGAGGTGAAGATCGCGTCGATTGGCTCGTCGCGAAGCGCGTGCGGGATGGCTGCCGCCTGGCGTGCGCCGAGCTCGGTGAGCCCCGGTCCGGGCGCGGCGGTGTCCAGTTGGCCGAGAACGTTGGCCGGTGTCTGTCCGTGACGGATGAGAAGGAGTCGCATAGACCATCCAGCCTAGGCACAGCAGCCTGAATCTGGGCCACCGAAGTGGCAAGATACATAAGATGACTTACCTCGCCTTGGAATCCCGATACACCCCAATGCCCTACCGTCGCACGGGAAGAAGCGGGCTCAAGCTCCCCGCGGTGTCGCTCGGACTGTGGCAAAATTTCGGTCGCGACGTTCCGATGGACCGGCAGCAGCAGATCCTGCGACGCGCCTTCGACCTCGGAGTGACCCACTTCGACCTCGCGAACAATTACGGCCCGCCCTACGGCAGCGCCGAGGAGGGCTTCGGGGAGCACCTGCGTCGCGACTTCTTGCCGTACCGCGACGAGCTGGTGATCTCGACGAAGGCCGGATACGACATGTGGCCCGGCCCCTACGGCGACAACGGATCGCGCAAGTACCTGCTCGCCAGCCTCGACCAGTCGCTGGAGCGGATGGGGCTCGACTACGTCGACATTTTCTACTCGCACCGCGCCGACCCGAGCACACCGCTCGAGGAAACGATGGGCGCATTGCACACTGCCGTCACGTCCGGCCGGGCCCTTTACGCCGGCATCTCGTCTTACTCACCGGAACGCACACGGGAGGCCGCCCGCATCCTCAGCGATCTCGGCACTCCGCTGCTCATCCACCAGCCCTCCTATTCCATGTTCAACCGCTGGGTCGAGGATGGGTTGCTCGAGACTCTCGAAGACCTCGGTGTCGGCTGCATCGCCTTCTCCCCGCTCGCGCAGGGATTGCTCACCGACCGCTACCTCGGCGGCATTCCCGCGGATGCCCGCGCGGCTCGAGAGGGTTCGATGAGCAAGAACATGGTCAACGGCGACACCCTCGCTGCTATCCGTGGACTCACCGACATCGCCGAGAGCCGTGGTCAGACCCTCGCTCAGCTCGCCATCGCCTGGACTCTGCGTGACTCGAACGTCACCTCGGCGCTCGTCGGTGCCTCATCTGTCGCCCAGCTCGAGGCGAATCTCGCGTCTGTCTCGCGGTTGGATTTCACCGCGCAGGAGCTCTCGGCGATCGACGAATTCGCCACGGACATGGACATCAATCTGTGGGCGGACTCCAGCAACGTCACGTAGTTCAACATCGTCTTCACAGCGCGGCACTCTTCGCGTACCGTTGCGGGCACGGCCGATAGCTCGGGCCGGAGCTGACTCGCACGCACCAGGAGTGACGATCATGGCTAACTTCCTGAGGGACATTGCGGACGACGGTACGGAACACTCCACCGAAGCCGAAATCCAGGCGATAGCCGAGGAGTTGGTCGAGGAGATTCACCTCGGCCAAATTGAGGACGATGTGTCTACGGTGCTTGAGCAGCGCCTCGAGGCCGCCGGCATAGCGCTCAGACCGGAGGCGCTCGACTCGCTCGCCGAAGACATCGAGAACGACGCCTCGAGGTGAGGATCAAGAGGGAGGGTGCAATGACGGCCAGCGCGACACTGACCTCACGCCAGCATCGATTCGCTGCACGATTCACTCGAAACGTCGCACCGGGCATCCATCGCCTCGAACACGCCTACGTGAATTGCTACCTCGTCGAGGACGGCACCTCCCTCACCATCGTTGACGCCGCCTTTCCCGCGACCCTGCCGCTGATCAAGCGCGCGATCCGGGCCATTGAACGCTCTACGGCGGACGTTCGCGCCATTGTGCTCACCCACGCCCACTTCGATCACCTTGGATTCGCCCACCAGGCTCGCGAGGAGTGGGGCGTGCCCGTGTGGGCTCATCCGCTCGAGTCCCACATCGCGGAGCATCCGTACCGCTACGGGCATGAGCGGGCCCGCGCGCTCTACCCGATCCGGCATCCGGCTTCGGTCCCGGTGCTGTTTCGGATGGCCCGCGCCGGGGCGCTGCACGTTCCCGGCATCACCGACCTGACATTCTTCGAGGCCGGCCAGGTGCTGCCGATCCCCGGCGGCCCGCGGGTAATTTTCACCCCGGGTCACACCTATGGACACAGCGCATTGCACTTCGAGGACCGCGACGCGCTGGTCTCCGGAGACGCGCTCGTCACGTTCAACCCGTATACCGGAGAATCCGGACCGCAGATAGTGTCTCGCGCCGCTACCGCCGACAGCACCGAAGCGCTCGCCTCGCTGGACCTTCTCGCGGCAACCGATGCGACGCTTGTGCTTCCGGGGCACGGGGCGTCGTGGCGAACCGGTGTTCGATCCGCCGTCGATCTGGCCCGGGAGGCCGGTCGTTCTTGAGCTGCTCGGCGCCAGGAGGTGGGCTGCCCGAGACCTCCGCTGACTGCGACCTCGGTGACCAGCACCTCCGCCGACCCGGAACTCCGCCGACCAGAAACTCCGCCGACTCGGACGCCCATCGCCCGGTAGGTTCGCCAGGGGACACCTTCGGCTGTTCGTGCGCGCCGGGAGGATGCGATTTCGTCCCCTGAGTCGGACCCCCGGAGTCAGACCCCCGGCGACTCCGAACCCGGCCGCTCCGTCCCCGAACCCGGCCGCTCCGACTCCGAACCCGGCCGCTCCGTCCCCGCTTGCGGCTGCCGCGGCCCCCGGTCAAGGCAGGCAATCACCTCCTCGTCGGTGGTCTGGCTGAAGTCGGCGTACCACTGACCGACCGCCCAGAAGTTGCTCGGGGTGGCTACCGCGACGAATGCGTCTGCCTCGCCGGCGAGAGTCCTCTCCCAGTCCGGCGGAGCGACCGGCATCGCGAGCACGATTTCGGACGCCCCGAGTTGACGCACCGCCCGGCACGCCGCGCGGGCGGTGGCACCGGTGGCCACACCGTCATCGACCACAATCGCGACTCTTCCGGTGAGGTCGAGGCGTTCCCGTCCGGCGCGGTAGCTGCGCAACCGCCGAGCGAGTTCCACCCGCTCCCGCGCCTCGACTTCGGCGAGTTCGGCTTCTCCGAGTCCCACCGAGCGCGCGGCGGCGCTGTCAACGATTCGCACTCCCTGCTCGCCGATTGCGCCGACGGCATACTCCGGATGCCGCGGGCTGCCGAGTTTGCGGATACCCACCACATCGAGCGGAGCGCCGAGGGCATCGGCGACCGGCCGGGCGACCGGCACCCCGCCGCGAGGCAGCGCGAGAACTATCGTGTTGGGCGCGGCGAAGCCGTCGAGTGCGGCGGCGAGCCGTCGACCGGCATCCGCACGGTTCTTAAAGATCGCGCCCCATGGCATCGGGCATCACTCTTTCGGCCAGGGGCCCCGGCTAGGCGTTGTCTCCACCGGTGTCGCCGCCGCTTGGAGTGTTCTCATCTGCGCTGTCCTGGGCGAGGCCGACCGGTGCCGCACCCCACTTCCAGTCGGCCACCTCCGGGATGTCCTCGCCGTGCAGCCGCGTATATGCCCGCGCCCGCATCCTGGCGTCCTGCATGTCCTGGCGCAGCCCGGCGGCGTGGGGGGCGAGCCCGGGGGTGCGGTCGATGACATCCATGACCAGGCGGTAGCGGTCGAGACGGTTGAGCATGACCATGTCGAACGGTGTCGTGGTCGTTCCCTCCTCGATGAAGCCGCGAACGTGAAGGTTCTCGTTCGCCGCCCGGCGATAGGTGAGGCGATGGATGAGCGCCGGGTAGCCGTGGTAGGCGAAGATCACCGGACGGTTGGTCGTGAAGATCGCGTCGAACTCGTCGCTCGGCAGCCCGTGGGGGTGCTCGGAGTTGTCCTGTAGTCGCATCAGGTCGACGACGTTCACCACCCGCACCTTCAGCTCGGGCAGCCGCTCGCGCAGGATGGCCGCCGCGGCCATCACCTCGAGGGTCGGTACGTCCCCGGCGCAACCGAGCACCACATCCGGCTCCTCCCCGGACACCTCGGTACCGGCCCAGCCCCAGATTCCGAGTCCGCGGGTGCAATGCGCGACCGCGTCGTCCATGGAGAGCCACTGCGGCGCGGACTGCTTGCCGGCGACCACAACGTTCACGTAGTTGACCGAGCGCAAGCAGTGGTCATACGTGGAGAGCAGCGTGTTGGCATCGACCGGGAGGTACACGCGAACGATGTCGGCCTTCTTGTTGACGACGTGGTCGATGAAGCCCGGATCCTGATGGCTGAACCCGTTGTGGTCCTGCCGCCACACGTGACTGGAGAGCAGATAGTTGAGCGAGGAGATGGGACGCCGCCACTCAAGCTTCTTGGCCTCCTGCAGCCACTTCGCGTGCTGGTTGAACATCGAGTCGACGATGTGGATGAACGCCTCGTAACAGTTGAACAGCCCGTGCCGCCCGGTGAGAAGGTAGCCCTCGAGCCATCCCTCGCACTGGTGTTCGCTCAGCACCTCCATCACCCGACCGGCGCGGGCGAGATGCTCGTCCACCGGAAGAATCTCGCTGTTCCACTGCTTGCTCGTCGCCTCGTAGACATCCTGTAGCCGGTTGGACGCGGTCTCATCCGGTCCGAAGATACGGAAGTTGTCGGGATTGCTTCGGATGACCCCCGCCAACCAGCCACCCAGAATCTTCGTCGCCTCCACCGAGGTACCGCCGGGCGCGGCAACCGTGACGGCAAAGTCCCGGAAGTCGGGCAGCTCGAGCTCACGTCGAAGCAGCCCGCCGTTCGCGAACGGGGTGGCGCTCATTCGAAGCTCACCCTCGGGCGCCAGCGCCGTTATGAAGTCACGCGGGGCTCCCGCGTCGTCGAAGAGTTCCTCGGGGCGATACGTGAGCATCCAGTTCTCGAGCAGTCTCGTGTGCGCCTCGGTGTCGCGAGCATTCGCGAGCGGCACCTGGTGTGCCCGCCAGGTGCCCTCGACCGGCAGTCCGTCGATCTCCTTCGGGCAGGTCCAGCCTTTCGGCGTTCGCATGATGATCATCGGCCACAACGGAGTGCCCTCGAGCGTGCCATCCACCGCCGCTTGCTTGATCCGGGCGATCTCGTTGAGCACCTCGTCGAGGGTCTCCGCCATTCGCTCGTGAACGCGCAGCGGGTCCTCGCCGTCGAAGCCGCCGGAAACGAGATAGGGCTTGTGTCCGTAGCCGCGCATGAGGTCGAGGAGTTGCTCCTCGGGAATGCGAGCGAGAATCGTGGGGTTGGCGATCTTGTACCCGTTGAGGTGCAGGATCGGCAGCACGACCCCGTCCTGAAGCGGGTCGATGAACTTGTTGGAGTGCCAGCTGGTGGCCAACGGACCGGTCTCGGCCTCGCCGTCGCCGATAACGCACGCGACGAGCAGATTGGGGTTGTCGAACGCCGCACCGTAGGCGTGCGAGAGCGAGTAGCCGAGCTCGCCGCCCTCGTTGATCGAGCCGGGGACGTTCGGAGCCGCGTGACTGGGGATTCCGCCGGGGAAGGAGAACTGGCGGAACAGTCGCCGCATGCCGACGGAGTCGCGCCGGATGGGGGAATTCAGCTCGGAATAGGTGCCGTCGAGGTAGCTGTTTGCCACCATCCCGGGGCCGCCGTGACCGGGTCCGGCGATGAAGAGAGTGCTCTGATCACGCTGACGGATCATCCGGTTGAGGTGCGCGTACACGAAATTCAGGCCGGGTGTGGTTCCCCAGTGGCCAAGCAGTCGCGGCTTGATGTCGTCGCGGCCGAGGGGCTCTCGAATCAGCGGATTGTCAAGCAAATAGATCTGACCGATCGACAGGTAGTTGGCGGCCCGCCACCAGGCGTCAACCCGGGCGAGTTCCTCTCCCTCGAGACGCTCGGCGTCGCGTTGCAGCCATCCAGTTGTCGAAATAGTCATCTCGCTCATCAGCTCTCCGGTTCTTTGCGCGTACCTTTCGGCACCCTACGCGCGAACCCCGCGGACGAACAAGGGTGGCTTACGGACAGGAGGCTTACGGACAACCGGGCTCACGGCGAATATTGTGATGGTGGGAAATGGAGCGATCGGAGGGACTCATGGACGGCCTGATCCTCGTGGTGGCACTCGGCGCGGCCATCATCGTCGGCGGCACCATCGCATCGCGGTTGCGCATCCCGCCCCCGCTTGTGTTGCTTATCCTCGGCGCCGGGCTCGGTTTCGTGCCGTTCTTTGGCCACGTCACCCTGCCTCCGGAGCTGGTGCTGCTTCTCTTCCTCCCGGGGTTGCTCTACTGGGAATCGATAAACACGTCGCTGCGGGAGATTCGCAACAACCTGCGCGTGATACTCCTGCTCGCCGTCGGCCTGGTCTTCGCCACGACCGCGGTCATCGCCGTCATTGGGCACGCGTTCGGGCTCACGTGGCCGGTGGCGATTGCCCTCGGAGCCATCCTCGCTCCGACGGATGCCACGGCAGTTGCCGCGGTGGTTGGCCACCTCCCGCGACGCGCGGGAACAATTCTGCGAGCGGAGAGTCTGGTCAATGACGGCACGGCGCTCGTGCTCTACGCGAGCGCCGTCACCGCCGCGGTCTCCGGCAAGCCGGTCGTGCTCGGCGAGACCGTGTTGCGGTTCCTCGCCTCTTACGGGGTCGGAATCCTCATCGGCGCGCTGGCCGGATTCATCGTCGTCGGCATCCGGAAGTTTCTCAAGGAACGACTCCTCGCCAACACCCTGAGCGTGCTCACCCCGTTTCTGGCATACCTGCCAGCCGAGTCGCTTGGGGTCTCCGGGGTGGTCGCGGTCGTGACCTGCGGACTGGTGTTGAGCCAACGTGGTCCGCAGCTGATCACGGCGAGCATGCGATCGCAGTCATTTGGTTTTTGGCAACTCACCACGTTTATTCTCAACGGATCGTTGTTCGTGCTCATCGGACTCGAGTTGCACCGAGTCATCCAGAGCATTGGCGACAATTGGTCGCACGCGCTCGCCCTCGGCGTCGCTGCGACCGTCGCGGTGATCGTGACCCGGCTCGCCTGGAGCAATGGCACTACCTACCTGATCCGCGCCATCGACCGACGCCCGAAGCAGCGCGCGCGACGCTCGGGATTCCGGCAACGCTTTCCCATCGCCTGGGCGGGATTTCGCGGTGCGGTCTCCCTCGCCGCGGCGCTGGCACTTCCAACCAACACGGCCTCCGGCGCCCCCCTTCCCGGTCGAAGCGTCGTGATCGCAGTCACTTTCGTCGTCATCCTTCTCACCCTCATCGTGCTTGGCCTCACGCTGCCCGCGATAGTGCGGTGGTCGCGACTGAGCGTCGATCCAGCCGAACTCGATGAGGAGTTGCTCGCCGAGCAGGTGGTACTCAATGCCGCACTGGAAGCGCTGCCCGGGGTGGCATCCTCCCTTTCGGCACCCGACGAGGCGCGTGAGGCAGTGCGGCGCGACTACGAGGAACGGCTGGGCCGTATCCACCGGGAGGAGGGGGATCCGTCGCTCGCGCACGTCGACGAGACGGAGACCGACCTCGAGGCCGCGCTTCGGCTCGGGCTGCTGCCGGCCAAACGGTCGGCGCTGGTGCAGCTCCGGGATGCCCGCCGCATCGACGACATAGTGCATCGGCGCGTGCTCGGCCGCATCGACCTCGAAGAGCTGCGGCTCTCGGACGCCCCGGGAGACGACTGAGTTTCCGGTCAGCTGGTCTCGATACGGTCGCTGCGCGACCTACTCGACCCGCGGGGTGGGTCTCGATACGGTCGCTGCGCGACCTACTCGACCTGCGGGGTGGGTCTCGACCCGCGGGCTAGGGTGTGCCCTCTTCGCTGTACCGGGTCTCACCTGGCAGACCGTCGCCGTGCTCCTTGGCATTCTCGTCGGCGAGCTCCGGATCGACGATGTCGCTAAAGAGGCTGCCTGCCGCGGCATCCCCGGTCCCTTCGTCCGTTCCGGCGCTATTCAGCGCGCCGCCGTCGTCCCCGTCGAGGCCGTCGACTAGACCGTTGGTCTGGTCGAATGTGCCGATCGGTTCGGCGTCCGTGGAATCATCAGGCCGAGAGTTGTTCGTGTTGCTCATGTCGATCTCCTATTTCTTCTTTCGAAGCGTTGCGCCCGCGATCGGGTCGTCGCTTGCCTCGAGAAACGGCCCGTCGCCTTCGGAAATGTTTACCGCGTCCTCGTCGTCATCGGTAAGAGCGTCGTAGTCGGCAAACGACATGGCGTACTCCACCTGTTCATTGGGCAGCGCGTCGTGCGGTGTGCCTGTTATGTCCGGACTGTCGGCGCCCGCGTCGGCGTTTCTCACGCCGCCGTTTCTCACGTCGCCGTGGCTTGCGCTGGCGTTTCCCACACCATCGCCGCTCACATTCGTGGATCCGGCGTCCCGCGAGTCGCTGTCCAGCTCGACCCGTTCGCCTCCGCGGCCATGCTCGTCGAGGATCGGCTCCGACTCGCGCGCTGCGCCGCCCGTCGGACCGTCGTTACCGTCGCCTGCGCCTCCCCAGACCGTGTGACCGGCGACCGCGTCGTTCGTCACGGTCTGCTTGGCCGACGATGCCCGCTGCAGCGGGTCGTCGTAGAACCCATCTGACCGAGTGGTCTTGTCCCCGTCGCCCGGAGAGCGTCCGGATGCGTCCGTCATGTCAACTCCCGTCTCTTGACGTGTTAACTCAACGCTTCGAAAGCCGCCTGTGCAAGGGCTCGAAACCGGGCACCGTCCCGCTCGATTGGACTACGCGCGCAGCGCGAGCACGAACGGTAAGACGGCCGTGGCTCCGGCTCGCCTCAGCTGCCGTGCCGCCACGGTCACGGTCCAGCGGCTGTCGGCAAGATCGTCGATGAGCAGCACGGGCCCGGGTGGAACCTCGAGGCCGTCCGCCGAGAATCGATCCCACACCGCCGCGAGTCGATAGGCGCTGTTGCCTCCCGCGTCGCCGACCGGCCCGCCGTCATTGAGCCCCAATTCGCCGAGAAGAGGCAACCGACCGGCGGTGGCGAGTCCCTCCGCGACCGAGGCGATGAGCAGCGGATGCCGCCGAGACGGCATGCTGACGATGGCCGACGGCCGTTCGGCCCAGCCCCAGTCGCCGAGCACGCGAACGCAGGCCGCGATCAGCGCAGGACTCGCCGCGGCATCCGCCGTCCCCGATGCGAACAGGTCGCGCAGCGTGCCACCCCAGCCGAGGTCGGTCAGCCGTGCGAGGGCGCGGCCGCTTTCCGCTCGCTCGGCCGTCGCGATGTTTCCGCGAACCGGAACGCCCAAACGGTCCATCCCGCCCGGCCACTGCGCTCGAGGATCGAGGGCCACACCGACCCGGTCGAGCGAACCGGATGCGGTCGCAACCGCATCCGGTTCGATGTCGGTCGGATACCAGACTCCGACGCAACGGTCGCAGCGGCCGCACGCAACCGCGGACTCGTCGTCGAGAGCCCGCTGCAGAAATTCCATTCGGCATCCGGATGTCGCCTCGTAGTCCAGCATCGCTTGCTGTTCCGTCTCCCGGGCCGCCGCGATTCGACCGTACCGCTCAGCGTCATAACTCCAGGGCGAACCGGTCGACACCCATCCTCCGGAGACCCGTTTCACCGCGCCATCGACGTCGAGCACCTTGAGCAGCAGTTCGAGCGGGGTCCGCCGAAGATCGACCCGAGCCTCGAGCGCCGGTGTGGACAGTGGGCTGCTGCCGAGCGCCGCAATCACGGCGTTGGCCTTAGCCTCGACCGGCATCGACGACGTCGCGAAGTACTGCCAGATCGCCTCGTCCTCTGTTCCCGGTAACAGCAGAACGTCGGCGTTTTCGGTGGCCCGGCCGGCTCGGCCGACCTGCTGGTAGTACGCGACCGGGGAGGACGGCGCTCCAAGGTGCAGCACGAATCCGAGATCCGGCTTGTCGAACCCCATGCCGAGGGCGCTCGTCGCGACCAGGGCCTTGAGATCGTTGGCTTTGAGGCGCTGTTCGAGCTGTTCTCGCTCCGCGGTGTCGGTGCGACCGGTGTAGGCGTGCACCTCGTGGCCGGCCTCGCGCAACAGTCGGGCCGTGTCCTCGGCGGCCGACACGGTGAGGGCGTAGATGATTCCGCTTCCCGGAAGCTCGGCAAGGTGGGTGAGCAACCACGCGAGTCGCGCCTTTGCATCGGGGAGTCGCAGCACACCGAGGCGGAGCGATGCCCGCGCGAGCGGGCCGCGGATGGTCAGCACTTCCGTTCCGCCGAGTTGTTCCGCGACATCCGCGACCACTCTGCTGTTTGCCGTTGCCGTTGTGGCGAGCACCGGGATGCCGGCTGGGAGGGCGCCGATCAGGTCGCGCAATCGCCGATAGTCCGGCCTGAAGTCATGGCCCCAATCGGAGATGCAGTGAGCCTCGTCGACGACGAGCAGGCCGGCTCTCTCGATCAGGGTCGGCAGCTGCTCATCCCGGAAGCTCGGATTGTTGAGCCGCTCCGGAGACACGAGCAGCACGTCGACCTCGTCGGAACGCAATTGCTCGAGCACATTCGACCACTCGTGTGCGTTCGAGGAGTTGATCGCGACCGCTCGCACCCCCGCCCGCGCAGCCGCGGCCACCTGATCCCGCATCAGGGCGAGAAGGGGCGAGACGAGGATCGTCGGGCCGGTCCCGCGCTGACGCAGCAAGAGCGTGGCGACGAAATAGACCGCGGACTTGCCCCATCCGGTGCGCTGAACGACGAGGGCGCGGCGACGATCGTCGACGAGCGCTTCGATCGCCTCGTACTGCCCATCGTGAAAGTCCGCAGAGTCGTTGCCGACAAGAGTGCGCAGAATCTGACGGGCGGATGCGCGGGGGTCGGTCATGGCTCAAGCTTGACAGGAACGACCGACCCTGGCGCGCGCAGATTGCCCGGGGCGAGCGGTCGGCGGGCCCGGCGGTTCGGTTCGGCACAGATTCAGTTCCGCACGGATCCCGGTTCCCTACAGATCCGGTTTCCCGCAGATCCAATTCCCCACACGGAACGGTCAGACCCGGTTGTCCACCGATTGTCCCGGGCCCACCGGACTGCCCGCAGTCCCGCCGATTATGGGCGCATGACATCCCACTTCGACGACACCATCACCCAACCGCTCACGAGCGACGCCCTCATCGAGGAGCGGATTACCAGTCTCATCGGTCGAGCCAATCGCCGTCAGCTCTGGTTTCTCTTCCTCGATGAGAACGGATACCAGTTGCCGCTCATCATGCCGTTCGGCGACCCTCCGCTGCGGCCGGACCGCTCGGTCTCGAGTCTTGCCCAAATCATCGGAAACGCGGTGGACGACGAGGGGGCGCACTCGGTGATCGTCGTTCTCGAGCGGTACGCCGATTCGACGATCACCGACGCAGACCGGAGCTGGGCCCGGTGTATCACCGACAAACTTCAGGCGATCGAGGTTCCGGTGCGTGCCGTCCTGATCAGCCATCGGAAGGGGGTGCGCTGGCTCACGCAAGATGACTATCGGTTCGGGGCGACGGTGCCGTGAACAGAACGGCGTAGCGCACATCTGGGCGAGCGAAGCCCCACCGCACGGCATCCGCCGGCACAGCAAGTGGCGTGCTTAGATCGCTAGATGTCCGAGGAATTTGAAGTTATTCTCGCAACCGATCCGCGCAATCGAGCACTCAGCGACGTGGGCTATGAGCTTGTCGCCGAGTCGTGGGGCGCACGTCTTCGCCTGTCGGAGCCACCTGACCTAGACCTGACTGTGGCACACGAAGCCGTCCGGAGGGCGGAACTCGCCGGTCTCACGGTTCGAGAACTCGATGACAGTCTTGCCCCGGCGCTACATGCGCTCGAAGAGGCGAACCGCGCTGACTATCCAGACACCCCGGCCACGCCGCCTCGGGTGCTGAACGAGGACGACGCGCGAAAGCTCTGGAGCGAAGGATGTCGCATCTTCGGCGCTCTCGACAACGGCGTGCTCGTCGGAGCGACGGTCATCAGGGAGGGTGACGACCGTGCCGAAACGGACTTCACCTCGGTTCTTGCAACCTACCGGCGACGCGGGATCGGAACCGCGGTGAAGGCCGCCTCGATCATCGCTCTCGCATCGCAGGGCGTCCGCTTGTTCGGAACCGGCGGTGCGAAGGTGAACGCCGCGAGCCTTCGCGCGAACGAAGCGCTCGGCTATGTTGTCGAGGAGCGTTGGCTCAGTTACCGCAAGCCTGCCAACTGACCAGCACTCGTTCTTCGGTGAGTCGTTTGCGTCGGGCTTCTACTGGGGGAGCGACGACTCGATTAGTTCGATGATCTGCGGCGCATCCGGCTCGGTGGTCGGCCTGAACCGGTGAACCTGTCCGCCCGGCGTGATCACGAACTTCTCGAAATTCCACTTCACCTTTCCGGCCTTGCCTTCGGCGTCAGGGGTCTTCGTTAGTTCGGCGTAGAGCGGATGTGCGTTCCGTCCGTTGACCTTGATCCTTTCGAACATTGGAAACGTCACTCCCCAGGTAGTGGAGCAGTAGTCCTTGATCGCGTCCTCGGTTCCGAGCTCCTGCAGGAATTGGTTGCTTGGGAAACCGAGGACGGTGAATCCCCGCTCACCGTACGTCTTCTGCAACTGCTCGAGCTTCTCGTATTGAGGAGCGAGGCCGCACCGGGATGCGACGTTGACGATGAGGATCACCCTGTCGCCGTAGTGGCCGAGCGTTGTCGATCCGCCGTTGATTGTGGTCAGGGGAATCTCGGAGAGAGTCATACCGATGAAACCTAGCCCCTCGAGCTCGGTATTCCCGACCGCACACTGTCAGCGGACTCATTTGTGCCTCGGTGAAAAGACCCAGCTGACGTTCGGTATCGTGAATGCGTGGTGCGATGAATTCTCGCGCCTCCTTCCGTTCACAGCGAAAGCGCAACATGCCCGACAGCCCGGTCGCCGCCACGCCATACGAAGTGCTTGGCGTCAGTTCGAACGCCAGTCAGGAAGAACTCCGCCGCGCGTACCGCCGCCTCATGCGCGAGACTCACCCCGACACCGGCGGAAACGCGGCCAAATTCACCGCGGTGCAGGTCGCGTGGGAACGAGTCGGCACCCCGGAAGATCGCGCGGCCTACGACCGCGGGCGCCCAACCGGTAGGAACGCGGACACCGGATTCAGCTGGGGCCCACGGTCGCGTCCTGAGCAATCTGACACGCGACCCCGAGCGCGGGCTTACGGTCATCCCGGCGGGTGGCGGCGCGAACGCTACCTGACTCTCATGCGCGAGTGGGTCGGTCGCGGGGAGACCCTCACCGATCCGTACGACCCCGCCCTGGTGCGATCGGCCCCGATCGGACTGCGCCACCTTCTCGCGGACGCGCTGGCAGAGGAGGCGACGGCGCGCACGCTGTCGGCGCTGGGTATCGGATACACGGTTTGGCACGACGTGAGCACCGGGCCCCCGGAGGAGAAGATCGACCACGTGGTGCTCGGTCCGACCGGCCTCTTCGCCCTTCTCTCCGAGGACTTCGGCGAACCGGTGCGCACAAAACGCGGCGAATTGCTCGGCAAGCCACTCGGCGAGGCCCGACCGATGCACGACCTTGGGGCGCGCGCGAAGGTCGTTTCTCGGCAGACCGGCGTGAAGTTTACGGCGCTCGTCATTGTGCTCCCGGATGACGCGGTCGAGGAGCCGCTGATCGTCCCGGGAGCAATCCGCGGGGCAACGACCGCAATTGTGCGGCAATCGACCCTTCCCGCGCTGCTGCGAGACGGAATCCCGGGCGCGCGGGTCATCGGCGGCAACGAGCTCTTCGATGTGCGTACCCGGCTGCAGGAAAATATTCGTTTCGTCTGACCGCCCCCACCAGCCCGATCAGGACAGCCTGACGAGATAACAGCCAGACGAAGACAGCCCGACGAAGACCGGGTGCCTAGGCGAAGAGCAAGACCGCCGCGGTGACGCCGGCGAGTAGAAGCCAGGTGATCACCGGGGCCATGGCCGCCGGCGAGAGCGTGACCGTCCTGCCGGAGAGGTAGAGCGGCGGCACGACGGCAAACGCCATCGGTCCGGTCGAGTGCTTATCCTGCCCCTGCGCTCGACGAAGCGCCGCGGACAGCAGCAGCCCGAGAGACGGGGCGACCAGAAGCGCATAGCCAACACCGGGGAGGAGATGGAGCGGGGCGAGTACCAGCACGATGACTGCGAGCTGAGCCAAGGGAAGCAGTGCGAAGAGCCACACGACCAGAACCGAAGGTGCCACGTCGACCGAAACGACCGGCACCGCCTCGGGGACGACGAAAGTGGATCGATAGACCGGGCCGTCGACCGTGCGACCCACGTGGGCCTTGGTGGCGGCTTTTGCCAATCTCGGCCGCCGGCGAGCTCCAGAGGTCGTGCGTGTAGCGGTCGTGATCGCAGGAGTTGTGCTCGAAGAGGTCGTGATCGCAGGAGTTGTGATCGCAGGAGTGGCGAGTGCGGGAGTGGTGATTGCGGCAGGCGTAAGCGCGACCGCGGACGACTCGGGCGGCGCCGTGGCCAAGTCCCGTGCCCGCGAAACGGCCGTCTGGGTGGCGGACGGCGATGGAACCGTGGCAGGGGGCTGCACAAGGGGCACCGGTCGACCGCGCAATTGTCGACGGGTCAACGGGGTCTCGACCAACGGGGTCTCGACCAACGGCGCTCGCGGCGCGGAGGGCTGGGGATGCTCACCCTGCGATTTGGCGCCAAGCGGCACAGTTTGCGACAAGAAGCCTCCCCGTGATTGTCGGGCCGCGATTGGACCAACCCAATTTTACAGAGGCTTCGATGCCATCCGTGCTCAGGGTCCAGCCCAATACGCGAGGCTCCGTGGTTCTGTCGGTGGCCGCTGCTAGTTTCGATTCATGGATCGGCTCTCGAGCGAACTGCGCACACGTCACTTTGAGCACGCCCCCGCGGAACCCGAGATCGAGTTGCCGGCCGGTGACGTGACCGAAGGGGTCGTGCGCGTCGGCAACACTGTGCGTCGGCCCCATCAACCGCAGTCGTACGCGGTGGCCGCCTATCTGGATCACCTCGAGACCGTGGGGTTTGATGCGAGCCCGCGATTCCTGGGGCGTGACAGCCAGGGGCGCGACGTACTGACGTTTCTTGAAGGCGACGTCGCGGAGGCGAAGCTTGAGCCGTGGGTTCTCGCCGACAGGCTACTCGTCTCGGTCGCGCTACTCGTCCGCCGGCTGCACGACGCCTCCATCGGCTATCAGCCCCTCGAGCATTTCCCGCCGAGCCCGTTCACCCTCCACCGGGCTGAACTCGTGACCCACCTCGACGTCACTCCGCAGAATGTCGTAACCAACGGGGGAGAGGCGACCGGACTCATCGACTTCGACCTCGCCGGCCCGAGCACGCGGCTGATCGATTCGCTCAACGCGGCGATGCACTGGGTGCCCCTGCGAGATCCGGTCGACCTGGACGACGTTGCAATGGACATCGACCAGTTTGCCAGGCTGCGGCTGTTCGCCGATGCCTATGGGTGGCAGCAGAGCGAGCGCGAGGCATTGCCGCGCTTTGCCGCCGCACGGGCCACTGCGAGTTGGCGTCGAATGAAGTTTCGGGCAGAGAACGACGGTGGCGGCTGGGCCAGAATGTGGAGTGAGGGCGTGGGAGATCTTATTTTGCGGCGCCGGGCCTGGTTGCTCAGCAAAGAACCGGCGATCCTGCGTGCACTCTTGAATTGACAAGCGTGCGAGCTGGCAAGCGTCCGAACTGGCAAGCGTCCAGACTGGCAAGCGTCCAGACTGGCAGGCGCTCGGACTGATAAGCGCCTGGACTAGCAGGCGTTTGAACTAGCACACCCACGACAACCGACCGCCCGTACGAGGAAGGCCAAAGTGTTCCTGCTCGAGAACGGCACGGTGGTGTATTCCGCCTCGGACCTGACAGCTGCCTCGAACTGCGAGTGGGCGACGATGCGAAAGCTCGACGCACGACTCGGTCGAGTCCAGCGTCCTCCCGAGACGATCGACGACATGCTCGAACGCACCGCTCGGCTCGGTGACATCCACGAGGAACGATTCCTGCACACCCTGCGCGATCAGGGTCCGGTCGTAGAAATCGAGCGGCCGCACCACTCCGCCGATCCGTCGGTGGAGGTCGCCGCAACCGCTTCCGCCCTCGCAGCCGGGGCCCCGGTCGTGTATCAAGCGGCATTCTTCGACGGTCGGTTTCTTGGCTTCGCCGACTTCATCATCCGCACATTGGACGGCGCCTACGAGGTCTATGACACCAAGCTTGCCAGGCACGCGAAGGTCACCGCACTGCTGCAGCTCGCTGCCTACAGCGAGCAACTCCAGCGGCTCGGCATCCCAACCGGTGAGCACGTGTACCTGGTGCTCGGCGACAACAGCACGAGTGTGCACCGACTCTCCGACATCGCACCGGTCTACCGAAAGCGCCGGGCACGCCTCGAGCAGATCATCGACGAACGGGTGGCGGATGCCGCCGCCACCGAGTGGGGCGACCCGCGCTACACCGCGTGCGGTCGATGTGCGGCCTGCGAGGAGCAGGTGCAGAGTCATCGCGACGTGCTACTGGTCGCCGGAATGCGGGTGACCCAGCGAGCAAGGCTCATCGAGGCCGACGTCCGAACCATCGATCAGCTCGCCCGGCGCGACAGCCCGGTGCCCGGGCTCGCGGATGCCACGTTGCGCACCCTCCGCGAACAGGCCTCCGTGCAGCTCGAGTCCGTGCAGATCGACCCCGGCCAGCGCAAGCCCATGCTGGCCTGGAGAGTGATGAACCCACACGCCCTCGCGGCCTTGCCGGCTCCCGACGCCGGAGACATCTTCTTCGATTTTGAGGGAGACCCGCTCTATCAGGAGGGGACCGCATGGGGCCTCGACTATCTCTTCGGCCTCGTGGAACCGGATGAGACGTTTCGGTCCTTTTGGGCGCATGACCTCGCCGGCGAGAAGCGGGCCCTGATGGACTTTCTCGACTACGTCGCGGAGCGGCGAAAGAGCCATCCCGGGATGCACATCTACCACTACGCGTCCTACGAACGCAGTCACCTGCTCAGCATCGCCGCACGGCACGGGGCCTGCGAGGCGGCGGTGGATGACCTGTTGCGAAATGCCGTTCTCGTGGACCTGTACCCGATCGTGAAGCAATCGCTGCGCATCGGAAGTCGCAGCTACTCGCTCAAGAAGCTCGAACCGCTGTACATGGGGGAGCGCGCGCGGGAGGGGGTCTCGACCGCCGCGGACTCTATCACCGAGTACGTTCGATCGCGAGACCTCGCTGGGTCCGGGCAGACGGATGCCGCGGCTGTCGTTCTCGGGCAAATCGCGGACTACAACGAATACGACTGCATCTCCACCCTCGCACTGCGCGACTGGTTGCTAGGCAGGGCTCTGGAACACGGAATCACGCCCGGCCTGTCCGCGCAGGAGACGCCGGCCCGCGCCATCCCGGACCCCGACCCCGTCTACCTTGAGCTCGCCCAGATCGTCGAGGGTTTCCCTCTTGTCGGGCGCACGTCAGATCAGACCGCGATCGCGCTTGCCTCGGCCGCCATCGATTACCACCGCCGGGAGGGTAAGAGCTTCTGGTGGGACCACTTTTCGCGGCTGGCCAACCCATTGGAAGAGTGGGCCGACACGCGAAACACTTTCATTGTCGAGTCGGCACAAGTGGTACGCCGGTGGGGCATCCTCGGCAAGGCGCGCACCGAGTCGCGCACGCTCCGTCTGCACGGGGCGGCGGCGCCGGGAAGCTCGTTCGGCGGTGCCGAGCAACCGTACGTGCTCTACGACGAGCCGTTTCCGCCGATCGAACCGAGCGATCCGGGATCCCGGCGTGCCCACAACCGGTCGAGCATCGAGATCGACGAGGATGGATCCGTTTTCCTCACCGAACGGTTGAAGGGCGGAGCGGAGGCGTACGACCAGCTTCCGGTCGCGCTGACACCCGGCATCCCACCGGACCCGGGCACGCAGGTCACGGCCATCTCGGAGTGGGGTCGGGAGGTGCTCGACGCGCTACCGGAGATGCTGCCGAACGCCGCACTCGACCTGCTGCGTCGCGAGCCTCCCCGTGTCGTCCCGGGCTCCCAGCCGCCGCCGACAACGGGGACAACCGAGGTGGCCGGCCCGATTCGGGACTACCTGTTGTGCCTCGACCGCTCGTACCTTGCCGTGCAGGGGCCGCCCGGCACCGGCAAGACTAGGAACGGGGCGAAGGTGATCGCCGACCTCGTGCGAAACCACGGGTGGAGGATCGGCGTCGTCGCGCAGTCACACGCGGCGGTAGAGACCATGCTCGCGAAGGTGGTCGAGGCGGGACTCGACCGGGATCTGGTGGGCAAGATCCCGCGCAGCGGAGATGGCGCGACCTCGGTGTCCTGGACAAAACTCACCGAGAAATCGCTGCCGGACTTCACCGCCCGGCCCGGCTTCGTCATCGGCGGAACGGCCTGGCTGTTCAGCAACGCCGGCCGCATTCCGCGCGGCTCCCTCGATCTTCTCGTGGTCGATGAGGCGGGCCAGTTCTCTCTCGCGAGCACGATCGCCGCATCCGTCGGCGCGAAACGGCTGCTTCTGCTCGGCGACCCGCAGCAACTCCCGCAGGTGAGTCAGGGCTCGCACCCGGAACCGGTGGACGAATCCGCTCTCGGCTGGCTCAGCGACGGGCACGATGTGCTCCCAGCGGAATTCGGGTTCTTCCTCGGGGTTAGCTACCGCATGCACCCCGCGGTGTGCGCCCCGGTTTCCCTGCTTTCCTACGAGGGACGGCTTCACGCTCACGACTCCGACCGCACGCTCGACGGAATCGATCCGGGAGTGCACGGTGTTCCGACTCCACACACCGACAACTCCACATCCTCGGTCGAGGAGGCAGAAGCGGTCCTAACCATCGTCAGAGACCTGATCGATCGCGCGTGGTCGTCCGGCGGGTCGACCGTGCCGCTTCGCCCGAGCGACATCATCGTCGTGGCCCCATACAACGCGCAGGTCGAACTGGTGCGTCACACTCTGGATGACGCGGGCTTCGTCGACGTTCCGGTGGGGACTGTCGACAAGTTTCAGGGCAGGGAAGCCGCGGTGTCGATTGTGTCCCTCGCGGCCTCCTCGGCGGCGGACGTGCCTCGGGGGCTCGAGTTCCTGCTGCTTGCCAACCGACTGAACGTCGCAGTATCCCGGGCCCAGTGGGCCGCGTATCTCGTGTACTCGCCCGCCATCACAGAGACGCTTCCGCCTACGGTCGAGGGGCTAGCGCGGCTGAGTGCCTTCATCCGGATTGCGGAGGACGCGGCACAGGCCCCGATCGGGCCGGGGCCTGTGCCGGTCTAGACGCGTGCCGGTCTAGACGCGTGCTGCTCGACTCAGTCGTGACGCTTTGCGCGATCAGCCTCGTCTTCAGTGAAGTCGGTGTCGGTGTAATCGCCGCCCTCCGAGTGTTCCTGCCCGTGCTCGACGGTGTTGGTACCTTCCTCGTATTCCTCATCGGTGAACGTGCCATCCGGTTCGATTCTGTCCTGTTCGACCCGGACCCGTTCGACCCGGTCCCGTTCAATTCTGTCCCGTTCGACCCGGTCCTGTTCTAGCCTGTCCTGCCCATTTCCCCCGGGACGGTTTGTGCTGTCAGTCATGATTCCTCCATCGTTCCTTCGATCGATCTTCTGGTCGTGCGACTCGAACCGGTTACTCGCGTACCGTCGGCGATCCGGTTGCCGTGCTACCGGGTGACAGAGCCCCGTCCTCGCCGGTGTCGGCATGACGCCCGCGGGCGAAGTCGTCGCTCCCGCCGGCATCCGGATCCGTCTCGGACGGGTGGCCGTGCTCTCCAACTTCCCACTCGTCTCCCTCGTGGGTGCCGTCGCCGGGTCCCGGGTCGGGAAGCGGGGGGTTCTGCACATCGCTCATGCTCTCTGTCCTCTCTCAGCGTTGCGGATCGCCGCGCTGCACTCCCAGTGCACGCGAGTCGTTCTCTCGCTACGGCAACGGCGCTCCTGGTGGGAGCTGCCCATCGCTGTCGAGCTTGACCGACTCTGCGATGTCCTTGACGGCCTCATCCGCCGCGGTTTCATCCTTCGCGTCAGGAGCGTTCAGGTCAGCATCTCCGGGAACTTCCCCGTCACGGTAAATGTCCTGCGCACCGTTGCGCTCGGCTCTGGTCTCCTCGGTCATCCGATTCCTCTCGCTGGGCGGCCTGACGGCGCCGTCGTCTACACGATAGGGTTCGCCGGCGCGATTGCTAACCCCCGGCGCAGATCTTTTTTGTCGCTTGTCTGCCTGACACAGTCACCTCACAGCCGCTCCTCGCAGTCAGTAGAGCTCTGGGCCCCTAGGATTTCTTGATGGCTTCCGATCGGTGAGCCCATTACGGCGAGTCGAGCGGGCACAGTGATACGAGTTATCAGTTACAACCTTCGTAAGAACCATGCGAGCGGCGAACTTGCGGCCCTTTCGGAGAATTTCGCACTCGACGTGCTGTGCCTTCAGGAGTGCGACACCACGGATCTTCCGGCGGACTTGGGGATGCTCCGGCTTGCGGATTCCACCAAACGCAATCGACTCGGTCTCGCCGTCTATTACCGGGCGGATCGTTTCTCAGCACGTGAAACTCGCACCTTCGCGCTCAAGAAGTCGCTTCACGACCGCGTGCTGAAGCCCGCTCACGAACGGCTGATCGGAACTCGACTGGTCGACGAAGAGTGCGGTCGCGAACTGGTCGTGGCATCATTCCACGCCGCCCCGCTCACGGCGCTCAATTCGCTCCGTCGGGAACAGATTCGAGCCGCTCACGAGCGTCTGCTCAGCCTCGGACACGGGTTGCCCACCCTGATGGTGGGGGACTACAACTACCCGCTTTTCACCACGAATCTCACCGAACGGGTCAACGAAACCGGCTACGACCTCTCACTGAGCGATCGCCGCACATACACGCGATACAAGTTCTTCAAGGGACATTTTGACTTCGCGACCTCGATCGGCTTGGGGATCGACGGCGTGGAGACGCTCGACCGCGGTGCATCGGATCACATGCCAATTCTGGTTACCGCGTCGTACCTTGAGAACGCCGTAGTCGAGATCTGACCCGCGTCGCCAGCCGTCGACGGGCGCTCAGAGCATCTTGTCCGGCATTCTTCGCATGCTGCCCCGCAAAACGCAAGCCCTTTGACGCGTGGCCAAATAGCCGATTGCATAGGGAGGGCTACCCGAGCAGTGCCCTAACCCGAGCAGTGCCCTTTCCGCATCCACCCGATGCCCGTCGCGGAGGTTCTCCATGCACTACATGCACCAGTCCCGATTGAACGAAATCCACAGCCTGCCCGCAGCCGAAGGCTCGCCGGTCCAGTTTTGGACGGGAAATAGTCAACACTCGATTGCCGCCCGTAGCGAGTCTGCCTGGAGCGTGCACGAGTCGAGCGGAGCGCTTGTCGGCGAGTTCGCGGCCACCGACCGTGGCTTCTCGGTCGTGGTGGACGACGGCCCCGCAGACGAACAGTTCGACAATTGGCGCTCAGCGGTACGGAACATCGTGCGCCGAAGCGTCCACCCCGGCTGAACCGTCGGTCCGAGCGCCGATCAGGAGCGCACCAGACGCGCGATCGCTGCCGCGGCCTCGCGAATCTTCTCGTCGGCTACCGCCCCGCCCTCCGCGGTGGCTTCGGCGACGCAATGGCTGAGGTGGTCCTCGAGGAGGGACAGCGCCACTGTCTCGAGCGCCTTCGTCGCCGCGGAGACCTGAGTGAGCACGTCGATGCAGTAAGTGTCTTCCTCCACCATCCTCTGGATGCCGCGAACCTGTCCCTCCGCGCGGCGAAGCCGCTTCAGGATGTCCTCCTTATGGTCGATGTACCCGATCATGCCGCTCCTCAGCTAGATACCCCTGCAGGGTATGAATTGTACCGCCGAATTCCCCGGACGGCGGGGCGCTTTACGCCCCCGTGCGGAGAAAGTTGCCGACGGCTGGAAGAATCGGAAGATGCTCGTAAACGGCAACTCGGCCACATCTGTCCTCACCCGAAGGGGCAGGCTTCTCGAGTGGTCGACGCTGGTTTGGAACGTCGGGGGAGTGCTCGTTCTCGCGATTGTGGCCGTCACCGCGTCATCCGTGGCGCTCATCGGTTTCGGACTGGACAGCCTGATCGAGATCGGCGCAAGCGCGGTTGTTCTCTGGGAGCTGGCCGGCACCGGGGAGGCTCGGCAGCGGCGCGCGCTGCGACTGATCGGTGTCGCGTTCGTGGCCCTCGCCGTCTACCTGGCCGCCCAGTCGACGTGGGCCCTGGCGGTCGGTCATCACGCCGGCCCGAGCCTGCCCGGCATCGTGTGGACCGCCGCGACCGCGCTCGTCATGGTCGCCCTTGCGGTCGGTAAGGGAGCAACCGGGCGAGCCCTCGGGAACGCGGTGCTCATCTCGGAGAGTCGGGTGACCTTCGTTGACGCGCTCCTCGCGGTGGCGGTGTTGCTCGGGCTGCTCCTCAATCTGGCGGTCGGTTGGTGGTGGGCCGACCCGGTTGCGGCGTATGTCATCGTCTTCTACGCCGCGCGGGAGGCGATCCAGATCCTCCGCCACGGAACGGACTAGCGGATGACTTCGGTCTGGCACGTGCTCGTCGGAGCAGTCTGCGGCGTGCTCATCCTCTGGGGCGGCCTGGTCATCAGTCTGTGGCTCGAGCAGCGTCGGCACCCCAATGCCGCCTCGCTTCGGGACCTGTTGCGGCTCGTGCCCGACGTCGTTCGCCTGTTGAAACGATTGGGCGCGGACCCGGCGCTGTCGTTTCGGGTTCGGCTGTGGCTGGTGCTGCCGCTTGTCTACCTCGCGTCACCCATCGACCTGATCCCGGACTTCATCCCGGTGCTCGGCTACCTCGATGACGCGTTGGTGGTGGCGCTGGCACTCCGGTTCGCGACCCGGCACGCGGGGACTGCCGCCGTGAGTCGGCACTGGCCGGGAACGGCCGAGGGCCTCGCGGCGGTACTCCGGATGGCGGGACTTCGCCAACCGGGGTAGGTCCCGATGACCTGGTCGACTGGCGGAATCTGCTACGGGCGGTACTCATCACGCGGGCGGCCGTTCTCGTCCGGGCGCTGCCGCATCGGGCGCCCGGATCCCTCCACGAGCAGGTAGGACACGACCGTGCCGGCCCGGCGAACCACCGCCCACACCCGGCGGAGAAGACGCCGCCAGAGCGGACCCGATGGCTTGTCCACGAGGCACCAGCTTTCTGACGGTCACTTCAGAGCCGTCCCGCCGAAGGCTATACCCGATCTCGCGGACCCGAGGCCCGTGATTGCCAGCAACGGGGTGACGAGAAGCCCAAGGCGGGTTACCTTAACAGCATGTGCCGGAACATCCACCCACTCCACAACTTTGAACCAGCCGCAACCGAGGACGAAGTGCACGCTGCGGCGTTGCAGTTTGTGCGCAAGATCAGCGGATCGACCAAGCCATCGAAGGCAAACGCCGAGGCGTTCGATCGCGCTGTCGCCGAGATCGCACACATTTCGCGGCACCTCCTCGATGATCTCGTGAGCTCGGCCCCGCCAAAGAGCCGGGAGGTCGAGGCAGCAAAGGCGAGAGCACGCTCGGCCCAACGGTTCGCCACCCCGCAACGGGCGGCAAGCTAGCCCTTACACACCTGTGGCCCGGGCAACGCCCACAGTGGGTCGCTGCCCGGGCCACGGGCGTGATCGCTGAGCGCTACTTCACGGAGCCCGCAGTGAGGCCGGCGACGAAATTCCTCTGCAGAAGCAGGAACCCGACGACGACCGGAATGCTCACGACGAGCGAGGCCGCCATGATCTGGTTCCAATAGACGTTGGTTTCCGTCGAGTAGCCGCCCAGCCCGACCGCAAGAGTTCGGCTGTCCTGGGTCGTCAGCACCGACGCGAAGAGCACTTCGCCCCACGAGGTCATGAAGCAATAGATCGCCACCGCGATCAACCCGGGCCGCGCAACCGGAAGGATGACCCGGAACAGCACACCCATCGCCGACGAGCCGTCCACGCGAGCGGCCTCATCGAGCTCCTTCGGGATGTTGTCGAGGTATCCGGCCAGCATCCAGATCGCGAACGGAAGCGAAAAGGTCAGGTAGGTGATGATCAGCCCGGTTCGTGTTCCGGCCAGTTGAATCCCGAAGGTCTGGTTGATGTTGATGAAGATCAGGTACAGGGGAAGCAGGAACAGCACCCCGGGGAACATCTGCGTTGACAGCACCGTGGTGGTGAAGATCCCACGCCCCTTGAACCGGTAGCGAGACACCGCGTACGAGGCGAAAATCGCAATCAGAACGCTCAGCACTGTGGAGATACCCGAGACGATGAGGCTGTTCACGAAGTACTGACCCAGCGGCACCGTCGACCAGATGTCGATGAATGGCTGCATCGTGAAGTGCGTCGGCCACCAGGTGAAGTTGTTTTGCACATCTCCGAGGGGCTTGAGCGCCGAGGTGATCATCACGTAGAGCGGCACCGCGGTGAAGACGCCGAGAATCACCAGGACGACGGCTCGAAACCACTTTGATCCGAGGGTCTCACGCATTTCTGGACCTCCGATTGAGAATGAATAGGTAGGTGCCTGTGACAAGCAGCAGGAACAACAACAGCAGCACCGACATTGCCGACCCGAACCCGAAGTTGAGGGTGAGGAACGACGCCGAATAGATGTGGAACGAGATCAGGTCTCCGGAGGGAGGTTGAGCCCCGCCAAAGAGGATGTACGGCGTGTTGAAGTCGTTGAATGTCCAGAGGAACATCACGAGCACGAGCACTCGGTTCACCGGACCCAACATCGGCACCGTAATGCTTCGCCACTGGCGGAACGGACGGGCGCCGTCGACCGCGGATGCCTCGTACACCTCCTCCGGAATACTCTGGAGCCCGGCCATGAGCATGAGGAACGCGAATGGCCAGGTGCGCCAGATCGCCACCACGACGACAGCGGTGAACGCGTTGTCTCCGATCAGCCAGAACGGCTTATCTGTCGCGCTGATCAGGTGCAGGTTGTCGGCCAGAAAGTGGTTGATCGCTCCGGTGTCGCGCTGGAACATGAACTTCCACGCGATGATGCCGGCATAGACGGGGATCGCGTACGGGACGAGAAAGAGGGTGCGGAACAGCGCCCGACCGCGGAAGGAACGCTGAAGCACGACCGCGCCGGCCATCCCGAACAGCCAGGACACGCCAACGACGATGATGGTGAACGCGCAGGTGATGAGGAACGAGTTCAGCAGCGAGGCGCCGAGGGCACCGTTCACATCAAGTGCCAGGTGGTAGTTGCTCAGTCCGGCCGCGGGTGCAGCGGACCAGTTGGCGATGAAGAACTTGGTGAGCTTGATGAAGCTCATCCAGATGCCGACCAGCATCGGCGTGACGTGGATGAGTATTTCGAAGACCACCGCGGGGGCGATCAACACGAACGGCAACCACCAACCGGCCGGTTTCTTCCTTCGGAAACGGGTGGGACCCGCTTTCGTGCCGGTTTGCGGAGATGGGGACCCGGCGCGCGGGCGCGCCTCCGTCACAGCCATAGAAATTCCAATCTGCGTCGATCAGTGGGTGATGCGTGGGGGATGGGGAGCAATGGTGGCGGCGGAACCAGGACGGTTCCGCCGCCACCCCTGCCGCTAACCCATCGTTGCGGTGACCTGGTCCTGCGCGGTCTGGAGTGCCGTCTTGATGTCGGACGTCGAGACCGTTCCGCCGGTGGCAATGGTCGCGAACAAGGCGTTCATCGCCTTGCCGACCGTGCTTTCGAACTGGTCCTCAGCCGGAACCAACGGAAGCGGCTGAGACATGTTGTTGTAGATGTCCGAGAACGTCTTCGCCTCTGCCGTGTTGGTTGTGAAGGTCGGCGTTACGCCCTTCAATACGGGAAGAGCCGAGTACGGCTTGTCGAGAACACCCTGCTCCGCGGCGCTCGTCATGAACTTCACGAACTCAAGAGCACCGGTCTTGTTCTTCGTGTTCTTGAACACGGAGAGGTTGATTCCGGCAATGAAGCTCGCGACCTTCTTGCCCCCTGACGGAGCGGGGAGCGGCACAACGCCGTACTGGTCGGAGGTCATGCCTGCGGCGTTGATGGTGCCGTCGGCGTTGCTCTGGTTGATGATCATGGCCGCCTTGCCGTTAGCGAAATCGCTCGTCGACTGTGTGGCGTTGTCGTACTGCGCGTCGGCAACGGGCGAAACCTTGTCCGTCTGCATGAGATCGAGGTAACGCTTGATGCCATCGACGACTCCGGCCGAGGTGAATGTCGGCTTCCCGGCCTTATTAAACAGGGACGCGTTGTTCTGGGCGGCGTTGATGAAGGCGAAGTGAGCGTTCTCCGTGTAACTACCGGCGGCGATCGCGAGTCCGTTCACTCCCGTCGACGCGTTCGTGAGCTTCTTGCCGTCGGCAACCATTTCCTCCCAGGTCGTGGGGGGAGTCAGTCCGGCGTCCGAGAACATCTTCTTGTTGTAATACAGGCCGTAGACCAGGCCGTACAGCGGGACCGAGGTCACGGTCTGGCCGGGCGCGCCACCCGTGCTGAGTGCGGTCGTGGCGAACTTGCTCGCTCCGCCGATCGCCGTCATCTCAGACGAGCCGTACGGCATGAAGGCACCCGTCGCCTGCAGCGAGGTCGCCCAGGTGTTTCCGATGTTGACCACGTCGGGCGCCTGCCCTGAGGTCACAGCGGTCTGAATGCGGGTCTGCAGGTCGTTCCACCCGATGACCTCGAGCTTGACGGTGATCCCGGTCTGCTTCTTGAACTTGGCAAGCTCCGGGGTAAGCACCGCAGTGTCGTTCGCGATGCTGGTTCCCTGGTTGCTCGCCCAGTAGGTGAGCGTTTTGCCGGCGGTGCCGCTGCTGCTCGTGGAGGAGGTGCCCCCCGAGCTGCACGCGGCGGTCGCGACGAGGACCGCCGCTACCGTTGCTACTGCTGCGATAGTTCTAATTTTCATGATGACTTCCTTGTCTCGGGCAAGACCAGATGGTCGACAGCCCATAATTCATGCGGATGCAGTGATTGACACTCGTGTTGCGCTTATCCCCTCCGTTTCAATGATGCTTCGGCGTTCATTCCTGATTGCTGAATGCCGCGTCGAATGACGTCGTTGGGCGCTTCCACAGAAGCGAGCGGATGAATCCGATCGCCTCCTTGGCGCCGTGCAGGCGATCCATGCCCGCGTCTTCCCACTCGATAGAAATCGGGCCGGAGTATCCGATCGACTCGAGGGCTCTGAAGGAGTCTTCCCACGGCACGTCCCCGTGCCCGGTCGAGACGAAGTCCCAGCCGCGGCGCGGATCGCCCCACGGCAGGTGCGATCCCAGCACTCCCGCTCGGCCGTTTTTCGGTCGCAGGCGAGTGTCCTTGCAGTCCACATGATAGATGCGGTCCGCGAAGTCCACGATGAAACCAACCGGGTCGATGTCTTGCCACATCATGTGGCTCGGGTCCCAGTTGAGCCCGAATGCGGGGCGGTTTCCGATGGCCTCGAGAGAGCGAACAGTGCTCCAGTAGTCGTACGCGATCTCGCTCGGGTGCACCTCGTGCGCGAACCGCACGCCCTCGTCGTCGAAGACGTCGAGAATGGGGTTCCAACGGTCGGCGAAGTCCTGGTAGCCCGCCTCGAATACCTCGGCGGGAACCGGGGGGAACTGGGCCACATACGGCCAGATCTTTGACCCCGTGAACCCGACGACGGTGTCGACGCCGAGCTTTCGCGCCACTGTCGCAGTGAGCTTCATCTCTGCGGCGGCACGCTGTCGGACGCCCTCGGCCTCGCCGTCGCCCCACACCCGGGATCCCACTATCGCCTGGTGGCGGAAGTCGATCGGATCGTCGCAGACCGCCTGGCCCTTGAGGTGATTGGAGATCGCGAAGACCTTGAGTCCATACCGGTCCAGGATGTCGAGGCGTCCCTGTAGGTAGGTCTTGTCCTCCGCAGCCCGCCACACATCGAGATGTTCTCCAGAGCAGGCAATCTCCAGGCCGTCGTAGCCCCACTCGCTCGCGTATCGGGCGACCTCCTCGAGCGGCAAATCCGCCCACTGCCCGGTAAACAGGGTGATTGGATGCGTCTGGTCTGCCTTCACATCGTCGGTCATGCGGATTCCCCTTCTATTACGACCCATGAGTCGGTTGCTGCTGATTCGAGCACTGCGTCGGTGATAGTCACGGCGCGCAGTCCGTCCTCGAAGGTCGGAAGACCATCGCGCGGTTCACCGCGCACGTTCGCATAGCTGTCCGCGACAAACGCGTTGAACGCGTCTTGGTACCCGAGCGGATGCCCCGGCGGAAGCACCGAGAGGCGCATTGCATCGGCGCTCAACTCGAGATCGCGGCGCAACAGTTGAGAACCCTGACGGCGCCCAAGCCACAGCGACTCCGGATCCTCCTGATTGAACTCAACGGTCTGCTCGGCTCCGGAGATCTCGAATTGCAGTCGATTCTTGCGACCGGGCGCGACCTGCGACACGAGAAGTGTGCCGACCACGCCGCCGCGAGTCTCGAGCAGGACTGCCGCGAGGTCTTCGGTTGTCACCGTTCGGTTCATTGCCCGATCGGCGAACACCGTTTTGGTGACGGCCTGCACCCGAGCGATGTGGTCGCCGGTCACAAACTCGAGCAGGTCGCACAGGTGCGACCCAATGTCGGCAAACGCGCGGGACGGGCCGCCCACGTTCCTATCGACCCGCCAATTGTCATCGGAGCGCTCGAGAAGCCAGTCCTGGAGATAGCTCGCCTGAATGCTCAGCAGCGCGCCGGTCTCCCCGGAGCGCACCCGTGCACGTGCCTCTCGCACCATCGGATGGAAGCGGTAGACGAACGGCACGGTGGCCGACACGCCCGCCGCCGCGGCGGCCGCGACGAGCGTCCGGGCGTCCTCGGTGTTAGTCGTCAGCGGCTTCTCGCACACGACATGCTTTCCGGCATCGAGCGCCGCGAGGGCGAACTCGAAATGCGTGACGTTCGGTGTGACGATGTGCACGACCTGAATGTCATCATCCGCCAGCAGCTGCTCGGCCGAGTCGTACGAGCGCTCGAACCCGAGGGCCTCGGCGGCGCGGGCAGAACCCGCACCGCCAGAGCTGACCACGGCGGCTAGCCTCGCGCCATCGGATCTCGCGGCCCGGCTATGCACCGTGGCCATGAAGCCGGCACCAATAAATCCCACGCCTAGTGGTGTGCGCGATCCCACCTCAGAGGCTCATCACAGCGTTGCCACCTTGGGATCCCAGTCCTCCGGAACCGGGGGAGCCTTGGTGAAGCTGCTCGTGATGGGAACCGGCTCGCCGAGACGAGCCGACTCGGAAATCGACACCATGATGTCGAGAACGTGGAACGCCTGCGCGCCCGCTGCACGTTCCGGTCGACCGGCCCGGATCGACTGCGCGAGCTCCGCCACCCCGGTACCGCGGCTCGAAATGGACCCAACCGCTTCCACGGTCTTGCCGTCTTCGTTCGCCTCGTCGAAGATCACCGAGTCACCGTCGAAGTTGTTCGGATCAGGCAACTGGATGGTTGCCTTGGTTCCGGAAACCTCGATGAATCCGGTGCGCTTGCGATGCGACTCGAAGCTGAAAATCACCTGCGCGGAAGCGCCGTTCTCGAAGTCGAGGAGGGCGCTGTGATGCGATGGGACCGTCACATCGAACTCGGTGCCGGCGCGCGGTCCGGATCCGATTGTTCGAACCGCTCGGGATGTCGACTGGGCTGCCGTCACCCTTCGCACCGGCCCGAAGGCCTGAACGAGGGTGGTGAGGTAGTACGGGCCGATGTCGAACAGCGGTCCGCCGCCCTCCTGGAAGAGGAACTCGGGATTCGGATGCCACGAATCCGGCCCGGGCGACTGCATGAGCGCGAGGGCGGTCAGTGGCGTTCCGATGGCTCCCTCGGCCATGAGGCGAAGGGCGGTCTGCAGCCCGGCGCCGAGGAAGGTGTCCGGCGCGGTCGCGACACGCAGCCCGAGCCGGTCGGCCTCGTCGAGCAGTTTCCGGCCGCTCTCGCGGTCGAGGGCGAAGGGCTTCTCGGTCCACACGTTCTTGCCCGCGGCCAGCGCCTGAAGTGCCACCTCGACGTGCGCGGCGGGAATGGTGAGGTTTACGACAATCTCGATGTCCGGATTGGCAAGAAGGTCTGCGACCGTTCCGCTTCCCGGGATGCCGTACTTGGCCGCTTGCGCGCTCGCGCGGTCCAGATCGATGTCGGCGACGAACAGCACCTCCAGGTCTGGGAAGACCGTGAGGTTGTCGAGGTACTGGGAGCTGATTACTCCGGCCCCGATGACACCGACGCCGACCCGTCCGGCGCGGCTCATGCCGTGACGCCGTTCGAGGTCAGGTAGCTGAAGCTGTCGCGAAGGGCGTCGAAGACATCCCCGTTGAAGCCGTCGAGTTCGACGACCGGCAGGGCGTGTGGTGCCGCGGCGAGGATCCCGAGCACGTCGAGCGTGCCGGATCCGACCGCAGTCTGGTCCTGGTCATCCTGGGAGACCGCGCCATCCTTGACGTGGATGAGCTGTACCCGATCCCCGAGACGCCCAAGCAGATCGATTGCGGAGACTCCGCCGACCTCAGCCCAGTAGGTGTCGACCTCCAGCACAACGGCCGGGTCTAGGGCGTCAGCAAAGATCTCAAGCGCGGTGGTCCCGTCGATCCGGGACTCGGTCTCCCACCAGTGGTTGTGGTAGCCGATGCGAAGGCCGTGATCCGCGCCGGACTTGGCGATCTCGTTCAGCAGCGCCGCTTGCTTTTCGATGTCGGAGCGATCGTTCCACAGGGTGCGGTCGATGTGCGGGTCGATGACCGTCGCGATACCGATCTTCTGTGCGGCGGCGAAAATCGCCGCGGTGTCTTGTCCGATGAGACGGGCGTGAGCCGACGGCACGGAGAGGCCTACGGACGGAAGGATTTCGCTGTACTTGTCGGCAAGGTCAACGAAACCGAAGAGCTCGACGTTGCGATATCCCAGATCCGCGACTCGACGGAGCGTGCCCGGAAGGTCGGCCGCAAGGGCGTCCCTCACCGTGTAAAGCTGGACGGAAAGCGGGCCACTGGCCATGAAATATCTCCTTTGATCTACGTTCGGCGCCGATGAATTTCTCTTCATCCCGTTCGCGCCCTGTCGAGTGTAACTGACTTAAGTCGAAGTACAAGCAAAAGTCGTCGGTCGGCGAGTCGAATCTATTCGGTTCGTCGACAGTATGTGCTTTACTTTCCGTATGGAGCCCCCCAGAAAGCCCAGCACGCTCGGCTTCGTCGGCGCGAGCGACATTTTTCAGCTGCTCAGGGACGGGCAGCCACGGACCCGGGCCGAGCTCTCGTCGATCACCGGACTCGCCCGCTCCACTGTCGCCCTGCGGCTGGAGGCGCTTCGCGCGACCGGGCTGATCGGCCCGACCGGCGGGGCGGCATCCAGCGGCGGACGGCCACCATCGCAGTTCGCCCTGAATCCGACCGCCCGGGTGGTGATCGGGGCCGATTTTGGGGCGACACACGCCACAATCGCCGTCGCCGATCTCGCCGGTGACATCCTCTTGACCCGGCGTACGGCTCGCCCGATCGCGGATGGACCGGAGGCCGTTCTCGGCTGGTTCGGCACGGAGAGCCGCGGCCTGCTTGCGGAGCTCGGGCGCACGGAAGCCGATCTCCTTGCCGTGGGAATGGGACTTCCCGGCCCCGTCGAGCACGACACGGGAAGACCGGTCAATCCGCCGATCATGCCGGGATGGGACGGCTTCGACGTTCCCGGTTGGGTGCTCGACGAACTCGGAGTGCCGGCCCTGGTCGACAATGACGTGAACATCATGGCCATCGGGGAACAGACCAGCTCCTTCCCGGACGTCACCGACCTTCTGTTCGTGAAGGTGGCAACCGGCATTGGCGCCGGGATTATCTCCGGAGGGTCGCTTCAGCGCGGTGCACAGGGTTCGGCAGGTGACATCGGCCACGTCCGAATTGAACGTGGTTCTGGCATCGCGTGCCCGTGCGGAAACTTCGGATGCCTCGAGGCGATGGCATCCGGCCCGGCGATCGCCGCACAGCTTCGGGAGACCGGGGCCGACGTCGCGAATATGAACGACGTCGCCGATTTGGTTCGACACAACGACCTTGACGCGATCCGCGCCGTTCGACAGGCCGGGCGCGACATTGGCGAAGTGCTCACCACCTGTATCAGCCTGGTAAACCCGTCGGTGATCGTGCTGGGAGGATCTGTGAGCCGGGTGGGCGAGCACCTTCTCGCCGGGGTGCGTGAGGTCGTGTATCAGCGTTCGACGCCGCTTGCCACGCAGCACCTTTCGATACTGCAGTCGCGAGTTGCCGAAAAAGCCGCCGTTCTTGGTGCGAGCGTGCTCGCGCTACATCACGCCCTCTCGCCAGAGTCGATCGGGGCGATGACGGAGGAACTCTAGTCCTGCTGGCCTCGTAAGTTTCCGCTACGGCTTCCACACCATCAGCACGACCACCAAGAGCAGGAGCAGGCTCACGACGCCGGATCCGGCGCTCACTGCCGCATTCGACCGTGGCGCAGCAGGAGATTCGGAGGACGGTCCGGCGGGCGCTTCGGCGGCCCGACGCATCGCCGGCACAACAACCACCAGACTCAGCACTATGGCGACCGCATACGCGATCACCGAGATCAGGATCCACGGGGTAGTGAACGACAGGTTGTCCTTGGGAGCGCTCATGCCGAGGACCGCGAAGCCGAGCACGAAAACGATGAGGGAAAGGTAGCTGAATACAGCCGTCGACTTCGCGAGGGTCGCCACTTGGGCGTAGTTCTCGGAACGAAGCGCGCGCATGGCGGTCATCGGCAGAATCGCCATCGGCCCCACAATGAAGACTGCTCCGACGACGTGCAAAACTGTAAACAAGGTATCCATGGGATCAAGCTACCCCGTCGCCCCTTCTTGTTCGGTGCGCCACCCTGGGCCCCTGAAACAGCTTCCTTCGGCGGATCGCATTTTCCCGGGGCGAAGATTCGAAGAAATCCACCGACGAACTGATGGTTGGCCGGGCGCGACGCGAGCGCCTCAGTTGGTGACACGGTACCCCAGATGCACGACTCCGTTCGCGAACCGACGTTCGGCGATGAGGTCGAGGGTGAGGTGTACCCCGTCGGGCAGGAATCCGTTTCCGCCTCCCACAACGACGGGGGTGACGAACACGTGGATCTCGTCAACCAGGCCGGCCCTTATCGCCCGGCCGGCCAGCTCGGGGCCACCGACGCTGATGTCTCGTTCCGATGCCGACTTCAACTGCCGAACCGCGTCAGCATCGAATCGCTTCTCGATACGAGTCTTCGTGCTCGCTGCCGCGTCAAGCGTGCGTGAATAGACGATCTTGTCCGCCGACCGCCAAATCTGGGCGTAATCCCGGATGAACGCGGGCAGCGCGGTCATCGTGTGCGCCGATTCCCAGAAGACCATTACGTCATACATTCGCCGCCCGTACAGGTAAGTGCCGATCGGTCGCTCCCGATCGTTGACGTAGGTGTGCAATTCCTCGTCCGGTTCGCTCCAGTCGAAATTGCCGGACTCGTCGGCCACATACCCGTCAAGCGAGGCGATCGCGGAGTAGATCAGCTTGCTCATGGGACCTCCCGGTTCAGTGCACGTGCCGCTGGCTCCGACCCTAGAGGCGAGCACCCACGAGGACAACCGCAGCGGCGGGTCCGAGTCACGGGACGATCGATCGCGCCGCGCCATCCGCCCACTGAAAACGCAGGAGAAACACCACCGTTGGCGGCAAAGTCCGCCGAATGCGCTCCTCCCGTGGTGAATCTCCTGCGTTTTCGTGTGGCGGATTCGGCAGCGATCGCCCGACGCACCTCCCCCTACCCGCATGCTTAATCCAGATCTACGAGAACACTGGTCCATCAATGAAGAGGAACCCGATGTCCGAACAACCGAACACCACCGCAAACGCCGTTCCCGGAACGATCCCCGCCGAGAGCATCATCGTGGGCAACGACGGCTCCGCCGGATCCAAGAAGTCGCTCGAGGTCGCGTTGACCATCGCGGAAGGCTTGAACGCCCCGATCGTGATCGTGCGCTGCTGGAGCATCGACACCGCTCCACACGGTGCGCTCTTCGACCGCGGCTTTGTCGCGTCCTTCGACGAGATCACCGCGGCGGTTCGCGAGCAACTGATCACGGAGACGCGCGCGGTTGTAGCGAAGCATCCGTCCGTTGCCGTCCGGCACCTTGCCATTCTGGGTCAGCCGGCCGAAACCCTCCTTCGTCTCTCCGCGGGACATCGAATGCTGGTACTCGGATCTCGCGGGCTCGGCGGATTCGCCAGTCTGCTGCTCGGGTCGGTGAGCGAGCAGTGCGTGCACCATGCGTCGTGCCCGGTTCTGGTTGTACGCCCGTGAACCGGATCGCGACTACCGCCGGCTGCTGACGAAGCGTCGGCCGGTCACGAGCCGTGGCTCGATCCGAACGTAATTCCACTTTTCGGTCGGCGTGAGAGTGTGAAGCGATCGCACCCCGGATTCCTCGATTTCGGTGTCGAAGCCGAGTCTCTTCGCCTCACCACGCACGACGACGCTCCAGCGACGGCGTTTGGCGATGCCGTCGACCTCGAATGCCACCCGAGGGTGCCGGGTCATTTCCACCAGTTTTGATCCCGGAGCGCTGCTGAAATAGATCATCTGGTCCTTCACCATGAAGTTGACGGGGTAGATGTCCACGCCCCCGTCGAGAGCCACGCCCACTCGTCCGAGGTTGGCAGTCGCCATAAGCGCCCAGCACTCGTCTACGGTGAGGCTCTCCACTGCGGACTCACTCATCACTGCCTCCAAAGAATTCCGATAGGGCGTCAGCGGTTTCGTACGGCAATTGCTCGGGGATGAAATGTCCGGAGGGCAGCGATTCTCCGCTGACCGCGCCGGCACACTGCGCCTGCCAGAGCGGCACCGGTTCGAAGAACCTATTTACATAGCCGCGCTGCGCCCACAGCACGTGCACATCGCAGCGAATCTTCTCCCCGTGCCGTCGGCTCTCGCGGTCCTGATCGAGGTCGATACCGGCGCTGGCCCGGTAGTCCTCGCAGGCGGCGTGGATGGCCTCGGGTGTGGTGAAGACCCGCTCGTATTCGATCAGCGCCTCAGGCTCAATGTGTTCGAGGCCGGTGCTTCCCAGCCCTCCGAGGGACGCGTGAAGGTAGTCGATGGGATTTCCGCCGAGCATGAACTCGGGAAGCGGGCTCGGTTGGATCAGGAGAAACCAGTGAAAGTAGGCGGTGGCGAATTCCATGTCCGTCGCCTCGTACATGTCGAGGGTGGGGACGACGTCAATCACGCAGACCTTGTCAACCCGGCTCGGGTGATCGAGCGCCAGCCGATGGGCGACGCGTCCCCCGCGATCGTGTCCGCACAGCAGAAAACTATCCCGATTGAGCGCGTCGACCACGGACACGACATCCCTCGCCATCGCTCGCTTGCTGTAGTTGCTGTGATCGGCCAGACCGGTTGGCTTGGCTGAGTCACCGTAACCGCGCAGGTCCGGCATGACCAGGAAATACCGGTGGCGCAGAGCCTGCGCCACCCGGTGCCACATGACGTGACTCTCCGGGAATCCGTGAAGCAGCAGGAGAGTGGGGCCGGATGCATTGCCGCCGTAGCGAGCGAAGAGCGAGGTGCCATTCACCTCGAAGTAGCGAGCGTCAAAGCCGTCGAACCAGCCTTCACCATCGGCCGACTGTTTTTCGCTTGTCATCGCTGCTCCCCGGGGTGAGGCGGCTAGCGTAACGCAGGGTTCCGCGCGCCGGAAGAGCCGAGCGCGCATGATGGGACTCAGCGCCTCGGCACGATCGAAGCCACCACTGAATCGTCGGTAGCCTGACTGGATGCGCCAGCGCCAATCCCCGTCGACGGCTGTCGCCGAGCGGCTGTCTCGCGACCTCGCAGCCTGGGTCCCGCCGAATGCGGATCAGGACCGTCTGCGCGCCGAATTCATTCGGTTTATCGATCAGGGTTCCGGCGGCGTGCTCGCGCGGGACAGCGGGCCTAAGCACGTGACCGCCAGCTGTTTCGTCTTCTCCACCGACCTGCGCCGCGTACTCCTGTGTTTCCACAGGAAGGGACAGTTCTGGGTTCAGTTGGGCGGGCACATCGAGGCATCCGATCGGTCCGTGGCGCACGCGGCGTTGCGAGAGGCCCGAGAGGAGGGCGGCATCAGCGCTCTAACGCCCGTGGGACTCCTACCCGTCGATGTGGATCGGCATTCGCTCGGCGACGGCTTCGGCCGGTGCACCGAGCATTGGGATATCGGGTTCGCCGCAACCGCCTCGAGCGACGCAGTGCCGCTGGTGAGTGCGGAGAGCGAGGATGTGGCGTGGTGGCCATTGGCCGGCCTGCCACGCGACGTCCCGCCGGGCTTTGCCGAACGGGTGGGAGCCGTGGCGGCGAACCTCGCGTCACACGCGACCGACTAACGCGACTCGTCGCCTACTGCTCATCCTCCCTATTCCGGCCAGAACGACTGGGCCCGTCGGGCGGCCTCCGTGATCGCCGCGCCGTCGAGAGAAAAGCGTGATTCGGGTACTCCCGCTGCTGGCCACTCGTAGACCAACTGGAAATCGACGGGCGGTGGCAACGGGTAGAGCCACAGGTGGGAGCCTCCGTTGTATCGCTCGTCCCCGCCACCTCCTCCCTGGCTCCGACTCTGCAGAATCGGCTCGACCGTCGGTCCCGCTTCATCGGGACCCGCGAACGGGCGAGAGAATCCGTCGATCGTGCGAGCGGACCTGCCATCCGGATATGCCACGCCGAAACGCAACTGGGTGTCCGCAAGCGAGCCGTCGTCCGCTCGTCGTAGGCCGAAGGCAAATGAGTACTCGACGAGATCCCGCCATTGCCGCCCGGTGCGCTCGCCGCGATTTAGCGCCCAGTTCACCGCCAGCAGGCACCCGGTCGAATGCGCCGTGACGCTCGTCAGCGCCAGCACCGTCAGATCAGTGCGGAATAGGAGAGTCGAGAACGGCAGCACGACCCCGAGTTCGTCATCCGGCGCGTCTATCCATGGCTCCGGTTTCCGATGCGGCTGCCGCGGCGGCTCGGGCTCGATCGGTACATTCGAAAAGAATGACATCCCTCATCTTTGCGCGCGAGGCGGAATCTGAACATCCTTTTCGGGACTGAATATCGGCACGGGGTCATCCGGCGCCCCGCTTGCGTCTTGGGCGATTCGGGTGCGGAGCGTTCTTGTTGTACGGCCAGGGCCACTCGTCCGGCGGCACCGTGTCCGTGATGTCGACACCGTCCTGCCAGACTCGAGTCCACGGCGGCTCGATGCGAGCCTCCCGGTACAGGTCCTCGACGTGCCTGTCGTATTCGTCGTGACTGCCGGCCATTCTGCTCCTCCTCGCAGACCGGCCTCCGCGGCTCAATTTTACGACTCGAGCACCGACAGCGAACAGAGCACGAAGTCACGCGATTGTCACCGGGTTGTCCGTTGACCGGCGGAAATCTACCGTGGGGCAATGGACTGGTTCGCGGCCGGAGACTACGAGCTTGCGCGTCAGGTGATTCAGCGCGGCATCGGGGCCATCTATCTCATCGCGTTCCTCTCGACCGCGGCGCAGTTCCGCGTGCTTCTCGGTGAGCGGGGGTTGCTCCCGGCGCCCGATTTCATCGCCGCGACGTCGTGGCGCAACGCGCCGACGCTGTTCCGCTTGCGCTACTCGGACCGGCTGCTTCTCGTCGTCGCCTGGACGGGCGCCGTGCTTGCGGCATCCAACATTCTGGGTCTGCCGCAGCTCGGGCCGCCTTGGGTTCCTCTCCTGGTCTATCTCGTGCTCTGGGTGCTGTACCTGTCCATCGTCAACGTGGGCCAGACCTTCTATGGCTTCGGGTGGGAGAGCCTGCTGCTCGAGGCCGGCTTCGTGGTGGCCTTCCTCGGGTCCGACGCCACCGCCCCGCCGATCGCGATTCTGCTGTTTCTGCGCTGGCTGGTCTTCCGCCTCGAATTCGGTGCCGGCCTGATCAAGCTGCGCGGCGACACGGCGTGGCGCGACCTCACGGCGATGTTCTACCACCACGAGACGCAACCGATGCCGGGGCCTCTGAGCTGG
The DNA here is from genome assembly GCA_025464975.1 of Microbacteriaceae bacterium. Classification (GTDB taxonomy): domain Bacteria; phylum Actinomycetota; class Actinomycetes; order Actinomycetales; family Microbacteriaceae; genus Lacisediminihabitans. The sequence goes on along the minus strand of JAODMT010000011.1, from coordinate 63,368 downwards.
TGGGCGCACCACCTCCCCAGGTGGTTTCATCGGCTCGAGGTGGTCGGAAATCACTTCGCCCAACTGGTGATCCCATTCCTGCTCTTCGCGCCACAACCCGTCGCGAGCATCGCCGGCATCGTCATCGTGCTCACCCAGCTGTGGCTCGTGGTCACCGGCAACTTCGCCTGGCTGAACGCGATCACGATCGTGCTCGCGTTCTCGGCGATCGGCGACTCCGTCGTGCACGGGATCATCCCGGCTATCCCGGCGGACCTCGGAGTGCGGCAGTCCGCCCCGCTCTGGTTCACGATCGTGGTGGTCGCGATCATCGCCCTGCTCGTCGTGCTCAGCTACTGGCCGGCGCGCAACCTCCTCGCGCGCCGACAACTGATGAATGCGAGTTTCAACCCGCTTCACCTGGTCAACGCGTATGGCGCGTTCGGCACCATCACCCGCCAGCGGTTCGAAATCGTCATTGAGGGAACGGATGCCGAGGAGCCGGACGAATCCACGACCTGGCTGGAGTACGAATTCAAGGGGAAGCCGGGCGACGTCACGCGGATGCCTCGACAGTTCGCTCCGTACCATCTGCGTCTCGACTGGCTGATGTGGTTCCTGCCCCTGGGCATGCGCCGTGACCGCTGGTTCATCGTTCTGCTCATGCGGCTGCTGACCGCGGATGCCGCGACGCTGAAGCTGTTGCGCCGCGACCCCTTCGACGGCCGCAGGCCCAGGTGGCTCCGGGCTCAGCTGTACCTGTACCGCTATTCCACGTTCACCGAACGACGGGAGACCGGTGCCTGGTGGGTGAGGGAGCCGAGCGGCTCGTTCGTGCCGCCGGTCACGCTCAGCTCCCGGTAGGTTCCGCGGCGTAGGTCAGCGTTCGGGCAGCGCCCGCGCCGCGACCCGCGACAGCGCGGTGAGCGCACGCTCGAGCGGACCCCGTCCGAGCAACAGCGTCCATGCTGCGCAGACGAGAAACGCCCCCGCGACAAAGCCAAGAAAGAGGCCGTTGTCCGGCTGATCGAAGGCGGGGGAGCCGATGCGGTCGACGATCAGCACGTGAACGGTATACGCGGTGAGTGCCATCGCTCCGATCGCCGCCAGCGGATAGAGCAGCCAGCGGACGGCCCGAGGGACAAGGAGGCATACCGCGAGAACCGCGAGCGCAAATCCTGTCGATCCGACCACCTCGAACGGGGTTCCGCTGTGCGCCTCGACCGTGGAGAGGTCGCGGACGTCGGCCGGGAGGACGTCCCCGACGGTCCCGGAGAGAACGAGAGCGCTCGCACCGTAGCCAAGCACGGCTAGCCCGATGCCCGCGGTCAGGATGCGGAGGCGTGTGCTGGTCGCCGTCAGGTCGAGCCGGCCGACCGCGAGTCCGACGAGGAAGAAGGCGATCCAAATCAGTGCCGGGTACGGACCCGTGACGAAGAGGTAGGAAGCGAGATCATCCTCGGGGCTGCCTGGCGCCAACACGAACACGATTAGTGGCATGAGAACCGCGAGGATCGCCGCGATCGCGAACAGCCACCGTGAGGGCAAGCGCAGGAATGGCAGGGTTGCGACGAAAAGAACGGCGTAGACGGGCAGGATGACGGCGATCCCCGTGTCCAGGGACGCGAGATACGCGCCGAGCACGAAGATCACTATCGCGCGGGTCAGGATCCGCACACGAGCGCGCTTCAGCTCGATTCCCTCGAGCCCGCTCCGGCCGCCGGAGATTATCGCGATCGACACTCCAGCGAGAAGCGCGAACAGGATGGAGGAGCGTCCGTTGACCACGTCCAGCCACGTTCCCGGGCGGCCCCAGTCGAAGTCCTCGGTGAGGCCGACATGGGCGCCATACATCCCGAGCACCGCCAGCCCGCGCGCCAGATCAACGCCGACAATGCGCGATGAGCCGCCGTACGCGGTGACGCGTGCGCGCAGGGCGGTCGTCATGCTTGTGATGCGGCCTCCTTCGTGTTTCTCCGGAGTGGGTAGTGACCAATTTTCTCATCACCGGTGCGACCGGCGAGCGTGGCGTGTTCAGTCTGCTCACTACATCTCAATGCGCCTCCACCGGTGCATCGCGGTCCACGTCGACGCGTCGAAACTGAAGTAGCTGCCTTGTCCCGGTTGGTCGTGCTCGCGACTGATTGGAGTGTCGACGAGGTCGCAGAACAGCAAGGTGCCCACGGCGCCGTGCGCAACAAATGCGGTAGGGCGGGCATCGTCTGAACTCAATCGGCGAACCGCGGCCACAATACGAGCTTGCGCGTGCGCGGCGGTCTCCCACCCGCTCACGCTGAGCGAGGGTCGCGCAAAGAATTCATCGGCCGCTGCCTCAAATTCGACCAAAGGGAGGAATCCCGTCGCAGACCGATCGTTCTCTCCCAGCTCGCGGTCGGTCGTGTACGTGAGCGAAAGCGCGCTCCCCAGAATCGCGGCGGTTTCCATTGCCTTTCGTTCGGTGCTGGAAACGATGCGGCGGATGCCTCGCGCCCAGTCGAGCCCGGAGAGTTGACCAGCGCGGATTTGGCCGGACTCCGAGAGCCCCCACTGCTCGATGGGCGAACCCGCATCGACGGCAACTTCCGGGTGGCTGATGAAAAAGGAGAGCACGACGCCACAGTACCCATGCTCCTCACCCTCCCTCCGCGATGAGACCCGTTCCCCATGACGCGCACCCTCATGAGGGCCCTTCCGAAATCCATGCAATCCGGTCTCACTTGCGGCGTGTTGACCTCAACACGCCGGAGTGACCTTCAGATTGCATGGATTTTGGACGAAAAGACGCAGAGACTGCTAATCGGGAGGCAGATCGTGGCGGCGGGAGAGTGCGTCATTCTCTCTAGGGGCGTCGAGTACAGCATCGACCGAATCGAGCCGTGCGACGCGGCGACCGGACTGCGTGCCTTCGAATATCCAGCGGCATTCGTCTTGCGGCTCATGCGCCGTCACGAGTTCCGGTTTCTCCACGAATCCGGTGCCGGTTAGTCATTCCCAACGCTGGGGCAAGATCCGTGACAATCCGGGTGTTGATACGGGCAGCATCCTCGTCGTGAATGACGAGAGTGACCAAGCGTCCCTCTCTCTGAACCGTGGTCGCACGGTAGCCGCCGTAGTCGAGCCCCAACCCTCGGACCGGCTTCGAGTCGATGTCGAGCGATTCCACATGCGGCCGCAGCGCATGAATCTCGTCTCTCAAGACCTGCAGGGCCTGATGCCACTCGGGAGAGGCGAACTCGTGAGGAAAATCTGGCTGATTGATTTGGTCGTTGATCACGAGATATGCGAGATGTTGAACTGCGGCAGCGTGACAGTTGTCCAGGCTCGGGTCGATGGTCGCCCCGGGAACTTCCGTGAAGAGCGTCCCCCGAAGCTGAGTCCCGGCCTATCCCATCGGCCAGCCCATGAAGTGGAAGTCGCCCCTGTCGTCCGCAATCCAGTGGCTGGTGCTGAGAATCATGGCCGCTTCGGTGCCTTCCACTCCCCAGCCAATGAATTTCAGCCGGGGCTGCTCAATCAACTGGAAAACAGGATCTCCGAATGCCTCGCGAGCCGCTTCGCTGGGATTGCGGTAGGGCAACGGTAGTTTCTTCATTGGAACGCAAGCCCCTTCCGCTTGGACCACCACGTTACTGAGCCGCGGCGGCAATCTGAAGCACGGATGGCGCTCCCCAATGTTCCTCAATACATCCGTACATCCGTAACGAAATTCCCAAACTTTTCTTTCGCCAGTGTCGATTCGGCGCGATATCGTTCGACGAATGGGTATACGGGCCGAATTGGTGCCCCGGCTTTGAGGAGCACGCCAAATGCAGAACTCGACGGGCGACGGTGATGCCGCCCGCGCGCTGGCGGCAGTCTGGCGCATCGAGTCGGCAAAGATTGTGGCGACCATGACCCGCTACGTCGGCGATCTTGGCCTGGCGGAAGACCTCGCTCAGGATGCCCTGGCCGACGCCCTCGCCCAGTGGCCAGTCACGGGCGTGCCTCGAAACGGCGGGGCGTGGCTGACGGCCGTGGCGAAACGTAAGGCCGTCGATGCATGGCGGCGGCGGGAGCGGCGCGACAGTCGGTACGCCGATCTCGCCCGGGACCTGGAAAGCGAGTTTGATCCGGACGCCGTGCCGTGGGATCCCGACCACATCGACGACGACGTTCTGCGTCTGGTGTTCGTGGCGTGCCACCCCGTCCTCTCACGGGAAGCGCAGGTTGCTTTGACGCTCCGGGTCGTCGGAGGTCTCGCCACGGACGAGATTGCGCGGGCGCTGCTGGTGCCGGTCGCCACCGTGCAGCAACGCATCGTCCGCGCGAAGAAGACGCTGGCCGCGGCGAGAGTGCCGTTCGAGGTTCCCGACCGGGCCGAGTACCAGGCCCGGCTTCGCTCCGTTCTCGAGGTCATCTACCTCATCTTCAATGAGGGCTACGCTGCGACGTCCGGCGATTCATGGATGCGCACCGACCTGGCACATGAGGCGCTTCGACTCGGACGGGTACTGGTCGGAATTCTGGCGAACGAGCCCGAAGTGCACGGGCTCGTCGCCCTCATGGAGCTGCAAGCGTCGCGATTCGGTGCCCGAACAACTACGAGTGGTGAGCCGATTCTTTTGCTCGATCAAGATCGCAGCCGCTGGGACCATTCGCAAATTGCCAGGGGACGAGCATCACTGGCGCGAGCCGACAGCCTCGGGCACGGGCGCGGCTCGTACGCGCTTCAAGCGGCCATCGCCGAGTGCCACGCATCCGCGGTGACGGGGGGCGAGACCGCCTGGGATGAAATCGTGCTGCTGTACGAGGCGCTGGGGCAGTTGCATCCGTCGCCAGTCGTCGAGCTCAACAAAGCTGTCGCCGTCTCGATGGCCACTGGCCCGGCCAACGCGTTGCGCATCATCGACGACCTGATTTCCGCGGGCCAGCTCGCGGGCTACGCGCCGCTGCCTGCCGTGCGCGGCGAGTTGCTTTTCCGCCTCGGCCGTCACGGTGAGGCACGAGCCGAATTTGAAACCGCCGCCAATCTAACGAACAACGAACGCGAACGCGCAGTGCTGCTCGCCAAAGCAAGAAGGAGTGCCCATGAGATACATGTTGACGATCTATAACAACGCCGAAGCGTCCGCTGCGATTGAGGGAGAAGAGCTTGAGGCATTCCGCCGCGCGCACGCCGACATACAGGCCGAGCTTGCCGCCTCGGGGGAGCTGGTGGACTCCAACGAACTGAGCGTGCCCGGTGCGAAGATCGTGCGCACCAACACCGGCAAGGCCGTGGTCACCGACGGCCCGTTCACCGAGGGACGGGAGATCGTCGGCGGCTACTACGTCGTCGAGTGCGACAACGTGGACCGGGCGATCGAGATTGCCAGTCGTTTCGTTGAAGCGAGATTCACCCCCATTGAAGTTCGACCGCTCGTCCACGCCAACTGAGAGGCCCTGACATGCAATACATCATGTTCGTCTGCACCGACCCATCCGCGCCCACCTATGTGGCGAGCGAAGACAACATTGAAGAGTGGATCGCCGAGGTGGAGAGCAGGGGGGTGCACCGAAGCGGTGATCGCCTCCGACCGGCGGCCGAGGCCAAGACCGTCACCGTGCGCGACGGTCAGGTCAGCGTGACCGACGGCCCGTTCGCGGAGACCAAGGAACTCATCGCCGGTTACGACCTGCTCGAGTGCGAAACCCTCGACGAGGCGATCGAGATCGCGTCGAAGCATCCGATGGCCCGGTTCGGCAGGATCGAGGTGAGGCAGGCATGGCCGTTCGAGCTCAGCTGATCTCGTTCAACGGAACGAGCTCGTCCGCGTAGGAATCAACGGCTCGCCGGTACCGCCGGGCCATGCTCGTACCAGTCCAGCACACGCAGGGCGCGGAAGGTGTTCCACCGGCTGGGTTCGTCGTCTCCCTCTTCCATAGCGAAGTGCACCGCACCGGGATGCGTGTTCTGCAGGGGCCACCGGCCGTCCTCGCGGCGCCGCTTCTTGACTAGCTCGATCGCCTCGGCGCATCGCTCGTCGGGTACGACGCCCGCGCTCCGCAGGTAGTCCAGTCCCCGTAGAACGTCGTAATGCCATCGGGTCGGGAAGGAAAAGAGGGTCCAATCCGGGTCGACCACTTCACCGGTGGACAGTCGGCGCAACAGGCCACGCTCAAGGAGGTATTCCTGCCCTCGGAGGCGGGAAGCCGTCACGTCCGCCGAGCCGCCTGTCGCCCGTTCGTGTTCCAGCAGCCCCTCCAACACGCAAATCGTCGTGTGGAATGACGACCGCGTTGAGCCGTCCTCCGCCCAGCAGTTCCACCCGCCGTCGCTCAGCTGCTCGCCGAGGAGTCGGTCGACGACGCCTCTGATCTCCTGGCCGAAGTAGGAACCCAGCGCCACGGTCATTCCGTTGATGCATGGTTCGACTTCGCCGGAGAAGAAGGGCTGGCCGGCCTCCTCCCACTTACTGTTGTCCCGCACCTGGGCCACGGCACGGCGAGCCTCTTCACTCGCCGGGTCCAGCCCCAGATCCCGCAACAGCAGCAGGGTGTACGTCGTAGCCGTCCACGGCTGGTCGGCGGGTTCGGATGTGGCGGCCCATCCGGGAAAGTAGGTACCGCCATCCCACTGGCCGTCCTCGCCCTGAAGGGCAAGCAGTCGCGCGCCCCACCCTTCGGTAGTCACCCGTGCGCGCTCGGCCGCCACGACCTCCTCCGGCGCGTCACCGAGATCCCGCATCACCTGCCATCGGATGGAGGGATCTGAATCCAGCAACCACTCTGTCTCGGTCATCACACGGAGTGTAGACCGTGCCCACGACTGCGCCAGGGGATGGATTCATCCGCCGACGTGCACCCCAGGCCGTTTTGCCACGTCTGGTTCGTTCTTCCGGATGATTTCGCGGACGACCGGTGGCGTGTCGCCGCGGCCGAGAAGAACGTACCGGAACAAGTTCTTGAGCGGGCTGCCCTCCGACCACTCGAAGTAGGCGTGAGGCCTGATTCCAGTGGCGTCCCGCAGCGCAAGGAGGATGGCGGCTATGGCGTTGGGTGCCGCTGGGCTACTCGCGCGAAGAATCCGGTGGCCGTCGACATCGACCCCGCTCACCTGCAGAACCTCTTTGAACTCCGAGGGATCGACGACATCGATCTCCAGGAACAGCACGTCGGCCGCGCCGGGAACCGGGTTCATGGCCCGTTGCGCGGCTTCCTTTGCCGAGTACTCCGCATAGTCGCCAGCCTGGCGGCGGTTCGCGATGAGGTTCAGTTGCCCGTCGTGCGCGATGGAGTCCGAGATGAACGTCCGGGCGGTCTCATCGAATTCGATGCGTTCGGCCCGCAGCTCGGTAGTGCGTGACACACGGGATATCAGCGAGACGACGACGATGCCGAGGATGAAGAGTCCCGAGATCGCGATGCCGTCGGGTTTCTCGATCACGTTCGCCACCAGGGCGTAGCCGAGCACCGCCGAGAGAATGGAGAATCCAACGCTCCCCAACCTCCGCCGTCGACGAATGGCCGAGATGGTCACGGCGACCGAACCGGAAACCATCATCGCGAGGATGCCGGTGGCATAGGCGCCGGCTTGTGCGTCCACGTCGGCGCGGAACCCAATTGTGATGAGGATGCTGATCGCCGTATACACCAGCACCACGGGGCGAACCGTCCGACTCCACTCCGGCGCCATTCCATACGACGGCAAGTAGCGCGGCACGATATTGATGAGCCCCGCCATTGCCGAAGCGCCAGCGAACCAGAGGATGAGGATGCTGCTGACGTCGTACACGGTCCCGAATCCGTTACCGAGCAGCTCGTGTGCCAGGAACGCCAGTGCGCGCCCGTTTGCCTTTCCGCCGCTCCTGAATTCGGCTGCCGGAATCAGCACCGTCGTGACCAAGCTGCTGGCGAGAAGGTAGACGCTCATAATGGCTGCAGCTGTGGTCAGGAGCTTTCGCGTGTTGCGGATTCGCGACTTGAGCCGCTCCGGTGGGGTAGAGCCAGACGTTTTGATCAGAGGCATCATGCTCACCCCGGTCTCGAACCCGGATAGGCCCAAGACCAGTAGGGGGAAGGCCAGCACCACAGGCAGAACCAGATTGCCGAACCCACCACTCTGTATGGACGTAACGGCTTGCAGCCAGTTCGCCGCCAGAGTGGGCTCCGCCAGGATGCGCGCGAGTCCCGCAATGATGACGGCCGCGTTCAGCGCCAGGAACACGCCTACAAGCGGCACGGCGATGGTCACCGCTTCGGTGAATCCCATCAGGAAGACGCCGCCGAGGATCAGCAGGAGAACGATCGTGATGACGACCGCGTATCCGTTCAGGAACGACGGAACCAGCGGGTTCTCGAGCAGATGAACCGTCGCGTCGGCGGCGGACAAGGTGATCGTGATGATCCATGAGGTTGCGACGAATCCCAACAGCACGAGGACGAAAAGCTTGCCTCTCCAGAACGGCAACAGCCGTTCGAGCATGGCGACGGAGCCCTGCCCGTTCGGGCTCTCCTCGGCCACTCTCCGGTACATGGGGAGCATGCCCAGAATGGTCAGCACGACAATGAGCAGAGTCGCGAAGGGCGACAGCACCCCAGCGGCGAGGGCCGCGATTGCCGGCAGGTAGGAGAGGGTGGAAAAGTAGTCAACCCCGGTGAGGGTCATCACTTTCCACCAGGAATGCTGCGAAGTCTTGGATTCGTCGCTCTCGGGCCCGACCGGTTGCACCGCGTCCCGGAGAAGCCATCGTGTCAGTGCATTCGACGGCGCAGAGGGGCGGTGCGGGCCCGGGATGCTCGGTGGGCACTCGAATCTCGTTGGCGTGCTCAAATTTCGCCTCGCATTTCGGTATTGAGCCACGAACAGGGTCATTGCCGTATGGCTACCGCTAAATCACTTTACCTACCGTGCAGTCAAGCCCGGCTAATCTCGTCATCCATGGAAGCTCAACGCGCCACGCCCCGTGTCTCGCGCACCAGCGTGCTCGACCGGACCTTCCGCATAAGTCTCGTGTTGAAGGGACTCGACGGCTTGCTCGAGCTCGTTGGCGGCATCCTCCTCCTTCTTGTCTCGCCGAGCCAAATTGGGGCAATCGGCCGGTTCCTCACCCAACATGAATTGTCCGAAGACCCCAAAGATTTCGTTGCCACCCACCTTGTGAACCTCACAAGCGGCCTGACCGTCTCGGCATCCCTTTTCGGAGCCATTTACCTACTTCTCCATGGCGCCGTGAAGGTGGTCCTCGTGTGGGCAGTGCTCAAAGATCGGCTGTGGGCGTACCCCTGGATGATCGGGTTTCTGATTGTGTTCATCGGCTACCAGATCTACCAAATGGCAGTCACGTTTTCCGTAGGTCTGCTGGTGCTCACTGCCTTCGACGTGTTTATCGTCTGGCTTACTCTGCTCGAGTACCGAAAACGGCGAGTGGGGAAGCGGTGACCCGAGGCGTGAGCAGTCTCACACCGACGTAGCCGAGGAAAGCGCCGAGGATCTGCGCGACGACGAAAAGGGGCGCTGAGTCAGGTGCGATTCCGGCGAAGGTGTCCGTGAACATGCGGCCGATGGTGATGGCCGGGTTGGCGAAGCTGGTTGAGCTGGTGAAAAAGTAGGCGGAGCCGATATAGGTTGCGACGACTGCTGCGGCGAAGCGTGAGCGTCCCGCGCGGGCAAGCGTGAAGATCGCGAAGATGAGTCCGGCCGTGGCGACGACCTCGGCCACGAGGTGCCCGGGTGTGATCCGGTCGGTGGTGCTCCACGCTGTCGGCGGAAGGTCGAACATGATGTTCGCGAGAATACTGCCGGCGATGCATCCGATGATCTGCGCGGCGATGTATGGCCCGGTGTCGCGCAGGCTGCGGAACCCGAACGCGTAGTCGGCCAGGGAGACTAGCGGGTTGAAATGTGCGCCGCTGATCGGCCCAAAGACGCTGATGAGCACGAACAGACCGAAGGCGGTCGCAATGGCGTTGATGAACAGCTGAATACCCACGTCGTGGGTGAGATTCGTGGCGGCAATGCCCGAGCCTACGACCATGGCGGTGAGCGCGGCGGAGCCGACCAGTTCGGCGGAGGCTCGGCGGATGAGGGCTGCGGGGACTGTGGTCACCGGCCAAGCCTATGCATAGACTTTCATCTATGGGAATTCCCGGGCCGACACACGAGCTGAAACTTCTTGCGGATCCGACGCGGGCGCAGATCATGTCCCTGATCATGAATAGCCCCGACGGCAAGCAGCTCGTCGGCACCCTCGCGATCGAGCTCGAACTCCGGCAACCCACGGTCAGCCATCACGTGAAATTGCTGCTCAACGAGGGTCTCCTGCGGCGCGAGCCGGACGGGCGAAACGTCTGGTACTCGATCGCCTCCGACCAGGCCGACTGGATCGCGGAACTGCTTCACGGCGTGGACGAGACGGTGATGGCCGACGGGGTCTTGGATCGCATCGCCTCGGACCTCGCCGGCCGCTTCGCCGGCACCTTTGCCCCCGAAACAGTCGAACGCTATGTGCGGGAGAGCTACGCCCTGCTCGCCGACCAGGCGCGCATCACTCGCTACCTCCCCTCCCGTACCTCACGCTTCGCCGCTGACCGCCTGTCCGCTCTTGCGAAGAACGACCTGCCAGTCGGGAAGCGCGTCCCCGAGGTACTGTTCGTCTGCGTGCAAAACGCCGGCCGCTCGCAACTGGCCGCTGGAATCCTCCGTCACCTCGTCGGCGATCGCGTGCGGGTTCGCACCGCAGGCTCCGAACCGGCTAACGCCGTCCGTTCCGTGATTGTGACCGCCCTCGATGAGATCGGTGTGCCGATCGGGGGCGAGTACCCGAAGCCCCTTACTGATGAGGTGGTGCGTGCGGCGGACGTCGTGATCACGATGGGCTGTGGTGACGCGTGCCCGGTGTATCCCGGGCGGCGCTACCTCGACTGGGACCTCGAGGACCCGGTCGGGCTCCCGATCGCGCGAGTCCGAGAGATCCGCGATGACATCGAGACCCGGGTGCGCACACTGCTGGCGTCGCTCGACCTGAACGCGGGATGAATACGGCCCGCTCGACTGGCCAACCCATAGACGGCGGTCTATGCTTTTGGTAAACCGAAAGTGAGAAACCTCATGAGCGACAAGCCGACCGTTCTCTTCGTCTGCATCCATAACGCCGGCCGCTCGCAAATGGCCGCCGGTTACATGCGCGAACTTTCTCGCGGGGCCGTCGAGGTTCGTTCCGGCGGGTCAGAGCCCGGTGACCAGATCAATCCCATTGCCATTCTGGCAATGGCCGAGGAGGGCATCGATATCTCCCGGGCAGTGCCGCAGCTGATGACCACCGAACAGGTTCGCGACTCCGACGTGGTGATCACGATGGGCTGCGGCGATGTGTGCCCGATCTTCCCCGGTAAGCGCTACGAGGACTGGGAACTGGCCGACCCGAAGGGCAAGGCCATCGACGAGGTGCGCCCGATCCGCGACGACATCAAGGGTCGCGTCCAGAATCTGCTCGCCGAGCTTCTGCCCGCCGTTCTCTAGCGCACGATTATGGCTGACGTGAAAGGCCAATCTGAATGAGTGTCTTGGCCGGCGCGCAGCACGACCCGTTTGCGGAGCCGGTCGGCTCATCGAACAGACCGGCTCCGCCGCACACACCCGTGTCCGGCAGCACCAGCTCGACGCGGGCGGCGGCTTCGTGGTCTCCGGCGAGCTCCGCGACCACGCTTCGCACCTGTTCATACCCGGTCATCGCCAGGAATGTGGGTGCCCGGCCGTAGGACTTCGCCCCGATCAGGTAGAAGTCCTGTTCCGGTTGGGCAAGGTCTTTTGCCCCGGTCGCCTGGACGGATCCGCAGCTGTGGAAGTTGGGGTCGACCTCGGCCGCGATGCGAACCGGGGCCTGGAGGGCGACATCCAGTTCGAGGCGCATCTCGGAGAGGAACGACAGATCGGGCCGAAATCCGGTGAGCACCACAACGCGATTCGCGGCAGCAAGTGCCCGACCATCCTCGGCGACCAGCACCGCCCCGCTAGTCGTGGTCTCGATCTGCTCCACCCGGAACCCGGTCACCACGTCGACGATGCCCGCCTGAACCGACCGCTGGGCGCGGGTACCGAGCGCGCCGCGGGCAGGAAGCTGGTCTGCCTCGCCTCCGCCGAAAGCGTTCCCGACCGCCCCTCGGCGAAGCACCCAGGTGATTCGCGTGCCCGAATGCCGCTTCGCCACCCGGGAGAGCTCGATGATCGCGGTGGCCGCGGAATGTCCGCTACCGATGACCACGGTGTGCTCGCCCGCGAACTGTTCTGCGTCAGCGAAGTTCGGGATCCGGTAGGAGACGAAGGCGGATGCCGCGCACTCGCCGAGTGCGGGGAGGCCGTCAGCCCCGGCGGGGTTGGGCTGTGCCCACGTTCCGGATGCGTCGATCACGGCTCGAGCGTCGATGCGCGACTCCGCGCCAGAAGCGTCCGTGACGTGCACGGTGAATGGCTGTTCGCCGCGCCCGGCGTCGACGAGACGGTCGCGGCCGCGTCGACCAACACCGGTCACACGTACGCCGTAGCGCACGTGCTCGCCCAGGGCGGCGGCGAGCGGCGCGAGATAGGACGACACCCACTGGCTCCCCGTGGGAAAACCCTCCGTCGGAGCGGTCCAACCGGTCGATTCGAGAAGACGTGCCCCCGCGGAATCCACCAGCTCGGGCCATTCCGAGAATAGTCGCACGTGTCCCCACTCGGTCACGGCCGCTGCCGGCCCGTCGCCCGTCTCCACGACGAGCGGCTCGATCCCGCGCTCGAGGAGGTGTGCGGCCGCGGCAAGGCCCTGCGGGCCCGCTCCGATGACGACTACGGGTAGGTCACTCACGATTGGCTCCTCAAATCGACCATTTTCGATACATTGAGAATCATCGATACATCGACAAATGTCAATATGACGGGCAGAATGGACTCATGCCGATCGCCCAAGCACTCCTGAACCAAGACGCGACCCGATGCTGCGCGACCGTGACAGGTGGTGTGCTCGATCCGGAGCAGGCCGAACAAATTGCCCACGTCTTCAAAGCCCTCGGCGACCCCACCCGGGTTCGCCTGCTGTCCCTCATCGCCGCGAGCGAAGGAGGAGAGGCCTGCATCTGCGACCTCACCGCACCGGTCGGCCTGTCTCAACCCACCGTCTCCCACCACATGGGCAAGCTGGTCGAAGCGGGCCTTGCCGTGCGGGAGCAGCGCGGCAAATGGGCCTACTACCGCGTGGTTCCCGCTGCTCTTGAATCGAGCGCCAAGGCGTTACTCCCCGCGGAAAACTCAGATCTGCGACCCAGCTAGGAGACGCTAGGTGCTGAACTGGCTTCGTTCAGCTGATCCCGCTTCGTTTCAAATTCTTCATCGGTGAGAAGCCCGACACCTTTCAGGCTTGTCAGTTGTTCCAGGAAGTACGCCTTGTCGTTCCCGGAGCGGGCGTTTTCTTCGACCGTGGTTCTTGCGAGCATCGCGTCAACCACTTGGCCCGGCACGTCCTCCTCGAGCTTCTTCTTCGCATCCTCTTGCTGAGCTACCTCAACCCGTGCCGCCTGCCAAGCGGACCAGTGTCCAGAAACGAGCGCCCACAGGGAAAGGGCCGATACGTAATACACGCTGGAGAGCCAGCCCATCGCAAGGGAGAACGGAATCATCGCGACCCAGAACACCGCAAGCCAACCGTTTACCCGGCGCATGAACACCGGGTCCCCCTGCACCATCGCCCACAACGCCTTCACGCGGCTCTCCTTAAGACTCACAAACGCGTCTATTTTACGGATGGGCGGTGGTGCGCGTGAGCAACCTTCGAGAATTCTCACGGTCCTAGACAACGCTAGTGCCGAGCTCCGCCTTGGTGCCATATGGCCAGAGGGTGGCCCCGAATGATGAGCTGTGCCGTGGCTCGAGGCCAAAACTAACGGTTGCTCAAAAGATCGCTGTGGCGATACGTTTAGCCGCGCGCAGTTCGACGGCCATCAAAGGAGATCTCCATGAGTGAGTACAACCCGCCCGAGCATCCAGCTAACGATGCGTCAACCTCGGTGAACGCTGCTCCCGCCGCCCCGCAACAGGTGACCACGGCGTTCTGGTTGTACATCGCGACCGCCGCGATCAGTCTGGTATCGCTGATCGTGGGCCTGGTCACGATCGGTTCATCGAGAGCCGAGATTCAGCGTCAGATGCAGGCCCAGGGGCTCCAGCTTTCCGACAGTGCTATCAACGCCTCTGTCGCAGTGGGGATCGCCATCACAGTCATCGTCGGCATCCTGTACATCGGCGCCTACGTGCTGTTCGCCTATTTCATGCGCCGCGGCGCGAACTGGGCCCGCATCGTCCTGCTCATCATCACCGTCCTCTCTGTCTTCGGCATCCTCGGCGCTTACGGTCTTGGTGCCGTACGCGCGGTCCTCGCCATCATCGCGACCGTGCTGATCTTCTTGAAACCGGCCAACGACTACTTCAGAGAGGTCTCAGCGCGCAAGGTGCGCTGACCGCCGACTGGGAGTTGGCGGCGGAGATCGCGGACTACTTGGCACCGACGCGCCTCGAGGCGACGTCATCCGCTACATAGACTCTCTCCCGTCCAGTCGCATCCCGGAAACAACTGTTCCGAACCGCATCCTGGTGAGCGTCTGGGCGATGGCCCTTTTTCTCACTGCCTCAGCTTCCGTCTGGGGAATGATCCATTTCACGGTCGGAAGAACGAGACCTGTCACGCCACAAATGCTGCCGGTCAACGGTCGATATGACGCGGAATCGGCTGGGCGGTGCGCGGGGAGCGAAACCATGAATGAGAGAATTCCATGTGCAGCGTCGGTTTCGCGACCTCTTAGAGGCGGCGCGAGTCCCGGTTGCTGTCGGGGTTTCAGACCAGGATTGCGAGTAGATGAACAACGTAATTTGGGGAAGCGCGGTGTCGTTCGCGGCGGCCTTTGCCCTGATCTTTGCGACGCTACGAATGGGGAAGCGCTCGACCTCCCGCGCCCAGCCCAACCGCTCGCTCATAGAGCGCGTCGCGAATGTCGTCCTTTCGTCCGGCGGAGTCCTGCTGTTCCTGGCGGTGCTTCTCGGTTACGTCGCCGTGCTCCTCGCGTCCGGTAAGACGATTGCGCCGAGCGGACTCCTGTTTATGGCACTCCTTGCCGGATTAACTCTCATCGGGTTCGGGGTCGACCTTCTCGATGGTCGAAAGAAGGGGAGCCCGCGAACGCGGCGGCTGGTCAAGTTCGGTGGCCAGTGTGTGGTTGGGTTGGCATTTGCGATCGGAGCGCTCAATTTCCCCAACGCGAGGGGTTGGACGCCTGCCTCCGGCCATATTTCTTTCCTGGGAAATCTTCGATTCGACTTCCTGTCACTCGGCGCAATTGGGTTGCTAGCCGCATCCATCTGGATTTCGTCGATAGTCGTCGGGGGAGGGTACGCGGTAAGCATCGTCAAGAGCTACGACGGGCTTGCGGCAGGAGCGGTTTCGACGGCCTTGGTCGCCTATCTGTTTGTTACGGGCTGGCAATACGCCCAGTCGTGTCTCAATCTGAATTTGACGCCGCTGGGCCTCTCTCGCTGCTACCCGACACGGGACCCCGAAATCCTCACGGAGATGACGGTAATTCTCCTTGCCGCTCTCACCGCTTTCATTTGGTGGAACACTCACCCGGCACAAATCCGACTTGGTGAAAGCGGCGCATTGCTCCTCGGCGGGTCGTTGGCGGCGCTTGCCGTCATGACCCACACCGAGTTGCTCCTCGTCGGTCTCGGAGGCGCGTTCGCTGTCTTCGCGCGAGTGGCACTCCCGCCCCGGAGCGCCAGAATACGGTCGGGGCAAATGCCGTTGCCAGCCGCCGACTCGACGCGTCGGGTGATGCGGATCGTGGGAGGCTCCGAGGTGACAATAGTGGTCCGGTTCTGGATCGTCGCGGGTCTCCTCGCCGGCGCTGCGATAGCCATCTTCTACAGCGCCTGGGCGTACCGCTGACGTTCTGCTCCTAGGGCGCCGAGGCACAGACGGACCAGCGGGACGAGACGGACCGGTTGTTGCGACGCCAGCGCGGTCGCGGCCGGTCAGCGGACGGGCAGGAACCATGTCCGAAAATACGTTGGTGCCAACTAAAGCTCCAACCCTCGTGCGCCTGCCTGGCTCGCGCATGAGGGAATTCAGCGAGTTGCCGACCTTGGTCGATCTCTCTGCCTTGGCTGGGCAGGCCGCCGGGAGCGCGAGGTGAGCGCGGCCGCGTCGATCGGCTACGCCTTCACGCTCGGTCTGATCGCGGCCGTCAACCCGTGCGGATTTCCGCTTCTCCCCGGATACCTCGCCCTGTTTGCCAGGCGCGACCGTCGGCTCGGCTGGGCTGAGCGCACGACGGTGGCGCTGGTGACGGGCGGCTGCCTAACCGTCGGCTTCATCGCCGTATTCGGGGCTGTTGGGTTTCTGGCTGCGGCGGGCGCAGCGTTGATCGTCACCGTGGCACCGTGGATCATGATCCTGGTCGGAGCATCGCTTGCGGTCCTGGGAATCGCAGGGCTGTTTGGTAAGCAGTTCAGGCCGACTCTTCCCGTTACACACTTTCGCCGCGGGCATGGCGCGGTAGCGATGACCGGCTTCGGCGTCGCCTATGCCATCGGGTCTCTGACCTGCGCGCTTCCCCTATTTCTCGCCGGAGTCGCGAGCACCTTCACCCGGTTGGGTTTCGCCAACGGGATGTTCACGTTTCTGGCGTACGCCCTGGGCATGGGGGTCTTCTGCACCGCGGTTGCCCTGCTCACGATTCATGCCAGTGCCGAGGCGACTCGTCATCTCCGTCGGGCGAGCCGATGGGTTCCAGCCCTGGCGAATGCGCTGGAGGTCCTGGTGGGGTGCTACCTGATCCTCTACTGGATCGGTGACATGACCCACCCGCTTTCAGCTTCTCCGCTGGCCGGGCTGATCGGCTCGATGCAGACCGCGATCAGCGGCTGGATGGCGAGTTCGTCCCTCGCTGTCGGCTGCGTTCTCGGGACGGTGGTCGTCGCCGCGACCGTGCTGGTCGGATGGTCGATCAGGCGCGAGGCCGTGTACGAAGAAGAAACCCACGATGAAACAACGAAGGTAGCCAATGAAGAATGACAGTCGCCAGCGCCGATCCGAACGTCAGAATTCAGTTCCCTGGGTCCTGTGGATCACCAGCGGAGGGGTGCTTGCCGCCGCTCTCGCAGCACTGCTGATCGTTGTCCTGCTCCCGACCCCATCCGCCCCGGCCTCCCAGATCACTGACGCGTCTTCGCAAATCAGCAAACCCGCGGCATCCCTGCTCGGGCTGGACACACTCAGCGCAATGCATTCGCCCATGCCGAACTTCACCCTCACCGATCAGAACGGCAGGCGGCTCACTCTCGACCAGTTCCGGGGACAGTCCGTAGTCCTCAGCTTCAACGACGACCAGTGTGTGGACCTCTGCACCCTCCTCGCCCAGGATGTCCTGACCGCGGATAAGGATCTGGGGGCGGCCGCCGAACACATTGCCTTCGTCTCGATCAACGCAAATCCCTACTACCCGCAGGTCGCCTCCGTGAAGAAGTGGACAAACGAGCATGGCCTCGGCCATACCTCCAACTGGTATTTCGGCACCGGAACGCCGAAAACCTTGGCCGCCCTGGCCACACGGTATGGCGTCCCCATCCAGCTTGACGCCTCACAGAAGACCATTCAGCACGGGGCGCAACTGTTCTTCATCGACACGAACGGTCTGGAAGCCGCCGCGGGCAGCTTCGGAACCGAAGCGGCCAACACAGCCCTGTTCTCCAGCGCAATGTCTCAACTGGCCGAGACGGTCCTGCCAAAACAGGAGAGGCAGCCGATTGCCGGCCAATCGATCGCAGCGACGCGCGCGAGCGGGACGCAACTCGGTGGCACCCCACAGGCTTCAGTTCTTCCCGCCCTGGGCAGTACCTCAACAACGATCAGCACCGCGCCGCCGCCTCACGAATACGAGGTGATCAATTTTTGGGCCAGCAGTTGCACCGCGTGTGTCTCCGAATTGCCCGCCCTCGAAGCCGTCTACAAGAAGGACGGCGCCAGTGTGGCGATGATCGGGGTGGATGTCTCCGACCTCAACCAATCCGGAGTCTCGTTCGCCTCACGTGCGGGTGCAACCTACCCCATGGCATCCGACCCGAACGGGACCCTCGCCGGCCGGTACGCCATCACCGGCCTGCCGTACACCGTAATTCTCGACCCGAACGGCAAGGTGGTGGTGCGGCATCCGGGCGCCTTCACCGCCGAGCAACTCGAATACGAGCTGGATGCCCTGGATCCTGCCTTGGGTATGAGCTGACAGTCGGGACTACCTAGTCGAGTCCGTAGACGACCCGCCCCGAAGGGGCAACATCGGCTGCGAGTTCGCGCCGCCTACGGCCGATTTGGTCCCCTCGGCCAACGTCGCGAGCCCATCCCGGATGGTGCGCTGCCTCGTTCTGAGCTCCTTGAGCGCTATGAGCCTTGCATCCGGTGTTCTCTGGTCGGCCCATCCGCTTCTCGCAACCTCCGGATATGACGGTCAGGCCACGACGTCGCTCGGCCGAGTGCAGCCGCTGCAGCCCTTGAACGCGAAGCGACGCAACCGTAGTGTCACTGTCACAACGTGAAGCCGAGGTCTGATCCACGCAGCTCAGGAGGACGCCATGCTCGAAGAGGCATACATCCGTGACCCAGCGGGCACACTGTTGAATGAGATTGCGGCCGACTACCGGGGCGAACCCGCGGTTCAGTTCGGCACAATGTTCGCGAGCCCGGGGCTTCGAGTCAACGGCAAGATCTTCGCTTTTCTCGGTCGTGACCGTCGCCTGATCGTGAAGGTCCCTGGGCTCCGGGCGCAGGAGAGCCTCGAAACGGGCACAGCCCAAGCAGTCACGATGGGCAAGCGAACCATGAAGGAATGGATTGCCTTGCCCCTCAACGACGACGACGCAGACGGCACTCTGGCGGCATGGCGGCTTGCCGCACGCGAGGCCCACGACTACGTGACCAGCCTGCCCACCACCTCGTAAGAACGAGCGATTTTCGCGCCTTAGTAGCCGAGGACTCCCGTGAAATCCGGTGACCCGTCGGGCCGAGCCGGAAGCGGTCGTCCGTCGTCATATCGAGGCCACGCGAGCCTCAGCGGCGCCGGAGCGGGATTCAGCGGTGCGTATGCCGCCGCCGCCGGACGCGCCGGGGTAGCGGGTGGGGCGGGAAGGTCGGACAGTAGCCGTTCCGTCGCCGACGGCGCCGCAACAGGTGCAGGCAGCGCCTCGGACTTCGAGCCGAACAGCGCGTGTACGAGCGGCACCAGAATGGTGCCGAGGGTGTCCAGGATCGCTACGGCGCCTACCGTCCGCCAATAGCCTTCCGTGTAATTGAGGTTCGTGAACAGCATCGGCAACGACAGCATGACGGCGAGCACGGCCACAAGCCAGAAGGTGAGGTGCGAGACGGTCCTCATCGTGTCGGAGCTGAACCTGCGGTAGATGTTCAGCAGTAGGTGAATGTGGAGCAGGGCGACCCGCGCCACAGCCGCG
Source organism: Microbacteriaceae bacterium (assembly GCA_025464975.1). Taxonomy (GTDB): domain Bacteria; phylum Actinomycetota; class Actinomycetes; order Actinomycetales; family Microbacteriaceae; genus Lacisediminihabitans. Next base: position 43,903 of record JAODMT010000011.1, on the reverse strand, counting down.
AGCCCGACGATGGTGAGCAGAGGAAGGGTGTCGCGATCGCCTGGGAACCAGATCTTGCCGAGGCTCACGAGCAGAAGGTAGATGGAGACGGCCACGGACACGCCGCCGAACCAGGTCGCACGCTTCGCTGACACGTCGGCGTCGTACCAGCTGACAAGCGCGAATCCGACGAATACCGTGACGGTGCCTATTGCCCGCCAGCTGAGCTCGCTGAAATCACCGACGATGACGCTGACGACACCGATGAGTGCTGCCGCGATCAGTGCGCCAACGATCGATCGCAGGGCGAGAGGTCGCACCCACTCGAAATGCCAGGTCGATTCGGTTCCCACGTCGGTCATCTGCAGCTCCTGAGGGTTGTGGCTCGATGTCTCGGTCGACACCGTCGTCGCATAACAGTAAGTGTGGCGCGGGCCGCCGCTCGACTCGGGAGCGACTCGTCGGAAAGGTTCTGCGGTTTCGGAAGCGGATGACGTTGAGCAAGCTCGCCATGGCGGTTCTGAAACGTCCATAACTGAGCGGGATGAGCAATGGGGATGGATGACGGGGGAGCGGTCGCGCTTCGCCGACCCCGGGCGGCGCCAGCCCTATTTCGGCCATTCCCACATCGGTAACAAAAAGGCCGGCCGACCGCCATGCGATCGTGCCGACCCTTTTTTCGAACCGTCGTCAGGCGTACTGCGCGACGCAGATGAAGTTGCCCTCACTGTCCCTGAACCAGGCGGTTCTGCCCATGTCGTCTGTAGCCACCCCATTGACAGTCTTCAGCCCGGGAACGTCGTACTCCTCAAACACGACTCCGTGATCGCGCAATCGGGTCATCTCGGTATCGAGGTCGTCAGTGACCCAACACATCTGAGTGTTCTTGGCGGAACCGGCGTTTTCGGTCTCGTAGATGTCGAAGGTGGCTCCGGAGCTGAGACGATACGTCAGCATTCCCTCATGAATTTCGTCGGGATCGAGATCGAGCCTGTCGTGATAGAAGGCCCGGGCCCGGGTGAGATCGGCGGCGGGTAATACGGTGTGTATTTCTTTTAGCATGTGGAACGCCTCCTTGGGCGCGTTGGATCTTGACCAGGATGCGTCGCACCTGCCGGTGCCGTTCCGTCAGTGTGTGCGCATCGGGTTGGAGTGCCGATCGGTGGATATGACCGGCGCGAATCGTGTCCGGCACTCCACGCCCACCGTCCATCGCGGGGCGACTGGCGGGCGCTGGTTATCGCATTTGGGGGTCAATTTAGTCCCGCCGCCGTGCGGAGGCAATCCCCTTTCTGGCGTCGGAGCGGCCCGTTGACGCGGCGGGGATCTCCTCACGGCTTGCACAAAATTTCGCTCGCGTTAAACAAATGTGACGTTCCTGTTTCCGCGACCCGAACTGGCATTTCTACCCCCATTCGGGGCTCTAACGTGAGCATGCGTCTACGGGGGATGGACGCCGCAACCACCTGCAGCGAATTCTCCGAAACGAATCCCTATCACCCCTTTGGTTCCGGAGGATCCGCTTGTTTAAACCATCTCGACGTTGGAAACCGCTTGCGCTGGCATCAGTGCTGGCAGTCGCCACCGTCCCATTTTTTGCAACACCCGCGCTCGCGGGGCCATCTGACGCGGCCAGTCCGGTCGCATCGGGCTCGGACTGGAGCGTCGCACACGTTCCCGGCGGCTACCAGGTGACGAAGAAGCTGACCTCGCCCGTTGCCCTGCAAGACAACGCCCCGGACCTCTGGATCGACGGGACCGACATCGGCGTTGCCCAGCAGTCATTGGATGGCCTCACCCTGACGGTGACGACGAGCAATGCGATCGCCAAGTCGGCGAAAAGGGTCAGCCAGGGCTGGGAGGGCCAGGGCGACCCGGCCGCCCCGCAGCAAGCTCAGATTCCACTCGACAAGCTGAAGTCGCTGGCGAAGTCGCTCGGCCAGCCGAAGCCGACCACCGCAACGACCCTGACTGGCGCCGACGATCCGTCGACTCTCGGGCAGTACTCCGTGGCGCGTGATGACTACAACCTTGGCGACGAGGTCGAAACTCTGGCGGGATTCGGCGGGCGCAAGGGAGAAATGCGCGGCGCGGTGTTCATGCCGGTTGGAGCGCCGGGTGAGCTGCCCATTGTGGTCTTCCTACACGGACGGCACACCGCGTGCTATTCGGTCCCCGGATCGGGAGCAACTGCCAACCCGGCAGCATGGCCCTGCGGGCCCGGGCAGGTCACCATTCCCAGCTACCTGGGGTACAACGACGCCGCGACCAACCTCGCCAGCCACGGTTACGCGGTCGTCTCGATCTCCGCTGACGCGATCAACGCGCTCGACGGAACGCTTTCCGATGACGGCGGAGCGGTCGCTCGTGGCCAGCTCGTGCTCGACACTTTGACGCTGCTTCAGCAAGCGAATGCCGGTACGGCTCCGGCGGGGGTCAGCCTCGCGCTCAAGGGTCGCCTCGACCTCACCCGCGTCGGCCTCATGGGTCACTCGCGTGGCGGCGAGGGCGTCGTTCGCGCGGCGCTCATGAACACCCAGCTGCCGCATCCGTTCGGAATCGACGCGGTTCTTCCGCTGGCGCCGATCGACTTCAACAAGCTGACCCTGCCCGACGTTCCCACCGCCGTCATTATGGGTTACTGCGATGGCGACGTGTCCGACCTCCAAGGCCAGCACTTCGTCGACGATTCCAGCCACGCGTTCAGCGGAAGCGACAACGTGCTGCGCTCCGCGGTCGTCGTGATGGGTGCTGACCACGACTACTTCAACTCGACCTGGGACAACTTCAAGTACCCATACGCCGCGGCGGACGACTGGCACGCGCCGACCGATCCGGTGTGTGGCTACGGCACAACCCAGTCGACTCCGTTCGCGGCATCTCGGCTAGTCGACACGGCTGAATACAACGTCGGCACCGCATACATCTCGGCGTTCTTCCGGATGACCATGGGCGGCGAACAAAAGTTCATGCCCATGTTCGACGGATCGGGAGTCGAGCCGGCATCCGTGGGCGCCGCCGTGGTGAAGACCACCGCGACCCTGCCATCGTCGGAGCGTGCCGATGTCGCTGACTTCAGCGCACCGGACTCGAGCATCGTCACCACGGGTGCCGCGACCGCGGGCGTCTGCGCGAGCATGAGCGCCCGCCCGGTGGCTGGAACCTTGCCGTACTGCGCGAGCGCCCTGGCCAAGGGGCAACTGCCGCACTGGACTCCGGCAAGCTACGCGCCATCCGTGCCATCCACGCCAACCCTGCATTTTCAGTGGACCGCGGCGAGCGGTGAGGTGACCGTGCCGGTGCCGGCGACGGACCGAAATGTCTCCGCTTACTCGTCGCTCGTGGTCAAGGCCGCGCCGGACGAAAACGTCGCCTACGGCGGGGGCACCGATCTGAACATCACCGTGCAGGACGGCGCCGGCGGTTCGGTGACCATCCCGGTTTCCAGCCTCGGCGACGCGCTCTCCGTGCTCCCCGGTGTCGCTCCGACCACCCTGTTGCGCAAGGTCATGCTTCAGCAGGTCACGATCCCGGTCTCCAAGCTGGCGGGGCTCAACCTGAAGGACATCACTCAGGTCCGCTTCGCCGCGAACACGCCGAGCGGTGGGGTCTACCTCTCCGACCTCGCCTTCGTGAAGTCCGCAACGATCGGCAAGGCAGACATCTCAAACCGACCGATCGTGTCGGTTGGCGATGTCAACGTCGAGGAGGGCAACGGGCCGGGTACGGCATACGTGCCGGTAACCCTCTCGAAGCCGTCCGCCCAGTCGGTCTCCACCTGGTTCAGCGCACTCGGCGCGGCAACCAGCACCGTGGATCTGGCGCTTCAGAAGGTCGTGTTCGCTCCCGGGCAGACCTGTGTGGCCGTTCCGGTTCCGCTCAACGGCAACACGACGTCCAGCACAACCGCGACCTCGATGTTCAAGGTCAGCGTCTCCGACATGCAGAATTCGACCGCCGGCGACAACATCGGCGAGATCGTGGTGCGGGAAGACGATGGTGTGGTGCAGCCGGCTCCGGCTGCCGGAGTCACTCCTCCCGTCGGCACCCCTGCACCCGGGACACCGGTCGCCTCCGCCCCGCAGTTCGGGGCACAGGGCAACCCGTGCGCCGAAGCGACGGCGAAGTCGGGTCGCCTGAAGATTTCGGCTGGCACCCCGACATCCGGCGCTCAGGTCACCGTGACCGGCAGCGGCTATCGGGATGGCGAGGCAGTCGATCTCAAACTGGGTGCGATCGATCTCGGTTCCGTGGTCAGCGCCAAGGGCAGCGTCACGTTCTCGGTCACGATTCCCGCGGGCACCGCCCCCGGGAAGTATGACCTGGTCGCAACCGGTGCCGGCTCGCTACACCTGGACTCGGATTCGATAACGGTCAAAGCACCAGCCAGCCTGTAGCCGGGGCTCGATTAGAAAGGTGCCTCGCGGCTGAGCCGCGGGGCACCTTTTCGTGTGATCTCGTCGTCAGACGCGAGCGAGTGCTAGCCGCGCGCGACTCCAACGCCCTGCATCAGGAGACGTTCTCCGAACGAAACGTTCTGCATGATCGTCATCTCCACTTTTCCTTCGGCAAAGCCGAGGGTGATCGTGTGGGCGAACGGAGTCTCGTAGTACTGCACCGCCACGACCAGGGTGTTCTCGTCACTCCACGCTCCGGCGGCAGCGACTCGGCTCGGGGAGCCGTCGACCACGCCAGCCCCGCCCAAGGTCCACCTCTCGGAAGCGAATACGACGTGCTGTTCGCCGCTTGGGCCGTGAATACTCAGCATCGTCTCATCGCCATGCGACGTGACAGAAATGCTCTCCACGCCACCGTCGTTGGGGGCAAACTCGAAGAGCAGCCGGTCTATCGCTTCCAGTTTCGGCGACCTGCCGGATCCCACGGGAAGCGGAATGGCGAGCTCCGACAACGCCCGCGAAAGTTCGTCAGCCGCGGCCGGGTTCTCCGGGAGCGCACCATCGAATTCGAGGGCGGGCAAGAGAACGCTCCAGACCTCGGTGAGCACCTGTTGCATGTCCGATACTCCCGCAGTGAACACCAGCGTGGCGTCCTGGGCGGGCATCACGATGCAAAATTGCCCGAAGGCACCGTCCCCACGGTAAGCGTCGTGTTGGCTCCGCCAGAACTGGTAGCCGTAACCCTGTTGCGAGTCCTCGCTGTCCCAGACCTTGCCGCTCGGCACCTGGAGGCGAGTCGCGTCGTTCACCCAGGAGGCGGGGACGACCTGGGATCCAGCCCACTGGCCGCGCTGCTGGTAGAGCTGACCGAAGCGGGCGATGTCCTCCGTCTTCAGGCTCAAGCCCCAACCTCCCGCGTCGATGCTTTGCGGGCTTTGTTCCCAGGTCGCGCCGTGGATGCCCAATGGCTCGAACAGTCGTGGGGTCAGGTAGTCAAGGAGACGTTGACCGGTGAGCCGCTGAACAATTGCCGACAGGAGGTAGGTCGCTCCGCTGTTGTAGACAAACTGCGACCCCGGCTCAAGTTCGATCGGGTGGGCCAACACCGTTCGCGCCCAGTCCGAGGCCTTGGATTGCCCGAGGTTCGACAGGGAATCGGAGCTCTGGCCCGTCGTCATCGTCAGAAGATGGCGTACTTTCATCGCGGCGAGATTGGCGCTGACCTCCGCTGGCGCATCGTCCGGCAGCAGAGAGACCACAGAGTCATCGACGCTCAACAGGCCTTCCTCCACTGCGAAGCCGACCGCGGTGGAGGTGAAGCTCTTACTCAGGGAGAACAACAGGTGGCGCTGATCGGGAGCGTACGGGTGCCACCATCCCTCCGCGATCACGTGGCCGTGTCGAAGCAGCATGATGCTGTGCAGTTGGTCAATTGTGGCGGCCGCTGTCTCGAGAAATTCGAGCACGGCGGTGGAGGAGACCCCTTGGGCTTCAGGTGTGCTGCGCGGCAGCGAAACATTGTGCGTCATCGCGCTCAGAATACAAGACGGTCGAGCTGGCCGAGCTGGACGGCGTCGCGCCGCTCGCAGAAATGGGTGCCCCAACCCCCACGACATCTGGGGCAGGAGGGCTTGGAGTACTCATAGACGGCGCATAGGAACCTCATTGGAGCGGCTGGCACTCTCGGAGGAGATTCCCGAATAGGAGGAGCGCCATTATGAACGACTACGACCCAACAGGCCCGCGCGAGACGCGTCGCCCGAGAGTACGGCGATTGCTGTGGAACGGAAGAAGTGGATGGATCGCGGCGGCGGCACTTGGTGCGGTGATCGGACTTTCCGGCTGTGCCGCAACGACCCCGTCGGCAACAGCGACGACCCCGTCGGCCGCAGCGACATCCCCCTCGGCAACAGCCCCGGCAGCAGCAGGGCACGGCATGCCCGGCAGCGGCGGCGCGGGCTCCAATTCTCGCTCTGGACCGGCCACCGGGGGATCAACCGGCACGGTCGGCAACGTGTCCACGTCGGGCTTCACGCTGACGACATCAGCGGGCCAGAAGGTGACCATCAAAGAGGGCTCCTCGACTTCATACAAGAACGGGACGAGTTCGACCTCGGCGAGCGCCATCACAGCGGGCAAGTCCGTCCTCGTACTCGGGATGACCAACGGGACCACCATCACGGCCACCGACGTCATCGTGCAGTCGACTGGCGGCGGCGGGTCTACGACCTACTCGGCGTCACCGGCGGTCCCCTTCAAGCAGGGTGCGCCGAGTGCTGCAAAGCAGGATGGTCAGATCCCGGCAAACTACACCGAGGGATCGGGGACGATCGTCAGCGGAACGACAGCGAACAAGGCGACGGAAGTCGCGCTCGCCGCCTACCCGGGAGGCGTCGTCGATCGTGTCGTGAAGCTGAGCAACGGCGAGTACGAGGTCCACTACATCGGCGTCAATTGGCCGCACCACATCTTCGTCAACACGGACTTCACCGTCGCCGGCGCGAACTAGCCGCCGCACTTCACTAGCTCATCGGCACGACGCGCCCCGCACCAACATGACCGAGGTGCGGGGCTTCCCGCGGATTACGGAGGAGCCAGTCAGGTGCTCCGGCTAGCGTCGATGGATGTCTTCCCTCAGGGCAACGGCCGCGACGGATCCGGTCCGGCTCGCCTACAACCCGGCACTTGACGGGCTGCGGGCCGTTGCAATCCTCGCCGTTGTGTCCCAGCACGCCGGGGTTCCGGGCCTCGGCGGCTATCACGGTGTAACCCTGTTCTTTGTCATCAGCGGCTATCTCATCACCCGCCTGCTCCTGAAGGAACACGCCAGAAGCGGGCGCATCGAGCTTGGACGCTTCTACCGGCGACGGTTTGCCCGCCTCGCACCGGCCCTCGTCGTCGTGGTAGCGGCCACCTGGGTGTGGCTCACTCTGACGGGGGAGCCGCTCTCGTCATACTGGGGCGGCATCGTTGGAAGTCTCACTTACACAACCGACCTGATCCAGGCCGTTGCCGGTAACGGCAGCGTCGGCCACTACTACCAGTGGTCGTGGTCGCTTGGCGTCGAGGAACTGTTCTACATCGTCTGGCCGATCTCGCTGCTGCTCCTGTTGAGATGGCACCGTTTCGCGGCGGCCGCGACCGTTCTCGTTGCGGGTGTCGTCGGGTGCTGGGCGCTCCGCGCTGTGCTCATCTCGGGCGGCATGAACCACAATCGCTTCTTCTTCGCCCCGGATACCAATGCCGACGCGCTTCTGCTCGGCGCCCTCCTCGCGCTCGTGCTCGTTCGATGGCCGGCCTGCCGGGCCTTGCGCGTCACGGGTCGCATCGTCGGCCCGATCGGTCTGGTTGCGCTCGTAGTCCTTGTCTGGCCGCACTCAGGCAATGCCCTCGCTCTGGCAGACAAGGGAGCCCTCGGCCAGTCCGCACTAGCCTCGGTCGCGGTCGTGCTGTGGATGGCCACGTCACCGCGGGGATGGGTAGCCGCCGTCTTCTCCTGGCGGCCCCTCGTACTCGTCGGCAAGATGTCCTACGGCATCTACCTGTGGAACCTGCTCACGGTCTTCGTCTTCGCCTCAATCGTGCACAGCAAGCCGATTGGCTCGGGCTGGGGCATCGCATGGCTTGCTGCGCTGATCGGGATTTCCTACCTGTCGTGGCGGTTCGTGGAGACTCCTCTGAGAACACGGTGGGCTCCCACTCCTGTAGTCGGTCCCGGTTCCACGTCTCAAGACCAGCCCGAAGAGCCGTCCAAGGGCGTCGCGACGGCGTCGGTAACCGGTCAACGCTCCCTCTCATCAGATAAGGCCTGACGAGCGCCTCCACGGAACCGATCACTCCGTGAGTGTCAGCAGGGGACTTACAGGCACGATTCCGTATCGTTACATTGCCGTGACATTTGCCTCTTGCAGCCTCTCACCCTTTCGCCGCACCAAGTGAATGCGGTGTTATTTGTCCCTCGACCGGCAAGGATGCGTGATGAACGCCGAGCAGCCTCTCCTCCCCGCCGGTTTCACGACTTGCCATCCCATCGGACGCGAGCGCACGTGACGTCAGTTGTCACGGGGGTGACCGAGCCATCCGCCGCACCCAACCAGGTCGAATCGTCACGGATCAGCGTGCCGCCGCGAGCTCCACGCTGGGTTCGTTGGTCACTGCTTGCGCTGGTGGTCTGCTCCGCGGCTGTCTACGGCTGGGACGCGAGCAGGACCGGATACTCCGACTACTACGCGACCGCAGCCAGAAGCATGTCTGAGAGCTGGAACGCATTCTTCTTCGGCGCGTTCGACCCGCAATCCACAATCACGCTTGACAAGCTTTCTGGGTTTCTTGTGCCCCAGGCCCTCTCCGTTCGACTGTTCGGGTTCAGCGCCTGGTCGCTCGCCGTGCCGCAGGTTGCCGAGGGTCTCATCACCATCGTTGCTGCATACTTCATCATCCGCAGGTGGGTTGGCCCTGTCGGCGGTCTGATGGGCGCGACCCTGATGGCCGCGACTCCGCTGTTGGTATCGATGTTCTCGCACCCCATGGAAGACGGGATGCTGACCATGTTCTCGACTCTGGCCATTGGCGCATTGCAGTTGAGCATCGACACGCAGAAGCATCGCTACTTGCTGTTGGCCGGGGTCTCTGTCGGTCTCGGATTCCAAGCGAAAATGATGCAGGCCTGGCTGCTCCTGCCCGCGATGGCTTTGGTCTATCTGTTGGTAGCCGCAGGCCCGATCCTGCGGAAGCTGCGTCGTCTCCTTGCGGCAGCCATCGTCACGCTCGCCGTGTCATTTTCATGGATGACCGCCATCGCTCTCGTGCCGGCAGACCGCCGTCCCTTCATCGACGGAACCACTGACAACAACATCTTCTCGATGGTGCTGGGCTACAACGGCATCAACCGCTTTGTTTCAAACCTCGTGCCTGGGGCACTGCCCAACGATCCGATCTCCCGGGGGGCGATGGAAGCTCGTCCCATCGGTCTCGTGCCAGCAGGCCTTTCCCACAACCCACTGAAGCTTTTTGTTCCGGCCTACGCGAGCCAGATCGGATGGCTGTATCCGCTCGCGGCCTTGGGACTGGTGCTCGGCATCTTCGTGATTCGGACGCGCAGATCCGACGCCCCCGCGCGTCGAGGCTTGCGCTCCGCCGTTCTGCTCAATGGCGCGCTCCTGTTGACTCTGGGAGGCGTACTGAGCGTGATGAACTTTCCGCACACCGCCTACCTCGCGAGCATGGCCTTTCCCCTTGCCGCTCTCGGCGGGGTCGGCCTCGTTCTTGCCTGGGGCGATCCACATGTTCGACACTCGAAACTTCGCTTCGCTCTGCCGATCGCCGTCGCGATTCAGACCGCGTGGTCTCTCGTATTGATGGCAAACTACCCGCAGTTCGCGGGATGGCTCCTGAGCGTCGTGGGTGTGCTCGGCGGGTTGCTCTCCCTGACCCTCTTCGTCGACGCATTGGGCTGGCAGAATTCCAAACGACAGTGGCAGATCGCCGGAGTTGCGGCGGTAGCAATTCTGGCCCCTTTGACCTGGTCGCTGTCTACACTCGACAACGCCTACGCGGGCACCGCGAACGAGGCGTATGCCGGGCCTCCCGCGTCCGGGATCAATAAATCATTTCCCCGACCCCAGGGCAACTACGGCATCGGGCTGGACTCCAACCGTGTCACGCCGTCCACCTACCGGGTCGAATCCAAGATCTACAACTACGCGACGGCACACAGCAAAAACTTTCGGTTCGTTCTAGCAACGGACAGCTGGCGCAGCGCGGCCCCAATCATCATGAACGGGGGAGCCCGGGTACTTCCAATGGGCGGCTACTCATCCCGCGTCAAAGCGCCAAGCGCAGCCGGTCTTCGGCAACTCGTAGCCGCGAATGGTGTCCGCTATGTTCTGCTCACCCGGGCCGACTCCAAGAGTGGCATCAGCACCCCGAACGTCTTCGAGATTCAACGCTGGGTCAAGTCCGCTTGTCGGCTCGTACCCGAGTCGGACTACAACCCGGCCGCTTCATCGAACGCGAAGACGACCACCGTTGCCGATCAGCTGTACGACTGTCGGCGCTAAGGCGACGCATTCCACGCTCAGGTGGTCGGGCCGGGTGTGCGCACTCGTAGTGCACGTGGCTCGATCCACGCCTTGAACGCGGTCGCTTTGCCGAAAGCGTCCCCGTCGAGCTCGATTTCTTCCGGGCTCGACAGGCGCGCGGTGAACGTCGTGCCGGTTTCGTAGTGGAGATCGCCATCGTTCTTGTGTTCCCCGGCGATGGCTCTTCCCGCTTTGGTGCGGCGGACGACGCCGTTGGTCCAGGCGATCTTGGTCCAGACGCGAATCCAACCGAGGACGCCGCCGGGTCTTGTCATCATGAGGTCGAACAGGCCATCGTCAAGGACGGCCTCGGGCATGAGGAGAATATTTGCCGGGAGAGAACCGCAGTTTCCGAGGATGAGCGTGTGGACGGTGGTGCGTTTAGGCGGTCCATCGTCGAGCCGGAAGCGGAGATGAAGTTCGTCGGGGTCGCGGAGAGATGCTGTGATGGCTTTGACGTAGGCGGCCCAGCCGGCTTTGGCTTTGAGGTCTTCGTCGGTGTTGGCGATCATTTTCGCGTCCAGTCCCAGTCCTGCCATCACCACGAAGGCGTGCTGGTCGCGGGTTTTGTCGCCCCGTTCGATTTGGATCATGCCGAGATCGATCTTCCGGTCCACGCCTGCAAAGGCGGCTCGAACGCTGCCTGGCATGTCGTCGAGCGTCAACTTGAGGTTGCGGGCGAGAAGATTCCCGGTTCCGGATGGCAGGAGGGCTATTGGTACATCATGACCGCGCACGGCCTCGACAACAGCTCGGACCGTGCCGTCACCGCCGGCGGCGATCACCAGATCGACACCCTGCTCGAGCGCTTGTGTCGTCACGCCCTGACCGACGTCATCGACCGATGTTTCGAACCAGAGGGTCTGTGCCCACCCGGCGGCGGCTGCTTCGGAGGTGATTGCTTCGCGAAGGGCCGGTAGATCGACTTTTGTGGGGTTGTAGATAACCGCTGCGGTCTGAGGAGTCGAGTTGGTCATTCCGTCATCGTAAGGCAGGGACTAATGCGGCGGGATCGGACGGACTAGACCACCGCGGGGCGTCGTCGTGACCAGATCACCGCGGGGATAAGCAATATCGACAGGAGTCCACCGGCGAGAGTCAACACCGCGTAGTTACTGCTTGCGACGACTATGCCCGAGAGGGCGCCCCCGGTCGCACCACCCAGTGCGACGAGAACGTCCACGGTCCCCTGGGTGCGTGCGCGGGTGGCGGGCGCGGTTCCGTCGATGAGCAGTGCGGTGCCGCTGATAAGCCCGAAGTTCCAACCCAAGCCAAGCAGCCCGAGGGCAACCATCAGCTGGGCCATAGCGTCGGTCGGCGCGGAAGCCGCGACGATGCCCGCGAGCAGGAGGGTGACGCCGGACGCGATCGCCATCGGTATCCGGCCGATCCGATCCACAAGGTACCCGGTGATAAGCGACGGTAAGTACATGAAACCAATGTGGATTCCGATCACGAGACCAACCTCGGTGAGCCCGTGCCCGTGCGATTGCATCTGCACCGGGGTCATGGTCATGATCGCAACCATCGCCACCTGAGTCAGCACCATGACCGTGACACCGGCAGCCAGTATTCGAGGTCGAACAGTGGAGGGAGTTGCGGCGGCCGACGCGACAGTGGAATCCGACGCGTACGCAGCCAGCCCTGCGGCGAGAAGGAATGGATCAGGACGCAACCAGATCAGCAGCACGGCGCCGGCGCCGAAGTAAGCCACCGCCGCGAAAAGGAAGGGACCAGCGAGCTCGGGAACACCGATACTACGAGCCACCGCACCCAGTGGGGCGACCAGGTTGGGGCCGGCGACCGCGCCGAGGGTGGTCGATACCAGAGCCACGCTTACGGCTCGCGCCCGCCTCTCCGGGGTGGCAAGGTCGGTTCCCGCGTACCGGGCCTGCAGGTTCGTGGCAATACCTGAACCGTAGGTCAGCAGCGCGAGAAAGAGAACGAAGATGTTGTTGGTGACCGCGGCCGCAACAACACCGGTGGCGCCGATACCGCCGGCGATGAAACCGGCGGTCAGACCCACTCTGCGACCCCGTCGCTGCGAAAGGCGACCCACAAGGAATGCTGCGGCCGCCGCTCCGACCGCGAACAGAGCGGATGGCAGACCAGCCATTCCGGCGCCGCCCAGCATTTGCTGAGCGAGCAGCGCACCCACAGTGAGGCCTGCCGCGAGACCGGCGCCACCCAGAACCTGAGACACGACAACCACGGTGAGCGTGCGCCGGTATAGGGCGTGACGTAGTTCAGGCGAGGCCGCGTAGGCGGCAACCGTGTCTGTCGCTATGGTCACCGGAATGCCTATGCGCTCGCGCTCGGAATGACCCGGCCCCGCGCGCTCCGGCGCCCGTCTGGTGCGACTTGCTCGTGTGTGTGCGACAGCATCGGGCTCCATTGATCCGGGGAACATTGGAATAGCGCCGAAGCCTACCCACTGGCCGATTCCGCCACAAGACCAGGCTCGCGTAGATTTCACGCACGTCGGCCCGGCGCGTAGCTCTAAACCTCCAGCACCACGACCGCGTCACCAGGTCACGGGCAGGGCCGTCGCCTTCTGAGTGGAGGGGGGCACGTCAAACTCGTGCAGCACATCTTGGGTGATGGCACGAAATGCCGGCCCCACTCCTGCTGACGTCTTGTTCGTTGTCGGTTTCGTGAAGGTTACGAGAATCACATATTGCGGGTTCACGGCCGGGATCATTCCCGCGACGGAGGTTATGTAGTTGTTTCCGTAGCCGCCGCCTGGCGCATCAGCCACTTGAGCGGTTCCCGTCTTTGCCGAGATGACGTAGCCGGGTATTGGCGCCATCGTACTGAGCGTTCCATGGGTAATGGTGCTTTCGAGCATCTGAACGGTTTGGTCTGCGGCGGCCGCGGACACGACCCGTGTGCCTGTTTTTTTCGGCACTTCGGTAACCTTCCCGTTGCTCGCTGTGCAGCTTTGGACGAGACTGACTGGCATCCTGACGCCGTGGTTTGCGATCGTTTGAAAGATTCCGGCCATTTGGATTGCTGTCGCTGAGATGCCCTGGCCGAACATGCTGTTGTAGTCCGTCTGTTTGTCCCATTTGCTCGCGGGCTGCAGGGGGGCGGTCGGCTCGCCGGGAAAGTGCACTGCGGATGGGGAACCGAGCCCGAACTTGAGCATGTAGTCGTAGCGTTGCTGCGGGCTGAGGGCCTGACCGAGGAGCGAGATTCCGACGTTCGAGGACTGGGCGAGGACTCCGGTGAGGGTGAGGTTTTCGGTCGGGTGGGTCTCGGCGTCGTGGATCGTGCCTCCCCAGGAGAACCGGCGGACATCCGGCACGACGGCCTTGGAGTACGGGGTCGCTTTCCCTGCGTCGAGCAGCGACGCGGCGGTCATCGCCTTCATCGTCGAACCGGGCTCGTACAGGTCCGTGAAGGCCTTCGAGTAGAGGGCGTTGGCGGGGCTCGCGTTGATGTTGTTGGGATCCACTGTGGGATAGTCGGCCACCGTGAGCAACGAGGCGTCCGATGCGCTCATCACTATGGCGGTCGCGGATTGCGCACCGAGCGCTTTTGCTCCCGCGCCGAGGTCCTGTTGAATTTCGTACTGGAGCGTCGCATCGATCGTTGTCTTCACGGTGCCACCGTTCACGGGTTTCTTGGTGACCCTGGTCGTGCCGGGGATAGTGACACCGTCGGCCCCGCGATCGAAGGTTTCCAAACCGTTGGTCGACGCAAGGCATGAGTTCTGCTGGTACTCCAGACCAGCCAGCGGTCCGCTGGAGCCGGTGAACCCAAGCAGGTTGCCTGCAACTGCCCCGTCCGGGTAGATGCGCCCGGGTACCCGCTGTAGGTAGACGTAGGGAATGTGCAGCGCGATGACGGCCTGGGCTTCTGCGCTGTCGACACCCCTCGCGAGGTAGGCGAATTCAGATTTTGGATGCGCGGTGATAGCGGCCGTCATTGCAGCGACCGTGCCTCCGGTGATCGCAGCGAGTTCTTGCATCGCCTGCGTGACGGTGACGGTGACGGCACGCCCTGCCTTGTCCTTACGGGTGAAACCAGCGGCGTTGACGGGCGCAGAGGTGACGTCATACCGCGATACGGTGGCGGCCAAGACGGTGCCGTCCCTGCTGGTGATCTCCCCACGGTCGGCGTTGAGCGGCGTCGTCAACGAGAGCGTGCCGACGGACTCGGCATCGAGACGAGGAGCCTGGATCACCTGAAGGTCAACCAGTCGGAACGCGAAAGACACCACTACCGCAAAGGCGCCGATCATAGCGATTGTGGTTCGTCGGTTCCGAGACGATTTCATGTTGTGGCTCCTTTTGACCCGTGCAAGCTCGCAGACTATGCAACGACACGGCGAGGAGCATTCCGGCTCGCGTGCCCTGGCCGAAGATGCAGGGAACTCCCGGCTGTCAACGTCATGGGGGCGATCGCTGAGCGGCCCAATGTCGCGCTAGGTCAGCCGAGACGCACGATCGCCTGCACCGCCGCGTGGTCCGACGGCCACCCGCGCTCGAACCGCGTCACGTTGATCCCCACTTTCAGAACCTTCACGTCGGGGGTCGCGAGTATCCAGTCGATTCGCTTCCGGTCATGCTGAGGCGGATGGTAGTTGAGAAACGTCCCCCATTTCTCGGTGATCCGCGCATCCGCATCACTCCAGGTGTCGAGGAGTTTGCCCCCTTCCAGAAGAATTTCGTGCGCCTCCGTGCCGCCATCGACGTTGAAGTCCCCTGTCACCACTGTTGGCAGTGCCGAGGCAAGCGCGACCTCGTGCAGTCGCCCGGCTGATTTCATCCGCGATACCCGCGAGCGGTTGTCGAAGTGGGTGTTCACGAAGTGGAATCCGATGCCTGTGGCAATGTCCTCAAACGTCGCATCGGCGATCACTCGAGGAGTCCGATTCCCCCAGGTTGTGGACCCCCGCACGTCGGGTGTGTCGGAGAGTGCGGTCTGGGTGAAGTCGAGCAGCCGCATCCTTTCGCTGTCGTAGAAGATCGGGCATCCTTCGCCTCGTCCTCCTTTCTCGCGCCCGTGCCCGACGGACCGATATCGCTCGCCCAGTGCGTGTCGCACGAAGTTGGCCTGCTCGGGTAGTGCTTCCTGCACGCCGAGCAGCGTGGGCTTTTCGTCCTCGAGTAGCCGCTGGAGGAGCGGTCTGCGGTGGGTCCAGCGGTCGGCCATCACCGGGTAAAGCGTAGGCATGCGTCGGCGGATGTTGTAGCTCATCACGTGCAGGGCCGGCGGAGGAATGGGCCCAATCAGTGACATGCTGCCAGCCTACGGTGAGCCCGCCGCTGCCATGAGGGCCGAGCCCGTCAAGCGCGGCGTGTAGCCCGAGTCGTGCCGTGAGCCAACGCGGCGGTCGCAACTGCAGACACGGCCACGGTGATTAACGCGCCAAGGATGATGGCAGCGTCTTCTCCTGGCGCGAGCATTCCGGTCTGGATGCCAAGAGTCACCGCGGCTACCGGAATCCCCAGCTGCCCCGCTGAGGCGATGGCCTGCACCCACGGCAGTCCTGCTGCACGTGCGGCGAGATGGGCGAGCACCGCCGCGAGCCCGAGCGTGACACCGAGCAGAATCATCGCCGGGTGCCCGGCGAGAGCGCGCAGGTCGAGGGAGGCGCCGAGCCACACAAAGAATAAGGGGCCGAAAAATCCTTCGGTAATGCCGAACAACTGCCGGGCAAGACGGCGCGGTTCACCGGATGCGGACAGCACGAGCCCGAGCGCGAATCCGGCAAGCAAGATCGACAGGTCGGCGAATTGAGCGATCGCACCGAAGGTGAAAAGTACGAGCAGGCTGAATCGCAGTTCCAGCGCAAACCGACGGCGTTCCGAGTATTGGTGCAAACTCCGGCGCGCATTCGTTCGACCCAGCCGCTCGAGGACGATGACCAGGATCACAGCGGCCACGGCGATCACGAGCGCTCCGAGCCCGGCCTCCAATGCACGCGCGGGTGCGACAACCAGGGGCAACGCGACGATGCACACGACATCCGCGATCGCAATCTGCGCCACCAGCTGGGCGACCGACGTTCGCCGCAGTCCCACCGATTGAAGCATCGGCAGCACCAGCGCGGCCGATGACGACGCCAGAAGCACGCCATAGACAGCGGCGTGGCCGGTTCCGAAACTGGTGGCGAGCAGCGCGCCCAACGCCGCAGCGACTGCGCCGACGGCAACGGCGCCGAGCGCACCGCGCGCAAGTACACCCCGAACAGCTGCATCTCTCACCGGGATCTGCGACCCGACCACGACCATCGTCAGCCCGAACCCTATATTCGCCATCAACCGGAAGTCGCCGACAGACGGATTCACGAGTTGCAGGCCGGATGTGCCGATGAGCAGCCCTCCCGCCAGCTCGCCGACCGCCACCGGGATGCGCCACGAGGCCCGCGCTGCGAGCAGAGGCCCGAGTAGCCCGACAAGCACAACCAGCGCCAGCAGCGGGAAGCTCATGAGACTCACACTATCGACGGTGCGCCGATCAAGTGGGCACCGCGGTTAGTCGTCGGTCGTCGTGTGCAACCTAAGACTCGAATCCGGGGGCGTCACCTGCGATCCAATTTGGCTCCGATGACCGCAGCCTGCGCCCGGCGTTCCACGCCCAATTTTGTGAATAGGCTCGACACGTAGTTCTTCACGGTCTTCTCGGCGAGCTTCAACTCTTCGCCAATCTGACGATTGGTCATGCCTTTGGCGATTAGGGGCAACACTTGGCTCTCCCGCACGGTGAGATTCATCACGGTGGAGGCCGCGTTCGGTTCGCTCAACTTGGCAACAACGCGCTTCGTCACGGTCGGCCCGATGAGAGAGTGACCGGCAGCGACTCTGCGGATCCCGTCGACGAGTCCCTGTCCACGAATGTCCTTAAGAACGTAACCCGATGCGCCGGCAAGCACCGACGCGTAGCTCGCCGCATCGTCGTCATATGCCGTGAGCATTAGACACTTCACTTCGGAATCGCTCGACCGGATGTCTCTACACAAGTCGACTCCGCTTCCGTCTGGGAGCTGCACATCGAGCACGGCGACGTTCGGTCTGGTGGCGGCGATTCTTCCTCTTGCCGCTCGAGCGGTAGCCGCTTCGCCCACGACTTCCAGGTCGTTCTCGGCATTGACGAGATCCGCGATTCCGCGGCGGACTATTTCGTGGTCGTCTACCAGGAAGACGCGAATCATTTCACAACCTCGTGTTCGTCGGTTATCAACGCTTTCCAACGGAGCGCGGTTCCTCCGCCTTCTCGCGCGCGAACGGTGAACTCGCCGCCCCAGTGTTGGGCACGCGTTCTGAGATTGCCGATGCCGCTTGTGCGATGGCCCTCAGACACTCCGACGCCGTCATCAATGACATCCACGACGACATCCTCGTCGGTGGCCGCCACGCTCACGACCGTTTCACTCGCGTGCGCGTGTTTTCCCACGTTGGTCAGTGCCTCCCTCACCACGGCCACGAGATTATCGGCAAGCTCATCCGACACCAAGAGATCGATGGGACCCGTAAATTTCACCCGCGGCGGCGAGCTGAACAGCGGGGACACCTCAGAGATGACGTCGATGATGCGATGTCGAACCGATGTGTGATCGCCGGAACGAGGGCTAACCAGCGCAAAGATGGCAGTACGAATTTCACCGATGCTGTCATCCAACGCCTTCACCGTGTCATCGATTCGAGAGCGCATCATGTGGTCCCTCATGGTGCTTCCCAGGGACTGGAGAGCGAGTCCCGCGGAAAACAACCTCTGGATTACGTGATCGTGAAGGTCACGGGCAATTCGGCTACGTTCCTCGAGAAGGGTCAGGCGCAAGCGAGCGGTGCGCCCCTGAGCGAGCGCCATGGCGAGGCTCGCTTGGCCCGCGAAATCAGTCGCCATATCCATATCCGATGGCGTGAACCCGCGCCGACCGGCGGCTCGAGCGATAGCGAGCACTCCGTGCGACTGGCCAGAAGCGACCAAGGGGATCGCCATGCACGGCCCCGAAGGAAACGGATGAGTCCTGTCCGTCGAGCTATTCCCGCTGGTATCTGCAAGAACCGGTTGGCCGCTCTCCATCGCGCGGCCGGTGACGGACCCCTCGGCGGAAAAGGTCAGGCCTGTGACGCCGGGCGCGAAAATGCCCCGAGCGGTGTCAACGATTAGGGCGCCGGGCGACGCGGGGAGCACAACGGCAACCAGGTCGGCGTCGGCGAGGGCGACAACTCGCTCCGCCAGCGAGCCAAGCGAATCGACAGAATCCTCGGCGACCAGAATGGCCGTGATCTCGGCCGCCGCGACAGACCAGCGTTGACGCCGTCTTGTCTCTTCCAGCAACCGCGCATTGTCGATGACGATGCCCGCGGTGGCGGCGAGGGCAATGAGCAGCTCTTGGTCGTCCTCGCCGAAGGTCCCGGAAGCGCCTTCGGTCACATAGATATTGCCGAAAACCTCGCCTCTCACTCGGATCGGAATACCGAGGAAGCTTTCCATTTCCGGATGTCCGAGAGGGAATCCGCTCGATCGAGGGTCCCGTCCGAGGTGTTCTAGGCGAATGGGCCTAGGGTCCTGAATCAGCGCGCCGAGAAGACCATAGCCTTCGGGCAGGTGCCCGATGGATTCGGCGGTGGCCGCCGGCATCCCGACATGGATGAACTGCTCCAGGTGTCCATCGGGTGACACCACCCCGAGCGCTCCATAGCGAGCGCCGACGAGCTCGGTGCCCACTTCAACAATTCTTCTCAGGATCTGGGGAAGATCCGTCTGTTCGACTATCGCTTGGGTGGCGCCAAGCAGACTGCGCAACCGGCCCTGCGTCGCGAGAACGCGTTGAGCGGCACTCATCAAGTCGGAGAGCGCGTCATCCAATTCCGCTCGCGGGCCGTCTGGAAAGTGCAATCCCTGATCGGCCTCGTTCATCCTCAACCTCCTTCCGGAGCAGTAGGACTTGCGATTCACGGGACCTTCGGCCCTAACCGACGGCTCTGCCAGGCATCACCCTAGAGGGGCATCACATCCTCATGGTACCCGGAACCGAAAGGGCAATCGTGGTTGAAAAGATCCTCGTGGCCATCGATGGCGGGGCGGTAGAGGAAGAGGCAATCCGCTGCACGCGACACGAGCACGACACGAATGAGGAAGTGCGACCGTGACCAGTACCTATTTCATCGCCGTGGACGGTTCAGGGCCGAGCATGGCCGCACTGCGATGGGGGATTCTGCGCGCCGCGGAGGTCGGTGTGCCAGTCGTGCTTCTTCACGTGGTTGACGACGAGTGGGGCCTCGCCGGTCGCGATTATGCCGAGGAGGCGGAGCAGCGAGGTGAAGACGCGCTGGCACGCGGCGAGCGGAAGTCACTCGAACTCGACGCAGGAGTAGCAGTGACCTCCCGACTGTTGCGGGGGAGCCCGGTTTGGGAACTCGCCGCAGCCCCCTCGGCTGACGATCTACTGGTCATCGGGACGCATAAGACCGGCTTCCTTCACGGTCGGGTTCTCGGATCCCGAAGCATTTCGATAGTCTCGCTCGCGCGCTGCTCCGTGGCGGTAATACCCGACGTCGAATTGGGCACCCGCCGGGGAGTAGTGGCGGGAGTCGGATGGCCGGAAGTCGACTCACGGGCGATCGCCAGCGCGGCACGGGAAGCCGCCCGGTTGCGGGAGGAGGCCGTGCTGATACATTCGGCGTGGATCGCGGTGACTTCCCGGATGGACGTCATCGCCCATCCGTTGGAGGCCGAACGAAGCCTGCTTCGCAGCGCGTTGGACGAGGCGCGGAAATCCGCGCCCGAAGCGGTCGTCTCGACCCGGATTTCGCGTCGATCCCCTCCAGAAGCTCTGTTGGACGCCAGCCGACGCTCCAACCTTCTGGTGCTCGGGAGCTCGGAAAGTCGAGGCCCGAGGCAGTCGGTCCTCGGAACGACTACCCACGACGTTCTCATGAATATCAACTGTCCCGCATTGATCTCACGCAACACCGTGATCTAGGCGGAAGACGACAAAGACCAACGCAATTTGGCCACGACTGCCATCGGCGACGACGACACTATTCTCGTCAGACAGCGGGTTCAAGCGTGGCCCTCGCAGCGAGACCCACCTGAGCACCCCAATCGTGGGCCTCGCTCCGTTCGTGCTCTTGGAGCTCGTTGAATCGGGTAACAAGGAAGCTGCGGGGTGCGACTACGGGCCGCAATCCGTGCCGGCGAAGGTGCCTGTCGATTGCGGTGCTCGCGGCTCCGCTGAGGACTTTCAACATGTCAGCTCGCGTGTCGAAAGCGGCAAACAGTACGTTGACGCGCGGAAGAGCCTTCATCCATTCACGCACGCCGATGCCAGAGGAGTCACGCTCCAAGGTCAGATGACGGTCAGGTTCGCTCGCTTGCTTCGAAGCCTCAATCCGCGAGGCTGGTGTGCTCATCGTGTGGGCATGAGTCGGGCCACCTACGACGAGCAGGTTCACGCCAGCGAGACTGTCGACGGGGGCCCGGCTGACGCTTGTGACGACGACGTCCATTCCTGTCACCGAAGCGATCCCGCTTCCCACCGATTGCGCGATCCTGCGAGTGTTGCCAAACATCGACTCGTACACAACGAGTGCTCTCATGCTCCCGATCCTTCCGTTGCCCTGCCGTGAAGACTGGCTTCCCCTTAGGTTTCTTCCGTGTGTCCGAGTTGCGCAGGTTCGCCGGTCTTGGTGAGCATCGACCGCTCTTCTTGTCTTTGGCGGCGCTTGGCGGCGCTCACGCCGAAAAGGTAGACGGAGTCCAGGATCCCCGCGGTGTTCGATATCAGCAGCGTGATGAACCAGGGCCTACTGTCGTCTTTCGCGGCGCGCCAGAGTGCGGCTCCCTTCCAGGCGAGGGTCCAGGCCACGATGGCCACGATGAGCCCGCGGGCGGCCGGGCTGGGCGTGTCGTGGAATTGGTTGAGGTGCCAGGCGGAGTGTGCGCTCGCTCGGGAGTCCCTTTCTGACTTACCTAGGAGGTGCGGTGTCGGTCTCATCTCATCCCTCTCGTTGGTCTTGGTCTTGGTCTTGGTCTACACGAGTTTGGCCGAAGTGACGAGCGGGTTGTGTTTCGACGCCGGACTCCGACGTGCGCCCGGGTGCGTGGTGCGCATCATGTTGCGCTGTGTGACGCCGGAGATTGAGCGCCTTCGAGGTTGCTTATAACCTCCTATCAAGAATCACGAGTTCCAACGCAAAACCCTGGTTTGTTGGACGGCAACCCTCTCGCTGTAGCGGGGTGCTCCAGGTGACGATTCGGCCCATCGGGGCAAGGACCCCGAGCGGGCAAGTATGGCGCTGCTTTGGCGCCCCGACCCTGCAAAGGCCCCACAGTGTCCTCAACCACGAGCACGCCCGTTGAATCACAGCCCCCTGTCCGGATTCGCGACAAGCGGCGCGTCCTCGCATCGGCCTTCGTCGGCACAACCATTGAGTGGTACGACTTCTACCTCTACGGCACCGCGGCCGCGCTCATCTTCAGCAAACAGTTCTTCCCCGGCTCATCACCGATTGCTGGGATCCTCGCCTCCTTCGCGACGTTCGCGGTTGGCTTCTTCGCGCGTCCGCTCGGTGGCATCATCGCCGGCCACCTGGGGGACAGGATCGGCCGCAAGGCGCTCCTCGTCGCTTCGCTGTTCATCATGGGCCTGGCATCCGCCGCCATCGGTCTCCTGCCGACCTACGCAACGATCGGCTGGGCCGCCGTTGTCGGGCTCGTGCTGCTTCGCGTCGTGCAGGGCCTCTCGGTGGGCGCAGAATGGGGCGGCTCGGCCCTCCTTTCGGTCGAACACGCACCACGTCGGCTTCGCGGCTTCTTCGGGAGCTTCACCCAGGTCGGCTCCGCATTCGGTCTGCTCCTGGCCAGCGGCGCCTTCGCCACGACGCAGGCGCTCATGTCTTCGGCGCAGTTCCAGTCCTTCGGCTGGCGAATCCCGTTCCTCCTGAGCGCGCTCCTCGTCGCGATCGGCCTCTACATTCGGCTCGGGGTGGATGACGCCCCCGAATTCAAGCGGCTCAAGTCCGAGGATCGGATCGCCAGCAACCCGATCAAGGAAGTGCTGCTGCACCACCGGCGCGCGCTCCTCGTGACCATTGGGCTGCGCCTAGTGCAGCCCGCGCTTTTCGTGATCCTGACGGTGTACATTCTCAGCTACCTCACGACACGGCGAGGCGTCCCGGCCTCCGCTGCCGGACTAGCCGCCATCCTGATCGCCGCAGCCCTCGGTCTCGTCTCCGGGCCGTTCTGGGGCTGGCTGTCCGACCGGATCGGTCGCCGCAGCATCACCGTGATCAGCGCGATTGGCATCATCGTCTTCGTCTGGCCATTGTTCTGGTTCCTGGACAACGGCCCGCTGTTCCTGCTACCGATCGTGCTCATCATCGGACTGAACATCCTGCACGACTCCATCTACGGCCCACAGGCCGCATGGTTTGCGGAACAGTTCCCGCTCCACCTCCGATACAGCGGCGTCTCTTTCGGCTACCAAGTCGGCACCGTGCTCTCCGGCGGGCTCACCCCATTCATTGCCGCCGGGCTGCTTGCGGTCGGCGGCAACCAGCCGTGGCTCATCTGCGCCTACCTGGGCCTTCTCGGCCTTCTGACGATCGCCGCAGCCCTCGCGGCGAAGGACCCGGCGCGAGCGTACGCCAAGGACAACACGATCAGCGACACGTTCTAGGCTTCAGGAGCCGCGTCCCAAACCCAGCGAATCCGTTCCACCGCACCCGCTCCGCAGCAAGAAAGCTCCACAATGACCAAACCCATCCTGCTCAACGCCTTCGAAATGCTCGTCCCGGCTCACCAGTCGCCCGGTCTGTGGCGGCATCCGGCGGATGAGAGTCGGCGGTACAACGACCTGTCGTACTGGATCGAGCTCGCACAGAAGCTCGAGAGCGGCGGATTCCACGGCATCTTCTTCGCGGATATCCTCGGCCAGTACGACGTGTACGCCGGCTCGGCGGATGAGGCGGTGCGAGGCGGGGTGCAGTATCCGATGCTGGATCCGACGCTCATCGTCAGCGCGCTGGCGGCGGCGACGAAGCGGATCGGGTTTGGTGTCACCGCGTCCGTCACGTATGAGCAGCCGTACCTGCTCGCCCGCCGATTCAGCACGCTCGACCAGCTGACGCAGGGCCGTGTCGCGTGGAATATTGTGACCTCGTACCAGGACTCCGCCGCCAGAAACCTGGGCCTGGGCGAGCAGATTCCGCACGACGAGCGTTACGACCGCGCGGAAGAGTACATGGAGGTCGTTTACAAGCTCTGGGAGGGCTCGGTCGAGGACGGCGCCGTGGTCGCCGACCGAAACGCGAACGTCTTCGTCGACCCGGCGAAAGTGCACAACATCGGTCACGAGGGCCGCTACTTCTCCGTACCCGGCGCCGCGCTGTCGGCGCCAACGCCCCAGCGAACGCCCTTCCTGTTCCAGGCGGGTGCCTCGTCCCGGGGGCAGCAGTTCGCCGCGGACCACGCGGAGGCGATCTTCTTCAGCGGTCCGACTCCCGAGCTGACCCGCAAGTGGGTCGATGGCGTGCGCGGACAGCTCGTCGCGAGCGGTCGCTCCGCCGACTCGGTGAAGATCTTCAGCATGGCAACCGTGATCGCCGCTGAGACCGACGAGGCCGCCGAGCAGAAGCTCGCCGACTACGCGGACTACGTCGACCCGGATGCCGCGCTCGCCCTCTTCGCCGGTTGGACCGGGGTCGACCTGAGCGCGGTCGACCTGGATGCCCCGCTCGAGTACGCGGAAACGGAGGGCAACCGGTCGGCGCTGGCCTCGTTCACGACGATGGATCCCTCGCGCGTGTGGACCGCCCGCGAGTTGGCTCGTTTCGTCGCCATCGGCGGTCGGGGACCCGTAATCGCGGGATCTCCGGCGACGATCGTGGATGAGCTCGAACGCTGGGTCTCGGTCGCCGGCATCGACGGATTCAACCTGACGAGCGCCGTGCGACCCGCCGACCTGGACGCATTCGTTCGGCTCGTTTCGCCCGAGCTTCGTCGCCGCGGGCTCCTCGTCGATTCCACCGGCGGGACGTTCCGGGAGGCCGTTCTCGGTGGCGGTCCACGGCTGGCGGACGACCACCGCGGCGCGGGATTCCGCGTCCTGAGCTAACGACGGCCGCGGTGGGCCACCTTCTACGCGAGGGGACTCGGCCTACACGAGCGGCGGCTCGGCGTCATCGCTTAGACATCGTGTCATCCAGATGAGGTCGCCGCGGTCGGCATCCTCGGTGATTTTGCCGCTGTTCGTGAAACCGAGTTTGTCCAGAACACGAAAAGACGCAGTGTTCCACTCGCGGACTGTGGCCCAGAGACGAGTTCTGCCGGTGTCGCGTGCCGCTCCGAGTACCGCTCGCGCCGCCTCGGTTGCGTATCCCCGATTGTGGGCGTCACGGAACAGTTCGTAGGCGATTTCGGGCTCCTCGAGCGTTGCGCTACCGACGATCAGACCGCAGTATCCGATGAAGTCACCCTCGACTCTTCGCTCAATGGCCAGCAACGACAGGCCCGTATGACTGGACTCCACCAGCTGAGCCTTCAGGTTCGCTCGGATGTCATCCACGCTCGGCCTGCCGTCTGAGTCGATGACGCGCAGCGATCGTGGATCACGTTCGGCCCAGAGCGCTCGGACGGCCGCGTCATCGGAGAGGCGCCACGGTCTCAGCCGCAATCGCTGCGTCGCGATCTCCCGATGAAGAGGCTCGAACGGCTTCATTTCGGCGGGCAGCTATTGACCGGGGAGCGTAGCTACTGCCTCGATCTCGACGAGCGCGCCAGGTCGTGCAGGTGTGACAGCGAGGACAGTAACGGTGGTGCGGCGATCTCCCCACACCGAACGGCTCGCGGCGAAGGCGGCCCCGGGGTCGACTCCGGCAGCGAGATAGATCGTCAGTTTGGCAACATCCTCGGGGCCGGCCCCGGCCTCGGCGAGCACGGCGAGCACGTTGCGCATGGCCTGTTCCGTCTGCGCTTCGAGTCCGTCGAGCAGAGTGCCAGTGTTGTCCGTTCCGTTCTGCCCGCCGACGTACAGTGTGGGCCCAGCGGGAACGATCATGCCTTGCGCGAAGGCGGGGCTGTAGTGCAGCTGTGGCGGGTCGACCGGCGTGAGTTGGGTGGTCATGGTGGTGTACCTTCCTTCAGGTCTTCCCTGAGTATCCCTCCGACCTCCGACGTTCCGCTATCTCCGCCGGGTTGACGATCGAGAAGCAAGCTCGAAAGCTAGTACTCGGATATTCGATTTTGCGGCGTGGTGGACCACAGTCTAAAGAGAGGGGTGCGCATGCCACCTGATATGAGGCATTCGTCGGGGCTCGTCGAGGTCCCCAATCTGGTGGGAATGACGTTGCGTGCGGCGGCGTCTGCCTGCCGCGCTCTGCGGCTGGTGCTCTCCCCGCCGAGCGCCGACGCGATGTCGGGTTCCGCCTACTCCGGGCCGTTGACGGTAACGGAGCAAAGCCCGGCGGCTGGCGACCTGGCGGCCCCATGGGCAATCGTCAAAGTGGAGCTTCGTCCCAGTGAGGGACTGCTGTCGGCGACGGAGGTACGAATCCCCCCGACCCTCCCGGACCGGAAACGGAAGCCGGATCGGCTCAGTTAGAGCCCTTCGGCCACCGCGGCCGCTGCGCGAAGCCAGGCCCGTCGGGTGGCTGGCGCAAGGTCGTCATAGCGCAGCTTGCCGCCGTGCATGGCGCGGTCAAACGGCACGGACACCGCGATGCGGGCCAGCGACCCGAAGCCGTCGGCGACGCCTCGCGCCGCCGCGAGGCTGCTGGACTTCTCCGACTGCGAGACGATCACTACCGCCCCAGCGGCGAGTTTCGCCGAGTGCTCATCGCGCTGCGCCAGCGCCTCGAGCAACAGCGCGCCGGCTTCCGCGTGCTCGCCGAGCGCGGTCGTGGCGATCACGAGCTGGTCGGTGTGGTCGATCATCCGCAGCCATCGCTCGGCGGACTCGTCGTTGCCGCTGTCGACGAAGATGAGCCGGAAGTACTTGGTGACGACGGCGTGCAGTCGGTCGAAGTCCTCTGCCGCGATTCGTTGTTCGGTGGCGAGCATCGTCGGGTTGGAGCGCAGCACGTCGTACTTGTCACCGGTCTGGTGATGCACGAACTGGGAGAGATCCGCGGCCTGGGCGCCGGGTGACAGCAGCGTCTCGGCGTTGGGGAGCAGCGACTGCACGGTCGCCGTGTGCGGACCCTGCTCGGTGCGCCAGCCGAGAGTGCCCCTCGTCTCGTTGTTGTCCCAGGCGAGAACCCCGGACCCGCCGTTGCGCGCGAACACCGCGGACAGCATGGCGGTGGTCGGCGTCTTGTTGGCGCCGCCCTTGCCGTTGACGACCGCAATCGTGCGCGGGCCAGGCCAGTGCTGACTGACGGCGTGGATGTCGGTGCGCTCCGTCAATTCCCTGGCCGACGGTGGAATCCGGATGCCGGACTTGGCGATCATCCCGCGCCATCCCCGGCTGGCTGGTTTCGGGCGCGTCTCCTCGTCGAGAAAGGACACCCGGACGCGTCGGCGCGACGGGAGAGCTGAAGTGGAAGTGGAAGCTGCGACGACGTCCGGCGACGGGACCGCTGCGTCGTCGTGGCCGAGATTATCCAGGCCGAGCGGAGTATTGCCAGCGGCCGAAAGGCTGGCGGCCGCCGATTGCGGCTGGAGGTCGATTGGCAGTTCGATTCGCGCTGTGGAGTCGGACACGAGATTCGCGATGGGAAGCGGGCTGGTCGAGAGCTGCGTGTCCCATTCTGGCTGCGGCGCGGGATGCGGCGTCCGCACCGGCTTGAGAAGTGGTTCCCCTCCCGACTTGATGTTGCCGTCCGGATGCACGATGAGGGGCCACGTGCCCCGGTCGTCGTCGGTAGTCAGGCGCACCGGACGGCCCAACGCGCCGGCCAGTGCCGTCACACGGCTGAGGATCTCCTCGCTGACCCGCGCGCTCTCACTTGCGCGGATGGACTCGGTCTCGCCGTCCACCGTGAGTTCACCCGTGGCATCCGACCGGACCACGGCCGTGATCAGCGGAATCGTAGGAACATCCTGTGTCATGTGCTGCCTTTCTACCCCTGTACGAGGGTACCTGCCGCGCAACGGCACGCACATCCGCGCCCCGGACCAGAGCCTCAGCTTCGGTAAGTATTCTCGTTAACACGGGTGATGGTGGTCTCGACCAGCCCGTGTAATCCCTCGACCGGCTGTCGCCATCCGCCTTGTGCGTGTCTTCGACCAGCGGCCGCATCCTGATCAAAAGTGCGCCGTGAGCGGCAACAAAAACCCAAGAACAAGGCACCACAATGGCAGCAGCACAACCCCTCACTCCTTCGACTACGCTCAGCGCGCCGAGTCCCGGTACGTCCGACACGATCTCGGCAGCTACCGCGGGACCGGCGACGACGGGCGCGCGCAAGGTCCGTTTCGCGTGGCTTTGGGTTGCCGCCGCGGCCTTCGCGGTCGCGTGGGGCGGGAACGAGTTCACCCCGCTCCTCGTCATGTATCGCCAGCTCGACGGTCTCTCGACGGGCGTTGTCGACATCGTCCTTGGCGCTTATGTTGTGGGAGTCGTCCCGGGTCTTCTCCTTGGCGGCCCGCTGTCAGACAGGTGGGGGAGACGACCCCTCATGCTTCCCGCACCGCTTCTCGCCGTGTGCGGCAGCGCTATCCTCGCCCTGGGAGCCCACTCAACGGCCCTCCTCTTCGCGGGCCGGGTGCTTTCCGGGCTGTCAGTCGGTCTTGTCATGGCCGTCGGGACCAGCTGGATCAAGGAGCTGTCGTCGGCTCCATTCGATCCTCGGGCGACGCCGGGCACCGGGGCCCGCCGCGCCGCGCTGTCGGTCACGGCCGGATTCGGCCTCGGTGCCGGCGCGGCCGCTGCGCTTGCGCAGTTCGGCCCGCTCCCCGCGCTGACGCCGTATTTCGTGGACATCGCACTCACGCTCGCCCTCGGGTTTCCCCTGCTCGCCGTGCCGGAGACGCGGACATCCGGCCGGTCGGTACGCCCGCTCCTGGAGGATT
Organism: Microbacteriaceae bacterium; assembly: GCA_025464975.1. Lineage (GTDB taxonomy): Bacteria > Actinomycetota > Actinomycetes > Actinomycetales > Microbacteriaceae > Lacisediminihabitans. The sequence goes on along the minus strand of JAODMT010000011.1, from coordinate 15,477 downwards.
TGAAAGTGCCTGCCGTCATGCACAAGCGCTTCCTCTTGGTCGTGGTTCCCATGGCGCCGTGGGTGTTTGCGACGGCCGCGACTGCTTACGCGATAGTTCCCGAACTCCTACTGAAGCAGGTCCCTGGCATTGCCGTCGGCTACTCCGGGTTGCTGTGTCTCATCGCGCTGGGCTGCGGGGTCGCCATCCAGGCGCTGGGGCGTCGCATCGACGATCCCGGCTCGGCGCGCGCGGTCGTCGTCGGGCTGGCCGCGACGGTCCCCGGCGTGGCCTTGGCTTTGCTCTCCGCGGCCACCCAGTCGCTCTGGCTCTCGCTCGTTGCAGCCGCGGTCCTCGGCGCCGCGTACGGGCTGCTGATGGTGTCCGGGCTGCAGGAAATCCAGCGAATCGCGCGCCCGGATGACCTCGCGGGACTCACAGCGGTGTACTACTCACTCACCTATATCGGGTTCTTCCTGCCAGCGGTTATGGCGGCGTTGAGCGTCTGGTTCAGCTATTCGGCGATGCTCGCTGCCGTCGCGGTCATCGCCGCCCTCGCGCTCGCCCTGGTTGCGGTGAACTGGCGCCGCCACATCTAGCCCTCGTAACGTCGCTTAGGCCATCACCTGACCAGCGCTCCTCCGCTCCGGACCGATGCGACGACGTCGAGGATCGCCTGAGTGGTAGTGGCCGAGTCTTCTCTGTCCGTGACCAGCGATGAGTGTGTGGCCCCGTCGATGACGCGGTGTGCGCTGTTGGTCGACAGGGCGGCCATGGCGTTCTGCTTCGCAGACCAGCCGGCGGCACTCCCGCTGCCGGCTGTCAGGACCACCAATGGCTTGTCGGCGAAGTCGCCGAGAGATGCCGCTTGCTCGATCGAGGAATCTGCCTGGACGTACTCGTCGATCGTGCTGCGAAGCTGACTTGCGGTCGCGACGCTGGCGCGTGCCTCAAGCTGGGAGCGCGGCGGCAGGGTGCCATAGTCGAACTGTCCGTACAGACGGGCAAGACCAAGTCGAGCTGAGGTCGAAATCAGCGCGGAGACACGGCCCATGATGTCGTAGGAGGCCCCGTCGCGCGGCGATGTTGCCCTCGGTTTCGATGCTGATGCCGGTGCGGTCGAGTCCACCAGCACCATTCCGACGACTTCATTGGGGTAGCGGGCGGCAAAGGTTTGCACATAGAGGCCGCCGAAGGAATGCCCCGCCAGCACATAGGGTCCTGGAACCCGCCCGCGATGCAGCAGGGTGTGCAGGTCGGTCGCTATCCGCGTGCCGTCTTGCGGGGTATGCGCGGGCTCGCTCCAACCGCGACCCGCGCGGTCGTAGACGCAGACTCGGGTGTTGCGGGCTACCGCCGGCGTAATCCACCCGAGATCGGAAGACATCTCACCGGCACCCGGTTCGAGCACGACTGTGGGGCTGCCCGAGCCGGTGCAGCTCAGGTGCAGGCTGTGGTCGCCAACGTCGATCAACCGACCCGGCATCGGGTAGGCGTTTGCATCCACCGCTTCGGCCACTGTCTCGTAGCCGCCGCCGATCGAGGCAAGACCCATCATCGCCATCACGGGGTAGAGCAGCCAGCGTTTGCTCCGGCTCCGAAGCTGTCGGTTGGCGCGCACCATCATCCAGATCACCAACGCCAGCAAGGCGGGAGGCCACACCCAGTTGAGTACCTCGTGGACGGAAGAGCCGAACGCCACCAGGAGAAGACCGCCCAGTCCCAGGAACAGCGCAGGACCCGCGGCCCATCGCTGTGGCTGATCGGTGAATCGCACCGAGAGCACAGCCGGCATCGCCCAGCCCAGCGCGAATCCACAGAGGACTGCGCCAGTGACTTCGCTCTCCTCTGGCCGGATGAACGGGGCGGCGACGAGGAGTAAAGCGGCCACGAGTCCTGTGGCAAACGAGCCGGCGACGATCCAACCGATGGGCCCCCTCGACCCGGGACCAGAACGGGGCGCACGGTCCTGAGCCTTGTTCTTGGGTGTGGGCGTCGTCGGGCTGATAGTCACGATGGACTCGATTCATGCGCTGCTGTTCATGCGCTGCTGGCGTCGCGCGAGTGCAGCCATCTGCACTTGTGGCACGTGCCGTCGTTTAGAAGCTAGGCCGACATCACCGATTTGAACAGGTCGGGATGCGACCAGGGTTGCTTCGAGCCTTTGGGCCGCCGACCCTAGTTCAGAGTCCGGTGCCTCGCCGCGGGCTCACCGGCCAGGGGGAGGCCAGTGCCGGGGCGATGCCCAGCAGCGCAAGGATGAGAATCAGCTCCAGCACGCCGAGGCCGAAGTAGAGGCTCTGCAGCCACGAGTATGTCTCGATGATCGCCATCTCGACAAAGATCCAGATCAGCATCCCGAACCCGGCGACTGCACCCCACACCAGCGCCGAACGGCGTCGTGTCAGCAGCGTGATCGCGGCCGTCAACTGGGATCCGCCGACGACGACTCCCAGAATGAGACCGGGCACGACAAAGGAAGTGAGCGGTGTTTTCGCCAGGAACTCCAGCGGGACACCGGCGCTCCCGGCGTTGAAGGCCAGAACAGCACCGGCGAGCGAGGACACTGCGCCGAACAGCAGCAGCCCGATAAGCACGGCAGAAACGAGTCGAGCTGGCACGGAGACGGCCACGGTCGCGGTCCCTTCATGAGGTCGCAGTCATCCGGCCTTCGAACGGCTGCTTGTACTCTCCAGCACCAGACCGCGCCTGCGTAGAGGCGAAAGGCCCACGTACGCCGCCGCTGACACCGCATCGTGTCGATTAGTTCGTGAACAAAGTGCGGCGGTGCGCGCACACGCGGTTGTCCTGCCCCCGCGGGTGCGGGCAAGAGCGTCATTTTGCTATTTGTGGCCGGCTCCGGCTTCATTCCCGGGAACCGATGGTCTGTCTCCAGGCGGCCTGCCTGACGCCCGCAATATCGCGGAGGACTGACGTGCGGCCGACCACGATGCATCCAGTCCAATCACGGCCAGGGCCGAGGTAGGCATTGGCACCGACTCCCCAGTGAGGAATGCGACCAGATCCTCCATCCCGGGATTGTGGCCAACCAGGACCACCGTGTCGGCGTCGTCGGGCAGGTCGCGCACGACGCGGAGCAGTTCGCTGGCGGATGCACCATACGCACGATCGTCGATCCAGATCGGGGGACTGGTGCCGAGCTCTACCGAGGCGAGCTCCCACGTGCGGCGAGCCCGCTTCGCGGGTGAGACGACCGCGAGATCGATGCTGTCGATGCTATGGGCCAGCCAGCGACCGGCCTGCGACGCTTGACGTAGGCCACGACCGGAGAGGGGGCGGTCGGCGTCGGCCTTGTTGGCCGACCAGTACGACTTGGCGTGCCGCATCAGGATCAGTGTGCGCTCAGACATCCGGGGCGCCGCCGCTATCGTCGTTCAACGGGTCGGCGGTCATACCGGGCTGGTGAGCTGGATCAGGTTGCCGCAGGTGTCGTCGAGTATCGCGGTGATGACCGGCCCCATCGTGGTCGGGGCCTGCGTGAATCTCACCCCGCTCGCCTCCAGGTCCTTGTGCACGGCGGTCACGTCATCCACAGCGAACGTGGTGTACGGCATCCCATCCGCGACCAGGGCCCGTTTGAACACCTTCGCCGCCGGGTGTGCATCGGGCTCCAGCAGCAGCTCGACGCCGTCGGGCTCGTTCGCGCCGACCACGGTGAGCCAGCGAAACTCGCCGACCGGGATGTCGGTCTTGGTAACGAAACCAAGCTTTTCCGTATAGAACGCGCGCGCCTTCTCCTGGTCGTCGACTAGCACGCTCGTCACATTGATCCTGGGCATGTTTTTCCTCCTTTTGAGCGTTCAACGGCTCCGATAGGGGCCAGCGATCGAGGATCGAGCGTGGCCATGAGTCCCCTTCCCCCGGGTTTGCGATAAGTCCACGTCGCCAAAATCGCGAAGCCGATCGCCCTGCGAGGTGTCATGGCGACACCGTACAGTCGCAGCAGCCGAATTTCGAGGGCCGAGCCATCGAGCACAACCGCCGGTCTGCTCCCTTCGTACGGAGCAGACCGGCCTCCTGCAGGATCAAATTTTTTGGCAGGTCTTTCTCTCTTTCGCTAGAACGACTGGTCTCCTGCGACGTCGACAGGTTCTAGGAGGCCGTCCGGGTCGCTGGGCGGGTAGTTCCCGTGCTCGCGGCGATTCAACTCCAGATCCGCAAGGACGCCTTGGGTAAATGTGATGACGCCGACCGCAAATTGGGCTGTGGCAATCCAGACCCATTTGCCGTCAAAGACGGTGATCACGGCGAGCACTATGAATATCGCGCCGCGCACCAGCGACGAGGTTCGCATCGAGCGCAGCGTCTCGATCCTTCTGACCGGAAATCTCAATTGCTCGTTGGCCCTGCGCCACCGTCCCATAGTTGACGATAACCCAGATCAGCGGTGTTGGCTGTCGGAGGCAAAGAGAACGCCGCTCGAGAACATCGATCACGACGAGTCCCTGCTGTCACGCCCCACTCGTATGGGCCAATCTCAGAAGATCGACTACTCTCGCCAATTGACAATCGATCAGTTTCTATCGACAATCGATAGATGAATCCCGAACTGCCGACCCGAGCGCCGTCCCGCGTGATCGCGCTAACCCGAATCGCGCTCGGATTGCTCGCCGCGACGGTCCTTCTCGGACAGATTGCCCTCGTCCCGGTCGCCCAGTCGACCGCCGACCGCTACCCGGAGTTCGCGAACCTGCACGTTCCTTTGCTCGTTGCTACCCTGACGTTCGGCCTCTGCATCGAGATTGTCCTCGTCGTCGTAGCGGTCCTCGTCGGCTTCATCCGAAACGGCCGGATCTTCGGGCCCGGGGCCCTGCGCCTCGTCGATGTCATCGTGTTCCTGGTGTCGGTCGCGACCGTCCTCGTCGCCGCCGTGCTGCCGATGATTCCCGGCCCGCCCGCTCTGGGTCTCATCATGCTCGCGGGGGCGCTCGTCGGGGCGACTTTCGTGCTGGTCCTCCTCGTGCTGCGCTCGCTCCTGCGCCAAGCCATCTCCATGCGGGTCGAGCTCGACGAGGTGGTGTGATGGCGGTCCGGATCCTTCTCGACCGGCTGCTCGTGGAACGCGGGATGTCGGTCGGAGAGTTCGCCGACGCGATCGGGATCACTCCGGCGAACGTCGCGGTACTGAAGAACGGTCGAGCACGCGCCATCCGCTTTTCCACCCTCGACGCGATCTGCCGCGTACTCGAGTGCCAACCGGGCGACGTGCTGCGCTGGGAACAGGACTGAGGTCTCGAATCCCGCTCTCGCGTTACGGCTCCGACTCGTCGGTATTCTCCGGTGATACAGCGATTCGATACCGCCGGATCAAGAAAAGGACGTTGACAATACTTAAAGCTGGGATCAGCAGCATGCCAAAGTTCCCCTGAGTTGCGTCCCATACGGCTCCGCAGACCAGGACCAGAGTGAGAAAACCCTGGAAAATTGCAACTCGACGCAGACGACGTTTGTACCGAGCCGCGCTCAGATCGAGCGTGGGCCATGAGTCTTTCTCCCAGGACTTGCGATAAAGCCATGTTGTCGAAATCGCGAACCCGATCGACGCGGCGACAAGAAGAAGGGCGCCAAGAATAGCCGTGGGTGACTGCGGAATGAGCATGCCCGCGACGACTGCGATGCCAAGCGAGAAGATCATCCCAAGGATGCCGACCCTGCGGGGTGTCATGGCGTTACCGTACATTCGCCGGAGCCCAATTTCGAGGGCCTAGCAGCGGAGCCACTCCTCCCCGGAAACGAGCTGGGGTCAGCGGCGGCGGGTGGCGCGAACGATGACGTCATGCAGGCGGAGAGATCGACCCCCAGGCACTGCGAGAGTGCGGGTCTTCTCCTCGGCGGTTTCGATGCGCCACGCAGTGGGGTCGAGAACCTCTGTGATGTCCGACAGGGTGACGGCCGCGTTGGCGGGAGGGCGTTGGCTGTGTCCGGTGGACGCATGGTCGTTCCGGTGCCCGACGATCAGCAGCGTGCCGCCAGGGGCGACCCATTCCGAGATGCGCGCGTAGAAGGCCAGTTGCGCCATCGCCGGGTGGGCGTAGCTGGTGACGACCAGGTCGAACTGGCGGCCCGGTTCCCAAGAGGTCAGGTCCGCCTCGACCCACGTCACCGTGTCGGACACGGATGCGACTGCGGCGTGTTCGGAGGCTCGATCGAGGGCAATGGCAGAGATGTCCGCGGCAGTGACCCGCCAGCCGTGCGCGGCTAGCCAGATCGCTTCCCCTCCCGTCCCGCATCCGGCGTCCAGCGCGGTATCCGGCATAAGGCCCGCCGTTTCGCGCGCGAGATATGGATTCGGGGCGTTCCCCTCGAAGTCTGACGATGCAGCGCCGTGACTCTGTGCCCAGTGCTGTTCCCAGTAACCCTTGTCGAAGTCGTGGGTCATCGGGTGACGATCACCACATCTCTCAACACTTCTGCCATCTCGGCCACGTCGAACCTCTTCTCGCTCATCACACGTGCGCTTGCTTGTCGAGGATGCCGAACGGCATGGCAGATACGCAAGCTACGTTGCTAAATGGCAAGGTGGGTCTCGATGAGCTCGTCGATGCACCACCCACCGGCGACCCACGGATCAATCTGCGACCAGTTGCATGCGCGGATGGATCGGCGATTCTGCCACTCACCCGCAGGCCAGGTGGGATTCAGGCGTACAAATTCATCCTGCCGATGGGTGACGACAGGCAGGAGCCTCAGCTACGAACTCATGAGGGTTACGACTGGGTTTACGTTCTCAACGGCACACTGCGGGTCGTTCTTGGAGAACACGACCTCAAGCTGGAGTTACCTCAGTCTCGTCGGGAAACAAGGTGAACGCACCCACGTCCGCGGCACCCCAACTGAATGACCAGGCCTAGCGGTGCGGCGCGGGAGCAATCAGGGGTTCTGCCGGATTCTGCGCGCCGGATGGTTCGTTGTCGGTCATTTCTCGTCCTGGGTGGTGCCGTTGAACTCGGCGTCGGTGATGTGCTCGAGCCAGGTGGTGGTCGTCGCCGGGTCGTCGGCATTCTCGAGCATGGCGATGTGCTCCATGTAGAAGCCGGGAGCAGCCGCGTGCCAGTGTTCCTGCCCGGGCGGGGTGTAGAGCGTCTGGCCGGCGTGGACCTCGACGATCTTCCCATCCCGGGTGCCGAATCGAGCCACACCCTGGGTCACGCGGAGGTACTGGCCGAGGGCGTGGGAGTGCCAGGCGGTACGAGCGCCGGGAGCGAATCGGACGGTGGCGACGACCATGCGCTGGTCCGGTTCGTGGGGCAGCGCGATCGGGTCAAGCCAGACGTCGCCGACGAATTGCTCCGGCGGATTCTTGTGGGTGGGAACTGTGGGTTCGATGTTCATGGTGTTTCTTCCGAAAGGTTAACGCTACGACTGCCCGTGCCTGGGAGGGACGCCCACGGTTCCTTCGCCGACGTTCATTCCGCTCGCGATGTCCGGAAGAAGACCGGCGGACGTCGTCTCGACCGCCACCAGGATGAAGCCCGTAAGGGCGAGGCCAATCAGCGCTGTCACCGGCAACCGAGCCGATGTGTTCGTGATTCCATATGGAACGTTACGACCGTTCCCGATCCGGTTGAGAGGTTCTGCTGTAACTCGTTTGGCCAGTGCCCTCGCTACTTATGCGCAGGGGACGTTTCATTGAACGTGCCGAACACATATGAACGAGATGGAGCACCTCGTTCCCGGCAGCGCCCCGCTGCACCAACTGAAAGAAGAAGCATCATGACTGATCCATGGGTCTGGTTCATCACCGGCGCGAGCCGCGGCATGGGCACCCAATTCGCCCACGCGGCTCTCGCCGTCGGCCACTCCGTCGTCGCCACCGGCCGCGACCCGGAGCGCGTCCGCGCCGCGGTCGGCGACCACGAGCGCCTCCTCGCCCTGGCCCTCGATATCACCGACGGGGAGGACTCCGCCCACGCAGTGGAGGCCGCCGTCGAGAAGTTCGGGCGCATCGACGTGCTCGTCAACAACGCCGGCAACTTTCAGGCCGGGTTCTTCGAAGAAATCACGAGCGACCAGTTCCGGGCCCAGATGGAGACGAACTTCTTCGGCTCGCTGAACGTCACCCGCGCCGTGCTGCCCGTCATGCGCGCACAGAGTTCGGGGCACGTCGTCACAATCACGTCGTTGGCTGGCATCACCGGCGGCGCCTTCGGCGGCGCGTATGCAGCATCGAAGTTCGCCCTCGAAGGCTGGATGGAAGCCCTGCACGGCGAGGTCGAGCCGTTCGGCATCCGCACCACCATCGTCGAACCCGGATTCTTCCGTACCGAGCTGCTCGTCGAGGGTGACTCCACGCTCTGGGCCGAGCTCAGCATCGACGACTACGCCGCCCGCACCAGGGAGATCATCCCGATGTGGCAGGGCATGAACGGCAGTCAGTCCGGCGACCCGGCGAAGCTCGCCCGCGCACTGCTCAAAGTCGTCGCGCTGCCCGACCCGCCGGAGCGTTGGGTCGCCGGAGCAGATGCCGTCGACGGCGTCATCCAGAAGGGCCGGCTGCTGATCCAGCAGGCCGAAGCCCACCGCGATCTCTCCACCGGCCTCGACCACGACCACGACTGAAAGGAACACCGCCATGAGCCTGAGCGCGAAGTCATCGCGCGGAGGGCTCGGCACCGATCGGTCACGCTTTCCAGCTGAGGCGCGCGCTCGCGACGGGTAATCTCGTTGGTGGGCTCACAGCGGTTCGGATGTGTCGACGGTGACCCCGACACACTGTCGCCCAACCTGGCCGCGCTATGGTCCAGACAACACCATCAATCGAAGGAAACCACCGTGCCTGTCATCGCCATCATCGGAGCTGGACCGGGACTCGGAGCGGCAGTTGCGCGAAGGTTCGGGCGCGAAGGCTTCTCGATAGCCCTGATCTCGAGGAACCAGTCGAAGCTTGACGCCATGGCCGCGGAGCTCAAGGCCGGCGGCTTCACCGCGCGTGGTTACGCCGCGGACGTGCTGGTACCGGCCGCCCTTGAGGACGCCCTCGCACGTGCAGCGGCGGAGCTGGGACCCATCACCACGTTGCAGTACAGCCCGCTGCCGTCGCGTGATTACCTGAAGCCGGTGCTCGACATGACGCCGGAGCTGGCGCTGGAAGCAGTGCGGTTCTCGGCTCTCGGCCTCATTCACGCGGTGCGTGCGGTGCTACCGGCGATGCGTCAGGCCCGAGGCGGCAGCGTCATCCTGATCAACGGCGGAACCTCGGTGAAGGCACGCGCCGACTTCGCGGGCACATCGGTCGCGTTCCCGGCCGAGAGCGCCTACGGTGAGATGCTCCACGACGCACTCGAGGGCGAGGGCATCCGGGTCGCGCAACTCGTGATCCCGGGAGGCATTCCCAAGCTTCAGCTTGCCAATGGCATCGACGACGTCGCCGATCGCATTTGGGACATCCACGCCGTTGCGGGTCCGTTCCGCACCATGCTCATCCCGCTCGAGGACGGCAGGGAGTAGGGGAGCCGGATCAACGAAACCAGCTTAGATCGGCGTGACTATTGCCTCGTCCATCCGTTTTGCGATCCGAGCACCATCCTTCGGCTGAGCCAAGACCCACGTCGCACTTTCGCTGTCATCTTTGACCTCCACCAGCGTCAATCCGACGGTCTAGTTCAGCCAAGCTGACTCGTTCCTCGGCGCAGGGCTCGCGGCGGGAGCCGGGCGAGTCGGCTAGCCCAAAGCCGCCCGCGACACCTCCAAAACATTCGCAATACCAATTGGCCGGTAACCGGTTGCGGACAAACAGGTATGCGGTAGCTATGCCGCCAGGTCGGCGGGCACGAGAATCGCCGCGAGTTCCGGGTCACCGCTTCCGCCAGCAGGGTTTAGCGAACCAACGGTCCACCGTGTGAGCCGACCCACGGGAGCTCCGCTGCCCACGCTGACGATGTCGCGTTCCAGCCCGGCATCCCGTGCCACGGCCAGTAGGAGCTGACCGGGTTGCGTCGCGATGACGACCACGTTCACTCCGTCGATGAAGTTCGGGCGGCCGCGCCGCAGTTCCATTGTGTTAGCCATGAGCGCTCTCACTCGCTTTTTGAATAATGTCGACCCTCACGACGAAGTGTGGGGTCGTCTGACTTTGGGCGTACTGGGAAGTAGAGGAGTTGAGCGTCTCAGTATTCCCAAATCGAATCTCACCATCACCGGGAACCACGTACTGGAGCCCGTGGAACTCCACGGCCTGAATTGCCGATATAAAGCCACCGAGCATCAAGGCGACTACAGCCGCAGCTGCGATACCTCCAACCAGGCTCCTCATCCGAATCTCCTCCGGTTCGTCCAAAAAAAAGACCACTATACCGTGTGCACCAATCATTGGTCTACCAAGTAATTGTTATGGCGACCTAAATATTCCCAGCGTAGGATTGGCACCCCAAGTAATTGGTGGCGGTGCGAATCATCCGTCATCGGCAGAAAGGGAGACCCCGGGATGAGCGTCACTGCACTGAAGGATCCGGATCCGCTTGCGCTGGAAAGTCAGGTGTGTTTCGCGGTGTCGGTGGCATCACGCAGCATCGTGGCCGCCTACCGACCTGTGCTCGAGCCCATGGAACTCACGCATCCGCAGTACCTAGTGATGCTCGCGCTCTGGGAACACGCACCGCTGTCGATCACGGACCTCAGCAGGCTGCTTCGACTTGACCCGGGCACGCTCACGCCGCTGACCAAACGCTTGGCCAGTCTCGGGTTGATCGATCGGGCGCGTGACCAGGCCGATGAGCGCTCGTTGGCGATCGTACTTACGGCTAAGGGAAAGCAGTTGCGCGCCGAGGCAGAGAAGATTCCGGCACTCATGATGAAACGCCTCGGGATGAGTCGCGAAGAACTCATGGCGCTGCACGGGACGATGATGAAACTCATCGCTGCAGCGCAGGCGTCCGTGGAACCATTTGGTGACCTCACCCCTGATCCGGGCAGTGCAGACAGGGCTGATGACCGCCAAACGGCATGAGCTGGGCGGGAAATTCTTCAACCCGGCGAGAAGCGCTCGCTCGGCACGACCGCGCGCTCGGTACGCCTTCTGGCTGGGCCACACGGAGGCCCTGATGAGCACGACCGGGGCCGAACCACCCGGTAAGCAAATCCGCTGTCCAGCATCACCTGCAATGCACCCGAGCACCGAACAATCCCGCGCCTGAAAACTCTCAGGCGCACGATTCTTTCGTCAACCGCCAAACCGGCCGTGCGTTTTCGGCGACTTGGACGAGCGAAATCCAAAGAAAAACGGCCGGACAACCCCTGAAAGGCTGTCCGGCCGAATTTTCCGAACAGTGACCCGGCAATATGCCGAACCACTCATTGTGGGTGGTTCGGGAAATTGCTTTGGGCCCATGAAATCAGAGAGTTTACGCACTCACCAAAAGGCATTCCACGGATTGACTCCGAAAATTCCACCGCGACCGGTTCTGGTCCGTGAATCCGAGGGATTGGAGACGATGGCATCACCGGGAGGGCGCCCTTGTCAGACGGCACGTGCCGATTGTCATGCGATGTTCGGAACGACAAGTGAAGCCGATGAGGTTGGGGTGTGGACTCCGAGGACCGAACACACCTCGGCGAGCAGGATTGAGCTGTGACCACGGCGCCTTGCGGTTAGCTTTCCCCGGAGTGTATGCGCGCAGCGAGCCGAACTGAATCGTTACCTCAGCGCGACGGCGGGCTCTGAAGGGTCAACGGACGCGGCGAGCTGCGGCGGGTTCGTCCGCGCCCGGAGCAAGAGGCCGATGTATGCGAGATCAAAGACGCTGCACAAGATTCCGATGCCCAGGATGAACGGGTTGTGCTGGATGATGCCAACCAACAACGTGGGTGCGAGTGTGCCGATCCACTTGGCGACCGCCATCGTGACGGACTGGCCTCGCGCGCCGCGCCGCGTAACGAACATGGAAATGAAGAGACCCGACATCAGCAGGTTCTGCAGGAATGCCGCATCAATGGCCGCACGCATGTGCACCAGGCCGAACGCGCCAATGAACAGCAGCTGAATCACGACCGACACAGCCACGATCGAAACGCCCCAGGCAATAAATACCCGCTTGGAGATGAACGACGGGAGTTCAGCGCGACCAAAACGAAAGAAAGTAATGAGAATGAGCACGACCCCGAGAGCCCATACGAGGTTGACGTAGGACTGGAGCCCGGTGTTGTTAGCCAGGCCATAGATCGCGTAGATCCATTCCCACGAGACGTTGAGGCCGAGTGCCGCGATCGGCATTGCATACGTCTTCTGGGTGAAACCAATACGTATTGCGATGATGTAGACGATGGTCCAGGCAATGCCGCTCAGCGCGGTAAGGAAGAGTGCCATGAGTGCTCCTTGGGTTTGGGTGGGGGTTGGGCTCGACCAAGTACGAGGCGGCGACTAGTCAGAAGCAGGGTCGAGATGCCGTCGCGGAACTCCCCGGTGGTGCCCGCGGCTACCAGGTGCTGTCTATCGCGGCCAGTGGTGCCTGCCCGAACCAGGCCGCAATCGCCGAGCGACTCGGGGTCGACCGAACCGTGATGACCTACCTCCTCGACGAGCTTGAATCCGAGAAGCTCGTGGTTCGCAAGCCGGATCCACTCGATCGACGCTCCCGTCGCGTGACGCTTACGCCCAAGGGCACAACGATCCTGGAAAAGCTGACCGAGCGCATGAGCCAAGTTGAGCGCCGAATTTTGGCAGACCTGACCGACGCCGAGTCCGAGCAACTCCGCTCAATGTTGGGTCGCGCCGCCTTGGTCGTAGACGAACATACGGCCGATCCGGAAGAGTGCGAGTTCGGCGAATCGCTTTCTCTCCCCGCCTAGTCGGCCTGCATGGCTACACCGGCGAGTTCCGGCATACCGCTTACCAGGCATCCCCACTAACTCAAAAGCGCGGCCAGGGCGTTCCCGAAAGGACGAGGGTCCTCGAGCACCGATTGCAGCATCAGCTCATACTCTGGTGCGCCCGTCGTTCCAACGACAGCGCACGCTGATTCCCACACCGGCCTCCATGGCTGATAGGCCAAGGCTGAGTGCCGGGGCCGGCCGCAGTCCGACGGTGTGGAACCAGCGCGTTTTAGCGCTGAGTCGAGGTGCTGCCGACTCCTAACGCAGGCCGATGTTGACGTAGTAGGTTTGGCCGTCGTCCAGGGTGACGCCGATTCGGTAGTAGTACCCGCCGGTGATGGTCTTCCAGTTGTAGAGGTACTGGGACGTGTCGAAGCGGTAGGTGGTTCCGCTGTCAGCCGTCGCCGAGTACAGCGACTCGTCGACCGGCAGGCTCATCGAAGCACCCTTGGCCGGGGTCAGCCATACCGGCGCCGTATTCGCCTGAACAACGGTGCCACTTGCATTCTTCAGCTGGAACTTGACCGGGATCGTGCTCCCACCCTTGAAGATGCTCGTCGACGTGCCGACCTGGTGGGCGGTGTCGTTGATCGGCTGCAGGAATCCATCGAACCGGTAGATCACCCGGTAAGTGCCCGCCGTCGTTCCCGTGTTGCCAGCCTTGTCTGTCGCCTTCGCGGTGTACGAGAAGGTACCGACGCCGTTGGCCGTGCCTCCCGAGGTCGTGACCACACAGGAGCCGCTCAGACCAGAGAAGCTGTCACTGGCGGCGCAGGTTGGTGCCGGTACGGCACCGAGTGTGTAGAGGCCACCGGCCACGTTGACAGTCGTGATGCTGGGCTCCTCCGTGTCGATCTTGATCCCGGGCAGCGTCGTGACCGCCGAGTTCCCTGCGTTGTCGGTCACCGTCGCGCTGGCCGAGTTCGCGCCATTGGCAGTGAGGATCACATTGGCGGGGCAGGAGGTGGCCAGACCGGAGAGAGTATCGGCGCAGGTGAAGTGCACCGTCACCGGTCCCACGTACCAACCGTTGACACCTTGGGTGCCGCTCACAACAGCCCCGCTGATTGTCGGCGCCGTCTTGTCGAGCTTGACGGAGACCGTGTCGGTGCCGACATTGCCTGCGGTGTCCTTCGCCGTACCGACGATGCGCAGTCCGTCCGTTTCGGTGGAGACAGTCACGGGGTCCGTGACGCTTGCAAAGCCGGATCCCGCATCGTCGTCCTTAGCAGCGAACGTCACGGTGACGTCATTCTTGTTCCAGCCGTTCGCGTTGGGCACGGGCGACAGCGTGTGGGTAACCGTCGGGCCGATGTTGTCCCACTTGAGCGCGACCGCGTTCGAGGCTTCCGTGTTGCCTGCGTTGTCGACCGCCCAGTACGCCACGGTGCCTGCGCCACTGCCGTCGAGCGGGACAGAGACAGTCTTGGTCGCACCCGCGGCCACCTGCTCTGCGCCGCCGTCGATCCGGTAGTGGAGTTCCTTGACCCCGGACAGTCCGGCCTGGTCGGTGGCGGTCAACACGACGTTCGCACTCGAACCCGTGCACCATCCGTTGCTCGCCGCGCACTGGTTGTTGGCCGTCGTGCTCGGCGCGGAACCGTCGATGTTGATGCCGCCCACGGTCTTGCCGGCGCTGTGGTTGCCCGCCTTGTCGCTGGCCGGGTCGCTCGTGACGGTCTGGTTCGCACCGTCGCCGGCGATCACCGTGCTGGTTGGGCAGGATGCCACCCCGGACAGTGCATCCGTGCAGGTGAAGTTCAGAACGACCTGGTCGCGGTACCAGCCGGCAGCGTTCGGAGCCGTCGTCGGACCACCGTCGATGGCGGGCGCGGTGCGGTCGATGTTGATTCCGTTCACCGTGGCCGTCTTCTGGTTGCCTGCCTTGTCGGAGATGCTTGCAGAGGCCCCCAGGTTATTGCCCTGGCCGGTGATCGTGCTGTCCGCCGGTTGTGTCGCCGGGTCGATGCCCGAGAGCGCGTCACTGCCGGTCCATGCAATCGCGACGTCACCGTTGTACCAGCCTGCGGCATTGGCGTCCGTGGTCGCAGCACCGTCGAGGGTCGGCGCGGCCTTGTCGATGTTGATGTGGTCAACGGTCGTCGAGTTCACGTTGCCGACGACGTCCTGCGTGTCGCCGTGCACCTGCTGGTTCGCGCCCTCGGTGCCGACTGTCGCGTTCGGGCCGCAACCGGCGACCCCGGACTCTGCATCGCCACACGTGAAGGTCACATCGACGCTCGTGTTATTCCAGCCGAATTTGTTCGTCGCCGGAGTGGCAGCGCCCTTGATTGTCGGCGGGTTGTTGTCGACCCTGACGGCCGTCGTCTGCTGCGCCTCGACGTTGCCCGCGACATCCGTGCTCCAGAACGTGAGGCTGTGAACACCGGTCACGAGCTCTGTCGAGAACGGCCCACCATAGCTCTGGAGGTCGCCACCATCGATACGGTAATGCGTTACACCGATGCCGGAAAGCGGATCGTCACCGCTCAGCGTGATCTCGGCGGCACCCTTGTACCAGCCACCAACGGCGTTCGGGATGCTGGCGGTGGTGGTTGGGGTGGTGCGGTCGATCTGGATGCCGGTCACGGTCTTTTCCGCCGTGTTCCCGGCCTTGTCCGTGCAGGTAGCCGACGACGACAGGTTGCCGCCCTCACCGGTGACCGTGTC
>JAODMT010000010.1 GCA_025464975.1 Microbacteriaceae bacterium | reverse complement strand
CGGCATGGTCGAGGCGCGGGACTGGGCCAGCGGCACGTCGAGCCGGTCGTCCAAGCTCGTGCACGGTGGCATCCGCTACCTGGAGCAGCTCGACTTCCGCCTGGTTCGCGAGGCCCTCAAGGAGCGCGGCCTCCTGCTGCAGCGCATCGCCCCGCACCTCGTGAAGCCCGTGCGATTCCTCTACCCGCTCAACAAGCGGTTCTTCGAGCGCTTCTATATCGGCGCCGGAATGCTGCTCTACGACGTACTGAGCTACACCGGCGGACGTCCACCCGGCGTTCCGCACCACCGTCACCTCACCAAGTCGCAAGTGATGCGCATAGCCCCGAGCCTCGCGAATGACGCGATGATCGGCGGAATCACCTACTACGACGCCCAGGTAGACGACGCCCGTTACGTCGCCTCGCTCGCGCGCACCGCGTCGTTCTATGGCGCGCACGTCGCGAGCCGGGTGCGCGTCGAGGGTTTCCTCAAGGTCGGTGAGCGAGTGGTCGGGGTGACCGCGCACGACCTCGAGACCGGAGAGCGTTTCGAAATTCACGCCAAGCAGGTCGTCAATGCGACCGGCGTGTGGACCGATGACACGCAGTCGATGGTGGGGGAACGCGGCCAGTTCAAGGTGCGGGCCTCGAAGGGCGTTCACCTCGTCGTGCCGCGGGACCGCTTCCAGTCCTCGGTCGGGCTCATCCTGCGCACCGAGAAGAGCGTGCTCTTCGTCATCCCGTGGGGACGTCACTGGCTTGTCGGCACGACCGACACCGACTGGCATCTCGACAAGGCGCATCCCGCCGCGACCGCGGCCGACATCGACTACATCCTCGAGCATGTGAACAAGGTGCTCGCCGTCCCGCTCACCCGCGAGGACGTCGAGGGCGTGTACGCCGGCCTTCGGCCGCTGCTCGCCGGCGAATCGGAACAGACGTCGAAACTGTCCCGCGAACACCTCGTGGCGCACAGCGTTCCCGGCCTCGTGGTGATTGCCGGCGGCAAGTGGACCACCTACCGGATCATGGCGAAGGATGCGATCGACGCTGCAGCCTCGGCCCTGGACGCGAACGTGCCGAAGAGCGCCACCCACGACATTGCGTTGCTCGGCGCGGAGGGATACCAGGCCGCGTGGAACAAGCGAGCGAAGATCGCGCGCGCGTTCGGGCTGCACAAGGTGCGGATCGAGCACCTGCTCAATCGTTACGGGGTACTTACCGACGAGATCCTCACCCTGCTCCGCGAGGACCCGACGTTGAACACGCCGCTGCCAGGCGCCGACGACTACCTCGAGGCCGAGGTGGTCTACGCCGCGACGCACGAGGGCGCACTGCACCTCGAGGACGTGCTGGCCCGCCGCACCCGCATCTCGATCGAGGCGTGGGACCGCGGGGTGTCTGCCGCTCCGGTGGCGGCCAAGCGAATGGGCGACGTGCTCGGCTGGGACTCCGAGCGGGTGGACCGCGAGGTGAGCAACTACCTCAAGCGGGTTCAGGCCGAGCGAGACAGCCAGCTTCAGCCCGACGACGAGTCGGCCGACCGGGTTCGGCTCGAGGCCCCGGACATCGTCGCGGTCAAATAGGAGCGGCCGTTGTAGTCTCCTCCGGGCCGCTTTCGACGCGCTCCGGCCTCGCCGTGGAGGTGCTCCGGCCCCCGCATTCCGGTTGGGGCGGCCCGGTAGACTAGGAGATCGCGTAAGTTCTCGAAGGGTTGTGCAATGGTCGACGTTCGACGCGTCAAGCTTCCCGGTGTTGGCGTTCTTCACACCTTTGTCACCGCGGACGGCGGCAAGGCAGGCGTCATCACCCACCGCTCCGGTTACAGCGACCTGATCACGTTCGCCGACGAGGAAGACGGCTCAGATTCGAACAAGGTTTCGCTTCGCCTGAGCGAAGACGAGGCGCACACCCTCGCCGAACTGCTCGGGGGAACGCGCATCACCGAGGGGCTCGACAAGCTCGACCAGATCCCCGGCCTCAGCATCGACTGGTTCACCGTGGACTACGACGACCACATCGCCGGAAAGCAGCTCGGCGACCTCGCCTCACGCGGGGTGGTCGGGCTCACCGTCGTCGCCGTCGTTCGAGGGGACTCGGCCAGCCCGGCCCCGGCAGACGACTTCAAGGTGTTCCCCGGCGACACGCTCGTCGTCGCCGGCTCTCCCGAGAAGGTGGCCAAGGCGTTCAACTTCTACCGCACGGGCGAACTGAGCCACAGCGTGCCGGCCGGCTCTCCGCCGCAGGGGTAGCGGATGCACCTGGGTGATGAACTCCTCGTCCTCGGCGTTCTGTTTCTTATCGCCTACGTTCTCGGACGGCTCGGCAAGCTCATCGGACTTCCGGCGATCCCGGTCTACATGCTTGTCGGGCTCCTCGCCAGTCCGCACTTCGCCCTCTTCCCGCTGAGCTTCAAGTCCGCCGACGTTCACCTCGTCGCGATCTTCGGCCTGATCCTCCTCCTGTTCAGTCTTGGCCTCGAATTCGATCAGGACGAGTTCTACGGCAATTTTCGAGCGCTACTACTCTCGGGCGGAAGCCGAATCGCTATCAACATGGCCGTCGGATTCGCCTTCGGGCTGTGGGTCGGGTGGGGAACGCGGGAGGCCCTGATCATTGCCGGGATGACCGCGACATCGTCCAGCGCCATCGTGACGAAACTCCTCATCGAGTTCCGTCGCCTGGCGAACCGGGAGACTCCGGCCGTGCTCGGCATCATGGTGCTCGAGGATGTTTTCATCGCGATCTACCTCGCGATCGTCTCGGTCGTGCTTGGCGGGCAAACCAGTCCGTGGTCGATCGCGTTGCAGCTGGTCATCGCGTTCATCTTTCTCGTGGCGATGTTCGCCCTCGCGCGCTGGGGAGGCCGGTTCGTGTCGCGCGTCGTTCGAACCAGGGACGACGAACTGTTCACCATCCTCTTCTTCGGCCTCGCCGTTGCATTCGGCGGCATCGGGGAGCTGCTCGGCGTGTCCGACGCCATCGGCGCGTTCCTCATCGGGCTGGTGCTCGGCGCGACGCGCTACCGGGGCAGGATCGAGCAGTTCGCGCTCCCGCTGCGAGACGTCTTCGGTGCGTTCTTCTTTCTCAACTTCGGCCTCGCACTCGACCCGTCGACCTTCGGCGCGGTGCTCATGCCGGTCGCGGTCGCCGTGGTCCTCACCCTCGTCGTCAATACCCTCGGCGGCCAATTGATCGCGTGGATCAACAAGCTCACCCCGGCGGAGGGACTCAACGCGAGCGCGATGCTGCAGAACCGGGGCGAGTTCGCGCTCATCCTCGCGACCCTCGCGACGGGGGCAGGTCTGGATGCGCGGCTAACCCCGTTTGCCGGCCTCTACGTGCTCGTGATGTCGATCGTCGCCCCGGTCCTCGCGGCTAATTCAGAGAAAGCCGGTGCAGCATTGTTCCGGAGCAGACGCCGGACGGTCATGGGGCGGCGAAACGCTCAACGCCAAGCCATGAGCCAAGAGGGGATTGCGCTCGTCGAAGCCGCAACGGCGGACCTCGAGGCCGACCCGCACGGCGACACCGAGGTCGAAGAGCTTCATCCCGAGAGTCGGGGGCGGACTGCGGCCGCGGCGGACCGGCTGATCGAGCAGGCGATGCAACAGTCGGACGAGCAAGGCGAGCGAAAAAGGGACCCGGAATATTGAACATGTGGGCAGTTGCCCGTCGCCCGCGCTGGATTGCCGCGCTCGCCCTGGCCCTCCTGGTCGCGGCGGGATTCGCCGCGCTCAGCCAGTGGCAATTGGCAAGAAGCGTCTCGACCGGCACGATCGTCGATCAAGGCACCGAGCACGTCGTGCCGCTTTCTCAGGTCGCGAAGCCGCAATCACCCGTGTCCGAGCGGGCCGCGACGCAGCGGGTCAGCGCGTCCGGCGAATGGATCTCCCGGGACTACTCGCTCGTGAGCGATCGGCTCAACAACGGGACCGCCGGGTACTGGGTGGTCGGCCACTTTGCGGCCCGGACCCAGTCCGGCGCAACAGCCGGTCTCGTCGTGGCGGTCGGCTGGTCGCCGAACCGTGCCGGTGCCGCCGCCGCCGCTTCGGCCATCTCCCGCGAGGCCGACACGGGCACCGTGTCCCTCACCGGTCGGTACCTCCCGCCGGAAGCGGCCGAGGATAGCGACTTCGAGCATGGCAAGGTTTCGACGGTTTCCCCCGCGGCGCTCCTCAACAGCTGGACGGTGCGGGATCCTGCCGGAATCTACGGCGGGTACCTCGTGTCCGCCGAGAAGACCGCGGGACTCACCGTGATCGATGCGCCCAAACCGACCAACGATGTCGAAGTAAATCTGCTCAACGTGTTTTACGCGATCGAGTGGGTCGTCTTCGCCGGATTCGCGATCTTCCTCTGGTATCGCCTGGTGCGGGACGCCTGGGAGCGCGAGCAGGAAGAGGCGGCGGAGGCGGCGGAAGCCCAGACCGAACTGATGGCACAAACAGCGGAAGTAAACTAAACGAATGGCTCTTCGACCCAAGCTTAAGGACGTTCCAACGATTCGTGGAGCTCTGAAGTTCTACCGGGTATTCGCCTATGTCACCGGAACACTTCTGCTGCTGCTTGTGCTGGAGATGATCCTCAAGTACACGCCGATTCACCGAGAGATCGAACTCGGCGGTAGCAATGGGTTCCTGGCCTTGGTTCCCGATGGGGCGGCGCGAGCGGTGAACCTCTCGACGGGCATCCTCATCGCGCACGGATGGCTCTACGTCGTCTACCTGTTCGCCGACTTCCGCCTGTGGAGCTACATGCGTTGGCCGTTCAGCCGCTTCATTCAGATCGCTCTCGGCGGCGTCGTGCCATTCCTCTCCTTCATCGTCGAGCACTTCATCACCATTCGCACCAACCGCGAACTCGCCGAACTGGAGCAATCCGCGTCGGCGACTGTCCCCTCGGAGGTTCCACATCACTAATTCGGCCGAACGGGAGACCGAGCATCGTCCCGTCCTGGTAATTGACTTCGGCGCGCAATACGCGCAACTCATCGCCCGTCGGGTGCGGGAGGCGAACGTCTACTCCGAGATCGTTCCACACACCATCAGCGCAGACGAGGTTGCGGCTCGCAACCCCGCAGGCATTGTGCTGAGCGGCGGACCATCGAGCGTGTATGAGCCCGGTTCGCCGACCCTCGACCCGGGCATCCTGCAGCTTGGCGTGCCCGTGCTCGGCATTTGCTACGGCTTTCAGGTGATGGCGCAGCAGCTCGGCGGCGAGGTGGCCAACACCGGTTTGCGCGAGTACGGATCCACCGAAGTGACTCTTGTGCCCGGAACGAGCACCCTGCTTGGCGATCAGCCGGCCGCGCAGACCGCCTGGATGAGTCACGGGGACTCCGTCTCCAAGGCCCCGGACGGGTTCACCGTTCTCGCCTCCAGCGCCTCGACTCCGGTTGCCGCGTTCGCGAGCGACGAGCGCCGCATGTACGGGGTGCAGTGGCACCCCGAGGTCAAGCACTCCGAGTTTGGCCAGCACGTGCTCGAGAACTTTTTGCACGACGCCGCGGGGATCCCGGCGGACTGGAACAGCGGCAGCGTGATCGCCGAGCAGGTCGAACGGATCCGCGCCCAGGTCGGCTCCGGGCGGGTCATCTGCGGCCTGTCCGGTGGCGTCGACTCCGCGGTTGCTGCGGCCCTCGTGCACAAGGCGGTCGGCGACCAGCTCGTCTGCATCTTCGTCGACCACGGTCTGTTGCGCCAGGACGAGCGCCGGCAGGTCGAGGAGGACTATGTCGCCTCGACCGGGGTGCGGCTCGTCACCGTCGACGCGGTCGATCAGTTCCTCGACGCGCTCACCGGCGTCACTGACCCGGAGACGAAGCGCAAGATCATCGGCCGGGAGTTCATCCGTTCGTTCGAGAACGCCGCGGAAGCCCTCGTGCTCGAGGCGAAGGGCGACGGCACGTCGATCGACTTCCTCGTGCAGGGCACGCTGTATCCGGATGTCGTGGAGTCCGGTGGCGGAACCGGAACCGCGAACATCAAGAGCCACCACAACGTCGGGGGCCTGCCGGAGGACCTGCAGTTCGCTCTGGTCGAGCCGCTTCGCACCCTGTTCAAGGATGAGGTGCGCGCGATCGGCCGGGAACTCGGGCTTCCGGAAGTGATCGTCGGGCGTCAACCGTTCCCCGGACCGGGCCTCGGCATTCGCATCGTCGGTGAGGTCACCCGGGATCGACTCGAACTGTTGCGCACCGCCGACGCCATCGTTCGGGAAGAGCTGACCGCGGCGGGCCTCGATCAGGAGATCTGGCAGTGCCCCGTCGTGCTTCTGGCGGACGTCCGTTCGGTCGGGGTGCAGGGCGACGGTCGCACCTATGGTCACCCCATCGTGCTGCGTCCGGTGTCTTCGGAAGACGCGATGACGGCCGACTGGACCCGACTTCCCTACGACCTGCTCGCCCGAATCTCCAACCGGATCACGAACGAGGTCGTCGGGGTGAACCGTGTGGTTCTCGACGTCACGTCGAAGCCGCCGGGGACCATCGAGTGGGAGTAGCGGTCGGCTGATCGCTGAATGGAAAAGGGCCGCCCGGTGGGCGGCCCTTTTCCATTAGTCGTTCGCCAGCGAACCTAGCGGCGCAGGATCGCGAGCAGGCGCAGGATCTCGAGGTACAACCAGACGACGGTCACCATGATGCCGAACGCGGCCGTCCAGCCGTAGACGCGGGGAGCGCCGCGCTTGACGCCGGTCTGGATGCTGTCGAAGTCGAGCACGAGGGAGTACGACGCCATCAGGATCACGAGGATGCCGAGGATGACCCCGAGCGGGATGCCGAACACCGGAGCGCTTCTCAGGCCGAAGGCATCGGTGTTGAGACCGGTCGCCATGAGGACGACGTTGATGAGCGAGAAGACCAGGTAGCCGACCATCGCGATCATGAACACCTTGGTGGCGCGGGCCGATGCGCGGATCTTGCCGCTCGCGAAGAGCGCGAGAGTGACGCCGACGACGACGAGGGTTCCCATGACCGCTTGAACGGCGATGCCGGGGAAGAGGGACTCGAAGAACATCGTGATGGCGCCCACGAAGACGCCCTCGACAACGGCGTAGCTCAAGACGAGCGCCGGAGACGGCTTCTTCTTGAAGATGTTCACGAGGGCGAGGACGAACCCGACGATCGCGGCGGGGAGGGCGAGCACCGGGACGAACCATCCGACTGCCGCGCCAACCAGCAAGAGAACGAACGAGGAAACGATCTTCACCATCGTGTCTTCGTACGACATGCGATCGGTCTCAGCGGGAGTCGCGGAAGGCTGACTGTAGAGCTCGGTGAGCTGCTGTGCGGTCATTCCCTCGGTGGACGCGGCAGCTGGCGGTTGCAGCCTCGCCGCCGTGTCCCGATTGGAGGAGAACGCCGGGGAGTTGTTGAATGCCGGGTTGGAGGTTGCCATACCACGAGTTTACCGGGACAGCGTCGCCGGATGGCTGAAATTGAGCCGATTTCTCTATGAGCGGATGGGGCGGGTGCGGGCGATGGATCGGGCGATCCAGGCTGTCGCGACGATCACGACGAGGGAGACCGAGACGATGATGCCGCCGTGGCCATACTCGGGGAAGAGGGCAGACAGAATGACCCCGCTCAGGATGGGCAACAGCATTGCGATGTAGCTGAGCGGCGGCCGCTGGCGAAGGTAGAGCCAAAAGGCCAACGGAATCGCGAGAAGAATGCTCGTGACGCCGCCGAGGAGCAGGGAGCCAACCAGGAGGGCGCTCGGCAGGGCGACCGACGCCCGTCGGGCGCCGCGCCCCGGGAGAATCAGCCAGCCGGCGACGTGAGCGCCGAAGCCGAGCACGATGAACTGCTCCGAATAGGCCGACCCCGCCTGAAGCAGAAGGCCCCCGGCGAGGAGGAGCGACACCGCCGCGACGTAACGCGGGCGGTAGGCGCCCCAGCGAAGCGGAATGCCTGCCGAGGGCTCACGCCATCGGGTGGCCGGGACCGTGGGACGCGGGATCACTGGATGACGCAGGTCAACGCTGGCTGAACACGGCGATGGCAACGGCGATGATGAGCGCGACCCCGCCGGTCGCGACCACAACGCCGACGACTACGGCGACGTCAGCCTTCTTCTTCGGCGGGAGGTCATCTGGTTCGTCATCGGCGAGCACGTCGTCCAGTCGAATCACGCTCGGGATCGTTTCGGTCTGCGTCGGGGTGACGGGACTGCCGCAGACGATGCAAAATTTCCAGCGCGGGTCGAGCGCCTCGCCACAGTGTCCGCACGTGCTCATGGCGTCGAGAGTACCAAGCCGACATCGCGTACGGTTGAGGCGTGATGCCACAGCCTCTCGTTATCGCCCATCGCGGAGCGAGCGGGTACCGTCCAGAGCACACTCGTGCCGCCTACGAACTCGCGTTCTCCCAGGGGGCGGATGCCGTCGAACCCGACCTTGTTTCCACGAGCGACCGGGTGCTCGTGATCCGCCACGAGAACGAGATCTCGGGCACGACGGATGTCGCCGAGCATCCGGAGTTCGCGGATCGCCGCACCACCAAGGTCATCGACGGGGATCGGCTGACCGGGTGGTTCACGGAGGACTTCACCTGGGCGGAACTGAGCAGCCTGCGGGCGACCGAGCGGCTGCCCGACATCCGCCCCACGGGCACGACATATTCCGCCGAGGGCATTCTTCGGTTTTCCGATCTGCTCGAACTCCTGGATGCGGCACCGCTCAGCGCGGCGGGGGCGCCGATCGGCCTGGTGGCCGAAATCAAGCATGCGACCTACTTCGAGTCGATCGGGCTGCCGCTCGACGAGCTTCTCGCCGCGGAGCTGGAGGCCGCCCGATTGCCGCCTGACCGCCGCTTGATCATCGAGAGCTTCGAGCGGACGGTGCTGGCAAAGCTGCGCGACCGCGGTGTTCGTGGGTCGCTCGTGTTCCTGCTCGAGTCCGAGGGCACCCCGGCCGACGAGGTTGCGGCCCTTGGCGAAGACGCGCTCCCGTACTCGTCCTACCTCACGGCCGAGGCGTTCGAAGAGCTCGCGAAGACGCTCGACGGCGTAAGCCTCGACAAGCACATTCTGCAGTTGACGGATGCCGAGGGCAGGTCGACCGGCGCCGACCTGGTGTCCCGAGCCCACGCGGCCGGACTGACGGTGTACTGCTGGACGCTGCGCGCGGAAAACACCTTTCTCGCGGAGGGGCTCCGGAACGGGACATCCGCCGGTCGGTTCGGTGACTGGCAGGAGGAGTTTCGGAGCCTCATGCGTCTCGGGCTCGACGGCGTGTTCGCCGACCAGCCCGATCTCGCAATCTCGGTGCGCGCGGCGCTCGCCGAGTGAACCCGACGGAGCCGAACGTCGATGTCGGTGCCCGGCTCTAGAATTGACCCAGTCATGACCTTCATTTTGGATTCGGCCGAGCCCCAGGAATCGCCGCTGCTCGCCGGGCTCAACCCGCAGCAGCGCGAAGCGGTCGAGTACCGGGGGCACGCGCTGCTCATCGTCGCGGGTGCCGGTTCCGGCAAGACGAGCGTTCTCACCCGCCGCATCGCGAGTCTGATCGACTCGCGAGACGCCTGGCCATCGCAGATTCTCGCGATCACCTTCACGAACAAGGCCGCGGCCGAGATGCGGGAGCGGGTCGAGGCGATTCTCGGGCAGGCGGCGCAGGGAATGTGGATCTCCACTTTCCATTCGGCGTGCGTGCGAATCCTGCGCCGGGAGGCCGAGCACTTCGGGTTCGGCAAAAACTTCACCATCTACGACTCCGCCGACTCCCGGGCGCTGATCAAGCGCATCATCAAGGAGCTGGATGCCGACACCTACGGCTTCACCGTCTCGAGCGTCTCCGGCAAGATCTCCAAGCTCAAGAACGAACTGAACGACGTCGAGTCCTACGCGCGGAGCGCCAACTTCAACGACCCAGCCGAGCGCGTCTTTCTCGCCATCTTCCGGGAATACACGCGGAGCCTGCAGGCCGCGAACGCGTTCGACTTCGACGACCTCATCGGCCAGACGGTGTACCTGTTCCGCGCCTTCCCCCAGGTCGCGGCGCTCTACCAGCGTCGCTTCCGGCACATCCTGGTCGACGAATATCAGGACACGAACCACGCGCAGTACTCGCTCATCCGGGAACTGACCCGGCCGCCGCGCACCGACCTGCTCGACGGCGCGACCGGATTCGACGGTTCGCGGCTCACCAACCCGACCAAGGCGCTCGAACCGGCGTCGCTCACTGTCGTCGGCGACTCCGACCAGTCCATTTACGCGTTCCGCGGGGCGGACATCCGCAACATCGTGGAGTTCGAGCGGGACTTCCCCAACTCGAGAGTCATCCTGCTCGAGCAGAACTACCGCTCGACGCAGAACATCCTCAGCGCCGCGAACGCCGTCATCTCCAACAACTTCGACCGCAAAGACAAGAAGCTGTTCACGACCGTCGGCGACGGGGACAAGATCGTCGGATTCACCGGCTACAGCCAGCACGACGAGGCGCAGTTCATCGCGGACGAGATCACCGAGTTGCATGCCAAGGAGGGCATCCAATACCGGGACATTGCGGTGTTCTACCGAACCAACGCGCAGACGCGTGCCCTCGAAGAAATTTTCATCAGATCCGCGCTGCCCTACCGGGTGCTCGGCGGCACCAAGTTCTATGAGCGCGCGGAGATCAAGGACGCCTTCGGCTACCTCATCGCCGTCGCGAACCCGGCCGACCCGATGGCGCTTCGCCGCATCCTCAACACCCCAAAGCGGGGAATCGGGGGAGTGACCGAGGCGGCGCTGCAGAGTTACGCGGACAGCCACGGCATCACCCTCCGCGAGGCGCTCCGGCACGCGGATGAGATGGGCTTCGGCCCGAAGATCACCGGCGCGGTTCTGCGACTCGGTGCCATCCTCGACGAGGTCGCGCTCATGGCGGAGACGCCCGGAGCGGAGGCCCCGGGCTCAGACCCCACCCCTCGACCGGCCGCGGTCGCGGACATCCTCACCGCGCTGCTCGAGAAGACCGGCTTCGTTGAGGCGCTTCGCGCGAGCCGCGACCCGCAGGACGAGGCGCGCGCCGAGAACGTCGAAGAACTCGTGGCGGTGACCAAGGAGTTCAACAAGAACAACCCGGACGGCACGCTGCTCGACTTCCTCACCGAGACCTCGCTCGTCGCGGCGGCGGACGAGATCGACGACTCGAGCGGAACGGTCTCCCTCATGACGCTCCACACGGCGAAGGGCCTCGAGTACGAGGCGGTGTTCCTCACCGGCATCGAGGAAGACCTGCTGCCGCACCGGATGTCCGCGAATGAACCCGGCGGACCGGCCGAGGAGCGTCGCCTCTTCTACGTCGGCATCACCCGGGCCCGCCGCAAGCTCTACCTGTCGCTCGCGATGACTCGCGCCCAGTTCGGGGATGTCAGCGTGGCAATGCCGAGCCGTTACCTTCAGGAGATCCCGCCGGAACTCATCGACTGGCGGCAGTCTCCGGGGATGGCGACCTCGCGCGGGGGAACCCAGCCGCGGGCACTCAACGCCCGCCGCGGTGGCTTCGGTGCCGAGAATGCCCTCGGCGCCGGGTCGTCGGGGATGGGCTACGCCGGTGGCTCGAGCGGCCCGGGCGCGACAGCGCTCGCGCGGGCGGCCCGGGCGGAACGGGCGGCGCAACCGAAGACGGCGTGGACCAACCGGGTCACGAACGTGGTGCGGGACAACGGCGACCTGACGCTCGCGGCGGGCGATCGCATCCGACACGACGACTTCGGTGACGGACGAGTGACCGCGGTCACCGGTGCCGGGCCGAAGAGCATTGCCGAGGTGCAGTTCGAGACCGCCGGCCGCAAGCGACTGCTGATCAAGCTCGCCCCGATCGAGAAGCTCTAGGCGAACGCCTATCCGAGGGCGCGGAGCAGGTAGCTCTTCGGCCACTCGCGCAGCCGCACCGGGAGTCGAGGGTAGACGAGTGTCGTCGTTCGCAGGATTCTCCGGAATCGGCGCTCCCGCCGGTCGCTCCAGGGCAGTCCGTACGCGGTCCGCAACTCCGGCGAGAGCAGGCCCGCCGTCACGATCCGGGCGAGTGGCATCGCCGCGTGCATCCAGAGTGGGCCGGTTTTCGGATGCAGCAACTGCACGCACACCGCTCTCACCCGGTCGTCGACCGTCAACCGCGTGACCTCCGCGTTCCAATACAGCCGGAACGCCGCGCGGTCCGGCGGCCACAGCGCGAGCGGCATGCCAAGCGCGGTGCCGACTACCGCGTACTCCCGATAGACCGTGTCGGCATCGCGATCGTCCAGCGGCCCAAAGACGCGCTCGTGCAGGGTGACCGCGGTTTCGTAGAGCGTCGCCGCCACCCAGAGTTGGAGCCGGGCATCCGAGGCGTCGTACTCGTCCGACCTCACCGGAAGGTGAGCACGATTGACCATCGCCGTCACCGCTCTCACCTGTTCGGGAGTGCCGTAGACGAGCGCATAGACGAAGGTGAGCGTGTTGCGGAGCCGGCGCACGGGATTCCCGGCGAATCCGCTGTGATCGGCGACGGCGTGCCCGATGGCCGGGTTTGCCAGCTGCAACAAGATGGCCCGTCCGCCGCCCGCGATGAGCACCCCTTCGGCTCCGATGTCTGTGAGTGCCACGTGTCAATTCTGCGTCAGGCGCCGGGGGTAGAGTTCTTGTGGCCCAAATATCTTGACGTCGAGCTATCTCGACGTCGAGAGACTTGCCGGCCAATCAGACATACGACCTGCGGATTGGACAAAGCAGCGTGGATCTATTTGAGTACCAGGCCCGAGATCTTTTTGAATCGTACGGAGTGCCGGTGCTCGCCGGCATCATCGCCGACACCCCCGATGAGGTTCGCGCCGCGGCGCAGAAGCTCGGCGGAACCGTCGTCGTCAAGGCGCAGGTGAAGGCCGGCGGGCGCGGCAAGGCCGGCGGAGTGAAGGTCGCCCACAATCCGGACGACGCGGCCGCCGCATCCGAGGCGATCTTCGGCCTCGACATCAAGGGGCACACCGTCAAGCGCGTCATGGTCGCCGCCGGCGCCCGCATCGCGTCGGAGTACTACTTCTCGGTGCTGCTGGACCGGGCCAACCGCTCCTACCTCTCGCTGTCGAGCTTCGAGGGCGGCATGGAGATCGAGGAACTGGCGGTCGAGCGTCCGGAGGCACTCGCCCGCATCGAGGTCGACCCGCTCGTCGGAGTGGATCTGGCCAAGGCCACCGAGATCGCGATCGCTGCGAAATTCCCGGCCGAGATCGTCGACAAGGTCGCGCCGGTGTTCGTGAAGCTCTACGAGGTCTACACGGGCGAGGACGCCACGCTCGTCGAGGTGAACCCGCTCGTGCTCACCGAGGAGGGTGACATCGTCGCCCTCGACGGCAAGGTCTCGATCGATGAGAACGCGGACTTCCGCCACCCGAACCACGAGGCGCTCGTCGACACCGCCTCGGAAGACCCGCTCGAGGCGAAGGCGAAGAAGCTCGGTCTGAACTACGTGAAGCTCGACGGCGAGGTCGGCGTCATCGGCAACGGCGCGGGACTCGTGATGTCCACCCTCGACGTGGTCAGCTACGCGGGGGAGAAGTGGGGCGGCGCGAAGCCGGCCAACTTCCTCGACATCGGAGGCGGGGCATCCGCCGAGGTCATGGCAAACGGGCTCGACGTCATCCTCGGCGACCCTCAGGTGAAGAGCGTCTTCGTCAACGTCTTCGGCGGCATCACGTCGTGTGACGCCGTCGCGAACGGAATCGTCAAGGCACTCGAGATCCTCGGCGACGAGGCAAACAAGCCGCTCGTCGTGCGACTCGACGGCAACAAGGTCGACGAGGGTCGCGCCATCCTGCGTGAGGCCGGCAACCCGCTTGTCACCCTCGCGGACACCATGGACGAGGGCGCCGACAAGGCCGCCGAACTGGCTTCGAAGTAAGGGCTGAATAACAATGTCGATCTTTCTCAACAAGGACTCAAAGGTCATCGTCCAGGGCATCACCGGCGGCGAGGGAACCAAGCACACCGCCCTCATGCTCAAGGCCGGCACCAAGGTGGTCGGCGGCGTCAACGCGCGCAAGGCCGGCACGACTGTCGAGCACGACGGCGGGATCACCCTCCCCGTGTACGGCACCGTCGCCGAGGCCATCCGCGAGACCGGGGCGGATGTTTCCATCGTCTTCGTTCCGCCGGCATTCGCCAAGGACGCCGTGCTCGAGGCCATCGAGGCCGAGATCCCGCTCGTCGTCGTGATCACCGAGGGCATTCCGATCCAGGATTCCGCGGAGTTCTGGGCGACCGCGAAGGCCAAGGGCGGCACGACCCGCATCATCGGGCCGAACTGCCCCGGCATCATCACCCCGGGTGAGTCCCTCGTGGGAATCACCCCGGCCAACATCACCGGGAGCGGCCCGATCGGACTCGTGTCGAAGTCCGGAACGCTCACCTATCAGATGATGTACGAGCTTCGCGACCTCGGATTCTCCACCGCGATCGGCATCGGCGGCGATCCGATCATCGGGACGACGCACATCGACGCGCTCGCCGCGTTCGAGGCCGACCCGGACACGAAGGCGATCGTGATGATCGGCGAGATCGGTGGGGACGCCGAAGAGCGTGCCGCGGAATACATCAAGGCGCACGTCACGAAGCCGGTCGTCGGCTACGTCGCCGGGTTCACCGCTCCGGAGGGCAAGACCATGGGCCACGCCGGCGCCATCGTCTCGTCCGGTGCTGGAACCGCCCAGGGCAAGAAGGAAGCACTCGAGGCGGCCGGGGTCAGGGTCGGAAAGACGCCGAGCGAGACCGCGGCCCTCATGCGCGAGGTTCTCGCCAACCTGTAGTCACACCGCCCGTAGTCGCATCGCCTCGGGAAAGGCCAGCTTCGGCTGGCCTTTCCCCGTTAACAGCTCTCTCGTAGGGAGGCGTCTCGGCCGGGCCGCTCCCTCCCGAGATGCGCCTCTTCTCCTTCCGAAATCCATGCAATCGGAGGAGACACGCCGTGTGCCGGGTTCCTGTTGCGGCGTGTCGCGGCTAGCTGCATGGATTTCGGAAGGGGCAGCCTGCGGAGGGGGAACCGGGGAGGAGGCGAAAGGAGGGGCAGAGGAGTGGCCCGAGGGAGGGAAACCGGGGCGAGAGAGACCGGAAGGTGAGGTTCGCTGAACGATAGCGCCGCGGCAGCCTCCGGTCTAGCGTGGACAGTACCCGTTACAGCGTGTCCGATGGGGCTCGCTCTGCCTCATGCCGAGGTGCGGCTCGACAGAAGTCTCAAGGAAGAGGTCTCATCGTGAAGAAGCTCATCAACGACCCGTCTAATGTGCTTGCTGACTCCCTCGTGGGCGTGGCCGCGGCGCATCCAGAACTCCGTGTCGACCACGTCAACCGGATCATCTACCGCGGCACGCCGACCGCGGGCAAGGTTGCGGTCATCTCCGGCGGCGGCTCCGGGCACGAACCGCTGCACGGCGGATTCGTCGGACTCGGGATGCTCGACGCGGCGATCGCCGGGGAGGTGTTCACCTCCCCGACGCCCGATCAGGTTCAGGAGGCTACGAAGGGAGCGGACGGGGGCGCCGGCGTGCTGCACATCGTGAAGAACTACACGGGTGACGTAATGAACTTCGAGATGGCGGCGGAGTTGGCGGAGGCGGATGCGGGCGTGCGAGTCGAGACCGTGGTGACCAACGACGATGTCGCCGTCGAAGACTCGACCTGGACCGCGGGCCGCCGCGGCGTCGGTATCACCGTGCTGCTCGAGAAGATCGTCGGCGCCGCAGCGGAAGAGGGGCGGGATCTCGCCGCCGTGGCCGAAATCGGTCGCCGGGTGAACGCGTCTGGTCGGTCGATGGGCATGGCCCTCACGAGCTGCACCGTGCCGTCGGCCGGAAAGCCCACCTTCGACCTGCCCGACGACATGATGGAGATGGGGGTCGGCATTCACGGGGAACCGGGTCGCCATCGCGTTCCGCTCGCGTCGGCATCGGACATCGCTGCGCAGCTCGTCGAGCCCATCCTTAGCGACCTCGACTTCACCGGCGGCCCCACGATCGTCATGCTCAACGGCATGGGTGGCTCCCCACTCATCGAGCTCTACCTCATGTACGGCGAAGTGGCGCGCATCCTCGAGAGCTCCGGCATCACGATCGCGCGCAACCTGGTCGGCAACTACATCACGTCGCTCGACATGGCGGGATGCTCCGTCACGGTGCTCAAGGCGGACGATGATCTTCTTCGGCTCTGGGACGCTCCCGTGAACACGGCCGGCCTGCGCTGGGGAATTTGATCGTGGCCGACGGCACCATCACCCTGGACCAGCTGATCGCCTGGTTGCGGCGATTCACCGAGCTGGTGA
Source organism: Microbacteriaceae bacterium (assembly GCA_025464975.1). GTDB lineage: Bacteria > Actinomycetota > Actinomycetes > Actinomycetales > Microbacteriaceae > Lacisediminihabitans. The sequence continues at coordinate 99,577 of JAODMT010000010.1, read as the reverse complement.
CCGAGAATCGCGGCTATCTCACCGAACTCGACTCCGCGATCGGCGACGCCGACCACGGGGCGAACATGGCGCGCGGGATGGCGGCGGTGATGGAGAAGATCGACGGGGCGCCGACCGAGTCCGCCGACGCGCTGTTCAAGCAGGTCGGCATGACCCTCGTGTCGTCGGTCGGCGGCGCGAGCGGTCCACTGTACGGAACGTTCTTCTTGCGGTTCGGCGGAACCGCCGGTCCCGTGACCGAGCTGGACTCGGCCACGCTGGCCGTGGCGCTCCGGGCCGGCTTCGACGGAGTGATCGCCAGGGGGAAGGCGGAGCCGGGCGACAAGACGATGGTGGATGCGATGGGGCCGGCGATCGACGCGTTCGACACCGAGGCCACCGACGGCGCCGATCTCGCCGCGACGACGACCGGGGCCTTCGCCGCCGCCGAGATGGGCCGGGATGCCACGGAGCCGCTCATCGCCCGCAAGGGACGGGCGAGTTATCTCGGTGACCGCAGCGCCGGTCATCTGGACCCGGGCGCGACGTCGACCGCGCTGCTGTTCCAGGCCCTCGCCGAAACGGTCGCCCTCCCGTGACGAGGAGCAGGCCGTGATCGGGATCGTCGTCGTCTCGCACAGTCCGGCGCTGGCCCGAGCGGCGGTAGATCTCGCCCTCGAAATGGTGCCGGGCGAACGCCCGGCGATCTCGATCGCGGCCGGCTCCGGCGACGGGGTGATCGGAACCGATGCGGTCGCGGTGGCTTCCTCGATCGACGAGGTAGCGTCCGAGGACGGGGTTCTCGTGATCATGGACCTCGGTTCGGCAGTGATGAGTTCCGAGATGGCCCTGGATTTCGCGACGACGGATGCGACAGTGCGTCTGTCGAGCGCCCCGTTCGTCGAGGGTTTGCTCGCCGCGATTGTCACCGCCTCCGGCGGGGCGAGCCTCGACGAGGTGGAGGCCGAGGCGCGCGGCGCTCTGACACCAAAGACCGCGGCGCTGGCGGGGCGGGAGCCCGCGCCGGGGCCCGCCCAGCCGGAAAGCGCCGCCGCGACGGGACCAACACCTGCGGAACAAACGGCGGAACTTGCGCTCATCAACTCGGATGGGATGCACGCAAGGCCCGCGGCGATTCTCGTCTCGACACTCGCCGGATTCGACGCGAAAATCACCATCCGAAACAGGGATTCGGCCGGCAAGCCGGTGGCCGGTAATAGCCTCCTCGGGCTGCTCTCGCTTGGGGCGAAGACCGGCGACGTGCTGGTGGTCTCCGCGTCCGGACCGCAAGCGACCGAGGCGCTCGCCAGCGTCACGGAACTCGTCAACAGCGGCTTCGGCGAGCTCGACAACCGAGTTGGCTGAATCTCGGACCGGCGACGCCGCCAGACGGACGCCCGCCGGTAGGCTCGCCCCCGGTATGAATCGTCCCATCACAGCCCTGTTCGCCGCCCTCGAGGCGCTTCTTGTCGTCGCCATCGGTGTGGCGATCCCGCTCGTCCCCCTCACCATCCTCTGGGCATTCCAGTACGGCCTGCAGATCGATTGGCTCGTGTTCTGGCGGGCCGCGGTCGACCTGTGGCTACTCGGCTCCGGGGTCGACGTGACGATGACGCTAAACCCGGTTCTCGCGACCGGGCTCGGTTTCGCAAAAGCCGGCACCCCCTTCATCCTCACCATCGCGCCCCTTGGATTCGCCCTCCTCACCGTGCTGCTCGGAGTGCGTGCCGGTCGACGGATCGGCGAGACGCCGTTTCGCGCGGTCGGCGTCGCTACCGCCGTCGCAACCTTCGCAGTGTTATCCCTCGGGGTGACGCTGAGCGCCCTGTTCGCCGCCGCTCGCGCCTCGATCTGGCAGGGGATGCTGCTGCCGACTCTCGTCTTCGCCGTGGGTATTGCCATCGGGTCTGCGCTCGGCAGGGGGCGATCCGAGGCGACGGGGGCCCCCGGAGACCTGATCCGACGCCTTACCGCCGTGCTCCGCCCGGAACAGCGGGCCATCGCCCTCACGGCGGCGCGCGGGGGAGCCGCGACGGCGAGCGTGATCGTCGCCGCATCAGCCATCGCCGTTGTCGCACTGTTCCTGGGTAACTACGCCTCGATCGTCGCCCTCTACGAGGCGGTGCACGCGGGAGTGCTCGGCGGAATCACCCTCACGATTGGCCAGATTGCGTTCCTGCCGAACCTCGTGATCTGGGCGGCGTCGTGGTTCGTCGGCCCCGGATTCGCCATCGGAACCGGGTCGTCGGTCAGCCCGCTGGGCACGACCCTCGGCCCGATCCCGGCCGTGCCGATCCTCGGCGCGCTCCCGCCGGCCGGCGCGCTCGGCTGGGGCTTTCTCGGCCTGCTGGTTCCCGTGCTCGCCGGGTTTGTCATCGCGCTTGTCGTTCGGCCCCGGCTCGTTCGCGACCTTGGCCCCGCTGCCGGCACGCGTTCATTCATCGTGACCGGCCTGCTGATCGGGGCGGTCGGTGGCATTCTGCTCGGCCTTCTCGCGTGGGCGTCGGCCGGCTCGGCCGGACCCGGCCGGCTCGTCGATGTCGGCCCGTCACCGTGGCTTGTCGGATTGTTTGGGGCGATCGAGATCGGGATCGCCGCGGCGATCGGTCTGATCGCCGGTCGCCCGACCGGACGCGGCGAACGGCGGCCCGACGCGCGATAGGCTCTGGTGGTGCTCTCATTGGTCGTGCTGATCTCCGGCGGAGGGTCGAACCTCCGGGCCCTGCTCGAAGCCTCCGAAGACGCGGAGTTCCCGGCCCGGGTGGTGGCGGTCGGAGCCGACCGTGATGCCGAGGGTTTCGAACACGCTGAGGCCTACGGCATCCCCACCTTCGCCGCTGCCCTGTCCAACTATCCCGACCGGGTTGCCTGGGGCGACGCGCTCCTCGAGCAGATCCGGGTTTGGCAGCCGGATCTCGTCATTCTCAGCGGCTTCATGAAGCTGCTTCCGCCGCGGGTCATCGAGGCGCTCAGCCCCAATCTCATCAACACGCACCCCGCGTTTCTCCCGGAGTTCCCGGGCGCTCACGGTGTTCGGGATGCGCTGGCCGCCGGGGTCGATCAGACCGGGGCGAGCATCATCATTGTGGATAACGGCGTGGACGCCGGTCCGATCATTGCCCAGCGTCGCGTGCCGGTGCTCCCGAACGACACGGAGTACACGCTGCACGAACGAATCAAGCCCGTGGAGCGCGAACTGCTGGTGCAGGCCGTGCTCGACATCGCCAATGGAACCATCGACCTCGAGGAGCTCGCACACTCATGAGTGCACCCACACGTGACGCAGGATCAGAACCCGTCCGGAACCGGGACGTCGTCCCGATTACCCGGGCACTCATCTCGGTGAGCGACAAGACCGGACTCCTCGAACTGGCCTCGGCGCTCGCCGCCGCCGGCGTCGAGATCGTCTCGACCGGATCAACGGCCAAGACCATCTCGAACGCCGGTCACGCTGTCACCGAGGTGGCGGCGGTCACTGGATTCCAGGAGACCCTCGACGGACGCGTCAAGACCCTGCATCCCGCCGTTCATGCCGGTATCCTCGCCGACCTTCGCCTGGCCAGCCACGAGGAACAGCTCGCCGCTCTGGGGATCCGGCCCTTCGATCTCGTGGTCGTCAACCTGTACCCGTTCGTCGAGACCGTCGCCTCCGGAGCGACCGGCGACGACGCGATCGAGCAAATCGACATCGGCGGCCCGGCCATGGTTCGCGCCGCGGCCAAGAACCACGCCAACGTGGCGATTGTCGTCTCGCCCGACAGCTACCCGCAGGTGCAGAAGGCCATTGAGCTCGGCGGAACAACCCTCGCCCAGCGTCAGCGCCTTGCCGGTGAGGCGTTCGCCCACACCGCCGCGTACGACACGGCGGTCGCCGCGTTCTTCGCCTCGAACATCGGCGTGCGGGCCGCGCAGCCGGCCGTGCAGACTGGGCAGGCCGGGCGGAGCGAGCTAGTCGACACGATCGAGATCTCCGCGAGCCTGAAGAATGTGCTCCGCTACGGGGAGAACGCCCACCAGGATGCCGCCCTGTACGTCACCCCGGACGGCGCCGGAATCGCCCAGGCCACCCAGCTGCACGGCAAGGAGATGTCGTACAACAACTACGTCGACGCCGACGCCGCATTGCGCACGGCGTTCGATTTCACGGAGCCGGCCGTCGCGATCATCAAGCACGCCCAGCCCTGCGGGATCGCCGTGGCGTGGGGCGCCGGTGACCCGATCGCCTCCGCGCACCAGCGTGCTCACGATTGCGACCCGGTCTCGGCCTACGGCGGGGTCATCGCGGCCAACCGCACGGTCTCCCTCGAAATGGCCAAGACGGTGAAGGACATCTTCACCGAGGTGGTGATTGCGCCAGACTTCGACCCGGAGGCCCTCGAGCTGCTCCAGACGAAGAAGAACCTCCGCTTGCTCAAGCTCCCGACCGGCTACCGTCGGGAGGACACCGAGTTCCGGCAGATCAGCGGCGGCCTCCTCGTGCAGCAGCCGGACGTCTTCGACGAATTCTCTTCCGCCGGCTGGACCCTCGTCTCCGGGGAGGCGGCGGATGACGCGACGCTGGTCGATCTCGAATTCGCCTGGCGAGCGGTGCGCGCGGTCAAGTCCAACGCGATCCTTCTCGCGGACGATGGCGCGTCGGTCGGGGTCGGCATGGGGCAGGTCAACCGGGTCGACTCGTGTCGACTCGCGGTGAGCCGGGCGGGCGGGCGAGCCGCCGGATCGGTCGCCGCATCCGACGCCTTCTTCCCATTTGCCGACGGCCTGCAGATTCTGCTCGATGCCGGGGTTCGAGCGGTGGTGCAGCCCGGTGGATCGATCCGCGACGAAGACGTGATCGAGGCGGCGAAGGCCGCCGGTGTCACGATGTACTTCACCGGGGAGCGTCACTTCTACCACTAGCGGCCATGCCCGCGGCTTGAACGGGCCGCGGGGCACAGCTGGTCCATAGCAAACCTCACATAAGGTCAGGACCCATGACTGTCTCCAAGACTCGTGTGCCATTCCTGCGTAGGTTCACCGCCGCGATCGTTTCTGCGCTCATTGTCGCGATCGTCGCCCTCGCGGCGGTGGCGATGCTGCTGTTCGCCGGCAGCGCCACGAATCTCTTCCAGCTCATCGACTTCTTCCTCGGATCGACCCTCGTCGCGTTCGTGGTCCTCGCGGTGTTCGCCCTCGCCGGCATCTATCGCACCTGGTACCTTCGCCTCGCCGGCGGCCTTCTCGCCGGCGTGATCGGCGGGCTGCTCGGCTCCGCGATCGGTGCGGTAGCGAGCGGCGCGGCGCTGCCGACCGACATCATCGCCCAGCTGTTCGGCACCCTGATCGGGGCGAATCTGCCGTTCGTCGTCGCGGTTACCATCCTGACCATGACGGTCGGTCTCTCGGTGTGGCGTCGCATCATCGGGAGCACGGATGACGGCGAGCGACGGGTCGCGTTCGTTCGGCCCCCCGCGGATAACCTCGCCGACGGCCAGGTCACGCACATCGAACGCTCGACGGTCGACGTCGACCTCGCCAACACGCAGTGGGACGGGTACGTCGCGACTCTCGCGAACGCGGGATGGGAGATCGTCGAGGTGCCGGTCGCGAGCGAACAAGCCGACTCCGTGTTCGTCGAGGATGCCCTCGTCGTGTTCGGTGACCGTGCAGTCATTGGGAACCCCGGAGCGGAATCCCGCCGCGGTGAAATCGCCGAGGCCGAGAAGACGGCGAAGGAATTCGGCCTCAGCATCTCCCGGATCGACTTTCCCGGAACCCTCGACGGAGGCGACGTGCTGAAGGTCGGAAAGACCGTGTATGTGGGCCGCAGCAGCCGGACCAACTCGGAAGGCATCCGACAGCTCCGGGCCATTGCCGGCCCGCTCGGCTATGTCGTCGTAGCCGTTCCGGTGACGAAGGCGCTGCACCTCAAGAGCACCGTCACCGCCCTCCCCGACGGCACGGTCATCGGCTTCGCGCCGCTCGTCGATGACCCGTCCCTGTTCCACCGTTTTCTCCCGGTGCCGGAGGCCGAGGGCGCCGCGGTGGTCGTGCTGTCCGACGACACCGTTCTGATGTCCAGCTCGGCCCCGCGCAGTGCTGAGCTCATCGCCGAGCTCGGTTACCGGGTGCTCACGACCGAGATCACGGAGTTCGAGAAGCTCGAGGGCTGTGTCACCTGCCTCTCGGTGCGCGTCCGGTAGTCGCGGAAGCGGGGCCGGGATTACCGCCGCAGGCACCGGAATTATCCTGTTGCGAATGGGAAGCATCTGGTCATAAGCTGTAAGGCTGCTCATTTTCGCCTCAATGGCGTGTCGGGTGGCCATCAGGTGAAAAATATACGCATCCCAGGAGGACTCCATGTCATACACAACTTTCGCAATTGCAGGCGCGGTTCGTGTTGGTGGCAGTCCGCTCCCGGCCTACGTCGGAATGCGGTAGTCGCGCCGGGTTAGTCCGCGCCGGGTTAAGTCCCCGCACCCGCTTCACCGTTTACGCACCTGCGCTCGTTCGCACCCTTTAGATCTCCGGCTTCTCGGCTTTTTGCCGACCCATACTGCAAGGAACAGACGTGTCTTCAGACCAGAAGAAGAGCGGCACTTTTGCCTCGATCCTTCGTCTCTATCCCTATGCGAAACCTGCAATGCCGCGCATCTACCTCGGCATGGTTTCCGCACTTATCGCGGCCATCGTCGCCCTATTGATCCCCCAGGTGCTTGGCGCGCTGGTCGACGGCCCGCTGTCGCGGGGTGACGCGAGCCAGATCTGGTGGCCGGTCGCCGCGGTGCTCGGTCTCGGTGTTCTCGAAGCGATCATGATCTGGTTCCGCCGCTGGTTCGTACTGCAGCCCGGCACCCAGGTCGAGGCGACCCTGCGCAATAGCCTCTACAACCGATTGCAGGATCTGCCGGTCAATTTCCACGATCGTTGGCCGAGCGGCCAGCTGCTGTCGCGCGCGGTCAGCGACCTCAACCTGGTGCGTCGCTGGATTTCGTTCGGCATTGTGCTGTTCGTCGTCAATGTGATCACGATCCTGGTCGGCTTCGTCTTCCTGATCAGGATCGATTGGATTCTCGGGCTCATCTTCGTGGTCTGTTCGATCCCGCTCTGGATCTACGGCTACCTGTTCGAGCAGAAGTATTCCGTCGTCGCTCGGCGCAGCCAGGATCAGGCGGGCGACCTCGCGACCGCGGTCGAGGAGTCGGTGCACGGCATCCGGGTGCTGAAGGCGTTTGGCCGCGGCACGCACGCGCTCAAGAATTTCGCATCGCAGGCCGAGGACCTCCGCGGAACCGAGATCGAGAAGGCCAAGGCAATTGCCGGCATCTGGCTGTGGCTGCTGCTTGTGCCGGACGTGACATTCGCTCTCTGCCTTTTCGGCGGGGTGTGGCTCGCGGCGACCGGGCAGATTTCCGAGGGAGAACTGGTGGCTTTCTTCGCGACCGCCACGGTGCTCCGGTTCCCCGTCGAGTCGATCGGGTTCCTGCTGTCGATGACCTTCGACACGCGCACGGCGGCCGACCGTTTCTTCGAGGTGATGGACGCACCGAACACGATCACCGATCCGGAGGCTCCGACGACCATCGCCAATCCGGAGGGCCGACTCGCCTTCCGCAATGTCCACTTCCGCTATCAGGACTCGCCCGCCCAGTACCCCGACCTGCTCGACGGGGTCGATCTCGAACTGGAGCCGGGCGAAACCATGGCGATCGTCGGGCTCACCGGATCGGGCAAGTCGACGCTCACCGCTCTCACCACTCGGCTCTATGACGTGACCGGTGGCTCGATCGAGGTCGACGGGGTGGATGTTCGCGATCTGACCCGCACGGAACTCCGTACGCACATCGCCATGGCGTTCGAGGACGCGACGTTGTTCTCGGCGTCCGTGCGCGACAACGTGCTGCTGGGTCGCCCACAGTCGACGGAGGAGGAGTTGGCCGAGGCGCTCGAGATCGCCCAGGCGGACTTCGTCTACGACCTGCCCGACGGTCTCGACACCAAGGTCGGGGAGGAGGGGCTGAGCCTGTCCGGCGGGCAGCGGCAGCGACTCGCCCTCGCGCGAGCGGTGGCGGCCGCGCCGTCGATCCTGGTGCTCGACGACCCGTTGTCTGCGCTAGACGTCGACACCGAGGCACTCGTCGAGGCGGCCCTCCGACGCGTTCTCGCATCCACCACCGCCCTCATCGTCGCGCACCGTCCGTCGACGGTCATGTTGGCGGATCGGGTCGCGCTTCTCGAGGGGGGCCGGATCACCGCGGTGGGCAAGCACAGTGAGCTGTTGTTGACGAGCGATCATTACCGGTTCGTCATCTCCAGCCTGGAGGACGAAGAGAAGCGCGAACTGAGGGAGGCGTCGGTATGAGCGTGTTGGGGGTAGAGGGCGAAGATCGGGACGACTTCACCAAGGGGGAAAGCAAACAGGTGCGCGACCGATCGCTGCGCCTGCTCAACTCGTTGTTGCGTCCGCTGTGGGCCAGGGTCACCCTGACGATCATTGTCGTCGTGATCAGCACCGGCGCGCAGGTCGCCGGCCCGGCGCTCATCGCCTACGGGATCGACACCGGGCTTCCCGCCATCCTTAAACACGATTGGGTGCCCCTCTACTTCGCGGTGGCCACCTACCTCGTCGCTGGTATCGTCGGTGCCGCCCTCATCGCCTGGTACACCGTGTTGACCGCGCGGATCAGCCAGGCGATCCTGATCGACCTACGCAAACGGGTGTTCCTGCACACGCAGCGGCTGAGTCTGGAATTTCACGAGAGCTACACCTCTGGACGGATCATCGCGCGCCAGACGAGCGATCTGGATTCGATTCGGGAACTGCTCGACTCCGGCATCAACCAGCTCATTCAGGGCGGCCTGTACATGGTGTTCATCGCCATCGCGCTGTTCTCGATCGACTGGGTCAGCGGTGTCGTCCTGTTCGTCTCCCTGGTGCCGCTCGCCTTCCTGACCCGCTGGTTCCAGCTGCGATCGCAGAAGGTGTTCCGGCTCACCAGGGTCACCTCGGCGAAGCTCATCGTGCACTTCGTCGAGACCATGACGGGCATCCGCGCGGTCAAGGCGTTTCGCAAGGAGAAGCGCAACGAGACCGAGTTTGCGCAGCTGGTCGAGGACTACCGCGAGGCGAACAGCAAATCGATTCGCCTGTTCGGGCGCTTCGACCCCGGGCTGGTGCTCATCGGCAACGTGACCCTCGGCGTGGTGCTGCTCGTCGGCGGGCTACGGGTCGCCAACGGGGGCCTCGCGATCGGTGTGCTGCTCGCGGCGCTGCTCTACACGCGGTCGTTCTACGCTCCCGCGCAGGAGTTGGCGATGTTCTACAACTCGTACCAGTCGGCGGCCGCCGCGCTCGAGAAGATCTCCGGCGTGCTGGAGGAGGAGCCGAGCGTGCCCGATCCGACCCGTCCGATCGATCTCTGGCAGGCCAAGGGAGCGGTCGGATTCGCCGGTGTCGAGTTCGCCTACAACAAGGACAAGGTGATCCTGCCGCACTTTGATCTCGAGATCCCCGCCGGGCAGACCATCGCCCTGGTCGGCTCTACCGGTGCCGGCAAGTCGACGCTCGCGAAACTGATCTCGCGCTTCTACGATCCGAGCTCCGGCGTCGTGTCGCTCGACGGGGTCGACCTGCGGCGCCTGCATCCGAAGGACCTGCGTCGCGCGATCGTCATGGTCACCCAGGAGGCGTACCTGTTCTCCGGATCGGTCGGCGAAAACATCGCGCTCGGCAAGCCGGAGGCGACGACGGAGGAGATCGTGAACGCGGCGAAGGCCGTCGGTGCGCACGAGTTCATCGAGTCGCTGCCGAACGGCTACGACACTGATGTGAACAAGCGCGGCGGCCGGGTTTCGGCCGGACAGCGGCAGCTGATCTCCTTCGCGCGCGCATTCCTCGCGAACCCGGTCGTGCTCATCCTGGACGAGGCGACCGCGTCGCTCGACATCCCGAGTGAGCGTCTCGTGCAGGAGGGGCTGCAGACTCTGCTCGCCGACCGCACGGCGATCATCATCGCCCACCGACTGTCAACGGTGGCGATCGCCGACCGGGTGCTCGTCATGGAACACGGGATCATCGTGGAGGACGGCACCCCTCGGGACCTCATCTCCGGCACCGGGCGCTTCTCGAAGCTGCACGCGGCCTGGCGGGAGTCGCTCGTGTAGCACCCGGTCGGCGACGGCTTCAGGACCGTGCGAAGGTTGCCTGAAGAATGAGGCCGTTGCCGTCCGGGTCGGCGAACTGCACGAATCGACCCCACGGTGCGTCCTCAATTCCGCCCGGAATGTCGACGCCGCGCCTCAGCAGAGCGGCGACATCCTCCTCGAGCGAGTCTGTCTCCAAGACCAGCCCCTTGAGCGAACCGGCCGGCATGCTGGGGAACCAGTTCACTAGCGTGAGTGCGGTGTCCGCTCCCCGCGGGACGACCTGAATCCAGCGCATGTCCGGTCCCATCTGTGCGTCGGAGAGGAGTTCGAAGCCGAGGGTGTCGACGTAGAAGGACTTCGCGCGATCCTGGTCCGAAACGGGAATGGAGAACAACTGCACCTGAGTGATCATGGGTCAACACTGCTCAGCAATGCAGGGTCGGTCAAGTTGGGCTAGTTCGGCGACCAGCGGGCCCGGCGGAGGTCCACTCGGTAGTTTCCGGCCACCGACCAGATCAGGGGTGTCGACTCCGTGCGGTACTGCTCGAGCGCCGCCGTCTCGTGGTTCTCCGGCGGGTGGCCGCTCGACCGGATGACCCGCCACCACGGCACGTCCGAGCCGTAGTAGGCCATGGTTTGGCCGACCGCTCGCGCCGCCCGCGAGCCGATTGCGGCGGCGACGTCGCCGTAGGACATCGCCCGTCCCGGCGGGATCGACTCGACCACCGCGAGCACGCGCGAGACGAAATCGTCAGCGGGAGCCGTCATCGTTGGGTAGCCCCTAGAGGTTCAGCACGCCGATCTTCTCCCCGTATTGGGTCTCGCCGACGACGGTGAATCCGGTGTGCAGGAAGAATTGCTCCGGGCCTTCTTCGCCCTCTTCCCAGATGGCGGTGAGCCGGTCGAAGCCGCGCGAACGGGCCTCGTTGGCTAGCGCCCACACCGCGAAGCGACCGACGCCGGCGCCCTGGGCATCCGCCGCGACCGTCACGCGCCAAATGCAACTGCGAAACTCCTCCTGGCTGGAGTCCGGGTCGAAGTTTCCGCGAATGAATCCGACCACCTCGTCGCCGTCGAGAACGACGCGCGGCCAGGATGTCTCGGGATCGATGTAGGCGTCCGCAATCGCGTACGACGGCGGGGTGACGAACTGCTCCTGGCCGGGACGCAGGGTCAGGCTGTTCGCAGCGACGATGGTTTTTGCCGACAGCTCTTCTAGTCTCAACTCAGCCATGACCACAGGCTAACCGGGCGGGACCCCGATCGGGTAGTCCATCCCCTCGACCACGAGAGAAGTATCTTGACATCGAGATACTTGGCGGAAGCGGCTAAGCTATCGGCGGTGGCAAAACGCCCGCGAAGCAAGGAGAAACGCTTGTCAAAGATCAAGGTAGAAGGAACGGTTGTCGAGCTCGACGGCGATGAGATGACTCGCATCATCTGGCAGAAGATCAAGGACACCCTGATCCACCCCTATCTCGACATCAATCTCGACTACTACGACCTCGGCATCGAAAACCGCGATGCGACCGACGACCAGGTCACCATCGACGCGGCCCACGCGATCCAGAAGTACGGCGTCGGCGTCAAGTGCGCGACGATCACCCCCGACGAGGCTCGGGTCGAGGAGTTCGGCCTCAAGAAGATGTGGAAGTCGCCGAACGGGACCATCCGCAACATCCTCGGCGGCGTCATCTTCCGCGAGCCGATCATCATCTCCAACATCCCGCGCCTCGTGCCCGGCTGGAACAAGCCGATCATCATCGGGCGCCACGCCTTCGGCGACCAGTACCGCGCCACCGACTTCGTCTTCAAGGGCAAGGGCAAGCTCACGGTCGAGTTCACCCCGGCCGACGGCTCAGAGCCGATGAAGTTCGATGTCTACGACGCTCCGGGTGACGGAATCGCCCAGGTTCAGTACAACCAGGACTCCTCGATCCGCGACTTCGCCCGCTCGAGCCTCAACTACGGTCTGACCCGCAACTACCCGGTGTACCTCTCCACCAAGAACACCATCCTCAAGGCCTACGACGGTCGCTTCAAGGACATCTTCGAGGAGATCTTCGAGACCGAATTCAAGGAGAAGTTCGAGGCCGCCGGCCTCACCTACGAGCACCGTCTGATCGACGACATGGTTGCCTCGGCGATGAAGTGGGAGGGCGGATACGTCTGGGCCTGCAAGAACTACGACGGCGACGTGCAGTCAGACACCGTGGCGCAGGGCTTCGGCTCGCTCGGACTCATGACCTCGGTGCTCTCCGTTCCGGACGGCTCGGTCGTTGAGGCCGAGGCGGCACACGGCACAGTGACCCGTCACTACCGGATGCACCAGCAGGGCAAGCCCACCTCGACCAACCCGATCGCGTCGATCTACGCGTGGACTCGCGGGCTCTCGCACCGCGCCAAGCTCGACAACAACCCGGAGCTGGCCGCATTCGCGGAGACGCTCGAGGACGTCGTCATCAAGTCGGTCGAGGCCGGCGCGATGACGAAGGACCTCGCCCTTCTCGTGGGTCCGGATCAGAAGTGGCAGACCACCGAGGAGTTCCTCGACACGCTCGACAAGAACCTCGCCGCGCGCCTGGCCTAAAACAGTCACTTCTGCGGCCGCCGCCGACCGCAGTCCCGGCGGTCGCCCCGGCGAGGGGGGCGCGTCTCCGGCGTCATGCCTCCGATGTCGTGCCCAAAACGCAGGACATTCACCACGGTGGTGCGCGTGTGCGGCGGTACGACGGCGTTTGATGGTGATTCTCCTGCGTTTTCGGTCGGGTTGCGTTGGCGAACGAGACTGACGCGAATGGGGGACCGGGGCTTCGGCTCGGGTTCCCCGTTTGGCGTTGTGCGACGGGTGATTGCGCAGCGCGCGGTTCGTAAGGTTGACTAACAAATATGAGCGAACCGGATCAGCCAGTAGCCCCCGCGGCCGTACCCTCGGGGCCGCAACGGCTCGCTCGGCCGCACTTTTCCGCCGGGCGGCTTCTTCGCCCGATGACGAAGGTCTTGCCGGAGCACGCTCGGGGCCACAACCGGTCCCTGGTATTGCAGACTCTGTATTCGACCGGTCAACAGAGCCGGGCCGACGTCGCTCGGAGCACCGGGCTCACCCGTGTCACCGTCTCCGACCTCGTGGCGGAGCTCATGGCCGAGGGCCTCATTGTCGAGATGGGCCTCCGTGAGGGAGCGCGGCCGGGTAAGCCGGCGACGCTCATCGACATCGATCGCGGCGCGTTCCAGATCATCGGGATCGATCTCAGCGAATTCGACAGTTTCCGTGGCGCGGTGCTCGACCTCGACGGCACCATTCTCGCTCGAGATGAGGTGCCGCTCGAAGGTCGGACCGGCCAGGACGCGGTAGACAAGGTGTTGAGTCTCGTCGAGCGGCTCATCGCGAGAACGACCGCCCCGATCCTCGGCCTCGGCGTCGGCTCGCCGGGCGTGGTCGACCTCGCGGGAACCGTGCTGAGCGCACCTAACCTCGGATGGAACGGGGTTCAGCTGCAGCGGGTGCTCGCCGAGCGCTTCGGCATCCCGGTGGTGGTGGCCAACGACGGCAACGCGGCGGTGCTCGCCGAACACAGCTTCGGGGAGGCCACCGGCGACCTGATGCTGATCAAGATCGGACACGGTGTGGGAGCGGGACTGCTGCTCGGCGGAACCCCGGTCTACGGAAGCCACTTCGCCGCGGGGGAGATCGGCCATGTGGTGGTCGGCACGGATGGCGGCGACGAGTGCGGATGTGGGAAGCGGGGCTGCCTCGAAACCTGGTTGGCCACCCCGCGACTCGACGCGAAGCTCGCGAGTGCGAAATCCTCAAGCGAGCGCGATCGGATTCTATTCGAGGCCGGTCAGCGCCTCGGAATTGCACTCTCCCCGGTGATCGGCGCGCTAAACCTGCCCGAGGTGGTGCTGAGCGGACCGGCCGAGCTGCTCCAGGGAGCGCTCGTCGATGCCACGCGAACCACCATTGCCTCCCGAACGATGGCGGAATTCCACAGCGACCTGATCCTGCGGATGACGACCCTCGGCGACGACATCGTGCTTCGCGGGGCCGCCGTCATGGTGATTTCGGCGAGACTCGGCGTTTCCTAATTAACTGTGGTTTGCTCCATTTCCTGCCTCCGCAAACGCAGTACGCGACACTAACTCGTGTAAACAACCGGTTACAAGTTTGTTAGGGGTCTTGACGTAATTGCCTGGGGCGGACAGGATTCAAGGACTCGCCGCCGGTCGGCGAGTGCGCACGAGTACAGCGCGTGCGGTAACACCGAGAGCGAATTTCGCCCAAGAGTGAGGAAGTCCATGAAGAAGTCTGTGCGCTGGGGAGCGATTGTGGCTGCTGCCGCGATCACCTCGATGACGCTTGCGTCGTGCGGGGCAAGCGGGGGGAGCACCACCGCTAAGAGTGGCGACGTCAAGTCGATCAAGGTCGTCATCGCCGAGTACAGCAAGGACCACACGAAGACGTTCTGGGATGCGTTCACCAAGACCTACGAGAAGCAGACCGGCGTCAAACTGAACCTGCAGATCATCAACTGGAACGACCTCGATCAGCAGTCCAGCACGATGATCCAGACCGGCAACGTGCCGGACATCCTCAATGAGAACGCGTACGCGAGCTACGCGGCGGATGGTCTGCTCTACAGCGCGGACGAGGTGCTTCCCGCGGCGACGAAGGCCGACATCATCCCCGCCTTCGTCAAGAGCGGAACCTACAACGGCAAGTTCTACGGCATGCCCGACCTGTCGTCCGCGCGGGCCCTGTTCTACAACACCGACCTGTTCTCGGCGGCCGGAATCTCCAAAGCGCCAACGACGTGGGACGAATTCACCGCGGACGCGAAGAAGGTGACGGCGATCGGCAACGGCGCAGTGGGATACGCGCAGCCGCTTGGCCCGGAGGAGGCACAGGCCGAATTCGCCATTTGGCTGTTCAACAACGGCGGCGACTTCAAGAAGAACGGCAAGTGGACGATCAACTCGAAGCAAAACGCCGCGACGCTTCAGTACCTCAAAGACCTCTCGGTCAAGGACAAGGTCACTCAGAACAACCCGGGCGGCACCAACCGCACCGACGGTGCCTTCTCCCTCTTCGAGCAGGGCAAGGCGGGAATGGTCGTGGGATTCAGCCCGCTGCAGGGAGCCCTCGACACCCAGTACACGGGTGTGAAGTACGCGATCGCGCCAATGCCGACCGGTGACAATGCCGCGCCGCAGACCTACGGCGTCACCGACTACCTCATGTCCTTCAAGAAGAAGGGCAACCAGGACGCGGTCAAGGCCTTCTACAAGCTCTACTACTCGCCGTCTCAGATCAACACCTGGATCAAGGCCGAAGGGTTCCTTCCCGTCACGACCTCGGGACTGGCGAAATTCAAGGATGACCCGAAGCTCAAGGTGTACCTTGACACCCTTCCGAACATCCACCTCACGCCGACCGACGACCCGGAGTGGGACAAGATCAAGCTCACCATTCAGCAGAATATTGGACTCGCGGTCGCACCGAACGGTGACCCGAAGAAGTTCCTCGACGACCTGCAGGCGCAGGCAGAGGCTGGAAAGTAGGGGTGGGCGGCAGGTCTAGGCGGCAGCGACGCGCTCGCGGCACGGCAAGCGTCGCGGAAGCTCTGCTGTGGCTTGGGCCTGCCCTCGTCCTCATCGTCGGGATCGTGCTCTACCCGGCCATCACCCTCGTCGCAACGTCGTTCGGAACCTATTCGATCACGGGGTTGCGAAAGGGTGATGCGGGAACCTCGAATTACACGAACTTCCTCACCAGCCCTGACCTCCCGAGAGTGATCGGCAACACCGGAATCTGGGTCGGGGCCGTGGTGGTCCTCACCGTGCTGATCGGCCTCGCGCTCGCGCAGTTTCTCTCCAAGGAGTTCGTTGGACGGCGCTTCGTTCGGTGGGCGGTAATCGTGCCGTGGGCCTCCGCCCTCGTCATCTCGAGCCAGCTGTTCAAGCTGATCTACGACTACTACCACGGCGTGCTCAACCAGTTGCTGCTCTCCCTGCACATCATCCAGAAGCCGATCGACTGGCTGGGAGACAACCACTTCACAATGGCATCGATGGTCGCCGTCGGCGTCTTCGTCTCCGTGCCCTTCACCGCCTACCTGCTGGTCGCCGGGCTCAACGCGATTCCGGCGGATGTGTACGAGGCGGCGCGCATCGATGGCGGGAGTCCCTGGCAGATCTACCGCCGGATAACGCTGCCGCTGTTGCGACCCGCCATCCTGATTGGTGTCGTGCTCAACCTCATTTACGTCTTCAACTCGTTTCCGGTCATCTGGATACTCAACGGGTCGAATCCGGGATTCGGCAACGACACCCTCATCACCTACATGTACAAACTCGCCTTCCGCAGCGCGCAACACGACGTCGGCCTCTCGGCCGCGGCGGGCGTGTTCAACGTGCTGATCATCCTGATCGCGGTCGGCGTCTACCTGCGTCTGGTCAACTGGCGCGAAGGCAAGGAAGCATGAGTTCATCGGCAGTAATGCGAACCGTCCCGCGCAGCCGGGGGCGCGGGTGGAAGAACGCGAGGAAGTGGGTGCTTCCGATCGGCGGCATCGCCGTCATGGTCGTGTTCCTCGCCCCGTACGTGGTCATGCTCCTCGACGCGCTTCGGCCGAGCGGCGAGGTGCTCGCGACCCCGCCGGCCTTCCTGCCGAAGACCTGGACGGTTAGCGCCTTCGTCGAGGTCGTGAGCGATCCGGCATTCCAGAACTGGTTGCGCACTTCTCTCATCGTGGCGGTCTCGGCGACCATCATCGTGATCCTCGTCGCGATTCCCGCCGCCTACTTCACCGCACGATTCAGCTTCCGCGGCCGCATCCTCTTCCTCGGTCTCGTCGTGGTCACCCAGATGTTCGCTCCGACGAGCCTCGTCGTCGGCATCTATCGCGAGTTCTACGACCTGGGACTCATCAACACGTACACGGCGCTCATCCTCACCGACGCGGCGTTCAACATCGCCTTCGCGCTCTGGATTCTGCAGGGCTTCTTCTCGGCCATTCCCAAGGACATCGAAGAAGCGGCCGCACTCGACGGATGCGGGCGATTTGGCACGATGGTGCGGATCATGCTTCCGCTGACCCTTCCCGGAATCGTGACAGCGGTGACCTTCACGTTCATTGCGGCGTGGAACGAATACGTGGTCGCGCTGACCCTGATGCAGGACGACGCGCTCAAGCCGCTCACGGTCGGCATCAGCTCCTACGTCACCGCGTATCAACAGAACTGGTCCCAGCTGTTCGCGGCGTCGCTCATCGCGATAGTCCCGGTTGTGATTCTGTTCGCGCTCATCGAAAAGCATCTCGTCGGCGGAATGACGGCCGGTGCGGTGAAGTGATAGTCGGCCTGGATATCGGGGGCACCAAGACGGATGCGGTCGTCGTCGACCACACCGGACGGGTCGTTGAACAGCTGCGCCTGCCGACGGGCTTCGGTTCGGCAGCCGTTCTCGAGACCGCGGTCGACGCCGTCGCACGGCTCGCCGTCCTTCTCGATCTCGAGACCCGCGACTTCGAGTCCGTCGGCGTCGGCATCCCCGGCGCGGTCGACGTGCGGTCTGGCCGGGTCTCGCACGCGGTGAACCTCGGCGTGGACGAACTCGACCTTGGGGGCGAATTGCGCGCACGACTCGGCGTGAGCGTCCGAGTGGAGAACGACGTGAACGCCGCGGCGGTCGGCGCCTTCCACCTCCTCGGCCAGGACGGGGCGGACTATCTGGACTCGCCCGAGGCCCACTCGATGGCGTACCTGAATCTCGGAACGGGGCTCGCGGCCGGTCTGGTGCTCGGCGGTCGACTCTGGCGCGGCTCACGAGGCACGGCGGGGGAGATCGGGCACATTCCCGTCGACCCCACCGGGCCGCTGTGTCCCTGCGGGCAGCGTGGATGCCTCGAGATGATGGCATCCGGATCGGCGGTAGCGCGGCAGTGGCCGAGTTCGCACGCGAGCCCGGTGCACGCGCTGTTCGAGGCGGCCGACGCCGGGGACCCGCTCGCGCTGGAGGTGCGCGCTCGGCTGCTCGAGAACGTCGCCGCGGCGGTGCGGGTGCTCGTGCTCACGGTCGATGTCACTACCGTTGTCATCGGCGGTGGTCTCCGCTCCGTTGGCCAACCGCTCCTCGGCGGGGTTCGCGCGATTCTTGATTCATGGGCGTTGGCCTCGCCCTTCCTCGCCTCCCTCGGACTCACCGAGCGGGTGCAGCTGGTTCCCGCCGGGTTCTCCGCTGCCGCCGTCGGCGCGGCCCTGGTGGGGATGACGACGAGCGGAGTTGTGTAATGGCGGAAGTGGTAATACTGGATGACGAGTCCGCGGCGGCAGGACTCGCGGCAAACGTCATCCTCGATCTGGTTCGGCGGAAGCCGGCGACCGTGCTCGGGCTCGCGACCGGATCCACGCCGCTCGGCATCTGGCTCGCGCTTGCCGATCGCGGCGCCGACCTGTCGGACGTGCGGGGCTTCGCCCTCGACGAGTACGTCGGCCTGCCCGACGGTCATCCGCAGAGCTACCGCTCCGTCATCACGCGTGAGGTCGTCGAGCCACTCGGTCTCGACCCGAATCGGGTCATGGTGCCGGGACACCTCGGTCCGATCGAGACCGCCGGGAACGATTACGAGCGAGCCATCCGGGCGGCGGGGGGAGTGGATCTTCAGGTTCTCGGGATCGGCACCGACGGGCACATCGGGTTCAACGAACCGGGTTCCTCGTTCGAGTCGCTCACCCGGGTGAAGACGCTCACCCGGCAGACCCGGGAGGACAACGCTCGGTTCTTCGACTCGGTCGACGAGGTGCCGGTCAACTGCATCACACAGGGACTCGGGACCATTCGCCGGGCGAAGCACCTCGTGTTGCTCGCGTTCGGCGAGGCGAAGGCCAAGGCGATCGCCGCTGCGGTGGAGGGTCCCGTCACGGCAAGCGCCCCCGGCTCGGCGATTCAGTTGCATCCGCACGTGACGGTTCTGGTGGACGGCGGGGCGGCATCCGAACTCGCGAATGTCGACTACTACCGCTACGCCTGGGCCAACAAGCCCGAGTGGGAATCGCTGTAACGAGGTTCAGCGGCGGGACAGCAACCGGCCGTCGGCCCACACCTCGGAGACCTGCCAGTCGTGAGTGAGCAGCACGGCGTCAGCGACCTGTCCCGGCGCGAGCCTGCCGTGCCGACCCTCGAGTCCGAGAACCTTGGCCGGAGTCGAGGTGAGCGCGGCAATCGCCTCCCGCGGGGATACGAGTTTCAGCGCGGCCCGCAGCGCGGCGTCCAGGGTGAGCGTCGAGCCCGCGATCGTCGTGGTTCCGGAGAGAACAGCCTTGCCGTCGTGCACCGTCACATTGAGTGAGCCGAGGCGGTAGTTGCCGTCATCCGCTCCTGCCGCGGCCATCGCATCCGTCACGAGCGCGACCCGACCCGGCGCCGACGCGAAGAGGAGAGAGGCGACGGGCGGATGAACGTGGAGACCATCGAGGATGAGCTCGATGGTCACGTGCTCGTTTTCGAGCGCCGCCATGATCGGCCCCGGGGCGCGGTGATGGATTCCCGGCATGGCGTTGAAGGCATGGGTGAGAAGCCGCGCCCCCTGCTCGAACGCCCGGCGGGTGAGCTCGTACGTCGCCTCCGTGTGGCCGACCGCCACCGTCACCCCGTTCTCGATGAGAACCGCGATCGCGTCGAAGGCGCCGGGCAGCTCCGGCGCGAGCGTGAGCTGTCGAAGGGTGCCCCGGCTCGCGCCGATCAGCTCCTGCACCTCGGACGGCATGGGCTCGATCAGGAACATCGGGTTGTGTGCGCCCCGCTGACCGCGCGCAAGAAACGGACCCTCGAGGTGCGAGCCGAGCACGAGCGGATCGGCCGCGGCCACATCGGCAACCGCGGCGAGGCTGCGCTTCAGCTGGTCGAGTGGGTTCGCCACGAGGCTGATGACGGAGCGCGTCGTGCCGTGCGCGCGATGGACCTCGAGGGCCGCTTGGATCTCGTCCGGTCCGTCGTCGAAGACGTGGCCGCCCCCGCCGTGGCTGTGCAGGTCAAGGAATCCGGGAACGAACCAGCGCCCGGCAACGTCCACCGACTCGCTGGCTTGCGGATGACGCGGGCCGGAGCCGGTCGAGACAATCGAGTCGCCGGAGACGAGCATCCAGAAGTCGTCGACCTGACCATCCGCATCGAGCTTTCGAGCCCCGTGAAACAGTGTCGTCACTCGGCAGCCTCCCTGACGATCTCGGAGCGTCCGTTGACCACGCCGCTGACGGCGGCGATGATGCTGAACACCCCGGCGATCACCGGATGTCCGAGCATGAGCCAGGCCGCCGCCGCCGAGCCCATGACGAGAATTTCCACGAGTGCCCGACCGATTGGGTCAAGCGGGAACGCGGCCTTCGGTGAGCGGAACAGGCCCCAGACGGTGGCGGCGAACAGCGGCGCGCCGATCATGAAGAAGACACCGGGCAGAGGGAAGGGCCACGCGAGATAGCCCCAGTAGCCCAGGGAAAAGAGGGCGAACAGCTCGAGCAGAAAGCGTACGACGTCGTTGGCGCCGATCCTCATTCCCGGGTGCGGGTTTCGCTCGTGTTCTGCTGTCACGAGTAAAGAGTAGCGTCGAACCCGGCCGCGCCGACGGCCGGCGTCGCGCCCGCGCAGCGCCGACCCAGCGCGAGAGGTGCCTGCCGTCCGCTACTTGAAGATGATCGTGCGCGCGCCGTCACGGAGCACCCGGTTCTCGGCGAACCACTTGACCGCCTGAGTGAGGGTGCGGGACTCCTCGTCCTGCCCGATCGACTGCAGCTCCTCAATGGTTCGGGAGTGGTCGACGCGAACCACGTTTTGCTCGATGATCGGGCCCTCGTCGAGATCGCTCGTCACGAAGTGCGCCGTCGCGCCAATCAGTTTCACCCCGCGGGCATGCGCCTGGCGGTACGGATTCGCGCCCTTGAACCCGGGAAGAAAGGAATGATGGATGTTGATGATGCGGCCGGCAAGCTCGTCGCACAGTTCGGGCGACAGAATCTGCATGTAACGCGCGAGCACGACCAGCTCGATGTCGAACTCGGCCACCGCCTCCCGCACACGATCCTCGAACGCGAGCTTCTGCGCCGGTGAGCCGATCGGGTGCATCTCGAACGGGATGTCGTAGAACCGGGCAAGCTCGCCGAGGTCGGGGTGATTGCTGAGAACCAGGGGGAGCTGCACCGGCAGTTGCCCGGCACGCTCCCGGAACAGGAGGTCATTGAGGCAGTGCGCGGCGCGGGAGACGAGCACGAGGGTTCGCAGCGGGCGCCCAACGACATCCAGAGTCCAGGTCATGTCGTAGCGCTCGACCACCGGTGCGAGCGCCGCAGCGAATTCCGTTTTCGACGCGGCCGATTCGACCTGAAGGCGCATGAAGAAGGTGCCGGTGTCATCGCTCGAGAACTGCTGCGACTCCGTGATGTTGCCTCGGGCATCCACGATCGCGCCGCTGATAGCGTGCACGATTCCCGGTCGGTCGGCGCAGACGATGGTCAGCACCCAGTGCGTCGTTTCGGCGGAGGTCACGTGTCCTAGGCTATTGCCTCAACGTCGGCGCTACTCTTGAACGGACGCCTCACGTGCCGGGGCGTCCCGCGGACGGCGTAACGATCCACCCTTCGACGATTTGGATTTCCGGTCGATGACCGCGCCCCTCACCTCCACCGCCCCGCCCCGCTTCCCCTACTTCGCCCTCGTCACTGTCGCCATCGCGATCTTCCTGAGCGTCACGACCGAGATGCTGCCGACCGGTCTGCTGCCCGAGATGAGCGCGGACCTGAGGGTCAGCGAGTCGCTCGTCGGTATCACGGTGTCGGTCTTCGCCTTCACGGTGGTGCTCTCGAGCACGTGGCTGACCCACCTCACCCGCCGCGTGCCCCGGCACGCCCTGGTCGTCGTCGTGCTCGTGATCTTCGCGATCAGCGCGCTCGCGAGCGCGCTGGCGCCGAACTACGCCGTCCTCGTCGCCTCCCGCGTGCTCGGCGGTCTCGCGCACGGCCTGTTCTGGTCGGTCGTCGGCGCGTACGCCGCCTATCTGGTTCCCAAGGAACAGCTCGGGCGGGCCGTATCGATCACCCTCGGCGGCGGTTCCCTCGCCTTCGTGCTCGGCGTACCGCTCGGCACGGCCCTCGGCCATGCAGTCGGCTGGCGAGCGAGCTTCGGCCTGCTCGCGCTGCTTACGCTCGTCGGGGCGGGCTTCGTGTACCGCTTCCTCCCGCGAGTGGATCATCTCGCCGAGGAACCGGTCGGTACGACCACCGGCGGCATTCTGCTCCTCACCGACGAGCTGCGCAAGACTCACGCGCCCCGCCGCGACCACTCGGTCACCGCGGTCGTGCTCGTCTGCGTCATCGTCGCGATCATCATGGTCGGCCAGTACTGCTTCTACACATACATCGCCCCGTTCCTCGTGCGGGCGGTCGGCATCGACGCCGCCGCGGTGAGTCCCGCGCTGTTCGCGTTCGGAGCGGCCGGCGCCATCTCTCTCGTCGTCGTCGCCCTGTACCTCGGTCGGCGACCGCGTCTCGGGCTGTTGTTGTCGCTCGCCGCGCTCCTGGCCGCGGTGCTCGTGCTCGGGTTCGTGCCGTCGATGCTCCCCGTCTCGCTTCCCGCATTCTTCCTCTGGGGACTCGCGATCGGGCTGCTGCCGCCGCTGCTTCAGACGCGGATGCTGCACGCGGCTCCCGCTCGAATTCGCGACACCGCGAGCGCCTTCTACACGACCGCTTTCAACATCGGGATCGGCGGGGGCGCCCTCCTCGGCGCGCTGCTGCTCGACTCGCTCGGCCTCGATTCCCTGCCGTTCGTGTTCGCCGGAATCCTCGTGCTCTCGATCGTGCTCGTTCTGGTTTCCGACGCGCTGCTGCGTCAGCGACCGGCGCGAAAGGTGCTCGAGCACTGAAGATGCGGCGGGACGCCCCGGCCCGCCGAAATTGCCCGGCCGGGCACGCATGACGGTAGGCTGTTCCAGTCGCGACTGGCGTTGAGATGGGCAACCATCGGGGAGCGACTGCGCCCCTCCGGCACGGCCGACCGATCCCGATGGATCGGCCCGGAACCGGCTGCGGGGGCCCAGATTCGGCCGTTCGCCTGGGCCGAACCGGATACCTTTGTTCCGTCCGGTCATGTCATCAAGGAGCCCGCCAGTGCCTTCACACCTCCCCTCCACCTTCACCGATCCGCTGTCCAGCGTTGACCCGGAGATCGCCCGCGTACTCGAGCAGGAGCTCGACCGTCAGCGCGGCACTCTCGAGATGATCGCAAGCGAAAACTTCGTGCCGCGTGCCGTGCTCGAGGCACAGGGCTCGGTCCTGACCAATAAGTACGCCGAGGGCTACCCGGGACGCCGCTACTACGGCGGCTGCGAGTTCGTCGACATCGCCGAGACCCTCGCCATCTCCCGCGCGAAGAGCCTGTTCGGCGCCGCCTACGCCAACGTTCAGCCGCATTCCGGCGCCTCGGCCAACGCCGCCGTGCTTGGCGCAATCGCGAGCCCCGGCGATCGGATCCTCGGTCTCGAGCTCGCCCACGGCGGCCACCTCACCCACGGCATGAAGCTCAACTTCTCCGGCAAACTCTATGAGGCGCACGCCTACGGCGTCGACCCGCAGTCCTTCCTCGTCGACATGGATGTCGTGCGCGAGAAGGCCCTCGAGGTGCGCCCCCGCGTGATCATCGCCGGGTGGTCCGCCTACCCGCGTCAACTCGATTTCGAGGCGTTCCGCGCCATCGCCGACGAGGTCGGGGCGACCCTCTGGGTGGACATGGCCCACTTCGCCGGGCTTGTCGCCGCCGGTCTTCACCCGAACCCTGTGCCGTTCGCGCACGTCACCTCCTCGACCGTGCACAAGACGATCGGTGGGCCGCGCTCCGGGTTCATCCTCACCAACGATCTCGACCTGCAGAAGAAGATCAATTCCAACGTGTTCCCAGGACAGCAGGGCGGCCCGCTCATGCACGTGATTGCCGCGAAGGCGACAGCGTTCAAGCTCGCGGCCGAGCCGGAGTTCAAGGACCGTCAGGAGCGCACTCTTCGCGGTGCCCGCATCCTGGCCGAGCGCCTCACCGCGCCCGATGCGAAGGCTGCTGGCATCGACGTGCTGACCGGCGGAACCGACGTGCACCTCGTGCTTGTCGACCTCCGCAACTCCGCGATCCACGGTCAGGACGCCGAAACCATCCTCGAGTCGGTCGGCATCACGGTCAACCGCAACGCCGTGCCGTTCGACCCGCGCCCGCCGATGACGCCGTCCGGAGTGCGGATCGGCACCCCGGCTCTCGCCACGCGAGGCTTCGCCGACGAGGAGTTCACCGAGGTCGCGGACATCATCGCCACCGCCCTCAAGCCCGAGCCGGATGTCGCGGCCCTCCGCGCCCGCGTGCTCACGCTCACCGACGGATACCCGCTCTACCCCGGCCTGGTCTCCCCCGGAATCTGGGAGTAGCGGGCGCGCGGATGGTCGGTGGCAGCCGCCACCGACCATCCCGCCCGCTCTACACGCGCGCTTCCCGCCGCACCCTCCGGGCGGCTTGGCACAGTAAAGGAATCGAATGACCGCAGTACGCATGGACGGGGTCGCCACCGCGGCCGCCGTCAAGAACGAGCTCGTCGACCGCATCGCGGCGCTCAAGGCCAGAGGAATTCTCCCCGGCCTCGGCACACTACTGGTCGGTGAAGACCCGGGATCGCTCTCCTACGTTGCGGGGAAGCACCGGGACAGCGTCGAACTCGGCATCGAATCGATCCGGGTGGACCTGCCGCCAGACGCGACCGAGGAGCACGTTCGCGCCGCGATCCTCGAGCTGAATGAGAACCCGGCGGTCACCGGATACATCATTCAGCTCCCGCTGCCGGACGGGATCGACGAGAACGCGATGCTCGAACTCATGGACCCGGCGAAGGATGCGGACGGCTTGCATCCGATGAACCTCGGTCGCCTCGTGCTCGGAGTCGGCGGCGAGGTGGACTCCCCGCTGCCCTGCACCCCGGCCGGACTGGTCGAGATGCTGCGCCGGCACGACGTTCCCATCGCGGGGAAGCACGTGGTCGTGATCGGCCGCGGACTGACGGTCGGGCGGCCGCTCGGCCTGTTGCTGACGAACAAAGGGATCGACGCGACGGTCACACTGACTCACTCCCGGACCGCCGACCTGGCCGCCGAGGTGCGCCGGGCCGACATCGTCATCGCCGCAGTGGGAGTTCCCGGGCTGATCAAGCCGGACTGGGTGAAGCCGGGCGCCGCCGTTCTCGACGTCGGAATCACCAGGATCGTCCACCCCGAAACCGGGAAGGCGAAGCTGATCGGCGATGTCGACCCCGCCGTTGCCGAGGTCGCGGGATTCCTCTCCCCGGTTCCCGGAGGAGTCGGACCGATGACCAGGGCGATGCTCATGCAGAACGTTGTTGAGGCCGCGGAGCGGCTGTGACCAGCGGTTTCGGGGCCGCCGGTCGCGGAGGCCCCGGTCCATCCCGGATGCCGGAGAAGTACACCCGCCTTGAGGCCGCGGCACTCGCCGCGCTGGTGGCCGACGCCAGAGTCGGCCACTTCGCCTTCGTCGTCGACGGCGAACCGCGGGTTCTCCCGATCGCGATCGTTGCCGACGGCGAAGACATCCTGCTCCACGGTTCCACCGGTTCGAGCTGGTTGCGTCTGCTCGCGACCGGCATCCCGGTCGCCCTGTCGGTCACCGCCATCGACGCTCTTGTGGTCGCCCGATCGGCGTTCGAATCGTCGATGAACTATCGAAGCGCCGTCGCGCTCGGCAGCTGTTCCCCGGTGGAGGATAGAGCCGCCGCGCTCGACAGACTGACCGACGCGCTGATTCCCGGCCGGGTCGGCGAGCTGCGCCGGCCCTCGGCGAAGGAACTCGCCGCGACGCTCGTGTTGCGGATGACCGTCGCCGAGTGGTCGCTGAAGATCTCGGACGGTTGGCCGGAGGACGGCCCCGACGATGTCGCCGGTCCGACCTGGGCCGGCGTGCTTCCGCTCAAGACGGGGTACCGGCAGGCGGTTGCGGCGCCGGACCTCGCCCCCGGAATTGCCGTGCCGCCCTCCGTCGAAAAGCTGCTGCGCCCGTCGACCGACTAGCTATTGCCCGTTCCTATTCGCCCATGTAGCCGACGCCGCAGGCGATGCCGCTTCCGGCCTGGGTCGGGTCCCAGCCGTCGACGCCGACCACGGTCTTGACGGCCTGCGGGCTGAGCGTCACCGAGCAGGCCTCGATGGTCGCGCCCGAGTCCGGCGGAAGAGTGAACCCGTAGTAGGCGTACTTCCAAATGGTGGGATCTGGAGTGGGAATGCTCGTTTCGAAGTCGGCGATTGCGTGCCCGGTTCCCGATTTCGACCAGCTGTAGCCGTTGTAGCACGGGCGGGTCGCGTCGGCCGGAGCGATGCCCTTTCCGATGGCCGACTGTCCGAAGTAGGAACTGCCGAGGTTCAGGCCGACCGGGTAAACGAAAGTCTTCCCGGTCGCGCTCGAGGCCAGGTCCATCGGGAGGAGGATGCTGCCGTTGGCTGCGAGGCTTTCCGCCGTGATCGGAGTTCCGCCGATTCCGGCCCCGCAGGAGCGTACGAACTCGCTGATGAGCGGCTTAGCCTCGAGGCTGCTGTAGGGCCGCGGTGAGTGCGCGGTCAGCTGAATCGCGATGGTGCTGCCGGTCTTGTCCCGAACGTTGGCCGAGATAGTGAACAGCACGTCCTTCGGCGCGGCCGACGGCGACGCGGATGGTTGCACGGCCGCCGTTGAGGCCTGCGGCGCGTGGGTGCTGCTCGGCCCGGCTGCCGGTCCGGAACATCCGGTGAGGATCAGCGCCAGGGCGAGGCTAGGCACCGCGATCGAGGCTGATGTCAGGGAGGTTCTCACGGTGTCTCTCCTGCTTTCAGGTGCCAAGTGGATCAGCTCTCGCGCGAAGCCCCTTGCGCAGCCGTTACAACGAAAGTATCAGGTTGACCGAATCCGTGCTCGGCGAACGCGCCATCGATAGCAACCTGCAACCGGGAGAGGTCTTCTTTGCGGATCAGGGCTAGCGCCGAGCCGCCGAACCCGCCTCCGGTCATTCGGGCGCCGATCGCCCCGTTGAACACCGCAGTCTCGACCGCGAGGTCAAGTTCGCGGGTGGAGATTTCGAAGTCGTCTCGCATCGAGCGATGGGAGGCGTCAAGCAGATCCCCGATTCCGGCCGGTCCGCCTTCGCGAAGCACGGCGACGGCGTCGAGAACGCGCTGGTTCTCGGTCACGACGTGACGCACGCGGCGGAAGGTCACGTCATCCAAAATCCCCCGTGCGCGGGGAAGGTCGTCGACGCTTAGGTCACGCAGCGACCCGACGCCGAGCATCCGCGCCCCAAGCTCGCAGGATGCGCGACGCTCCGCATACCCGCCGGTCGCGTGATCGTGGCTGACGCGGGTGTCGATGATGAGGATCGCGAGCCCGGCCTCCTCGAATCCGAGGTCGATGACCTGCGACTCGAGGCTGCGGCAGTCGAGGAAGACGGCTGAATCCTGCTTGCCGAGCAACGAGGCCGACTGGTCCATGATCCCGGTCGGGGCACCGACGGCCGTGTTCTCTGCGCGCTGTCCGACTGCGGCGAGCACCGGGCGGTCCAGTCGGAGCCGCCACACATCGTTGAGCGCAATGGCCGTCGCGCATTCGACCGCGGCCGAGGATGAGAGCCCCGCGCCCACCGGCACACTCGAGTCGATGAACAGGTCGAAGCCGGAGACAGCCGACAGGTCAGCGCCATGCTCGCTGAGCGCCCAGGCGACGCCGAGCGGGTAAGCGGACCACCCGTCGAGGCTATCCGGGGCAAGCTCGGAAAGTTCGACTTCGACGACCTCGTTGGCGAAGGAACTCGCGACCCGGGCGAGGCGGTCGTCGCGAAGGGCGAGCGCCACGACGGTTCGCCGGTTGATGGCGAACGGCAGAACGAAGCCCCCGTTGTAGTCGGTGTGCTCGCCGATCAGATTCACCCGCCCAGGCGCCGACCACAGCCCGCTTGGCTCGTAGCCGTACAGCGCAACGAAGCCCCTGCGCACGTCATCCCGGATGTCGTTCATTCGATCGGTTCCTTAACTTTGCCAAGCGCAATTCGCATGGATTCGGCGGTCTGTTCGGGTGTCACATCCCCGATCCAGGCGCCCATAGCCGCCTCGGATCCGGCAAGATACTTGAGTTTGCTCTCCGCGCGTCGCGGCGACGTAATCTGCAGCATGAGGCGCACGGTGTCGCGGCCGACGGTGACCGGCGCCTGGTGCCACGCGGCGATGTACGGGGTCGGGGTGTCGTAAAGCAGGTCGATTCCGCGAAGCAGCTTCAGGTATAGGCCGGCAAGTTCGTCACGCTCCTCGTCACTGGTGGCAGCGAAGTCCGGAATGTGGCGGTGCGGGAGCATGTGCACCTCAATTGGCCAGCGCGCGGCGAACGGAACGAACGCCGTCCAGTGCTCGCCCGAGAGCACGACCCGCTCCGAGGCGCGCTCGAACTCGAGGATTCGCTCAAACAGGTCGGGTCCGACCTGCTGGATCGACTCGAGCAGCCTCGTGGTGCGCGGGGTGATGTACGGGTAGGAATAGATCTGCCCGTGCGGGTGCCGAAGGGTGACCCCGATCGCCTCGCCTCGATTCTCGAAAGGGAAGACCTGTTGGATACCGGGCATGGCCGAGAGGGCCTCGGTGCGGTCGGCCCACGCCTCGATCACGGTGCGGGCGCGGGAGCGGCTCACGCTACCGAAGGCGCCCTCGTGTTCCGGGCTGAAGGAGACGACCTCGCAGCGACCGATCGAGGGGAGGGTGCGGCCGAGGCCGATGGTCGTGAGTTCCTCGCCGGGGAAGGCGGCCTCGAGATCCGGTCCGAACGACGGCGACCGGTTCTCGAACACGGCGACGTCATAGTCGCTCGGAATCTCGGACGGGTTGCTCTCGCTGGCAGGCGCCAGCGGGTCCTGATCGGCCGGCGGAAGGAAGACCCTGTTCTGCCTCGCCGCGGCGATTGAGACCCACTCGCCGGTGAGCGGATCCTGGCGCATCGTGGCCGTCGGCGGCCGCGGATCGAGGTGCCGGCCATCCGGGAGGCGATCCGGCGCCAGGGTGGTGTCGGCGTCGTCGAAATAGATCAGTTCGCGACCGTCGGCCAGACGGAACTCGCGCTTGACAATGCGGGACATGGCAGCCTTTGAGAGTGGGTTTCGAAACCCCAGAAACGTTACTCGTCATTGACAAGAAAACGCAAGTAATCGAAAATGAGGTTATGCCCACGTCGTCGATCGGACTGCCCGCCGCGACCCGGCGCGACCAGATCATCTCGATCGTCGGGGAGCGTGGATTCGCCAAGGTCACCCAGTTGAGCCAGCACTTCGGCGTCTCCGAGGTCACGGTGCGGGCCGACCTCGACCTGCTCGCCCAAGCCAATGCCGTGCAACGTGTACACGGGGGAGCGGTCGCGGCACAGCACTCGCGAGGGCTGGAGCATCCGTTCGAACAATCGATGCTCGCGGCCGCCGACGAGAAGTCGCGCATCGGTCGTGCGGCGGCCGCCTTGATCGAATCGGATCAGGCCGTGGTCCTCGACGTTGGCACAACGACGACGGCGATCGCGCTGGCGATGCTCGAGCGTGACGACTTGCACAATGTCGTCGTGATCACCAACGCCCTCAACATCGCCGTGGCCCTCGAGTCGGCAATTCCGCGCTTCACCGTCGTGGTCACCGGCGGAACCCTTCGGCCGTTGCAGCATTCCCTCGTCGACCCGCTCGCCGGCGTCGTGCTCGATCGGATACGCGCCGATCTCGCCTTCGTCGGCTGCAGCGGCGTCGATTCGATCGCGGGGATCACCAACGTCAACCTGCCCGAGGCCGACGTCAAACGCCGGATGCTCGCCGCCGCGGCACGGTCGGTGGTCGTCGCCGACAGCACGAAACTCGGCATCACCCAACTCAGCCGCGTGGCGCCGATCGAGTCGATCGACACGCTCATCACGGGGGACGAGGCGGACTCCGGGCAACTCGAGCGGCTGCGGGCAACCGGCCTCCGCATCATCCTCGCGGGGACTGACCAGGCCGCTCCGCGTCGCTAGGCTTGCCGAATGCGCGCACCGACCGGTCTTCAATTCGAACTCACCCGCACGACTGCCAACGGCCAGGTGCGGGCCGACATCACCCAGGTCGCTGCGGCTCTGCGCACGCTCTCGATCGACGGGATTGACCTGACCGAGCCGTTCCCGGCAGAGGTCGCCCCGCCCTTTGGCGACGGTACGGTACTCGTGCCGTGGCCGAACCGGGTCGAAGATGGCATCTGGGTACACGACGGGATCGAAGAGCAGCTCGACCTCACCGAGCCCGAACGCCACAACGCCCTTCACGGTCTGCTGCGCGACCGCCCCTACACGGTCGTGGAAGAGGGCGAAGGGGCGCTCACCCTCGCGGCCACGATCTATCCAACCCGGGGGTACCCATTCACCCTCGACACCACCGTCCGCTACCAGCTTGTCGACGACGGCATCCGGGTCACGCACGGGGTGACCAATGTCGGAGTCAGCAGTGCACCATACGCTGTCGGCACCCATCCGTTCCTTCGTCTCGGCGACGTGCCGACCGCCGAACTCAGCCTGAGCGTCGCAGCCGGAACCCGCTTCGAGACGGACGCCCGACTCAACCCGACGGCGGAAACCCCGGTCGATGGCACGGCCTACGATCTGCGCGCTGGCCGTCCGGTTGCCGACCTCGAACTCGACGATGCGTTCGGCGAGGTGACCCCGGTCGACGGGGTCAGTCGCCACCGCCTCACCGCCAAGGACGGTCGCTTCGTCGAACTCTGGCAGGAGTCGGACTTCGGTTACGTGCAGGTATTCACCACCCGCGCCTTTCCCCGCGCCGACGGACTGGGAACGGCGATCGCGGTCGAGCCGATGACGGCGCCGCCGAACGCGCTCAACAGCGGCAAGGGACTGCGCTGGCTTCAGCCCGGCGAGAGCTGGTCCGGTGCGTGGGGGATCCGGTACTCTGGGAGCAACGAAGGGGAGTAGTTCCCATCGCCGCCGTTCGTCGGCGGTGAATTCGGGAGTATCGACATGCTGGCTGGTCAGGACGACCGGCCCGGTACCCCACCGGTGTGATCCATCCAGGACATCCGGCGAACGAGACCTTCGGTCACGACTGAAATTCGTGTCCTCGACGAATTTCGCGACCGAAAGGAATCCAACGTGAACGCTTCGCGCCCAGGAACGCTGTCAGCCGGTCCGACCCCCGCCGAGTTGCGGCGATGGCGGCAGTACCTCGCCGACGAGAAGGCGGAGGGCGCGGTATACCGCGATTTGGCCGGCCGACGCACGGGAGAAGAGCGAGAGATTCTGCTCGCGCTCGCCGAGGCGGAGGGGCGTCACGAACAGCACTGGTTCGATCTGCTGGGCGATCAGGTTGGCAAACTGCGCAAGGGCGACGTTCGCACGCGACTGCTCGGGTTTCTCGCCCGCCGGTTCGGCTCTGTTTTCGTGCTCGCCCTCGCCCAGCAGGCCGAGGTGCGTTCGCCGTACCAATCGGACTCGGACGCAACCGCCGCGATGGCCGCGGACGAGCGCATCCACGCGGAGGTGGTGCGTGGCCTCGCCGCACG
Organism: Microbacteriaceae bacterium; assembly: GCA_025464975.1. GTDB lineage: Bacteria > Actinomycetota > Actinomycetes > Actinomycetales > Microbacteriaceae > Lacisediminihabitans. The sequence continues at coordinate 67,855 of JAODMT010000010.1, read as the reverse complement.
CGGGCGCAATCGGTTGTCCGGCACCTTCCGCGCTGCCGTGTTCGGCGCCAACGATGGCCTCGTGAGCAATCTCGCGCTCGTCATCGGGGTCAGCGCGAGCGGGGTCGCCCAGCACATCGTGTTGCTCACGGGAATCGCCGGACTCCTCGCCGGCGCGCTGTCAATGGGGGCGGGGGAGTACGTGTCGGTGCGCTCACAGCGCGAACTGCTCGAGGCATCCGCGCCCGACCCGGGAAGCAATTCGGCGCTGCCCGACCTCGATGTCGACGCGAACGAGCTAGCTCTCGTCTACCGAGCTCGGGGGATGACGGAGGCTCAGGCCGACGCGCACGCCGTCGAGGTTCTGCGCGACCACAGTCTCGCCACAACCGAGGCGACAGACGAGCACGAGGCGATCGGCACCGGGTTCGGTGCGGCAATCTCGAGCTTCTGCTTCTTTGCCTCGGGAGCGGTGGTGCCGATCGTTCCGTACCTGTTCGGCCTGAGCGGAATCGTCGCAATCGTCGTGGCCGCGGTGCTCGTCGGTCTCGCCCTCCTCGGCACCGGGGCGATCGTCGGCGTGCTCTCCGGCGGCTCCCCGCTGCGTCGTGCGCTGCGCCAACTCGGCATCGGGTACGGCGCCGCCATTGTGACCTACCTTCTGGGACTACTCTTCGGCGGCGGCGCGGCCTGAATCCGCCCGCCTTGCCGACCAGACCCCGTGGAGCACGGACCGTGGCGCCACCCATTGAGGCCGCGGGAGGCTATTGCTAGCGTTACGGAATGCGGTTTCGGCGCGCTGGTATTTTGGCGGCGGTCGGCATAGTGGTCGGCCTGCTGATGCCGCCGAGCGGCATGGCGGCGAGCGCGACGACGGATGCGGCCGAGCCGAGTCCATCCCCGAGCGGTGGGGAATGGCTGTCATTTCGACTGCCGTACCTTGATCGGTCAACCGGGGACCCGAACGCGCTGGATCTCGCACGGCACGCGGCGGAACCCGGGCCGCTGTTACTCTTCCTCCCCGCGACCGGAGCCGTGCCATCCGACTACCGTGACTTCCTCGAAACCGCGTCGGACGAGGGGTACAGCGTTCTCGGGCTCGACTACTGGAACATCGGGCTATCGGTCACGAGAACCTGCGGCGCCGACCCGGACTGCTACACACGACTTCAGCGCAATCGACTGACCGGCAAGGATCCCTCCGAGGTCAGCCGGGTGGACGCGGCCAATTCCATCCTCACCCGGCTCAAAAACGCGCTGCGGTATCTCAACCGGCACGATCCGGCGGGCTACTGGGAACGATACCTGGACGGCTCCGCCATCCGCTGGGGCAGAATCGTGCTCGCGGGCCACTCCCAGGGCGGCGGCCAATCGGCGTACATTTCGCATTTCCGCCGGGTCAAGGGGGTGCTCATGTTCTCCGCGCCGGTCAACACCTACGGTGACGTCGTTGCGTCGTGGATCAACGATCACGGCAAGACCCCGGTGTCGCTGATGTACGGATTCGACAACACGAACGACATCTACTTCGACCGGATCGTCGGCTCCTGGCTGGCGCTCGGCATGGGGGCAGCCTCGCCAGGCACTGCCACGGACGTCCCGACCGGCGGCCACGCCCTGCTGAGCTCGCTGTACCTCGGTTCACCGATGGAATCGCACGGCCGGACGGTCAACGACAACACGATCAGGGACTCGGATGGGGTGCCGGCCCTGCAAGAGACCTGGTCGTGGATGCTCCGCCAGGTTCGGTGAGCCCCCGTTCGGGTGAAACCTCTGGACGCCGTCCGAGCGGGCGGGTATCGTCACGCGCAACCACACGAGATCACCCCAAGAAACCATGACTAAAAGGTGTGACCGATGACCAAGACCCTGCAGGTGTGTCCCAGCTGCCATTTTCTGCTCGTGCCCCGGGACACGGGCTGGTATTGCGAACATTGCGAGCTGGACTTCGGCTGAGGTTTCGCGAGAGATTCGGGCGACTCGCCTACGATTTTTTCAGGAGTTCGACCGGATGGGTGAGACGCCACCAGTCGTCCGGCCCCTGAATCGAACCCTCGAGAACGAGCGGCACGGTGACGGTGCTCTTCCCGGCGACGAAGGTCACGCTTCCGACCCGGGATCCGCCCGCTCCGGTCTTGATCGTCTTGGTCGTCATTGTCGAGGTAATCGGCGTGTTCGACCAGGTGAGCACGGATGCGGTTCGCTCCGCGACGATCTTCGCGGCATCCTTCCACGGCGTCGCATAGCTGCCGAACGTCTCTCCCTTCGTGACGAGCGTGACCTCGTGAAAGCCGGATCTGATGCTGCCGAGCAGCGCCTTGACGGCGACGTCAACCGAGGCATGGTCGTCGCCGCCGAGCACGACGCCGACCACGGTGATCGGCGCCGCCGCGCCGATCTCGACCACGGCGGAGAAGAGGAGACAGGCGCCGGCCTGGCCGAGCGTTCCGGTCTTGATCCCGTCGATCCCGTCCACGCCCAGGAGCTGATTGGTGTTGGAGGACGGACCGTAGTTTGGGATGGTGAGGCTCGGCATTTTGACGATCGCGGCGACCGCCGGGTTCGCCAAGGCGAGCTTTCCGATGGCGACGAGGTCGGTCGGGGTGCTGACATTCCGCGAGTCGATTCCGGTCGATTCGACCAGCCGTGTTCCCGTGAGATTATGCGCCTTCAGCCAGGTTTTCACCGCGCTGAGGAAGCGGGCCTGCGAGCCGAAGGCCCAGGTCGACACCGCTTCCGCGTAGTTGCAGGCGGAGGCGACGAGCATCACCTCGAGCGCGTCGTGCTCGGACATGGTGCTGCCGGTATTCATCTTCTGCACAGTGCAGTCCATCACGTAGTACTTGTCGTAGAGGTCGGCGTCGGCCTTGCTGAAGGTGAGGGTCGGGCCGGCGTCGGTCGCTCCCAGCGGTTTGGCATCGAGCACAACGAGAGCAGTGATGAGTTTGCTGATGCTCGCGATCGGGCGGGCACCGTTTCCGCCGCTCGAGGCGAGAATCCCGTTGGTGCCGGCGACCCCGTCGAAGTCGTCCGCCCCCATCACACTGACCGCGCTCGCGCCAACCTGCGGAAGGGCGAGCGAGACCGCAGCGGGTTGCGCGACGGCCGGCTTGGCGACGGTGATCGTCGCCGATGCCGCCGGTGCGAGCAGCGTCGTCGGAACGTAGGTTCCGATCGCAGCGAGCGCGACGAGGGTGACGACCCCAGCGGTTATTGCCCGGCGGCGCCGGCGACGTCGGGCAGCCGCGATGACGCGGGGATCCATGGGGTCCGGCCCTGGCCGTGCGGCGTCCTCCCGCGCGCGCGACACCATCGCCGCAAAGTCCGCAAACTCGTCCGGAGGACCTGCCGGGTTCACGAGTGAGTCACGAAGTGAGGGACCGTCGGGAAAACACGCACTCGCTCATGCTAAGGGATTGTTCGATCACATCCGTTCTGCCCCGGCGACTTGCCGGACGACGATCGCCGCGCAATTCGCCGCCTAGCCCCAGAGCGTCCCCACGATCTTGCCGATCAGGTCGTTGGTGGGAAAGTTCGCCTGGCTCACGTCGATGTAGATGTCGTCCCGGAGGAAGCTGGTGTAGCCCTCGTCCACGGGGTAGGTGGCGTTCGGCTTGATCAGGCCACAGCGCAGACCGCTGTGAGCTTCACCGCAGGTGTACCCCTTGGCCGTCAGCCCGGCAAGATAGGCCTTGGCGACTGCCGGGTCGACCCGGGCAACGGTCACCTGCAGGCCGGTGATGTCGGCCGCCGGGTCCCTCCAGATGCAGATCAGCTCCGTGGCGCTTTGGAGCACTTCGGCCTGGCTCGCTCCGGGTGGCGGCGCGGACGGTGTCACGTGCCCAGACGGCGTTCCGCCATCCAACATCGCCGGGTCGTTCAGCGGGGTATCGCCGAAGACACTGCCGTAGTCCGCTTTGCTCACGAGGCTCCGGCAATCCTTCGGGATGACGACACGCGAAGTCGTCGTGTGCGGGGAGGCCGGCGCCGCTGAACTGGAGGGTGCCGAACTCGGCGAGGCCGAACCGGGTCGTGGCGAGCTCGAGGGTGGCGTCGGCGTCGGTGAGCAGCCGGTGAGGGCGAGCGCTCCGAGCGTGAACGCGACGACCGCGAATCTGCGGATGACCATGGGGCCCCTTTTCCCGTCCGGCGGTGAACTGAGGACTCGAGCCTAGGGATCGAGTTGCCGCGGAAAAAGGGGGAACGCTCATGTTTGTCTCTATTGTTACCAATTTTGTCGCGCATGCGGGGCCGACGACCGCACGGCAGAGAAGAAGCCGATTTGTGTGAGGGAAGCAGAACCTGGTCAGCAGTCGCAGGCAATAGTGCCGAGTGGCGCTGTCAGCTCGTCCTTAGCCCGGTCGATGCGGCCGTGGTCATTCTCGGTCGGGTAGCCTTCGCGTGCCCAGTACTCGTATCCGCCGATCATTTCTCTGACCTGGTATCCGAGCTGCGCGAACGCCAACGCGGCGCGTGTCGAGCCATTGCAGCCGGGGCCCCAGCAATAGGTGACGACGGCCATGTCGAGCGGGATCTCCTCGGGAGCGCGTTGGGCAATGGTGGCGGTGGTCATGTGGGTCGCGCCGGTGATGCGACCCTGGTGCCAGGCGGCATCGCCTCGAGAGTCGATGAGGGCGAATCGCTCCCCGCTCTCGAAGTCGGCGTGCACGTCGGAAGGATCGGTTTCGAACCGCAGCTTGTCGGCGAAATGGGCGGCGGCAAGGCTCGTGGCTTCGGCGGTGATTGGCATAGAGGGAGGCTATCCACGGCGTCATGGCCAGGTGAAGGGGCGATCGACGGTGTCCGTGGGCGATCAGCGCGAGAACCGTGGAATGATGCCGGGATGACCGCGAATTTCCCTTTTGCCCCCGACAAGGTCGACACGGCGATCCTCAAGGCGCTGCAAGCAAACGGTCGGCAGAGCATCGCCGATCTCGCGCGCAGCATCAACATGTCGCACAGCGCCGCCGCGGAGCGGGTCCGCCGCCTCGAAGAGTCGGGAGTGATCAGCGGCTACGGAGCACTGGTCGACCCCGAGCGGCTGGGCTTCTCGATCATGGCCTACCTGCGGCTGCGTTACCCGAGCAGCGTGTACGAGCCGCTGCACACGCTACTGGCGGACACCCCGGAAGTAATCGAAGCGCACCATGTCACGGGGGATGACTGCTTCATCATGAAGGTCGTCGCGACCTCGATGGGTCACCTCGAGCAGGTCAGCGGGAGAATCGGCACCCTCGGCAGTGTGACCACGAGCGTCGTGTACTCGTCGCCGCTGCCTCCGCGTCCGCTTCTCCCGCCCAGGGGCGACCCCAGCTAATATCCGATCTGGGATTCCGCTCGCCCCGCCGAGATGTGCCGATAGCGTCAGACGCGCGTCACATGGGCCCCGCGCATGCACCGTGCCGGCCGGTCGACCCCGGCGGGCATCGTCGAGAAGTTGCGAGATCGTGTGGGTCGCGCCTCGGGGCGCTCCCGCGGTGACTTCCCCCAGCGAGGCGAGCCAGGCGGCCGGCCACGTCGGTTCGGGCAGTCGTTGATGGTGTGTGCCCGCTGGCGGATCCGGGTAGACGTAGGTCATGGTTTCTCGAGCGGTCCGAAACGGGGTGAACGGCCTGTCGGCCAGCCCCGCGACCTCGCCCATGAACAGGCCGTTGCGGTGGTGCTCCAGCACGCCATCCTCAACCGCGTCGCAACATGTCGCGACGAGGGATTCAATCGACAGGAACAATCGGCATAGGTCGACGTCGTGGGAATGGCCGTACCAGAAGCCAGGTTCCTGCGGCTGCCCCGGGACATCCAGGCTTACGAACCCGAGGCACTGGTCATTGAGCAGTTGAAGCCACGCTGGCGGTTCGTCGAGTTCGGCGAGGCAAAATTCCCGGTGGCTCAGCAACTCGTCCAAGGGACGAAGGCAGAAACCTCCGAAGATCTGCGGGCGGCCCCCATTTCGCCATCGGTAGATCGTCTCTACTTCGTCGGTCAGCCGGAGCGGTAGAAGTGCGTGCCGTAGCTCCTCGATGCCATCGTCGTCGAGCGGCGGATTCATCTGCGCGAGCAGCTCCGGATGCCGAGACGTCAGCAACTTTTCGAATCGCTCCAGCTCCGAATGAAGGCTCATGGGGATCAGTCTGGCCTGCCAGGTGAACCACCGGCTCGGAGGCGCGAGGGAACCTTTGATCTGGCGCGCTTAGGACGGCGAAACACACGAAAAGGCGGTTGCCCGTATCGCCCGAAGGACTCATGCCCAGAGAAAAGGGGTGGGCCCCGTCGGGCTCGAACCGACGACCCACGGATTAAAAGTCCGATGCTCTACCAACTGAGCTAGAGGCCCGCACTTAAATGTACCGTGGATTCTTTGAGGTCCGAGCGATGCCGGTTGATGTCTGCTGGCCTAGGCTGGAATCAATGACTGACGAGTTCCACAAGCCGACAAAGTTCTCCGGCTCAAAGTTCGAGAGCTTCGTGGGCGGCGAAGACCCGGCGCAAATCAGCCGGGTGGCTCACGAGACCGCTGGGGCTCTGCTGAGCAGGGTTCGCGAGAGCTCCGACCAGGGGGTTGTCGACCGCCTCGTCGCGTTCACCGACGAGCACGGTATCGACGCCGTCGCCGAGCTGTGGGCCCGCGCGAGCCCGCGCAGTCTCCCCGGTGCGCTGTGGCGCATCTATCTCATGCGAGCGCTCGTTCGACAGGATTCGCAGGGCATGAGCTTTCTGTTCCAGCGCGGAATCGACATAGCCACCACCATCGACCCGGTCGTCGCCGGAGCGACAACCCCGACCGGTCCGGCGGAGCTGACCGAACTTGCCGACCAGATTCTGCGCGGCCTGTTTCAGGGCGACTTCGGGGTCGCCCTCGATCGTGCGGCCGCCTTCTGCCGCATCACCGCACTCGGCTGTACCAGTGTGGCGGATGACGCCGACGCGGGCTCCCCGGAGCGTGCCTCCGAGCTGACGACCAGGGCGTTGCGGCTCTCGCAAACTGCGGCCGAATTCGTCGCGTGCGCCAGGTTGTGGCGTTCGGGTTCGCTCGATTGAGCCAACCCGAGGGTGGCTGTTGATAGACTTGCTGAGGCTCGAAAGGGCCGCCGCCGGACCGCAGTAACCCCGGGCTCCAATATTCGCCGCTTCGAGCGGCCAAGCGCCGAGAGGCGTTCTGCGGTCCGGCACCCTTCTCTCAGCCCGCTCTCCCCATGCCGTGTTTGCTGTGAGTTGCCCCGTTTTCGTGGGGCGCGGCCAAACCATTCCCCGACCGGTACCGAACCTACTGACGGAATGTTTGACATGCTTAGGCTCGTGCCCAGTGAGACTGACCGCCCGGAGGATTTCGAGTCCACGGGCAAACCGGCGACCAAGGAGTCCTTGCTCGCTCGGGTCGCCGAGGGCGACCAGGAGGCGTTCGGTGAGCTGTACGACCAGATTTCGCCGAGAGTGTTCGGCCTGATCCGCCGGCTGCTTGTCGATCACGCCCAGTCGGAAGAGGTCACTCAGGAGGTGTTCCTGGAAATCTGGCAGTCTGCAACGAGGTACCAACCGAGTAGGGGTGGAGCGACCACCTGGATTCTCACCATGGCCCACCGCCGAGCGGTCGACCGGATCAGGTCGTCACAGTCCGGCAGAGACCGTGACGTCAAGATCGGAATCCGGGATTACGTTGCCGAGTACGACAACGTCGCCGAAACGGTCGAGACCACTATCGAAAACGAGAGGGTGAAGGAGGCGTTGTCTCAATTGACCGAGCTGCAGCGGCAGGCCGTCACCCTCGCGTACTACGGCGGATATAGCCACAGCGAGGTCGCCGCCATGCTGAGCGTGCCGATCGGCACGGTCAAGACTCGACTGCGGGACGGGATGATTCGATTGCGCGACGAACTGGGGGTGGCGTCGTGACCGATTCCGAAGAACTGCACCTCCTCGCCGGGGCCTACGTCCTGGACGCCCTCACCGCACCCGAAAGGGAGCGGTTCGAGGAATACCTCTGCACCTCCGAGGAGGCGCGGGCCGAGGTTGCGTCGTTGTCCGATACCGCGGTGGCCATTGGCCTTGCCACCGTGCCGGTCGCCCCTCCGGCCGGCCTCAGGGCCCGCCTGATGGATCAGATCGCCCACACCGCGCAATCGGCTCCGCTCGAGACCTCTCGCGCCGTCCCGAACGCCGAGGCCCCCAGGGGGCCGGATGAGTCGGCTCGGGTCACGCCATCGGTGAGCCCCTCCCCGGCTGCGGCCCGGGCCGCGGCACGCTGGTATACCCGACCGGTCGCCGTTCTCGTCGCGGCCGCGGCGGCGGTCGTGCTCTTCGTCGGCGGCACCATCGTTGGGCTCGCCGGGGCGCGACAGGTCGAGCAACAGGCATCCGACCTCACCCAGATCTACGCCGCGCCAGACTCACAGCAGGCCAAGGCGGGCGTGTCCGGCGGGGGGAAGGCCACCTTCGTCTGGTCGGCGGAGCTCGGTCGATCGGCGGTCGTGATCCAGCAGCTTCCGCAGCTCGGGCAGGGGAAGACCTATGAGCTGTGGTACATCGACACCCAATCGAAAGCGACGCCGGCGGGCATCTTCGACGCGGCGTCATCCGGTACCACCGTCGAACTTCTCGATGGCACGATGACGCCCGGCGACACGCTCGGCATCACCATCGAACCGGCCGGCGGCTCGGAGAAGCCGACAACCGCCCCGATCGTCGCGGTGCCGAGCGCGTAGCGCGAACTGCTATCCGAACTTGCCCGAGACATAGTCTTCCGTCGCCCGAACGCTCGGCTTCGAGAAGATCGTGTTGGTGTCGTTGTACTCGATGAGCTTGCCCGGCTTGCCGGTTCCCGCGATGTTGAAGAATGCGGTGCGGTCGCTCACGCGAGAGGCCTGCTGCATGTTGTGGGTCACGATCACGATCGTGTACTCCTGCTTGAGCTCCTCGATGAGGTCTTCGATCGCGAGGGTTGAGATCGGGTCGAGTGCGGAACACGGTTCGTCCATGAGCAGCACGTCCGGTTGCACGGCGATCGCCCGCGCGATACACAGTCGCTGCTGTTGGCCGCCGGAGAGTCCCATTCCCGGTCGATCCAGGCGGTCCTTCACCTCGTTCCACAGGTTTGCGCCCTGCAGCGACCGTTCCACCAGGGCGTCCGCCTCGGACTTCGGCAGCTTGCGGTTGTTGAGCGTGACGCCGGCCAGCACGTTGTCCCGGATCGACATCGTGGGGAACGGGTTGGCCCGCTGGAACACCATTCCAACCTGGCGTCGCACGAGTACGGGGTCGACCCCATCGCCGTACAGGTTGTTGCCGTCGATGAGCACCTCGCCCTCTACTCTGGCGCCCGGAATCACCTCGTGCATGCGATTGAGGGTGCGAAGGAACGTCGACTTGCCGCACCCGCTCGGGCCGATGAGGGCCGTAACAGTGCGGGGTTCGATCGAGATCGAGACGTCTTCCACGGCGAGAAAGTCGCTGTAGTACACGTTCAAGTCGTTCACTTCGATGCGCTTGGACACGTTTTCCTTTGGGTGTTTCTCTATCGGGAGGGAGTTAGCGGGCGCCCTTTGGCGCGAAGACCCTTGCGACGATTCTCGCAATGATATTCAACAGCACGACGAGGATAACCAGCAGCAGTGCGGCGCCCCACGCCGAGGCGACGGAGGCGGCGATGTCCTGCCCGGGGAACTTGATGCCGGTGTAGGCGAGCACCGGGAGGGTCTGCATCGGCCCGTTGAACGGATTGACGTTGAAGTTGTCGGTGAAGCTCGCCGCCATGAAGATCGGAGCCGTCTCGCCGATGACGCGGGCGATTGCGAGCATGACGCCGGTGACGATTCCCGCGATCGCGGTCGGCAGCACGATCTTGATGATGGTGGAGAATCGGGAGACGCCAAGGGCGAACGATGCCTCGCGCAGCTCGTGCGGCACGAGCCGAAGCATTTCCTCACACGATCGCACGACGATGGGGATCATCAGTACGGACAGGGCGACCGAGGCGGAGAACCCGCTGAAGGCCTTCGGCCCGACGATGAGTGTGAACAGGGAGAACGCGAAAAGTCCGGCGACGATCGATGGGATGCCGGTCATCACGTCGACGAGGAACGTCACGGTTCGCGCCATCCACTGCTTGGGCTTGGCGTACTCGACGAGGTAAATCGAGGTGAGGATTCCGATTGGCACGGACATCAGTGTGGCGATTCCGGTGATCTCCAGGGTGCCAACGATTGCCTGCCAGGCTCCGGCGGTGATCGTCACCTTGAGGGTCTGCGGATCGAATACCGCGCCGCCCGTCTGCGAGATGAAGCCCCAATTCAGTTGCGCGATGCCTTTGGCGGCGACGGTGAACAGAGTCGAAACCAGCGGCGCCATCGCGAGCAGGAACGCGATGGTAACTACGCTCCGCACGATGCGATCGACGGCCTTTCGCCGGTTCTCGGCGAGTGTCGATAGGGCGGCGAGCACGATGAGGTAGAGCACTACCGAGACGAATATCCAGCCGCCGAGGTTGAAGCCGAGGAGCATGAAGGCGCCGCCCACCACAACGAGGGATCCGGCGAGCACGTAGAACTCGACGAATCGGGGGAGCCGGCCGGCGGTGAGCGAATTCACCATTCCGCCTTGCGGGCTCCGTCGGTTGCTCTGCGCTGTCGCGGTCACGCCGACGCTCCTTCGGCCTTGTCGCTCGTTCCACGCACCGGGGACAGCGCGGGATCGTTTGCCACGCGCAGGCTAGCCGCCTCAGGCGGGGCGAGCTGCACGCGCCGTCGGGTTCCTCCGGACTTCCCTGTCCGCGACACGATGAATCGGGCGACGATGTTCACCGCGAGGGAGATGACGAACAGGATGAGGCCAGTTCCGATCAGTGCCTCGCGCTGCAGAGCGTCTGCGACCTGGAAGTTGAGGGCGATGTTGGCCGCGATCGTCTGCGAGTTCTGACCCTCGGTGAGGATTCGTAGCGAGAACCCGATCGACGGAGAGATGATGAGGGCGATCGCCATTGTTTCGCCGAGAGCGCGGCCGAGACCGAGGAGCGTTGCGCTCACTACACCGGAGCGCGCGTACGGGAAGACGGCGAGTCTGATCATTTCCCACTTGGTGGCGCCAAGCGCGAGAGCGGCCTCTTCATGTAGCCGTGGAGTCTGCAGGAAGATCTCCCGCGAGATGGAACTGATGATCGGAAGGATCATCACGGCGAGCACGACCGCGCCGGCGAGAATCGTTGATCCGGTGGTGGACGGCTTGCCCGCGAAGATGGGAATCCATCCGAGGTTCTGGTTCAGCCAGTCCGTGAGCGGCAAGAGAAGCGGGCGGATCACGATGATTCCCCACAGGCCGAAGACGATCGAGGGAACGGCGGCGAGAAGGTCGATGAGGTAGCCGAGTACACCGGCGAGACGGCGCGGTGCGTAGTGCGAGATGAAGAGGGCGATGCCGATCGCGATCGGAGCGCCGATCACGAGGGCGATCGCGGAGACCCAGAGGGTCCCCCAGATGAGCGGGGCGACATAACTCCAGAAGCTGCCGTACCCCGCGGTCGGGCCCGCGGATAGCTCAGGGCTCGTCTTCCAATCCGCGGTAATCGCGGGAATGGCCTGCACGATCAGGAAGGTGGCAACCGCGGCCAGGATGACCACGATGAGGGCGGCGGAGCCGAGGCTCAGGCCGAAGAAGATGCGATCTGCCGGGCGCGATTTAAGTCGCGCCGGCCCCGCTCCCCCTCGGGGGGAGCGGGACCCGGTCGCGCCTTCGGCGTTCCCACGGGATCGAACAGCTTCGTTGGTAGTCACTGATCTCTTTCTCGTATGGCGCCGGGAGGTCCTGCCGGTCTCGCGTGAATCGAGACCGGCAGAACGGATGTTACTTGACCAGAGCGAGGCTCTTCTGGACATCCGCGAGGATTGCGGCCGGGAGAGGAGCGGAACCCGCGTTCTTCGCGGCGATTGCCTGGCCGATCTCGCTACCGATGTAGCCGAGGTATGCCTTCGTGACCTTCGCCTGTGCAGGGTCCTTGAAAGTGGTGCACAGGATCTGGTAGGAGAGCAGCGGAATCGGGTAGGAGTCCTTGTTCGTGATCTTCGAGTAGTCGAGAACCTGGGTCAGGTCACCCTTGGTGCTCGGCGTCGTCGTGGCAGCGGCCGCGAACGCGTTGGTCGCGCCCTTGGCGGAGTAGGTGACGAAGGTCTCGGCAGTGCCGACCTGGATGTCTGCTGCCGTCGCGGTTCCGATCGAGCTGTGGTCGGCGTAGCCGATCGTTCCAGCGCCGGCGGTGACGGTGTTGACAACGCCGGAACCACCCTGCTGGCCGCTCGTGCCGGCAACGGGCCACGCCGTGCCTGCTGCCTGGGTGAAGATGCTCGGCTGCACGTCGTGCAGGTACGTCGTGAAGTTGGCCGTCGTGCCGGAGCCGTCCGAACGGGTCACAACGGTGATGGCCGTCGACGGGAGGCTGGCACCCGGGTTGTCGGCGGCGATGGCCGGGTCGTTCCAGGTCTTGACCTGCAGGGTGAAGATCTTCGCGAGCGTGGCCGAGGAGAGCTTCAGGCCGGTGACACCGGGGAGGTTGTAGATGATCGCGACACCGGAGAGGTAGGCCGGGAGGTCAAGCGCGCCGCCCGCTCCGCAGTTCGCCTGCGAAGAGGTCTGCTGCGCGGCAGTGAGGGCCGCGTCGGATCCCGCGAAGTCGTAGCTGCCGGCGAGCCAGTTGGTGACGCCGCCGCCCGAGCCCTGCGACTTGTCGTAGTTGATGGTGGTGCCGGCAACCTGCGCGTGGAACGCGGTGGACCAGGCCGTCTGGGCGTTGGCCTGAGCGCTCGATCCTCCGGCGGTGATGGTGCCGGTGAGGGTGGTGTCGAGCGGGGTGGCGGCGCTGGTGGCCTTATTCGATGCGGCAGGCGTCGCGCTCGGCGTGCTAGCGCAGGAGGTGAGAGCGATCGCAGCTGCGAGCGCGACTGCGCCTGCGGTTGCTACATGCTTGAACTTCACTGTGTTCCCTTCGGGGTGGTGACCACGGCGCGCGAGCATGCAAGTGGCTCGGGTGCCGGGGGGAGACCGGTGCCGGTCCAAGAGATGACGTTAGGCGGGGACGGTGTCTACGTTCGTCCTAGAAGATGAACGGGAGGTTAACGGATGTCGAAATGTCGTCGCAACGCCGTGTCACCGGATGGCCGGGCCGTGGGATTCGACAGCGACGAGCGGGCCATCGGGATGCTGGCGTGAAACGTGCAGCACGGAGTACTCGGAGGTGGAGAGCATGCCAGCTCGGCGGAGCGGGGCGTCATACGGTGAGTTCGTTGCCGCCGCAATCTCGCGGATGATTTCGGGAATCACCGGGCCGTGACTGCACAGCACCACGGCTCGACCCCTACGCAGCCGCTTCCGCACCGTCTCCGACACGTTCGCGGTGCCCTCTTCGAAGCCATCCTGGCTGATCGACTCGGACTCGGTCACCGGGATTCCGGTGACGTCGGAGATCGGCCTGATCGTATCGAGGCACCGCACGGCGGTGCTGCTGATCAACTTGCGCGGTCCCCACGCCGCGATCGACAGTGCAACGTTGCGTGACTGCTCGATCCCGCGGTGCATCAGCGGCCGGGTGACGTCCGGTCCGTCCCAGGTCGCAGGGGGAACGGCCTTGCCGTGCCGCAGCACGATAATCGGGAAGGTTCGCGCGGTGCCGCTCTTGACCCGGGCGGCGAAACGGTCGAGCACATCCCGGTCCCGGTCGTAGGACAGCTTGGCGCGGGCCGCCTTGAGCGGAAGCCACTCGAGCGCGGCGATCTCCTGGTTGGGGGAGAAGGTGGATGCCGCAATCGCCTTTGCCTTCACCTCTGCCGCCCAGTAGAAGACGATCTTTTCGCGGCCGCCCGGCATCGTGTACTCAATGGTTCCAAGCGGTGCGCCGAGGGCGATGGACAGCCCGGTCTCCTCGGCGATCTCCCGCACCGCGGTCTGCGGCGGGGACTCGCCAGGGTCGACCTTTCCCTTCGGCAGGGAAATGTCGGCGCGCTGCGCGCGGTGCACGAGCAACACCTGGATTGTGCCGTCCACCTCACGCCAGCAGACGGCCCCGGCGGCCTGAACGACCCCCGGCCCCATCAGGCTCAACGGATCACTCCGGTGCGCTTCCTCTGGGAAATCTGTCGCATTCGAACGTTCTGCATGTCGGCGAGGAGCGATCCATCCTTCGCACGGTGGTGCCTGGTCCAGTTGCCGTCCGGCCCAAGTTTCCAGTGGGCGGTGTCGTCGGACATTGCGAGGTCAAACAGGTCTTCGATCTCGCGGAGGTGGTCAGCGCTGGTCAGTCGAACGAGCGCCTCCACCCGACGGTCGAGGTTGCGGTGCATCAGGTCGGCGCTGCCGATGTACACCTGAGGGTCGCCGCCGTTGATGAAGGAGAAGATGCGCGAATGCTCGAGGTAACGGCCGAGAATGGAACGCACCTCGATGTTCTCGCTGAGCCCCTCCACGCCCGGCTTGATGCCGCAAATGCCGCGAACGACGAGCTCGACGGGAACTCCGGCCTCGCTCGCCCGATACAGGGCGTCGATGAGGGCTTCGTCGACGATCGAATTGAGCTTGATCCGGATGCCGGACGGCATCCCGTTTCGCGCGTTCGCGGCCTCGATGCGGATTCGCTTGATGAGGCCCGTGCGCAGATGAAGCGGCGCAACCAGCAATCGCTTGAACTTCTTTTCGATCGCGTATCCGGACAGCTCGTTGAACAGGCGGGTGAGGTCCTTGCCGACGGTTCCGCTCGCGGTGAGCAGGCCGAAATCCTCATAGATCCGGCTCGTCTTCGGGTTGTAGTTGCCGGTCCCGATGTGGCTGTAGTGCTTTAGGACACCGTTCTCCTGGCGAATGACGAGAGCGAGCTTGCAGTGCGTCTTCAGGCCGACCAGCCCGTACACCACGTGCACGCCGGCCTTCTCGAGCTTGCGGGCCCAGCTGATGTTGGCCGACTCGTCGAATCGGGCCTTGATTTCCACGAGCGCCAGAACCTGCTTGCCGGCCTCGGCCGCCTGAATGAGCGCCTCGACAATCGGGCTGTCGCCGGAGGTGCGGTACAGCGTCTGCTTGATGGCGAGCACGTTCGGATCGGCCGCCGCTTGCTCGAGGAACGCTTGAACGCTCGTGGCGAACGACTCGTACGGGTGGTGGAGCAGGATGTCCTGCCGCGCAATCGAGCCGAAGATGTCGGGGGTCGCGTTCGGTTCGAGCGGCTGAAGCTGCACCGCCGTGGTGGGAACATGCCGACGGTACTTGAGAGTCGGCCGGTCGATCTTGTTGAGTTCGAAGAGTCCGCCGAGGTCGAGCGGCGCGGGAAGTCGGTAGACCTCCTGTTTCGTGATCTCCAGTTCGCGCACGAGGAGGTTGAGCGTGAGGTCATCCATGTCGTCGGTGATCTCGAGACGGATTGGCGGCCCGAACCGACGGCGGAGCAGTTCGCGTTCGAGCGTCTGGATGAGGTTCTCCGACTCGTCTTCTTCGATGACGACGTCTTCGTTCCGGGTCACCCGGAACTCGTGATGGTCGAGAATCTCCATTCCCGGGAACAGGTCGCCGAGGTGATTCGAGATGAGGTCCTCGAGCGGTATGAACCGAAGCAAGCCGCTGCCGTCATCCGGAAGCTGCACGAATCGTGGCAGCATCGGCGGAACCTTGACCCGGGCGAACTCCTCCTTGCCGATCTTCGGATTGCGCACCCGAACCGACAGGTTGAGCGAGAGGCCCGAGATATAGGGGAACGGGTGCGCCGGGTCAACCGCGAGCGGCATGAGCACGGGAAAGATGCGTGCCGAGAAGATCTCGTCGAGCGACTCGCGGTCGGCCGGGCCAAGGTCTGCCCAGGTCTCGATGTGTATGCCGGCGTCGTCGAGATCCGGTTTCACC
The DNA here is from genome assembly GCA_025464975.1 of Microbacteriaceae bacterium. Taxonomy (GTDB): domain Bacteria; phylum Actinomycetota; class Actinomycetes; order Actinomycetales; family Microbacteriaceae; genus Lacisediminihabitans. The sequence continues at coordinate 52,018 of JAODMT010000010.1, read as the reverse complement.
AGGTCCCGGAAGGCCACGGCGTGCCGTGTCTGCAGTTCGTGTGCGCGATCCTGGATGTCGGCGAGCACTTCGGTCGGTGCCGCACCGACGTTGGTGGGAACGGCGAGCCCGGTCATAATGCGGCGTTTCAGGCCGGCGATGCGCACCATGAAGAATTCATCGAGGTTGCTCGCGAAGATGGCGAGGAAGTTGGATCGCTCGAGAAGTGGAAGTTCCGGATCTTCGGCGAGCTCCAACACCCGGGTGTTGAAGGCGAGCCAGCTCAGTTCCCGGTCGAGGTAGCGGTCGGTGGGGAGGGTCCCGTCGTCAACCCACGCCGACTCGTAGTCGTCGTCGTCGAGACTGTCGGTGGCAAGGCCCGCGTCACCCAAATATGTCTCGCTGCTCATTACCTCATCATCCCACTTCCCCTCCCGGGAACGGCTGGCTCCTCGCTGAGCCCGTGCCCGGCCCGTGCCCTCACCACCGTTGCCGCTCCTTCGTGATCGCCCCCGGCGGGTACCCAAAATGCAGGAGATTCACCACCGTTGGCGGCAATACGCGTCGAATGTGGTGCCTTCGTGGTGAATGTCCTGCGTTTTAGGTGACGGGCAGGAGTCGCCGGGGGAGGCAGGCGGGGGAGGCAGGAGTGGTCGCCCGGCAGGCGTGGCGCGCGTCAGCGGGCGGCGTATTGGATATCGATTGCGTGCTCGGTGAAACCGAGCGAACGGTAGAGGCCGACGGCGGCAGCGTTGTCCGCATCCACGTAGAGCGCGGCGGTGCGGATGCCGCGGTCGGCCAGCCGCGCGAAGCCGGCGGCCATCAGGCGGCGGCCGAGCCCCTCGCCCTGCCGGTCCGGATCAACTCCGACGACGTAGAACTCGCCGATGCCATCCTCGATCTTGAGCCAGCAATAGCCGATGAGGTCGTCGCCGTCGCGCAGCAGGAGGAAATCATCCGCGTCGAACCACGGCTCGGCCGTCAGCGCATCCAGGTCGGACTGGCTCACGGACCCCTGCTCGGGGTGGAAGGCGAACGCCCGGCCGTTGACGCGCAACCACTCGGCATCGTCGATCCCGGGCCGGAAGGCGCTGGCCCCGGCGGGCGTCGCCGATCCGTCCGACGTCGCCGACCCGGCAGGGGGCGCCGCTGGCACCGGGGCGCGCAACTGCAACAGCGAGCGAACCGGACTAAGCCCGTGACTCGCGGCGAGCGCTCGCGCGGCGGGATGATCCCCGTGCGCCCAGATCAGCAGCCCCGGTTCGGCGGACGCGAGAATCGACTCGAGCAGCGAGGTGCCGATTCCGCGACCGCGCGCGGCGGGATCCACAACAAGCTCGGCTTCGTCACGATTGACAATCGCGACCGCGAGCTCGTCGATCGTGACCAGTTCGCGCTCGCCGCGGCGCAGTTCCACGAGGCTCTGGTCCGAGAACGGCGGTTGTCCGTCCGTGGCACGAGCCCGCTCGACGAGCGCGGGAACGAAGTCAGGAATTGACGGACTGGGCAATGCGATCAGCCTCGTCGTCGTACACGTTGAAGCGGTATCCCACGTTGCGCACGGTGCCGATGAGCGACTCGAGGTCGCCGAGCTTCGCACGAAGGCGCCTCACGTGCACGTCGACGGTTCGCGTTCCGCCAAAGTAGTCGTACCCCCAGACCTCGCTGAGCAGCTGCTCGCGGGTGAAGACTCGAGAGGGATGCGTCGCGAGGAAGCGCAACAGCTCGAACTCCTTGAAGGTGAGGTCGAGCGGTCGTCCGTGCACCTTGGCGGAATAGCTCGCCTCGTCGATCACGACACCGGACGCATGAATCTTGTTGCTCGTCTTGTCGATTGCCTGGCGTCCGACGACAAGCCGGATGCGGGCATCGACCTCCCCCGGCCCGGCGGTTTCGAGGATCACATCGTCGATCGCCCAATCGGCGCTCACCGCGGCGAGCCCGCCCTCCGTGAGGATGAGCATGAGCGGAACGTTGACGCCGGTCGTGTTGAGGATCTTGCACAGCGACTTGGCGCTCGCCAGGTCGTGGCGGCCATCGATCAGAATCAGATCGGAACTTGGCGCGGTGATGAGCGATGCCGGCTCGGCGGGGATCTGGCGCGTCCGGTGACTGAGCAGTCCAAGGGCGGGCAAGACATCGCTGTTGACGGCAGAAGTCAGGATTAAGAGCTGCGCCAACGAGTCCTCCAAGTGCCAGTCCACAGTCTAAAGGCTCTTTGGCGGCTCGTTCTGCGCGGTAGTGCACAATTGGTGCGTGACCAACGACCAGCCGGCAAGGCGCCTCACTCTCACGAGCGTCATCCCCGTATGGCTGATTTCGGCAATCGGAGCGGTGATCGTCGGGATTTTGGCCCCGGTCGGTCAGTACCTCACCTGGCTGCCCATCGTGTTTGCCGTCGGCATCTTCGCAACCTTCTGCATCCAGCTTGCGATCGTGCAGAAGGAGGGCCTCGTCAACCGGGTCGTGACGTGCCTGTCCGGATCCGCCGTCATCCTGATCCTCGCGACGATCGTGCTCGGCGGCCTTCAACTGCTCGGCCGTTAGAATCCGCGACATAGAATATTGGCATGTACCTCGGTCTAGAGCTGTTCTTCATCGGCCTGCTGATCCTCGCCACACTCGCGATCGGCTACGTCTCCGTGGTAGTGCTATTCAACCTTTTCCGTGGCCAACGCTGACCCAATGGCACTGGGCAGCGCGAGGCCCCCTCGACTCCAGTGGTTGTAGAACATGATCGAACTCGACGCAGACCTTCCGGCTGAACTCGTGCCCCTCTCCTGGCTCATCGGGGTATGGGAGGGCACCGGAGTCGTCAACTACGCCGTCGGCGACGACATCCGCAACTACGAGTTCGGGCAGCGGATGAGCTTCACCCACGACGGTCTTCCCCACCTCAACTACACGTCCTATACGTGGCTGCTCAACTCTTCGACGAGTTCAGGGCAGGCGATAGAGTCGCAGCCGCTCGCAACCGAAACCGGGTACTGGAGGCTCAGCCGCCCGGCCACCGACGGCGACCCCGGACCGGGGATGCTTCCCGGCGTCGGCATCCAGCCGTTCACCACGACCCGTTCGGTCGAGACCCTGCGCAACGCCTCCGACGGCTTCGACATCGAGGTATCGATTTTGCACCCGGGCGGGGTCAGCGAACTCTACGTCGGTCAGGTGAAGGGTCCACGCATCGACCTGGCGACGGATGTCGTCATGCGATCGATCACGTCAAAGGAGCACACCGCGTCCACGCGCATCTACGGGCTCGTCGAGAACCACATGCTGTGGGCGTGGGACCTCGCCGCGCTCGGTCAGGAACTGGCAACCCATGCCTCCGGCAGACTTGCCCGCCTTGAGTGAGCTCGCCGCTCGGCCCGGCGCGGTCGACGGTGTCGGATCGGATGCCGGAGTAGCCGCCCACTACGGAAACCCGCTCGGTGAGCAGCGGGCGCTCAGCGACGGCGGCGCGATAGTCGACCTGTCGCACCGCGCCGTCCTGTCCATTTCCGGCCCGGATCGGCTTAGCTGGATCGACTCCCTCACCTCGCAGAGCGTCGCCGGGCTGAAGCCGGGACAGTCGAGCGAGACGCTGCTGCTCGACATAACCGGCCGGCTCGAATATGCCGTGCGTCTCCTCGACGACGGCGAGGAGCTGTGGTTGCTTCTCGAGCGCGACGAGGCACCGGGACTTTTCGCCTGGCTGTCGAAGATGCGCTTCATGCTGCGGGTCGAGATTCAGGACCGCACCGACGAGTTGGCGACGATCGGCTCGTTCGGGTCGCCGCAACTTCCCGTCGCATCGCCCAACGGCGTGCCGCTTGTCTGGAACGACCCGTGGAACGCTGTGACGGCCGGCGGCTGGCAATACGCCAAGACCGAGCATCACCCTGCGGCCGACTGGACCTACCGCGAGGTGCTCGTGCCGCGGGCTTCCCTCGGCGGCATCGATCTGCCACTCGCCGGGTTCCTCGCCCTTGAGGCACTTCGCATTGCGGCGTGGCGTCCGCGGTTCGCCACAGAGGCCGACCAGAAGACCATCCCGCATGAGCTCGACTGGCTGCGCTCGGCCGTGCACCTGTCGAAGGGCTGCTACCGCGGGCAGGAGACGGTGGCCAAGGTGCACAACCTCGGGCACCCGCCGCGCCGGCTCGTGATGCTGCACCTCGACGGGTCCGACGCCGTGCTTCCCGCTCCGGGCGACGAGATCGTGCTCGGCGATGCGGTAGTCGGGTCCGTCACCTCTTCCGCCCGACATTTCGAACTCGGTCCGATCGCGCTCGCGGTGATCAAACGCACCGTTGACCCGGAAGCCGAGCTTGCGGTGCGCGCCGACGGCATCCTCGTTCCCGCCGCGCAAGAGGTCATCGTTCCGCCGGATGCCGGCGCCGCCGCGAATGTGCCGCGCCTGCCGAGGCTCGGCGCAATCAAGCGCTGATTTTCGGCGCCCCTCACCAGGCGAAGCCGTTCGGCGCGACCGCATCCCACGACACGGTCAGTTCTCCGAGCTTCCAGCGAGAGCGGCCGCCGTGCACCGGCCACCCCTCGGCGGCGAGGCCGGTCACCGTACCGATCCAGCGCTGCGACGGTCCGTACACCGACAGCGGCGAATTGAGTTGCCAATGCCGGTCAAGGTCACGCAAGAACTCGTGGACCTTCTCACCGGGAACGTTCCGGTGGATCAGCGCCTTCGGCAGCCGCTCGGCGACGATGGAGGGCCGTTCGAGGTCGGCGAGACGCAGGCTGAGTGTGAAGGAGCGCGGGCCGTCGGCCGAGACATCCACCCAGCTCGCGACGCGGCCGACCTCATTGCAGGTGCCCTCCACCAGCACCCCGCCCGGTTCGAGGCGGGAGACCATGAGCTTCCAGGCCGCGTCGACGGCGGACTCGTCGTATTGCCTCAGCACATTGAGCGCCCGGATGACCGTGGCCTCGCGTTGACCGGGAAGTGGAACCTCAAAGCCGCCGAGCCGAAAGCTGACCCCGGCTCTGGCGGACAGCGACGCGAGCGCGACTCTCGCCGGGTCGATCTCGATCCCGATCACCTCGACGAGCGGTGAAATCCGGCTGATCCGCTGGTGCAGCTCGAGGGTCGTGGTGGCGGATGCCCCGTAGCCGAGGTCGACCACGAGCGGGGCCGCCGAACGTCGGAGGGAGGGGAGCTGCGCGATCCACCGGTCGACGCGACGAAGCCGGTTGGTGCCCGTCGTGCCGCGGGTGATGGAGCCGATGGGCATAGGTCCAGTTAACTAGAGTTGGAACCATGACTTTCACGCTTATCCTTCTCCGCCACGGCAACAGCGACTGGAACCAGAAAAATCTGTTTACCGGGTGGGTGGATGTGGATCTGAGCGAGCAGGGTCGCACCGAAGCCAAGCGCGCCGGCGAACTGATCGCCGCATCGGGGATTCTTCCGGACATCCAGTACACGAGCCGGCTCAAGCGAGCGATTCACACGGCAGACATCGCCCTCGACGTCGCCGACCGCGATTGGATCGACGTGAAGCGCAGCTGGCGGCTCAACGAGCGGCACTACGGAGCGCTGCAGGGCAAGGACAAGGCGCAGACCCTCGAGGAGTTCGGTCAGGAGCAGTTCATGACCTGGCGTCGCTCGTTCGACGTTCCGCCGCCCGCGCTCGACGACGACAGCGAATACTCCCAGGCGCGTGACCCGCGCTACGCCGACCTCGGCCCCGACCTGCCGCGCACCGAGTCGCTCAAGCTCGTCATCGACCGGATGCTGCCGTACTGGGAGTCCGACATCACCGTCGACCTCGCGGCCGGCAAGACGGTGCTCGTGACGGCGCACGGCAATTCGCTCCGAGCGCTGGTCAAGCACCTCGACAACATTTCGGACGACGAGATCACCGACCTCAACATCCCCACCGGAATCCCGCTCGTCTACACGCTCGACGACGCGTTTCGCCCGGTGCGCCCGGCCGAATACCTCGACCCGGAGGCCGCAGCAGCCGGGGCCGCGGCGGTGGCCGCCCAGGGCAAGAAGTAGGCAGGATCCTCAGTCGATCCGGTTCACCTCGAAGACAAGAGCCTGGTCGGGGTTGAGCGTCGGCAGGGGGATCCCGACGGTTGCGAGCACCGAGCCCGGAAGTTCGAGCCACCCCTTCCGGGCTCGCTCGAACCAGTCGGGCCCGGCGCCCTGGTGCAGGCTCGTCGGCCCGCACTCCTCGCGGACCCGGATGCGGTAGCGCGCGGCGGCATCGAGTCCGGGAAGTGCCACCCTGCCCGAATGCACGCTCGGCGAGGTGGCGAGCCGCGCCCACGCGAAGAGGGCCGACCGTCCGTCTGTGGCGACGACGCCGTGCAGGAGCACGGCCGGGTCGTCCAAATCGGCTCGCACGACGCGCCCGCTGTGCAGGAGTCCCCGTTGCTCCTTGTAGAGCCCGGCCCACGCGGTCATGGTCCGCAGCTCGTCCTCCGAGCATTTGGTGATGTCCCACTCGATGCCGGCGTGCGCGAACAGCGCGGTCACGAGCCGGAACGACAGGGCCGTGACGCGGTGTGTCGTGTGCGACTCGGCGGCGCCCACGTGAGAGCCGATGAGCTCGAGCGGCAGGAGCGTGCTCGTCCACAACTGGATGTTCTGCCGCTCGGCGGGATCGTTGCTGTCGGAGGCCCAAACCCGGTCGGTGCGCTCGAGGATGCCGAGATCCACGCGGGCGCCGCCCGAGGCGCAGGACTCGATCTCCAGACCAGGGTGGCGTTCGCGGAGCGCGTCGAGCAGTCGGTAGAGCGCCTGGGTCTGCTCGTGGACCGCGGGCCGGTCCCCGTTCGGATGACGCCAGACCGCTTCGAGGAGGTCGCGATTGTGGTCCCACTTGATGAAGTCGATGGCGTACTCGCGCACGAGCGCGTCTATCTGCTCGAACAGGTGGCGCCAGGCATCCGGATGCGCCACGTTGAGCACGTACTGGTGACGCCACGACGGGCCAAGCTCTCCCTGTGGGAGGAGGAGCCAGTCGGGGTGAAGTCGGGCGAGCTCGGAGTCGATGTTGACCATCTCCGGCTCGAACCACAGCCCGAACTGCATGCCGTGCTCCCGGATCCGGTCGACGAGTGGATGCAGTCCGTCTGGCCAGACGTCGGGGGATACGGTCCAATCGCCGAGACCCGCACGATCGTTGCGCCGGCCGCCGAACCATCCGTCGTCGAGCACGACGCGTTCCACACCAACCCGTGCCGCGCGATCGGTCAGCTCGACAAGCCGGTCAAGGTCGTGGTCGAAGTAGACCGCCTCCCAGGAGTTGAGGGTGAGAGGCCGCGGGGTGCGCGGGTGGGAGGGGCGCCGACGCAGGGCGGAGTGGAACCGGTCGGTCACCCCGTCGAGCCCCGCGCCGCTCCACGCGAAGACGACGCGCGGCGAGGTATAGCTCTCTCCCGGTTCGAGGCGAATCTCACCCGGCGCGAGCAGTTCCCCGCCGCCGAGCACTCCGGCGTGTGCGCCCGCTCCCTCGGGAAGCTGTTCGACGTACCACTGCTGGTCGCCGCTCCACGCGACGTGCATGGACCAGACCTCGCCACGGCGGAACCCGAGGTCGCGCGTAGCGACAGCCATGAGGAACGGCGAATCATGCCCGGGTCGCCCACGACGCACCTGCCGCGAGTGGGTCCCGTGCACTCGCGGGAGCCGCTGCGGGGACCGTTCCCGGCACCACTTGCCGGTGAAGTCAAGGATCTCGGCCGCGCGCGCGGGAACGGGCAGCATGCTGTTCACCGCCTGCAACCAATAGGCGGCACGCTCGTCGTTCGTGTCCTCCGCGACGTGTCGCACCCGCGTGGTGGCGTGCAGCAGCCCGTCGATGTCGAGGAGGTGGATGATCTCGATCTCGAGCGGGGCGACAGAGTCTCGGAGCGTCATCGTGATCGTCGTGCCGGCGGAATCGGAGCCGACGTGATGGCCGGTGAGCGCCAGCCGGGGCGTCGTCGCGGTCCCGTCGAGGTGCCCGGCGAGGCCGGGCGTTCCCGACCAGCCCTCGTGCTCGCTCGGCAAGACGGAGAAGGCTCGGGCGGTGTCGAGTGAACTGTTGAATCGCGCCGGGCCGCTCGTCATCGCAAGCGTTGCGAGGTCGGCGTCATCGAGCGGGCCCAGGTCCGCGCCCCAGTGCGCGACACGCGGAACGGGATGCCCCAGGTCGTAGGCGATGGACACCCCGCCGGAGCGTAGATGCACGATCGAGTGCGACGCCGTCGTCATTTGACCCCTTGGTTCGAATTACTTAACAGTATCAACTAACAATACTTGACAGCATCAATTATTCATGTCTACTCTCAACAAGCAATATTTCCCGTTCGCTCGGTTGAGCGTAGTCGGGTTTCGAAGGTGAACTTCAGGTGGGTCAATGATGACGACGATCACAAAAACACGAGCCGGGCGGCTCGGCAAGCGTCCCCCGCGCGTCCGCGGGTCGATCAACGCAAAGGCGCCGGCACACCGACGCGATGCGGCGCTCGCGTGGGTGCTCATCGCACCAGGGCTCGTCGGCTTCGTCGCATTCGTCGCGTACCCAACGCTCCGCGGGTTCTACTTGAGCTTCACGGACTTCCGAGTGCTCACGCCGCCGACCTGGACCGGCCTCGACAACATCATTGAGCTGGCCCACGACGGCGTCTTCTGGAATTCGCTTCTCGTGACCGTGTACTTCGTCGCGATCTCGGTAGTCCTCGGAACCGCGATCTCGATCGTGACGGCGGTCATCCTCCACCGGCTCACCGCATCCTCGGTCATTCGCGGGCTGATCATCCTCCCGTTCCTGATCTCGGGTGTCGTCGCCGCGACGCTCTGGTCCTGGATGCTCGACGCCCAACTCGGTGTCGTCAACGTCCTCGTCCAACACGTCTTCGGGCACCCCGTCATGTTCCTGACAACCCGGGCATGGGCGATCCCCTCGATCGCGATGATCAGCATCTGGAAGTCGATGGGCTACAACGCCATAATCATCTTCGCGGGTCTGCAGACCATCCCGTCCTCCATCTACGAGGCGGGGCGGCTGGACGGGGCGAGCGAGGTCAAGATGTTTCGCTACCTCACGCTGCCGCTCTTGCGTCCGATCCTCGCGATGGTGCTCATCCTCAGCATCATCGGCTCATTTCAGGTATTCGACATTGTGCAGGTGGCGACCCGGGGCGGACCGGCGAACGCGTCGAAGGTGCTGCAGATGTACATCTACCAGAAAGCGTTCGGTCAGTTCGACTTCGGCTATGCGGCAACCATGTCGCTCGCACTCTTCGTCGTACTCATCGTGATCACCTTCTTGCAAATGCGACTGACCCGCGCAAGCGAGTCGGACACGAACTGAGCGGGCGGATACAGACATGACGACACAGACCGTGACGGCGGCTCGCACCTCGCGAACAAAGGAGCGGACCGGGACACGCCGCTTCTCCCTCGGCAAGACGATCGCCTGGTGCTACATCGGCCTGATCCTGCTGGTGACCCTCTTCCCCTTCTACTGGATGCTGCGCACGGCACTCTCGAACAACCTCGCCCTGTTCACGGATCCGGGCTCGCTCCTGCCCGTCCACTTCACCTTGGGCGCGTTCGCCCGCGTGCTCGGCTTGGCCACGCAAGCGCAAGCCGTGGCCGAGGGAGGTTCCGGGGCGTCTCTGCAGATCGGCCCGTTTCTGCTCAACTCCCTCATTTACGCGTCCCTCTCGACGGCGTGCACCGTCTTCTTCTCCACCATCGCGGCGTATGCCTTCGCGCGTCTGCAATGGCGGGGTCGCGAGACGATGTTCTCGGTCTTCCTGTCGGCACTCATGGTGCCCGGGATCCTCACGCTCCTGCCCAACTTCGTCCTCATCAAGGATCTCGGTCTGTTGAACAGCTTCGGCGGGATGGTGCTGCCGACCGCGCTCTTCTCGGCATTCAACATCTTCTTCCTCCGTCAGTTCATGCTCGGGCTCAGCAACGAGATCGAAGAGGCGGCGCTCATCGACGGCGCCGGTCGAGTGCGGCTGCTCTTCACGATCACGGTGCCGATGACATCCGGCCCGATCATCACGCTCACGATCCTGAACTTCATCAACGCCTGGAACGACTACTTCTGGCCACTCCTCGTCACCTCCGACAACTCGGTGCGCCCTCTGACGCTCGCGCTCGCGGTGTTCAAGCAGTCGTCGCCGCAAGCACAACCCGACTGGGCCGGACTCATGGCGGCGACGCTCGTCGCAGCGCTGCCGATGCTTGTGATCTTCATGATCTTCGGCAAACGCATCGTCAACTCAATCGGCTTCACCGGGCTCAAGTAGCAGAAAATGACTGACGAGACGCTTCGACTCCGCTGGGCGGAGCCCGCCGCCGCATGGTCAGAGGCGACTCCTGTCGGCAACGGCCGCTTGGGTGGCATGGTCTTCGGAGGCGCGAGGGCACGGCTGCAAATCAATGACGCAACGGTGTGGTCGGGAACGCCGGACACCCCAGCGGCGGGGCTCGCCGACGTCGTCGCGCAGGGCGCCGGGCCCGAGCGGCTGCAGGCCGTTCGCCGGGCGATCGACGCCGGGGACCTCGACCGGGCGCGGGACCTCGTCGCTGCGTTCGAGGGCGGCTACAGCCAGGAGTTCCTGCCGTTCGCGGATCTCACCATCGCAACCGGACCGGACGGCGCGCCGGTCAGCTACGCCGGTCGGGTCCTGGACCTCGATGCGGCGGTTGTCCGCGAGGAGTTCGACGTCGGAGATGTCCACATCGTGCGACGGTGGTGGGCGAGCGCCCCCGACGCCGCGATCTGCGTGGAGACGACCGCCACCGGCGGGCCAATCGACCTCCGCATCGCCGCTGCGACACCCCTGAGGCTCGAGCGGCGGGTCACCGACACGAGCGGATTGCGGCTCGGCATCAGCATTCCCGTCGACGGTGCGCCGCTCCACGAGTCCGACCTGCCCGCCCACGTCTACGCGACCGACGATGCCGCGGGCTTCGATCCCTACGCGGCCCTTGCGGTTGCCGTCTCAACAGACGGCAACCGCGAGACGCGCGGCGATGAGCTTCTCATCCGGTCGGCGACTCACGTACTCGTCACGATCTCGAGCGCGACCAACGCCGAACTCTGGTGGGCGGACTCGGCGGCACGACCCGACCGCGGAAACCGCGACTCGCTCGTGGCATACGCTGCCGAGCGGGCGGCGACCGCGCTCGGGCGGGGGAGTGCGGAACTGTTCAGGCGGCATAGCGCGGACATCGACCGACTCCTCGGAACGACACGAGTGCGCATCGGGCATCAGCGGGACGGCGTCATCGACGTCCCGGAGCTGCTCGACTCGGCCGGGGACGACCTCGTCGCGACCGTCATGCTCCAGTACGGCCGGTACCTCCTCGCGTCCGCGTCCCGCCCGGGAAACCCTCCAGCCAACCTGCAGGGGATCTGGAACGACCAGGAGCGTCCCGCGTGGTCATCCAACTACACCATCAACATCAACACCCAGATGAACTATTGGGCCGCGGAGGCCGCGGGACTCGGCGAGAGCCATCTGCCGCTCGTGGAACTGCTGGAGAAGCTCACCGTGACCGGCGGCGAGGCCGCCGAGCGGCTGTACGGCGCCCGTGGCTGGGTCGCGCATCACAACGTTGACATGTGGGGCTGGGCGCTCCCGGTAGGGCGGGGCGCGGCGGATCCGTCGTGGGCGATCTGGATGATGGGTGGCGCATGGCTGAGCAGGCACGCCTGGGAGCACTACGCGTACTCGCTCGACCTCCGCTTCCTCCGCGACCGCGGCTGGCCGATCCTCGCCGGTGCCGCGCGCTTCGTGCTCGACTGGCTCATCGAAACGGAAGATGGCCGGCTCGCCACAAGCCCCTCCACATCGCCCGAAAACCACTACCTGGCTGCCGATGGGCGGCCACAGGCACTCACGACCTCGTCCGCGATGGACATGGCGCTCGCCGCCGACGTGCTCCGGAACGCACTGTCTGCCGCGGAGGCGCTCGAGTTGGACGACGAGCTGTGCGAACGGATGCGCGTCGCCCTCCCGAGAGTTGGTCCGGCCCAGATCGCACCGGACGGTCGATTGCGGGAATGGTCGGCCGATCTTCCCGAAGAGGACCGGCACCATCGCCACCTGTCACACCTCGTGCGCCTGTATCCGATCGGCGAAATCGATGTGGAGCGCACGCCGGAACTTGCCGCAGCCGCGGCGCGCAGCCTCGACGCCCGCGGGCCAGGCGCGATGGGATGGTCGTGGTCGTGGAAGATCGCCCTGCGCGCCCGCCTTGGCGACGGGGAGGAGGCGCGGTCCCTGCTCCTCGAGGCGACGACGCCGCTCTCAGGTGACCCGTCGCACCTGGCACCGGTCGACGGATCTGAGTGGGGAGGGCTGCTGCCCAATCTCTTCAGCACGCACCCTCCCTTCCAGATCGACGGCAACTACGGCTTTGTCGCGGGGATCATCGAGATGCTCGTGCAGGACGCCGGTGACACCGTCCGCCTTCTTCCCGCCCTTCCAGCCGCCTGGCGCGAGGGCGAGGTGCGCGGTGTTCGGCTGCGAGGCGGACTCGAGGTCGACCTGAGCTGGCGGGACGGTCGGCTGGAAACGGCGCGCATTCGCGCGAACGCATCGGCCACCGGCCGGCCGCTGCGGATCCTCGCCCCGGGGCACGAGTTCGTCGAGACCATTCCGCCCGGGCGCACAGTCGACCTGACTCCGGGCATCACCGACGGGAGCAAAGCTGCTCCCCCGAAAAAAGAGGAAACATGAAACTGAAAAAACTGATCCCGATCGTCGTGGTCGCGCTCGTCCTGCCGCTCGCCGCGTGCTCGTCGAGCAACGGCTCGAGTGGCGGGTCGACGACCGCGAAATCGACCGTCAACTGGTGGACGTGGGATGACAAGCAGGCCGCCGCGTACCAGCTGTGTGTGCCCGGATTCGAGAAGGCCAATCCGAATATCACCGTGAAGATCACCCAGTACAACGTCAACGACTACTTCACCAAGCTCACCGCCGGATTCGTCGCGGGCACCGCGCCAGACGCATTCCAGAACAGCGTCCCGATCCTCGGCGAGTACGCGTCGCAGAAACAGATCATGCCGCTCGACGACCTCATCAAGAAGTCAGGCTTCGACCTCGGCAAGTACAACATCGGGGTGAGCTCGTGGAAGTACACCGACGGCAAGCAGTACGGTTTGCCGCTCGACTGGGCGTCCTCCGCGTTCTACTTCAACAAGGATGACCTGAAGAAGGCAGGCATCAGCGAGGACCAGACGGCGAACATGACCTGGAATCCCGACAACGGAGGCACCTTCGACAAGATCGTCGCGCACCTCACGGTCGACAAGAACGGCGTGCGGGGCGACGAACCTGGCTTCGACAAGAACAACGTCGCCGTCTACGGGGTCGGCTCGCTCGCAGCCCCGGACTTCAACGGCCAGACGTCCTGGAACTCGTTCGCCTCGTCCGCCGGATGGCAGATGGGCAATAAAAAGGCATGGCCGACGAAGCTCAACTTCGACTCCCCAACCTTCGTCAAGACGGTCGACTACGTGCGCTCGCTCGAGGCCCGCGGGTTCGCACCCAAGTACGGATCCTTCACCATGGCCGATACTGAGCAGCTTGGCTCCGGCAAGGTCGCGATGATCGAGGGCGGATCGTGGGAGGCGACGACCTTCGCGAAGCTTCCCGGGATGTCGATCGGCATTGCGCCGACGGTCAAGGGATCGAACGGGCGATCGGTGATCAGCAACTCGAACGCCAACAACATCTGGGTCGGCACGAAGAACGTTGACTCCACGTGGAAGTGGGTGACCTACATGGGCACCCAGACGTGCCAGTCACTCGCCGGTGCGAGCGGGTCCTTCTTCCCGTCGATTTCCGCCTCCATGGTCTCCGTGGTCAACGCTCAGGCGAAGCAGGGCGTCGACCTCTCGGTGTTCGAGAACCAATTGAAGAACAAGGAGCTGAACGCTTCCCCTCCGATGGCGAACGGTCAAAAGCTCACGGACACCATCCAGCCGATGTTCGAGTCGTTCTTCTCCGGTGAGACGAGCGACGCCATCTTCAAGCAGGCGACCACCCAATCGGGACAGATCCTGACCGGAAAGTAGTCGAGGCGGGGGTGTCGGGCTCGGAGAGCCCGGCACCGCCGGCCGCTACAGTATCGACGAGAGGGCGATTCAGTGATGACTGCCACACAACCGCGCACGCGGGCGGCCGCGCCGTTGTTGGCGACGCCGGCGGCCGTGCAAGCGTTCACGCACATCCTCACGCGCGGCCCCATCGCGCGAATCGACGTCACGCGTCAAACCGGACTCTCTCAAGCAGCGGTCACGAAGGCGGTGAGTCCCCTCATCAGCGCGGGTTTCGTGTCCGCGGATGGCGGCCCGCAACACACGGCCCAACCGGGGCGGCCGGTCAATCCTCTTCGCGTCGTGGGGGAGGCCCTCGCGTTCCTCGGCCTCAAGGTGAACGCGGACGAGGTCATCGGCGTAGTCACCGATCTTCACGCGCGGATACTGCACGCGACCCGCGTGCCCGTGGCGAATACTGATGCCGACGAGATTGTGCGGGCGCTCATCGCGGCCGCGAGCACCCTCGTGTCGCGCTGCGGGGGCGTCGCCGACAGGATCGCCGGCGTCGGCGTCTCGGTGTCGGGTGACGTCGACGAGACGTCGGGCGTCGTGCGGCATTCCCCGCTGCTCGGCTGGAGGGACGTGCCGCTCGTCGCGATGCTCCGGCCGTCGATGCCCGCCCGGGTGCACATCGACAACGACGTTCGAGCCCTCACGATCGCCGAGCAGTGGTTCGGCGTCGGGGTGGGGGTCGAGTCGTTCGCGATCGTCACGATCGGCGCGGGAATCGGGTGTGGCCTCTACCTCAACGGCGATGTCGTCGAGGGCGGTTTCGGCGTCGCAGGCGAGATCGGGCACCTGCCGTTCGGCCTCGAATCTGCTGTCTGCAGGTGCGGGCGACACGGCTGTGTTGAGACCGTGGCCTCGTCCCGGGCCATCCTGGATGCTGTGCGGACGTCAACGGGCAATCCGGGCCTGACCATGTTTCAGGCGGGCGCGCTCGCCCACTCCGGCCACGCCGGTGCCGTTGCCGCGTTTGAGCGCGCAGGCTCGTCGATCGGCATGGCGCTCGCCGCCATGGTCAACCTCGTCGGCCCCAAGGTCGTGCTCCTCGCCGGGGAGGGCGTCGCCGACTACGACCTGTACGAGAGCCGGGTGCGTGAAGTCTTCTCGGAGCACGTCTTCGGGGCCGCGGCGCAGTGCCGGATCGTCACCCAATCGCACACCTTCGACGATTGGGCTCGCGGCGCCGCCGCATCCTCGATCCGGGCGACGGTGCGCGGAGGGCTGGTGTTGGGGGCATGAGCGCGACCACGGCATCCACCTTCCAGACGGAGGACGGGGGGCGCATCCGCTTCCAGGAGCCCGACGACTTCGATGCGTTCTGGCGCGACACTATCGCCGGCACGCGGGCGCACGACCTCGACGTGCGCATCACCCCCGTCGAGTCGGGACTTCGCACCATCGATGCCTTCGACCTGAGCTACGCGGGCTTCGACGGGCACCGGATACACGCGTGGCTGCGGCTACCAGCGGGCGCGCGCGAACCTCTGCCAGCGGTCGTGCATTTCACCGGATACGGGGCGGGTCGTGGACACCTGACCGACAAGCTCGCCTGGTCCGCCGCGGGCTACGCGCACCTGCTGATGGACACGCGCGGGCAGGGGGACGGGGTAACTCTGGATCCGCCGTTCGGCAGCGATGCCAGCGTGCACGGCTTCATCACGCGGGGTCTCGAGTCCGCCTCGAACTTTTACTACCGTCGGGTCTACGCGGACGCGGTGCGCGCGATCGACGCCGTGCGGTCCCTCGACGCCGTTGACGCGGCCCGAGTCGCGCTCATCGGAAACAGCCAGGGCGGCGGGATCGCGCTTGCCGCCGCGACACTCTCACACGACGTGCGGGCGCTCCTCGTGCAAGCGCCATTCATGTGTGACATCGAGAACGCCGTTGCCGCGGCCCAGCGCACACCGTACCTCGAACTCGTCGAACTCTTGAGGGTGCGGCGATACGATCGCGATCGCGCGTTCGGGACGCTCGCCTATTTCGACGGCCTCGCCTTCGCGGCTCGAGCATCCGCCCCGGCCTGGTTCTCGACTGGACTCATGGACGACATCTGCCCCCCATCGACGACCTTCGCGGTGCACGAGGCGTACGCGGGTCCCAAGCACATCGCGGTGTGGCCGCACAACGGCCACGACGCGGGCGGAGGCGAGGACCGCGCGGCAGCCCTTCGCGTGCTGTCGGAACGCTTGGGCTGAACCCGGGGCTAGGCTTCGGCCGCCACCCAGTCACCGGTCGCGAGGTACTGCACCTTCTTCGAGATAGACACGGCATGGTCGGCGAATCGCTCGTGATACCTCGAGGCGAGGGTCGCGTCGACCGTGTCGACGGCCGCACCCTTCCAGGTCTCGCCGAGCACCTTGTCGAAGACGCTCAGGTGCAGCGCGTCTATCTGGTCGTCGTCGTTGCGGATCTCTTCGGCGAGGCGCACGTCCTCGGACCGAAGCAGCTCGGTGAGCTTGCGTGCGATTTGCACGTCGAGCCTGCCCAGTTCGGAAAAGGTCGTGCGAAGCGACTTCGGCACCACCTTGTCTGGGAAGCGGTATCGGGCCAGTTGGGCGATGTGCTCCGACATGTCGCCCATCCGCTCGAGCGAAGCGCTGATGCGCAGCGCGCTCACCACGATTCGTAGATCGCGGGCGACCGGCTGCTGGCGGGCGAGAATGTTGATCGCCAGTTCGTCGAGGGCGACCGCCGCCGCGTCGATCTTGTCGTCGTCCGCGATCACCGCCTCGGCGAGGGCGACGTTCGATTCATTGAAGGCGCGGGTGGCGTTCTCGATCGAGGTCTCGACGAGTGCCGCGATCTCGACGAGTCGCTCTTGCACCTCCGCCAGTTCCTGCTGGAATACCTCGCGCATCGTTCACGTCCCTTTCGGTGCGGGCCTGAGAGCCAACACAGTTCTTTGCCACACTGCCCCGCGAAAATGAACAGCGGATGACGTGCGCCTGAACAACTCGCCAATCGACGCGGCCAGAACGGTGGGTAGCAGGTCGAGTCGCGAGATGTAACTAATCTAGTCGCTATGGACTCCGCCACGCTGGTGACGCTTGCACTGGTCTTTGGCATCCTTGTCGGAGCCGGGATGGTGGTCGTGCTCGTCGTCTCGGCCCGACGGGGACAGCGCGCGGTGGATGTCGCGAGCACCGCGGTCCCGGACGGCGTCGACCAGGTCATCGAGGCACTCGAGTCCGCCGGGGTGGTTCTCGACCCGTCCAACACCGTGGTGAAGGCAAGCCCGGGCGCCATGGCCTTCGGCCTGGTCTGGAATCAGGCCCTCGTTCACCCGGAGCTCGTCACCATAGTGGACCGCGTTCGCCGCTACGGCGAACCGATCACGCAAGAGCTCGAGCTTGCGCGCGGACCGTTCGGCGACGCGAACATCTACCTATTCGTGCGCGTCGCCCGACTCGGCGCCCGCTACGTGCTGCTGCTCGCCGAGGACAGAACGGAGTCGTACCGTCTCGACGAGGTGCGCCGCGACTTCGTCGCGAACATCAGCCACGAGCTGAAGACGCCGATCGGCGCGGTCGGCCTGCTCGCCGAGGCGCTTCAGGCCGCCTCCGACGAACCGGATCAGGTGCGGCGCTTCGCCAAACGCCTCACGAAGGAAGCCGAGCGGCTCGCCCGAATCACCCAGGAGATTATCGAACTATCCCGGCTGCAGGCCGCGGACGCGCTCACCCGTCCGGAAGTCGTGGAAATCGACCACGTAATCGCGCTCGCGATCGATCAGAACAGGGTCGCCGCCGACTCGAGCCGGGTCACGATCGTCAGTGGCGGCGATGCCGGGGCCGAGGTCTACGGTGACGAGCCGCTTCTTGCCGTCGCGCTGCACAACCTCATCGCCAATGCCATCCAATACTCGCCAAAGGGCTCCCGGGTCGGCGTCGGCGTCAGCAATTCCGACGGCATCGTCGAAATCGCGGTGACCGACCAGGGCATCGGCATCCCGGACGAGGAACTCGACCGGGTGTTCGAGCGATTCTTCCGAATTGATCCGGCGCGATCGCGCCACACCGGCGGGACCGGCCTCGGTCTCAGCATCGTCAAGCACGTGGTGCAGAACCACGGCGGCGACGTTCGAGTCTGGTCGCAGCCGGGCAACGGTTCAACCTTCACCATCCGCCTTCCGGAGGCCTCGCATGCCGCCGGTGCATCTCTGAAAGAGGCATGATTTGCGCATTCTGATCGTCGAAGACGAACCGTCCTTGAGCGAGCCGCTTGCGTTCCTGCTTGGGCGGGAGGGCTACGAGACCACGATCGCCGCCGACGGTATCGCCGCCCTTGCGGAGTTCGACCGATCGATTCCGGATCTCGTTCTGCTCGATCTGATGCTTCCCGGGATCGCCGGGACCGAGGTGTGTCGGGAGATTCGCACTCGCTCGCAGGTGCCCATCATCATGCTCACCGCAAAGGACAGTGAAGTGGATGTCGTTGTCGGGCTCGAACTCGGGGCCGACGATTACGTCACGAAGCCCTATTCGACCCGGGAATTGCTCGCCCGCATTCGCGCGGTGATGCGGCGTCGGATCGAGACCGACACCGACGACATGAGCATCCTGGAGTCGGGGGACGTCCGCATGGATGTGGACCGCCACACCGTCACGGTGAGGGGGGCCGAGACGCCCATGCCGTTGAAGGAATACGAGCTGCTCGAGGTGTTGCTGCGCAACTCCGGCCGGGTGCTTACTCGGGGCCAGCTGATCGACCGGGTGTGGGGGGCCGATTACTTCGGAGACACCAAGACGCTCGACGTGCACGTCAAGCGCATCCGCTCGAAGATCGAGAAGGAGCCGTCGGAGCCGACGATGCTGTTGACCGTTCGCGGTCTCGGCTACCGATTCGAGGCGTAGCGCTCCGGTTCCAGCATCCAACGTCTGGGCTCTGGGTTTCAACGTCTGGGCTCCCCACGTTTGAGCTCCCAGCGCTCTGAGCTCCAGCTTCTGGGCTCGCCAACTCCTGGCGCCGCACCCTTCCGAAATGCATGCAATCGGCGGGGACACGCCCTCTGGAATACGGCTGCGGCGGCGTGTCGCTTCGATCTGCATGGATTCCGGAAGGGGCAGCTCGGCGACCGGGCAGCGGCGCGGACGGTGAGAAGCGGGGGCCAGCGGTCAGCGGAGATGCCTCGCGGCTAGTTGCTCGGGCTTGGTGACGGTGTCGGGGAACCTGACGGCGTCGGGGTGCCGCTCGGCGACGGAGTCAAGCTCGGCGATGGGGTCGGCGTCGGCGTCGGCAGAAGCTTTCCGTAGGGCGCCAACGCCCCGTTGAGCACTGGAACGAGCATCTGGTCACCGGTGAGGCTTCCGTACTGCACAAAGACCGGGAACAGGGCGCCGGGCTTGGTGTCGATGCCGGTGAAGACGAGCTGACGCGTGTCCGACGAGCCGAAGGTCTTCACCTCACCGCCGGCCAGTTGCACGTTGGTGTTCACCTTGTGGGTCGACCCGGAGGCGGTCTTGCTCTCATACTGGATGCGAACGGTCGCGTCCTTCTGGCCGTCGTTGACCATGCTCACGACGAAGCTCGCGTCCTGGCCGTCCTTCGACAGCAGCATGGCGTTGCGAACTTCCACCTGGCCGACGGTCGCATCCACCCCGTCGCTCGGGCTATACACC
The DNA here is from genome assembly GCA_025464975.1 of Microbacteriaceae bacterium. GTDB lineage: Bacteria > Actinomycetota > Actinomycetes > Actinomycetales > Microbacteriaceae > Lacisediminihabitans. The sequence goes on along the minus strand of JAODMT010000010.1, from coordinate 32,349 downwards.
TTGAGGGTGGACTGAGGGGTGAGGAAGGTGCAGGCGGTCGTCGCGAGCAACAACGTTGCCGCCACAACGACGGAAGCAGCGATGCGAGTTCTCACGGGGACCCTCCAGGAAAAGACAAACGGCTCCATCTCGCGGCGAACCCGCGGGAACTGCACGGCAAGTTTAGCGCACGGATGACCGGCCCCTCGGCACCCGTCGTGCCCTACGCTTCCTCTGAATCTGAGAAATTGCCGTGATAAACTGGACCGGACTGAAGGAGCCGGGTCATGATTTTCGAGGTCGGAGAGACGGTCGTCTATCCCCACCATGGTGCCGCAACAATCACCGAAGTGAAGACGCGGGTCATCAGGGGCGAAGAGAAGATCTACCTCAAGCTCAACGTGAACCAGGGCGACCTCGTGATCGAGGTTCCGGCGGAAAACGTGGACCTCGTGGGGGTCCGGGACGTCATCGGGGCAGACGGGCTGGATCGGGTATTCGAAGTCCTGCGCGCACCGTTCACCGAGGAGCCGACCAACTGGTCTCGCCGCTACAAGGCCAACCTCGAGAAGCTTGCCTCCGGTGACGTGATCAAGGTCTCCGAGGTGGTGCGTGACCTGTGGCGCCGCGACCAGGACCGCGGACTGTCGGCCGGGGAGAAGCGGATGCTCGCCAAGGCCCGCCAGATTCTCATCTCCGAGCTTGCGCTCGCCGAGAAGACCGACGAAGAGAAGGCCTCGACCGTTCTCGATGAGGTTCTTGCCTCCTAGGAGCGACGGCGAGGATCCCAGCGTCGGGGTCATCGTGGTCGCCGCCGGAAGCGGCACCCGTCTCGGCCATTCCGATCCGAAGGCCTTCGTGCTCGTCTCCGGTCGCCCGATTCTGGCCCACGCGCTCGAGTCCGTCTTCGGGATGCGCGAGCCGGCGCAGGTCGTCGTCGTCGCCCCGAGGACCTGGCTCGACGAGGCGAGACGGCTCGGCGCCCATCTGGCCGGTGCCGCCGGCGCCTACCTTTCCGTTGTCGCCGGCTCCGACACCCGTCAGGGTTCCGTCGCCGCCGGTCTGGCGGCCCTCGGACCCGACGTGCGCACCGTGCTCGTGCACGACGCGGCGCGGGCGTTCACTCCGAGCGCGCTGTTCGACGCTGTCGTCGGCGGCGTTCGAGTCACGGGGGCGGGGATCATCCCGGGGCTCCCGGTGAGCGACACAATCAAGCGCACCGATGGGGAGCTTGCCGTCGCGACCGTCGACCGCTCGGAGCTCGTTGCCGTGCAGACCCCGCAGGGATTTCCGCGCGACCTGCTCGAGGCGGCCTACGCCGCGGCTGAGGCTGAGTTCACGGACGATGCCGCCGTGTTTTCCGCGGCCGGGCACCCGGTGAGAATCATCGACGGGGACCCGCTCGCCTTCAAGATCACCACCGCGTGGGATCTTCGCCGGGCCGAGTCGCTCGCGCCGCAGACCTCGCCGACCGTGCGGGGGTCCCGCACCGGCGTCGGCATCGACGTTCACGCGTACGACAGCGAGAGTCCGCTTTGGCTCGGCGGCCTGGCCTGGCCGGGCGAGGTCGGATTGGCCGGACACAGCGACGGGGATGCCGTGAGTCACGCCATCTGCGACGCGTTGCTCTCGGCGGCCGGCCTCGGCGATGTCGGCTCCAACTTCGGCACTGCGGACCCGCGATTCGCCGACGCTCACGGTGACGTCTTCATCGCCGCCAGCGTGGCGATGGTCACGGCGGCCGGGTACGAGGTGGGCAACGTTGCGGTGCAGGTTGTCGCAAATCATCCGAAGATCGGACGGCGTCGCGCCGAGCTTGAGGCGCGGCTCTCCACTCTCGTCGGCGCACCGGTGAGCGTCGCGGCAACCACCTCGGACGGCCTCGGCTTCACCGGGGCAGGCGAGGGCGTCGCTGTCATTGCGACATGCCTGCTTCAGCGCACTCGTTAGGCTGTGTCCGTGACAGTGCGCCTCTACGACTCCCGTACCCAAGGGCTTCTGGACTTGATTCCACTCGTCGAGGGGGAGGTTGGAATCTACGTGTGCGGACCGACGGTGCAGTCCTCCCCGCATATCGGGCACTTGCGGTCCGCCCTGGTCTACGACCAGTGGCGTCGCTGGCTGACCTACCGCGGCTACGCGGTCACGCTGGTCCGCAACGTCACCGACATTGACGACAAGATTCTCTCCAACGCGCTCGCTTCGACGGAGGAATGGTGGGCGCTCGCCTACCGGTATGAGCTCGAGTTCACCGCCGCCTACCAGCGCCTCGGCATCCTGGCCCCGACCTACGAGCCGCGCGCGACCGCGAGCATCCCGCAGATGCAGCGACTCATCGCGAGGCTCATCGAGCGCGGTCACGCCTATGTCGCCGACGACGAATCCGCGGACGTCTACTTCGATGTGGCGTCCTGGCCGGCGTACGGCGAACTGACCAATCAGAAGCCGGACGACATGGCGGCCTCGGCGGATGCCGCAACACGGGGTAAGCGGGATCAGCGCGACTTCGCCCTGTGGAAGGGGCACAAGCCTGAGGAACCCGTCTCGTCGTCGTTCCCCTCGCCGTGGGGCGACGGTCGACCGGGGTGGCACATCGAATGCTCGGCGATGTCGTCGCAATATCTCGGGACCCGGTTCGACATTCACGGCGGCGGTCTCGACCTGCGCTTTCCGCATCACGAGAACGAGCTTGCCCAGTCGTCGGCCGCCGGCTACGCGTTCGCCAACGCGTGGGTGCACAACGGGCTCGTGAATGTGAACGGGCAGAAGATGTCCAAGTCGCTCGGCAATTCCATCTACGCGTCCGAATTTCTTGATCAGGCCCGGCCACTCGTGGTCCGCTACTACCTCGGCGCGGCCCACTACCGCTCCACTATCGACTACCACGACGGCGCTCTCCTCGAGGCGGAGGCGGCCCTTGAGCGCATCGAGGTCTTCCTCGATCGTGCGGAGCGCCGGCTCGAGGGAACGCAGTTCGCGGGCAGCGGGGCGCAGCTTGTTCCGACGGAGTTCGCCGAGGCGATGGATGACGACCTGGCGATCCCGCAGGCCGTTGCCGTGCTGCACGAGCAGGTGCGCGCCGGCAACGCGGCACTCGACGCGGAGGACCTTCAAGCCGCCGCGGCGCTGCAGGGCCAGGTTCTCGCGATGACAGAAGTTCTCGGAATCAACCCAATGGCCGTAGAGTGGCAGACTGCCGCGAATGATCCGGGGAGCGTAGCGCTCGCCATACTCGTCGAGAAGTTGATCGAGGACAGGGATACGGCACGCAAGGCACGGGATTTCAACTCTGCCGATCGCATTCGCGATGAACTTGCCGCAGCCGGCATCCAGATCGAAGACACCCCGACGGGGTCACATTGGAGTCTTGACTAATGAAAAGCAGTGGAGCGAACAAGCCGCGCGCAGGCGCGGTTCGCCGAGTGAGCAAGGGACCGCAGGTCGGATCCGGCGGCCAGGGCCGTCAGGCTCTCGAGGGGAAGAAGCCGACCCCTAAGGCGGAGGATCGCCCGTACCACCCCGCCGGAAAGCGCAAGGCGGCCAACGACCGTTTCGCAGCGGCCGGCGGTAAGCGGCCCTCAAGCACCGGGGCGCCGCAGCGCCCGGCCGGACTGCAGCGGGCCCAGCGGCCGAAGCAGACGGAAGAGTTCGAGGTTGTCACCGGACGCAACTCGGTTCTCGAGGCGCTTCGGGCCAAGATTCCGGTCACTGCCCTCTATATCGCGACCCGCATCGAATACGACGACCGCGTCAAGGAGGTCATGCAGATCGCGACCAAACGTGGACTGCCGATCCTCGAGGTGATGCGCCCCGAACTCGACAGACTCGCCGGTTTCGACTCGGTTCACCAGGGACTCGCGCTCAAGGTGCCGCCGTACGAGTACGCGCATCCCACCGACCTGCTCGACAAGATCGTCGCGAGTGGGCGGGTGCCGCTGCTTGTCGCACTGGATGGCGTGACGGATCCGCGCAACCTCGGTGCGATCATCCGCTCGGTTGCTGCCTTCGGCGGTCACGGCGTGATCGTTCCGCAGCGTCGATCGGTCGGACTCACCGCCGCCGCGTGGAAGACTTCGGCTGGCGCGGCCGCTCGCACCCCCGTCGCGATGGCTTCCAATCTCACCCAGACCCTCAAGGCGTTCAAGGAGCGCGGCGTCTTCGTGCTCGGACTCGCCGGCGACGGTGACACGCCGCTTCCTGAGTTGTCCTGGGCGAAGGAACCGATAGTCGTGGTCGTGGGAAGCGAGGGCAAGGGCCTGTCCCGCCTTGTGACCGAGACCTGCGACGCGGTGGTTTCGATCCCGATCAGCTCTTCGACCGAGTCGCTGAACGCGGGAATCGCCGCGAGCGTCACCCTCTACGAGATATCGAAGCAGCGCGCCAAGAAAAAGTAGACGCGGCGCGGCAGGTGCCGCATCCGCTGTCCGTTGACCTAGACCTTTGAGCGCCAGTCGTCGTCCGCCACGATGTCGACCGGCAGGGTGATGGTTCCCGTCGCCGGCGCAATCACCGTCGCCTCGTCCCGGCGGTGCCGCAAGACGTTGTCGACGTAGGAACTGACCGCCTCGGCGAGCGGAACGTCCCGGTTCTCGTTCTGGGAGAGATACCAGCGGTGGTCGAGCAGTTGGTGGAACACCTCCGCCGGCTCGAGCCTGCCCTTGAGTTCGCGCGGGATGGCGCGGGAGACCGGCTCGAACACCTTCGCGAGCCATTCGTGCGCCGCCATCTCCTCGTCCATGCCCTCCTTGTGGAAGCGGGCGGTGTAGGAGTCGAGGTCGTTGAGCAGTCTGCGGGCCTGGTTCTCCTGGGCATCTAGGCCCGTGAGACGCAAGAGCCTCCTCTGGTGGTGGCCGGCGTCCACCACCTTGGGCTGGATCCGCACCTTCGAGCCGGAGTCGTCGGTCTTGATCGCGAGCTCTTCGATGTCAAACCCGAGCCGATTGAGGCGCTCGACCCGTTCGTTGATCCGCCAGCGTTCCGACGAGGAGAAGGACTCGGAACCGGTGAGCTCTTTCCACAGGTTTCGGTAGGCGGCGACGATCCCATTGCTGACCTCGACCGGGTCGAGGCCCTCTTCGAGGCGACCGCCGGCCGCGAGGTCGAGAAGTTCGCCGGCGATGTTGACTCGCGCAATCTCCAGGTCGTTCTCGCGCTGCCCATTGGACAGCCCGTTGTAGAGCTGCCCGGTCTCCGCGTCAACGAGATAGGCGGCGAATGATCCGGCGTCCCGTCGGAACAGCGTATTGGAGAGCGACACGTCGCCCCAGAAGAACCCGATGATGTGCAGTCGCACGAGCAACACAGCGAGAGCATCGACCGTTCGGGTCGCGGTGTCCGGCCGGAGCGTCTGCGAATAAAGGGCGCGATATGGCAGCGAGAACTTGAGGTGTCGGGTCACGAGCACCGAGTTCAGTTCCATTCCGTCGTCGTCAGTGCGGTTGGTGATGACGGCAACCGGGTCGACGCACGGCACGTCGAGTTTCTGCAGGGTGCGAAGCATCTCGTACTCGCGCTTGGCCAACTCGGCCGAGGTCTCCTTGATGGCAATGACGTATCCGCTCAGGTGCACGAACCGCACAAGGTGACGAGAGATGCCCTTCGGCAGTGCCGCGATCACACTCTCCGGCCACGCATCAAGCGGCAGGTTCCACGGAAGGTCGAGCAGGGCCGGATCGGCCGTGGCCGAGGTGATGTTGAGAGAGCCGCTCATGAAGAATGCCTAACCGGTGCCGATGGATGCTGCGTTGCGGGGACGCAAACGCAACAAGACTGGAGGTGGAATCACGTGTGGAAACAAAAAAACGTAAGTGCGGGCGACGAAGTTTCTCGTCGCCCGCACTTTACGATATTTCGCCGGACGTTTAGTCCACGACCGCCTTGCTCAGCCGATCGCCGGACTCGATGTCGAACGCGTGGATGTGCGCCGGCTCGGGGGTGATGAACACGGTGTCACCGGCGTTCGGGTGGGCGCGACCGTCGACGCGAGCGACGACATCCACTCGGGAGCCGTCGATCTCGGTGTGACCATACAGGTAGCCGTCCGCTCCAAGCTCCTCGACGACATCCACGCTGACCTTGAGGCCCTCGCCGGTCGGGGAGACCTTGACGTCCTCGGGGCGAACACCGATCGTGACCTTGGTGTTACTGGTTGCGGCCATGGACGAGCGGTCAAGAGCCGCGATTGCGGTCCCGAACTTGAGGCCACCCTCGACGAGGTCCGCGGTGAACAGGTTCATGGCCGGCGAACCGATGAATCCGGCGACGAATACGTTCCTCGGGTTGGCGTACAGGTCGCGAGGCGTTCCCACCTGCTGAAGGACACCGTCCTTGAGCACCGCGATGCGGTCGCCCATGGTGAGCGCTTCGGTCTGGTCGTGGGTCACGTAGACGGTTGTGACGCCAAGACGACGCTGGAGCGAAGCGATCTGGGTGCGGGTCTGAACGCGAAGCTTGGCGTCGAGGTTCGACAGCGGCTCGTCCATGAGGAAGACCTGGGGCTGGCGGACGATCGCGCGGCCCATGGCGACGCGCTGACGCTGACCACCGGAGAGCGCCTTCGGCTTGCGGCCGAGGTACGGTTCGAGGTCGAGCAGCTTCGCAGCCTCGAGAACGCGAGTTGCGCGCTCATCCTTGTTGACTCCCGCGATCTTCAGCGCGAATCCCATGTTCTCTGCGACGGTCATGTGCGGGTACAGGGCGTAGTTCTGGAAGACCATCGCGATGTCGCGATCCTTCGGCGGAACGTCGGTGACGTTGCGGTCGCCGATCAGGATGTTTCCGTCGTTGACCTCTTCGAGTCCCGCGAGCATGCGAAGGGACGTGGACTTTCCACAGCCCGACGGGCCGACGAGAACGAGAAACTCGCCATCAGCGACGGACAGGTCGAGGGAGTCGACTGCCGGTCGGGTCGAGCCGGGATAGAGGCGAGTTGCTTTGTCGAAAGTGACAGATGCCATGGTTTTTACAGCTCCTTCACCGGCAGGTACGTGCCGGACGATCCGTAGTGAATGGGTAGTGCAAGGCCATTATGTCACCAGAAGCGGTGGCGACGGGTGGATAGCGACGCCGGGCGGTGGTTAGGCTGTGTCAGCAATTGATTGGGGAATTCCCAGAATGCCTGTCTAATGTTCAAAAGGCTCCGCGCGCGGCATATTGCAGCGGCCTTTGAGTCACGGCAATATTTACCAAGAGTGAGGCTCAATGACTTACGACCGTTCGGGCGACAAAGGCCTCAGCAAGAATGAGAGGCGCGAGGCCGCGCGCGAGAAGGCTCGTGCTCTGCGCGATGAGCAGCGGAAGAAGGACCGGCGCAGCAAGGTTGTGCTGCAGAGCAGCCTCGTCGTGCTCGTTCTGGCAATCGTCGTCGTCGTCGGCCTCGTCATCGTGAACAGCGTTCGCCCGCCGTCCCCCGGACCACTCAACATGCTGAGCGACGGAATCAAGATCAGCCAGGGTTTGAAGGCTGTCGCCACGCCGGCGCTGCAGCCCGACGCCAAGCCGGTGGCGTCCAAGCCGAACAAAAACGGCGTAATCGACATCCAGGTCTACCTCGACTACCAGTGCCCGATCTGCGGTCAGTTCGAGGCGGCGAACGCCAGCCAGATCAAGACGCTCATTTCGAGTGGCGCGGTCACCGAGGAGATCCACCCGATCGCAATTCTCGACAGCCAGTCGCTCGGTAAGAAGTATTCCACCCGGGCCGCCAACGCGGCCGCGTGCGTTGCCAACTACTCTCCGAACAGCTTCTTCGCCTTCAACGCGCTGCTGTTCGCGAACCAGCCGCGAGAAAACACCGAGGGACTGACCGACGCGAAGCTGATCAGTCTGGTCAAGCAGGCGAAGGTATCGAAGGTCGACTCGGTGTCCGACTGCATCACAGGCCAGAAATTCAAGTCGTGGGTTGCCGCGGCAACTGCTCGCGCCTTCACCGGTCCGATCCCCGACAGCAACGTCCCCAAGGTCGTCGAAACTCCGACCATCATCATCAACGGCAAGAAGTACGCGGGAGCAGTCGACGACGCTCGCCAGTTCGCTGCGGCGGTCTCGAAGGCGGCCGGCGACAGCTTCTCGGAAAATTCGACCCCGTCGCCGAGTCCATCCCCTAGCGCTACGCCGTAACCGGCACGCACTTAACTCCGGCTGGAGCCGGCTGTGAAGCACTGCCCCGGACGCGACGGGCGGCCTACCCTGTTTGTATGGGAGCTACCGAACTGTGGCTGGTTCGCCACGGTGAGAGCGCGGCGAACGTGGCATCGTTCGCCGCCGAATCGCGAGGCCTCGAGGTGATCCCGGTCGAATATCGGGATGCGGATGTGCCGCTCTCGGCGACTGGCGAGGAGCAAGCGCGGGCGCTCGGCGACTGGTTGGCCGAGAACATCACGGATGCGGCGCCGTCCGCCGTCTGGGCGTCTCCCTATCTGAGGGCGCAACAGACAGTCGCGATCGCGATGAGTAGGGCGGGTCTTGACCTGCCGATTCGCATCGACGAACGATTGCGGGATCGGGAGCTCGGCATCCTCGACCTGCTCACCAAGCAGGGAGTCGAGGCGCGATATCCCGAAGAGGCGCAGCGTCGCCGATGGCTCGGCAAGTTCTACTATCGACCGCCGGGCGGCGAATCCTGGGCCGATGTTGCCCTTCGGTTGCGCTCCTTCCTTCGGGATGTTGACCTCTACGACGACGGTGGAACGGTTCTCGCCGCCGCGCACGACGCCGTGATCATGCTGTTTCTCTACGTCTGCAACGGGCTCACCGAGAAGGAACTGCTCGGCTTCGCCCGTGAGCACACCGTGGCTAACGCGTCCGTGACGAAGCTCACCCGGCCGGCCGGTGCCGGACGGTGGAGTCTGGAATCGTTCTCTCACGAGGGCCACCTTCACGAGGCGGGAGTCCCTGTCACCGAACATGCGGGGGACACGAGTGCCGAGATCCTTTGAGAGCCCGAACGGGACCGTCACTGTCACGGCGAATCTGCTGCGAGAGTGGGCCCTGCCAGCGGCCGGGGACTCGAAATACGGCCGCGGTCAGGTCGTCATCGTCGGTGGCGCGAGCCGCTCCCCGGGGGCCGCGATGCTGGCCGGCATTGCCGCCCTCCGCGTCGGTGCCGGTCGGCTCACCCTCGCGATCGGCAGCTCCGTCGCCGCCCAGGTAGCCGTCGCGGTGCCGGAGTGCGGGGTGGTTCCCCTCGACGAGACCGCTGATGGCCACGTGTCCGGGACCGCGCTCGAGCGTGCCGGTTCGGATCTCGCCGAGGCGGACATCGTGGTCGTTGGTCCGGGTCTCGACGACGCCGAGCAGGCCGAGCACCTACTTCACCTGCTGCCGGAGGTCGTCTCGGATCGCACGGTCGTGCTCTTGGACGCGTTCGCGCTCGGGGTGCTTTCCCGCGCACCGGAGCTGGTCGATGCCTTCGCGGGACGGCTGATCCTCACGCCGAATCGCGGCGAAGCGGCGCGCTTGCTCGAGCGCGAGGCCGGTGACTCGATCGCGGATGTCCGCGCGATAGCCGAACGCTACGGGGCGGTGGTGAGTTGCTATGGGAGCGTCTGCGACGGGGACGGCGGAAGTTGGCGAATCGGCACCGGCACCGGCGGGTTGGCCACGTCGGGAAGCGGCGACGTTCTTGCCGGCGCAATCGCAGGGTTGAGTGCTCGCGGCGCCGGCCCGGCGCAGGCCGCCGTCTGGGGGACGCATGTCCACTCCACCGCGGGTGACCGGCTGGCCGTGCAGGTGGCGCCGCTCGGCTATCTCGCTCGCGAGCTGTTGGACGAGCTGCCGAGGGTGCTGCTGGAGATCACGCCCTGAGGTGGCGGCTCACAGCGATTGCACGAGCCTAGTCAGCCGCGGTTCGGCCCGCATCCGGCGCGGAGTCGGTCACCGATTCGTTCGACTCGGGTTCGTTCCCCTCGGATTCGCCTGAATCGGATTCGTTCGATCCCGCAGACGGCCGGTCGCCCTTGCCCGTGGTCGACGTCTCCGGCGGGACCCATCCGGGTCGGTAAATGGATGGCTCAAGGCCGGGGTGTCTGCGGGACTGAACGACGAGGAGCACGATCCCGATGACGATCGCCGCGAATGAGGCCCAGATGTTTGCCGGAATACCGAGGAACACGTCGCTCGTCGGATCGATGCGGATCGCCTCAAGCCAGCTGCGGCCGAGCCCGTACCAGATCAGATAGACCGCGAACGCGCGACCCCACCGAAGCACGAGGCGGCGTTCAAGGGCAAGGATGATGACGACGCCGACCAGATTCCAGATGATCTCGTAGAGAAACAGCGGGTGGAAGAGGGTACCGGCGGGCAGCCCGGGTGGGAACGCGGCGTTGGTCGACTCGATTTGTAGGCCCCAGGGCAGCGTGGTGGGGAGACCGAATAGCTCGTGGTTGAAGTAGTTGCCGAAGCGGCCAAGCGATTGCGCGACGAGCATCGCCGGCGCGAGCGCATCGGCGAAGGACCAGAAGCGAACGCCGTGCCGGCGGCAGCCGATGTATGCGCCGAGCGCCCCGCCAAGCAGCGAGCCGTATAGAGCGTTGCCGCCGTCCCAAATCGCGAAGACGTTCCACAGGTTCGCGCCGGGGAAGAAGTAGTCGGACCCGTGAGTGAAGACGTGGTAAAACCGCGCGCCAACGATTCCGATCGGTACAGCCCAGATGACGATGTCGAGAACGATGCCGGGTTGGCCGCCGCGACGGCCGAGCCGACGCTGGGTGATGATCACCGCGGCGATGATTCCGGCAAGGATGCACAGCGCATAAGTGTGAATGGTCAACGGGCCGAGGGAGAACTGCGCCCAGGCGAGCGGCGGGCTCGGAATGCTCGAGGGAAGAACCATGGGACGCCTTTCAGCAGGGGGAGTCGGGGCGCGCGTGACGACACCCGTGACAATCATCCCGCACCTTCGAAGCGTGGCTTGTGAATTGTCCTTGCCGCGGGGAATGAAATGGTCCCCCCAACGTTAAGTTGAGTGGAAGGCACTCAAGTTTAGGAGGTCTGATGCCTACATATTCTGACCCCGAGGAGACGGCCGGAAACTCGTTTGACGAGTTCCTCGCCCGGTATTTGCAGGGGGAGCAGGCGGCCCAGTCCGCGAGCTCAATCAACATCAGCAGGTTGCTGAGCAGACGCAGCCGCGAGGTCTTGGCCGAAGCCGCAAAATTCGCCATGGAGCACGGCCACAGTGAGCTCGACGCTCTGCACCTATTGCGGGTCCTCGCGGTTCGTGAGCCGGCGCTCAGCGTCATCACGAGAATCGGGTCTGACCCGGTCGCGATAGCCGAAGCCGCCGAGCAACGCCTGCCGGAGACATCCGCCGATCGCTCGGTATCGGCCCCGATGCTGACCCAGTCGGGCCAACGCACGCTCTTTCACGCATACCAGGTCGCCAGGGCGTCCGGATCGACGTACATCGACCTCGAGCACCTCTTCTTCGCGCTGGTGATCAGCCAGGATTCGCCGGCAGGGCAGGTGCTGTCCGCGGCCGGTGTGACCCCCGAGTCGCTGCAGGCCGGTATGCGGGGGGAGACGGTGGGTGCGGCGGCCGGCCCGGCCGCCGAAACGACCGAGTCCGACACTCCAACGCTCGACGCCTTCGGCACCGACCTCACCGCGCTGGCTCGCGCCGGTGAGCTCGACCCGGTAATCGGGCGGGAGGATGAGATCGAGCAGACAATCGAGATCCTCTCCCGGCGCACCAAGAGCAATCCGGTGTTGATTGGCGAGGCCGGCGTCGGCAAGACCGCGGTCGTCCAGGGGATCGCCCAGGCCATCGTGAACGGTGCGGTGCCGAGCCAGTTACGCGAGAAGCGAGTTGTCGCACTCGACCTTCCCGCGCTGCTCGCCGGAACGAGGTACCGCGGTGACTTCGAGGAGCGCTTGACGAAACTCATGAACGAGATCAGCGCTCACAAGAACGAACTGATCGTCTTCATCGACGAGGTGCACACCGTTGTCGGTGCCGGCGGCGCCAGCGACGGCGGAATGGACGCCGGAAACATCCTCAAGCCGCGGCTTGCCCGTGGGGACCTGCACCTCGTCGGCGCGACGACCCTCAAGGAGTATCGCGCGATCGAGAGGGATCCGGCGCTGGAACGCCGCTTCCAGTCCGTTCTGGTCGGCGAGCCGAGCATCAAGGATGCAGTACAAATTCTGTCCGGGCTTCGAAAGAGCTACGAAGATCACCATGGCGTTCGCTACACCGACGAGGCGATCCGCGCCTCGGTCGAGCTGTCGGCGCGCTACGTCACGGATCGATTCCTTCCCGACAAGGCCATCGACCTCATCGACCAGGCCGGAGCCCGACTTCGCTTGCGTCTCGGTTCTCCTGTAGACGTCTCAGGGTTGCTCGAAGAGCTCGCCACTCTTGAGGCGGCCAAGAACTCCGCGGTTGCGGTCGAGCACTACGAGGAGGCCTCGACGCTGCGGGACCGGATCGACGCGGTGCATGAGAAGCTCGACGCCGCGCGACCGGCCGAAAGCGACGACCGTTCGGCGGTCGTCGGAGAGGCCGAGATCGCGGCGGTGATCTCCCGGGCGACCGGCATCCCCGCCAGCCGACTCACCGGGATTGACCGTGAGCGGCTCGTCCGCCTTGAGGCCGAGCTGCATCACCGGGTTGTCGGCCAAGACGAAGCGGTGTCGGTGGTCGCCAAGGCAGTTCGGCGCAACCGCACGGGAATGGGCGACCAGCGACGCCCGGTCGGAAGCTTCCTCTTCCTCGGGCCGACCGGCGTGGGGAAGACCGAACTTGCGAAGGCGCTTGCCGAGTCGCTTTTCGGAAACGAGAGATCCATGATTCGCTTCGACATGAGCGAATTCGGCGAGCGGCACACGGCCAGCCGGTTGGTCGGTTCCCCTCCGGGCTATGTCGGGTACGACGAGGCCGGTCAGCTCACCGAGCGAATCCGGCGGAACCCCTACTCCGTGGTGCTCTTCGACGAGATCGAGAAGGCGCACCCGGACGTGTTCAACCTGTTGCTGCAGGTGCTCGATGATGGACGCCTCACCGATGGACAGGGGCGCACCGTCGACTTTCGGAATGCCGTGATCATCATGACCTCAAACCTCGGGTCTGAGTTTCTGGCGAGCCGCGGGGGAGCGCTTGGCTTCGTCGCCAGCTCGAGCGGGTCCAACGGATTCGGTTCCGAGAAGGACCTGCGGGACCGGGTGATGGGCAAGCTTCGCGAGGCGATGCGTCCGGAGTTCCTCAACCGGATCGACGAGATCGTGCTGTTCCGCAAGCTCGACCGTGACCAGCTGCGCGAGATCGCTCGACTGTTGGTTGGCGCGACCGCGGAGCGCCTCGGCCGGCGCGGCATCACGCTGAGTCTGACCGACGCGGCCATTGATTGGATCGTCGAGACCGGATATGAGCCCGAGTATGGGGCTCGACCGCTTCGCAGAGTCATCCAGCGTGAGTTGGAAGATCGTATCGCGGACCTCCTCGTGACGCCTGAACTGGACGGCGGCGGCGAGGTGACGGTAGATGTGGAGAACGGAACGCTCGCGGTTCGCGTTCATCACAATGCGAGATTGCCGTGGGCTGCGTGAGGGCTGGAGCTTAGGGCAGCCGACGCAGCGCCACAACGGTGACGTCGTCGTCTGCTGTCGAACCGGCGATGCCAAGAATAGAGTCGACGACTCCCTGCGCGTCCGGGGCGGATCGCGCGAGCCGCTCCACGTCGTCGAGACTTGTGAGGGTGCCGTCGAACAGGTCGAGTACGCCGTCACTGACCGATACGAGAGTGTCGCCGGGCGCCAGGATGACGCGGTGCTCCCGCCAGGTGTCTTCCAGCCCCGATCCGAGCGGAAGACTGGTCGTGGCGAGCCGCCTCATCCCGCCGCTTGCGCGCACCAGGATGGTCAGCCCGTGCCCCGCGTCGATGTAGCGCACCTCTCCGGAATCTGTGTCGAGTCTCGCGTGAAACACGGTCACGAACGTGCCAACGTAATCAAGGTCGGACGCGATGGCCTCGGCGGCCCCGGCAATGGTTGCCGCAAGGTCGCCAGAGGTGGGGTCGGAACGCAGGACGGTGCGCACCATCGCGGCGATGATCGCCGCTCCCATGCCCTTGCCCATGACGTCGGCCAGGCTGAAGGCCGCTCCCTCGGTCACCGGGTACCAGTCGAAGAAGTCCCCGCCGACTGCCTTGGCCGGTTTGCAACCCCCGGCAATTTCGTACCCGGGTAGCTGCATCAACTGCCGCGGTAACAGGCTCCGCTGCACCTCCGCGGCTCGCACCAGCTCTCCGGCGTCCTCCTGGCTCCGGCGCCGCTCCAAGGCCAACCGGGTGACAACGGCCACGAGCTCGGATGACACGATCGGCTTGGTCAGAAGCTCATTCGCCTGGCTGCGCATGGCTCGCACCGCATAGTCGACCGAGACGTGCGCGGTGACGACGACCACCGGGAGACCGGGAAGCGCGGCACGCAACAGCGTGATGAGGTCGAGCCCCGTCGTCCCTGGCATCTCAATGTCGGTCACGACGACGTCGGGTCTGAACGCCTCCGCGGTCTCTACTGCGATCGACGGGTCGGTGATCGCCACTGCCTCGCAGCCGGCACGTCGCTCGAGAATCAGCCGAATGTATTGGGCGACATCCGCGTCGTCATCGACGACAAGAACGCGAAAGGAGTCCGTATTGAGTGAATTCACGTCAACATCCTGCTGATGCGCCAGTGATTCTGCTCGTCCGACCTGACGTACTCGAAGTTATCGACGAGCGCGTGCACGAGCGGCAGGCCTCTCCCCGCCTCGGAGAGCTCGTCGGGCATGGGCCGAGAGCTGAGGTCGATGTCGATCGCCCTGCCATTGTCGCTCAGGGTGGCCGCAAGGCGGTCATCCGAGGCTTCGATGGCGAGGGTGTAGACGATGCCGACACTCTCGTCGCGATGCCGAATAATGTTACCGGCGAGCTCGATCAGCGCGGTCTCGAAGCTCAGGCGATCGGTCGCCGACACCTCGGGGCATTCGTCCCACACCGACTTCAGTAACGCGTGCACCGTGTCTACGTCGTCGGGTGGAGTGCACAGATTGAACGTATACGCCTCGACCTTAGCCATTCGCGTAGGCCGATTCGGCGTGGTCGTATGCCGTGAGTACACGGTCCATATTGGTCAGCTGTAGCACGAGCTTTACCTGATCGCTCGGGGCGGCGATTCGAAGGTCGCCGCCGGCTTGCCGGGCGGTCTTCAGCCCGCCGATCAGGGCGCCAAGTCCGGACGAGTCCATGAAGTCGACTCCGGTGAGGTCAACGGAGATGCGCGGATGAGCTCCGTCTACGGTTTCGGTGACTGCTTCCCGAAGGCTACCGGCGCTCACCAGGTTGAGCTTGCCCGTCACGTAAATGATCGCCACCCCCTGGTCCAGTCGTTTTACTGTGACATTCATCGTGCGGATGGTCCTTCCGGTTGAAATCCCCGGTAACGCACCGCGGAAATGAGAATGCTGAGAATTACGAGGTCGAATATCACCCACGCGAGGTTGACGAACGTGCCGACCGCTTCGTCATCGCCAAGCAGCAACCGGATCACGCCGATCACCGCCGCGATCGCGAGTACACCGGCGGTCACGAGCTGGACGCCAATCAGGCTCCACCTGGTGCCGTGGTCCTGACGGGTCTTCGGCGTCACGACGAAGCCGAGCGGTCGGTGGAAGACCACGTTGGCGATGGCGCTCGTTGTGGCCCGAATCCAGACCGGGAACAGCGCGAGACTGTACTGCTGTCCGCGCCAGGTGGGGACGCCGTGGCCGGCAATCACGAACAGCATCTGATTGGCGACCATGAAGGGGAGAAAGCGCAGGAAGAATTGCAGCGCCGTTGTGCTGACCGGAAGGATGCCGAAGCACAGGTAGATTACCGGAGCTGCGAAGTAGACGAGAGCCGCGAAGCCGCTCAGGTAACTCCACATTGTGGAGAAGTACATGAGTTTCTGCGCCAGCGACATCCCGCGCTGCGCGAGGGGATTCTCCCGAATCATGACCTGCATGGTTCCCTGAGCCCAGCGCAGTCGTTGCTGAAGCATGGTGCCGAGGTCTTCCGGGGCGAGACCGATCGCGAGAAGCTCGTGGTGGTACACGCTCTTGAATCCGAGCGCGTGGAGGCGCATCGAAGTCGCCATGTCTTCGGTGACGGAGATCGTCGCGAGCGGCATCAGGGGTTGCGCCTCGCTCGAGCGGTCGACGTCGATGGACCGCAATAGACCCTGAATCGACTCGAGGGCGGCCAGCGGAGACAAATCCCTCGAGGCGAGAGCGTCGAGGCCGCCATCGAGGTCGGCCAGTTCCAGGTGGGGCCCGCCGGAACCGCGGGAGAGCTCGCGGATCACGGCGAGATCGAGCGACGCCTCGTGCAGGTCGA
Organism: Microbacteriaceae bacterium; assembly: GCA_025464975.1. Taxonomy (GTDB): domain Bacteria; phylum Actinomycetota; class Actinomycetes; order Actinomycetales; family Microbacteriaceae; genus Lacisediminihabitans. Next base: position 16,015 of record JAODMT010000010.1, on the reverse strand, counting down.
TTGACACCATCCGACGCGAGATTTCGAAAATGATCTGTTGCAGCCCATAGGTGAGGTGGCCCAGCGGTTCTCCCGCGGCAACAGCGAGCCGCGCCGTTGCGATCGCTGATGCGACGTCGGAAAGCGCAGCCTGCACGATCGGCAGATTGCCGCCCGGCGCACGTCTGGCCATGGCGAGCACCCTGTCCGCTCTCCGAAGCGCGGATCGCACCTCCGTCTCCACCTCGGTGACATATCGGGTTATGCCAAGTTGCATGAGGGCTTCGCGCCGGAGCAGCGCATTGGACCCGCAGAAGAACGCGGCATTCCATCCGTCCTTGCCCTGCTGGATCGGCCCGTAGAACAGCGGGGCCTGGCTGCCGAGCGGATCGCCGGTTGGCACGTTCCCAAACCACTGCGGAGTCTGCACAAGCGCAACGGACGGGTCCGTGAAGTAGCCGAGCGTCGCATCCAGGATCGTGGGCACCGGCACCTGGTCGGCGTCGAGAATGAGCATGAACTCGCCCTCGGTCGTCAGCAGCGCGTTATTCAAGTTGCCGGCCTTGGCGTGCCGTGGGCGGTTCTTCCATCCCTCGGCGCGAGTGATGTAGCCCACTCCCAGAGCGCTGGCCGCCTCCTGCATCTCCGGTCGATTGCCGTCATCCAGAATCCAGGTCTCGTGCGGATAGCGGATGGCACGGGCCGCAACGGCCGTGGAAGTGACCAGTTCTACCGACTCGTCGTAAGTCGTGATCAACACGTCGACGCTTAGCCCGTTCTGAGGCGCGGGCGGGGATGACCGATCTCTCGATCGCCACATGGTGAGGCCGAAGAGCAAGACATCGATGATGCTGTACGTCTCGGCGACAACGAGCGGGATGGCGATCCACCAGGCGTCCCAGTTCAGCGAGAACAGCCACCGCCACGCCGCGTAGTTGACCCCGAGAATCACCGTCAGAATCACGAAAACTCGAAGAAGCACGAAATGCCTGGTGGATCTGGACTTGAACGACACGATGCCCCCGATGTATCAGTGTCAGGCGCTTGCCCCGGCCTGGCCCAATGATAACCTCGCCGCGACCAGTGGCCGCTGTCTCTTCGATTTCGTTCTCTGTAGCAATCCGTGTCGCGTGGCCTTGCGTACGGCCATGGACAAGATCGGCTCCTCGTGTCGTTCTTCCCGCCCACGCAGCTGCCCATCGGGAATCCTGTGGCGCGAGAAGGCCACGGCGGCGAATCCCAGCCCTGCGACAATCCACATCCCCGCCTTTCCCGAGCCGAGATCCACGAACTTGTTGGTGATGGTCATTGTCATCCTTCTTTTTTTCGGGGGAGCGCTGTCGGACGATTTGCGCATGACGAAAGCGGACACGCGGGTTTGCAGCGCATCCCGCGCAGAAGAACTGGCAGAGCTGTTCGCCCTGGCCGGCGAGGTGCGCGACTCGAAACTTCTACTTCGGCAAGTCCCGGGTACGAAACTGCCGCAGTATGAGGCGGCCGATAGCGGGGGATAGCTTCACGTCACGATTTCGAGGGACGCGCTAGCGCCGTCGCGATTCGAATTTCGCGCGCGAGGACGGTGGTTGAGTCGCCTGGTCCCACCGGGTCGACAACGACTCGTCCCGCTCGTGAGGCAGAGTCAGTCTGGAAGCGAAGCCCGCTTGGGTCGCCCACGAGGTGAACTGACGTGCCACGTGCCATCTCTGTGTCCATGCCTCCAGTTCATCGTTCCGGGGGCCCGTCAAACAGGGTCCAAAGTCCCCAGTTTCAACGCGTGCGATTGAGCGTCTTTCGATCCGAGATGGAGCACTGCGGCCTGAGTGCGTCGTTGCAATCCGAGCTTGCTGAGCAGAGCGGAGACATAGTTCTTGACTGTCTTCTCAGCGAGCGAGAGCGTCTCGCCGATCTGGCGATTGGTCAGGCCCTGGGCGATCAGGCCAAGGATTTCACTCTCCCTTCTACTCAGGGAATCGAGCTCCGGGCTTCGTGCCTGATGTTGACTGATTCTTTCGACGACTCGGTTCCGCAGGGCTGGATCGAGAAGCGTTCGGCCGGTGGCCACCGCCCGGATTGACTCGACAAGCCCGCTTCCGCGGATGTCCTTGAGAACGTACGCCGACGCTCCCGCGAGAACCGCGGCGTAGATGGCCTCGTCGTCGTCATATGCCGTGAGCATGATGCATTTCGTCGCCGCATTCGCCGAGCGAACGTCCCGGCAGACGTCAATGCCGCTGCCGTCGGGCAGGCGCACATCGAGCACGATGACATCGGGATTGGTGGCGCCGATTCGGGCACGCGCCTGGGCGGCCGTGCCCGCCTCGCCGACCACTTCGATGTCCGGCTCCGCGGAGAGAAGTCCGGCGATTCCTCGCCGCACAAGCTCATGGTCGTCGACAAGAAATGTCCGGATCACATCGGTCACGCGCTTTCCTGATCGCTTGCGTCGAATGGGACACTCCACCTGAGCGTCGTACCGCCGTTGTCCGAGTCGAAGAGAAATTCTCCCCCGCGGTCCAGGGCACGGGTCTTGAGATTTGCGAGTCCGCTCCTCCGAGTCGACTCTCGGGCGCCCATTCCATCATCCGTGATCTCAAGGATGACCCGCCCATCAGCGACCCCGAGCGAGATGCTCGTGTTCTGCGCGGCGGCGTGCTTCACAACGTTTACGAGCGCTTCGCGGGCGACGGCGACCACATCGGTTGCGAGACTATTTGTCACGACAAGATCGACCGGCCCTGAGAAGCTCACGGTCGGGGTTCGTGCCAGTCCCGGAGCGAGTTCGTTTGCCAGATCGATAATCCAGTGTCGGACGGTGTCACGTGGGTTGTCGACCGGGACAGTGAGAGCGAAAATGATGGTTCTAATCTGGGAGATGCTCGTGTCGAGGTTGATGACGGCCTGGACGATCCGGTCCGCGGTTGCTTGTGGGGTGACAGAGCCGGCGACATTCTGCAGTTCAAGTCCAGTCGCGAAGAGCTGCTGAATGACATGGTCATGCAGATCTCGCGCGATCCGCCCGCGATCCTCGAGGAGCATCATTCGCTGCCGGTCGGCGCGAGCGGCGGCGAGCTCGACGGCGAGGCTTGCTTGTCCGGCGAAGTCCGCTGCCATTTCGAGGTCTGACGTTGTGAATCGCGGGCTTCCGTTCACGCGAGCAACAAAAAGCACTCCCTGAGGGCGTCCGTCCGCCATGAGGGGCACGGCCATGGCCGGACCGATCCGTCTGTCTTGGCTGAGCCCGACCTCGGTCCGGGAGCCATCATCGACCAGGCGAGGCTGCAGGCCTTCCAACACGCTCCTGATTATCGAGCCGGCGATCGGAATGTCCGTGCCCTGAATCGTCGCCTCATCGATGCCGCGCGCCGTCTCAACGGTTATCAGGCCGGAATGATCCGTGGGAAGGAGGACCCAGACCAGGTCGGCTTCCGCTAGTTGCATGACCCGCCCGGCGAGTGTCGAGATCGAGTCGGCTTCATCCCGTGACACCAGTGTGGCGGTAATCTCGGCCGACGCCGCTGACCAGCTCTGACGTCGTCGGGTCTCCGCATAGAGTCGGGCGTTCTCAATAGCGATTCCGGCCGTGGCGGCCAGCGCGGTGACGAGCTGCTCGTCCTCCTCGGTGAAGCGACCGCTCGACTGGTTGCTCAGGTACAGGTTCCCGTAGACCTCGTTGCGCACGCTGATTGGCACGCCGAGAAAACTTTCCATACCCGGATGGCCGCCCGGAAGATCAATCGAGCGCGGGTCATCCGAGCGCCGATCCAGGCGGATCGGTTGGGGTTCATCGATTAGCGCCCCCAACAGCCCGTGACCCTCCGGAAGGTGCCCGATTGTCGCCACCTCCTCCGGGCTCATGCCGACGTGGATGAACTGTTCGAGGCTGCCGTCTGCCGCAACGACTCCGAGCGCTCCGAATTGCGCACCGACGAGTTCGACGGCCGCCTCGACAATCCGGCGTAAGACCACCGGCAAGTCGAGATTCTCGATGATGGCCCGATTTGCCTTGAGCAGCGCACGCAGTCTGCCCTGGGTCGTAAGCACATCCCGTGCTCGCGTGACCAGTTCGTCGAGAGCTCGGTCAAGCTCGCCGCGGGTTTCGTCCAGGAAGGAGAACACGTGCCCTTCAGACATAAAGCCTCCGCCGTGACGAGCCGAACTGAGAGCTGGGTGAAGGCCCCTGTTGTTGCAGCATAGCTCCATCGGATTTCTCATGCCGCGGGACCAATGGCACTATTCTCCCGCCACCGGCGACCGCAGGGTTGATAGTGGGCGAATCACTGGTTTGGATCTGAGGTCCCATCGCTCCAGACGGCTGGCGATTTCACTACTGGAGGTAGTCGTGAACGGCGAAATATTCGTAGGGGTAGACCGTTCGGCACCAAGCCGTGCCGCGCTCCGATGGGCGCTCGAGCGGGCACGATCAACCGGCAGTGGCCTGACGATCGTTCACGTCGTCGATCCGGTACTGCGAGCGTCGGAGGTCGCATCACATGACGAGGCCATGGACGAGGCGTGGAGCTTCGTTCGAGGAGAGAGTGAGTTTGCTCGTGAGCTCGACGACGGCATAAGCATCAGCTTCGATGTCGCAGAAGGCGACCCGGCCGAAGAGCTGGCTTCGGCGGCGAAGGACGCCGAGATGATTGTCGTGGGAACCCACAAGACAGGGTTTGTGCATGGCAAGGTCTACGCATCGAAGTTTCTGAATTTGGCCTCATCGGCCGCGTACGCGAGCGCTTTCATCCCCGAATCCTCCGGGAGTACGAGAACGGGCGTCGTCGTGGGCATCGATGAATCCGATAGCGGTGTCGAGCTCATCCGCTTCGCGGCGAGTGAAGCGGCTCGCACTTCTCAGGAGCTCACGCTGATTGGATCGTCGGATCAGGTCGATTTCGGCGCGCCCCCGGACAGTCTTCGTTCGCGATTGAACCGGCACGACTACACCGCACGGCTGTGCTGGGCCATCTCCGTCGCTCGGACAACCGATCCGATGCTGAGCATTAGAGGCAGGAACAGTAACCATCCGGCCGCGGAATCGCTCGTCCGAGCCGCAGCCGGAGCCAACGTTCTTGTGGTTGGCTCTGCGCCACGGCACTCGGGGAATCTTGCCGCGCTAGGAACAGTCGCGTTGGGTGTTCTGCTCAATATTCCCAGCCCGGTCATAGTGCTTCAGACCCACTCGACACCGGTATCTGCGTTGGAGGAGCCGCAGCTCACCAGCCAAAGATTCGCGGAATGATCCCAGTACGGGGGAGCTGGTCGGGTCCCGGGAACGTCACGATGACCGGAGCGCCGTCGGGGTCGCGCCCCTCGACCATGAGGAATTGCTCTTCGGACGTAACCAGCACGTGCGAGGAGAGTGAGCGCATGACAGCTTCACACCGTCGAAACTGTTCCTCGCACTCCGCGCTCCACACCACATAGCGGGGTCCGAGCCCGCCCATCGCGAGTGCGGCACGGTCGCCGACGCTCCGGAGGTAGATCTGGTTTCCGTCGCCGCCGACAAGAAGCGCGCCCGACTCGTTCTCCACGACGCTCTCCAGGTTGAGCAACTGCCGATAGAAGCGACTCGAGCGGGGGATCTCTCTCACGAAGATGACGAGCGAAGAGAACCTCAGTTGCTTCGGTCGGCGGTGTGAAGCGACGGTGTCGGCATCGATGCTGGGGATCTCGGGATGAGTCATGTGTCAAGTGCACCGCACCTCGTGTTCCGCTTGCAGTGCCAAAGGTCACTAACAGGCCGGTCGCGGCGTCAGAATCGGGACTTTCGACTCTTATCTCCGGTCGCTTATGACGATTGACTCGGACTACTAGAGAAGAGGGATCCGATGCCAATCCGGCTGAACAGCATTGACGAATGGTCGCCGCAGGGGCCCGTCACGGAACTTTCGGACGAACAGAGCTGGCTTCTTCTCGACGGCTCCTCGTTCGGGCGCCTCGGCGTCAGCCTCGACAACCAACCCGAGATATTCCCGGTCAACTACGCCGCGGACGGCGCATCCATCCTCTTCCGCACGGCCGAGGGCACCAAGCTTCGCGATCTGATCGCGAACCAGTCCGTCGTCTTCGAAGCAGATGCACAGACCGGGGACTCCGCCTGGAGCGTCACGGTCAAGGGAACGGCTCGCGTCCTCGACACGGTGGAGGACATCGAGGCCGCGGATCAACAGATCCTGCCCGACTGGCACCCCACGAAACCCTTTGTTTATGTGCGGATCGTGTCATCCCAGATCAGCGGCAGGCAGTACAAACGCGGGCCGCTCGCTGGGCACATTTAGTCGTTTCACCGCTGCGCAATCCTGCGTCGCGTCAGCTCACGAACGGAGATCGACATGTCCCAGGCAGTATCGACCGCAGCACTCGACACACGGGCTCAGACGCGCCGTCCGAAGCCGGCGGTCTCCGAATCCGCGTTGGTCACGAGCCCGGCCGGCCGGCGATCGCTCGCCGTGCTTCGACTCGCGACGGGATTCATCTTCCTCTGGGCCTTCCTCGACAAGTCACTCGGGCTGGGATACTCGACTGCCGGCGCCTCGGCGTGGATCCACGGCGGAACTCCAAGTCAGGGATTCCTGGGGAGCCCCGCTGTCGTCGGCCCGTTCAAGAGCGTCTTCGCGGCCATCGCCAGTCCGACGAGCGACATCCTCTTCATGCTGGGCATGGTGGCGATCGGCGGCGCAGTCATACTCGGAATCGGGCTTCGCATCAGCGCGGTCGCCGGATCCCTCGTGCTCCTCTTCATGTACCTGGCCGAGTGGCCGTTCGGTGCCAACGCCGGATCGAGCAACCCGCTTGTGGACTATCACGTCATCTACGCGCTCGCCCTCATCGTGATCGCTGCGGTATCGGCGGGAGACACCTGGGGATTCGGCCGAGTCTGGAAGAAGCTGCCGCTTGTCGAGAAGAACCGCTGGCTCATCTAGCGGCCGCTTCCCCAACGATCAGTCCCGAACGAGAGGAACGTCATGACGGCACTAGCAGTCGGCGCCGTGAAAGAGACGGCGACAGGAGAGCGACGAGTGGCTCTCGATCCCGATGCTGTGGCTCGGCTGATCAAGGCGGGCCGGAGCGTCCTGATCGAGACCGGCGCCGGCACAGCGGCACGCTTTACCGACGCCGCCTATCGTGCAGCCGGCGCGGACGTCACAACACGAGATCGGGTGCTAGCCGAAAGTGACGTGCTCGCGGCAGTGAGATGTCCGGAAGCGGCGATCCTGTCGAAACTGCACACGGGTCAGACACTCATCGGGTTGGTCGACCCTCTCAACCACCTTGCCGAAATGACCTCGCTCGCCACGGCCAACGTCACGGTCGTGGCGTTCGAGTTTCTGCCTCGGACACTGAGCCGCGCCCAAGCGATGGATGCGCTCAGCTCGCAATCCAGCACGGCGGGCTACCGGGCAGGAATCGTTGCGGCAGAAGCATTCGGCCGGTATCTGCCCATGATGATCACCGCATCGGGTACTGCGAAGCCGGCGAAGGTGATCGTCATCGGGACCGGCGTGGCCGGGCTGCAGGCGATCGCCACGACGAGGCGACTCGGCGCGGTGGTGACCGGATACGACGTGCGCGCTGCTTCGCGCGGCGAGGTCGAATCGCTCGGAGCGCAGTTCCTCACCTCATCGGTGTCGGAGGGCGCGGGTGCCGGCGGCTATGCGCGAGCCCTCACGGCGGACGAACACAAGACCCAGGAAACCGAACTCGCCGCCGCACTCACCGGCTTCGACATCATCATCACCACGGCACGGGTTCCCGGTCACGTTCCCCCCGTGCTCGTCTCGGCCGAAACGCTCAAGAACCTCCGCCCAGGCTCTGTCTGCGTTGACCTCGGGTCGAGTGACCGGGGCGGCAACGTCGCGGGATCGGTCGAGGGAACGACAGTCGTCACCCCCGAGGGGGTAACCATCGTCGGCGCGAGCCAGCTCGCCTCAGATCTTCCTACCTCGTCCTCCGAGATGTACGCACGAAACGTGCTTTCAGTTCTCGCCTCCCTCGCCCCGAGCGCCGAGATCGTGATCGACGCCGTCGACGAAATCCATCAGAGCATCGTGATCACGCACGCCGGCGAGGTGACCAACGCGCTCGTCCGAGCGGCGCTGAACCTCGATCCGCTGGCCGCGACAGACGCCAAAACGCCCGAGGAGACCTCAGCAGCATGATCGAAACCCTGTTCAGCAACCTTGCGATCTTCGTGCTCAGCCTTCTCGTGGGATTCGAGGTCATCAGCAAGATCCCATCGACACTGCACACGCCGATGATGTCGGGCGCGAACGCGATTCACGGAGTCATCGTCGCCGGAGCCATCGTCACGGCAGCCCTGGCCGACAGCCCGATTGGCTACGTTCTCACCTTCATCGCCGCCGCTCTGGCCGCGGCGAACGTCTTCGGCGGCTATGTCGTCACCGATCGGATGCTGCAGATGTTCCGCAAACCGACAGCCGCAAACGCACCCGCGAGGAAAGAAGACCCGTCATGACCCCGCTCGAATTCACGATCGGGGCCGCCTATCTCGTCTCCGCAATCCTGTTCGTCGTCGGTCTTCACCTGATGCGCGCGCCGTCCACGGCGCGACGAGGCAACCTCGTCTCCGCCGGCGGAATGGCCATCGCGGTTGTCTCGACCGTCGTGACCTCGCTCCTAACCGCTGGCGGAAGTCCCTGGGCATGGGGGGCGTTGATCCTCGGGTTGGCCGCCGGTGGCAGCTTCGGCGTCATCCGCGCTCGAGTGGTCAAGATGACGGACATTCCGCAGTTGGTCAGCCTGTTCAACGCGGTCGGTGGTGGTGCGGCGGCCGCAGTCGCCATCGCAGCCTTCGTGCTTCACGTCAACGGGACGACGCTCGGCCCAATCGTGACAGTCCCCATCATTCTCGACGTGCTCATCGGCGCCGTGACCTTCTCCGGCTCACTCATCGCCGCGGGGAAGCTCCAGGGGGTCATTCCGGGAAAGCCGATTTCGTTCCCGGGCGCTCGAGTGGTCAACGTAGCGGCCGTCATCGTCGCCCTGGGCGCCGGGACGCTCTCGATCATGTCGCCGCACAACGTCGTGCTTCTGCTCATCGTTCTCGCGGCCGCGCTGGTCCTCGGCGTGCTCATGGTGCTGCCGATCGGCGGCGCGGACGCGCCGGTCATCGTGTCACTTCTCAATGCGCTCACCGGGCTCGCGGTCGCGATGGCCGGCTTCGCGATCGACAACCAGGCGATGATCATCGCCGGGGCGCTGGTCGGTGCGGCAGGAACGATTCTTACCCTGCAGATGGCCAAGGCGATGAATCGCTCGGTCGGGAGCATCGTCCTTGGCGGCTTCGGAACGGGCGATTCGAAGGCAACGGCCGGAACGGCAGACCAGGATGCGGCCAACATCCGGCAGGTGACCGCCGATGATGTCGCGATTGAGCTCGCCTACGCGCAGCACGTGATGATCGTCCCCGGATATGGGCTCGCCGCTGCACAGGCCCAACATGAGGCCGCAGACCTGGCCAAACTGCTCATCGACCATGGGATCGACGTCACGTATGCGATCCACCCCGTAGCCGGCCGCTTGCCCGGGCACATGAACGTGCTTCTGGCCGAGGCCAATGTTCCGTACACCCAGATGCTGCAGCTCGATGAGGCGAACGCGGCGTTCGACTCGTGCGACATCGCCCTGGTGATCGGCGCGAACGATGTCTGCAACCCGGATGCCCGGAAGCCCGGCAATGCGGTGTCGGGAATGCCGATCCTCAATGTCGACCATGCCAAATCGGTCGTCGTGCTTAAGCGGTCCATGAACCCGGGTTACGCGGGCATCCCCAATCCGCTGTTTAACGACCCGAAGACGGGAATGTACTTCGCCGACGCGAGGCAAGCACTCGACGACATCCTCATCGCCGTCAAGGAATACGTAACCGCCTGACCCGCAGACCGGCTTGTGATGGACGAGCAAGTTATGTCGAGCCCCCTGTCGGATTCGAACCGACGACCCCCGCTTTACAAGAGCGGTGCTCTGGCCAACTGAGCTAAGGGGGCGAACGAGCATTCATATTACCGGTGGCGCGGCGACGCGCGCTGTGCACCGAAGGCGCATCGCACCGGTAGCGTTAATCAGACCGCCATGACCTCTCAAACCTCACGCCCCACGCCTGCGACGCCTCGCGCTTCCGCGCCGTCCGGGCATCCCGCCGTCTCGCGGGCCGCGCTCGTCCTGGCCATGATCATCGCGATAATCAGCGGCGGGTTCGTGGCCGCCCAGTCCCGCATCAACGGAGAGCTCGGCAAGGAACTGGGCAACGGATACCTCGCGGCTCTGCTCTCGTTCGGATCCGGGCTGATCCTGCTCGCGATCGCCATGCTGTTCTGGCCTGCCGGCCGCCGCGGCCTTGCGAGATCGATCGCCGCCATCCGTTCCGGCTCTGTGCCGTGGTGGCACTTCTGCGGCGGCGCGGCCGGCGCCTTCTTCGTTCTCTCGCAGGGTCTTACCGCCGCGCTGCTCGGTGTGGCGCTGTTCACCGTCGCCTCGGTCTGCGGTCAAACCATCAGCGGGCTCGTGATCGATCGCAACGGCCTCGGCACCGTGTTGCCGAAGCCCGTCACCTATACGCGCCTGATCGGCTCGGTCGTCGCATTCGGCGCGGTGGTCTGGGCGGTCTCCGCGCAGCTGGTCGGCACCATACCGATCTGGGCGCTCGCCATGCCGTTCCTCGCCGGACTCGGCATCGGCTGGCAGCAAGCGGTCAACGGGCAGGTTCGCGGGGTCTCCGAGTCGGCGCTCACCGCGACCTTCATCAACTTTCTGGTCGGAACTGTGGTTCTGCTCGTGGTTGCCGTAATTCACGGGGCAGTGGCCGGGTGGCCGACCCACCTGCCGAGCGCCCCGTGGCTGTATTTGGGCGGAGCGATCGGCGTCGTGTTCATCGCCACCGCCGCGATTCTGGTGCGAACCATCGGCGTGTTGCTGCTCAGCCTCGGTACGATCGCGGGGCAACTGACCGCGTCGCTTCTGATCGACTTCGCAACCCCGATTCCAGGTCACGTGATCGCGTGGACCACGATTGCCGGAACGGTGCTCACGCTTCTCGCTGTGGCGTTCGCGGCGATTCCGTCCCGGGCGATCTGGCGGCCGAAGGTGACTACAGAACGGTGAGATGCTCGTCGACCGGGATGCTCCTGCGAGTCCCGGCCTTCGTGTCTTCGCCGATTCCCCCGACGTACAGCCAGCCGAGCAGCTGTTCGTTCTCGGCGAGCCGGTGAACCGAGCGCACCGGCTCGGTGCGGGTCAGATGACCGGAGCGCCACATGACGCCCCAGCCCGCGTCGTCCAGCAGGAGGCTCAGGCAATGGGCGACACCGGATGCCACGGCCTCCTGCTCCCAGCGCTCGACCTTGTGACTCGGCTGGATCGAGGACACCACCGCGATGAGCAGGGACGCGCGCATGGGCTTCGCGGCCAACTTCGCAGCGGCAGCCGAGTCGGCTCCGCTCGCCTCAGCGAACGCGGCCCCGAGTCGCCCGCGCGCCTCACCCCTGATCTCGATCAGCCGCCACGGCCGAAGAGACCCGTGATCGGCCACGGAACCTGCCGCCGCGACAAGCGGCAGCAACTCCTCGTGACTGGGTGCGTCAGACGTCACCTTCGGTTGCGAACGGCGACGGTTGATCGCATCCAACAGCGACATCTGGTTGCTTAGCCCTGTTCCTTGAAGTCGAGGGAAAGCGAGTTCATGCAGTAGCGGTCTCCGGTCGGCGTCTGGACGGCGTCATCGAACAGGTGGCCGAGGTGTGAGCCGCAGTTGGCGCACTGCACTTCGGTGCGCACCATGCCGAGGCTGTTGTCGGTGATCAGCTTGACGGCATCCGGGTTGATGGCATCGTAGAAGCTCGGCCAGCCGGAACCGGAGTCGAACTTGGTGTCGCTCGCGAAAAGTTCCGCACCGCACGCTCCACAGGTGTAGACGCCGGGACGCTTCTCGTCCAGAAGAGCTCCCGACCATGGGCGCTCGGTCGCGGCCTCACGCAGGATTGAGAAACGGGTTGGGTCAAGCTCGGCACGCCACTCTTCGTCGCTCTTAGCGCCCGGAAACGCGGTGGGATTGGTGTCGTTGCTCATGGGAGTTGTCCTTTCGAGACTCTCGAGGCTTTCCTTTCATTAAACTCGAGACCGTGCCCAAATGTTCCGTGGTTCACCGGTCCTGGGGTGAACTCTCCACCCGGGAGCTTTACTCGATTCTGAAACTCCGCACCGACGTCTTTTTCGTCGAGCAGCGAATCGATGAGGAGGAGCTCGACAACCGGGACATCGAACCGACCACCGAGCACCTGTGGATCGCGGATGACGCGGGCATCGCCGCCTACCTCCGGGTGCTGTACGACGCCGAGGCGACCGGCGAGCGGCCCCGGCGCAGCTTCGGACGGGTCGTGGTTCGGGCGGACCGCCGCGGGGAGGGGCTGGCCAGGGTGCTCGTCGCCCGGGTCATCGAGCTCTACGGAGGCGAGGCGATGGAGCTCCACTCGCAGCGCTATGTCACGTCCCTCTACGCCACGTTCGGATTTGAGGAGGTCGGAGACGTGTACGTCGAGGCCGGCATCCCGCACATCTCGATGTATCGGGCGGGTCGCGGTCGATCGTGAGCGGCCCGGGAGAGCGGGACACCTCCGAGTGGTACCGCTCCTTCGGCGAGGCGGAGGCTCGCGGTCAGTCGGCCATTTATGAGGAGTGGGCCCTTGGCGTCGCGGATGACGCGGAGGTGCTTTCCCTGATCGATGGGCTTCCCCTGCAGAAGCGTCAGCCCAACCTTGTTTTCGCCTGCGCCAGGCTGCTCGGCGCGGCCGAGGGCGGGTACCCGGAGTTGCGGCGCTGGCTCGTGCACAACTTCGCCGCGGTGGCCACCGAAACGCTGCGCCGAAGCACTCAGACGAACGAGGCTCGCCGGTGCGCATCCCTGCTTCCCGCGCTCGCGATGCTGGCCGGTCCGCTCGCTCTTCTCGAGATTGGAGCGAGCGCCGGCCTCTGCCTCTATCCCGATCGGTACAGCTATAGCTATGACGGCGCCGAGCCCATCGACCCGGCGGACGGGCGCAGTGCGGTTCTTCTCGAGTCGACGACGACCGGGCCGATGCCGATTCCGAAGGGCCTGCCGCAGGTGGTCTGGCGCTCGGGCATTGACCTGAGGCCGCTGGATGTGCGCGACGCGCACGACGTGAAGTGGCTCGAGACACTCGTCTGGCCCGAGCAGGCCGAACGCCGGGAGCGGCTTCGCTCCGCGATCGGGATTGTCAGATCCGATCCGCCACGGCTCGCGGAGGGCGACGCGATTGACCTGCTTGCCGGCGTGGCGCAGAACGCTTCGCCCGGGGCAACCCTGGTCGTGATCACCAGCGCGGTGCTCGTCTACCTTCCCTTCGCAGAGCGGATGCGGCTCGTCGAGTCGATTCTGCGGCTCGACGCGAACTGGATTTCCCTCGAGTCAGACCGCGGTCTTCCCGCCGTGCGCGCACAGCTGCCGGCCTATGGGGGATCGGCCAGTCGCTTTGTCCTGGCTCTCGACCAGCGGCCCCTCGCCTATACCGGCGCGCACGGCCAAAGTCTCGACTGGCTCTAGCGGATCCGCGGCGGGCCCACCGGCGGCGCACAGCAAGCCCGCAATAGTATGTCCCGAGAGTTGGAGGCAGCACGGTGGAAGGGAGCGCGGTGGAATCGAAGCCTGAGCGATCCGCTGACGCTGCGCCGCTTGCGGATGCTTCCGCTCTCACCCCACTCGAACGGGAGATCTTGATCTTCGAGCGGCAGCTCTGGAAGAACGCCGGTGCCAAGGAGGAAGCGATCCGGGCGCGGTTCGGCCTTTCCGCCGCCCGGTACTATCAAGTGCTGAACGCCACGCTGGAACTTCCGGGCTCTCTGGTCTTCGACCCGATGTTGGTCAAGCGGCTGCAACGGCTGAGGGACGCGCGCATCGATGCACGGTCAGCCAGAATTCTCGGCGTGCAAGACTCCTCGACTCTCCACCAGTAACCCCAAGCAACCGGAAGACGGAATGGCGAATTTTCCTCCAGATCGCTTTGAAAGCGTGCACGATGACCTTTACCGCACGGGAGCTCATCGCGTCGCACCAGGGCGACGCCGCGGATGGATCACCTTTGCTTGGGCGGCCCTTGCCACCGTTGTGCTGGTGGGGGTTGGGGTGTTCGGGCTTTCCGTGGTTCGCGGGACCGTTGGCCTTCCTTTCGCCTCCAGCGCTAACGCGACCCCGGCTCCGACGCCAACCCCGTCTCCGACGCCGACGGTGACTCCGAAACTCAACGCGACGCTCCCGATTACGATCCTCAACGGAACGACGACCCCTCAGCTTGCCAACAACACCGGGGACTATCTCGTGAGTAAGGGCTGGGGCGGCGCGTCGGCGGCCCTCGGGGCTCGCTCGAACACTGCAACGCCGAATATCACGAAGACCATCGTCTACTACAGTGATCCGGCAAATGAAGCAGCGGCGATGGCCCTCGTTCAGTCTCTCAAGGTCGGCACGATCGCGCTCTCCAATGCTTTTCCCGATTCGAAAGTGACTGTGGTGCTCGGGGCCGATTTCGTACTCCCGAAGGGTTAGGGAGAACTCACGCTGTGACGGCGATTCTGCCCATTCCCAATGCGCACAATCGTCATTACTATCTGGAACTAGTCGCCGGTCCGGCGCCGCACCAGGAACACAGCAAGGAGTTATCAATGGCGAATGGAACCGTCAAGTGGTTCAACGCTGAGAAGGGCTATGGCTTTATAACCGTCGATGGCGGAGGCCAGGATGTTTTCGTCCACTTTTCCGCGATCGACATGGGGGGCTACAAGGTCCTCGAAGAGGGCCAGCACGTAACCTTCGAGGTTGGCACTGGGAACAAGGGACCCCAAGCGGAATCCGTGCGTCCCGTCTAACGATCCGCCGTCCCGAAGCCTCCGCCAAGCGGGCGTTTCACCCTAACGTCGCTCGAGCAATCGGGCGACGTTAGCCATGTCCGGCCCACGGAGCCACGTCACTTGCACTCTCGAGGGCAGAGTGCCAGAATCATTTAGCACTCCTCTATTGCGAGTGCCAATAGCTGTTGCATACATGACGTCCCGGAAGGACGAAATACACACATGGCAAAGATCATTGCTTTCAACGAAGAGGCCCGTCGCGGTCTCGAGCGCGGCCTGAACATCCTGGCCGACGCAGTCAAGGTGACGCTTGGCCCACGCGGCCGCAACGTCGTCCTTGAGAAGAAGTGGGGCGCCCCCACCATCACAAACGACGGTGTCTCGATCGCCAAGGAGATCGAGCTCGACGACCCATACGAGAAGATCGGCGCCGAGCTGGTCAAAGAGGTAGCCAAGAAGACGGATGACTTCGCAGGCGACGGAACGACCACCTCGGTCGTTCTCGCCCAGGCCCTCGTGCGAGAAGGACTCCGCAACGTCGCCGCAGGCGCCGACCCGATCAGCCTCAAGCGCGGCATCGAGAAGGCCGTCGCCTCGGTCATCGAGGCGCTCATCTCCAGCGCCAAGGAGATCGAGACCAAGGAAGAGATCGCGGCAACCGCGTCCATCTCTGCCGGCGACCCCGAGATCGGCGCACTCATCGCCGAGGCCATCGACAAGGTCGGCAAGGAGGGTGTTGTCACCGTCGAGGAGTCGAACACCTTCGGCACCGAGCTCGAGCTGACCGAGGGAATGCGCTTCGACAAGGGTTACCTGTCGGCCTACTTCGTCACCGACCCCGAGCGCCAGGAAGCGGTCTTCGAAGACCCGTACATCCTCATCGTCAACGGCAAGATCTCGAACATCAAGGACCTGCTCCCCATCGTGGACAAGGTCATCCAGTCGGGCAAGCAGCTCCTCATCATCGCCGAGGACGTCGACGGAGAGGCTCTCGCGACCCTCGTCGTGAACAAGATCCGCGGCATCTTCAAGTCGGTCGCCGTCAAGGCCCCCGGCTTCGGCGACCGTCGCAAGGCTCAGCTGCAGGACATCGCCATCCTCACCGGTGGTCAGGTCATCGCCGAGGAGGTCGGTCTCAAGCTCGAGAACGCCACCCTCGACC
>JAODMT010000005.1 GCA_025464975.1 Microbacteriaceae bacterium | reverse complement strand
CGTCTTCCTCGCGATTGAAATGGTGATCATCTATGGGGCGGCGTTTGCCGACACGACGAGCCACTTCAACGTGTCAACGCCGTTCGCCGCGGCCCTCTGGGCGACGATGGCGATGTCGATTGTGGTGGTCTGGGCCGTGACCATCCTCGTGGCCGTCCTGCTGTTTCGCGTGAACCTCGGCGATCGCGCTCGCTCATTCGCGATCCGCTCCGGACTCCTCCTCGCGATCGTCGGAATGGGGCTCGCCTTTTTGATGACCAGCCCGAGTCCCGAGCAGCTTGCCGACTTTCGAGGCATCGCGGGAGCTCACACCGTCGGCACGCCCGACGGTGGTCCCGGCCTCCCGCTCCTTGGCTGGAGCACCGTCGCGGGCGACCTCCGGATCCCGCACTTCGTCGGGATGCACGCGCTGCAGGTGCTCCCGATCGCGGCGCTGTTGCTCGAGCTGGGCGCCCGTCGGTTCTCGTCGCTTCGCCGGGTGACCACAAGGCTCGGCATCCTTGTCGTGCTCACCGGGCTCTACGTCGGTGTGCTGGCCGTGCTGACCGGTCAGGCGCTCGCCGGGGAACCGGTGGTAAGCCCGGGTGCGGCAGTGCTCACGGCATCCATCGCTCTATGGGTCGCCGCGGCGACCGCCATCGGCATTCTGCTTGCCAGAGCCCGCACGACCGTCAGATGAGCACGGCCACTAGCTGAGCTGCGTGCGCTCCACCCAGGCGAGGTATTCCGGCGACACGGTGCCAGTGACGTAGTCGCCGGTGAAGCAACTCATCTCGAGGGACTTCACATCGGATCCCTCGATGATCGCCGCCTGCATGTCGGCGACCTCCTGATAGATCAGGTAGTCGGAGCCGAGCTCGGTATTGATCTCGGGGATGCGACGGCCGTGCGCGACGAGCTCGTGGCGCGACGGCATGTTGATGCCGTAGACATGAGGGAATCGAACCGGAGGCGCGGCGGAGGTGAACGTCACCTTGTTCGCCCCGGCCTCCCGAGCCATCTGCACGATCTCCTTCGAAGTCGTGCCGCGAACGATCGAGTCGTCGACGATGAGAATGTTCTTGCCCTTGAACTCCGAGCCCATGGCGTTGAGCTTCTGCTTGACCGACTTCTTGCGCTCGGCCTGACCGGGCATGATGAAGGTGCGTCCGACGTAGCGGTTCTTGTAGAAGCCCTCGCGATACTCGACACCGAGCTTCTGCGCCACCTGCATCGCCGCCGGCCGCGCGGAGTCCGGAATCGGCATGACGACATCGATGTCACCCATCGGCGTGTATCTCGCGATCGTGTCGGCGAGCCGGTCGCCGAGCCGCAGCCTGGCCTCGTAGACCGAGATGCCGTTCATGATGGAGTCCGGGCGGGCAAGGTAGACGTACTCGAATGAGCAGGGGATGAGCGACGGATTCTTGGCGCACTGCTTCGAAGTCATTTCCCCGTCCAGCGCGATGAAGATGGCCTCGCCGGGGGCGACGTCGCGAACAAACTCGTAGCCGCCGCTCTCGAGCACGAGGGACTCGGATGCGACGATCCAATCGTCCCCGACGAATCCGCGAGCACGCTTGCCAAGCACAAGCGGGCGGATGCCGAATGGATCCCGGAAGGCGAGGAGCCCGTATCCGGGGATGAGCGCGATCGTCGCGTAAGAGCCCTCGACCCGCTCGTGCACGCGCTCGACGGCGGCAAAGATCTGGTCCGGGTCGAGGTCGAGGCCGGTTACCTGCTCCTGCAGCTCGTGAGCGAGCACGTTGACGAGCAGTTCGGTGTCCGAGGTCGTGTTGAGGTGACGGCGATCCACGTGAAAGAGCTCGTCGGTGAGTTCGCGAGTGTTGGTGAGGTTGCCGTTGTGCACGAGAACGATGCCGTACGGCGCGTTCACGTAGAACGGCTGGGCCTCCTGCTCGTTGGAGGCGTTGCCTTTGGTCGCGTAGCGAACGTGGCCGAGCCCAATGTTTCCGGGGAGGGAACGCATGTCCCTGGTTCGGAATGCCTCCCGAACCTGACCCTTGGCCTTCACCATGTGAAACGTTCGACCTTCGGCCGTGGCGATGCCGGTGGAGTCCTGCCCGCGGTGCTGAAGAAGCAGGAGGCTGTCGTAGATCTGTTGGTTGGCGGGTTCCGAAGAGACGATGCCGACGATGCCGCACATTTCTAGAGCAGTCTCCAGACCGTAGAATTGGGGGTGATTCAATCAATTCTTTCACGCTTCGGGAAACGGAATTCGCATGGCAAGCAAATACGCCGAAGCAGGGGTCGATACTGCGGCGGGAGATCTCGCCGTCGAACTGATGAAAGCGGCCGTCTCGGCGACGCACGGACCCGAGGTTCTCGGCGGAGTTGGCGGATTCGCGGGACTTTTCGATGTGTCGTTTGTGAAGTCATACTCGCGCCCGCTGCTTGCGACCTCGACCGACGGAGTGGGTACCAAGGTCGCGATTGCTCAGGCAATTGACAGGCACGACACCATCGGCATCGACCTCGTCGGCATGGTGGTCGACGACATCGTTGTGGTCGGAGCCAAACCGCTCTTCATGACCGACTACATCGCGTGTGGCAAGGTCGTGCCGAGCAGGATCGCCGATATCGTCGCCGGCATCGCCCGCGGCTGCGCCGAGACCGGCACCGCACTCGTCGGCGGGGAGACCGCGGAGCACCCCGGCCTCATGGGTATCGACGACTACGACGTCGCCGGAGCCGCTACCGGCGTCGTGGAGGCTGGCGAGCAACTCGGCGCGGACCGAGTCGCCGACGGCGACGTCGTGATCGCCCTCGGATCATCAGGATTCCACTCCAACGGCTATTCACTCGTGCGGCACATTCTCGCCGCCCGCGGGGTCCCCTACACCGAGCACTCGAACGAACTCGGCGGGGTCGTGGGCGAGGTGCTGCTCGAGCCGACCCGGCTGTACACGACGCCGCTGCTTGGACTGTTGTCGGACGAGCTGCTGCACGGTGCGGTTCACGCGCTCAGTCACGTGACGGGAGGCGGCATCGCCGCCAACCTCGCGCGGGTGCTGCCGGTCGGCAGCTGGGTGGAACTGGATCGCGACTCGTGGTCGCCGTCCGCAGTCTTCCGGGTCCTAGCCGAATGGGGAGGAATGGATCTCACGGAGACCGAGGGAACCTGGAACCTCGGCATCGGCATGATCGCGGTCGTGTCGGCGGGGAGCGCCGCCGAGATCATCCGGCGCCTCGAGGCGGACGGCATTCCAGCGTGGACGCTCGGCGCCGTATCCACCACGCCGAGGGACTTCACCGGATTCGAGCAGGGCGCGAAGGGCGTCAACGGCGGTGCTGTTCGACTCGTTGGCAGCTTCCAGAAGTAGCAGCCACGCGTGTGCCGTTGTCCCGGGACGGTTCGGGTGCGGTGACGGCGCGACTGTGGCGGCTGGGCGGCTGGGCGGCTGAGGGGACGACTTCGGTGGTTCGTTAGCCCCGAGAGGGTGCGACGCGAACGGAAGCCGAACGGGACGAGAAACTAACGCCGAACGCGACGGAAACTAACGCCGAACGGGACGAGAAACGAGACCCGAAGCCGAAAGGAGGCTAGGCGGTCTTGTTCTGGTCGGCCTCGAACTCGTTGTCTGAGTAGTCGACGGCGTACGGATCAGAGGTGGCGGTGAACTCCGGCCACTTTTCGAGGTCTTCCTCGAGTTTGGGGTCGATCGGAGCCCCCGTCACTGGATGCGTGAGTTCGCGTTCGAGCGCGTTGTAGTTGGTGTCCGGGCTGAAGTACTTCAGCTCCCGGGCCACCTTTGTGTGCTTTGCTTTTTGACGGCCGCGCCCCATGGCTTGACCCCCTCACGATTCCTGCCCGAGCGAGCAATAGGTTCTGGCGTTAATCGCTCGGGAATGACCAACAGGGAACTACAAAAACTAAAATGCAACTTTAGCATGCACGCGTGACTGCCCAGTGTGCCGTTAGGCGACCTCACGGGGACGGCTAACGTTGACACGTGCCTCCCTCGCCTGATTCGACCTCCGTCGCGGTGATCGGCGCGGGGCAGGCCGGGCTCTCGGTGGCCTACTACCTTCAGCGGCTCGGACTCACGCCGGGACGCGACTTCGTGATCCTCGACCGTGGACCGGGAACGGGGGGAGCCTGGCAGCACCGCTGGGACGCGTTGCGCATCGGATCCGCCCACCGCATCAACGACCTTCCGGGCATGGGTGATTTGGGAATCGGCTTCGAGACCGCGGACCGAACCTTGCCGGCCAGGCAAGTGGTCGCAGACTATTACGCCCGCTACGAGGAGCACTACGGCCTCGCGGTGTGGCGGCCGGCCGAAGTGAAGAGTGTTTTCAATCGGGGTGCCGAGCTCGTGGTCACTGTCCAGTCCGATTCCGGGCTTTCGGAGGTGGCGACGGATGTCGTCGTCAACGCCACCGGAACGTGGGGGTCCCCGTTCATGCCGTGGTACCCGGGGCTCAACGAATTCGCCGGGCGGCAGCTGCACACGGCCGACTACCGCACGGCGACCGAGTTCGAGGGGCAGAACGTCGTCGTCGTTGGCGGCGGCACCTCGGCAATCGGATTTCTGCTCGAGCTCGAGTCGTCCGCCGCAGAACTCACCTGGGTCTCGCGCCGTCCGATCGAGTTCCTCAATGAGGGCGAGTTGAACCTGGAGGCCGGAGCCGCGGCAGTCGCCGCTCAGGACGAGGCGGCTCGAGCCGGCCGAGCGCTGCCGAGCATAGTGAGCGGAACGGGAGTGCCGCGAACCCGCCGCATTCAGGCTGGGATCGATCGAGGAGTGCTCGTCGCGCGGCCGATGTTCGAATCGATCGAGGCCGACGGAGTGCGGTTCGCCGACGGGTCATTCCGGCGGGCCGACGCGATCCTGTGGTCGACCGGGTTCCGCCCAGAGCTGCGCCACCTCGCTCCGCTGAAGCTTCGCGAAAAGGCGGGCGGCATCTCCGTCGGCCAAGGGGCCTCCTGGAAGGATCCGCGCATATTCTTCGCCGGATATGGCCCGCAGGCCAGCACGATCGGCGCCAAGAGAGCCGGCAGGCAGATAGCTCGCCAAGTCGTCGCGATGCTTGGCAACCGCTAGCGGTTCAGCCGGCGAGGATTGCGTCGGGCTTGGCCTACTTCTTGCCCGAGGTCAGGTGTTTGGACGCCTCGCGAGCAAGCCGAGCCGCGCGATCCACCTGGCTCTCGGAGGAGTGCTCGTGCGCGGAGAGGCTGCTCTTGCGCGCGGTCGGTGCCGCGGGCGGGAGCGCCGCGCGAATCACGGGCCGTCGCGGCTCGCCGCGTCGATCGCTTCCGGGCAGCGGCCGGGACTGTCGCGAGTACAGCGCCTTCGACGAGTCGAGAAGCCACGGGACGAGGGCGATCGTGACACCGTGGCACAGCATGAGTTTCTGCCGGATGCGTCGTGCCTTGTGGTTGTGAAGCAGATTCTCCCACCAGTGCCCGACGATGTATTGCGGGGTGTAGACGGTAACGACCTCGGACCCAAATTCGGCACGGCGCGCCTTGATGTACTTGATCAGCGGCATGCTGATGTCCCGGTACGGCGAGGGAACGATGCGAAGCGGCACCTTGATGTTCATCTCGTCCCACTGGCGGGACAGTTGTTCGGAGGCGGCATCGTCGATGTTGACGTGGACGGCCTCGATGCTCTCGTGGCGCGCGGCGATGGCATAGTCGAGCGCCTTGAGCGTGGGCTTCTGCATCTTGCCGACGAGCACGACGGCGTGGTCGCCGGTCGCGCCGAACGTCGTGGTCGGATCAACCTCGATGTCCTTTGCCACCTGGCCGTAGTAGCGGTTGATCCGAAGCATCAGGTAGAACAAAACGGGCATGATCGCGAAGACGAGCCAGGCCCCGTGCGTGAACTTGGTGATCGTCACGACGATGAGCACGATCCCGGTAAAGAGCGCACCGGTGGTGTTGATAGCGCGGCTACGCCACACCTGTCCCGGGTTCGGGCAGCCCTCGCGCAGCAGTCGGGTCCAATGCACCACCATGCCGATCTGCCCGAGGGTGAACGAGACGAACACGCCGATGATGTAAAGCTGGATGAGCTGGGTGAGGTTGGCGCGATAGACCAGGAGCAGAACGATTGCTGCGCCGCTCAACACGAGGACGCCGTTCGAGTAGACCAGACGGTCGCCGCGGGTCTGCAGCGACTTCGGCGCGTACGAGTCGCGAGCGAGCACCGAGCCGAGCAGCGGGAACCCGTTGAACGCCGTATTGGCAGCGAGCAGCAGCACCAGGGCGGTCGCGCCCTGAATCACGTAGAACATGAAGTAGCCGCCGCCGGGGAATGTGGCCGCGGCGATCTGCGAGATCACGCTGGCCTGCGGGGCGGTGGTGCAATTCTTGAAGCCCTGGAGGTCGCACGCGGACTCTGCATAATGCACCCGGCTGATGAGCGCGAGGGCCATGATGCCCACGAAAAGCACGATCGCGATCGATCCCATGAGAACAAGAGTGCGCTGCGCGTTCTTGACCTTGGGGCGACGGAACGCCTGCACGCCGTTCGCAACCGCCTCCACGCCGGTGAGTGCGCTACATCCACTCGCGAATGCCCGAAGCAGCAGAAGGATGAAGGCGATCTGGGTGAGACTCTCGGGATTCTTCACGGTGAAGGCCGCGGATGCCGCGACCGGGGTATCCCCGAGGGCCGTCCGCACCAGACCGGTCACGATCATGATCGTGACGCTCGCGATGAAGAGGTAGGTCGGAAGCGCGAACGCCTTGCTCGACTCGGCGACGCCACGCAGGTTGATGGCCGCGAGGATGACGACGAAACCGACCGCGATCTCGACCCGCCAGGTATTCAGCTGGGGGAAGGCCGAGATGATGTTGTCGACGCCGGAGGCGACCGAGACGGTGACGGTGAGGATGTAGTCCACGAGAAGGGCCGAGGCGACAACCAGGCCGGCCTTTTCCCCGAGATTGCGGTGCGCGACCTCGTAGTCACCGCCGCCGGAGGGATACGCCTTGATCAGTTGCCGGTACGACGCCACCACAACGATGAGGAGCAGCACGACGGCCGCCGCGACCCAGGGGGCGAAACTCAGGAACGCAAGGCCACCGAGTGTGAGGATGAGCAAGAGCTCTTGGGGCGCGTACGCCACGGAAGAGAGTGCGTCGCTCGCAAAGATGGGTAGGGCAAGATGCTTCGGGAGGAGTTGGCCCTCGAGCTTCTCGGACGCCAACGGTTCGCCGATTAACCATCGTTTCGGCGACCGAACTTCGCTAGTCACGAGGAGCGAGACTACACCTCATCCGGCCAGAGTTAACATTCTGTTCACATACGGCGGAATACTCTGGGCGAAGTCGCGCTTAACCGACGCACGAGTTGGATCAGCTCTGCCGGAGCCACTCCCTGACCGATGCCAACCGATCGGCGAGCACAGGCGCCACGTCATGCGGCAGCCGGCCCTTCGCCGCCATCGACCGCAGGTCGGTGCGCAACTGGTGCCGAAATTCATTGATCACCGTCTCGGCCTGGCGCAGTTGAAGGGCGGCATTCTGGCGCTGCGGGTCTACGGGTGATCCGTTGACCGACTCCCTCGCATCGGTGCGGGCATCGCGCGCTGCGGACGCGAGGTCGGCCCTGAGCGTCTTCATCGCCTCGTTGACCGAAGCGCGAACCCCGTCCGCGAGGTGACGTACCGAGTCCGTCACGTCGCTTTCGACCCGAAGGAGGTCGTCGTGACGAGCCTGCAGTTCCGCTCGGCCGGCCTCGGTGATCTCGTAGACCGTCTTGCGGCCATCCGAGGACTTCGTCACGAGGCCGTCCTCCTCGAGCTTGGCCAGCCGGGGGTAGATGGTGCCGGCGCTTGGAACGTAGGTCCCGCCAAATCGCGAACCGAGAGCCTGAATGAGCTCGTAGCCGTGCATCGGCCGGTCGGCGAGAAGATATAGAAGGTAGAGCCGAAGGTGGCCGTGGGCGAAAACTGGCGGAGTCATGCCGGCACCGAGTGCAACACCGACACGTTTCCGCTGACCGTATTCGCCTTGAATTCGAGCCAGTGCTTGTCGAGAGTGCCGAACGTTCCCGAGTAGCTGCCCCGAACGCCGGAGATCTGGGCGTCGTCCAGCTGCAGCCGTCCCGCCACCGTGTTGATCTTGTATCGCGCCGGCGCGCCCGGCTCAAGACGGGCCGTCACGTCTCCCGACACCGTGCTTACGCGAACCTCGTCGGGCGTTCCGGCGAGGTCGAGGAACACATTGCCGGATACCCCTTCGCTCGTGAAGCCCATGATTTCGCCTGTCGCCGTGACGTCGCCGCTCACGGTGTGCGCTGAGATCTTGCCGTGATGACTACGCACCGAGATCTCGCCACTCACGGCGTTCAGTTCGAGGTCGCCGCGGTGATTGTCGATGACAATGTCTCCGCTGACGGTGCTGACCCTGGCGTCGTCAGTGAGGCCGCTGATCAGGGCGCTCGCCGAGACCACGCCGAACTTCAACTCGACGTCACGCGGAACCATGATGCTGACGTCCGCCCTCGCATTGCCGCGAAACGACCGAAACGCGTCGATGAAGTTGTCCCAGCTCAACTGCGGGTGATCGATCTCGAGGGTGTCGCCGTCGATGGATACCTTGAGCGCCTTGCCGTGAACGGAGTGCACCTCGATGCGGGCGCCGGGTTCGTCGTGCCCGACGATGTCCACCTGCCCGGCGATGAGGCCGACTTTGAGCTTTCGGACAATCTCAAAGTCGATGACCTTCTCGCCCTCGACGAGCCATTTTTCCTGAACCATTTCACGCCTGCCCTCCGGATGCCCAGCATCCATCATGTGTCTCTCAGTCGAGATATATCGCGTCTTGACAATCAAGATATATCGCGTTTGGCGCCGTGGCAACCCCTCCTTTCCCTTCCGAAATCCATGCAAAGCGTGAAGACACGCCGTCGACAGGGTCAGTACCCGGCGTGTCACTCTTCATTGCATGGATTTCGGAAGACCGGGTGCGTCGAAAATTCGCTTGACGTTGACGCAGCGTCAACAAATAGCGTGTCTCTCGGCCGGAAGAATCTCGATCGGAGGAACAAGATGGATCGGAGGGAACACATGGACTGGTCCATCCAGGAGATCGCGCGACTCTCCGGCACGACATCGCGCACGCTGAGGCACTACGGCGACATCGGGCTCCTTGCTCCGAGTCGCGTCGGCTCCAATGGTTACCGGTACTACGACGAACTGGCCCTCGCGAGGCTGCAGCGAATTCTGATGCTCCGCGAGCTCGGCCTCGGCCTGCCGGCGATCGCGGAACTGATCGACGGGGGGACTGGTCACGCCGAGGCGCTCGCCGGGCACCTTGGCTGGCTGA
Source organism: Microbacteriaceae bacterium (assembly GCA_025464975.1). Lineage (GTDB taxonomy): Bacteria > Actinomycetota > Actinomycetes > Actinomycetales > Microbacteriaceae > Lacisediminihabitans. The sequence continues at coordinate 70,533 of JAODMT010000005.1, read as the reverse complement.
GGCAGGAGAAGGAGCGACTCGACCGACAGATCCGCTCGGTCGAGACCACCATGGAGAAGATGAAGGGAGGTGAACAACTCATGGCAGAAGAGATGTTGGACGGATTCGACCACACCAAGTACCGCTCGGAGGTCGAAGAGCGCTGGGGCGCCGAGGCGTATGCGAGCGGCGACCGATGGTATCGATCGCTCACGGCAGAGCAACGGGATCGGTTCCGGCGGGATCAGCAGGAGATCCAGCGCGACTACGCGGCTGCCTTCGCGGCGGGAGCGGCCGCGGACAGCGACGAGGTGATGGCAATCACCCGGCGGCACTTCGACTGGATCGTCGCCGGCTGGCAGGGCGCGCGTCCAAATGCCGAGCAGTTCGTCGGGCTCGGCGACATGTACGTGTCGGACGAGCGCTTCGGCGCCAACTACGGCGGGGTAGAGGGGGCAACCTTTGTGCGGGACGCGATGGCGGCCTTCGCGCGCCACTCGCTGTGACGCCGGCCGGCCTCGGCCAGGGGCCGCCGTGACCGAGCGGACTCTGGCCGGGGGCGGGTGCCCGGGGTCAGGGCGCCGGAACCGGCTCCCTGACCACCAGCTCTGGCACTCGCAGGAGCGGAATAGTGAGATTGACCAGCGGCCCAATGAGCGCGGCAAACGCCACGGTGCCGACGCCGACGTTTCCGCCGAGCAGCCAGCCGATCCCGAGCACGACGACCTCGATCGTGGTGCGGACGATCCACAGCCTCCATCCCCATCTGCGGTGGACGCCGGTCATCAGGCCGTCCCTCGGGCCCGGTCCGAACCGAGCGCCGATGTAGAGGCCCGTCGCGAGGGCGAGCAACGCGAGCCCGGCAGAGAACAGCAGAATCTGTGCCAAGAGCGCGTGCACCTGGGGGAACAGCCACAGCCCGAACTGAGCGCTCGGACCGATCAGCAGGACGTTGAGGATGGTGCCCGCTCCCGGTTTCTGCCGGATCGGTATCCACAGAACCAGCACGACCAGCCCGATCAGGTTGGTGGTGAGACCAAATGGAATACCGGTCTGCCGGGAGACCCCCTGTGCTAGCACGTCCCAGGGTGAGACGCCGATCCCGGCCCGAACCATCATTGCGATGGCGAGCCCGTAGAGAATCAGCCCGATCAGAAGCTGGGCGATCCGGCGGGCGAAGTTTGGCGTCATGAACAGTATCCAATTAGAGAATTGGACTTTTGACAAGATGCCAATTCACCTAAAGTGGACCCCATGAGCCCGCTGTCAGCTCGAACATTGGCCTCTTTGGTGCGCGGATGGCGGGAGGCCACGTCGGCGCCGGCCTATGCCGCGCTGGCCGACCGCATCCGTCTGCTGATTCTCGATGGGCGCGTGCCGCTCGGAACGCGAATTCCGGCCGAGCGTGATCTTGCCGCGCAGCTCGGGGTCAGTCGAACGACGGTCAGCGCCGCCTATGCCGAGCTGCGCGATGCCGGATTTCTGGACAGCGTGCGGGGTTCGGGTAGCGCGGCCAGACTCCCCGCCCGGGCCCCCGTCTCCATCGACAACCCTCAGAGCGGATACCTCGACTTCAGCAAGGCGGCGCTGTCGGCGACCCCGGCGCTCGCCGATGCGGCGCGCGCGGCCGCCGCGGAGCTGCCGGCCTACCTCGGCGACCGGGGCTTTGACCCGATCGGACTTCCGGTGCTGCGTCAGGCGGTGGCCGACCGTTACGCGGCACGGGGGCTGCCAACCAGCCCCGACCAGATCATGATCACGATCGGCGCTCAGCACGCGATTGCCCTGCTTGCCCGAACCATGCTCGGTCGAGGCGACAGCGCCCTCGTCGAGTCGCCGAGCTACCCGCACGCATTCGAGGCGCTGCGCCTCGCCGGCGCACGACTGATTCCCGTGAGCGTGACGACGGAGGACGGCTGGGACGAGGCCGGTCTCGAGCAGGCCATCCGCCGGACCAGTCCGGCGATGGGGTATGTCATGCCCGACTTCCACAATCCGACCGGGCGAACCATGTCGCCGGAGTTGCGGGAGCGGATGCTCGGGCTCGCGGCCGCGCAGGGCACGACCATCGTGAGTGACGAGACCATGGCGGAGTTGACGATCGACCGGCCGGATAACCCGCTGCCGCTCGCGGCCTACGGGCCGGCCGTGCTCATCGGGTCGGTCGGCAAGACCGTGTGGGGTGGAGTGCGCATCGGTTGGATCAGGGCCGAGCGGCAGGTCATCCAGAGGCTCACTCGCGCTCGAAGCGCCGGCGATCTCGGCACCCCGATTCTCGAGCAGCTCGTCGTGACGAACCTCCTCGAGCAGTACGACGCCATCCTCGACCTGCGCCGGCGACAGCTCCGGGCCGGCCGCGATTACCTCGAGGTTGCGCTGCGCTCGGCGTTCCCGGAGTGGCGAGTTCCGCGCCCGGATGGCGGAATCACGAGCTGGGTCAACCTGGGCGAGCCGGTCAGCTCGCAGCTCACCCTCGCGGCGCGAAACGAGGGGCTCCTGCTTGCCGCCGGTCCGCGCTTCGGCATCGATGGCGCGTTCGAACGGTTCCTTCGTATCCCCTTTGGCAACTCGCCGGACGAGATGGACCGGGCGGTTGGCGCGCTGGGCCGGGCGTGGGCGGCGCTCTCGCACGGACCGCTCGCCGACGAAAACGTGCTGGCCGAGGTCGTCTAGACCCGCAACCTCCCCGGGGAGTACGTCTGACCGGAGGCGAGGCGGCATACTTTGCTTGGCGCCCGAGGTGGTGCGCGATGTCCGAGCCGTCGCGAATTAGCGGCACGCAGCAGCCAGGAGTATCAACGTGCACTTTCTGTCCGTCTTCAGCCTGCGAAATCGTGCCCTCATCGCGCTCGTCACCATCGTCGTCGGGATCTTCGGGGGTGTGGCCCTCGGCTCGCTCAAGCAGGAACTGATCCCGTCACTCTCCCTCCCGCAGGTGTTCGTCGTCACCTCGTACCCCGGCGCCTCACCAGCGGTCGTCGACAGCGACGTCAGCGCACCGATTGAGGGCGCCATCCAGAGCATTCCAGGTCTCGATACCAGCACAGCGACTTCGAGTTCGAATGTCTCGACCATCACGGCGTCATTCACCTACGGCACCGACATCGGCACCGCCGAGCAGAAGATTCAGCTCGCGATCAACCGGATCTCCTCGCAGCTGCCCAAGGGCCTCGATCCGAACGTTCTCACGTTTAATTTCTCGGACCTGCCGGTGATTCAGATCGCGGCTCAGAGCGACCTCAACCAGAACGACCTGTCCGCACAGCTCAACGCAGCGGTTCTGACCGACATCAAGAAACTCGACGGGGTGAGCGACGCGAGCCTCCTCGGCACGACGACGCAACGAGTGGTCATCACGCCAGACCCCGCGAAGCTGCTGGCGTCGGGTCTGCGCGCTCAATCGATCAAGGACGCGCTCGGCGCAAACGGCACCCTGCTGCCCTCCGGCCAAATCACGGAGAACGGCGAAACCCTCTCCGTGCAGGCCGGCGATCGGATCACCTCGATCGGCCAGATCTCCGCGCTCCCGCTGCTCGGCGGTTCTGCTCCGACCACCATCGCCGACGTCGCCTCGGTGAAGGTCGAGGATGACCCGGCCGGCGGCATCTCGCGGGTGAACGGCAAGCCAGCGCTCACGATCCAGGTCTCGAAGGCGCCGAGCGGAAACACCGTCGCGGTCTCGAAAGAAGTTCGGGCGATGATCCCGGGCATCGAAAAGTCCCTCGGCCACAACTCCAAGCTCGTGGTCGTATTCGATCAGGCGCCGTTCATCCAGCAGTCGATCGATTCGCTCGCGACGGAGGGGCTCCTCGGCCTGGTCTTCGCGGTGATCGTCATCCTCGTGTTCTTGCTCTCGATCCGGTCGACGCTCGTCACCGCGATTTCGATTCCGGTCTCGGTTCTCATCACCTTCATCGGTATGCAAGCGTCGGGCTACACGCTCAACATCATCACGCTCGGCGCGCTCACCATCGCGATCGGACGCGTGGTCGATGACTCGATAGTCGTGATCGAGAACATCAAGCGGCATCTTTCCCTCGGGGAAAGCAAGCTCAAGGCCATTCAAACGGCGGTGAAGGAAGTGGCCGGCGCGGTGACTGCGTCCACCATCACGACCGTTGCGGTGTTCTTGCCGCTCGCCCTCGTCGGTGACGTGACCGGCGAGCTGTTTCGACCGTTCGCTCTCACCGTCACCATCGCGTTGCTCGCCTCGCTTTTCGTGGCGCTCACCATAGTGCCGGTGCTCGCGTACTGGTTCCTGCCGGCAAAGTCTGTGCCGAAGCACACGGGTGCCGCGAACGTCGTTCGGGCGGATCAACTCGACGCGCCGACTCGACTGCAGCGGGCCTACCTCCCGGTGATTGGCTGGACGCTCAAGCGGCCGCTCGCCACCATCCTCGCCGCCGTGCTCATTCTCGGGAGCACCGGCTTCCTCGCCGCAAACCTGAAGACGAACTTCATCGGTGACAGCGGTCAGAACACCCTCACCGTCTCGCAGACGCTCGCCCCGGGCGCGAGTCTTGCGGCGAAGGACACCGCAGCCAAGCTGGTGGAGTCGAAGCTCGAGTCGATCAAGGGCGTCGATACGATTCAACTCTCAATCGGATCGAGTGGGTCGTCGTTGCGATCGGCGTTCTCGGGAAGCGGCGCGACCACCTTCTCGCTCACGACCGATCCGAACGTCGATCAGCCGAAGCTCCAGGCCACGGTGCGCAGGGCGGTGAGCTCTCTGACGAACGCGGGCCAGATCACCCTCGCGGCGGCAGGCGGCGGATTTGCCTCATCCAACATCGCCGTCAACATCACGGCGACGAGCCAGAAGGACCTTGATGCCGCGTCGAAGGCGATTCTCGACAGGGTACGCACGCTGTCGGCGATCTCGGAGGCCTCGAGTAACCTGTCCGCATCTCAGCCCTATATCGCCATCCTGGTTGACCGGGACAAGGCCGCGGCCGACGGGCTAAGCGAGATCGCGGTTGGCGGTATCGTGACCGACGCGATGAACCCATCGGCAACGGGTTCGGTGGTGATCGATGAGAAGACGCTGTCCATTTACGTCGACAACTCAAGCGCCCCGGCCACCCTTGCTCAGCTGCGCGCTTTCCAGATCCCCACCCTTCGGGGACCCGTTCCGCTTTCGGATCTCGCAACAGTGAAGGTGGTGAACGGGCCATCCAGCATCACGACCATCAAGGGAATCCGCAGCGCGACCGTGACGGCGACACCGAGCGGCTCGGACACCGGAACGGCGTCCGCGGAGGTGTCCGCAGCGGTCAACAAGGTCGCGTTGCCGGCCGGCGCTGCGGCCACTCTCGGAGGTGTCACCTCGCAACAGGGCGACGCGTTCGGGCAGCTCGGCCTCGCGCTGCTCGTGGCGATACTCATCGTGTATGTCGTCATGGTGGCAACGTTCAAAAGCCTGCGCCAACCGTTGCTGCTGCTCGTGTCGGTGCCGTTCGCCGCGACCGGAGCCATCGCGCTGCAGATGATCTCCGGCATTCCGCTCGGCGTGCCGTCCATCATCGGGCTGCTCATGCTCGTCGGGATCGTCGTCACGAACGCCATCGTGCTCGTCGACCTCATCAACCAGTACCGCAACCGCGGCATGAAGGTCGGCGACGCAATCATCCACGGGGCGGCACGCCGATTGCGCCCGATTCTCATGACGGCGCTCGCCACGATCTTCGCGCTGCTGCCGCTCGGGATCGGACTGACCGGGCACGGCGGATTCATTTCCCAGCCGCTCGCGATCGTCGTGATCGGCGGCCTCGTGTCATCCACTCTGCTCACGCTCGTTGTACTTCCGGTGCTCTACTACCTGGTCGAGGGCGCGAAGGAGCGTCGCGCGGACCGGCGGGCGTCGAGTGCGGAAGGCCACGCGGATGCCCTCGCAGGTGCCGCGCCCGGCCGCGGTGCGTAGCCGGCCCGTTGTATGCGCCCAGCGGGCTGTACCCGCCGGGGATGCGCCGGCCGGGAACGCGCCCGCCGGGGTGCGCCGGCCGGGAACGCGCCCGCCGGGATGCGCCGGCCGGGGTTCGTTTCTCCGGAGGAGTTGTCCCGGAACGTCATATCCCGGGGGCCGAAAACCCGCAATTGCGGGATGCGGATGTTGCGCGAAGTGAGATCCTCCGGAGAAGCGTGCAGGCGATGGCGGAGTAGCCCGAGTCCGGTGTGACACCGGCGGCGATACCCCCGGAGAAACGTGACCCGAAGCTGACGCTGAATCGTCGGCGATTAGGATCGCAAAATGGCAATTCCCGACTTCGTCGTCGCTCTCCGGCGGAAGATCGGTCACGACGACCTCTGGCTCTCGGGCGTGACTGCGGTCGTGCTTCGCGGCAGGGACGTGCTGCTCGTCCGCCGCGCGGACACCGGGGCGTGGACCCCGGTTACCGGCATCATCGACCCGGGTGAGGAACCGGCGGTTGCCGCAATCCGGGAGGTGCTCGAGGAAGCGGATGTCGTCGCGACAGTCGAGTCCCTCGCCTGGGTGAAAGTCATCGACCCCGTTATCTACTCCAACGGCGATCGCACCCAGTATTTAGACTTGGTCTTCCGTTGCGGGTACGTCTCGGGAACCCCGTTTCCTGCGGACGGAGAAAACACGGCGGCCGGCTGGTTCCCTCTCGACGCGCTCCCGGAAATGTCGGAGGCCATGCGCGAACGGATCCGGGCGGCAGTCGAGACCGACGGCACCACGCGGTTTGAGCGTTAGCGCCTCATCCGACGGTCGCGACCCGCGCCGCGCCGCCCGGGCCGGTCCAGTAGCCATTTGCCGGACCATCCGGTACTGTAATGCAGTCGGCTCTAGACATCGCGAAATCTCGCGAATGGGTTTGTAAGTCTTGTGGGCCGGTTTCCCTCCTCCAACTACTCCTTGGAATACGTGGGAAAAATCACGTATGTGAACGGTCCTGGCCAAAGATCGCCCGGGTTCCAGCAGAAGCGCTGCTTGTTGGTTGCGCGCTGCCATGCAACTAAACACAACCCGGAAAAGAACCATGCCTACATTCGACAAGAAGGCGGCCTCGGGCCGTCCCGTCAAGAAGTACAACTCGACCGGCGGGGCCAAGAGCCCGGGAAGCCGCAGCGAAGGTCACCGTGGATTCCACGGGGATGCCGCACCGGTGAAGAAGCGCTGGACGCAGGATGACCGCGCCGCCCGCACCGGCGACCGTCCGTCCGGGACCGACCGCCCGGCATCCGGCGACCGTCGCCCTAATTGGACCCCGACCAACGAGCGCCCGGCTCGTCCGTCCTATGGTGACCGTCCGCAGCGCACTGAGCGTCCGTCCTATGGTGACCGTCCGCAGCGCACCGAGCGTCCGTCCTACGGCGATCGCACCGAGCGTCCGGCGTATAACGACCGTCCGGCTCGCACGGAACGTCCGGCGTATAACGACCGTCCGGCTCGTACGGAGCGTCCGGCGTATAACGACCGTCCGGCTCGTACGGAGCGTCCGGCGTATAACGATCGCCCGGCTCGTACGGAGCGTCCGGCGTATAACGATCGCCCGGCTCGCACCGACCGTCCGGCGTATGGGGATCGTCCGGCTCGTACGGAACGTCCGGCGTATAACGACCGTCCGGCTCGCACGGAGCGTCCGTCGTACAACGACCGTCCGGCCCGATCCTTCGAGGATCGCGCCCCGCGCCGCGACAGCGATTTCTACCCGGCCAAGCGCGCGTTCGGAAACGACGCAGAGCGCACCGGGCACTCCGCCGGCTTCCAGCCGCACGACGACGTCGTGCTCGAGCGTCTTGAAGCCAAGGTGATCACCGCTGGTGACGCCGAGGGCAAGACCTGGGGCGACCTCGGCATCGGCGACAACATGACTCGTCAACTCATTGCCATGGGTGCCGAGACCCCGTTCCCGATCCAGGCCGCGACCATCCCCGACGTTCTCGCCGGCAAGGATGTGCTCGGTCGCGGAAAGACCGGATCCGGCAAGACCATCGCCTTTGGCGCACCGCTGGTCGAACGCCTCATGGAGAACATGGGAGGCGCCGGCCGTAAGCCCGGCCGCAAGCCTCGCGCGCTCATTCTGGCCCCGACCCGCGAGCTCGCCATGCAGATCGACCGCACCGTGCAGCCGATTGCCCGTAGCGTCGGCCTGTTCACCACGACCATCGTCGGTGGCGTGCCGCAGTACAAGCAGGTTTCCACGCTTCAGCGTGGCGTTGACATCGTCATCGCCACCCCGGGTCGCGTCGAGGATCTCATCGAGCAGGGTCGTCTCGACCTGAGCGAGGTCTTCGTGACCGTGCTCGACGAGGCCGACCACATGTGCGACCTCGGCTTCCTCGAGCCGGTTCAGCGCATCCTCGAGGAAACGAAGCAGGGCGGCCAGAAGCTCCTGTTCTCGGCGACTCTTGACAAGGGTGTTGCCACCCTCGTCAAGCAGTTCCTCAAGGACCCGTCGGTTCACGAGGTTGCCGGTGAAGATCAGGCTTCGTCCACGATCGACCACCGTGTTCTGCTCATTGAGCAGCGCGACAAGACCCGCATCATCGAGGAGCTCGCGGGCGGCGAGGGAAAGACGCTGATCTTCGCCCGCACCCGTGCCTTCGCCGAGCAGCTTGCCGACCAGCTCGAGGATGCCGGAATTCCGGCCACTTCGTTGCACGGTGACCTCAATCAGTCCCGCCGCACGCGCAACCTCCAGCTGCTTACGAGCGGTCGGGTCAACGTACTCGTCGCCACGGATGTCGCAGCCCGCGGAATCCACGTCGATGACATCAGCCTCGTGATCCAGGCCGACGCACCGGACGAGTACAAGACGTACCTCCACCGCTCGGGCCGCACGGGCCGTGCCGGCAAGGTCGGGACCGTCGTCACGCTGATTTCCAAGTCGCGTCGTCGCCGGATGGACGAGTTGCTCGGCCGTGCCGAGATCGACGCGTCCATCGTCGTGGCCGCCCCCGGCGACCGCGTGATCGAAGAACTCGCGGCGCTGTAGTCACAGCAACACCGTCGCAACGCGAAAGGCGTCCATCCCTCGGGGTGGGCGCCTTTTTCGCGGGACCGTGAGCGATCCTGGGCCAAGGGCGATGGCCCGGTTGAATCCGCTCGTGAAGCTGTGAGCTTGCTGTACATTTTGTGCCGGAGGAGGGAGATCGGGTTCAGCCGCGCCGAGGGTGAAATCCCCGCGATTTAGCGCCCGAGGCAACAATTACCGAGCCGGGAACCGGGGCCAGGCGCGATTCAGAAGCTTGGGCGCACAGTCGCATCCCTCTGAGCGGTTGGACTTGTCACAGCGGACGAGTGCAATCTGGGGTCATGGACTACACACATCTCGGCCGTTCCGGCCTTAAGGTCTCCAGGTTGTGCCTCGGCACCATGAACTTCGGTCCGCAGACGAGCGAGGCGGACTCGCACTCGATCATGGATTCCGCCCACGAGTACGGCATCAACTTCTTCGACACAGCCAACGGCTACGGCGGCAACCTCGGCAAGGGGGCGACGGAAGAGATCGTCGGCCGCTGGTTCGCCAAGGGCGACAACCGCCGTGAGCACACGGTGCTCGCAACCAAGCTGTACGGCGACATGACGGACTGGCCCAACGAGGGCAAGCTCTCGGCTCTCAACATCCGTCGTGCGCTGGACGCGAGCCTCAAGCGGTTGCAGACCGACTACATCGACGTCTACCAGTTCCATCACATCGACCGGGACACCCCGTGGGACGAGATCTGGCAGGCAATGGAGACCGCCGTTTCGCAGGGCAAGATCCTCTATAACGGCAGTAGCAATTTCGCCGGCTGGCATATCGCCTCCGCTCAGGAGGCGGCCCGCAAGCGCAACTACACGGGCCTCGTGAGTGAGCAGTCGATCTACAACCTGCTCAAGCGTGAGGTCGAGCTGGAGGTCATCCCGGCGGCTCAGGCCAACGGCCTCGGCATCATCCCGTGGTCGCCGCTCAACGGCGGTCTCCTCGGCGGCGTCGTGCGCAAGCAGCGCGACGGTGTGCGTCGTCTGGAAGGCCGCTCCGCCGAAGCGGTGGAGAAGAACCGCGCCGCGATCGAGGAATACGAAGCGTTCGCGGATGATCTCGGCCACGAGCCCGGCGACCTCGCGCTCGCCTGGCTGCTGCACCAGCCCGCCGTGACGGCGCCGATCATCGGCCCGCGCACGCAGGAACAACTCGATGGCGGAGTCCGTGCGCTCGCGATAAAGCTCGATGCGGACGCCCTGGCCCGACTCGATGCGATCTTCCCCGGCCACAAGCCGGCGCCGGAAGACTACGCCTGGTGACCCCCAACCCCCGACCAGTACCACCACCAGAAGGACAGTAATGAAGACACGGAAAATCGGCGATCTCGACGTCAGCGCAATCGGCCTCGGCGGCATGCCGATGTCGATCGAGGGTCGGCCGGACGAGGCCCGCTCCATCGCCACCATCCACGCGGCACTCGACGCCGGGGTCACCCTGATTGACACCGCGGACGCCTACCACCAGTTCGCCGACGAGGTCGGCCACAACGAGTCGCTCATCGCGAAGGCGATCGCCTCGTGGGGCGGGGACAGTTCCTCGGTGCTCGTCGCCACGAAGGGCGGACACCTCCGTCCAGGCGACGGCAGCTGGTACGTCAACGGCGATCCCGCCTACCTGAAGACGGCTGCGGAAGCCTCGCTCAAGCGGCTCGGCGTCGACGCGATCGGGCTCTACCAGTACCACCGCCCGGACCCCGCGGTCGACTACGCGGACTCGATCGGCGCCATCCGGGACCTGCTCGACGAGGGCAAGATCCGCATGGCGGGTATCTCCAACGCGAACCCCGAGCAGATCAAGCTCGCGAACGAGATCCTCGGCGGCCGGCTTGTCTCGGTGCAGAACCAGTTCTCGCCCGCGTTCCGCAGCAGCGAGCCGGAGCTCGTGCTCTCCGACGAGATGGGAATCGCCTTCCTTCCGTGGAGCCCGCTCGGCGGCATCAGTTCGGCCGCCGCCCTCGGCGATCGGTTCGCTCCGTTCAAGGCGATTGCGGATGAGCGCGGCCTCACCCCGCAGGTCGTCTGCCTGGCCTGGGAACTGGCGAAGTCTCCTTACGTGATCCCGATCCCTGGCGCTTCGCGCCCGGAGAGCATCCGCAATTCGGTTCAGGCGGCGGATGTCACGCTGTCGCCGGAAGAGCTGGCCACGCTCGACGCGGCCTGATTCGAACTCCTCGCCAGTTGGGCGAGGAACGCTGCGGCGGCGGGGCTTGGCTCCGCCGCCGCAGCCACGACCGCCGTCCATTCCGGGGTACCGGAAGGCAGCGCGATCGAACACAATTCGTCCGGGCGCTTCTGTGCGAAGCTCTCCGGCACAATCGCGACTCCGAGGTTGAACCCGACGAGGTCGAGCAGCGGATGCACATCGTTGACCTCCATGGCCGCCCGGTAGTCGAGCCCGGCGGCCGCGAACGCGCGGCGTGCCAGCACCTGGGCGCCCCAGCCGGGCTGGAAGCCGATCAGGGATTCCTCGTGGAGCGACTCGAGGTCTACCTCGCTCCTTCCGGCGAATCGGTGGTCCGGATGACACAGCACAACGAGCTTCTGCCGGTGGAACGGGCGGATCTGAACGCCGGGTGCCGTCGCGCCGGTCGTGACGACCAGGGCGACATCCGTTTTTCCACTCGCAACGCTCTCCATGATCTCGAGGGAACCGGCGTAACGCAGGCGAACCTCAACGCCCTGGTTGGCGACCCGGAACCTGCCGAGTTCGGCGGGCAGATCCACGGATCCGAGGCAGGGTTCCGCGCCGACGGTGAGGGTTCCGCGCACGAGGCCGCGCACGGCGGCGACGGCGTTCTGGGCGGCAGCGGCGCTCGCGAGGGTGCGTATGGAATCGGCGAGCAGGGCCTGCCCGGCCGCGGTGAGTTCCACGCGTCGGGTGCTGCGAATAAAGAGCGATGTTCCGAGTTCAAGCTCGAGGGACCGGATGGATGCCGAGAGCCCGGACTGGGAGATCTGCAAAAGGTCGGCAGCCCTGGTGAAGTGGCGTTCCTCGGCGACGGCGACGAAATGCTCGAGTTGGCGAAGTTCCATTGTGCGATTGTAGCGATCAGTGGGTCGTGATTGACTTGCGCGGCGGGCAGATGGGCGAGGCGCCTCTGCTACTTTCATGAGATGTTCGTGGCGGCCGTCACGGGAGTGTGACGAAAGGCAAGCCATGAGTGAGCGCCCCCTCGACGACGGGCTCGTCACCCATTTCAGCGAAACGATGAGCTACGGTGCCTACCTGCGGCTGGATACCTTGCTCTCGGCGCAGGCGCCGCTGAGCGAGCCGGAGCATCACGACGAACTTCTCTTCATCATCCAGCACCAGACCACGGAACTCTGGCTCAAACTCGTGCTTCACGAGCTCCGTTCCGCGCGCGATCTGCTGCGGGCGGACAACCTGCCGCTTGCCCTCAAGCGAATTGCGCGGGTGAAGCACATCCAGCGGACCCTTACCGAGCAGTGGTCGGTGCTTGCGACCCTGACCCCGACCGAGTATTCGGAATTCCGCGGCTACCTCGGCAACTCATCCGGTTTCCAGTCCTCCCAATACCGCGCCGTCGAGTTCTTGCTCGGCAACAAGAATCCCCGAATGCTGCCGGTCTTCGAGTCCGACCCGGCCGCCCACGAGTTGCTGTCAGCTCTCGTGCTCGAGCCGAGCATCTACGACGAGTTTCTTCGCTATCTGAGTCGAGCCGGGTTCGCCATCCCGAGCTCGGTGCTCGAGCGCGATGTCACGGAGGCCTGGGCATTCGTGCCCGAACTCGTCCCGGTCTTCACCGGCATCTACGAGAACGCGGCAGACAATTGGCGGGCCTATGAGGCGTGCGAGGAACTCGTCGACCTCGAGGACAACTTCCAGCTCTGGCGGTTCCGCCACATGAAGACCGTGTTGCGCACCATCGGGATGAAGACCGGTACCGGTGGATCAAGTGGAGTCGGCTTCCTGCAGAAGGCGCTCGAAACCACCTTCTTTCCCGAACTGTTTGCGGTGCGAACCGAGATTCGCTGATGCCGGTGGGACCCCAGAAGCTGGTGAGATTTGCGGAGTGCTGGCTCGGATCGTGGCTCGGGCCGACGACTTTCGATGCCTCGAGCGGCTCGCTCGTGCTCGCGCCCCGCGGTGCCGGCCCCGCGCAGACCATGGCGGGCACCGTGTTCGGCGGTTTCACTGACTCCCACGTGCACCTCGGCCTGATCGACGGCACCAAGCTGCCGGGCGCCGGTATCGCGGCGGTCGATGACCTCGGGTGGATCCCTGATGTCGCGCGGGACTGGTCCCGCATACCGGGAATGCCCGCCATCCGGTTCGCGGGAGCATTTCTCACCGCACCGGGCGGGTACCCATCGGACCGGAGTTGGGCGCCGGGCGGGTACCCATCGGACCGGAGTTGGGCGCCGGGCGGGTCGGTCGTCGAAATCGGGTCGCCGCAGCAGGCCGTGGATGCCGTCGCCGCGCAACGCGGCGCCGGCGCCAGCTTCGTGAAGATTGCCCTCAATTCCGTCGCGGGCCCGGTGCTCGACGATGACACCCTCCGGGCGATCGTGACCGCGGCCCACGCCCGCGGAGTAACCGCCGTCGCCCACGCGGAGGGGCCGGGACAGACGCGGCGGGCGTTCGACGCCGGCGTCGACCGTCTCGCGCACGCGCCGTTCAGCGAGGCACTCCCCGACTCGCTGCTCTCAGCCATGGCTGGGCGTATGTCCTGGGTGAGCACGCTCGACATCCATCGCGGCGGATCGAACGCCGAAGCCGCCATGGACAACGTTCGCCGCTTCGCCCTGCTCGGCGGAGACGTCCGTTACGGCACCGACCTCGGCAACGGCGCGCTCCCCGCGGGAATCAACCCGCGGGAACTTGGCGCGCTCGCCGAGTGTACGGTCGACCTGGTACGGGCAATCACGCCCGAGCCGTCGTCCGACTTCGGGCCGCGGTTTTCCTACGCACCCGGCCTGCCGACCGACCGGGACGACCTCGCCGCCTGGCTTGCCACGTCATTCGTTCTCGGCACATCCGACCTGGAGGAGACTCTCTCGTGACCGACACCCTCGCGGCTCGCGCCGCCGCCCTCGACGGGGCCGACCCGCTTGCCGGTTACCGCGAGCTCTTCGTCGGAACCGACGACAGCGAGGTAGTCGCCTACCTCGACGGCAATTCGCTCGGGAGGCCGACCAGGGCCAGCGCAGACCGAATCACTCGCTTCGTCACCGAGCAGTGGGGCGGTCGCCTGATCCGCGGGTGGGATGAGGAGTGGATGCGGCTGCCGCTGAGCATCGGCGATGCCCTCGGGCGCGCGGCCCTTGGGGCGGACGCCGGGCAGGTATTCGTCGGCGACTCGACCACCGTCATCCTGTACAAGCTGCTACGCGCGGCGGTTGATGCCCGCCCGGAGCGAACCGAGATCGTGGTGGACACCGACAACTTCCCGACCGACCGCTACGTGCTGCAGGGCATCGCCGCAGAGACCGGCAGAACCCTGCGTTGGATCGACGCGGACACCGCGTCCGGCGTCACGCCGGAACAGGTCGCCGCCGCGGTGGGCCCGCAGACCGCCATCGTGGTGCTCAGCCAGGTTGCCTATCGCTCCGGGTTCCTCGCCGACGTGCCGGAAATCACGCGCATTGCGCACGACGCCGGGGCGCTCGTGCTGTGGGACCTCTGCCATTCGGTCGGCGTGACCGACATTCAGCTCGATGACTGGGCGGTCGATCTAGCCGCCGGATGCTCGTACAAGTACCTCAACGGGGGACCGGGCGCCCCGGCGTTCGGGTATGTTCGATCCGAGTTGCAGCCCACCCTCACCCAGCCGATCTGGGGGTGGATCGGCAGCAGCGCCCCGTTCGAGATGGGTCCTCAGTACGCTCCGGCCGATGGCATTCGTCGCTTCCTCAGTGGCACGCCAGCCGTCGTCGGCATGCTCGCGATGCAGGACATGATCGCGCTCGTGGCCGAGGCGGGAATGGAGCAAATCCGTGCCAAGTCTGTGGCGCTCACCGAGTTCGCCATCGAGCTCGCGGATGACCTGCTCGCCGAGCACGGCGTGACCATCGCCTCCCCGCGGGACGCCGCCAGACGGGGCAGCCATGTCACGCTGCGCCACCCCCGGTTTCGCGAGGTCACGGCCGCGCTCTGGGAGCGCGGCGTCATACCCGACTTTCGCTCGCCGGACGGCCTGAGGCTCGGACTGTCCCCGCTGACCACCAGCTTTGCTGAACTCCAGGCCGGGGTCGAAGCAGTGCGGGAGCTGCTGGCCGGTCGATGATTGCTGGTTTTCACCGCGCCGGGCAGCTTTTGCCTACGCCACCGCGAGCATGGCGGCTGCGCAGAGGGCAAGCGCCAGACCGATCCACTGCACGGGCGCGATCCGCTCCTTGAGCACGAGCGCGGCGAGCAGGATCGTGCCGGCCGGGGACAGGGCGTTCAACACGGAGACCACCGAAAGGTCACCGATGCGGAGGGCGACGAGGAAGAGCACGCAGGCGCCCGCATCCGTGAGTCCCGAGTAGACGGCGAGGGCGGCCGGTGAGCGCAACGCCGCCGTGCCGGACAGCGCCAGACTCGGCGGTGCCTGGCGGCGAGTCATCCGTCGTACGAACAACTGGCCGAGCAGGATCGCGCCCGTGGCGAGGCCGGCCACGGCGAAGGTGACGATCAGCGGCGAGATGCCGCTGTCACCGGGGGTCAGGTTTATGAAGACGAGGTAGAGGCCCACCGCGATGCCCGCGCCTACCGCCATCAGGATGCCGCGCCGGCCCGGCCGCACCGTGCGGGCTCCCGGCACGAGACAGATAAGGATGACCGCGGTCAGGCCGCCCAGCAGCCCGAGATAGCCGATCGCGGTCAGGCGCTCGCCGGCGGCGAACCCCACCCCGATCGGAACGATCGCCGAGACGAGGGCCATGATCGGCGCAAGGATGCTCATCGGCCCGAGCGCGAGGCACGCGTACAGCAGACCGAGGGCAACGGCCCCAGCCGCACCAGCGAGCCCGCCGAAGACCACGGAGCCGACGCTCCACCGGCCGGGTATGAACCAGGATGCGACGGACAACAGCAGAACCCCGGCGACGGAGTTGATCGCGGTGACCCTGATCGAACTCATTCGGCCGGCCGCGAGACCGCCGAAGAAGTCGCTCGCGCCATAGACGAGCGATCCGAGAAACGCGAGGAGGGCACTCATGGCTCTGATCATCGCAGCAGCCAGCGTCGGAGGCGACGATTAGACTTGCGCCTCGTGAGCTGGACTGCAGAGATCCCCTGGGACCCGGATGATCTCGTGCCGCCCGACGACGATTTCGAGCCGCCATTCCCGGACGACGCCGAGCGCACGTTCATCGCGAGCGAGCCTGCTCGACCGTCCCCGGCGCGATTCTCGAGCGCGAGCGACGCGTTGCACGCGGTCTTCGGATATGACTCCTTCCGCGGCGACCAGGCGGAGATCATCCAGCAGGTCGTTGGCGGTGGCGACGCCCTCGTCCTGATGCCGACCGGCGGCGGCAAGTCGCTCTGCTATCAGATTCCCGCCCTCGTGCGGGAGGGAACGGGAGTCGTCATCTCCCCCCTCATCGCGCTCATGCAAGACCAGGTGGACGCGCTCTCCGCCGTCGGCGTGCGAGCGGCCTTCCTGAACTCGACCCAGGATTCTTCCGAGCGGATGAGAGTCGAGCACGCGTTCCTCGCCGGCGACCTCGACCTGCTCTACCTCGCCCCGGAGCGCCTTCGCGTGTCGGCGACCGCTGATCTCCTTGATCGCGGAACCATCGCGCTTTTCGCCATCGACGAGGCCCACTGTGTGTCGCAGTGGGGGCACGACTTCCGGCCGGACTACCTCCAGCTTTCCGTGCTGCACGAACGCTGGCCAACGGTGCCGCGGATCGCGCTTACCGCGACGGCGACCGAGCAGACCCACCTCGAGATCCAGAAGCGGCTGCAGCTCACGGATGCGCGGCACTTCGTCGCGAGTTTCGACCGCCCGAACATCCAGTACCGCATCGCGGCGAAGAACGCGCCGCAGCAGCAGCTTCTCGAACTGCTGCGCACCGAGCACCCCGGCGACGCCGGAATCGTCTATTGCCTCTCGCGCGCGTCGGTCGAGAGGACGGCTGAATTCCTCGTGCAAAACGGCTTCCCCGCGCTGCCGTATCACGCCGGCCTCGACTCGAGGGTGCGGGCGGCGAATCAGGCCCGGTTCCTTCGCGAGGACGGCATCATCATGGTGGCCACCATCGCGTTCGGGATGGGGATCGACAAGCCCGACGTGCGCTTCGTCGCGCACCTCGACCTGCCGAAATCGGTCGAGGGCTACTACCAGGAGACCGGCCGGGCCGGGCGTGACGGACTTCCGTCCACCGCCTGGCTCGCCTACGGGCTGCAGGACGTGGTGCAGCAGCGTCGGATGATCGACGCTTCGACAGGCTCAGCGCAAGCGAATGCCGCAGAGAACGCAGAACATCGCCGCCGTCTCGGCATGCATCTGGATGCCATGCTCGCGCTGTGCGAGACCGTGGAGTGCCGCCGGGTGCAACTTCTCGCCTACTTCGGGGAGACCTCGACCGCGTGCGGCAATTGCGACACCTGTCTGTCGCCGCCGGAATCCTGGGACGGCACGGTGCCGGCGCAAAAACTGCTGTCCACCGTCGTCCGACTTCATCGCGAGCGCAACCAGAGATTCGGGGCGGGTCAGATCATCGACATCCTGCTCGGCAGGACCACCGCTCGGGTCAGCCAGCACGACCACTCGAGCCTTCGTACCTTCGGCATCGGAACGGAGCTCGGCGAGCAGGAGTGGCGCGGGGTCGTGCGGCAATTGCTCGCTCAGGGGCTGCTCGCGGTCAACAGCGACGGGTACGGAACCCTTCTCGTGACCGAGCAGAGCGCATCGGTGCTCGGCGGCCAGCGGGAGGTGATGCTGCGGCGGGAGCCGGAGCGGCCGGAGCGGCCGACGAAAACGCGCCGGGGCGCGACGGCGGTCTCGCTCCCGGCCGGTGCCGTTGGCGTCTTCGAACTTCTGCGGGCCTGGCGTGCAGCCGAATCAAAGGAGCAGGGCGTGCCCGCCTATGTGATCTTCCACGACGCGACGCTTCGCGAGATTGCGACCGGGCTTCCGACCACCCTCGCCGAGCTCGGGACGATCAGCGGTGTTGGTGAGAACAAGCTTGCCCGGTATGGCGAAGCGATCCTGACCGTGCTGGCCAACTGATCGGCACGCTGGCGGCGTGACCTCTGTCCGCAGTACCTCCGCAGCCTGCGGAAGGCGCCATGGACAGAGGGTCACGCACCTCCGCGCTACGCGGCGTCGAGGTATCCGTTCGGGTTCAGCACGTACTTCGTCGCGGCTCCGGCATCGAACTCGGCGTACCCGCGCGGTGCGTCGTCGAGCGTGATCGCCTTCGCGTTGACGTTATCCGCGATGTGCACCCGATCGTGCAGGATCGCCATCATCAGGCCGCGGTTGTATTTCATCACCGGACACTGGCCGGTCGTGAACGACAGCGACTTCGCCCAGCCGGTGCCGAGGCTGAGCGACAGCGAACCCTTTTTCGCGGACTCGTCGACGCCGCCCGGGTCGGCCGTCACATACAGACCGGGAATTCCCAGCGCGCCACCGGCCGCCGTGATGTCCATCAGCGCGTTGAGCACCGTGGCCGGAGCCTCCTCCCCGCCATGGAGTCCCTTGGCCTCGAACCCGACGGCGTCGACACCGCAGTCGACCTCCGGAACGCCGAGAATCTGTTCGATCTGGTCGGCGATGTCGCCCGACGAGAGGTCGATGGTCTCGCATCCGAACTTGCGTGCCTGCGCGAGACGCTCGGCGTTCAAGTCGCCGACGATCACCGCGGCCGCTCCGAGCAGCATCGCGGATGTCGCGGCCGCAAGCCCGACGGGACCGGCGCCTGCCACATAGACGGTGGATCCGACGCCCACTCCGGCCGACACCGCTCCGTGAAACCCGGTCGGGAAGATGTCGGAGAGCATGGCGAGGTCCATGATCTTCGCCAGAGCCTGATCCTTATCGGGGAACACGAGCATGTTCCAGTCGGCGTAGGGGACGAGCACATACTCGGCCTGGCCGCCGACCCACCCGCCCATGTCGACGTAGCCGTAGGCGCTACCCGGCCGATCCGGGTTGACGTTCAGGCAGATGCCGGTCTTGCGTTCCTTGCAGTTGCGGCAACGGCCACACGAGATGTTGAACGGAACGGAGACGATGTCCCCGACCTTCACAAACTCGACGCCAGGCCCGACTTCGACCACCTCACCCGTGATCTCGTGTCCGAGTACGAGGTTCGCGGGGGCGGTGGTGCGCCCACGCACCATGTGCTGGTCCGATCCGCAGATGTTCGTCGCAACCGTGCGGATTATGGCTCCGTGCGGCACTTTGCGCCCGATGTTCGCGGGATTGACGCCCGGCCCGTCTTTCAATTCGAAGGTGGGATACTCGGTGTCGATGACCTCGACCTTGCCCGGCTCCTTGTAAGCCACTGCTCTGTTGCTTGACATTCGGATCCTCCTTGATTCGGCGGGTCTCCTCGGTTGCGGGGCCCGGTCCGAAACAAAGTACGCGGCAACGGGGCCTTGTCCATGGGGTGCGGCGCAGGTTGTCGGATCGAGAATTTTCGGCTCGTTGAACCACGTATTCTCCGACGACAGCGGCTCATTTCGCGATGCCGTCCTGCGCGCCGACACGCGTCAAGAGACGACTCAGAGTTGCGCGAAATCGTCGGATGGAGTGATCAATCGGATGATGGCATCCACTTGATCGTCGACGGCTTCCGCTGTCGTGTCG
This sequence comes from Microbacteriaceae bacterium, assembly GCA_025464975.1. Taxonomy (GTDB): domain Bacteria; phylum Actinomycetota; class Actinomycetes; order Actinomycetales; family Microbacteriaceae; genus Lacisediminihabitans. The sequence goes on along the minus strand of JAODMT010000005.1, from coordinate 50,793 downwards.
ATCACGATGTCCGCGTCGTCCGGCGCCTCGTAGGGGGAGTCGATCCCGGTGAAGTCCGTGATCTCACCAGCGCGGGCTCGCGCATATAGCCCCTTGCGGTCGCGCGTTTCGCAGACGGCGAGGGGCGTCGCGACATACACAAGAACGAATCGGCTCGTTTCCTCGGCCATCGCCCGGATCTCGGCTCTCATTCGCGCGAACGGCGCGATCGGGGCGCAAATCGCCACACCGCCGACGGAGCCAATCCGTGCCGCCACCCAGCCGACCCGGCGAAGGTTTTCCTCGCGGTCGCGCTCGGTGAATCCGAGGGAGGGGGAAAGGATGCGACGGACGTCGTCGCCGTCCAGGAGCACAGTGCGCCGGAGGCCTTCTCCGGCCAGTCGCTCCGACAGCGCTCTGGCCACGGTCGACTTGCCCGATCCGGATAGCCCGGTGAACAGCACCACGCAGCCCCCGTGCTGCGCGCTCGAGGCCAGGTCCGACCCCGGATCCTCATCCGGCGAGAAGTCGAGAGTGCTCCCGGCGCCGAGGATGCCGAGCACGTGAGCGAGCACGGTGGCGCGGCTCATTTCCGGCGCGAGCGGCGCGAGGGCAACGAACCGGGCCGAGGAACCCGGCACCTCGGCGGAGCATCGCCGAAGGGCGTTGACGGCTTTCGAAATTGCGTAATCGGCGTGACCGATGTTCCAGGAGGCGGTGAGAAAGAGCAGAGTGCGTCCGGACGCCGACACGATGGCGCGCGCCAGCTGCGCCGGCTCCGGCTCCTCCGCGAAAATCGCGACAACGTCGGGCGAGCCGTCCGCGACGGTGAGGCGGATGTCCCGGGCGGGAGGATGTTCCGCGCGTCGAAGAGCGGTGAGGGTGCCCGCGATGTTCCCGGAATCATCCGTGCCGGCGGTCGCCGAGACGGCGAGGGAGGCCAGCGGGGTGCCGTCCGGGTCGGTCAGCGTCAGTTTTCCGTGCACGAGTGCGGCCGCGGCAACGGCCGGGGGCAGGGCGAGGACCGACTCGAACGGCCAGCCGTCCGGCTTCTGGCCGGGAAGGCAGTACCCGTCGATGGGCGCCAGGAGACCCTCGAGGATCAGCTCGAGAGCATCGAGGCGCGAACCGTCGAGCGCGAGGGTGGCGCCGCCGCGTTCCGAGGTCTCCATTGCGACGCTCCACTTCGGGTTCGGTGAGCATCCCGTCACCGTGATGAGGCGGCATGCGGGCCCTTCGCGTGCAGCGACGGCGTTAGTTGCCGATTCTTGCACGGTCGATCTCTCCGCAGGCAGAAAAAGAATTTCCCAATTGGCGGAGGGAAATCGGTATACTCGACCGACTTAGTGGATCTTTACCCGAGGAGTTTCCATGAGTTCAATTCGTCGTACCCTCATTTCGGCCGCCGCCCTTGGCCTTTCCCTTCTACTCGCATCGTGCGCCTCGACGGCGGCGTCACCCACCGTCGCAAAAGCGCAGATCGAAATGCCGTCCGAAGTGCGTTTCGGTTACTTTCCCAACTTCACCCACGCGGTGGCGATCGTTGCCCTTGACAAGGGATACCTCAAAAAACGACTCGGCTCTAAGGTCACGCTCACGCCCGTGACCTTCAACGCCGGCCCCGCCGCCATTGAGGCGCTGTTCGGGGGTGCCGTCGATGTGACACTCGCTGGCCCGAACCCGACGATAACCGGCTTCACCCAGAGCAAGGGCGCCGCCCTCAGGGTCATCTCAGGAGCCGCCTCTGGCGGAGCCGGACTCGTGGTCCGTGCGGGGATTGGCTCGCCCGCGGATCTCAAGGGGAAGACCATCGCCACACCGCAGCTCGGCAACACGCAGGACGTCGCGTTGAGGTACTGGCTGAAGAAGCACAATCTGAGCACGACCACCGAAGGCGGGGGCGACGTGCACATCGTTCCCCAGGACAACGCGACGGCTCTCGCCGCCTTTGTTGCCGGAAAGCTGGATGGCGCGTGGGTGCCCGAACCGTGGGTCACCCGGCTCGTCGCCGAGGGCAACGGAACGGAGCTCGTCGACGAGGCGACCCTGTGGCCAAAGGGCAAATTCGTCGTCACCAACACCATTGCGGCGACCACCTTCGTCGATAAGTATCCGGCCGCCATCTCCGCGATCGTCGCCGCCGAGTTGGATGCCATCGACTTCATCAAGGCGAATCCGGATCAGGCGAAATCGTTGGTCAACGCTCACATCAAAACGATCACCGGAAGCCAAATCGATCCCGCCTACCTCGACAAGGCATGGAGCAACGTCGACTTCACGATCGACCCGCTGCCGTCGACCCTTCTCGCTTCGGCCAATCATGCGCGCGCGGTGGGCTTGCTCGACAGCGTGGATCTAGCGGGCATTTACGATCTCTCCGCCCTCAACGCTCTGCTCACCAAGCGCGGCGACTCGAAGATCACAGTGCCATGACACTCTCTGAGGCCCAGGCAACTGCCACCATCATTCAGTCGACCGCGATTCGGGTGCAGAACGTCACGAAGCGATTCGGCCGCGACGGCGAGCAGACTGTTGCGCTGCGGGACGTTTCCCTCACGGTCAGGCCAGGTGAATTCCTGTGTGTCGTGGGGCGGTCGGGCTGCGGCAAGAGCACCCTCCTCAACCTGATCGCCGATCTCGACCGCCCGAGTGAGGGATTCATCGACGTCGGCGCCCGCAAAGTAGGCGTGATGTTCCAGGAGGCGAGCCTGTTCCCGTGGCTCACCGTGCGCGGAAACATCGATCTCGCGCTCAAACTCTCCGGAGTGCCAAAGGACCTTCGCGGCGATCGAATCCAGGAGCTCCTCGAGACCGTTCAGCTCTCAGGCATGGGAGCGAAACGGCCGCATGAGCTTTCCGGTGGAATGCGTCAGCGGGTTGCCCTTGCCAGAACCCTCGCCCAAGACTGCGAGATTCTGCTGATGGATGAACCGTTCGCCTCCCTCGACGCCATCACTCGTGATGCCATGCACGAGCAGACCGAGCGCATTTGGGCAGAACGCCATCTCACCATCGTCTTTGTGACGCACAACGTGAGGGAGGCGGCGCGGCTAGCCAATCGGGTGATCGTGATGAAACCGGCACCCGGGCGGATAGGATCGCAATTCTCGATCGACATCCCGCGCCCTCGGCGAATGGAAGACCTGTCGGTCGCAAAGAGCGCAGCCGACCTGCACGAACTTCTGCAGGAACAGGAGGCAGGCCATGAGTGAACACGCGATCCGGCCGCGGAAGCGTGCGACCGCAGGCACGGAACGGGGGGCGCAGTTGGCCGTCCCGAGAGGCAAGCGACTGTGGGATCGAGCGTGGCCCCCGCTGCTCGCCGTGATTATCGCGCTGCTGATCTGGCAGATCGTGGTGCTCTCGGGCTGGCGGCCGGAATACGTCCTGCCCGCGCCGTTGACGGTCGGACAAACGTTGGTGGGGCAGTTAGGGGAGCCGAAATTCTGGCTCGCGGTTGCCACGACGCTCAATCGAGCTCTCGTTGGTTTCGCAATCTCGGTGCTTCTCGGCTCGGCGATAGGAATCGCCGTTTCGCGATCGCGAGTGCTTCGATCGGCCATTGGCTCGCTCATCACCGGCCTGCAGACCATGCCGTCCATTGCCTGGTTTCCCCTCGCGATTCTGCTCTTCGGCCTCTCCGAGCAGGCGATTGCCTTCGTCGTGGTGCTGGGTGCCGCTCCCTCGATCGCGAACGGCGTGGTGTCCGGTGTTGACGATGTCTCCCCGCAACTGCAACGGGTGGCCCAGGTGCTCGGTGCCAAAGGGATGAGCATGTACCGACACGTCATGATTCCGGCGGCGCTCCCCTCTTATGTTGCCGGCCTCAAGCAGGGCTGGGCCTTCGCCTGGCGAAGCCTCATGGCCGGAGAACTTCTGGTCATCATCGCCTCGCGGCCGTCCCTCGGCGTCCAGCTTCAGTTCTTTCGCGAGTTCGCGAATGCGCCCGGCCTGCTCGCGATCATGCTGGTCATCCTGCTGATAGGGGTTCTCGTCGACTCCATCTTCTCGTCCCTGGCCAACGGTGTCCGCTCTCGCAGGGGCATGGGGGTCGTCAGGCTTTAGGCCAGCAAGGGAGCCGGAACATGCAGGTAAGTGCCCGCGCGGACTACGCGCTGAGAGCGGTTGTAGAAATAGCGACCAACCCCGGGGGAGTGACCACCAAACGAGAGCTGTCGGAAAGGCAAGAAATCCCCGCCCGCTTTCTCGAGAACATTCTCATTCAGCTCGCGCGGTCGGGAATTCTGACTGTGGCTCGTGGCTCTCGGGGCGGCTACTCGCTCGGGCGCGCCCCGAGCCAGATCAGCGTCGCCGACGTCATTCGAGTGGTCGATGGCCCGCTGGCCGCCGTTCGCGGAGCGCCCCCTGAACAGATCAGCTACCCCGCAAGTTCCCGTCACATCCAGGAGATTTGGGTGGCGTTGAGGGCCAGCATGCGGGGTGTGCTCGAAGACACGACGGTCGAGTCGCTGGTGTCCGGCAGCTTGCCCGTGGCGGCGACGGAACTGCTCGAGCGGCCCGGAGCCTGGGAACGCCGGAGGCCCCGGGACGCCGGTGTTTCCACCGGCTCAAAATGAGGTTCTCCCGTAAGTGCTCTGTTCGTGGCAGAGTATCAACTAACTCGAACCCGACGAGAGGCAGACATGCCGCAATCAGATGAAATTTCCAGCGCGACGTATGCCCTCGCGCTTGCTCTGGGGGCCGGCGAGTTGCTGGTGAATGTGCAGAAGTCCGCGCTGCCCGGCGAAATCGGCACCGACGTACTTAAAGCCCGCGGAGACGCCGTCGCCCAGAAGTACTTGAACGAACGTCTTCGACGCGAGCATCCGAACGATGCGATCCTCTCCGAGGAGGCTCCCGATAGCGGCGAGCGACTCTCCGCTCGGCGAGTTTGGATCATCGACCCGCTCGACGGGACTCGCGAGTTCTCCGATGGTCGGGATGACTGGGCGGTCCATGTGGCGCTTTGGGAGGACGGCGACCTGGTGGCAGGCGCGGTCGCCCTTCCCGGAATCGGTTCCGCGCTTTCGTCTGCGGATCCCGCCCGTCCAGTTACCCGTCCCAGCCGTATTCGACTCGCTGTCTCCCGCAGTCGACCGCCGAAGATCGTCGACTACTTGGTGGAACACCTCGACCTGGATCTGGTGCCGATGGGATCGGCCGGTTTCAAGACGACGGCGGTGGTCAGGGGGGACGCTGACGCGTACATTCATGCGGGCGGGCAGTTCGAGTGGGACTCTGCGGCGCCCGTCGCGGTGGCGAGGCAGGCCGGCCTGTTCGCGAGTCGGATCGACGGTTCCCCGCTGAAATACAACCAAATCGACCCCTACCTTCCCGACCTCCTGGTGTGTGCGCCGGCCAACGCCGAACACCTCCTCGCCGCGATGAATAGCTACACGAAGGACGCCCGTGACTGACTTCCACGATGCCCCGCGCTATGGGCTGAGCCAACTTGACTACCTCGAGTCTGAGGCCATTTTTATTATTCGGGAGGTCGCCGCCGAGAACGAGCACCCGGCCATGCTCTTCTCGGGTGGCAAAGACTCGATCGTCATGCTGCACCTCGCCGTCAAAGCATTCGCACCGGGCCCAGTGCCGTTTCCCGTCGTGCATATCGACACCGGCCATAATTTCGCGGAAGTGTTGGAGTTCAGGGACCGGCGCGTGGCCGAGCTAGGGATCCGGCTCGTGGTTGGGTCAGTGCAGGAGGCGATCGATTCCGGTCGAATCCGGGAGGGGGTAGGGGGCTCACGCAACCGCATCCAGACTCCGGTCCTGCTGCACACCGCGGAGGTTAACGGGTTTACGGCCCTGATGGGAGGGGCGAGGCGGGACGAGGAGAAGGCCCGGGCGAAGGAGCGCGTCTTCTCGTTCCGCGACGAGTTCGGCCAATGGGATCCCAAGGACCAACGGCCGGAACTCTGGTCGCTCTATAACGCGAGAATCAACCAAGGCGAGAGCATGCGGGTGTTCCCGATCTCGAACTGGACCGAGCTCGATGTCTGGGAGTACATCGCGCGCGAGAAGATCGAGGTGCCCTCCATCTACTACGCGCACGTTCGGAACGTGTTCCTGCGCAATTCCATGCTCTTCGCGGTGGATCGGCACCTTCAGCCGCGCTCGGACGAACCGGTGTTCACCGCGAAGGTGCGGTACCGCACGGTCGGCGACGCGACACTCACCGCTGCGGTCGAATCCGAGGCTGACACCCCGGAGAAGGTTGTCATGGAGGTCGCCGGGTCGCGTCTCACCGAGCGTGGTGCGACCCGCGGAGACGATCGAGTGAGCGAGGCCGCAATGGAAGATCGAAAGAAGGAAGGGTACTTCTGATGGACATCTTGCGGTTCGCGACCGCCGGCTCCGTGGACGATGGCAAAAGCACCCTCATCGGGCGACTCCTCTTCGATTCGAAGGCTGTGTTCACCGATCAGCTCGAATCGGTCGAACGCACCAGCCAGTTGCGCGGCGACTTGTATACCGACCTCGCGTTATTGACCGATGGGCTGCGAGCCGAGCGAGAGCAGGGCATCACCATCGACGTGGCCTATCGGTACTTCGCCACCCCTCGACGCAAGTTCATCATCGCCGACACCCCCGGTCACATCCAATACACGCGCAACATGGTCACCGGGGCGTCCACCGCGGACCTTGCCGTCGTGCTTGTCGACGCGCGCAAGGGTCTGGTGGAGCAGAGTCGGCGACACGCGACGATCGTGTCCCTTCTTCGGGTTCCGCACATCGTTCTCGCAATCAACAAGATGGATCTGGTCGACTGGTCCGAGGAAGTCTTCGAGTCCATTCGCACCGAGTTTCTCGAATTCGCAACCCGGCTGGACTTCACGGATGTCACGGTGATCCCGCTCTCAGCGTTGGCGGGCGACAACGTCGTTCGTCGGTCAAGCAACATGCCGTGGTACGAGGGGGCGTCGCTGCTCCACCATCTCGAAAACGTCTATATCGCGAGTGACCGGAACCTGACCGACGTGCGCTTCCCGGTGCAATACGTGATCAGGCCGCAGAACGGCCGGGGCGACTATCGAGCGTTTGCGGGACAGGTGGTCGGGGGAGTTCTCAAGCCCGGAGATGAGGTGGTGGTGCTGCCAAGTGGCCTGCCGACCCGCATCCGCGCCATCGATACCGCGGACGGTGAGGTCTTGGAGGCGTACCCGCCGATGTCGGTCACCATCCGACTAGACGACGAGCTGGACGTGTCGAGGGGGGACATGATCTGCCGCCAGCACAACCAGCCGACCGTCACGCAAGACATCGATGCGATGGTCTGCTGGATGGACGAAAGCGAGCTGAGGGCGGGCCAGAAGTACGCGATCAAGCACACGACGAGAACGGTGCGTGCCCTCATCAACGAGATTCAGTACGAACTTGACATCAATTCCCTTCACCGCACCCCGAGCGCGGACTCACTTGGCCTCAACGCGATTGGTCGAGTTCGAATGAGGACGACGCAACCCCTCCTGGTCGATGCTTACCGACGCAACCGGAACACGGGAGGCTTCATCATCATCGACGAGGTGACCAACCGCACAGTGGGCGCCGGAGTCATCACCGACAACTAAGAGAATCCCGTACCGAGAGAGAGGTCAGTACTGTGACAAGCAATGTGGCATCCGTAGGGCAGGCGTTGCGACCAGCCAAGAGCCTGGTCAAGGTGGCGGGAAGTAGCCTGTTTCGCGTGCTCGGTGCGGCCACGGCGAGTTCTCGACCCTTACCCGATTTTCTGCTGATCGGCACCAAGCGCGGCGGAACGACATCGCTCTACTACGACATTCTGAAGATGCCCCAGGTCGGCACCCTGTTCCCCTCGGCCAAGCACCTTCCGAAGGCGAACGAGACCAAGGGTGTTCACTACTTCGATTCGAACTACTGGAGAGGCGAACGCTGGTATCGCTCGCACATGCCGACTAAGGCCGCACGTTCGCGGGACGAACGTGCGCTGGGAAAACCGGTAGTGGTCGGAGAAGCCTCACCGTACTACCTCTTCCACCCGCTCGCGGCCGAACGAGCGGCGGCGATGGTTCCGGATGCGCGGATCATCGCCCTGCTGCGCGATCCGGTGATGCGCACCTACTCGCACTGGAAGGAACGGCGGCGGAGCAACGCAGAACCGCTGGACTTCGTCGACGCGCTGGAGGCGGAATCATCGCGACTCGACGGCGAAGAAGAGCGGTTGCGCAACGACCCCTCCTATTACAGCTACCCCCACGAGCAGCAGTCTTACGTCGCCCAGAGCCGGTATGTGCGCTCACTCACGCGGTGGGTCGATCTGTTCGGTCCCGAGAAGGTCCTGGTTCTGCCCAGCGAGGAGTATTACGCCGACCCGGCCGCAACCCTTGGCAATGTGGCCGCCTTCCTTGGTGTGGATTACGTCCCCGTAGCGGAGGCGGAGCACCTTAACGCGGCTGCCGGTAGGGATGTCGACCCGGAGACTCGTGCTCGGCTCTCCGCGCTCTTCGCGGAAGACAATGCCGACCTCGAGACTTTGATTGGTCGCCGTCTCCCTTGGGCATGACGACCGGCTTTTCGCGCGAGAGCATCCGCTTCCCGGCCTTCCAACACATCTGGGTTCCGCGCAGTAGCCGCCGGGCAGCTGGTGCAGGGATCTCGATGTACTCTCCGTGCGTGGCACCTGCCATTCTGGCCCAGCGCACACTGTACGTGGCCGTCCGGCTGCTCGGCCCGAAAATTCTGCCCGGTCGTCGCGAATCGTGGAGCGAGCCGATCGAGGCGGACGTGTGGCAGACATTCGTTGACGAGTGGCGGGACTCCTTCGGCCCGTGGGACAGCGCGGCGCTGTACCGCCGGCCGCAACTCGGGCGCACCGGGTGCACGCTATTGCTGCTGCGGCGCGGACGCGGCGTTGGTTTTGTCCGGATCTCGCCAGATTCCGCTCGGGTGGCCCGCGAGTTCTCCGTGATGAAGGGTGTGCATGCCGCGCGTCCCTCGACGTTCGCCATTGCGCGGCCGGTCGGCTGTGGAACGGAGGCCGGATGGTCGTGGGTTGGCACCGAATCCGTGCCCAACTATCCGCTCGGCGCGCTGAGGCGGCACTCGGTGCGGCATGCGGTCGCCGAGGAGATCTCGGCCATCCTCGACGGATTCCTTGCGCGCCCCGCGGACGCTCCCTCCAACTGGAGGGGCAGTCACGGTGACTTCGCGCCGTGGAACCTTCGCACCGAGCTATCCGGTCGTGTGCGGGTGATCGACTGGGAGGACGCGGCCTTCGCCCCGGCCAACGTCGACCTGCTCTACGGTGACCTGACCTCTCACCTGACCTTCGGCACGCCGCTGCCGCCGTTGGCGAGTGTGGACTCGGCACGGTGGATGGCAGAGGTCGTCCGACGGAGGCTCGCGCCCGAGGAGGGCGCCAACTCCATCAATAGCCGCCTTCTCGAGCTCTTGGCGACGGTACCGGTCGCCTGAAGAGGATGCGCGGTTACGGCTGTTGCGGACTCGTCGCGGCGGTCGCCAGCGCGCGATCGCGTTTGGCAATCGGCAACGGCGCCGCCAATTGATAGGGAGCCGGCAGCATCGCTTCGTGTGGCACCCGTGTGCCGGGTTCCAGGAGGAGCGAGACGGTGAGAAATATGAGGAAGGTGGCGCTCGAGTCGACGAGCCCGCTCTCGGTAAAGCTGCGGATGAGCAGCGTCACGAGCAGTGGCAGAGCAATTGGCTTGAGGCTCGATCGCCGCAGACTCTCAACCGTTGAGAACACTATCCAGATGCCGAGGAGCGCAGTGCCGATCAGGCCGGCCTGGGCGATCACCGAAACCCAGCTGCTGTCAAGCACCTGTTCGTCGCGCCAGCGTTGTTGCACTGGCACCGTCTTGGCGGCCAAGCCAACGCCGATCCATTTCGCCCAGGAATCGAATGGCGTGGCAAGAACGGCATCCCAGGCCACCGTTCGCGAACTGAAGGTGGAAAGCTCTTGCACGCTCTGACCGCGCCCGAGGATTCGCGGCACGATGTCGGTGAACGCCAGCAGCAGGTAAGAAAAAGGCAGTGCGGCGATGGTCAACATGGCCGCCGACGTGGTTAGTCGCGGCGTGCAGAGGAACGCAAGCACGACCCCGAGCACGAGCACGATCAGGGTGGTGCGAGACTGCGTAGCAAAGACGATGGCGAACATTGCCGCGAATGCTGCCAAATTCCACAGACGAACCCCGCGGCCGGCGATGTCGGCGGCAAGCCCGATTGCCGGCGCCGCCGCGAGTCCGGCCAGAACGTTCGGTGCCATATCGGGGATTCCTCCGCCGAGACGCCCCAGGGAGAGCCCCTTCGCCGCGCCGGTGATTGCCGCCGCCGCTGCCACGACACCGAGTGCGGCAAGAAGCGTCATAAGCACGACTCTCGGCGGAACTGACGCGACCATCAGCACGACCGTCGCGGCGATGAGCGCAATGCGGACCGAGAGCACAACAGCGGCAACGGACGACCCATTGGCGAAGGCGCCGAGCAGGGCGATGGAGACGATCAACGACAAGAGGCTCAGCGACCGCATACCGACACGGCTATGCACCCTGGCCGTGAGGTACAGGGCCATCGCGCTGCCGAAGGCCAGCGTGCCGATGGCCGCCTTCGCAAGGACCACCGGGTCAACACCCCCGCCGTACAGGACGCCCTGACGCCAGGGGACCACGCTCATGACGAGAACGGACTGGATGGCGAAGACCAGAATCCATAACCCCCGGGGGCTCAGATTGTGGCGAAGGGTTTTCTCCATGGCATTCAGGTCACTGACGAGTTTCGTCGGCGGCGACTCTGGTCGCCCGTGGCGAGACCTCGGCGTCCCGGTCGCTGTCGACCTCGTCGCTGTCGAACTCGGCACCGCGCTCAAGTACCGGCTCGACCTCGGACGTTATCGCTGTGAATGGCCCCGCGCCATCCCGAAGCCCTGTGCGGTGCTTCGAAAACGTGGCTTCGGCGTCGATCGGATCGTTCAACGGCCACATTGAGCGGCGCGGCACCTCGTTGAAGTCTTCTGGCAACCACCCCGCCGCAAGGTCGCTGCGGCGGAACGGCGGCACGCCGGTCAGCACGACGCCGAGTGGCCGGATTCCCATGACCCGTAGTCTGACCATCACTTGCGCGAGGTCCGCCGAACGGGTCCGGCCGTAGCGCACCAGCACCACAACGCCGTCGGCATACGGGCCCACGAGTTCGAGGGTCGCCGGCTGCGTGATTGAGGTCGCTTCCATGATGGTGACATCGAAGGAGGAAACCAGGTTGCTGATGGTGCCACGGATGCGCTGTTCTGCGTCGTACTCCCGGGGAAGGTGTTTTGGTGAGCCGGCGGGCAGCAGACTGAACCGTTCCCCGTCCACCGGCACTATCGCGTCATCGAGCGACGCCATCCCGTTCAGCACCTCAGCCAGACCGCCGGTGCCGGCGACCTCGAGGTGGGAGCGGATGCCGCCAAAGAAGTCCCCCTCGACGAGGCACGCCGACCGACCGGTCCACGCGAGTGCTTCGGTGAGTCCGAGTCTCACTCCGGGCTGGCTCGCCGATCGGCTAGCGGGAACAAGCAGCAGAAAATCGGGTATCACGGCCCCATTGGCTTGCCTGATGGTCAGCTGCGTTTCCCGGAAGATACGTTCTCGCCGCGCAACCCACCTTCGCCGGTCGGACCGGGGGGTAGAACGCCACGGGAGTTCCCCGAGCACGGGTAGTCCGGAGATTCGCCGCACGTGGCTTGCCGAACGGATTCCGGTGTCGAGGCGCGCCCACAGAATGGCCACGATTAGCCCCAGGGCGAGGCCGGCGATTGCCCCAAGGCCGAGGATGATCGGCAATTGCGGGGCCGAGGGTTGGGTGGGAGCTTGCGCGGGGATCCGTGGCTCGAGGGTGACCGAGTAGCGGGTGTCACCCGCCGAGTTCTCGAGGTTGCTCACCACGGCCGCCACGTTCGCGGCGACGGAATTCGCGATCGCCGCGGCCTGCTGGGGGGTGGGGGCGTCGGCGGAGATTTGCAGAAGCACGGTTGTCGGCGGATTCTCCGCGGTCACCCTGGCGCCGAGCTGCTGCACAGTCGTATTCAACCCAAGATCCCGGATGGTGTTACTCAGAACCTCCGAACTGTGGGCCAGCTCTGGGTAGGACGTGATGCGCGCCAGGCTGAACTGAGACCGCTCGACTAGCGAGCCGGTTCCGGATTGCACCGAAAGGAAGGACATCGCGGACGCGGTGTACGTTCGCGGAATGGATGTCGCAACCGCCGAGGCAACCCAGACTCCAACCAGCACCCCGAGAATCAGCGCGATCCAGCGATCGCGGAAGATACGGAAATACCCCTGATTTTCCATCGAGCCTTCTCCTTCGGGTAGAGCGCGACACGTGAATGGAGACAAGAAGTATACCGTTTCGGCCCGGACATCGGTCAGGAGGCGCATTATATGCCCCCATCTGGCACAATATCAGCAGCGCTGATTCCCGACAGCGCCGGCGCGAGGCGTCAAGCTCAGAGCCGATTCGCTTACCCGGAAGATCGTCGATGACTCAATCTGGTGCGCGAACCGGGTCAACGGTGGTTCGTCCCCGGCGAGTTTTTTGGGGAGCCATCGCGGCCTTGCTCGCTCTGCTGGTTTGCGCCGTCGCCGTCCTCGAACTCGTTCAGCGGCCCGGAACCCCTCCGGAACCAGCAGGGGCCGCGCCGCTCGGGTCTGTCTCGTATTCGGCCCCGCGTGATGCGCTCTTTGTCTCGGTGATCGGGTCGGACAGCGCCCCGGGCACGAAGGCCCGTCCGCTCGCCACCGTGCAACGGGCGATCACTGTCGCTCGATCCGGTCAAACCATCGTGTTGCGGGCCGGCACCTACCACGAGCGCGTCACCGTGACCAAGGACAAGACGGTCACCATCCAGCCGTACCGCCGCGAGGTCGTATGGTTCGACGGCAGCACCGTTGTGGAGGGTTGGAAACGCGCCGGTGCCCTCTGGAGTGTGGATGGCTGGGCAGCCCGCTTCGACTCGAGTCCGACCTATCAGCGTGGCGCGCCGGATAACACCGAACCGGGTTGGGTGTTCCTTAACCCCGACTATTCCTTCGCCGCGCATCCGGAGCAGGTCTGGATCGACGGCAGGAGCCAACGCCAGGTCGCGACGGTCGCGGACGTCGCGCCGGGCACCTTCGCGGTTGACGAGGCCGCGAGCAAGATTTACCTCGGATCCGATCCCACCGGTCGTGAGGTGCGCGCAAGCGACAAGGTCAAGGCGCTCAGCGTCCAATCGAAGGACAGCATTCTCCGGGGCGTCGGAGTGCGGCGGTACGCCACCTCTGTGCCCGGCTTTGGCACGGTAACCGTCGAGGCGAAGGGGGTGCGCATTGAAAACATAATCATCGAGGACAACGCCACCACCGGGCTCTTCGTCGCGGCCGCCGATGCAGTCGTGAGCCACGTCACGGTGCGGGACAACGGATTGCTCGGAATGGGAGCGAACTACGCCGACCGATTGCGAGTGACCGGACTCGCGTCGAGCGGGAACAACCGGGAGCACTTCAACAATGCCCCGGTCTCTGGCGGCTTGAAGATCACCCGATCCCGAGGCGTCACCATAGAGCGAAGCCGGTTCTCCGACAATGCGGGCCCAGGGGTGTGGTTCGACCAATCGGTGTACGACTCAAACGTGGTCGGCAATGACATCCACGGCAACCGGGGGCACGGGCTGATTCTGGAGATCTCCGCCAAATTTGTCGTCGCCGGGAACCGCATTTTCGATAACCGGGACAGCGGAATCAAGGTCAATGACACGAGCAATGTGCAGATCTGGAACAACACGGTCACTACGAACGGTCGGGATCTCAGCGTTGTTCAGGATGACAGGCGGGCCAGCGACACGACGATCCCGGGGCATGATCGACGACCCGGTCTGGCCAGCGACGAGATGCCGTGGGTGGTCGGGGCGGTCACGGTCAAGAACAACGTCTTCTCCGGTGCCAAGGCGGACTGTGTCGTCTGCGTCGAGGACTACTCCGGAGAGATGACCGCGAAGCAAATGGGCGTCATCCTCGACGGCAACGCCTACCAGCGGCAGAAAGCAGCGAGCCCACGGTGGTTGGTGGTCTGGTCCCGCGGGCAAGGTTCACCGCACACCTACAGGTCGCTGAAGGCCTTTCAGACCGCGGCGAAGCAGGAGAAGCACGGCGCCGAGCTGAGCTTCGAGTCGGCGACGAAGGCGAGCTGGCGCCAGTCCGCGACAGATCGGGCGGCGGCAACCGGTGGCGGTCGACTTCCGGAATCCATCAGCGCCCTGCTGCAGTGGGAAGACCCCGTGCCGGCGGTCGGCGTCAAATAGGCCACGCCGACCGGGGTCTGCCGCGATTCAGTCGGCGGGGCCCCGCTCGCCGCGGGCCAACGGGGAAAGGATGAAGGTGCGGATGGCCAGACCGCCGAGCGTGGAACTCACCGCCAGCACGATGGGGACAAGGCCGGGGTCCGCGCCGAGAGCCATCATCGCGAGGACTGCAAGCACCGAGACGAGGGTCTCGGTCAAGCGAATGCCGAACACGAAGGCTTGCTTGTTGCCGACGGCGGCAAGTGCACCGTACGGAGTTACGGCAGATACCGAAGCGGTATAGGCCAGCCAACCCAGAACGGCGTTGAGTTGGGGCGCCGTGCCGAACAGCACTCGGCCAACGATCGGCAGCGCAAGGACCATCATCGCGCCGAGGACCACGGTGATGCCGAACAGCGCCCAGACGGCCTTGTCGGCCTTTGGCAGCTGAACACTGACTCTCGCGTTCTTGTTCTTGGCGAAACTGACAAACAGGAACGAGGTGAATCCCGACACCACGAGCATTGCTGGCGCCACGTACACGCGCCCGGCTTCCAGGAGTCCCGTGGCGGCAAGGCCCAGAAATATCGTGACGAGGGTCCGAACCGCGGTCAACAGCGCCGGTCGGAGCAACTGCTGGCTCGCCCGCCACGAACCGTAGGCGGCGACCGCCCGATGACCCCCGGTCGTGAATGCGACGGCGAACCGTTCCTCGGACGGTAGGAAAACAACGCCGAATGCGATTGCGACCACTTGGCCCACCGAGATTGCCAGCAGGAACCGCCCCAGTGTCAGGTCGTCGAACACGACGGAAAGAGCGACCACGCAGATCATCCCGATGAATGCCGTGAAGTCGATTGCGGCGACGCGCCAGAATCCGAGGTTGGCCATCAGGAGCCTGCGCATCATCTCTTCGAGCACGAACAGCACGAGGGCAAGCCCGAACAGGAGCGCCTGCGCCAGAGTCACCAAACCGGAGAGAAACGCCACGGCGGAGCAGGCCACCGCGGCGAGGACCGAGAGCCCAAGTGCGTACTGCTCCAACGCGGATCGGATCGACCGCTCTCGACGGTCAAGAACCACGAGGGAGTCGCCGACGAAGCCGGTGAGGAGCGCGGTGACCAGCACGATCACCCCGTACAGGATCGAGAAAGTGCCCAGCCCGTCGAGGCCGAGGCTCTTGGCGACCAGTACTTGGATCACGAAACTGGCGAGAGCCTGCGTGGCTTGGGCGCCGATGGCGCCGAGAGCGTCCCGTTTCACCGGCACCTCCCCACTCGTCGCCCGAGAATCGTCTTCGTGGTGCCTTGTCTGACTCGTGCTGCGCTCAGAGTACTGTGCTGACTGCTTACTGTGCAGATCGTGCCGAGAAGGTGTCGTAGCGGAGGGTCACGGGAGTGTTCGTGGCCGACGTAGAGACGTAACTTTCCACTCCCACCGTGCCGGGCGCCTGCAGGGCGGCCGTCGAGTCTGTAGCGCTGGCCTGCCACGTTGTCGGCTCAGGGGTGCCGGCACGCCATATCCTGGCTTGGATGGTGGTGGGCGACGCTCCCGTGACGCGGACCTTGAGCATCAGTTGGTCTCCGGGGCTATAGGTCAGACCGGCAATGGTGACATCCGCCAGGATCGTGCCGGAGCCGTGGACGAGTTGCAGGGCGACGACGCCAGTCGGCAAGAGCCGGACGCGTCCCTGATAGAAGTCCGTGCCGACCTGCCGCGAGACGAGTCCCGCCACAATCTGGCCGGCCAGCACGGGTTTGTCACTCGCCACCTGTACCTGCAACTCGACATCGCGCACACTAACGCCGTTGAGCAGGGCGCGACGCGTGGCACCAGCGGAATGGACGAAGGCTCCGGAACCGGTGTTGACAAAGGAGCTGGCGTTGGTTGTTGATGTCCACGGGCCGCCGACCGTGGCGCTGCCCCATCCGGCGGTCGTCGTGCGCTCGAAATCGTCGTTTGCGAGCAGGTTGGGGTCGCCCGGCGGCGGAGCGGTCACGCTGACCGATCCCGTTTTCGTTGCCGTCGCGGCACTGTTGTCGGTTACCGTCAGGGTCACTGTGTAGCTTCCCGCGGCAGCGTAGCTATGGGAGGCGGTGACGCCGGTTCCGGTGGATCCGTCGCCGAAGTTCCACGAGTATCCGACGATGGTTCCGTCTGAATCGGTCGACGTGCTGGCGTCGACCGTCGCGGCGAGTCCGCTCACCGAGCTGGTGAACGCGGCAGTCGGGGGGACGTTCTGGGGCGGGGGCGGCGGCGGCACGACTGCTCCGCCAGAGCTAGCGAGGTAGTTGTCGTATTTTGCCAACAGAGGAGCGTTGGTGATCGAGGTGGACGCGTAGCTCACGACGCCGATCGATCCCGCGACTTGTAGCCCGGCCGCACTTGACGTTGCGGTCACGGCCCAGGCCGCCGGCTCTGCGGTGCCGGTCGGCCAGACTTTCGCCCGAACCGTGGTGGGTGAAGCCCCGCTGATCTGCGTGCGGAGGGTCAGCGACGTTCCCGGCGTGTAGGTCCCAGGCACGGTCGCGTTTCCGAGCACCGTCGAACCGCCCTGCAGAATCTGCGCGGCGAGAGTTCCGTTGGCCAGGAATCGAATGCGTGACTGGTAGTAGTCACTGGCCGTCTGTCTGGCGATGATGCCGGCGTAGGCGCCGCCTCCGGTCATGGGCTTATCGAAGGAGATGTCGGTGCTGATGTCCGCATCGGTGGTTGAGACCCCGTTCAGAGTCACCTTCCGCGTCGCTCCTGCGGTTAGGGATAGGGCCCCGGTGCCGGCACCGACACTCGAATTTGCGGTGCTGGAGGAGGTCCACTGTCCGCCGGTTCCGGCCGTGCCCCAGCCGGAGGCTGTCGTCCGTTCGAACTGATCCTCCGCGAGCGTCGAGCTGGCCGACACGGTTACCGGCTTGCTGGCGGTCGCCGTGAGCCCCCCGTTGTCGGTCACCGTCAGGGTCACGGTGTAGTCGCCGGCAGCGGCGTAGGTGTGCGAGGCGGTGACGCCGACCCCGGATGATCCGTCGCCGAAGTTCCAGGCGTATCCGCTGATCGTCCCGTCATCGGTCGAGGCGGAGCCGTTCACCGCGACCGTGAGGCTGGAGGTCGAGGCGGTGAACGATGCCGTGGGCGCTCCGTTTGGCTTGACGACGTTGACCGTGTGGGTCACCGACGCACTCGAGCCTCGGTCGTCTGTGACGACGAGCGTCACCGAATAGGCACCGGCAGCGGCATAGGTGTGGGACGGACTGACCACCGTCGCGTGCGCCGATCCGTCTCCGAAGTCCCAGTCGTAACCGGCGATGGAGCCGTCCGGATCGGTGGAGGCCGTCCCGTTGAACGACGCACCGAGGTCGCTGGTGCTGCTGGTAAAGCTCGCCGTTGGCGCCTGGTTCGCCGCTGTCACCGTGACATTGTGGCTGACCGCTGTCGATGCCCCGTCGTTGTCGGTGACCGTCAGGGTCACCACGTAGGTGCCCGCGGCGGCGTAGTCGTGTGCCTTGGATGAACCGGTGCCGACCCCTCCGTCGCCGAAGGCCCAGGCGTAGGAGGCGATGCTGCCGTCTGGGTCTGATGAGCCGGTTCCGTCGAACGTGACCGTCAGGTCGGTGGACAACTCGGTGAAGATCGCCACCGGAGGCGTGTTCGACTGGGTGATCTGAACGTCGTGGCTGACGCTGTCGGTTGCCCCGTCATTGTCGATGACGGTCAGCGTCACCTGGTAGGTGCCGGCGGCGGAATAGGTGTGGCTGCCTGTGGCGCTGGAACTCGTCACGACCGGAGACCCGTCGCCGAAGTTCCAGGCGTAGCTCGCGATGGTCCCATCGCCGTCGCTCGAGGCGGTCGCATCCAGAGTCACGGTCCTGCCTGCAACGCTGCTGGTGAAGGCGGCGGTCGGCGCCACATTTTGTGGTTCGGGCGCCCCCAACGCGAACTGTTGCGCAATGGTCGACTGGCTCAGCGCCGTCTGATACACCGCGAACTCATCCAGGGTCCCGGCGAAATACGCGTCACTCGAACCCCAGGTGTTGTCGCCGCCGGCTCGCCAGTATCCGACGTAGTCTTGCGCGCCGGTCTGCGGGTTCGTTCCCACGAGGGTGCCATCGACGTAGAGTTTCATCCCAGCCGATGACTGGGTCGCAACCGCCATGTGCCACGTGCCGTCGTTGTAGGACGACGGCGAGGTGACGGTGTTGGTCTGGCCCGTCCAGGCGCCGAAGACCAGCTTGCCGTCGTCTTGCATATAGACGTGTCGGTCGTAGCTGTTGGAAAGGCCCGAACTCGAGCTGCCGAACCCGGTGAGCTTTCCACCTCGGGTCGTGGTCGTCTTGAACCAGATCTCGGTCGAGTATGTTGTCGGTCCGTTGAACGAGGAATTGCTGGCGACCGATCCCGAGTCAAATTGTGCGGCGGTGTCGGCCGTCCCTTTAACGGCCCCGGCGGATCCAAGGCTGTAGGAGCCGGCGTAGCTGCCCGGGTTGTCCTGGTTCCCCGAATCGACAGCCGTGCTGCCGTTCGCCTCGCCAAGTCGGTAATACAAGAGCGGGTCACTCGCGTACACCGCGGCGCCGTAGCTGTCCGTCGGCGCTACCGGCACGTTGACGGTGCGTCCGGACAAGGAGTAGTGGTCGAGAATCTGCTGCTGCGTTAGCTCGGTGGGGTAGACCGCGGTGTCGTCGATGGATCCGCTGAGGTACGGACTGCCGTCCCAGGAGTTGTCCCCGCCGATCCGCCAGTATCCCCAATAGCCTTGCGCCGTCGTTACGTCCGGGTTGTAGCCGACCCGTTTGCCGTCCACATAGAGCCTCATCCCGCTGGCACCGAGCGAAGCGACAATGTGGTGCCATTGGCCGTCGTTGTATTTCTTCGACGACTGCACGACCTTCGGCGAGCCCGGGTACACCCCGAACATGAGATTCCCGGCCGCGTTCATGTAGATGTGTCGGTCGTAGCTGCTCGAATTGCCCGTGTTCTGCGCACCAAAGCCGACGATCTTGCCCCCGCTTGAGGACGTCGTGTTGACCCACGTCTCCACTGAGAACGTGTTGTCGCCCCACACCTTGCCGCTGGATGCCACGAGGCCATTACCGGTCCCGTCGAAGCTGGCCGCGGTGTTGGGGTCACCGATGATTGCCCCCGGCTGGCCAAAGGTCACGCCGGTTCCGGCCGCGGCGTCGTAGCGTCCCACGGAATCGGTCGCGGTCGGGCCCGCGGAGTCTCCGAGTCGCCAGAAGTCGGTCGGTTGAGCGGCGATGACGGCCTTGGCGTAGTCGCTCTGTGTGCCCGTTATCGCGACGGTTGCGGACACTGTGGTTCCCCAGCCGCTGTTCCCCAGAGGGTCAATGGCGCGGATGCGGTAGCTGTAGGTCTGGCCCGGATTCAGGCCGGTGTCGACCCAGGAAATGGTTGGCTGATCCCAGAATCGCGAGTTCCGAGTGGTGGTGTAAACCGGAGTCGACGTCTTGCCATCGCGGATGACCTGGTAGCTGAGCGACTCGTTGTCGCGGTCCCAGTCCGCTGGCCAGCTGACAGTCATGGTCGTCGGACTGGCCGACTGCAGAGTCGGCTTCAGATTGTCACCGGTCAGGCGCGGGCCGTCGAGATTGGGGGCGATGGCTTTGGAGGCGAACCGCACGAGACCCTGTTGCGCCTTGTTGTTGACGGTGGTGAACTCTCCGCCGTAGACGACGTAATTCGAATTCGCGGCGACGCTCCACGGACCCTGGTATTGCCCGGTGAACGATCCGAGATTGATGTCTGGGAACCAGTTCAGTTGGGATGGCGCCGGTGTGCCGGCGAAGTTGTAATAGCCGTTCGGATCGGCCGTGAGGGTACCGGTGGCGGCCTTGGAGAAGGCCAGCGCCCGGTGAAATGTCCACGGGTCGGTCTGCGGGAAGCCCCCGACGTTTCCGCAGTAATGCGGGTGCCCGGCAATGTAGACCGCGTCACCCGTGACCGCTACCGAGTACTCGTCACCGTGGCAGTCCTGCACCCAGTTGATGTTCCCGTCGGACCAGCCGGCGCGGAAAGTGCCCTCGAGGTTTCCACCGTCTCCGAACACGTAGCCGGTGCCATAGACGCTGTCGGAGTCGGAAGCGAGACTGAAGATCGCCGCATTGACACCGGCATTGCGGATCAGATTGTTGGCGGCCCATGGCAGGGATGCACCGGTAGTGGAGTCGACCGCCCCTAGCCCGTAGCCCGGGTTGTTCGATCCGTTCATGCTGGTGAAGTCCCCACCAATGACGACCTTGGACTGGTCGGGCGAGACGATCATCGCGTAGGCGCGGCCACCCGTGAGCGTCGGGGACCAGGCTGTCGGGGTCCCGTTGCTGGCCGACACCGCGGCCGCTCCGACCCGAGTGACGCCCTTTACGGAGGAGAACGCGCCACCGATGTAGACCGTGCTCGCTGTGGCAGCGACGGCATAGATCCGGTTGTTCGCGGTAGCGGTGAAAGCGGAATTCAGCGCGCCGCTTGGAACGTCGAAGGCGGCGATGCGCCCCTTCGCGACACCGTTGACGGTGGTGAAGTCACCTACGGCGTAGAGACGGGTGCCGTCAGGCGAGACGGCGAGCTTGCGCACTTGCGCGTTGAGCGCCGGTGCCCATGGCAAGAGCGCGCCGGTCGTCACGTCGTAGGACAGGAGGTAACTTCTCACGACCTCGTTGACTCCGGGAGCGGACCCGGCTGGCCGCGCCCTGGTGAAGTCGCCCGCCGCGTACACGGTGTTGCCGACAATCTTCTGATCCCACACCACCCCATTGATCTGGGGTGTGGCAAGCGCATCGCTTGACACGGTTGCCGGATCCGTCGCGACGGGCGGAACTGTGTCGGCCGCGGCCGGCTGGCTGAAGGCGAAAAAGGAGAAGATTATTGCAACTGTCGTGACGACTGCCACCGGGGAGCGGCGTCGCTGCGACACAGGGCTGGGTAGACCCACGGTGTCCTCGATCGGGTTATCCGGCGATTTCGGGTATCGCCGAGTAGCAGCAGCATAAGGAAGAATCCACCTGAACCATAGGGATCAATACAAATACCCCCCGAACTGGGGCAACGCGTTCCCCATACTGGGGGCACACGCCCAGGGAATCACCGCGTCGGCGGTGCTTGTCCTACAGCGTGAGCGCGCCGCTCGACGCGGACTCAGCCGACGGAAGACGTGGACTCAGCCGACCGAGGATGCCGAGAAGTTGTCGTAACGCACCATTAGCGGAGCATTGGTGGCCGAACTGGACAGGTAACTTTCGAGCCCGATCGACCCGGCTGTCTGAAGAGCGGCAGTCGAGTCGGTTGCCGTGAGCTGCCAGGCGGCAGGTTCGGCGCTCCCCATGTCCCAGACCTTGCCCCTGATCGTGGTTGGATTTGTGCCGGAGACCTGCGCCCGAAGCACGAGCGTGGACCCTGGCGCGTATGTGAGGCCGGCAACCGTCGTGTTCGCCAGAACCGTGGAGGAGCCAGACAGCAGCTGCAGGCCAACCGTTCCGTCCGCTAGGAAACGGATGCGGGCCTGGTAGAAGTCCACGCCAACCTGACGACCTACCGCCCCCACCGACACGCCACCGCCGGTGGACGCCTTGTCCAGAGCCACCTGAACCGTGATGTCGGACGATGGGGTCGATACGCCACTGAGCAGCGACCGCCGTGTTGTTCCAGCGGCGGAGTGGACTGCGGCCGCGGAGCCGGAGTTCGCCACGTAGCTCGTGCCGGCCGCCGACCACGTTCCCCCGACCTCCGCAGCGCCCCAGCCTGAGGCTGAAGTCCGCTCGAAGGCGTCCCGCGCGAGCGTCGTTGTGCCACCGGCAGAGGCGACCGTTACCGTGCGGGTCGTCGTCGCCGTGGCGCCGCCGTTATCGGTGACCGTGAGGGTAATCGTGTACGTTCCCGCGGCGGCGTAGGTGTGGGAACTGGTCGAGCCGGTTCCGGCGCTGCTGTCGCCGAAGCTCCACGACCACGAGGATATGGACCCATCCGGGTCGCTCGAGGCAGACCCGTTGACGCTCGCGGTGAGGGCATTGACCGAGGTGGTGAACGATGCCGTCGGCGCCTGGTTACCGGCTGCGACAGTCACGGGCTTGCTTGCCGTTCCGGTTGCGCCGCCGTTGTCGGTAACGGTGAGGGTGACGGTATATGTCCCGGCTGTCGCGTACGTGTGCGTCGCGGTCGAGCCTGTGCCGGTGGTGCCGTCGCCCCAGGCCCAGTTCCAGGACGAGATCGATCCGTCGGAGTCGGTTGACGCTGCACCATTCGCTGTCGCGGTCAGCCCGCTGGTGGTGGCCGTGAAGGAAGCCGTCGGGCTCACGTTCGCGGCTCCCCCTCCGCGCAGCTGGTAATGCTGCACCACCTGCGCCGGGGTCAACACCGTCTTGTAGATCGCCACCTCGTCGAGGTCGCCGGTGAAGTTCGCGTTGCCCGACGGGTTGGTGTCGCCGCCGATCTTCCAGTACCCGTAGAAGCCGCGAGCGTAGGTTGTGGACGCGCGAGTTGCGACGAGCGATCCGTCGACGAAGAGGCTCATCCCGTCGGGACCGAGGCGCCCCACCGCGTGGTGCCAGTTGCCATCGTTGTAGCTTGACGGACTTTGGATGGCGCGGGTGGCCGAATCGTAAACGGCCCAGCCCACTTTGCCGGAGGCAAGATACAGGGACTGGTCGTACACCGAGGAATTCCCGGTCACGCTGCTGGAGTTGCCGAAGCCGACCATCCCGCCGCTCGCGGCGGTTGTCCTGAACCAGGTTTCCACGGTCATGCTGTCGTCGGAGTACACCTGCGGGGAGGTCACGGCCCGCCCACTCGTCGTTCCGTTGAATTTGGACGCCGTGTTCGGGTCACCAGCAATCGGTCCGGTGACGCCGCGGCTCACGCCGGAACCCGCCGTGGCATCCACGGTATTGGTCGTCGATACCACCTGAGTCGTGTTGCCGACCGGACCGGAGAGGTTCGCGACCGTGGTTCCGCTCGACTCACCAAGCCGGTAGTAGAACGTCGGACTGTCCTTGGTCACGGTCTGTGCGTACGAGCTGTACGTCCCGCTCGTAGCGGTGGATTGGTTCACCGTGTTGGTCCACGCGATGTTGTTATACGCATCGGTTGCGCTGACCCGGTAGCTGTAACTTGTGCCCGGCGACAGACCGGTGTCGACCCAGTTGATGGTCGGCTCATCCCAGAACCGCGACAAGCCGGCGGTGGTGAAGACCGGCGTGGTCAGGTTGCCGTTCCGGTACACGCGGTAGGTCAGCTGCTCGTTGTCCTGGTCCCGGTTCGATGGCCAACTGAGGCGCACAGTGCTGGCCGAGTAGGAGGCAGTGCTGAGCGGCCAGCCCGATCCGCTGATCTGCGGGCCGCGCTTGTTCGGTGCCACGCTCGGAAGCGCAAACCGGGAGAGACCCTGCTGGCCGACTCCGTTGATCTGGGTGAATTCACCCGCGTACAGCACGTATTGCGCGTTGGCTTGTACGGTCCACGCCCCTTGAACCTGGCCGGTAAAGGTTCCCGTGTTGATGTTGGGGAAGAAGGCAAGCTGCCGAGTGGCAGGCTGACCTTTTTGCACGTCGGCGCGTACGACTCCATATGGTTCCTTGGTGTAAGCCAGCGCCCGGTAGTGAGTCCATGGATCGTTTTGCGGGAAGCCGCCGACCCACTGGCACTGATGGGAATGGCCGGCGATGTAGACGACGTTTCCCTGAGCGGCGGCACTGTAATTGTCGCCGCGGCAGTCGGCGATCCACTTCAGTTCGCCGCCAGCCCAGGACATCCGGAACGTGCCCTCCGAATTGCCACCGGTGGGGTAGACGTAACCCGAGCCGTAGACGCTGTCTCCGTCCGACGACAATCCGTACACGGCAGATTCGGTTCCCCCGTCTCGCACGATAGCGTTCGCTGCCCAGGGAAGGGATGCGCCGGTGTCCGGAGTGACGGCGCCCATGCCGTAGCCCGGGTTGCCGCTTCCGTTGAGGGTGGTGAAGCTGCCGGCGATGACCACCTTGCTGCCGTCTGGCGCCACCTCGAGCCCGTACGCGCGACCGTTCGCCAGCACGGGAGCCCACGACGTTGTGGCGCCCGACGCCGCAGTGGCCGCGGCGGCCCTTCCCGGTCGCGAGACGCCCTTGGCGGAGCTAAAGTTGCCGCCGAAGTACACGGTCGAGTTGGTGGCGGCAACGGCGAACACCTCGCCGTTCGCGTCCGCGGCGAAACTCGAATTGACGGCGCCGGTGGCGGTGTCGAAGGCGACAATGCGGTTCCGGGTCGCCCCGTTGACCGTGGTGAATGCGCCTACGGCGTACAACCTCGAGCCATCCGGCGACGCAACGATGGCGCGCACTTGACCGTTCAGCGTCGGCGCCCAATTGCTGAGCGCACCTGTGGTCAGGTTGTAGGACAGCAGGTAGGTGCGCGACACCGTGTTGCTTCCACTTGCCGATCCGGCGGGCCGCGCCGTGGTGAAGTTGCCGCCGACATAGACGGTGTTGCCGACGATCGCCTGATCCCAGGCCACCCCGTTGATTTGGGCGGTCGGCAGGGAGTCAGCGGCGACCGTCTGCGGCACCGAGGCATCCGGCGGGGACGTGTCGGCGAGGGCCGGCCCGGCGCTCACGAGGGTCGCAGCCAGCACAACTGAGACGGTCGCGACGGCAAGAAAAACAGGGTGAGAGAAACGCGCCATCGCGTGGCCTCAAATCGAAATCTCGGGTAAAGCGGGCTCGGGTAGACCGCTCGATTGCGAGAAAGCGTAGTTACGGCAGGCAGGCGAGTAAACCCCTACCGGGAGGCAGTTTTGGGGACTACCGAGGAACCGCCCCCTCGAACACGACCGGGGAGACCTTGACCGAATAGTCGACGACTATTCGCACTCGATCGCGCTGGTCGACGGGGATGCTGAAGAGGTAAACGGCGGTAGCGCTCTGGCCCGCCGCTACCTTGGTCGGGAAGGGAGCGCCGCCCGGCGAGGTGAGTTCCAGCGCCGGTGTCTGGTCGGGTCCGTAGTAGGCCGTGACCACCGCCGTCGTCAGCGGTACCGACTCGCTGCTGGCGTTCCGGATCGTGACCGTCGTCCTGACCGATGGGGCGGACACCTCGCCGGGTGTGAGCGCCTTACCGTCGACGGCCTCGAATTTGGTGATCGCTGCGGACAGTCCCGGCTCGATTTGCGCTGGCTTGTCCAGAGCTACCGGGGCAGCCGGCACGGCGGGACCCGGGGTGGCCGCCGGATCGGGACTAGTCGGGGTGGCCGCCGGATCGGGGCTGGTCGGGGTGGCCGAGGTGTCGCTGCTCTTCGGACTGGCCGGGGCGCCCGACTGGGGCGGGCCGGCCTGTCGATCACTGCCGGGTGCGCCGAGGCTGGTGAGGACCGTGGCGGTGATCCCTCCCGCCAGGAGCACTGCCGCGGCCGCGGCAACGAGAACCTTGCGCCGGGTGCTCCAACCCGCGTCCGGCGGCTTGGCCTCAGGCTTTGGTGTGGGTTGTCGCGAGGCTGAGTCGGGTTTCTCGGCCGCCATCCGGCGCTCCTGAATGTTAGTGGTTATCGGGAAAGCAAACCTTACCGCTCACTCGGTAAATTCAATAGACTCATCTTTTTTGATCCACGCCGCGCCCGACACCGCAGTTCGCATTCGGCGAGCACTGAGTTCCCAGGAATAGCCCAGCGTCTCGACGTCGACGGCGTCGAATCGACCGGCACCGGCAGAGTCGCGGATGGCCGCCGCGGTCGCTTCCACGTCGAGCGGAGGCACGAACCGCGCGCGCGAGCCCAGAATCTCCCGGAAAACGGGAATATCGCTCGCCACGATGGGCGCTCCGAACCGCAGAGCCTCGAGGGTGGGCATCCCGAAACCCTCGTCGAGCGAGAGAAAAAGGAACACCTGTGCGTGGGCGTACAGGTACGCGAGCTCGTCGTCGGTGATGAAACCGAGGAATCGAACGGCGCGTGAGGACACCGCGTCCGCCTCGGCTCGCGGGAGAGTCGCTTTTTTCCCTCCCGGTTCACCGACAATGATCAGCGGATTGCGCGGCGTCACCACACCGGACGCGAGCGCCGCGTCGATGCAGGTGGCGAGATTTTTTCGAGCGTTGAGTCGCCCGACAGTCAGCACAAAGCTTTCGACGTCTTCCAGCCCCGCGGGCCGGACCGGCACGGCTGTGTTCAATCCGCGAGAAAGTCCGAGGCCGATCGGGGTGACCTCGGCTCGGTAGCGCGTCAGCCGCGAGATCCGGTTCGCCTCCGACTGGGAGGAGGTCAGCACCCAGCGGGCGCGCCCGACTGTCACAGTCATCAGAGAGAAGTAGAGACGCTCCTTCGCGGTAAACCACTGCGGGCTCGTGACGAACATCAGATCATGCACAAACACTGCCGACGCTCCGAACAGCGGCGTGAAGTTGTGCACGATGGTCACGTCCACCCCCAGCCGCCGTGCGACGAAGGGCAACTCGACGATGGCGCTGATGCCTTGCGGTCGTAGCGTGGTGGCGACCAACCTGATGCGGCCGGGCACCTGGCCTCGAACGGCCGTCAGGTCGGAGCGCGGCACGGCGAGGATCAGTTCGTCGTCCGGGAATTCGCGTTCCCACGCGAGAACGAACTCGCGCATCACCTGTTTGTTCGACACCGGCCCGGTCACCCACCAGAATCCGTCAAACAGGATTCGCATGTGGGTTACCTCTCTCGCTTCGGCCGTGTGCCGCTGAATTCGTCAACCAATTGCTTGGTGCTCCGGATGTTCGCCTGGCTCGACGCCCCGAAGACAATGGATTGGATGTTGGGCTGCTCGCTGATCCACTCGATCGCCTCCCGCGCGGGAATGGCGCCCGACGCGAAGACCGACATCGCCACCGCCCGGCACGTGCGACCAGCAAGCGCCTCGGCGTAACCCTCGATGCCGCCGGACATCCGGAACCCGATCTTGTTGATATTCGAACACACCAGCGGGTTCTCGATGCCGGCCTTCTCGAGGGCGTCCAGAAGCAGGGGCAGGTTCATCGTGATGAACCCGGGTTCGGCGTTGTACCGCTTCTTGATGTGTTGCGCGAAAATCACGAATGCCTCCGTGAAGCCGAGCCCGAGCAGCAGGTCGACAACGACGTTCTGCAACCAGATGACCGGTGTGGAAAGTCCGCGGAAGGCCGCCATTTCGGCATCCACCAGAAGGGTGATCAGACCCTCGGCGTCCTTCTTGGCAATTGACGAACCGCCGCGCAGCATCGCGTTCATCATTCCTTCGTCGGGAAGGAAGCGCCGAATAGCGCCGAGCATCCCGTACTCGGTGACCGCATCGGCGTACTTGTGCGCGTAGGGCATGCAGGGGTAGAAGCGGAAGTCGGGGTAGCGCGCCGGGTTGCTCCTGACCCGCTCGGCCACCTCCGCAATGCGCTCGTGGGTTGTGCACATGAAGGTGGTGATGCCCTCGTCATAGGCCGTGTCGAGCACGGCCAGCACCGCATCCAGATTCTGGAAGCGCATCGCCTGAGCCCGGGCCTTTTCTTCGGACATGTGGTTGACGCCGAAGAATTGATTGTCGCCGAAGAGCAGTCGGTCCATATGGGTGGCTCCCGCGCTCGTCTCAATTAGTGTTGCGTTCTCGCTCATCAGCGCCTCCTCAGAAGTCCGCGGCGCGGCGCGGGTGCAGCAGCCGCAACGACCGCTTCCGCGTCTCGTGTGGCCGGCCCGGCCTCCGCGTCGATGGTCAGCAATTCGAGCACGCGGTCTGTGACCGCGGCGCTAGCGAAGCTGTTGATTCCGTCAAGATCCGCGTTCTCGATCCTCTTCACGAAGTGATCGAGCTGTGCACTGTACTCCTCGCCGCGGAGGTAGAACCAGACATTCTCGGTCAACTCCGTCGTGTAGCGAACGTTCCAGCCCTTCTCGTATCCCTGGACCGTTGGTGCGGCCCCGCCCAGGTGCACCTGAATCTCTTGTCGGTCGGCGTGGATTCTTCCCGCCGTGCCGGTGATGGTGATCTGCGTGGTCATCTTGCGATACGACTCGTCCGACCAGTTGACGGAGAGCTGAGCGCTGACGTTGTTGTCGTAATACAACGTGCTGAACACCTCGTCCTCGGTGTTCTCGGAAAAGACGCTACCGAGAATCGTGCCACCCACGCCGATGGGGGCACCCACGTACCAGCTGAGGAGATCGACGGGATGCGCGGCGTAGTCGTAGAGACAGCCGCCACCCTCGGTCCGTTGGCTCCGCCAGGTGGTGCCCTTGGACTTCAGAACTACCGGGCCGTACGCCTCGGCGAGGATGTGAGTGACCCGACCGATTGCCCCCGCGTCGAGCAGCTCCTTTACCTCACGAAAGGCGCCGACGAAGCGGTTGTGATAGCCGACCTGGGTGACCAGGCCCTTCTCTGCCGCGAGGGCCGCCAATTGCTGTGACTCCTCGGAGGTCAGGCAGAGCGGCTTCTCGCAGAAGACGTGCAACCCTCTCTCCAGGGCCGCGCGCACCATCGGACCGTGGAAACGTGTGGGAGTCGCGATCAGCACCGCATCCAGAGGAACCGATTCCAGCATCGTCTCGTAGTCGGTGAAGGTGGCAAGGCCCGTGTACTTGCCGAGAACGTCCAGGATGTAGCCGCTTGAGTCCACCACCGCCTCAACCTGAACATCCGGATGCGCCTTGATCATGGCGAGGTGGGACAGCCCCATCTTGCCGAGTCCTACGACTCCTAGCTTTATCAATGTTCTTCCTTCGAGAGTTCGGGTTTCTCTGAGATGGAGCGTGAGTGAGCGTCGACGTGGCGGTTAAGGAGGTCCTGGTATTGACCTGCGACGTGCTCCCAGGTGAACTCCTCGGCGTGTCGGATGCGGCTGGCCCTGCCGAGACGCTCCCGAAGGTCCGACTCGCCGAGGATCCTGCCGATCTGCAGCGCTGCATCTTCGGCGTTCGTGAAGTAGAGGGCCGCCGACCCAGCGACCCAGCGGTTGTAGGCGTTGTCGTGAGCGACCACCGGGTTGCCGGCGGCGAGCGCCTCGACCAGTGACGGATTCGTTCCGCCGACGGTGTGGCCGTGGAGGTAGCCGGAGGAGTGGAATCGCAGCGCAGCCACCTCTTGGGGCTCGTAGATGGCACCGAGGAACACCACTTCGTCGCTCGCTGCCTCGACGACCGCCCGATGGTAGGGATCGGTGTCCGGGCGGTAGTCACCGAGGACGGCCAGAGTGTGTCCCCGCCGTTGGCTGGAGAATGCCTGCACCAGTTCCAGAATCGAATTCTCCGGAATCGGGCGACAGATCAGGGTGAGGTAGGACCCCGGCCGCAACCCGCGCGAAGTGACGGGCTCTGTGGATGCCGATACCAGGGCGTTTGCCCCGTAGGTGATGGTGGAGAGTTTTGATCGCCTGGCGCGGGTAGCCAGGTATTCCTCGATCACCGGGTGGTCGGCGATCAGGTCGTTTCCAACCCAGCAGGCGATGCGTTCGTTGACCCAGAGGATGCCCTGTTTGAACTTTCCCCAGCGAGCCCGGGACCATTCGATGCCGTCCATGTTGATGACGTTGGGGATACCCCTGGCTCGCTGCACGATGTTGAACAGCGCGGTGTTGTAACCGAAGGTGAGGCACACGTCCCGCGACCGGGACGCGTGGATGATCGAGCGCCAGTCGAACTGGGACGTGCCAAGCCATCCCCCGCGCTGCACGGGAATCGTGACCCGCTCGAGGCCGTTCCAGACATCTTCGGTCATCGGGCCATGGCCCTCGACCTGGCAATAGACGATCACTCGCCAGCCTTGGTCTCGCAGATACAGCCCCACGTTCTCGGCAGCCGTCTCAAACCCGCCATACGCGGCGGGCACCCCATGGGTGCCCAAGATCCGCACAGTTCTGCGTCCGTCTGGTTTATGGTCGCTTCGTGTCATGCCCGTGACGCTCCTGTCCGACTCGCCTAGTACGCGCCGACGGGCCTGATGAGCACCCGGAAGGTGCGCCACATTATCATGATGTCGCCCACTACCGACCAGTTCTCTACGTAATAGAGGTCAAGCCGTACGCTGTCTTCCCAACTCAGGGAGGAACGCCCGTTGATTTGCCACATGCCCGTGAGGCCGGGCTTGATGTAGAGACGACGAAGCACGTGCTCTTCGTACTCCTCGACCTCGTTGGGCAGCGGGGGCCGCGGCCCCACGAGACTCATGTCGCCGACGAAAACGTTCCACAGTTGAGGCAGCTCATCCAGGGAGTACTTGCGAAGTGTTCTGCCCAACCGGGTCACGCGGGGATCGTTCTTCATCTTGAACAGAACCCCGTTGCCCTCGCTCAGCGCCGCCAACGTGGCCTGAAGCTGGGGCGCTGCGGCAACCATCGACCGGAACTTCCAGATGCGGAAAAGCCGTCCGCCCCGTCCAACGCGTTCCTGGCAGAAGAAGGCGCCCCCGGGGCTGTCGGCCCTGATCAGCAGCGCGATCAGCGCGAACAGCGGAGCAAGCAGGAGCAGTGCCAGGCCGGCGATGACGACATCGAGCATCCGTTTGAAGAGGTGCTTTCCGCCCTCGAACTGAGGGATCTCCACGTGAAGCAGCGGCAGGCCATCCACGGGGCGGAAGTGAATTCGGGGACCGGCGACATTGGCGAGGCTCGTGGCGAGAATGAGCTCGACCGTCTTGCCCTCGAGCTGCCAGGCGAGGTCATGGATGAACTCGCCGTCGCCCCTCGGCTGCCCGGCCACGACGATCGCGTCCGCCCCGAGCTCTTCGGCGTACTGAGGTACCGCGTCGAGGCCGCGCCTGATGCTCATGCCCTGAAGGACGGGTCCGTCCCACGCGTCGTCCCCGTCGTCAAGAACGGCGCCCATCACGAAATAGCCCGAGCCGCGATTGGCGCCAATTTGACGCACGACCTTCTCCACGTCGTAGCGTCTGCCCACGACCACGACCCGGGAGAACATCTGGCCGGACTTGCGTCGGCTCACCAGCCACTGTCGCCAGAGCCAGCGAGAGCCGACGATGCCCGCAAGACCTACGGGAAGGGTGATGGTGAAGAACCAACGGGCGGTTGCGACCTCGGCCACAACAAACGTTATGGCGATGAGACCAAAGACGGTGGTCGTCGCGTTGACCACCCGTTTGTACTCGCTGGCACCCACGCCGATCACCTTGGGGTCGCGCGAACGGAACACGGCGAGCCCGACGCCCCAACACAGAAGCGTCAGGAGGCACAGGACGGAGAATCGTGCCGCAACGTCGGCGGTAAACGAAGCGGGGTCTTCGAAGGTGAATCTGCCCCAGTACGCCAAAGCCACCGCGATCAAGATCACCAATGAATCGGTAATGCGGAGCTTGGAGTTGTAGGCCCTTGGCCAGGGGGTCGTGGAGCGGCGAGCCGGTGCTGAGCCGACGCGAAGCAAAGACAGCAGGCGCCAATTGCTTATCGGGTGTTTTTCGGTTCGGGGGACCGTAAAGGCATTCATTCGGGTTGTCCTGTAGTTCGGGTTTACAGGGACCTGCACGCGCCGCCGGGGGTGATGGCGCACGAAGCACACAAGCGTTCGGCGGGGACCGAAGCTTTTCTCGGCGGGTACCGAGAACGCTCTCGGCGGGTACCGAGAGCTGCGGGGGGGATTGCCTCGCTGCGGGTTTCTCCACAATACATGTGGATTGCCCGAAAGGATACGACTGATTTGCTTTGAGCTTCTACCCCCTCTTCTCGGGGTATCGACCCGGGCGGACGGGACACGGCGCACGGTCGAAGCTGCGACCTAGGCTTGGAGAATGCGCACTTTTTATCCGGAACTCGAACCGTACGATTCGGGCCTCCTCGACGTCGGCGACGGCCAAAGTATCTATTGGGAGGCCTCCGGAAATCCGGATGGCAAGCCTGCCGTTTTCCTGCACGGCGGCCCGGGTGGGCACACCAACCCCAACCATCGGCGAGTATTCGACCCCCAGAAGTACCGCATAGTCCTGTTTGATCAGCGCGGCGCGGGTAGGAGTGAGCCGCACGCGAGCGAACCCGGAATCGACCTCAGTACCAACACGACCTGGCATCTGGTCGATGACCTCGAGCTTCTGAGGGAGTACTTGCGGATAGATCGGTGGCTGGTCTTCGGCGGATCGTGGGGCAGCACGCTTGCTATCGCGTACGCCGAGACTCATCCCGAGCGGGTAACGGAGCTTGTGCTGCGGGGCGTCTTCACCCTGCGAAAGAGCGAACTGGACTGGTTTTACGAGGGCGGGGCCGAGGCGATCTTCCCCGATAGATGGGAGGACTTCATTGCGCCGGTGCCGCTTGAAAACCGAAGCATGCTCATACAGGCATACAGCCGGCTTCTCCACGACCCGGACCCGGCCGTCCACGTTCCGGCGGCCGTGGCCTGGTCCACCTGGGAGGCGTCGACCCTGACGCTCCTGCCGCGATCGGACGTCGTGCAGACATTCTCTGACCCACGCTACGCCGTGGCGTTCGCGCGCATCGAGAATCACTATTTCGTGAACCGTGGCTTTTTCGATGAGGGACAGCTCATCCGGGACGCGTCCCGCCTTGCCAGCATCCCGGGCGTCATCGTGCAGGGCAGGTACGACATTTGCACTCCGGCGGTCACCGCGTGGGATCTGCACCGGGCCTGGCCGGAGGCCGAATTCGTGATAATTCCCGACGCTGGGCACTCCTTCGATGAGCCGGGCATCCTGGATGCGCTAGTTCGCGCGACCGACGGCTTCGCGGACTAAGCGGCGCTAGCGTTCCCGACCCGCGGGGATGCCCGGAACGCGCGGAGTCGTGCGATCGCGGTGAAGAGCGCCACCGCTGCAATGGCGATGATCGAGGCGGTCGCCGTCGGAGTGGAAATGAGGTCACCGCTTAGTCGGGCGACCGCCACCCAAGCCAGTCCCCAGCAGAGCGCAACCGCGGGCGCAAAGCGACCCCGCCCGAAAATGGCGAGCAGAACTCCGGCCGCCCCGGCGACGACGATTACTGCCACCGCCCAGACATCCTCGTTCCAGCCGAAGCCGCGGAACCCGGTGGCGACGAGAGACGCCGTGATGTTGGCGGCAGTCGCCACACATACCCAGCCGAGGTATAGTCCGACGGTCCCGTCGGTGAGGATGGTCTCCACGATGTTCTTCGGTCGCGAGGCGGTTGTCACGCGGAAGGCGGAAACGAGCACGGCAAGCAGGGCGACGATCAGGATGACGCTCAGCCAGAGCATCCCGACCTGCACGCTCAGGATCCACGCCGCGTTGAGCAACAGCGACGCGGCCACCGGATAACCGAGGCGACGCTGCCGGGCGTCGGATTTCTGGTTGGGCAGCGATTGCCACACCGCGTAGCCTACGAGGCCGAGGTAGATCGGCGTCCAGACGGCGAAAGCGGGGCCGCCCGGCGCAATGGCGGTGGCATCGGCGGCGAGGGCGCCCCCGGCTGCGCTCTGAATCGGAATTCCCCCGGCCGCTCCGGTCCCAACAAAGGCACCAGCAACGGCGAGAACCGCGCTCACGAGCACAACGAACTGTCGCAGCGTGTCACGTGACTCGACTTGCACGGCAACTCCGTTCCTCGGCCAGCCTATTTCGGGGGCGCCCATTGGGGGAGCAAGCCCGGCGAGACCCGGCGTTGAGGGCCTGCGTGTGTCGCGACTATGCCTCGGGCGTCGCCGATCCGTTTGCCGCGGCCTGCTCGGCGACCTTCGCGTGAACCTCGTCCATGTCGAGCGCCTTGACTGCTTCGATCACCTGGTCGAGTGCCGGGGCCGGAAGCGCGCCCGGCTGCGCGAATACGAGCACCCCATCTCGGAACGCCATCAGTGTGGGGATCGAGGTGATGCCGGCAGCGCTGGCGAGCGCCTGCTCCGCCTCGGTGTCGACCTTCCCGAAGGTGATGTCCGGGTTCTTCTCGCTCGCGGCCTCATAGATCGGTCCGAACATCTTGCACGGGCCGCACCAGTCGGCCCAGAAGTCGACCAGCGTGATTCCGGACGAGATGACGGTCTTCTCGAAGGCATCCGTCGTCAGGTTGATGGTGGGCATATTTTCTCCTTCACTAGACAACCTTGGGCAACGTCGGTGGTAGGTGTCCGCATTCCCCCGACGGCCGGCCACTGTGGAATTCCACAAGGGATGGGCCCCTCGGGCGCCTCGTTTCGTGCGGGGCACACGATGGTTTTTGCGCGGTACCGCCCGGATCGTACCGTCGGATGACGAGACCCATCCCAACGAGAAGGCGCCAACCAATCATGACTCAACTCGCCGATCAGAGTGCGACCGCATCCGCACTGAGTCCGTCTGCCGGATCGGGCGGCGGAATCGACACGGCGTGGCTCGGGGACTACTTGCTTGGAAACTGGGCGGGGGCGCGGCGCGAGTCCCGCGAATTCATGAAGCGGGAAGAGTTTCACCGCATCGACGGGTTGACGCTCGACGAACAGCGCACCCGTGTCTTCGGCCAGTTGAAGCTCCTTGCCGGAACGAAGTCCGTTTTGCGGGCGTTTCCCACCCGGCTCGGCGGAAACGACGATCACGGCGGCAACATCGCTTCTTTCGAAGAGGTCGTCATCGCCGATCCGTCGCTGCAGATCAAGTCCGGTGTGCAGTGGGGCCTGTTCGGGGCGGCGGTGCTGCACCTCGGCACGGAGCGGCACCACGAGAGATTCCTTCCCGCGATCATGAGCCTCGAGACTCCCGGAGCCTTTGCTATGACCGAGACCGGACACGGATCGGATGTTGCGGCAATCGGCACGACGGCGACCTACGACCCCCTCAGCGAAGAATTCGTGATCGACACCCCGTTCCGCGCCGCATGGAAGGACTACCTCGGTAATGCGGCGCTGCACGGAACGGCGGCCGTGGTCTTCGCGCAGCTGATCACGGGGGGAATCAATCACGGTGTTCACGCCTTCTACGTGCCGATCCGGGACGAGAACGGCTTCCTCCCTGGCGTCGGCGGAGAAGACGACGGGCCAAAGGGTGGATTGAACGGAATCGACAACGGCAGGTTGCACTTTCACGACGTGCGCGTACCCCGAGAGAATCTGCTCAACCGGTACGGCGATGTTGCGCCCGACGGCAGCTACTCGTCGCCCATCGCGAGTCCCGGTCGGCGATTCTTCACCATGATCGGAACCCTCGTGCAGGGCCGCGTCTCGCTCGACGGGGCCTCCGTCGTTGCGAGCAAGCTGGCCCTCTTCATCGCCATCAAGTACGGGGCGGAGCGCCGGCAGTTCTCGGCGGCCAGTCCTATCGAGGAAGAGGTCATCCTCGACTACCAGCTTCACCAGCGCAGGCTGCTTCCTAAGCTCGCGACGACCTACGCGATGTCCTTCGCCCACGAGAAGCTCCTCACCGTCTTCGACGGCGTCTTCTCCGGCGTACGAGCGACCGACGCGGACCGCGAGGATCTCGAGACCCTCGCGGCGGCGCTCAAGTCGCTGAGTACCTGGAGCGCGCTCGAGATCCTGCAGGAGGCCCGCGAGGCATGCGGCGGTGCCGGATACCTCGCCGAAAACCGTCTCACCCAGCTGCGGGCGGACCTCGACATCTACGTGACCTTCGAGGGTGACAACAACGTTCTGCTACAGCTCGTGGCGAAGCGTCTTCTCACCGACTTCTCCCGCAAGCTGGGTAAGGCCGATGCGCGCGCGGTGGCCGGGTACCTCGTAGGCCGGGTCGGGACGACCGCAATCAGTCGCTCCGGCCTTCGCCGCCTCGCCCAAACCGTCGTGGACTTCGGTTCGACCGCGCGCGCGGTCGGCTCGGTGCGCGACGAGGAGGCGCAACGGCAGTTGCTCACCGATCGCGTCGAGACCATGGTCGGTTCCCTCGCCGGTCGACTTCGAAGCGCCAACAAGCTGTCGGCCACGGATGCCGCCGCGCTGTTCAACTCGAATCAGAACGAGCTCATCGGCGCCGCTCGAGCGCACGCCGAACTGCTGCAGTGGGAGGCCTTCACGGAGGCCCTCGAGCAAGTGACGGATGCGAAGACCAGCGAGGTGCTCACCGGGCTGCGCGATCTCTTCGGCCTGGGACTTATCGAGAAGAACCTCGCGTGGTATCTCATCAACGGACGCCTCTCGGCCCAGCGGGCGACGGCCATCACCGACTACATCGACGATCGGCTCCTGCCGCGCCTCCGCCCTCACGCCACCGACCTTGTGGATGCCTTCGGGTTTGAACCCGAGCACGTTCGGGCTCCGATTGCGACCGGCGCCGAGCGCATCCGGCAGGAGGAGGCCGCGGACTACTACCGGCGCCGTCGTGAGTCAGGCGCCGAGCCGCTGCGCGAGAAGACGCTGAAGACGAGGTCCTAGCCGGGCGGCTACTCCGCCGTCGGAATATCCAGTTCCTTTGGTCCTTCGTCCGTTACCGCCGAGAGCTCCACAATCTCCAGTTGCTCGGCCACGGCGACGGCAGCCGCCACCGCGCGGTCGACGAAGTCCTGGGTGCCCTCCACCCGGGGATCGAGCCATTCGGCCCACATTTCGTGAGGCAACGGCACCGGGTTCCGGTCGTGGATGTGGTCGAGAGTGTGCACGGCATCCGCGGTCAGAATGGTCGTGGTGAGAGTCCACGCCGTGGGGTCGTCGTCGGCGACGGAATGATCTCTCCACCAGGAGTAGATTCCTGCGAACGCCATCACCTCGTTCTCCAGGGGCCGGATGTAGAAGGGGGTCTTCTTGTTCGTCAGGGGATCGGTCCGCCACTCGTAGTAGCCCGACGCCGGGATGAGAGCGCGCTTCGATCGGATGGCGGCCTTGAACGAGGCCTTTTCGGTGATGCCCTCGCTGCGGGCATTGAACGTGGGCACCTTCATTCTGAGGGACTTCGACCAACCGGGGGTGAGGGACCACCGCGCCAGTTCGAGCCGACGAACCGGTTCCCGCCCGTCCTTTGCCGATTCAATAACTGTCGCGATCGGATCGGTCGGCCGGATGTTCCATCCGGGGCGCCAGTCGCGGAAGTCGCCGCCGGTGGCCGTGAACTCCTCGATGAGTTCGTCGGTGCTCTTGTCCATCGCGAAGCGTCCGCACATGAACCCATTCTCGCGTTTCTGCGGGTCGAGTAGCGAGCTTGCGAGCGTATCGAGAGCGCCGCGTGTGCGGTGCGTGCCTCGATACGCCTCCTGGCGGCGCGACTCGACCATCGGGGTGGGACACGGAAAACGTGGGGGTTGCGTAGTGCAGACTGGTGAAGATACCCCGGGGGTTAAGTGACTGACAGTAAGAGTGCCACGACGAGCGTCGGCGCGGCAGAATCCACAAGCCGCAAGGGTCGCGGCACGAAACTATTCATTCGCGACATCGTGCTGATTGTCGTTGTGGCAATCGTCGTATCCGTCGGAATCAAGTCCTTCCTCATCCGGTCCTTCTACATCCCATCGGGGTCGATGGAGAACACGCTTCAAATCAACGACCGCATCATCGTCGACGAACTCGTGCCGAACGTGGTCCCTATTCAGCGCGGGGACGTTGTCGTGTTCAAGGATCCCGGCGGCTGGTTGCCCCCGGCGCCGGTTGCTCCGCAGAGCGGGATCGCGGCCGGCATCGACTGGGTCCTGTCAGTCGTCGGCCTGAGCACCTCTGACAGCAACGACCACCTCATCAAGCGGGTCATCGGTCTGCCGGGGGACAAGGTGGCCTGTTGCAACGCATTCGGCCAAATGACGGTCAACGGAATCCCCCTTGACGAGCATGAGTATGTGAAATTGCCGCAGGGCAGCACGAGCGTGTCCGCGGACAATTTCTCCGTTACGGTGCCGCCGAACCGACTTTGGGTCATGGGGGACAACCGCTACGACTCCAAGGACTCCCGTTACAACCGGGATACGCCGAGTAAGGGATTCGTTCCCATGAATGATGTCGTCGGTCGGGCGTTTCTCATCAGCTGGCCGACCAGCCGTTGGACGATCCTGAGCGACTATCCAGACGTATTCAGCGGCGTCAGCCGCCCGACCAAGTAGGCTCGCCCGTCATCCGCGAAGCGTCGCGGCGTGGTCCGGAACGTACTGGTACAGCTCCTTGGACGGCCGCTCGTAGTTCGCCGCGTCCGGTCGCGGTGGAATCTTCACTTCTTCCGGCTGTAGGCGCTCGTACGGCACCTGTGAGAGCAGGTGGCTGATCACATTGAGCCGCGCCGCCCGTTTGTCCTCGCTCTCCACTGTCCACCACGGAGTCTCCTCGAGGTCGGTGTACTCAAACATCTCGTCTTTCGCGCGGGAGTAGTCCTCCCACTTGGTGATTGAGAGCATGTCTGTCTCCGAGAGTTTCCAGCGACGCATCGGGTCCTTGAGGCGCGAGCGGAATCGTGCCTCCTGCTCCTTGTCGGACACCGAGAACCAGTACTTGAGCAGGATGATTCCGTCTTCAACGAGCATCCGTTCGAAGACGGGGGCCTGCCGCAGGAATCGTGCGTACTCCTCCGGGGTGCAGTAGCCCATCACGTGTTCGACCCCGGCGCGGTTGTACCAGGACCGGTCCATCAGCACTATCTCTCCCGCAGTGGGCAGACGCTCGATGTAGCGCTGGAAGTACCACTGCCCGCTCTCCCGCTCGCTCGGCTTGGGAAGCGCGACGACTCGCGCAGTGCGCGGATTCAGATACTGCGCAACGCGTTTGATTGCGCCGCCCTTGCCCGCCGCGTCGCGCCCTTCGAAGATCACCACGACACGCGCGCCGGTGGTCGTGATCCACCGCTGCATGTCAACCAGATCGACCTGCAGCCGCTCGAGCTCGGCCTCGTAGGCGCTTTTCGGCACTCGTTTGCGGGCTGACTTCTTCTTGGTGCCTGGCATGTGGGTGTCCCAACTGTCTCTCAAGTAGGCCGGCGGCGAGGGGCGCCGGTCGTTCGAATCGCGCCAGGCGCGCCGACCGTCCCCCATTGGTTACACACAGTACGCGCTCAGACCATCGAGGCGCCGGATGGCTCGCGCCGCGACCCTAGGTGCCATCTGCCTGCGGTTGGGAGAGTGCCCCAGTCACCGGTTCGCCAGCCACGCGAACGGTGCGCCAGGTGTCAATCGCAATGACTGCGCCAACGATGATGCACGACAGGGTGAGGGAGGCGAGGGTGTCCGAAAACCAGTGGTAACCAAGGTACATCCGGCTGAACATCGCCAAAAGAACGCCGAGCCACGCGATGGGCAGCGCAATGAGAACTCGCCGAATCTTCGGTGCCCGGGAGATGATGAGGAAGGCGGTGATGACGAGAAAGTCGCTTGCGCCGAGCACGTGGCCGGACGGAAACGAGAATGTCGTGTCATTGCCGATCAGCATGAAATTGGTCGGTGGGCGATGCCGTTGGATGGTGTAGGCGATGAGGTTGGCCACGCCGACGCCCGCAATCATCGCGCCAGCGAGAAGGAGCGGCCGCCAGGCGTGCTTGCCGATCGCAACCCACAGCACCGTGACGATCAAAACAATGATCGGAAGCACCACCGGTCCGAACGCGATGGTGAGGACTGTCATTACCAGGGTGACCGCCGCCGTTCGATCCGCGTTCATCCAGCGTTCGACCGGCCGGTCGAGCACGGTGACACCGGAATGCTGCAGCACCCCGATCAGGATGGTCACGAAGAGCACGGCACCGAGCGCGATGAGGATCGCCGAGGTCGCGTAGAGCCGGGACCTCGTCGCACGCGATACGTAGCGTTCCTCCACGACAAATTTGGAACGCCAGAACCCGGAGCGATCCCCGCTCACTTCCGTCTCAGTGGCCACGAAGGTGTCCTTTCAGCGATCCGCATTTCGAGCGGGCGCGTTGTTTTCGGGAGCCAATCACTGGCCAGAGCGGCGGAGTCGTCTTGGTCGGCTGCTCACAGGCGCGCGAGGCGGGCCCGAAAGCCGCAATACACGCCGTAAGCGATCAGGCCGGCTCCGACGAGAACGAGAAGGACGGTGCCGAATGGCAGCGCGGTCAGTGCTTTGAGCGCCCCGTCCAGGCCGGTGGCTTCGCTCGGATTGATGGTTGCCGCGGCGACGCAGAAGAGCACCCCCACCACCGCAAGGGCGATCCCCTTGGCCACGTATCCGACCACTCCGAGCGCAACGGCCACCCTTCCCAGCGGTCCATGAGGTACATTCACCGATTTCAGGAAGCGTCTGGTGAGTCCGCGAACCACGAACGCGACACCGATCCCGACGATGAGCGCGCCAAAGACAAACAGGATGAAGATTCCCCCCGGGAGGGCGAGCAGCCTCGCCGAGAGCGATTGGGTCGAACCGACCGAGTTTGTTGTCGAGCCGCTGGCGAAGGTGTACGCCGTCGCGGCAACGAAGAGATAGGCGGCGGCCTTGCCGAGTTCGCCGATTCGGTGGGCCCACTTGCGAGTCGAGTCGGACCCGGAGCTGAGGAAGGCGTGCAAGATCTGCCAAATGCCCAACAGGGTAAGTCCGACCACCGTGATCCAGAGCAGCGCGAGACCGCCCGGGGAGCCAGCGAGCTGACCGAGCGCGCCGGACTGGTCCGCCTCGCCGCCGGTTCCCACCGCGACACTGATTGCGATCACGCCGATGAGCAGATGCACCAGCCCATTGACCGCGTATCCGACCCGGGCGCCCATGCGGAGCGGGCGGCTGTTCTCAGCTTTAGCGGCTCCGCGAACGGCGGTGCCCTTCATGAGTCGCTGCTGCCGGGCAGTGCGCGCGAACGGATATTTCTGTCCATCGGTACCTCCTCTGGCGGAGCCCGGCCGGCTGCAGGTTGGAGCAAACGGACTTGCGGGACCCAATCAACTGACGACAGTTTATGGCAACGGCCGCGGCGGAAGACGCCGCGGGGGAGACAACGAAATTTGCGAGGGCCGACGGTGGGGCGCTAGATTCATCGAAGCGCGTCGACGATGGGTGCGGCTTCCCGGGAGGCAAGCATCCGGCTCCATCTCGGTTCGCGCATCACCGAAGGAGTAAGTCGCAATGTCGCACATCACGCCGGACGCGGAGCAGGCCACGGGGTTCCCTCCGCTTCGGGTCGGAGTCATCGGGCTGGGATTCGCGGGCAGCACGCACCTTGACGCGTTCACCGCCCTTCCGGGGGCGACGGTCGTCGCCTTGGCCGGAAAGGAACCGGAGCGCCTCGCCGAGCTCGGCAGCAGCCGAAGGGTGCCCCACCTTTACGCGGACTGGGAGGACCTGGTCGCCCGCGACGACCTCGATGTCGTCTCGATCGGCGTGCCAAACGATCTGCATCATCCGATCGCGATGGCGGCGCTGAACAGCGGCAAACATGTGTTCTGCGAGAAACCGCTAGCCATCAACGGCGAACTCGCCGCCCAGATGGTGGAGGCGGCGCGGCGCAACAACCGAGTGCTGGAGGTCGCATACAACCACCGCCGCC
Source organism: Microbacteriaceae bacterium (assembly GCA_025464975.1). Lineage (GTDB taxonomy): Bacteria > Actinomycetota > Actinomycetes > Actinomycetales > Microbacteriaceae > Lacisediminihabitans. The sequence continues at coordinate 9,285 of JAODMT010000005.1, read as the reverse complement.
GGGCCGACGTGCAATACCTTCGCGGGTATCTCGACGAGAAGCCGCTTGGATCCGTCTATCACACGCGCGCCAGCTGGCTTCGACGCTCGGGCATCCCGGGGCTCGGCTCATGGTTCACGAGCAAGGCGACTGCCGGCGGAGGCCCGCTGATCGACCTGGGGTCCCACGTGCTCGACATCGCTCTCTATCTGCTCGATGAACCGCGTGCCATCAGCGTCAGCGCAGTTGGTCACAGCGAGTTGGGCCGGGCGGGCCGAGGCGGAGGCAACCACCGCGTCTCGGGCGGCGCTGCGGGACTCGACTTCGACGTCGAGGACTTCACCAGCGCGCTGATCCGCTTCGACAACGGTTCGAGCATGCAGCTCGAAGCCTCGTGGGCGTCGTATTCCAAGGCGAACGAGGACATCGAAGTGGAACTTCTGGGATCGGTCGGCGGCGCACGCCTGCACGTGGACAACTATGCGACCTCGGGAACCCTCACCCTCTACGCCGACGTGGCCGGCGCCCCGTCGATCGTCTCTCCGGACGTTCGGGTTCCTTCGGGGCATCACAAGGCAGTGATCGCCGAGTTCATTGCCGCCGTGCAATCAAACGATCATGCCGGGCACCACGGAGAGTTCGCACTCCACCGCTCGCGCATCGTCGACGCCATTTATCAATCCATTCTGGAAAGCCGAGAGGTTGCAATCGTATGAACGCCAATGAGGCCGCGCGCAGCGTCCGGGTCACCGTGTGGAATGAGAACATTCATGAAACGAGGGGCGACGAACTGGTCGCGCGGATCTACCCCGACGGCATCCACGGCGCCATCGCCGGTGGCCTCACCGACCTACTCGGCGCGGATGCCGACATCCGGGTGGCGCTGATGTCTCAGCCGGAGAACGGGCTACCTCAGTATGTCGTCGACGAAACGGATGTGCTGCTTTGGTGGGGCCACATCGGTCATGATCAGGTATCGGATGAGGTAGTCGATCGAGTTCAGGCCGCGGTTCATGCGGGGATGGGAATCCTCGTGCTGCATTCCGGGCACTTCTCGAAGATCTTCAAGCGGCTCATGGGAAGCAGCTGCTCGCTCAAATGGCGCAACGACGGGGAGCGCGAGCTGGTGTGGACCGTCGCACCGACGCATCCGATCGCCGAAGGCGTACCAAGCCCCATCCTGATCCCGGAACAGGAGATGTACGGCGAATACTTCGACATTCCGACCCCGGACGAGACGGTCTTCCTCTCGACGTTCGCCGGCGGCGAGGTCTTCCGGTCTGGAGTCACCTACACGAGAGGGCTTGGAAAGGTGTTCTACTTCTCGCCCGGCGACCAGGACTTTCCTGTCTACCACCACGCCGACATCCATCGAGTGCTGGCCAACGCCGTGCGATGGGCTGCGCCGGTGGCGCCCCGGCGTCAGCTCACCGCGGACCAGCATCCGCTTGGCTGGTTCGCGGCCTGAACCGAGGGTGAACGGGCGGAGAGGCGATTCGGGTATGGCGACTATGGCAGATGTCGCACGCAAGGCGGGCGTCTCGCGCAGCACCGTGTCATATACCTTGAGCGGCATCCGCCCGATCTCCGACGATGTTCGAGAGCGGGTGCGCGCCGCGATGCGAGAGCTCGACTACTCGCCGAACGCGCTGGCTCGAGGCTTGGCGTCGAAGCGAAGCGGGATCATTGCGATGCTCTATCCGCTGCTGGAACGCGGTGTGAACCTGTCGGGCCTTGATCACATCGGGGCCGCAGCGGCGCAAGCGCGGGAAGCGGGCTACAACATGCTGCTCTGGACCACCGCCGTTGAAGACATCGACGGGCTCGAGGAGCTGACCCAGCAGGGACTGGTCGAAGGCGTCATCCTCATGGAGGTCCGCCAGAATGACCCGCGGGTGCGCTTCCTGACCGACGCCGGCATTCCGTTCTCCAGTATCGGCCGCTCTGGACTCGAAGGAGACGCCCCGTACGTCGACACGGACTTTGACGGCACCGCGCGGGATGCTCTGGCCCACCTGGAATCAATCGGCCACAGGGCGGTCGCCTTCATAAACCATTCCCGGTCAACGATCGAGAAGGGGTACGGTCTGGCGCTGAAAATGCAGCTCGCCATGGAGACGGCGGCCCTCGCCCTCGAGCTCGACCTGGTCTCCGTGGCCTGCGACCCTCAGTTCCGAGCCGGCTCTGACGCCTTCGTGACCCTGTCGCGAGAGCGACCGGAGGTGACCGCGATCGTGAGCGTCAACGAGAAGGCTCTCGTGGGCGTCGTGGATGGCATCACCCGCTCCGGGCTGGCGGTGCCCGACGACATCTCCATCGTCGCTCTGCTCTCGTCGGTGGAGACCGCAGAGACTAGCGTTCCATCGCTCACAACGGTAAGTCCGCCCCCCCATGAAATGGGTCGCGAGGCGATGCGGTATCTCGTCGAATGCCTTGAGTCAGGTACGCGCGCTGGTCATCAGCGGCTCGTTCCCGGGCAGCTGGTCGTGCGCGAATCCACCGGGGCCGCCCGGCGCCACGAGCACACCGCAACTCGCTAACCGCAAAACCTACGAGGGCGCCGACCTCGACGACCATCAGCAGCCAGTTTCGGTCCATGTTGTTACGGTCGTTGCACGCTGCCGTCGGTGTTCCTCAACATTGCCCACCGGTCATGTTCTAGCGGGGCGGGGGCAGGGAATCGCGCTGCTAGGCGCTCATCGAAGTCGACGCCAAGGCCAGGCGTTTCGCTGGGAATGAGGACACCGTGTTGAGGAACGAAAGTGCCTGGAAAGACATCGATCGTTTCGTCTCGGAAGGCGGCGGCCTCTTGGATGCCGAAGTTGGGTGCCGAAATGTTCAGTGCAAGGTTGGCGGCTTGACCTACCGGGCTCACGTCGCCAGGGCCGTGCGGGGCGGTACGGATCCCGAAGAGCTCGGCAGCGGCCACTAGTTTTCGCACCGGAGTTATCCCTCCGAGTGTCGGTATTCGGATCCGAATGAAGTCCACACTTCGCGTTTCAATGAGGCGGAGGTATTGGTGAACGTCGCCGAAAACCTCACCCACCGCGAGGGGTGTGGTGGTTGATGCACGAAGTTGTGGAAACCACTCGATGTCCTCGGGGGCAAGCACATCTTCGAGAAAAAACAATCGGGCAGGTTCGACCGCTCGCGCGAACTGTCGGGCCTGCGCGATAGAAAGACGCTGATGGGCATCGTGCAGCAATTCGACTCCGTCGCCGATGAGCTCCCGCACATCGCAGAGGACCTTGGGCACATACGTCAGGTAACTCAGCGCATCCCAAGTTCCGTTGCGAAGATCTGACGATTGACCGAATACCCCGGTCGAAGTGGTGCCATAGGTGTCGGATCCGGGAACGGTGACCTGAACCCGGAAGTGACGGTAGCCGTCGTCCCGTCGTTTCTCGATCCGGTCGACAATTTCGGCGGCAGTATGGCCGTGAACGTGCGTATAGGTTTCGGCGTGCATTCGGGCTTGACCTCCGAGCAACGAATACAGCGGCATCGAGGCCGCTTTGCCTTTGAGATCCCAGAGGGCAACGTCGATTGCGCCAAGCGCGTTGCCTTGGATTGATCCGCCCCGCCAGTAGCCGGAGTTCAGAAGGAGGCGATGAATGTCTTCGATATCAGCTGGGTCGCGCCCGAGAAGCGTCGGCCTGTAGTAGTCCTCGACAACAGATCGCACGGCATGAGTACGCTGCGGATCGCTCGCGCACCCGAGACCGTAAAGACCCGGTTCGTTCGTTTCGACGCGCACAATCAGATACGGAACGCCTTGGGGTGCAGTCATGAACGTTCGAACGTTCGTGATGCGCAACCGGGACTCACGGGTAGTGCTCCACGGAGCTCTTGCCAAAATGGCAGGTGCCTCCGGTGGGATTGCTTGCCCGGCTTCGGCGCTGGCGAGCGTAGTCATAGGTTGGTCCGATCGTGCGGCGTGAGGGTTGTGGGCCGTGGTTACCATCTAGTAAATGGATTAACTCCAATCCCTGACGGTATGGCTCATCCTGGTCCGGTGTCAAACCGGGGGTGCTCTCCAAAATGCTACTAATTTGACGAGTTCATCTATTTATTGTAGTAATTGTTTAACCGGGTCGTCGCTATCACTGGGGACGCAAGCGACCGGCATCTCGCAAAGGAGCATGATGAAGAACAAGATGATCGGGGCGGCCGCCGCTGTGCTAGCAGTGTCCGCCGCACTGACCGGATGCAGCGGCTCTAGCCAGGGTCAAGGTGATGCGCCGAAAACAATCAAGGTCGTCTACTCCGACTCCAATAGTGCGGCCTTGGTTTCATGGTTCACTGACGTGACCGCACAGTTTGAAAAATCGAACCCGAACATCAAGGTCGATCTCGAGCCAATAAAGGGTGCAGTCACCGACTACTACACGAAGCTGGCGCTAATGAACAGCAACCCGTCGACTGCGCCGGACGTCATTTACGAAGACAGCTTTCAGTTGAAGTCCGATGCGGAGGCGGGGTACCTTGCGCCGCTGGACGCAAACCTTGCCGGGTGGGGCGATTGGTCGCAGTACAGCGACAGCGTCAAGCGGGCCGGCCAGGGCAGTGATGGCAAGACGTACGGGGTATCGGTCGGCACGGACGCGCGGGCTCTTTGGTACAACAAAGAAATCTTCGCCAAGGCCGGGATTGCTGTCCCGTGGCAGCCGAAAACGTGGGATGACGTGCTGAACACGGCACGCACCATCAAATCGAAAGTTCCCGACGTGACGCCCTTGAACGTCTATTCGGGAACGGCGAACGGCGAAGGCAGTAGCACGCAGGGCTTCTTGATGCTTGACTACGGCGCCAAGAACGGCGGGCTCACTGACACTTCCGGCAAATGGCTGACCGGGTCCACGGGATTCGTCCATTCGCTTGGATTCGTCGACACCGTGTATAGCGAGAAGCTCGGCTACGGCCCACAGGTGACTAGCAGCACCAACTATTCGACGCAGGTTCGCACGCAAGATCTGCCTGCCGGAAAGCTCGCCATCGATCTCGATGGCTCGTACATTCCGCAGAACTGGGGCGCGACTGCAGCCACACCGTGGCCCGAGTGGAAGAACGTCATGGCCGTGGCAGCAATGCCAACCGAAGCGGGTCAGGCGCACGGGCAGAACAGCGTGTCGGGCGGCTGGACGTTGGCTGTTGGGGGCAAAACGAAGGCGCAAGACGCGGCCTTCAGCTTCATTTCCACCGCGCTGAATAAAGACAATGCGAAGAAACTGGCCATCAATTACAGCTTGATCCCGGTTCGCCACGATGTGGCAACGGACCCGGGTTACCTCGCGTCTGACAAGAACGCGGCATTCTTCGCCGGATTGATACCCGACACCCATTTCCGCCCGGCGACCTCACAGTACGCACAAGTCTCCAGCCAGATCCAGGTGGCAACTGAAGCTGTCATGACCGGGCAACAAAGTCCGGCGGACGCGGCGAAGGCCTATGACAATGCCGTGACGGGAATCGTCGGGGCCGACAATACGACGAAGGGCAAATAGCCGCTTCATGACTTCCTCCGCCACCACCCCGGCGGATCATCCACTGCGTGCCCGGAGGACTCGAGTTCTTCGGGCACGCAAGGTGGCCCGCTCTCTTCCCCTCCTCCCGTCCATTGTGCTCATCGCCATCTTTCTGCTCGGGCCGATCATTTCCTCGTTCTACGGCTCATTCACCAACTCGGCGCTGACCGGGGCCGCAGCACAGAACCCCTCGTTCGTCGGATTCGACAACTACGTCAACCTCTTCAAAAGTCCCGGATTCCCGGGTGCGGTCATCCTCACCATCGTCTTCATTTTCGGCTCAGCAGTGATCGGCCAGAATGTGGTTGGAATGCTCCTGGCAGCGCTCATGCGGTCGGGCGGCAGCGTGGTCAGCGCGATTGTCGGAACCGCCGTTGTCGCGGCATGGGTGCTGCCAGAGATCGTCAGTGCGTTTGCCGCCTACGCGTTCTTCAGCGAACAGGGCACGCTGAACAACCTGCTCAGCCTCGTCGGCATCGACGGGCCGAACTGGTTGTTCACTTTCCCGATGCTTTCGGTGATCCTCGCCAACATTTGGCGGGGTACTGCCTTCTCGATGCTGGTCTACTCGGCAGCGTTGCAGGATGTGCCACCGGAGATCACCGAGGCGGCCGAAATGGACGGAGCTTCCGGCGCGAAGCGCTTCTTTCTCATCACCGTGCCGATGATTCGCGGAAGCATTTCAACCAACCTGATGCTGACCACACTCCAGACGCTCTCGGTTTTCACACTGATCTTTGTGATGACCGCCGGCGGCCCCGGAACGGCAAGCACGACCCTGCCATTGCTCGCGTACCAAGAAGCATTCAAATTCTCGCAACTTGGGTATGGCACCGCCATCGCGACCATCCTGCTTTTGGTTGGCGCTGTCTTCTCGTTCATCTACATCAGAGCCCTCAAGCCGGAAGTTGACTGAAATGAGTCTGTCGTCTCCATCAGGGCGCGGATTGCGCCTGACCTCAAACGTGGTCCTTCTCCTGATTGCTCTGACGTTCATCGCGCCTCTCGTCTGGTTGGTTCTCGCGTCGTTTAACAGCAGGGCAAGTCTGAGCGCCGAGCTTCCGGGGACTCCTACGCTTCGCAACTTCACTGAGGTGCTCACGCCTGCCTTATCATTTGTGCCGCTCTGGAACAGTTTTCTGATCTCGGCCGGTAGCGCTCTGATCACGGTTGTTGTGGCGATTCTGGCCGCGTACCCGCTGTCACGGTTCAAGACACGATTCAACAAGCCGTTTCTGTATGGGGTGTTGTTCGCGACGGGACTGCCGATCACAGCGATGATGGTTCCCGTTTACAGCCTCTTCGTGCGCGTCGGCCTGGTCGACTCATTGCTCGGCACAATCTTCTTCATGGCGGCCTCGTCACTTCCGATAGCGATTTGGATGACAAAGAATTTCGTAGACGGTGTTCCAGCTTCGCTGGAAGAGGCGGCATGGATGGATGGCGCTTCCAGCATGCGCACGCTTCGTTCAGTGGTGGTGCCGTTGATGCGCCCCGGCATCGCGGTGGTTTTCATCTACGTCTTCATTCACTCCTGGGGCAATTTCTTCATCCCATTCGTTCTGTTGCTCAGCCCGGCGAACCAGCCGGCTGCCGTGAGTATCTATACGTTCTTCGGAGAGAATGGCGCGATCGCTTACGGTCAGCTGGCAGCCTATTCACTCGTTTACTCCATTCCCGTTCTGGTGCTCTACGTCATCATCTCTCGAGGGGTGGGTGGGCCGTCGGCACTGGCCGGCGCGGTGAAAGGATGATCGGGAGCCGCATCCGGAGCTTGTGCTCAGGGAGAGGTCGGCCTCCCGTCCTCCCGTTGGTGGCATGCGTACTCGCGTCGCACCGACGGGGTGTTCACGTCAGATCGTGACAACATCAGGCCCCTGAGAATGGGTGTCTGACTAGCGGGCTCCCACCTTCATTGCAGCGGGGGCGATCTGCAATTTTGACGAATGGGGTGAAAATGTTCCGGCCAGTACCAAACACGCCGCACCGACTGCGACTACGTCTTTCCCGACAACGCTACTGACCACATTCACTGAATGAGAAAGATTATCGATTTCTGAGAAACGAGTTCGTTCCTGCAACTCGCGGTGAAAGAATTTTTCAACTGTCGACCAGTAAGGGCCCCCGAAGACAATCCGATCAACGTCGAGAAGATTGGTGACGTTGACGATAAACGCTCCGATCGCTTCGACGCTGCCGATCAGCAGCTGGCGGGCGCGAGGTTCGCCCTCCTCCGCAGACGCTACGAGCTGCTCGAATAGTCCGAAGACGGAGTGTAAATCGGTCGTAGCCGCCGCAGCATCGAGGAGGCCGAGCTGTTGTGCTTGGTTGACAAGTCGAGCGGGGCGAACCGCCTGGCTGAAGCAGCCGCGTCGACCGCAGCGGCATATCGGTCCATCCTGTGCAATGCGAAAGTGCCCGGCATTCCCGGAATTGCCGGATGCCCCGTTGTGCACTTCGTCGTTCAAGACCATTCCGACCCCGACGCCGGTGCCATAGTAAAAAAACACGAAATTGCGGCTGGGGTTTTCAGCGTTCATCCAACGCTCGGCGACGGCAGCTGCTGTGACATCTTTGATCATCAATGTCGGCAAACCGATGGCCGTCTCAAGCGACTCCCTGAGCGGAAATTCGCTCCATGGGAGCATCAACGGTGGCTTCACCACACGGCCGCGTTCTGCATCGACTGGGCCCGGGACGGCCACGCCGAGGCCGATCACGCGGTCGCGGGGTACGGCAGTGCTCACAATGAGCTTGTCAACAGCCGCGGCGATCGCAGCAATCCCTTCTTCCGGATCTTCGATAGCGACAGACGGTGCGCGTAAGTGCGAATGCGCGACGAGATTGCCTTCGAGGTCAAGCAGGACGCAGGTGATCACAACTGGATCGATGTGCACGCCGATGGCGAAACCACCAACCGGGTTGAGCTGAAGGATCGTCCGCGGGGCGCCCGGACCCCCGACTAATTTGCCGGTTTCGTGAACAAGGCCCCGCTGCAGCAGTTTTCGCGTCACGTTACTGATCGTCTGTGGCGACAGTCCCGTCAGGGCGACCAACTCGACGCGGCTGACACCGTCGTCGGATCGACGGATCTGATCGAGCACGACCGTCTCGTTGAAGCCGGCGACTGCCGGCAGATTTGATCCGCGGGGCATCATCACCTTCAATCACCGTTGCGTAACCCAATCGTAATGGCACTTTGCGGGCAGGCCGCTGGCGGCGCGAAACGCCGAGCAGTGATGAGCGCGCCAACGATGGCGGGCGACGAGCAGAAGCACGAGAAGCAAGTCCCAAGGAACCGCCAGCTAGGAGGCTCCGCCGGCTCCGCCAGCTACGACCGTCGTGAGCACGGGACTGGCGCCAGGCGCATCGGCCGGTCCGGAGGTGACTGCAGACCACCCCCGCGCAGATGAACGGGCCTGCCCAAACGTCGGTCGACGTCGCGCGCTGGCGCTGCGGTGACGCTGTATGTACCAACCGGTAGCGGGTGCCCTCAATCACACCGCGCTTGCATGAAATGTCGGCAAACGATGCTGAACCGGCCGTGGCCGCGACCGCGCAAAAAAACGCGACCGCGCATAAAAAAGAGTCCCACCCCCCGTAGAAGCCGGAAAGCGGGACAGTGGCTCCGACGGGCGTCGATCCCGTGACCTCTCGATTTTCAGTCGAACGCTCTACCAACTGAGCTACAGAGCCTTGCGTTGTTAAGTTATGCAGAAGGCACGGCCGTCTGGCGAGAGATGACCGTGCCTTGCGACCCTGACCGGACTTGAACCGGCGA
>JAODMT010000014.1 GCA_025464975.1 Microbacteriaceae bacterium | reverse complement strand
TGCGCGGCTGGCAGCACGCCGGCGTGACCATTCAGGACCCGGCCAGCACCTGGATCGACCTCAAGGCCGACATCGCCGAAGACGTCGAGATCCTGCCGGGTACCCAGATCAAGGGAGCGACATCGATCGGTCGTGGCGCGATCGTCGGCCCCGACACGACCCTCGTCGACTGCGAGGTGGGGGAGGGCGCGACCGTGAAGCGCACCGACGCGACGTTGAGCGTGATCGGCGCCGGTGCATCCGTCGGGCCTTTCGCCTATCTGCGGCCCAATACGATTCTCGGCGCCAACGGCAAGATCGGCACCTTCGTCGAGACGAAGAACGCGCGGATCGGCCGGGCATCCAAGGTGCCACACCTGAGCTACGTCGGCGACACGACGATTGGCGAGCACAGCAATCTGGGCGCCGGCGCGATCACCGCCAATTACGACGACCTGGTGAAGCACCGCACCGAGATCGGCTCTCACGTGCACACCGGGTCTCACAACGTGTTCGTCGCCCCGGTTAGGATTGGGAACGGCGCAAAAACGGGGGCGGGAACCATAGTTCGCAAGGATGTTCCGGCCGGAGCGCTTGCAATGACGGTGGCTCCCCAGCGGAACGTTGCGGGCTGGGTTGAAGAGAACCGAGCCGGCACCGATTCCGCGAAAGCAGCGGCAGCGGCCACCGAAGACACCACCAAATAGCTCGACCAACGAAGTAAGCAGAGAGCAGGGCACGTGGCCGAGATCACAGCCACCGGAAAAAAGCGGCTTGTTATTGTCACGGGCCGCGCACATCCGCAGCTGGCGCTCGACATTGCCGACGCGCTCGATTCCGATCTGGTACACACCGACGCACGCACCTTCGCCAACGGCGAGATCTATGCACGGTTCGACGAGAGTGTCCGAGGCTGCGACGCCTTCGTCATCCAGTCCCACACCTTCCCGATCAACGAGTGGCTCATGGAGCAGTTGATCATGGTTGACGCGTTGAAGCGGGCCTCGGCCAAGCGGATCACCGTGGTCGCGCCGTTCTACCCTTACGCGCGGCAGGACAAGAAGGGCCGCGGGCGTGAGCCGATCTCCGCTCGACTCATTGCCGACCTGTTCAAGGCGGCCGGCGCGGACCGCATCATGAGCGTCGACCTGCACGCCGCCCAGATCCAGGGATTTTTCGACGGCCCGGTCGATCACCTCTTTGCCATGCCGGTGCTCCTCAAGTATTTCCAGGAGAGGCTCGACCCGTCGACGCTCACCGTCGTGTCTCCTGACATGGGTCGAGTGCGAGTCGCCGACATCTGGAGTGACAAGCTTGGCGCTCCGCTCGCGATCATCCACAAGAGACGCGACCCGCTCGTGCCGAACAAGGTGACGGTTCACGAGATCGTCGGAGAAGTGGCCGGGCGCACGTGCCTGATCGTCGACGACATGATCGACACCGGCGGAACCATCGTCAAGGCTGCGGAGGCGCTCAAGGCCGCCGGTGCAACCCATGTCGTGGTCGCCGCAACCCATGCGGTGTTCTCCAACCCCGCGACCACGATTCTGCAGAGCGAGTTCATCGACTCGGTTGTCGTCACCGACACTCTGCCGATCCCGCCGGAGAAACGGTTCCCGAGTCTCACCGTGCTGCCGATCGCGCCGCTCATCGCGAGCGCGATCCATCAGGTGTTCAACGACGGGTCGGTCACCTCGATGTTCGACGGCGCCGCGTAGGCTCCTCGGGATGACGATCTCGACGCCCCGCCCCTGGCTGAAGAGCTACGCGCAGGGTGTCCCTCACGAGATCGAGCTGCCGGATGGCTCGCTCTACGATCTCGTCGCCGCATCGGTTCGCGAATTCGGCAACAACGTCGCCCTGGAGTTTTTCGGTGCGACCACCACCTACGCCGAGCTCGGCGACCAGATCGACCGCGCCGCGGAGGGCCTCCGGGTGCTCGGGGTGCAGAAGGGCGACACCGTCGCTCTCGTCTTGCCGAACTGCCCGCAGCACGTCGTCGCGTTCTACGCCGTGCTGCGTCTCGGCGGCATCGTGGTCGAACACAATCCGCTGTACACCCCGCGGGAGCTGCGGCACCAGTTCGAGGATCACGAGGCGCGCTACGCCATCGTCTGGAACAACGTCGTCGCGACGGTTCAGGCGTTCCCGGAGGATGTCGCGGTCGAGTCGATCGTGTCCGTCGACGTGACCCGGGCTATGCCCTTGGGCACCCGGACGTTGCTTCGCCTTCCGGTGGCGAAGGCGCGCGCATCCCGGGCCGCTCTCACCACGGCCGTTCGTGGCACGGTCACCTGGAAGACCCTGCTCTCCAACCCGCCCGTGGACGAGCACATCTTCAGGCCCAACGCCTCCGACGTCGCGCTCATCCAGTACACGAGCGGCACCACCGGCCTCCCGAAGGGCGCGACCCTCACCCACCGAAACCTGAACAGCAACGCCGCGCAGTCCCGCGCCTGGGTGCCGACCGTTAGCCGCGGCACCTCGGTCGTGTATGCCGTGCTTCCGATGTTTCACGCCTACGGCCTGACCCTCTGCCTCACCTTCGCCATGAGCATGGGGGCGAGGCTCGTGCTCTTTCCCAAGTTCGACCCGCAGCTCGTGCTCAAGGTGGTGAAGAAGCGACCTGCGACGTTCCTGCCGGCGGTGCCTCCGATCTACGAGCGGCTGACGGCCGCGGCGAAGGAATCCGGCGTGTCCCTGCGCGGCATCGAGATCGCGATCTCCGGGGCCATGCCGCTCTCGTCGTCCGTCGTCGAGCCCTGGGAGGCCGAGACCGGCGGCTATCTCGTCGAAGGCTACGGCCTGTCCGAGACGAGCCCCGTTCTCATGGCGAATCCGGTCGGCCCGACGCGTCGGGCAGGAACAGTGGGACTCCCGCTGCCGAATACCGAGGCGCGGGTCGTCGATCCCGACAACCCCACAGTCGACCGCGGTCCCGGGGAGGAGGGGGAACTCGTGGTGCGGGGTCCGCAGGTATTCTCCGGATACTGGAAGAAGCCGGAAGAGACCGCCGCGGCGTTTGTCCCCGCAGCCGACGGCGACGCCGGCGAGGCTTGGTTCCGCACCGGAGACATCGTCACCGTGGATGACGACGGATTCGTCTCGATCGTCGACCGAATCAAAGAACTCATCATCACCGGTGGCTTCAACGTTGCGCCGAGCGAGGTCGAGGACGCGCTGCGAGGGAACCCGGCCGTCGCCGATGCCGCCGTGGTCGGGCTCCCAAGCGCACACAGCGGCGAGGAGGTCGTCGCCGCCGTAGTGCTCGCAACCGGTGCCGCTTTCGACGAAAGCGCGCTCCGTGACTTCGTGCGTCCGAGTCTCGCGGCGTACAAGATTCCGAAGCGGATCGTCGTCGTGGATGAGCTGCCGAAGTCGTTGATCGGCAAAGTGATCCGTCGCGACGTGCGCGACCAACTCCTGCACCAGTAGCCGCGACTGTGGGTCGAGTCCCCGCGGAATCGACCCGCTAGACGTTCCCGGCCGGTTTCGGCACCGGGGACAGGGTCGGTGAAATCGGGATCAGGCCGAGGGATGCCACATGCCGGTCGCCGCCGAATGCACCGACGGTGTAGCACTCCCAGCCGATTCCACCCGGACCGAACACCTCAAACCGGGCGGACGCCCCGGTAGCCTCCGGCGCCTCGTAGGCGACCCAGGCCGCGCAGGCCGCCTTCGCCGTGCGTGCGGCCACCGATGCCGTCGTGATGGCGCCGGGCAGCACGAGGCATCCGATTCCCACGATCACAGCGATCCGCATCATCAGGAGCCGTCGCGGCCCGCGAAGCGGAGGACCCTCGTGCGGCACGTAGCCGGCGAGTTCGGGTTCCTCGTCCTCGTATGTCATGACGATTCGATCTTGCCACGCTCGCCCGGCCGGTGCGGATGACGGTTTGGTACCGGTTCGCACCGACCGAAGCGGGCTGCTAGTGGCTGCTTCCCGCGGTTTCGATCTCGGTGCGGTCACCGCTCCACAGGGTGTGGAAGATGCCGTCCTGGTCGACTCGCTTGTAGGTGTGCGCTCCGAAGAAGTCCCGCTGGCCCTGGATGAGCGCGGCCGGCAGCCGGTCGGCGCGCAACCCGTCGTAGTAGGAGAGCGACGACGAGAACGCGGGGGAGGGGATGCCGGCGGCGGCCGCGGTCCCGACGACACGTCGCCATGACTCCTGCGCCCCGGCGATAGCGTCGCGGAAGTACGGGGCGGTCAGCAGCGCGACGAGCCCCGGGTCATCCGAGTACGCGTCGGAGATGCGGTTGAGGAACTGGGCTCGAATGATGCAGCCCGCGCGCCAGATCTTCGCGATTTCACCCTTCTTGATGTCCCAGCTGTACTCCTCGGCGCCAGCGACGATCTCGTCGAAGCCCTGGCTGTAGGCGATGATCTTTGAGGCGTAGAGGGCAAGGCGAACGTCTTCGATGAAGGTGTCGGGGTCGTCGACCGTCCACGATTCGGACGGGCCGGGGAGGTCCGCGGCCGCCTCGCGCTGCTTCGGCTTGGACGACAGGGAGCGGGCGAAGACCGCCTCGGCGATGCCGGAGACGGGGATGCCGAGGTCGAGGGCGGTCTGCACCGTCCAGGCGCCGGTGCCCTTGGCTCCGGCCTGGTCAAGGATCACGTCGACGAGCGGCTTGCCGGTCTTTGCATCCACCTGCTTGAGCACCTCTGCGGTGATCTCGATGAGGTAGCTCTCGAGTTCGGTTTTGTTCCAGGCGGTGAAGATGTCGGCGATCTCGGCCGGGGACTTTCCAGTGCCGCGGCGAATCAGATCGTAGGCCTCAGCGATGAGTTGCATGTCGGCGTACTCGATGCCGTTGTGGATCATCTTGACGAAGTGTCCGGCGCCGTCGGTGCCCACGTGCGTGACGCAGGGTTCGCCCTCGGCGATGGCGGCAATCGAGCGCAGGATCGGGCCGAGCGTCTGCCACGCCTCGGCCGAACCGCCGGGCATGATCGATGGGCCGTTCAGCGCGCCCTCTTCGCCGCCGGAGATTCCCGCTCCAACGAAGTTGATTCCGGTCTCCCGCACCGCCTTCTCGCGACGAATGGTGTCGGTGAACAACGCGTTCCCGCCGTCGACGATGATGTCGCCGGGCTCAAACACCTTTGACAGCTCATCGATGACGGCGTCGGTGCCCCGACCCGCCTGCACCATGATGATCGCGGTGCGCGGCTTCGAGAGTGCGGCGGCGAACTCCTCGTAGCTTTCCGCCGGGATGAATCCGGCCTCGGGATGCTCGGAGACCAGGAGGTCGGTGCGCTCGTACGAGCGGTTGTAGACCGCCACGGTGTTGCCCTCCCGGCTGGCCAGGTTGCGGGCGAGGTTCGAACCCATGACCGCGAGACCGACGACTCCGATGTTCGCGGCGGCTTCTTTCGTGGGCTGATCTGGCATCGTTACTCCTTGGGGGATTGTGGGGGCTCGAACCCCTTATCAAGCGTATCGAACCGCGACTGTGCGTCGACGCTTTGGGCGTAGCGCTCCAGCCGGAAGGTCCTCGTCGGGATGGCGCCGACCACGTCGCGGGCGATGGTGGCCGCTTCGTCTTCGCCGAGCTGGTGCGTGGTGACGAGGGATGCCAGGTATGCGGCATCCGCTCGCCTCGACAGGTCGTGCCTGGCCGGGATCGAGCAGAAGGCCCGGGTGTCGTCGATGAAACCGGAGGTCTTGCCGAAACCGGCGGAATCGGTCACCGCGGCCCGGTAACGGGCGATGCCCGACGGGGAGTCGAGGAACCACCATGGCGCCCCGGCGTATACCGAGGGGTAGAAGCCGGCGAGCGGCGCGATCTCGCGGGAGAACATCGTCTCATCGACGGTGAAGAGCACGAGGTGCAGGCCGGGATTGGTGCCGAAGTCGCCGAGGAGGCGCTCCAGCGGGCGTGAGTAGCCGCCGACCGCGGGCAGATCGTGCCCGGTGTCGGGCCCGTAGGCCGAGAGCGTGGGTTTGTGATGGTTACGCAGCACGCCGGCGTGCAGCTGCATGACCAGGCCGTCGTCGCAGGACATCTCGGCGAACCGGTAGAGCAGGTTCCGGCGGTACGCGACGGCGTCGCCCGGGCTCACCGTCCCCGCGAGGCCGTCGCGGTGGATGCGCTCGGCATCCGCGTCGGCGAGGGGCTCCGCCCAGGCGTCGATGACTCCGGTGTCCGTTGCGGTGCCGCCGTTGTCAAGGAAGAAGCCGCGGCGCTTCCGCAGCGCATCGAGCAGTCCGCGGTAGCTGTGGGCGTCGATGCCGCTGGCCGCCGTGATGGCGTCGAGCCGCCCGATCCAGGTGGACTCACCCGGGTCCATGTAGCGGTCGGCGCGCAAGGTCGGGACGACGTGCCCGGCGAAGGTGGCGTCGTCGCGAAGCCGGCGGTGTGCCGCAAGGTCGTCGGCCGGGTCATCCGTCGTCGCCAGCACGCGGATGC
This sequence comes from Microbacteriaceae bacterium, assembly GCA_025464975.1. Taxonomy (GTDB): domain Bacteria; phylum Actinomycetota; class Actinomycetes; order Actinomycetales; family Microbacteriaceae; genus Lacisediminihabitans. The sequence continues at coordinate 15,529 of JAODMT010000014.1, read as the reverse complement.
CGAAGCGCTCGAACAGCGAGCGCGGCCGGTACGCGTCATCGGCAAGGCGGGTGGCAATCTGGTCATAGCTCGAGTCGGCTGTGGCGGCAGACGGCATCTCGGTCACCCCGAAGACCTCGGAGAGTTCGGTCTCGAACCAATAGCGCACCGGCGTCCCCGCGAACATGGACCAGTGCCGGCACAGTTGCGCCCAGATGGACCGGGACGACGCCTCGGACGGCACGCCATTCCTGGCGAAGCCGAGTTCATCGAGGCTTACGCCGTTCGCGTGCAGGAGCCTGACGACGTAGTGGTCCGGGGTGATCAGCAGCGTCGCCGGGTCGGGGAACGCGGCGTTGTCAGCCAACACCGCGGCATCCACATGGCCGTGGGGCGACAGGATCGGGGCGTTCCGCACCTCGGAGTAGATCCTGCGGGCAACCGACCGGGTCGCCGCATCGGCGGGGAACAACCGGTCCGGGGATGGGGCAAGAGTTGTCATTTTTCGACCTCGTTTCTCAGTGAATCGACAGAGCGGTGGAACCGCTGACCGGCCCCGTCGACTCGCGTACCGTCAGGTGGGTTGGCAACACGACCTGGGTGCGGCGTACGCCCGGCCGCTGTTCGAGCGTGCCAAGCAGCATCGAGACTGCAACCCGTCCGACCTGTTCGATGGGCGCCGTGAGCGTGGTGAGCGGCGGATGGCAGAAATCTGCTCCGAAAATGTCGTCGCAGCCGACCACGCTGATCCGGCCGGGAACGTCGATTCCCCGCTCCTTGAAGCGGCGGAGCATGCCGATCGCAACCAGGTCGTTGTAGGCGACGCACGCCGTAGCGCCGGAATTGAGCACGGCATCTGCGGCCGCGGAGCCCGCCGTGCGATCCGGCGGAAACGGGCCGATCCGTCGTGCCTCGAGACCGTGCTTTCCCGCGGCCTGCCGGAGAGCCCGCCACCGCATCTCGTTCGCCCAGGAGCGCGCCGGACCGGCAACGTAGACGATGTCCCGGTGGCCGAGGGACACCAGATGCTCGAGCGCCTGGACCACGCCCGTCGGAGTGTCGATGACAATGCCGGGCACGCCCTTGACGTTGCGGTTGATCACGACCAGCGGTATCGATTGGCTCAGCGTGCCGAGCTCCTTGTCGGAGAGCCGCGACGCGGCGAGGATCGCGCCGTCGAACGACCCGCGCAGGCGAGTCACCATGTCGCCCTCGAGTTCCCCGGACTCCTCGGTATCCACAAGCAGCTGGGCGTAGCCGGCGGCCTTCAGCTGCTGTTGAGTGCCCCGGATGACGTCGAAGTAGAACGGGTTCGTGATGTCCGCGACGAAAACGGCCACCGTCTTCAGCGGGCCGGACATCGGCGGGTGCTGTCGCGGGGGGCGCGAGTATCCGAGTTCCGCAGCGATGTGCTCGATTCGCTTGCGTGTGACCGCGTTCACCCGCCCGGGGTTCGACAGCGCCCGGGAGACCGTCGAGGCGGCAACGCCCGCCGCGGCCGCAACAGTGTGGATCGTCGGTCCCCTGTTGGACGTCGCCTTGCTGGCCTCTGGCATGCGTCGACACAACCACATTTGGCAACTGGTGGCAAACAATTGCAGTCGGTTGCCATTTTCTCTTAGGGTTTTGGCTATCGATGTGCCGGCAGAGGAGCCGAATGACAACCGCACCAATGCCGACCTGGACTCTGTCGGGCTTCGGGGACGAAATCGACGAGGATCCGGCCGTGCAGGTCGCGGTGCTGCAGGCGCTCGGTGCTCGTCACCTCGAACTGCGGAGCGCGTGGGGCACCAACGTGGTCGACTTCTCCGGGGAGCAGATCGAGGCGCTGGGAATCGTTCTCGCTGACCTCGGGATGAGCGTCTCCGCGATCGCCTCACCCGTTGGCAAGGTGGACGTGACGGTGCCTGTCGGCGCCGAGGTCGTGCGACTAAGCAGGGCGATTGCGGTCGCCCATGCGCTCGATTCTCGCTACATCCGCATCTTCTCCTTCTTCCGGGCACCGGGAATCGACGTCGGGAGCATCCGGGACGGCGTTCTCGTAAGGTTGCGCGCGCTGGCCGACCTCGCCGAGAAAGAAGGCGTCATCCTGCTGCACGAGAACGAGAAGGACATCTACGGAGACGTGCCCGCCCGCGTGCTCGACCTCATCGAGTCGGTGGGCTCGGACGCCCTCAGGGTCGCCTGGGACAGCGCCAATTTCGTGCAGGTCGGAGTGCAGCCGTTCACCGAGGGGTACCGGATGCTGCGGCCTCACCTCGAGTATCTGCAGATCAAAGACGCGGTCGCCGACACCGGCGAAGTGACCGCGGCGGGCGAGGGCGACGGTCAGTTGCTCGAAACCCTCACTGCCCTGCGGGACGACGGTTACACCGGATTCGCCTCCCTCGAACCGCATCTTGCGGATGCGCACACCCTCGGCGGGTTTTCGGGACCCGAGGCGTTCGGCCTCGCGGCCAGGGCGTTCGCGCGACTCACCAACCAGATCGGGGTACGGACGGCATGACGGAAAGCACGGAACACGAAACGCCGCTCGCGGTGGCACTGGTCGGATGTGGAATCATCGGGCTCAACCATGCGAAGGCAATCAGTCTGCATCCGGATGCCGTGATCGTCGCCCTGGTGGACGAGATTCCGCAAGCCGCTCGCGCGCTTGCCGACTCGATCGAAGAGGCCGGATCTGCCAGGCCCACGGAGTTCACCACGCTTTCGGCGGCGCTCGCCTCGGTATCCGTCGACCTCGTGGTCGTCTGCACCCCCAGCGGCCAGCACGTTCAGCTTGCGCAAGAGGCGATCGCGGCCGGCAAGCACGTGCTGATCGAAAAACCGCTCGACGTGACCGTTCCGCGGGCGAAACGAATCGCGGCCCTCGCGGCGGAGGCGGAGGCGGATGGGCTCGTTGTCTCCGTCATCAGCCAGCACCGGTTCGACCCGGCGAGCGTCGTCATCGCGGATGCGATCGAGAGCGACGGCTTCGGCCGGGTGACAAGCGCAGTGGCATCCGTCGCCTGGTGGCGCAGCCAGGAGTACTACGACTCCGGCCAATGGCGCGGAACGTGGGAACTCGACGGGGGCGGCGCGGTCATGAACCAGGGCGTGCACACCGTCGACCTGCTGCTCTGGTTCCTGGGACGCCCCGTCGAAATCCAGGCGCACACCGCACTCCTTGCCCATGGGCGGGTGGAGGTCGAGGACGTCGCCGTGGCCACAGTCCGTTTCGAATCCGGAGCGCTCGCCGTGCTGCACGCCACGACGGCCGCGTTTCCCGGGCTTTCGGTGCGCCTGCAGGTGCACGGGTCCCGCGGGTCGGCGATCATCGAGGATGATCAGCTCGAGTTTTTCCACGTAGCCGGTGACGACCCTGGGTCAGCGTCGAACCAGGCCGCCGGCGTTGTGGCGCCGAGCGAACTCCGTGGTGGCGAACGCGACCCGGATCGATTCGCTATCGGCCATCTCCGCCAGTACGAGGATGTCGTGGCCGCGATCCGCGAAGGCAGGCCACCACGAGTGCGGGTCGACGATGCGCTTCTGGCGCTCGCCGTCGTGCGTTCCCTTTACCTCTCTTCCACTCTCGGGCGCAGCGTCACCCTCGCCGAGGTGCTCGACGGCTCGCTCGACGACGTGACAGTAACCACCGGAGGTGCAGCATGAAATTCTCGGTATTCACCGCGTCAACACCGCAATGGTCGCCGACGGAGGCGGTAACGCGACTCGCCGCCCAGGGCTGGGACGGCATCGAGTGGCGCGTCACCGACCAGGTCGCCTCCGAGGAGCCCGGATTCTGGGTCGGCAATCGGGCGACCTGGCCCCTCACCGGGCTGGAATCGAACCTCGACGAAATCGCGAGGATCACCGTCGGGTCCGGCCTGGCGTACTCGGGCATCGGCGGGTACGCGGGCTGTGCCGACCACGACAATGTCGAGCGGATGCTGGCGGCGACGTCGAAACTCGGCGCGGAACGTGTGCGCGTCGCCATGCCGGGGCCACAGCTCGGGGCATACCGCGAGCAGTTCGCGTCGGTGCGCGCCGACCTGGAATGGATCGCCGACCGCGCTGCGGCGCACGGGGTGCAGGCCCTGATCGAACTGCACCACGGCTCGGTCACGTCGTCCGCGTCCGCGGCATTCCGCCTGGTCGAGGGCCTCGATCCCGCCCGCGTAGGCGTCATCCATGACCTCGGCAACCTCGTGATCGAGGGGCAGGAGGAGCACTCCGCCGCGTTCGAGATCCTCGGACCGTACCTCGCTCACGTGCATGTCAAGAATGTCGCCTGGGTTCCCTCTGCGCCGGCCGAGGACGGCACGGTGGACTGGCATGCGGACTGGGCGACGCTGCGCGGCGGCCAGGCTGACGTGTACGCCTACCTTGCCGCCCTGGTGCGGCACGGCTACGACGGGTGGGTCACCCTGGAAGACTTTTCGACCGAGTTGCCGCTCGAAGAGCGCACTCGCGACAACCTCGCCTACCTTCGCGCGGCGTACCAGCGCGCGGTCACGACTCAGCAGTGAATGAGGCAGCCGTGAACGGAGGAGCCGTGAACGGGGCGTCGGCTCTCGCCGCACGACGCCGTGTCCGGCATCCGGTTCGCATCGCACACCTCGGGCTCGGCGCCTTCCATCGCGCACACCAGGCCTGGTACACACAGCTGGCGAATGATCTCGGCGGGGACTGGGGAATCGCCGCATTCACCGGTCGCGCGGCGGCCGCAGCCGACGCGTTGCAGGCGCAAGACTGCGTCTACACGCTCCTCACGCGTCGGCCCGCCGAGGACACGGCGACACTCGTCGAGAGCATCAGCAGCGCACACGACGGTGCAGACCTGCCGGCCTGGCGGGCCGTGCTGTCGGATCCCGCCGTGGTCGTGCTGACCATCACCGTGACGGAGGCCGGCTACCGTCTGAACCCCGCCGGCGACCTCGACGACGCGGACCCGCGGGTCGGCGCGGACCTCGAACTGCTTCGCCGCTCCGGCGACCGGGCGCCGGAGACCGCCATCGGACGAATTGTTGACGGGCTTCGCGCTCGGCGCGAGGCCGGCGCCGGTCCGATCGCGATAGTGAGCTGCGACAACCTGCCGGGCAACGGCGAGGTGACCCGGCGGGCGGTACTCGCCGCAGCCACGGCCGTCGATCGCGACCTGGCGGGCTGGATCGAGGCATCCGTCTCCTTCGTTTCGACCATGGTCGACCGGATAACACCGGCGGCGACCGACGAGGACCGGCTCACCGTGCGGGAGCTGACCGGTGTCGCCGACAGCGTGCCGGTCGTCACCGAGGAGTTCAGCGAGTGGGTGCTGAGCGGCGAGTTCCCGGGCGGCAGGCCGGACTGGCACCTCGTCGGGGCGCGATTCGTCGCCGACGTCACGCCGTTCGAGCAGCGCAAGCTCTGGTTCCTCAACGCCGCGCATTCGTTGCTCGCCTATTGTGGCCTGGACGCCGGCTTCTCGACGGTCGGCCAGGCGTTCGCCGACGCCGGATGTCGCGGCCTGGTCGAACAACTCTGGGACGAGGCGAGGCCGCTGCTTGATCTGCCGTCCCGCGAGACGGACGAGTGGCTGGAGCAGCTGAGGATGCGCTGGTCCAATCCGCGCATCGAACACCGGCTGGTGCAGATCGGCACTGACGGCTCGCAGAAGCTGCCGCCCCGCATTCTCGAGGTCGCCCGACGAAGGAGAGCGGCGGGACTCGCGACTGGAGTCGCGGGGGCCGCGGCAATCGCCGCCTGGATCCGATACCTCGCGCGCGGAGACGGCGCGGACTACGACCCGGCCGCAGCAGGGCTCGCGGCGGAACTTCGCGGAAAGACTGCGAGGGAGCAGGCGACCGCCGCTGTCGCTTTCCTCGGCCCGGGCGACCGGGAAGACCCCGGATTGATCGCCGCGATCACCGAACGACTCGAAGGAGCACTCACGTGAAAATCGACAAGGCGGAGGTCATCGTCACGAGCCCGGACCGCAACTTCGTCACGCTGAAGCTGACGACGGATGACGGCCTCACCGGACTCGGCGACGCCACACTCAACGGCCGGGAACTGGCTGTCGTCTCCTATCTGACGGAGCACCTGGTGCCCCTGCTCATTGGCCGCGACGCCCATCGGATCGAAGACACCTGGCAGTTCCTCTACCGCAGCGCGTACTGGCGCCGCGGACCAGTGACGATGGCGGCGATCGCTGCCGTGGACGTGGCGCTCTGGGACATCAAGGCGAAGGCCGCCGGGATGCCCCTCTACCAACTGCTCGGCGGCGCCTCCCGCACCGGACTCCTCGCCTACGGCCACGCTTCGGGTAAGACGACGGAGGAGCTGTTCGACAGTGTGCGCTCCCACCAGGAGCAGGGCTATAAGGCGATTCGCGTGCAGACCGGCGTCCCCGGACTCACATCCATCTACGGCATCGCATCCAACGCGACGTTCGAGGCCAACAAGGGCCAGCGCTACGACCACGAACCGGCCCAGCGCGGCGCGTTCCCCGCCGAGGAGGACTGGGACACCCGCAGCTACCTGCGTCACGTTCCCACCGTGTTCGAGGCGGTTCGCAACGAGTTCGGGCCGGCGCTTCCGCTGCTGCACGACGGACATCACCGGATGACGCCCATCCAGGCCGCGCAGCTGGGCAAGTCCCTCGAACCGTACGATCTGTTCTGGCTCGAGGACTGCACACCGGCCGAGAACCCGGAGGCACTGCGCCTCGTCCGCCAGCACACGACCACACCTCTCGCGATCGGCGAAATCTTCAACACGGTCTGGGACTACCAGCAGATCATTCGCGAGCAGCTCATCGACTACGTGCGCAGCGCCGTCACCCACACGGGTGGGATCACCCACCTGAAGAAGGTGCTCGAGTATGCCTCGCAGTATCAGATCAAGTCGGGCATTCACGGGCCGACCGACATCTCACCGGTGGGCATGGCGGCCGCGATGCACCTTGGCCTCGCCATCCACAACTTCGGCATCCAGGAGTACATGAAGCACGGCGAGAAGACGAACCGGGTGTTCGAACAGTCGTTCAGCTGGGAGAACGGCATGCTTCACCCCGGCGACAACCCCGGACTCGGCGTCGAGCTGAACCTCGACGAGGCGGGAAGGTACCCGTACGAAACCGCCTATCTGCCCTATAACCGGCTGGCGGACGGCACGGTCCACGACTGGTGATCCGCTCTCACTCGGCGCGAGGATGTCGGTAGGTTGAGGGTATGACGCAACCGAAACCGCTCCTCGTCGTGATGGGCGTCAGCGGTTCGGGCAAGACGACGGTCGGTCAGCTGCTCGCGGCCCGGCTTGGGCTGCCGTTCGAGGACGCTGACAGCCTGCACCCCCCCGCCAATATCGAGAAGATGGCCGCCGGCATCGCGCTTACCGACGCCGACCGCGAGCCCTGGCTCGCCGTGGTCGGCTCGCGCCTCGCCGCCGCGGAGAACACCGGGCTCGTCGTGGCGTGCTCGGCGCTGAAACGGTCGTACCGACGGCTCATTCTCGCCGCCGAACCGCTCGTTCGATACGTCTACCTTGCCGGTTCGATCGAACTCATCCAGGCCAGACTCGGGCACCGACACGGGCACTTCATGCCGGCGTCACTGCTCGTCTCGCAGTTCTCCACCCTCGAGCCGCTCGGGGCGGACGAGCCCGGGGTCACCGTCGAACTGCGGGCGGACGAGTCACCGGCCGAGCTCGTGACGCGGGTGATGGCCCTGGCGGAAGCGGGGGACGCGACTCCGGCCGTCGACGTGTAAGCTCGACGACTGTACTTCGGCGAGGGATCGTCGGCCGTCTCGGCACACGAGAGGCAGACATCCGTTATCGACGCGGTGGATCGGGCACGAAGCTGGAAACAGCCCAAAGTCTTTCCTCACGCTGATGCGTTCGAGTTGAAACCAATAGACGCGGGCCCCGTGCCCGCCAAGGAGAAATCATGTCTGAAAAGAAGGCTCAGAAGGAGCTCACCAACAAGATCGAGGCCGACCCTCGCACCACGTTCGGTAAGGGTGTCGCTCGTAAGCTTCGCGCCGCCGGCAAGGTTCCCGCGGTCATCTACGGCCACGGCACCGAACCGCAGCACGTGAGCCTCCCGGCCCACGAGGTTGCCCTCCTGCTGCGCAAGGCGAACGCCATCCTGGACCTCCAGATCTCGGGCGCGAGCCAGCTTGCCCTCGTCAAGGACGTGCAGAAGGATCCGGTGCGCCAGATCATCGAGCACGTCGACCTGATCGTCGTGCGCCAGGGTGAGCGCGTCGAGGTTGACGTCGCCATTCACGTCGAGGGCGAGCCGGTTTCTGGAACGACCGCTGAGCTCGACGCCAAGTCGGTGTCGATCGAGGCGCTGGCCACCAACATCCCGCAGAACCTCGTCGTGAGCGTCGAGGGCCTCGAGGCCGGAACGCAGATTTTCGCCAAGGACGTCGTGCTTCCCGAGGGTTCCGTTCTGCTCACCGACCCCGATACCCTCGTCGTCGCGGTCTCCATCCCGGCCGAGCAGGACCTGGGCGAGGTCGCCGAGACGACCGAGGCCGCTCCGGAAGAGGCCGCAGAGTAGTCCTCTAGCAACGCGAGGGAAAGACAAACCCGCTGGACACCAATCAGTGGCTCGTAGTCGGGCTCGGCAATCCCGGGCCCGACTACGCAAGCAACCGCCACAACGTCGGCCAGATGGTGTTGGCCGAGCTCGCCGACCGTGCGAACGCCGTGTTTCGCTCGCAAAAGACGAACGCGATGGTGGCCGAGGGGCGCACCGGGCTCGAGGGTCCGCGGCTCGTGCTTGCCAAGCCGAACAGCTTCATGAACCTCTCCGGGGGTCCGGTCGCGGCGCTGCTCAGGTTTTACAAGCTCGACCCCGAGCAACTCATCGTCGTGCACGATGAGCTCGACATCCCGTTCGACAAGCTGAAGATCAAATTCGGCGGGGGACACGGCGGCCACAACGGCATCCGGGACATCATCTCCGCGGTCGGCACCGGGGACTTCACCCGGGTTCGGGTCGGCATCGGACGCCCACCTGGCCGGCAGCCGGCCGCCGACTTTGTGCTTCGCGACTTCGCCTCGACGGAACGCTCCGTTCTGCCGAACCTGCTGACGGATGCCGCGGATGCTGTCGAATCCATCGCCCGGGACGGCCTGACGGCTGCCCAGCTCCGCTTCCACACCGCAGGCGAGTAGCCGCCCGCCCCGGTTCCTCTTCCCCCGTGTTCCTTTCCCCGGGGTTCCGGAAGACGTCCTGGGGGTTTGCGGCGGGAGTGGTGGGCGCCGAGAAGCGTCGGATGGCGTGCGTAGAATTGCGTGGTGATTCTTCGGGGCTTGAAAACTGCGCTTTTGCGCGCCCACACGTTCGAAAATGCGGTGTCCTGGGCGTCGCGTAGCGCCGACTTCTCCCTCGTCGACGGCCTGCGAGCACCACTTCTGTCTGCTCTGCTGGATGCCAGAACGGGCCCTCAGGCCCTGCTCGCCATCGTCGCAACCGGCCGCGACGCCGAGTCGCTCCGCGCCGCCTTTGGGAGCATCGCGCCGGAGGCGCAGGTTGTGGAGTTCCCCGCCTGGGAGACCCTCCCGCACGAGCGCCTGAGCCCCAGCGCGGAAACCGTCGGCAAGCGTATCCGCGCCCTGCGCATCATCCAGCGCTGGGAGGCCGAGCCGGTCGGCGACCTGATCATCGTCGCGAGCGTTCGGGCGGCCCTTCAGCCCGTGTCGGACAATCTGACGAGCATCGAGCCGCTCGTACTCGCCGCCGGTGGCCGCGGATACAACCTCTCCGACATCTCGCACCGGCTCGTCGACCTCGCCTACTCACGGGTGGACATGGTCACCCGCCGCGGCGAGTTCGCCGTGCGCGGCGGCATTCTCGACGTGTTCGCGCCGACCGCCGAGCATCCGTGGAGAATCGAGTTCTTCGGCGACGAGGTCGAGCAGATCCGCCAGTTCTCGGTGGCGGACCAGCGGTCGCTTCCGGATGCCGTGGACAGCGTCGAGTTGCTCGCCAGTCGGGAACTGCTTCTGACCCCGCAGGTGCGGCAGCGCGCGCGAGAGATGCAGCACGAGTTCCCGAGTCTCTCGCAGATGCTCGCCAAGATTGCCGAGGGGATCCCAGTCGATGGGATGGAGTCCCTCGCGCCGGCCCTCGCCGATCGTCTCGTTCCGCTCACCCACTATCTGCCGGCGAGCGCGGCGATCGCCGTTCTCGCTCCGGAACGGGTGGCGACCCGAGCGGTCAGCCTCGTCGAGACCAACCGCGAGTTCCTGAGCGCCGCGTGGAACGCTGCCACAGCCGGGGCGGAGGCACCAATCGACCTGGATTCCGGCGACTTCCTCAGCATCACTGCGCTTCGCGATTCCGCCGGCCCTCGCTCCTGGTGGACCTTGAGTTCCTTCGACAGCGGTGCGGCCGAGGCGCAGTCCGACACGAGCGAATTGCGGGACGGCGAGCACTACATCCGCGTCGAGGCCACCACAGTTCCGACCTTCCAGGGCCACGCGGATGGCGCGATCGACTATGTGGGGGACCGGCTGTCCGACGGGTGGACCGTCGTCGTCGTCGCCCAGGGGCATGGCCAGGTGGAACGCGCGGCGGAGGCGCTCGGTGAGCACGGGTTCGCCGCTCGTTTGGTGGAGGACTTCCCCGAGGATGTCGAAACCGGAGTCGCGTACCTGCTGAAGGCATCCGTAGAGCACGGCTTCGAACTTCCCGAGACCAGATTCGCCGTCCTGAGCGAGAGCGAGTTCTACGGGCGCGCCGCCGGCTACGACGCCCGGCAGGTCAAGAAGCTCGCGAGTCGACGCAAGAACGTGGTCGATCCGCTGCAGCTCAAGGCCGGCGACTTTGTGGTGCACGAGACGCACGGGATCGGCCGGTTCGTCGAGCTCGTGCAGCGGGTCGTCAGTACGGGCGGCCGCAACGCGGTCAAGAACAGTCGCGAATACCTACTCGTCGAATATGCGCCATCGAAGCGCGGCTACCCCAACGACAAGCTGTATGTGCCAACCGATCAGCTTGATCTGCTCACCCGGTACGTCGGCGGGGAGGCGCCCGCCCTCAGCAAGATGGGCGGAAGCGAATGGGCTGCCCAGAAGGGCCGCGCTCGCAAGGCTGTGCGGGACATCGCCGTCGAACTGGTCAAGCTGTATTCGGCCCGGATGGCGAGCCGCGGGCACGCGTTTCCGCCCGATACCCCGTGGCAGCAGGAGCTCGAAGACGCCTTCCCGTTCGCCGAGACCGCCGACCAGCTCACCACGATCGACGAGGTCAAGGCCGACATGGAACGGCCGATTCCCATGGATCGCCTCATCTCCGGCGACGTCGGCTACGGCAAGACCGAGGTCGCGGTTCGTGCCGCGTTCAAGGCGGTCCAAGACGGCAAGCAGGTCGTGATGCTCGTTCCGACGACCCTGCTCGTGAAGCAGCACATGGAGACTTTCGCCGAGCGGTTTGCCGGGTTCCCGGTGCACCTTCGCGCGCTCAGTCGATTCCAAACCGACAAGGAGTCGAAAGAGACGATCGAGGGAATGGCGGATGGCACGGTCGACGTCATCATCGGGACGCATCGTCTGCTGAGCCCGAGCATCCGACTCAAGAACCTCGGACTGGTCATCATCGACGAGGAGCAGCGCTTTGGGGTCGAGCACAAGGACGCCCTCAAGAAGCTCAAGACCAACGTGGACATTCTCGCGATGTCGGCCACGCCGATCCCTCGCACGCTCGAGATGGCGGTGACCGGCATTCGGGAGATGTCGACGCTCGCGACGCCTCCGGAGGACCGGCACCCGATCCTCACTTTCGTCGGACCGTACAACGACAAGCAGGTCGGTGCCGCGATCCGCCGCGAGCTGTTGCGTGAGGGTCAGGTCTTCTTCGTACACAACCGCGTCTCCTCGATCAACCGGGTGGCGGCACAGCTGGCCGAGCTCGTGCCGGAGGCGCGAATCGCCATCGCCCACGGTCAACTGCCGGAGGCCGTGCTCGAACAGGTGATGGTCGACTTCTGGGAGCGGAAATTCGACGTGCTGGTGTCCACGACGATCATCGAGACCGGGCTCGACATCGCCAACGCGAACACCCTCATCATCGACCGCGCCGACAAGTACGGGCTCAGTCAGCTGCACCAGCTGCGCGGTCGCGTCGGTCGAGGTCGGGAGCGTGCGTACGCCTACTTCCTCTATGACGCCGACAAGCCGCTCGGCGAGGTCGCGCACGACCGGCTCGCAACGATCGCCGCGAACAACGAACTCGGCGCGGGAATGCAGGTCGCCCTCAAAGACCTCGAGATCCGCGGTGCCGGAAACCTGCTCGGCGGCGAGCAGTCCGGTCACATTGCCGGCGTCGGCTTCGACCTCTACCTGCGGATGATCGGCGAGGCGGTCTCCACGTTCCGCGGCGAGGTGGCGGAGGGGCAGACCGAGCTTCGGCTCGAGCTGCCGGTCGATGCCCACATTCCGGAGGAATATGTGGAGAGCGAGCGGCTCCGACTCGAGGCGTATCAGAAGCTTTCGACGGCATCGTCGCCCGCGGCATCCGGCGACTCGATCGACCGGGTCCTCGAGGAACTCACCGACCGCTACGGCGAACCGCCCGTGCAGGTGCTCAACCTGATCGCCGTCTCCCGGTTGCGCCGAATGGCGCAGAAGGCCGGACTCAGCGAGGTCGTCACCGCCGGCGGCAACCTGCGCGTCGCGTCGATGGAACTGGCCGATTCGATTCAGATTCGGTTGCAGCGCATGTTCCCGGGGGCGCGATACTTTCAGCAGACGCATTCGGTGTCCGTGCCGATGCCGGTGCGGCAGGGCATCCCGCTCGCGGATGCCGACCTCATCGAGTGGACGGGCCAGCTGCTGGTGTCCATCTTCGGTGCGGAGCTGAAGGTGGAGGAGATCTCCGCGTAGGGCCCAGTGGTCCCGCGTGGGTCGAGTAGGTCGCGAAGCGGAGTCTCCGTAGGTCGAGTAGGTCGCGAAGCGACCGTATCGAGACCCCGTCACGCGGTTGCGGCACCAGGCGAGTCGGGCACGACCCTTCGACCAGCCGGACTCAAGGAGCCCCGCTTGAGCGGCTCCTGTGGCGCCGGGCGGCGGCAACGGCTGCCGCGCCCATTGCCCCGCCGATCGAATTTGCGATGATGTCGCCCCAGCTGGCGAAGCGCGCCGGCAGCAGGAGAAGTTGACCCAATTCGATTAGGCCGGAGAGTGCCATCGCGAGCAGCACCGCGACCCAGAGCAGACGTCGGGGAAAGACCGCGGCGAGCAGCGCCCCGACGGGGACGAAGAACGCAACATTCGCAAGGGCCTCAAGCGTGCCGTAGCCGACGGCATCCGGCACCCCGGTCTCGCGTAGCGCCAGCATGCCGGCGACGACGCCGCCCAGGGGCCGATCTGCCGGTGTCGGCCAGAAGCCGACGGCGAGGCACGCCGCAAGGTAGAGGCCGCCGAGGATCGCCACAATGATTCGGGTGCGTCGGGTACGCATTCGCCGAGTTTATTGGTTCCGAGCAGCTCGGCAACCCCTATCCACAGGCGAGATCCGTGTCGCGGGATTGAAAAGGGAATGCTTCGGGGCGCCATCGGGTTGGAGAACCTCAGGCGCGGTTGGGCGAGCAGTCTGCGTTGACCAGGCAACTGAAATTCAGAGGACGCACGTGAGCACTAGCACCAACACTCTCGACGTCGGGTTCCGATCGGAACGCGGCCCTATTTTGATCGCACTCATGGTGACGAATGGCCTCGTCGCCATCGACTCGACCATTCTCGCGACATCGGTGCACTCGATAGTGAAGGATTTGGGCAACTTTTCCCAGTTCCCGTGGCTGTTCTCCATCTACCTGCTCGCGCAAGCGGTGTCGGTTCCGGTGTATGCCAAGCTGTCCGACACCGTTGGGCGAAAGCCAATCATCCTGATCGGAATCGGCCTGTTCTTGGTCGGCTCGATCCTCTGCGGATTCGCCTGGAGCATGCCGGCGCTCATCATCTTCCGCGTCGTTCAGGGTCTCGGTGCCGGTGCCGTGCAGCCGATGGCGATCACGATAGTCGGTGACATCTACTCGGTTGCGGAACGGGCGAAAGTCCAGGGCTACCTCGCAAGTGTGTGGGCGATCTCCTCCGTTGTGGGGCCAACCCTCGGCGGCGTTTTCTCGCAGTTCCTCACCTGGCGCTTGATCTTCTTTGTCAACGTGCCGCTGTGCGTCGTGGCGGTAGTGCTGCTCGTGCGAGTTTTTCACGAGAAGATCGAGAAAACGAAGCACAAGGTCGACTACCTTGGCGCGACCCTGCTCACTGCCGCGTTGAGCCTGCTGATCCTCGCCGTGCTCGAAGGCGGCCAGGCCTGGGCGTGGGATTCACTGCAAAGCATCGGGTCGTTCGTCGTCGGTGGCATTCTGCTCGTCGGCTTCACCATCGCGGAAAGATACGCCGCCGAACCGGTGCTCCCGCTTTGGGTCCTCTCTCGGAGACTGCTGCTCACGACCGCGCTCATCTCGCTCGGAGTCGGAGCGATACTCATCGGCCTGACCTCCTACGTGCCGACCTACCTAGAGACGTCACTCGGGGCAACACCGGTTGTCTCCGGGCTGGCCCTCGCCGTGCTGACGATCGGATGGCCGATAGCGGCGTCTCAATCCGGGAGGTTCTATCTGCGCATTGGCTTTAGAAATACGGTTCTCATCGGAACGGCCATCGCAGTCATCGGAACGCTTCCGCTCGTGATCTTCAGCCAAACACCGAACATCGGGATTGTCGCGGCAAGCTGTTTCGTCATCGGCCTTGGAATGGGCCTGGTGGCCGTGCCGAGCCTCATTGCCGCGCAGATGAGCGTTGAGTGGAACCAGCGCGGGGTGGTGACGGGAACCAACCTGTTCGCGCGTTCGATCGGAAGCGCCCTCGGAGTCGCGATCTTCGGCGCGATCGCCAACGCGATCTTCCTCTCGCACGGCGGAGGGGAGACCAACGTCGGGACCGTCGAACTGGCGTCCGGCAGTGTCTTCATTTCGGTCGCCGTCGCGGCCGTCGCAACGATAGCCGCGGCATTCGCGATGCCAAGGACGCCGCCACCGTCGCAGGTGCACACGGATCCCGCTCCGGAAGAAGCCGCTGTAGGGATCTGATCCGTCGCGGGCCGACCGGCGACTCACCTCCGCGAAACCGGGCGACTTCGCGCGCTGAAGGCCGCACCTGGCGACCGGCGCGCAGGGCCACCTCGGCCCGTAATCACGGGCGACGCGCCCGGGGTGCGCGGGTGATTTGCGCCGGCCCCAGATCCGACGTAATCTTCTTTCTTGTCACCCCAAAGGTTCGGAAAAAGCCGCAGTGCTTGCCGGCCTCAAGAGGGACAAAATCCGCACTCAGAAGTGAAACTCCTCTTGTAGGAGAATCCCGCTTGGGAATAGGATCAAACCCACTCATCGGGATGTTCATAGGACCGGTCGACTAGCTCGGCTGACGATTTGACAGCAACGATTTGAGTGGTAAGTTAGTGAGGTTGCTCTGCGCGGAAGCGTGGGTGATTTAGCAGGATATATTTTTTGGGTATGGCCCCGGGTTGAAGCCGTTTTGGTGGATGTCGGGAGCGTCCGATCCTTGAGAACTCAAC
>JAODMT010000013.1 GCA_025464975.1 Microbacteriaceae bacterium | reverse complement strand
CCATGAGCTCCGCATCACTGAGACCCGAACCGCTGAGACCCGAACGGCTGAGACCCGGATCGCTCAGACCCAGGTCGCCGGGCCCAGAGGGAGCCAGTGCGACCGAGAGCAGAGCCGTCGAGAGCAGGGCCTCGAGAGCGTGTTCCGTCTCGAGGAGACCGTCCGCTCTGCTGTTCATGAGACCAGTAAACCGTCCACCACCGACATTCCGAATCACCGACCTGATCCGGTGTTTTCATGCTGCCGAGTCCCGCCTGTGGAGGAGAAGACGTGACGGCGACGGCTGCGGTTCTTGCTCGATCGCCCACCGCTGGTGGCAATTGGGTAGCCGCGGAAAGTCAGTAGTAGAGGTAACCGCGGGAAGCCAGCAAAAAGCAAGCGGCCAACGAGACGCCGTCTGCAGGACCGCCGGAGTGGCCCTGACCCTGAGAATCCCTAACGGGAGATTTGCTGCAACGCCCAGGAGTTCCCGTCGGGATCGCTGAAGTATGCGTACCGAACGCCGCCACCCATGTCGTTGACGTCCGAAACGTCAAGCCCATTACCGATGAGTGTTCGGCGAGCCACATCGACGTCGTCCACAACAAGATGAAGATTGCGGACGGGTGCTGCGTTGGGATCGCTGATCCCAACCCCGATGACGATGGAGCAGGATGATCCGGGCGGAGTCAGCTGCACGACGCGCATGCCGTTACCCGGCTCGACATCGTGATCGAGGGTGAAGCCCACCCGGTCAACGTAGAACGCCTTGCTCCGGTCCACGTCGGTCGAGGGCAACGGGACCAATTCCAGTCGCATGTCCAAAACGCACTCCTTCTTTTCCGCACAGTTCGCGGCATTAGGCCTGCAGGCTGCACGACTGGCGCGTCGTGACATTTGCGAGCGTACAACCTGCTCAGATCCCGTGCCCGACTAATCTGTGTCGAACGTCGGAGTTCGCCGGGCCTTGAAGCGTCCGCTCATGCCGCGTCCGCGTGAAGGGGTCCAGACGTCCGCGGTCTCCCATCCGCCAGACGCTGATGCTAAACTCCGAAGGTTGCCGTCTAACGGCCGCGGATAAAGAGAGCTCGCACGTCCAGTGACGGGCACCGCGCAACGAGTGAGAGGGGCCATCTATGCCATTAGCACCAGATGCCAAGAAGACGATTATCGACGAGTACGCCACCCATCCTGGTGATACCGGAAGCCCCGAGGTGCAGGTTGCAATGCTGACCGCGCGCATCAAGGATCTCACCGAGCACTTGAAAGAGCACAAGCACGACCACCACTCACGTCGTGGCCTGCTTCTGCTCGTTGGTCAGCGTCGTCGCCTGCTGGGATACCTGCAGGACATCGACATCACGCGATACCGTACGCTCATCGAGCGTCTCGGCCTGCGCCGCTAGTTCTCGTTGTGGTTGCCAAGGCGACCACGTCGATCAGCAGCAGCGCCCGATCGCGATCTGGCTCAGACGGCCCGCCCCGTATACGGGGCGGGCCGATCTTCGTTTAACAAGGCCGACGAGGACTTGAGCCAAGGAATTACTGGCCTCATCCGGTTGTTTAGTGAATCGGATGCTCAATCCGTCGGCATCCGCGGCAACAGAAAGAGGTCGCAGTGGGAAGAGTTAACGAAGAAGTAGAGATCGAGAACGGCACCGTTCTCAAGTACCAGCACCACATGAACGGCCGGGGATTCGTCTCCCCGAGGGCGCGAGTGCAAGCGAGCACCTACGTGGCCGCCTCGGCGTACGTCGAGGCAGACGCGCGCGTCGGCGAGAACTGCTCGATCGGATCCGGAAGTTGGATCGACCAGGGCGCAGTCCTCGGAGAACGGGTATCAATCGGCCAGAACGTGCATGTCGGTCGGGAGACCGTGATTGGAAACGACGTTCGAATCGGCAGCCATTCACGAATTGGTGCCCACTCCAGCATCGCCGGCGGCGTGCGGATCCTGTCCGACGCGCAGATCCCGGATGGCACTGTGCTTGGTGCGCCGCCAAAGCTCCGCCTCGCTGCCGTGCGAGACGCGTCGGGCCGCCACCTGAGGGATTCCTCGCGCGGAAGCACCTACCTGACGAGCGACGCCGCCTAACACCCGATGAGCGACGCGTACGCAGCAACGGTCGACGCGTCCATACGGCACGAGCCGCGTCGCCGCGTGCGCCCCGGGGATACCGGCGTCAATCGTCGGTAGCATTCACCCATGGCCCTATGGAATCGACGCGGTGTGGACGACTCGCTGCGGAAGGGTGACCGCGGCGCCGGATCCCTCAAGCAATACCGATACAACCTCACGCCCTCCAACGCCCGTGTCACTCTGCGGCTGGCCGACAGCGACCCGCACCAAGACGAGATCGCCAAGATCGTCGAGGCCGGCGAGACGCAGCTCGAGACTGCGATCTCCCGCCGCAGCGTTGAGGACGAACGCACCGACGCGCCGATGGTCGTGCGGTTGTTCGGCGGAAGCAGAGTGACCGGCGTCGTCGGAACCGTTCCACGCGGACTCGAGGCGGTTGTTGACGAGGCGCTCAGCCGCCTTGACATGCGAGGCGAGAAGGTGCGAATCCTGGCAAAGGTCGTCAAGACCCGCGACGGCTTGCGCGTGGACCTGCTGATTGGGTTGACCCGGTAGCAGCGAGCAGACACCGCTGGCACCCGGCCGGCTGCGGTGAGAAACTGGGTAATGGCCGTCTCTTCCCGGTTCACGCTCGCGGCTGCCTGCCGCGCAACAGCGGTGTCACTCGCTGCGGTGATCGCGCTTGGGGGGTGTGCGCAGGTGACGCCTCCACCCCTCTCGATGGAGCAGCGAGCCGCGATCAGGTCGTCCATTCTCGACCTGACCTGGGCAGAGGTCGCGAGCCAATACCCGGAGGCGATTCGCCCGAGGGTCAGCATGGGACGCACTGTGCCGGACCACTCGTGGAACGAAGTCGTCATCGAGTGTCTTCGGTCGGTCGACATCGTGGCACGGGTATCAGCTGGCAAGGTGCTGTACAGCAGCTCCGCCGGGCAATCCCCGGTGGATGTTGCGGTCACCTTTTACCTGTGCGAGGCGAGCCATCCCTCCCAGTCGCAGGTCACCTGGTTCCTCGACGACACGCAAGCCAGCGCCCTCTACGGCTACTATCTCGACATCGTGCGGCCCTGCCTTCTGAGTGCAGGGGCGCCGTCACAGCCATATCCGGCCGGGGCTCGGACGAGGGAGGCGGTCGCCCTCGACGGCTGGAACCCGTATCAACGGATCTGGACGAGCGGGGTGCGCCCAGAGGTGTTGCGGTACCTCGAACATCGCTGCCCACCGGTCCCTGCGTGGCTTAACCTCGGGGCGAACTAGAGGCGGTCGTGGTGAAGCGCCAGATCCGTCTCCTGGTCAGCGTGGTGCTCGCGGCGATGCTCACGGGGTGCGCGACCGCCGGCCCTTCCGATCCGGTGGGTGAGCGTCAACGGTCGCAGATTCGCATCTCGATTCTTCGGCACGACTGGGCGAAGTTCGAGCGCGCGTATCCCACCGCCGATCCACCGCCGGTCCGGTTCATGCGCCCGGTCCCCGACCACGACCGCCCCACGGTTCTCGTGGGCTGTCTTCGGCTCAACGGCATCCACTCGACCTGGGTCGACAACGGGCTCCCGTACAGTCCCAATGTTCGTCCGTTGGAGTTCGCGCGCCTCACCTTCACATGCTCGGCTCAGTACCCGTCGGAGTCTCAGGTGGTCTCCTATCTGAGTTCCTCGCAGCGGGAGGAACTGTTCGAGTACCGAAGGGACACCGTGCGCACCTGCCTCCTTTCGATCGGAATGCCCTCGCCGAGGCCACCGCCCGGGGCTGCCCGACCGACCGAGGGCATAGAACTGCCGAGCTGGCATCCCTACCAGCGTGTGTGGCAGCGCGGGCTTGCACCCGGCCCACTTTCGTTTCTCGAACAGCGTTGCCCACCAATTCCCCTCTGGCTCGATCTCGCTGGCTAGTCGCTTGCGGTGGGAATATCTTGTGGCCGCCCGCGTTGCAGTACATGCAAACGCATGTAACGGGCGATCATCGAGAGTGAAAAAAGGCGAGGACAGAATGCAGTTCGGAATCTTCACCGTCGGAGATGTCACGACGGACCCAACCAACGGAAAGATGCCGTCGGAGCACCAGCGCATCACAGACATCCTGACCATCGCGCAGAAGGTCGAAGAGGTCGGCCTGGAGGTGTTCGCGCTCGGTGAACACCACAACCCGCCATTCATCCCGTCGAGCCCGACGACGATGCTCGGCTACATCGCGGCCAGGACCGAGAAGCTCATTCTCTCCACGGCCACGACCCTCATCACCACCAACGACCCGGTGAAGATCGCGGAGGACTACGCGATGCTGCAACACGTGGCCGACGGCCGCGTCGACCTCATGATGGGCCGCGGCAACACCGGCCCGGTCTACCCGTGGTTCGGCAAGGACATTCGTGACGGAATTCCGCTCGCGATCGAAAACTATGCGCTCCTGCACCGCCTGTGGACCGAAGAGGTCGTCGACTGGCAGGGCAAATTCCGCACGCCGCTTCAGGGTTTCACCTCGACGCCACGTCCGCTCGACGGTGTCCCGCCGTTCGTCTGGCACGGCAGCATCCGCTCGCCCGAGATCGCCGAGCAGGCCGCGTTCTACGGTGACGGATTCTTCGCCAACAACATCTTCTGGCCGAAGGAGCACTACATGCGCCTCATCGGCTACTACCGTGAGCGCTTCGAGCACTACGGCCACGGAACCGCAGATCAGGCGATCGTCGGGCTCGGCGGCCAAGCGTTCATGGCGAAGAACTCCCAGGACGCAGTCGATGAGTTCCGCCCATACTTCGACAACGCCCCGGTGTACGGCCACGGCCCGACTCTCGAGGAATTCACCGAGCAGACGCCGCTCACGGTCGGCAGTCCGCAGCAAGTGATCGACCGCTACGCGGGAATGCGCGAGCACTTCGGCGACTACCAGCGTCAGCTGTTCCTCATGGACCACGCAGGGCTCCCGCTCAGGACCGTTCTGGAGCAGCTCGACATCCTCGGCGAGGAGGTCGTGCCGGTGCTCCGAAAGGAGTTCGCAAAGGACCGTCCCGCTCGCGTTCCGGATGGGCCGACCCACGCGGCGCTCGTCGCCAAACGCGATTGCGCGTCCGTTTCTCCGGAGCTGGTCGCCCCCGTGGCGGAGGTGACCAAGTGATCGATCGCGCGGCCCACAGCTCCGGTGATGCGAAGGTGACTCGCAGCGTTTCGGTCATCTCGGCCGGACTGAGCCAACCGTCCTCGACCCGCCTGCTGGCCGACCGGCTCGCGCAAGCGACGGTTCGCAGGCTCGCGGACGAGGGCGTCTCGGCGACCCTCGAGGTGCTGGATCTGCGGGACGTCTCGCACGACATCACCAATAACCTGCTCACCGGCTTCGCCAGTCCGAAGCTTGAGGCCGCGATCGAGTCGATCACCAGCGCCGACGGCGTCATCGCCGTCACCCCGATCTACACGACGAGCTACAGCGGGTTGTTCAAGTCATTCATCGACGTCCTCGATCCGCAGGTGCTCACCGAGATGCCGGTACTCATGGGCGCGACCGGGGGAACCGAACGACACTCGCTCGCCCTCGACTACGCGATGCGTCCGCTGTTCAGCTACCTGCACGCCGTGGTGGTTCCGACCGCCGTCTACGCGGCATCCGCCGACTGGGGGAGCGGGTCGGATGTCTCGGCAACGGGGCTTGCGGACCGAATTGAACGTGCGGCCGGCGAATTCGCGGCTCTCGTTCGCGAGTCCGACCGATCGAACCGGGTCGCCGATCCGTTCGCCCTTCCTGCTGGCTTCAGCCCGGTCGGAGCCTTCGGCGCCCAGTAGCCTTCGGCTCGCCGCGCTGGGCTCCCTTCGCCTGGAATCGTCAGCGGTATCGATTCCGGCACACCGGAGGCGCGGTCACCGGTCATACAAGAATGTGCGCAATGATGGATCGATGTTTCGACGACATCCACTCCTCAGCCTGGTTACCCTTGGCTATCTCGGTTTTGTCGGCTGGGTGACCCTCGGCCCGCAGCCGATCAACGCCTCGAATTCGAACTGGCTGTGGGCCGCCCTCGAATTCTTTTCCGCGCACCGCTCGACGCAGTGGCTCACCTACACCCGGGTGGAGTTCATCGCCAATATCGGGATGTTCGTCCCGGTCGGGATCTTCCTGCTCTTGCTGTTCGGCCGGAGGCTGTGGTTCGTCGCAGTGCTGGGCGGTGCGGCGCTCACGTGTGCGATCGAGGCCGCGCAACTGTTCATCCCCGGCCGCGTGTCCGACGTGCGAGACCTCATCGCCAACACTCTCGGCACGGCGATCGGCGTGCTCGTTGCGCTCGTTCTGACCGCCTCGAAGGCTCGCCGACTTCGGGTCCGTCGCGCCTGATCTCGAGTCGGAACACTCACGTGCGCCGCGCCAGCGATGCGGCTGTTCCTAGGATGTTCCGCAACGCGCTGGTAGGATACACGAGGTTGTTTGCTTAGATTCTGTCGTACGCGACGGTAGTCGAGCGGCATCCACGGAGCAGGCTGGTATGAAGCTGGTCAGTAGTGGTGAATTCCTGAAGGCGGTTTCGAGAGCGAAACTCCCGGCCGCGCAGTGATTTTCTACTGTTGACCAGAGCCGTGTTCATCACGAACACACCGCCAAAGCACACCGGGTTTTCGTCGCGAGGCGAACCCCGTGCGCCTCTTTTTGCGAAGCTCTGCTCCTTGACGAGTCGCGACCCATACGGGGTTACGACGTAAAACAAAGGAGAAAACCCCCCTATGGAGGGTCCAGAAATCAAATTCGCCGAAACCGTTATCGACAACGGCAAGTTCGGCACGCGCACGGTCCGTTTCGAGACCGGTCGCCTCGCGCAGCAGGCACAGGGTGCCGTCGCCGCGTACCTCGATGAGGAAACCATGATCCTGTCGGCCACCTCGGCCGGCAAGCACCCCCGCGAGGGCTTCGACTTCTTCCCACTGACGGTCGACGTCGAGGAGCGCTCCTACGCGGCAGGCAAGATCCCCGGCTCGTTCTTCCGTCGCGAAGGTCGCCCGTCGACCGAGGCCATCCTGGTCTGTCGACTGATCGACCGCCCGCTTCGTCCGACCTTCGTCGAGGGCTTGCGCAACGAGGTCCAGATCGTCATCACCGTTCTGTCCATCGCGCCCGACGAGTTCTACGACGCCCTCGCGATCAACGCGGCCTCCGCTTCGACGCAAATCTCCGGCCTTCCGTTCTACGGACCGGTCGCCGGCATCCGCCTCGCCCTCATCCCGGGCTCCAACGGCGCAGACCAGTGGGTCGCCTTCCCCAAGTACTCGCAGCTCGAGGAGGCCGTCTTCGACCTCACCGTCGCCGGCCGCCTGACGACCGACAACGACGGTAACGAAGACGTCGCGATCATGATGGTCGAGGCCGAGGCAACCGAGGGAAGCTGGAACCTCATCAAGGGCGGTGCGACGAAGCCGGACGAGGCCGTCGTCGCGCAGGGCCTCGAGGCTTCCAAGCCGTTCCTCAAGCAGCTCATCAAGGCGCAGCTCGAGCTCGCCGCCCAGTCGGCCAAGCCGATCGCCGATTACCCGGTGTTCCCGCCCTACGAGCAGGCCACCTACGACGCCGTCGCCGGGTTCGCCTACGACGAGCTCAAGGGGATCTACCAGATCGCCGACAAGGTTGAGCGCCAGAACGCGGATGACGCGCTCAAGGATCGTGCGAAGGGTCATGTTGTCGCCCTCATCGAGTCCGGCAACCTCCCGGAGGCCGCTCTCGGCCAGGTCGGTGCGGCCTACAAGTCCGTCACCAAGAAGATCGTGCGCGGCCGCATCCTCACGGACGGCGTGCGCATCGATGGTCGAGGCCTCTCCGACATCCGCGCCCTTGACGCCGAGGTTCAGGTCATTCCTCGCGTGCACGGCTCGGCTATCTTCCAGCGCGGAGAGACCCAGATCCTCGGGGTCACGACTCTGAACATGCTCAAGATGGAGCAGCAGATCGACTCCCTCGCCCCGGTGAAGAAGAAGCGCTACCTGCACCACTACAACTTCCCGCCCTACTCCACCGGTGAGACCGGTCGGGTCGGAAGCCCCAAGCGCCGCGAGATCGGGCACGGCTTCCTCGCCGAGCGCGCCCTCGTTCCGGTGCTGCCGAGTCGCGAGGAGTTCCCCTACGCGATCCGCCAGGTGTCCGAGGCTCTGAGCTCCAACGGGTCGACCTCGATGGGATCCGTGTGTGCGTCCACCCTTTCGCTGCTCAACGCCGGTGTGCCGCTGCGCGCCCCGGTCGCGGGTATCGCGATGGGACTCGTCTCCGATGAGGTCGACGGGCAGACCCGCTATGCGGCGCTGACCGACATCCTCGGAGCGGAAGACGCGCTCGGCGACATGGACTTCAAGGTCGCCGGAACTAGCGAGTTCATCACTGCCATTCAGCTCGACACGAAGCTCGCCGGGCTCCCGTCATCCGTGCTCGATGGCGCGCTCAAGCAGGCCAAGGAGGCTCGCACCGCGATTCTCGCCGTGTTGAACGCCGCAATCGACGCCCCGGACGAGATGGCCCCGACCGCGCCCCGCGTGATCTCGGTGCAGATCCCGATCGACAAGATCGGCGAACTGATCGGCCCGAAGGGCAAGACGATCAACCAGATCCAGGACGACACCGGAGCCGACATCTCGATTGAGGACGACGGAACGGTCTACATCGGAGCGGTCGACGGTCCGTCGGCCGAGGCGGCACGCGCGGCGGTCAACGCCATCGCGAACCCGCTGAACCCCGAGGTCGGCGAGCGGTTCCTCGGAACCGTTGTCAAGATCGCCACCTTCGGTGCCTTCGTCTCGCTCACCCCGGGCAAGGACGGACTGTTGCACATCAGCGAGGTCCGCAAGCTCGCCGGTGGGAAGCGCGTCGAAAACGTCGAAGACGTGCTGGTCGTCGGACAGAAGATCCAGGTCGAGATCACCAAGATCGACGACCGCGGAAAGCTGTCGCTCGCCCCGGTCGAGGCGGATGACGCCGACGGCGGCACGACTGGCGACCTCGTCGGCAGCCCGGCCGACGGAGCTCCCGTCGAGGCCTAGGCCTAACGCGCGAAAAAGGGCCCGCCCCACGTGAGTGGGGCGGGCCCTTTCGCGTTCTCTCCACAACGCAGGAAATTCACCACATAACGGACGCCTCTTCCGTGAAAAGGGTTCGCTCGTGATGAATCTCCTGCGTATTCACTTCTCGGGCAGCGCAGCAACAGCGGCGATGGACGTGAGGTCAGGCCGCGTCGGCCGCGGTCTCCATCGTTCCGACCAGCTGTGCGCGGCCGATGATGTGCTGGCGCAGCGTGAAGCCGAGGATCGCGGGGGTCGCGCCGTTCGGGACGTCGAGAGAGTCGACATCCAGGGCGCTCACTGTGAAGAAGTAGCGGTGAGTTCCGTCGCCGGCGGGCGGTGCGGCGCCCATGAACTCGGCAGCGCCGAGCTCGTTGGAGATCATCGTGGCGCCGGCAGGCAGATCGGTTCCGATCCCTCCCGGGAACGACCGGGTCTCGGCCGGAATGTTGTAGATCGCCCAGTGCCAGAATCCGCTACCGGTCGGCGCATCGGGATCGAAGAGGGTGAGCACAAAGCTCTTGGTGCCCTCGGGGGCGCCCGACCAGTGAAGCTCGGGCGATCGGTTTCCGCTATCCGCGCGAGCCGACTGCGGCAACGTCTCACCATCCGAGAAGTCATCGCTCTCGAGTGTGAAGGCCGGTACTTCCGGCAGACGCCAGTTGGGGTCGTTTGTCATGTAATTGCTTCCTTTCGTTGGCGAAGGGCCGCCTCGGTGCAATCCGATGAGACGGCCCTTCTATGCCCGGTTAGAGTCCTGGCGCGACTGTGGCGGGTCCGCCACACGCTGTGGGTGGTGAATCCTCGGCAACGCCTCGATGCCGCACCCTTGAACCATAAAAAGCTTATCTATGCGCAAGCAATCAACGTCCTTGGGATCAGCCCCACACTGCCAACTCACAGCAGACGCACCGGGAAGCCGACGATGGGTGGGTAACGATTGAGTAACTCCGGCAAGGTTGGGCGCGCGCGACGCCCCTTTTCGCTGCTGCCGTCTATTGTCTGAATTACTGTGAATGTCGACATCGGGAGGTGCAAATGACGCAGGTTATGCCACAACCGGTCACCTCTCTGGTTGGCGAGCCCACTCTCGAGGTCGCGCTGCCCATTCGCCGGCCGCTCGGCCAATCACCGCTGAGAGTCTTCCCCCTGGCCATCGGGGGAAATGTCTTCGGTTGGACCGCGGATGACGCTGCGGCGAATGGCATTCTCGACACCTATTTCGAGCACGGCGGCAACTTCATCGACACCGCCGATTCCTACGCCGCGGGCCGAAGCGAGATCATGATCGGCAATTGGATGCGCGACCGGCGGGTTCGGGCCGGCATGGTGGTCGCGACGAAGGTCGGGAAGAGCGGCGACAACGGTGGGGTGACGGCCAAGGCCATATCGCGGGCGATCAACGCCTCCCTTGAACGGCTTCAGACCGACTATCTCGACCTTGTGTATCTACACGTCGACGATCCGGACGTTCCGTTTGAAGAGACCCTGCTGGCCGTCGATGATGCAATCCGGTCCGGCAAGGTGCGACACTTCGGCGCATCCGATCACTCCGGAAACCGACTCATCGAGGCGCGCGTGATCGCGGCCCAGCTTGGTGTCGCGCCCATGATCGCGCTGCAGAACCACTACAACCTCATGCACCGCACGGAATACGAGGGCGACTTGGCCGGCGTCGCCTCACAGCAGCGCCTTGGTGTGATGCCACGATTCGCTCTCGCGAGTGGCTTCCTCACGGGAAAGTATCGCTCCCGCGCCGACCTGGCGAAGAACAGTCGCGGTACCGATCTGGCCCGCTACGTGACCAAACGAGGTCAACGCGTGCTCGGGGCGCTGGATCAGGTCGCACGGGAACAGCAGGTCAGCGTCGCGACGGTCGCGCTCGCGTGGTTGCTGACGAAACCGAACGTCGTTGCGCCCGTCGCAAGTGCCACGCACCCGAGCCAGGTCAAGGAGCTCGTCGCTGCGGCCGCCATACAGCTTGGCCGCCACCAGGTGGCGAGCCTTGACCGTGCGTCGTCCTCGCAGCGCGCAAGCTTCTGATCGCGCTGCCTGATCGCGCTGCCTGATCGCGCTGTCTGACCAGCGACGTTACCGGCGCTGTCTCGCCGGCCCGTTGTGGCAAGCGTTGACGAACGCCGACGGTCAGCGGCTGACGTCGGCGAGGATCCGCTCGGAGAGGCGCGTGAATGCGGTCGTCGCCGCGATCGGATCGCTCGCGTATCCGCCCGCCATTGCGCCATCGCGGGCCAACACAAATTCGTCCGCCCCGTCGCCGGGCAGTGGATGTCCCAGCGCCCTCAGGAGGGCAGTGAGCACCTCGGCGTACCACTCGCGGTGATCGGCCACAATGACGCGCACGGGGTGACGGGGATCGGGGAATTCGGTCGCGGCGTTGAGGAACGGACACCCACGAAAACCGGGAGAGTTGACCTCGACGACCACGGCGGACATGATGGAGCGAATCCCGACCTCCGGCGTTTCCGCCTGCTCGATGATGCCCTCGAACCGAGCCCTCACATAGTCGTGGCGCTGGGTGATGTATTCGATGATCAGTCGGTCCTTCGACCCGTAGTGCTTGTAGAAGGTCGCTTTTGTCACGCCGGATTCGCTGATCAGACGATCGATTCCCACACTTCGGATACCCTCGTCGTAGAACAGTCGGTTCGCAGTCTCGAGGATGCGGCGCTTGGCCGGTGCGACGGAAGTCTCACGAGGGAAGGCTGCCCAGGGGGCACGCTGGCCGATCGGAATGGTTTCAACAATCGGCACAGCGTGGCTCCCTCTGGCAATTCGGCTAGGTGTCCTCAAAGCCGTTGGCAGCTAACCGGATCCAGATTGGGGGAAAAGGAGCCGGTGTTCGTGCCCCGCAAAATTCGGGTTTGCGGTCGTGCTGGATAAAAATTCCCTTCCCTCGAGGAGGGAAGGTCCGAGTGAACCTCGGGTCGTTCACTTGACTTTGAAACAGTAACACAGCGTGCGGACAGACAGGTCGGTTTGTCCTCCATTTTCTGCACGAACGGCTACCCCAGTGCGGGGGGTAGCCCGGGTTGACGGGTGCGCGGCCCACCCGAGGCACACAGGCCCCATCCTCGGCGGTGACGTAGGCTCGGTTCAATGAACGCTGCAGTCCCGCTTCCGCTTGACCTTCCCGAGCTCCGATTCACCGCCTCGGGAGACTCTCTGGTTCGGCGAAGCGTTCTTCCGAGCGGCGTCCGAATCCTCAGCGAGCAGGTCCCCGGCGCCCGCAGCGCGACCGTCGGGTACTGGGTTGCCGTCGGGTCGCGGGACGAGCTTCCCGACACGTTCGGGAGCACACATTTCCTCGAACACCTTCTGTTCAAGGGCACCCCGTCGCGGACGGCGCTGGATATCGCTGTCAGTTTCGATGCCGTCGGCGGCGAGCACAACGCGATGACCGCGAAGGAATACACCTGCTACTACGCGAAGGTGCAAGACCGGGACCTGCCGATGGCGGTCGATGTGCTGTCCGACATGCTGACCTCGTCGATTATCGACCCGACCGAATTCGAGAACGAGCGCGGCGTGATCCTCGAGGAACTCGCCATGGCCGACGACGACCCCTCGGACGTCACCAGCGAACGCTTCTTCGAGGCGGTGCTGGGCGAACATCCTCTCGGCCGGCCAATCGGCGGCAGCCCGGAGACCATCGAGGCCGCGACGCGCGATTCGGTCGTAGCGCACTATCGTGCGAACTACCGGGCTCGGGACCTGGTCATTACCGTCGCAGGAGCCGTTGATCACGATGAACTGGTCGCGCGAGTTGAGCTGGCGCTCACCGCGGCGGGCTGGGATCTTACGGTCGAGGCCGCACCTGTCGAACGCCGCGATGCGTCTCACGTGCACATTGATCGTGGCAGTCCGCTCGTTATCGTTCAGCGCCCCATCGAACAAGCGAACATCCTCATGGGCGTGACTGGCATCGCCGCTTCCGATGACCGCCGTTCGACCATGGCGGTGCTCAACTCGATTCTCGGCGGCGGGATGTCGTCCCGGCTTTTCCAGGAGGTCAGAGAAAAGCGCGGACTCGCCTACTCGGTCTACTCGTTCTCGCCAAGCTACTCGGATGCGGGACTGTTCGGGTTGTACGCGGGATGCTCGCCGGCAAAGGTTGGGCAGGTTGCCGAGCTTCTGCTGTCGGAGTTCACCCGGCTCGGAAGTGGAGGGGTAACCGAGGACGAGATGCGTCGAGCGGTCGGCCAGCTCAGCGGCGCCTCGGCGCTCGCGCTCGAGGACTCCGACACCCGGATGTCGCGGCTCGGGCGCTCCGAGATCACCCTCGGCGAGTTCGCCGACCTCGACGAGTCCCTCCGCCGCCTCGCGCTCGTGACGCCGACGGACGTGCGTGAACTCGCAGCCGAGCTCGTCTCGCGCCCGCTGTCGATCGCCGCCGTTGGCACGGTCGACGCCACAACGTTCGACGGCATAGCCAGCGAAAAGAGCCCCGGAGAACCCGTAAACGCCTAGGCGCCATCGCCTGGGTCGACGCCCCGACCAGACCCGACATCCAGACCCGACATTCAGACCCGACAATCGACACACCCGTAGAGCACAGAACAGAGCACAGGAACAAAGATGTCCCACTTCATATATCTCGTGCGTCACGGCGAGCAGCAGGATGCCGAGCACGGAATGCCGGACGGCCCGCTTTCCGGGCGGGGCAAACGCCAGGCGAAGCTTGTCGCGGATCGATTGAGCGGTGTGCCATTCACCGGTGCGTGGCACTCACCGCTCCAGCGCACGGAGGAGACGGCGCGCATCATGACGGCGAGCATGCCGAGCCTCGATGCGAAGCCGTCGGCGCTGCTCTTCGACTGCGTCCCGTCCGGGCCGACGCCGGACATGCCTCACGCCTTCGCACCATTTTTCGGATCGGTGACCGAGGACGAGATCGAGGCCGGCAAGGCGCAAATGGCCGATGCGACGGCCGAATGGCTAACCCCGGCGCGCGAAGATCGCCACGACCTGCTCATCACGCACAATTTCGTGATCGCGTGGTTCGTGCGTGAGGTCTTCAACGCGCCGGACTGGCGCTGGATGGGACTCAACCAGGCAAACTGCGGACTGACCATCATCCGGGTGCGGTCGGCGAAGCCCCCGGTGCTCATCGCGCACAACGACCTCGGCCACCTGCCGGCCGAGTTGCGCACCGGACTGCCGGAGGGGCAGCCGTTCTAGCCGACGAGCTCCTTGCGGTACCAATTGGTCGCGTTCGGGTTGTCGTTGTACGCGGGGACATCGAAGAAACCGGATGACCGATACAGCCCGGCCGCGGCCTCGAGGCTCGCGTTGGTGTCGAGCACGAGTTCGGTCGCGCCAAGCCGCACCGCTCGCTCCTCGAGCTCCTCGAGCAGCAGACGGCCGAGGCCGAGGCCGCGCGCCGACGGTCGCACAAACAGGTGCTTAACCTCGAACATCACGACCGGGTCGTTCGCGTCGAGCTTGCGGATGCCGCCGCACCCCGCATCCACCCCGCCGCGTTCGAGAATGAGAAAACTACCGTTCGGCGGAACGAAATCCGCCGCGGGGGAGAGTCTCTTGCGATACTGCCCGTCTGGGACTCCGGCGACCCGGCTGTCGAAGTATTCGGTCAGAAGGCGGTGGGCGGCTGCGTCATCCGTCGAGACCTCCCGCCATCGAATGACCTCATTCTGATCCATGCGCACAAGCCTACGGTGGCCGCTTGGTAGATTTGGCGACATGACAATCACGGTCGCCGTTGTCGGCGCGACGGGCAGAATGGGCCAGCTCGTTTCGCGACTCGTCGAGGAGACGGCGGACTTCGAGCTCGTCGCACGACTCGACTCGGCCTCTCGACTCGATGAGATGCTCGCGGCCGATCTGGTCATCGATGTCACCGTCCCCTCGGTCAGTCAGGGCGTTGTTGACTTCGCCGTTGGGCACGGCAAGAGAGTGCTCGTGGGAACCAGCGGCTGGACAGCCGCCCGCATCTCGTCGCTCGAAAACCGCATGGTCGCCGAGGCGCTCGGTGCCGCGGCAATCATCATCCCCAACTTCTCGATCGGCTCGGTGCTTGCGACCTCGTTTGCGGCAATGGCCGCTCGGTTCTACGACTCGATCGAGATTGTCGAAGCGCACCGGGCATCGAAGGTCGACTCGCCCTCAGGCACCGCCGTTCGCACGGCCGAGCTCATCGGAAACGCTCGGGCCGCCCTCGGTCCGGTGATCGCCCCGCACGCAGACCAGCGCGCTCGCGGCCAGCAGGTCTCCAGCGTTCCGATCCACTCACTGCGGATGCAGGGAGTCGTGGCGAGGCAAGACGTCATCTTCGGGGGAACGGGCGAGGTACTCACCCTGACCCACGAAACGTTGGATCCGAGTTCATACGAGTCAGGCATCCTGCTCGCCCTCCGGGCCCTTCCGGGGGTCAGCGGCGTGGTTGTCGGGCTGGAGAACCTCATCGACCTCGGCCCGACCCGGGTGAGCCCACCGGACTCCGTTCCGACCGATCTCGAGTGAGGGACCGGGTAATGAAGGGTCGCCTCGCCGCCATCCTGATGTCGGCGCTGCTGCTTCTGTACCTGTTCCTGGTGGCGCAGCTCGCCATCCGGCTCATCTCGGTCGACAACGCAGTGTCGCGGGTCCTCGGAGTCGCGCTACTGGTGCTTCCGCTTCTCGGGGTATGGGCGCTCGGGGCCGAACTGCTGTTCGGAGCTCGAAGCCAACGGCTGGTCCGTGCGCTCGAGCGTTCCGGGGACCTTCCCGTCGACGCGCTCCCGAAGCGCACGAGCGGGCGGCCGGAGCGGGCCGCAGCCGATGCGGAATTCCCGCGCTATAAGGCCGAGGTCGAGGCGGATCCGGGGAATTGGAAGGCCTGGTTCCGGCTCGGGCTTGCCTACGATGCGAGCGGTGATCGCGCGAGGGCGCGGCGCTCGATCCGTCGCGCGATCACGCTCGAGCGGGAGAATCGTGAGCCTCCGGTCGCAGGTTAGGGCCCCGGGCGCCGGCTAGAGGAAGGCGTCGATCGCTTGTTCCACCGTCCGATGTCGGAACGAGAACCCGTCGGCGATCAGCCGCTCCGGCACTATCGGCTGGCTGCTGAGCAACAGTTCGTGGCCGGCATCGCGGAGAGCGGCGCTGATGGCCCACTCCGGCACGGCAAAGTCATACCAGCGGTGCATCCTGCGGGCGACGTAACTCGTGATGCGATCGGAGGTCGCCGGAGTCGGTCCGACCAGATTGACGACTCCGCTGAGCGTCGAGGTGAGCAGGTGCCGGATCGCGGCCGCCTCGTCGTAGAGGCTGATCCAGGGCCAGATGTCCCCGCCGGAGCCGAATCGCGATCCCAGACCGAGGCGGCTGAGCGCCATGACTGGTCCGAGCGAACCGCCGTTTCCGATCACGAGTCCGGTGCGTACCGTCACGAGCCGCGTCTTGGCCGGGCGGAACTGGGCGGCCTGCTCCCACGCCTCGACAACGTCTCCGAGAAATCCTGGGCCGCGCGGCGATTCCTCGGTGAGTCGTTCGCCGGGCCGGTCCCCGTAGAATCCGACCGCCGAGCCGCTCACGAACACCGCGGGCGGACGCGACGCCTTGGCCATCGCTTCCGCCAGGGTTCGGGTCGCCTGAACCCGCGATTCGATGATCTCCTTGCGGTAACGGGTCGTCCAGGGCAGGCGCGCTATAGAGGCGCCGGAGAGGTTGATCACGGCGTCGACGGTGTCGATCACGCTCGAGTCGAGCATGTGTGCGCTCGGTGCCCAGTTGATTTCGGTGTCGGACCGCGGCTGGCGGCGAACCAGCGAGAGCACCTCGTGACCGTCGTCCCGCAGCTGCGCGGTCAGCTCCGTGCCGATGAATCCGGAGGCGCCGGAGACGAGTACCCGCATCGGGCCACGTGCGCGGGACTTGCTTGACGCCGTCTTGCTCGACGCTTTTGTGCGAGGCGCTGGAGTCACTATGCGAGATTAGCTTCCAGGGTGATCGGGATGCCGGTCAACGCGCGCGAGACCGGGCAGGATGTTTTTGTCTCCTCGGCTATGCGTTCGAAGTCGGCCTCGCTGATTCCGGGGACGCGCGCGCTCACGAGGAGGTGGCTGCCCGTTATGCCCTTGGCCGGGTCGAAGGTCACGGCGGCGGTGGTCTGGACGCTGTGTGGGGGAGTCCCGGCGTCGGCGAGGGCGCCGGCGAGAGCCATGGAGAAGCACGCGGCGTGTGCCGCTCCGAGGAGTTCCTCGGGGTTCGTGCCGCCCGCCTCTCCCTTGGACCGGGCGGCCCAGCTCACCGGAAACGATGCCGCCGTGGAGGAGTCGAGGGTGACAATGCCGTCGCCGGACAGCAGATCGCCGGACCAGACAGTCGTCGCTTCGCTCGTCACTGTCATGGTGCCTCCTCCGTTGGAGTGTCCAGCCTACGCGCGGGCGCCGGTGCAATCGCCGCCCCGCTCCGCGGTGCCTCTGCGTTTTTCGCAGCCGACCGCCAGAGCGGCCGCACGCGATACCCTGTAACACGTGTCTACGTCTTACAATCCATTCGGCCAAGTGCTCGTCGCGCTAGTCACCCCGTTCACCGCGGACGGCGAGGTCGATTGGAACGGAGTCGAGAAGCACATCGACGACGTGATCACCGCCGGAGCGGACGGCATCGTCGTCACGGGAACGACGGGCGAGACCTCGACCCTCACGGACCCCGAGAAGCTCAAGCTCGTCGAGGTTGGCAAGTCCGTCGCCGCCGGCCGTGCCAAGATCATCACGGGCGGTGGCTCCAACGAG
Source organism: Microbacteriaceae bacterium (assembly GCA_025464975.1). Taxonomy (GTDB): domain Bacteria; phylum Actinomycetota; class Actinomycetes; order Actinomycetales; family Microbacteriaceae; genus Lacisediminihabitans. The sequence continues at coordinate 50,519 of JAODMT010000013.1, read as the reverse complement.
ACCGCGCACGCAATCGAGCTGTACAAGCACAGCGAGAAGGCCGGCGCAGACGCGGTCATGATCGTGACCCCGTACTACAACAAGCCGACCCAGGCCGGAGTGCTCACCCACTTTCGGATGATCGCGGATGCCACGGACCTCCCGGTCATCCTGTATGACATCCCCGGTCGCACAGGAATCCCGATCACCTACGAGACGATCCTTCGGGCGGCCAAGCACCCGAATATCCTCGCGATCAAGGATGCGAAGGGTGACTTCAGCGAGGTCAGTCGCGTGCTCAATCAGACCGACCTTCTCTACTTCTCCGGCGACGACACAAACGTGCTCCCGCATCTCAGCATCGGCGCAACCGGGCTCATCGGGGTCACCGCGAACATCGCCGCCGCGCCGTACCGGGTGATCGTCGACGCCGTCAATCGCGGCGACCTCGCCACAGCGACCGCCGCGCACCGGCAGCTAGAACCTCTCGTGCGCGCCGTCATGACCCATGTTCCGGGAACCGTCGCGGCAAAGTACATCCTGCACGGCCTCGGCCGAATCGACAGCCCTCGCGTTCGGCTGCCGCTGGTCGGGCCAGAAGACTTCGAAGCCGCGCAGATCGAAGACGAGATCGCACTCGTCGGTGCCATCCCCGGAGTCGACCTCAGCAACTTCCGTCCCGACCGCAATGCAGCAGCCGGCGGCGCCCTGCCGAAAGTCGCCGGGACGACACGGTAGGCGAGCCGCCTCTCACGCTTAGACAGGGGGTTAGAGACCCCACCCAAATCGGCCGAAGGGCCGCAACCAACAGGACTCCATGAACACACCTCTATATGACCCGCGTCCACTCGCCCCGGGAACGCTCCGCGTGATCCCGATCGGCGGACTGGGCGAAATCGGCCGCAACATGACCGCGTACGAAATCGACGGGAAGATTCTCATCGTCGACTGCGGCGTGCTGTTTCCCGAGGAGAACCAGCCAGGGGTCGACCTGATCCTGCCCGACTTCAGCCCCATCCGGAACCGGCTCGACGACGTGCTCGGCGTCGTTCTCACGCACGGCCACGAAGACCACATCGGCGCCGTTCCCTACCTGCTGCGCCTTCGGCAGGACATCCCGCTCATCGGATCGACGTTGACCCTCGCGCTCGTCGAGGCGAAGCTCAAGGAACACCGGATCAAGCCGTACACGCTCACCGTCCGGGAGGGCCAGGAGGAGAAGTTCGGGCCGTTCGACCTGGAATTCATCGCCGTAAACCACTCCATTCCGGACGCGCTCGCCGTTGCCATCAAGACCTCGGCTGGAGTCGTTCTGCACACCGGCGACTTCAAAATGGATCAGCTGCCGCTCGACGACCGGATCACCGACCTTCGCGCATTCGCCCGACTCGGCGAGATCGGCGTCGATCTGTTCCTTCCGGACTCCACCAATGCCGACGTGCCCGGCTTCACCGCCCCAGAGCGGGATATCGGCCCGGTACTCGAGTCCGTCATCTCCAAGGCGCCACGTCGAGTGATCGTCGCGAGCTTCTCGAGCCACGTGCACCGCGTTCAGCAGGTGCTGGATGCCGCACACGCCAATGGCCGACGCGTCGCGTTCATGGGGCGCTCGATGGTGCGCAATATGGGGATCGCCGCCGACCTCGGCTACCTCAAGGTGCCGAACGGCGTGCTGATCGAGGCGAAGAAGGCCGCGGACCTGCCGGACGACAAGGTCGTCTACATGAGCACCGGTTCCCAGGGGGAACCGATGGCCGTGCTCGCGAGAATGGCGAATCGCGAACACCAGATCGAGGTGGGAAAGGGTGACACCGTCATTCTCGCCTCGAGCCTGATTCCCGGGAACGAGAACGCCGTCTACCGGGTGATCAACGGACTCGTCAAGCTCGGGGCACATGTCGTGCACAAGGGCAATGCGAAGGTGCACGTCTCCGGTCACGCATCGGCCGGCGAGCTGCTGTACGTCTACAACATCCTCCAGCCGAAAAACGTGCTTCCCGTGCACGGCGAATATCGTCACCTCGTCTCCAACCAACAGCTCGCAGTCCTGAGCGGTATTCCGGAGGCCAACACCTTCATCGGCGAAGACGGAATCGTCATCGACCTGAAGGACGGGGTAGCCGAAGTCGTCGGTCAGCTTGACCTCGGCTACGTCTACGTCGACGGAGCGACTGTCGGCGAGATCACCGACGCCGACCTTAAGGATCGCCGCATCCTCGCCGAGGAGGGGTTCGTCTCGATCTTCGTCGCGATCGACGCCCAGACCGGTCGGGTCATCGTCGGGCCGGAAATTCAGGCTCGCGGCTTCGCCGAGGACGAGTCGGTGTTCGACGCTGTCAAGCCGCTCATCGTGCGCGCCCTGTCCGAGGCCGCCGGCAACGGGACCCGGGACACGCACGCGTTCAGCCAAGTCATCCGTCGCACGGTCGGCCGCTGGGTCAACACCTCTCATCGCCGTCGTCCGATGATCGTGCCGGTGGTGATCGAGGCTTAAAACGTCACCCTCACGGTTGATCTTTCCTCACTCAATCTCGGCTATGGTGAGGATTAATTAGCCAGTTGAGTCGGGGGGCGTCATGGGTATTACGCGAAAATGGGTGTTTCCGATCATCCGGATCGTAATTCTTCTGGTGATCGCCGCGGCGCTCGGCAAGCTTGCCTTCTTCTCGGCGGCCACCGCCGCAACCGACCCGGCACAGCCGACCGCCCAGGTTTCGGAGCCGATGACCACCGTGGAAACGGGAACCATCACCAACGACGTCACCCTGAAGGGGACGGTAGCGGCCGACCCGGCCATTCCGGTCAAGGCGACCCTCGCCGGGACGGTGAAGAAGGTGCTTGCGACGACCGGTCAGGCCGTCGAGGCCAAGACCCCAATCGTCACGATCCGCTCGGAGACATTCGCGGCAGACGGGACTCCGCTGATCAAGACGGTCACCGTGACAGCCGGTTCGACCGGCATCCTGTCGTCGATTGCGGTGATCGGCGAACAGATTGTCGCAGTCGGCGACCCGATCGGTCAGGTCGCCCCGCCCGGTTTCGGGGTGACCGGAACGCTCGAAGCCGACCAGCAATACCGGCTTCTGAACCGTCCGACCGAAGCGAAGGTCGCGATCACGAATGGTCCGGCGCCGTTCACCTGCACCGGCCTGACGATCTCGACCCCGCTGGCCGGCGCTACTCCCGACCCGGCCGCGTCCGACAGCGCTTCGCCGGCCGCGTCGAGCGGCGGCACGACAATTCACTGCGCGATTCCCGCGGGCGTCACGGTTTTCGCAGGCCTGGCCGCACAGCTGACTATCTCGGGCGGAGTCGCGTCTGACGTACTCATCGTGCCGATCACGGCAGTGGAGGGCACCGCGCAGACCGGCGTGGTCTACTCGACAAAGCCCGACGGCTCAACGGAGTCGCGCCCGGTTACCCTCGGGCTCAACGACGGTAAGAACGTTCAGATCGCTACGGGGCTGAAGAAGGGCGACCAGATTCTGCAGTACGTGCCAGGGGCAGCCGCGCCGGACTGCAACGCTCCGGAGCAGGGTCCAGTGGCCGTGGACTGCCAGGGAGTCGGGGGGTGAGCCTGCTGCGGCTCGAGGCCGTGACCCGTTCGGTCGAGCTGCCGGATGAGGAGGTCCTGGAGATCCTCAAGGGCGTCGACCTCGACGTGGCGGTCGGCGACCACGTCTCCATCGTCGGTCGAAGCGGATCCGGAAAGTCGACGCTCCTCAACCTGCTCGGACTGCTCGACAAACCGACTTCCGGCAGCATTTACTTCGACGATCGTCTCACGAGCGACTTCTCGGCAAACGAGCGAGACCGGGCCCGGGGTGCCGAGATCGGGTTCATCTTTCAGCAATTCAACCTCTTGAGCGGGCGTACGGCCCTCGAGAATGTCATGACGCCGATGCTCTACGCGACCGGCCGAGCATTCTGGAACCGCAAGCGTCTCGCCGCCGAAATGCTCGAGCGGGTGGGGCTTGGCAGACGGCTGGATTCCATCCCGGAAAAGTTATCGGGCGGCGAGCAACAGCGGGTCGCCATCGCGCGAGCGCTCGTGCGCGGCCCCCGTCTGATCCTCGCCGACGAACCGACCGGGGCGCTCGATATCGAGACCGGGGCGAGCGTCATGGAACTGCTTGACGACGTCGCCGAATCGTCCGGCGCGGCGCTCATCACGATCACCCACGATGTGAATGTCGCGGCGCGAGCTCGGCGTCACTATCGCCTCGACCGGGGTGTGCTCTCGAGCGTAGAAGCTCAGCGGGTGCTCGAATTCGCCGAGCGGCAGAGCGCCTCACGAGCCGCCGCATGAAGCGGCAGTCACCGGCCGCTGCTCTCGTCGGTTCCCTCGCCGAGGCCTGGGCCGAGGTGCGCATCCACAAGACCCGCGTGTTGCTCAGCCTCATCGGCGTCGCCGTCGCTGTGGCCGCAATCACCTCCGTCGCGGGACTCGGCGGGATCGCCGAGCAGGCCGTGCGAGAGTCGAGCGAACGCTCGGGAGGACGCCCTGCCATGCTGTCCGTCTTCGTTTCCCCGGGGAGGCCAGGTGGCGTGATCAACGGTCCTGCGATGGGCAACGCCTTCGACACCGTAACCGAACGGTACAAAATCACCTATCACTCGAGTGTGCTGGGTGGCAGCCGCGAAGTGCAGTTCGGCACGGGCGCAGCTCCCGTGTACACGACCGCTGTCGATGTCGACTACCAGGTGATGCATCGCGTCGCAGTGAGCCAGGGGTCCTGGTTCGTCCAGTCGGACGAGCGCCGGCTGGCTCCCGCCCTCGTGGTGAACGACGTATTCTGGCAGCGAATTGGCTCCCCCGATCTGCGCACCCACCCGACGGTGTCATTGCTTGGACCTCATCCCGTTTCCGCGGTCGTCATCGGAATCTCCGGCCAGACGTTTGGCACGGATCAACCGGCCATGTACATGTTGCCGTCTGGCTTTGCCGCAACATCGACTTCGGCGTCATCGCCAGAAGAACAGCAGGCGCAATTTGAGGCGTGGGTGCCGCCGTCCGTCGCCAAGGACCTCGAGCCGCTCATCAAGCGAGACATGGTTGCTGCAGCGGGCAGTGGTGCGATGGTTCAGATTCAGCGAAACGACTACCTCGCGTTCGGGGGAGATCAGCTCGGGCCGATAAAGATCGTGGTTGGCGGCATCGCCGGACTCGTGCTGTTTCTCGGTGCGCTCAGCCTCGTGAATATTTCCCTGGTCACCGTGCGTCAACGCATCCGGGAAATCGGCATCCGACGCAGCTTTGGCGCGACGGCAGGCCGGGTGTTCTTCGCCGTGATGATGGAGAGCGTCGTTGCCACACTTGTAGCGGGTGCCGTCGGGGTCGCCGTGTCCATTGCCATCGTGGAGAATCCATGGGTGCAGGGCAAGATCTCCCAGGGCAACACGATCGATCTTCCGCCTTTCCCCATCGAGGCTGCCATCCTCGGCCTGGTCTGCGCGATGGCCGTCGGTGTCCTGGCGGGGCTCCTTCCCGCGGTCGCGGCGGTGCGGTTCAAGGTGATCGACGCGATCCGCTACTGACGGCGTCCCGTCTTGCGTGTCGAGACGGTCTGGTTCTCCTCCCGGCGCTACCGTTGAACACATGGCTACGAGCTCAAAGTCGACCCCGCGTGCCCGCACAACGGCACGCGGTTCGACTCGACCAACCGGCAAGGGAACTACCCGCAAGATGCCCGTCGTCACGCCGCAGCCGGAACACGGTTTCTTCAGCTCGGCCTGGCTCGGGCTCGCCCACATCGTCGGCGGTGCGGCGCGGGTCCTCGGCAGGGAGACCCTTGCCAAGGATGAGCGTCGCGACGGATTCCCGTTCTTCCTGTTCGTCCTCGCGGTGCTCGGGGTCGTCGTTGAGTGGTTCAACCCCACGGATCCGGTCGCCATCGCGCTCGACTCCTATACATTCGGCGGGCTGTTCGGTCGGGTCGCCTTCGCGCTCCCGGTGATCATGCTGCTGTTCGCCGTCTGGCTGTTCCGGCATCCGTCATCCGTTCACGACAACGGCCGGATCGGGATCGGACTTGCCCTGCTACTCACGACGGTGAGTTCGCTCTGCCACATTTTCGGTGGCGCGCCGCAACCGTCGAAGGGGATGGCAGTTCTCGCGCACGCCGGCGGCATCGTCGGTTGGGTGCTCGCCGCACCGCTGATGACACTCGGTACGGCGTGGCTCGCCACCCCGATCGTGTCGGTGCTTCTTCTGTTTTCGCTCTTCATCATCACGAAGACCCCGCCGAACCGAATCGGGGCCCGGCTGCGGCAGCTCTACGCCTACCTGTTCGACGCGCCGACCCCCGAGCCGAAGACCGCGGTGCTTCAAAAGGGGTTTACCGGAGGCACCGGATCCTTCGGGACCCTCGACGACCTCGACCTCGACGCGGACGACGACGATTCTGGCCCGCTGCCGTGGTGGCGTCGCAGCAAGTCCAAGGACGAGCCGGCCTTCGACAGCCCGGTGCTGACCAAGGACTCCAACGAGACCGAGGTCATCGATCGGACAAGGCGCGAGGACGAAATCGGCACCAGCCTCATCGACGAGCTTGTCGAGGCCGAGAATGCCGTGAAGAGATTCACCGGCGAGGTGGCCCCGGTGACCGGCATCCGGGATGACGGTCCGCTCGTCGCCGACCTTCTTCCCGGGTTCGCCGATACCGCATCCACCAAGGGCGAACTCGGCGAGTTTGATTCCCCGCACCAGACGCAACCGGCATTGCCGTACCGGCTGCCCTCGGCAGCGACCCTCGTGCCGGGCACGCCCCCCAAGTCGCGCTCGGAGGCCAACGACGTAATCGTCGCAGCGATCACCGAAGTGCTCAAGCAGTTCCAGGTGGATGCCCGCGTCACCGGATTCAGTCGCGGCCCGACGGTCACGCGCTACGAGATCGAACTCGGCCCGGGGGTGAAGGTCGAACGCGTCACGGCGCTGACCAAGAACCTCTCCTACGCGGTCGCGAGCAACGAAGTACGCATCCTTTCTCCGATTCCCGGGAAGAGTGCGATCGGGGTCGAGATCCCGAATGCCGATCGCGAAATCGTGTCCCTCGGCGACGTGCTTCGCTCGAAGGCGAGCACCTCGAGCGTCCACCCCATGACAATCGGGCTCGGGAAGGATGTCGAGGGCGGGTTCGTCGTTGCCAACCTCGCCAAGATGCCCCACCTCCTCGTCGCCGGTTCCACCGGTTCCGGAAAGTCCAGCTTCGTCAACTCGATGATCACGTCGCTTCTCATGCGGGCCAAGCCCTCGGAGGTGCGGATGGTGCTCATCGACCCGAAGCGGGTCGAGCTCGCGCCCTACGCGGGCATTCCGCACCTCATCACGCCGATCATCACCAACCCGAAGAAGGCGGCGGAGGCGCTCGCCTGGGTGGTGAAGGAGATGGACATGAGGTACGACGACCTCGCCAGCTTCGGCTTCCGGCACATCGACGACTTCAACGCCGCAGTCGTCGCCGACGAGATTGTTCTGCCGGCCGGCAGCGAGCGATCGCTCAAGCCGTACCCGTATCTCCTCGTCGTCGTCGACGAGCTGGCCGACCTCATGATGGTCGCCCCGCGAGACGTCGAAGACTCGATCGTGCGAATCACCCAGCTCGCACGAGCATCCGGAATCCATCTCGTGCTCGCAACCCAGCGACCGTCGGTCGACGTAGTCACGGGCCTCATCAAGGCGAACGTGCCGAGCCGCCTTGCCTTCGCGGTGTCGAGCATGACCGACTCCCGGGTGATTCTCGACCAGCCGGGGGCTGACAAGCTCATCGGGCAGGGCGACGCACTGTTCCTCCCGATGGGGGCCTCAAAGGCCATCCGAGTCCAGGGAGCGTGGGTCACCGAGAGCGAGGTCGCGGCGGTCGTGCAGCACGTCACCCGGCAGGCCCAGCCGGTCTACCGCCAGGATGTCGCGGCCCAGGCCGAGAAGAAGGCGATCGACGGCGACATCGGGGACGACCTCGAGGTGCTTCTTGCCGCGGCCGAGCTCGTGGTCAGCACCCAATTCGGGTCGACGTCGATGCTGCAACGCAAGCTCCGGGTCGGATTTGCCAAGGCGGGGCGGCTCATGGACCTCCTCGAGTCTCGCGAGATTGTCGGCCCCTCGGAGGGTTCGAAGGCCCGCGACGTGCTCGTCGCACCCGAGCAGCTTCCCGGGGTTCTCGCCCGCTTGCGTGGCGAGGACGGCCCCGCGACCACCGCGACCGACGACCGCTATTCCGCCGACCCGGCCGGCAACGATCCGGTGGCGAGCATGACGAGCGGTTACGATGAGGTGGACGATTCCTCGGAGGATGAGGACGCCTGGAAGCTAACCGGCAGGGAGTAATTCGTGGCGCTGCCTGACCACCTCGAGCCGCCATCGAAACGACCGAACCCTATGCGGGGGAGGGTCGCTCGAGCGGGGGACACCCCGGCGAGCACCGGCAACGTCGCAAACATCGTGACGGTCGTGCGCATCTTCATGGCTCCCGCCTTCATCTGGCTGCTGCTGGCCGACGACGGACGGCTCGGCCCGATGCGGTACGCCGCCGCCGCCCTGTTCGTCATCGCGATTGTCACCGATACCGTCGACGGACTCCTCGCCCGCAGGCAGAACCTCGTCACGAATTTCGGAAAGATCCTCGACCCGATCGCCGACAAGGTACTCATCGGCTCAGCGATCGTCTCCCTCTCGATCCTCGGCGAACTGTGGTGGTGGGTGACGATCGTCATCCTCATCCGGGAATTCGGGATCACCATCTTCCGGCTCGCGGTGATTCGCACCCGAGTCGTGCCGGCAATTGCGAGCGGAAAGCTCAAGACCGTGCTGCAGGCGGTGGCGATCTCCCTATTGCTCTTCCCGTTCTGGACCATCCTCGGCGAGTGGGAGCACTGGGTCGCCTGGATTCTTCTCGGGATCGCGGTGGTTCTCACCGCCGTTTCCGGTGTCGACTTCTTTGTGAAGTATCAGCAGCAGAACCGCCGAGCGACCTAGCCCTCCTGAGCCTCCCGATCGCCCGAGTGTCCAGATGGAAGAGATGACCCGATGACGGATGTCGCGGCCGACGTCATTGCGACCCTCGTCGACCGCGGACTCACCATCGCCGTCGCCGAGTCGCTCACCGGCGGACTGCTCGTCGCCGAGTTGATCCGGGTGCCGGGGGCATCGGCCACTGTCAACGGAGGCGTGGTCGCCTACAACACCGAACTGAAGCACACGATCGTCGGTGTCGATGCGGCACTGCTCGCGGAGCACGGCCCCGTGCATCCGGAGGTCGCGCGCCAGATGGCCAGCCGCATTCGGGTCGCGTTGGCAATCGGGGGAGTTCCGGCGGATGTCGGCCTGTCGACGACCGGCGTTGCCGGACCCGGTGGCCAGGGCGGTCAGCCGGCCGGTACCGTCTACATCGGCGTCGCCATCGGTGACGCGTCGACCGCGTTTCGCCTCGAGCTCGGGGGTGATCGGCAGTCGGTGCGAAGCCAGACCGTCGATCGGTCGCTGGAGCAGCTGAGCGCGGTGCTCGGCTCGACGGGTGGTTAGGCGCGGAATCCTTCTGATTTCGATCTCGTTACATCGCTATGATTCACAACCGTCACACAGTCCGCTCTGGTTAGAGTTTGTCTAATCGATGGTTTAGTGTTATTGCTCCATCGGCGGGAATTCCTTCGGGTCGTGTCGAGTTGTCGTTGGTGTAGTCGTAATTCAAAGGAGGAGGGTCCAATGGTTTTAGTCCGTCAAGAAATTGGTGACGTGCTCCGGGACTTCCGCCTGCAGAAGGGTCGTACTCTTCGTCAGGTCGCGAGTAAGGCAAGTGTTGCTCTCGGCTACCTCAGCGAGGTGGAGCGAGGCCAGAAAGAGGCAAGTTCCGAAATTCTCGCTTCGGTTGCGGATGCACTCGAAACACCGATTTCGGTCATCATGCGTGAGGTGGGCGACCGTCTCGCGGTGATCGAAGGAATCAACATCATTCCCGATACGGTTCCCGATGACCTTGTCAAGGATTTCGATCCTGGACTGGTCAGCCACTAAAGACTTAGCTCGAACCGGACGGTGTGCCGGTTCGACCAGACACCGCTGATGCCCGGCTTTCGAGAGAAAGCCGGGCATCGCCGTTAAGATTTAGTCCATGCGTTTGACCCAGTTCTGGACAGCCGTGACCGATGAGTTCGGGGCGGCGCACGGCCGCACCCTCGTGCATGACCTGGCTTTGGGGGACCTCGGCGATCTCACGGCGGAGGAGGCGCTCGCCAAGGGCGTCGACATCCGGGCAACCTGGATCGCTCTCTGCCGCGCCGCCGGCGTGCCGGAGGGCCGCTGGCACGGGGTGGGGCAACCACCACCGGCCCGGTAACTTTTCGAATCGGCGCCGACACGCCCCGAAAAACATTCGAACATGTCTTCGGGGAGGCGTAGTCTCCTTCACAGCGGAAACAACGACGTGTTGTGCACCGTGCGTCATCCTCCGACAGGAATGTCACCGGTCCGGCGTACCGTCACTCTCGTTGGAATTAGCCGCCAACAACAGCCTTGTCGCAGGCCAAAAGCTCCTTGCAGGATCGGTGCTTTGGCGAAACGGCAGCCTATAGGCGCACCACTGCGCAGTTCGACTGCGCGAGACCGAAGGAGCATCACATGCCGTCAGTGGCAGATCGCGAAAAATCCCTGGAAACCGCCCTCGCCCAGATCGACCGCCAGTTCGGCAAGGGCTCCGTGATGCGGCTCGGCAGCGACGAGCGTGCTCCCGTTGCCGTGATCCCGACCGGGTCGATCGCACTGGATGTCGCGCTCGGCATCGGTGGGCTCCCGCGGGGTCGCATCGTGGAAATTTATGGACCGGAGTCCTCCGGTAAGACCACGCTCACCCTTCACGCCATTGCGAACGCGCAGCGAGCCGGGGGAATCGCCGCCTTCATCGACGCGGAGCACGCGCTTGACCCCGAGTATGCCAAGGCCCTCGGCGTTGACATCGACGCTCTCCTCGTCTCCCAGCCCGACACGGGGGAGCAGGCACTCGAAATCGCCGACATGCTCATCCGCTCCGGGTCGATCGACCTCGTCGTGATCGACTCCGTGGCGGCACTGGTGCCGCGTGCGGAAATCGAGGGGGAGATGGGGGACTCGCACGTCGGCCTTCAGGCCCGCCTCATGTCCCAGGCGCTGCGCAAGCTCACCGGCGGCCTGAGCCAGACCAACACCACGATGATCTTCATCAACCAGCTGCGCGAGAAGATCGGTGTGTTCTTCGGCTCACCGGAGACCACCGCCGGCGGCAAGGCGCTCAAGTTCTACGCCTCGGTGCGGCTCGACATTCGTCGGATCGAGACCCTCAAAGAGGGAACCGATGCCGTCGGTAACCGCACCAGGGTCAAGGTCGTGAAGAACAAGATGGCACCGCCGTTCAAGCAGGCAGAGTTCGACATCCTGTACGGCACCGGCATCTCCCGTGAGGGCAGCCTGATCGACTTCGGCGTCGAGCACGAGATCGTGCGAAAGTCCGGTGCCTGGTACACCTACGAGGGCGACCAGCTCGGACAGGGCAAGGAGAACTCGCGCAAGTACCTCATCGAGCACGCCGCTGTCGCCAACGAGATCGAGCAAAAGATTAAGACCAAGCTCGGAATCATCGTTGACGCAAAGGCGGCTGCGGTGGCGGCGACACAGGCGAAGGCCGATGCCAACGCCGAACTCGCCGCGGCGAAGTCAGCGGGAACTCTCTCGCCGGCGTCCACCCCGGCGAAGAGCGCACGGGCGACCGCGGCAGAGGCAAAGACCGCGGCCGCGCAGCAGAACCGCACAGCGGTCGGGGCGTAGGTCGTGGCTTCCGGCGACGGTCGTGCTTCCGGCGACGGTCTGGCCCGGGTGACCTACCTGCCCGGAGTGGTGCCTCCACCGTCGCCGGACCCTGCACCGATCGAGACGTGGTCCACCGAGGAGCCTCTCGAAGCGCTGGTCGCCGAGGACGGCTCTTCCGCGAATGGCAAAGTCGAACGGCGTCGGGAGGTACGCGCCGAGAACGTGAGCATGCACGCCCTCACGAGACGGGGCCTCTCCCGCTGGGAACTGCAGAAGACGCTCCTGGCTCGTGAGCTCGACGAGCAAACCGTTGAGGCGGAACTCGACCGACTCGAGGGGGTCGGTCTGCTCGATGACGCGGCGCTGGCTGAGACCTTTGTCCGAACCCAGCACGAGCGTAAGGGCCTCGGTCGGGGGGCGATCATCGCCGAATTGCGCCGCCGTCACATCGACCAACAACACATCGACTCGGCTCTCGAACAGATCGACGACGACGACGAGCAGTCACGGGCGACGGAGCTCGCGGTCAAGCGAGCCGGCCAGCTCAGCTCCTACGATCTCGAAACGGCAAAGCGACGACTTCACGGGTTCCTCTCCCGCAAGGGCTACAACTCGTCGGTCGTCCGCGCCGCGATCGACGAGGCGCTGTCCTCGAGGGCCGGCGGGGTGCGATTCCGCTGATCGAGGTGATGGCAGCCGGCACTAGAGCGTGACCGCCGCTCGATCGGTCGGCTTATTCCTCGATTAGGTCGCTCTCCCCTCGATTAGGCTTGGGAATCATGACGATGACCGCCCCGCACGCATCCGGCACCCGCGCCCGCACTTACGAGGTGCGCACCTTCGGCTGCCAGATGAACGTGCACGACTCGGAGAGGCTAAGTGGTTCGCTCGAGGCGGCGGGCTATGTACGCGCGGACGACGGGCACGCGGATGTCGTCGTGATCAACACCTGTGCGGTGCGCGAGAACGCGGACAACAAGTTGTACGGCAATCTCGGTTACCTCGCTTCGGTCAAGCAGAAGCACGAGGGAATGCAGATCGCCGTCGGCGGTTGCCTCGCCCAGAAGGACAAGAACGTCATCCTCGAAAAGGCCCCCTGGGTCGACGTGGTCTTCGGAACCCACAACATGGGATCCCTGCCGACCCTGCTCGAGCGGGCGCGTCACAACGGGGAGGCCCAACTCGAGATCCTCGAATCACTCGAGGTCTTCCCGTCGACGCTTCCCACCCGCCGCGAGTCGACCTACAGCGGCTGGGTCTCCATTTCTGTCGGGTGTAACAACACCTGCACCTTCTGCATCGTCCCGGCGCTCCGCGGAAAAGAGAAGGACCGCAGGCCCGGCGAGATCCTGTCCGAAATTCAGGCCATCGTCCAGGATGGCGTGGTCGAGGTCACGCTCCTCGGCCAAAACGTCAACTCGTACGGCGTCGAGTTTGGAGACCGCCAGGCGTTCAGCAAGCTGCTTCGAGCGGCAGGCGAGATTCCCGGTCTCGAACGGATCCGGTTTACCAGCCCGCATCCCGCGGCCTTCACCGACGACGTGATCGACGCGATGGCCGAGACCTCCGCGGTTATGCCGCAACTGCACATGCCGTTGCAGTCCGGCTCCGATCGCATCCTCAAGGCGATGCGGCGCAGCTACCGGTCCGAGAAATTCCTCGGCATCCTCGACCGGGTGCGCGCGAAGATCCCGGGCGCCGCCATCTCGACCGACATCATCGTCGGTTTCCCCGGCGAGACGGAGGAGGACTTTCAAGAGACCCTTCGCGTCGTCGAGCTCGCTCGGTTCGCGACCGCCTTCACCTTCCAATACTCGATCAGGGAGGGAACGCCGGCGGCAACGATGGCGGATCAGGTCCCCAAACAGGTGGTGCAAGAGCGTTACGAGCGGCTCACCGCCCTTCAAGACCGCATCTCCTGGGAGGAGAACCAGAAGCTCGTCGGCACACAGGTTGAGGTGCTGGTCGGTGCCGAGGGCTCGAAGGATGCCGACACGCACCGCCTGTCCGGTCGGGCCGAGGACAGCCGACTGGTGCACTTCGAAGTCACCCCGCACAGCCAGGTCCCGCGCCCCGGCGATGTGGTCACCGTGACCATCTCCGAGGCGAAACCGTTCTACCTGCTCGCCGACTCCGCGGACGGAAGCCCGCTCGTCATCCGACGCACCAGAGCCGGGGACGCGTGGGACCGCGCCGACGCCGACTCGTGTGGCGTTCCGGCACCATCCGGCGCCGTGAGCAGCACCGGGCGGGTCTCGCTCGGGCTACCGACCCTGCGCATCGGGAATCCGGCAGGCGCGACGATCCCGATCTACGACCTGAACGACGGGCAGCGCTAGCGGCGATGCTCGTCGTCATCGTCGGTGCGACGGGCACCGGCAAGTCCACCCTGTCGCTCGAGCTGGCCGAGCGACTCGCTGCGTCCGGTCGCCCGGCGGAAATCGTCAACGCCGACGCGATGCAGCTCTACCGGGGAATGGATATCGGCACGGCCAAGCTGGCCGTCGACGAGCGGCGGGGCATCCCGCACCACCTGCTCGACGTGCTCGAGCCAACCGACGAGGCGAGCGTCGCCGGCTACCAGGCGGAAGCCCGCGCGGCCATCGAGGACATCCTCGGACGGGACGCCACACCGATCCTCGTCGGCGGTTCCGGACTCTACGTCTCCTCTGTCGTCTACGACTTCCGGTTTCCGGGCACCGACCCGGTCATCCGGGAGCGGCTAGAGGCCCAGCTCGACGCCGAGGGCCCCGGCATGATGTTCCGACGGTTGCGCGAGGTCGACCCGCGGGCCGCCGAGGCCATTGGACCACACAACGGTCGCCGCATCGTCCGGGCCCTCGAGGTCGTGGAGCTGACGGGGGGACCATTCGGGTCGGGGCTGCCCGACGAGTCATCGCTCTGGACGCCGCAGACCACCACCATCGGCCTCACGACTCCCCGCGAGGAACTTGTTCCGCGACTCGACGCCAGGGTGTCGCGGATGTGGGCGGACGGCCTAGTGGAAGAGGCCGCGTCGCTGGATCGCGCCGGACTCGGTGTCACAGCGGCTCGTGCGATCGGATACGCGCAGGCGATCGCGCAGCTTCGAGGCGCGCTGTCCGAGGAACAGGCCATCGACGAGACGCGCGCGCTCACCCGCAAGTATGCGAGGCGGCAGGTCGGGTGGTTCAAGCGTTATCCGGGAACGCACTGGCTGGGTTCCGACGACCCGGACCGGGTGGATGCCGCGTGGCAACTACTCTTGAACAATGGCTGACCTGCACTTCACCAAGGGACACGGAACCGGAAACGACTTCGTGTTCTTCGCCGATCCGGACGGCGAGATCGATCTGACCCCCGTTCAACTCGCGGCCATCGCCGATCGTCACTTCGGCGTCGGCGGCGACGGCGTCATCCGGGCCGTGCGATCCAAGAACCTCCCGGAGGGAGCCACGGCGCTCGCGGAGGATGAGTCGGCCGAGTGGTTCATGGACTACCACAACGCCGACGGATCGCCGGCGGAGATGTGCGGCAACGGCATCCGCGTCTTCGCTCGATTCCTGATCGAGAACGGTCTTGCCGAACTCGGCCCGGGCGAGACCCTGCCCATCGGCACCAGAGGGGGAGTTCGCGACCTTCAGCGAAACGCCTCCGGATTCCAGGTCGACCTCGGCCGCTGGTCCCTCGAGGGCGGAGAGCCGCTCGTTCGCGCCAAGAACCTGCAGGTCGCCCGGCCGGGGCTCGGTGTGAGCGTCGGTAACCCGCACGTGGTCGTCGCCCTGTCGAGCGACGACGAACTGGACAGCGCTGATCTCACGTTCATCCCCGTTCTCGAGCCCGAGGCGCCTCATGGGGCGAACGTCGAGTTCGTCGTCCCGCTCGAACCGCTCGTCAAGGACGGCGTTGGCCGCATCCGCATGCGGGTGCACGAGCGGGGAAGCGGAGAGACGCTCTCTTGCGGAACAGGAGCGGCAGCCGCCGCCCTGGCGACGA
Source organism: Microbacteriaceae bacterium (assembly GCA_025464975.1). Taxonomy (GTDB): domain Bacteria; phylum Actinomycetota; class Actinomycetes; order Actinomycetales; family Microbacteriaceae; genus Lacisediminihabitans. The sequence continues at coordinate 34,792 of JAODMT010000013.1, read as the reverse complement.
GACACTGGGCCGGACCGGGTGCGCCGAACCAGTGGCGCGTCGAGGTGCCGGGTGGAACTCTCGGGGTGCGGATGTGGGCGGCCGAGGACGGCGAGCACGTCTCGCTCAGCGGCCCGGCGGAGCTCGTCTTCGAGGGCGATCTGTCCTACTGACAACCCCGATCGGTCTGACCGTCCCGTTCGGTCCGCTAGCGGTGCCGAACCCGCAGCACCCGGTAGCCCTTGTTGGTCGCAGCACGCGTGACCGCGAACTCGGTAGGCAGCGTGCCCTCGAGCCAGCGCTGAAGGGAATCGGAGCCGAGGTTGCGTTGCACGACGAGCCACGCGTCCGAGTCTTGAACCAGGCGCGGCAGCCAGTGCCGGAGCATGGCGTGCAACTCGCTCTTGCCCACACGGATCGGCGGGTTGGATCTGATCGTCATGAATCCGATGTCTGTGGGAACATCGGAGGGCTTAACGGCGTTGATGTTGGTGATGCCGAGAGCCTCAGAATTCCGTCGCACCAGTTCGAGCGCCCGCTCGTTGATGTCGACGGCCCAAATCGTCGCGTGCGGCGATTCGAGCGCCATCGTCAAGGCGATCGGACCCCAACCGCAGCCGAGGTCGAGCAGGTTTCCGCCTGGCGGAGTCGGCGGGGTGTTGGCAAGCAAGACTTGCGTGCCGACGTCGATGCGCTCCGGGCTGAAGATGCCGTTTGACGTCGTCAGGTCGTACGTTTGACCGGCAAGCGGAACTGAGATTTGGCGATACTTGAGCTGGCTCTCGGGGATCTCAGAAAAGTAATGCTCATTTGCCATGTGGAAGAACCTACCGAAATGCGAGGAGCTAGGGTTAACCCGATGATTGAAAGTGACACAGCCGAACACGAGGACGATGACGTCGTCGACCGCGTATTAGCCAGAGCGGCGACAAAGTCTGCCGGCTACACGCTGTTCGGTAACCAGAATACCGGTGGTGGAGCGCAAGCGCTCCAGACCCGCTCCGTCGACTCCGACGAGAACCGCGACGGCGACCAGTTCGACCGGGACGACCGGCAGGCGCTGCGACGCGTCGCCGGACTATCGACCGAGCTCGAGGACGTCACCGAGGTCGAGTACCGGCAATTGCGCATCGAGCGCGTCGTGCTCATCGGCATATACAGCCAGGGCAACGTGGCCGAGGCAGAAAACTCGATGCGGGAGTTGTTCGCGCTGGCTGAGACCGCCGGGGCAACGGTGCTCGACGGACTGCTGCAGCGCCGGCCCACGCCGGACCCGAGCACCTACTTCGGAAAGGGTAAAGCCGCCGAGCTGCGTGACGTCGTCGCGAGCGTCGGGGCGGACACCGTCATCGTCGACAGCGAACTGGCACCGAGCCAGCGTCGCGCCCTCGAGGACGTCGTCAGGGTGAAGGTGATCGACCGCACCGCCGTCATTCTCGACATCTTCAGCCAGCACGCCAAGAGCCGTGAGGGCAAGGCGCAGGTCGAACTGGCTCAACTCGAATATCTTCTCCCGCGACTGAGGGGTTGGGGTGAGTCGATGTCCCGGCAGGCCGGTGGCCAGGTCGGCGCCGGAAACGGAATGGGAAGCCGGGGACCCGGTGAGACGAAGATCGAACTCGACCGCCGCCGCATCCACACGCGCATGTCGAGGCTGCGCAAGCAGATCCTCGCATTCAAGCCGGCACGAGAGGCGAAGCGGGCGAACCGCAACCGCAACTCGGTGCCATCGGTGGCCATCGCCGGCTACACGAACGCCGGCAAATCTTCGCTGCTGAACCGGATAACCCAGGCCGGCGCACTCGTAGAGAACGCCCTTTTTGCCACCCTCGACACGGCGGTGCGCAAGAACGAGACTGCCGAGGGGCAGGCGTACACGCTCACCGACACGGTCGGCTTCGTGCGGAATCTTCCGCACCAGCTGGTCGAGGCATTCCGGTCGACTTTCGAGGAGATCGCCGACTCGGACGTCGTGCTTCACGTCGTCGACGGTTCGCACCCCGATCCGGGCAGCCAGCTCGCCACGGTCCGCGACGTGATCGGCGAGGTCGAGGCGCGCCACATTCCCGAGATCGTCGTATTCAACAAGAGCGACCTCATCGACGACGACCAGCGTCTCGTGCTGCGCGGTCTCGAGCCGAACGCGATCTTCGCGTCTGCCCGCACCGGTGAGGGCATCGACGAGATTCTCGCGCGGATCGCCGGCGCTCTCCCCGCGCCGTCGATCGAACTCGACCTGCTTGTGCCGTATCACCGCGGTGACCTCATCTCCTCGCTGCACGATCACGCGCGGATCATCTCGACGGACTACCAAGAGGGTGGAACGAGGGTCGCCGTGCTCGTCACTGAGGAGTACGCTGCTGCGCTGCGACCCTTCGCTGTGGAGTCGGTCGTGGCACCGGCGTAAGTGCGCGTAACACTCGGCCTGGCCTCCCGAACGGGTTGCTAGTGTCGAAAATACGTCGACTGTGCTGATGCGGTGACGAAAGGGGACTCAACCGTGACGATCGAGGAACCGGATCATCGCGTCAAGCACCCGCCGTTCTCGTTCGAGCTGTTTCCGCCGCGAACCGCCGCGGCTGCCCACTCGCTGTGGGACACCATTCACGAACTCGCCGCGGTAGGGCCAGACTTCATGTCGGTCACCTACGGGGCAAACGGGTCGTCCCGGCAGAGTTCGCTACAGGTGCTTCAGCACCTGCGAGAGAACACCGCGGTGCATCCGCTTGCCCACCTCACCTGCGTCGGCTCTTCGCATTTCGAGGCCAACCGACTCGTGCGGGAGTTCCTCGACGCGGGGATTACAAGCTTCCTGGCCCTGCGCGGCGATCCACCACAGGGCGCGGCTGAGGGTGACCAGTTCCTCGGCGACCTTGGCAGCGCATCGGAACTCGTGCAGCTCATCCACCGGGTGCAGACCGAGCGGGCTCAGTACTCGACGCTTCAGTCGCGTAGCGCGACCGGCGGCGGCCACATCCCGTCATCCCGCTCGAAGGTTCGCGTCGCCGTCGCCGCGTTCCCGAATGGGCACCCGAGATCCAGGCGATCGAACCAGGACATCGACACCCTTCTCGCGAAGCAAGTCTCGGGGGCGACCATGGCGATCACCCAGCTCTTTTTCCACGCGGAGGACTACGTGAGGTTCGTCTCCGAGGCACAGGCCGCCGGAGTCACCATTCCGATCCTTCCCGGTCTTATGCCCGCGACCTCGCCCGCCAGACTCGAACGAATTCTCGACCTGACAGGGGAGCGGCGACCGGAGGAGCTGTCCCGGCGGCTGCACGGGACCGACTCGATCGACCGTCAGGCAGCCGTCGGCATCGAACACGCGACCGCCCTCGCCACCGAAGTCCTTGACGCGGGAGCGCCGGGACTTCACCTTTACACTTTCAACCAGCATCGGGCCGTTCTCTCCGTCCTCGAGGGGGCCGGCCTCACCGCCGCAGCATCGACGAACAAGGAATCCGCATGACGAGCCCGAGCCCCTCCTTCCCCACCGGCAGCATCCTCGGTTATCCCCGGATCGGTCGACGACGCGAACTCAAGAAGGCGGTCGAGTCTTTCTGGGCCGGAACCACGACCGCCGAGCAGCTCGAAGACAGCGCACGCGAGCTGCGACGCGTCACACGCGAGCGTCTCGCCGAACTCGGGCTCGGCCGAACCGATTCGTCTATTCCGGAGGCCTTTTCGTTCTACGACCAGATGCTGGATGCCGCGGTGACCGTCGGCGCCGTTCCGACCCGCTTCGCCTCGCTCGTCGCGGCCGACGGCTCCGTTGACCTCGCGGGGTACTTCACCATCGCGCGCGGCGAAGGCCAGAACACCCCGGCGGAGATGACGAAATGGTTCGACTCGAACTATCACTATCTCGTCCCCGAAATCGGCCCGGAGACTGAGTTTCGCCTCGCCTCGGACCGGCTCGTCCGTGAGGTCGCCGAGGCGACTGTCTCCGGATTCCGCACCAGACCGGTCATCGTCGGTCCGGTTACCTTCCTACTGCTCAGCAAGCCGAGCGAGGACGCCCCCGAGGGATACCGGCCGCTCGACCGGCTGAACGACCTTCTCCCGGTGTACGCCGAACTGCTCGCCGCACTCACCGCCGTGGGCGCGGAATGGGTGCAGCTCGACGAGCCAGGGCTCGTGAGCGAAAGCATCGAGGTTCCGCGAGACGACGTGCTCGAGGCGACCAGGCGCGCGTATGACGCACTGGGCGCGGTTCCGGTTCGTCCGCAGATCTTCGTCGCCGCCCCATACGGCAGCCTGGACGATGCCCTGCCGGTGCTCGAAGCGACTCCGATCGAGGCGATCGGCCTCGACCTGGTTCGCGGGGACATCCCGACCAATTTTCGCTCGGAGAAGACCATTGTCGGTGGAGTCATCGACGGCCACAACATCTGGCGAGGGGACCTGGCCGACGCCTTACACAAGCTGGTGGCGTTGAGTTCGCTGTCGCCGAGCGTTGCGGTGACGTCGTCGACGTCGCTGTTCCACGTGCCGCATGACGTCAAGGACGAGCCGCAGCTTCCCGCGGACCTCGCGAACTGGCTCGCCTTCGCGGACCAGAAGGTCGAGCAAATAGCGGCGCTCGCTCGCGGCCTCACCGAGGGCGAAGACTCGATCCGGGCGGAGCTCGACGCCGCCACGGCCGCGCTCGAGCAGCGGCGCGGCGCGGTCGGTGTTCGCGACGGCGCGGTTCGAGGCCGTGCAGCATCCCTCACCGGGGACGACTTCACCCGCGGCGACTACGCCGCTCGCCTCGCCGCACAAGAGGCGGCCCTCGGCCTGCCGTTCCTTCCGACAACGACCATCGGGTCGTTTCCGCAGACCGGTGACATCCGAAAGACCCGCGCGGCTTTTGCGGCCGGCCGGATCAGCGAAGACGAGTACAAGGCCGCGATGCGCGCCGAGATCCGCAACGTTGTCGAACTGCAGGAAAGCATCGGGCTCGACGTCATCGTGCACGGTGAACCGGAACGCAACGACATGGTTCAGTACTTCGCCGAGAACCTCGATGGATTCGCCGTCACCCAGAATGGCTGGGTGCAGTCCTACGGCAGTCGGTGTACTCGGCCGTCGATCCTCTGGGGCGACGTGTCCCGCCCTCAGCCGATCACTGTCGAGTGGTCCTCCTACACGCAGGGGCTCACATCCAAGCCGGTCAAGGGCATGCTCACCGGTCCGGTGACGATCCTGGCCTGGTCGTTCGTGCGCGACGACCAGCCGCTTCGGGAGACCGCGAACCAGGTCGCACTCGCCCTACGCGACGAGATCGCCGATCTCGAGGCCGCCGGCATCAGGATCATTCAGGTCGACGAGCCGGCGCTTCGGGAACTGCTGCCGCTCAAGAAGAAGGATCACGCCGATTACCTTGACTGGTCGGTTGGCGCGTTCAGGCTCGCGACATCCGGAGTCCGCGAGTCGACGCAGATTCATACCCATCTCTGCTACTCGGAGTTCGGGGTCGTCATCGACGCGATCGACAGGCTGGACGCCGACGTGACGTCGATCGAAGCGGCCCGCTCGAAGATGGAGGTCGTCCCGGACATTCAGAGAAGCGGGTTCGCCCGCGGAATCGGGCCGGGGGTCTACGACATCCACTCCCCGCGCATTCCCTCGGTGGAGGAGGTGACGGACCTCATCGAGATCGCGCTCGGGTCTATTCCGGACCGCCAGATCTGGGTCAACCCGGACTGCGGCCTGAAGACTCGCGGCTACGACGAGACCGTGGCCTCGCTCACTAACGTGCTCGAGGCCACGCGCGCAGTGCGCGAGAAAGCGCACGCGCACTGACGCAGATCGCAGCATGCGCGTCGCGCCTGTCGCCTGCCTAGCTTGCTATGTCGTTTCGGAGGGGAAAACGGATGAGGCTTCATACTGACGTGTATGGCGCGGGGAATCGCACCGCCCTGGTGGTCCACGGCATCATGTCGGATCATCGCTGCTGGCACCGCCTGATTGGCCTGCTCGTCGACCGCGGATACCGGGTCGTCACCGTCGACCTCGCCGGCCATGGCCGCAGCCCGAGGTCACGCAGGTACTCACCGGCGAGCTGGGCTGAGGATGTCATCGAATCGGTCTCCGGCGCCGACGGCGGCCCGAGCGTGGTGTGTCCCGAACTCGTAGTCGGACACTCGCTCGGCGGTCTCGTGACCTCGATCGTCGTCGAGTCGCTTACTCCGCAACGAGTCATCTACATCGATCCCGCCTTCAGCGCGCCCACCGGCTGGCGGAAGGTGCTCGTCGGTATCCTTCTCGCGACCTTGCGCACTCCGACGAAGGAGCGGATCGCGAGGGGAAACCCGCGCTGGTCCGCCGAGGACGTCGAGATCGAGACCGAGACCATTGCGCTGTGGGATCGGCGCACGGTGTTCGGCCTCGCCCGCGCATCCGCCACTGTGCCGCCGACGGCGCTCGTCGCACCGAGCCTGCTCGTCCTCGCCGATCACAGCAGGCTCGTGCCCGAGCCGCTGGCCAAGTCGATGGCTGAGTTGGGGATGCAGGTAGAGGTCGTGCAGGGTGCCGGTCACGTCGTCTTCCGCGACGATTTCGAGGGATTCCTTGCGAAGGCCGACGCCTGGTTCTAGACCGAGCGGAGCACCGCGACGACCTTGCCGAGCAACTCGGCGAAGTCACCGAGGATGGGCGCGAACGCACTATTGCGGGGAAGTAGCCAGGTGTGGCCATCCCGCTGCTGGAAGACCTTGACCGTCGCCTCGCCATCGAGCATCGCGGCGACGATGTCTCCGTTGACGGCGTCCTTCTGCTGACGGACCACTATCCAGTCCCCATCGCAGATCGCCGCGTCGATCATGGAGTCTCCGACCACCTTGAGCATGAAGAGCTCGCCCTTGCCGACGAGCTGGCGGGGAAGCGGGAAGACTTCGTCGACCATTTCCTCTGCCGTGATCGGGATGCCCGCGGCAATGCGCCCGACGAGCGGCACCATCGCGGCGTCCCCGATTGGTGTCGGGTTGTCGGAGACGACGGCGCGCTCTTCCTTTTGGAGGTCGATGAGCACCTCGAGGGCGCGCGGCCGGTTGGGGTCGCGGCGAAGGTAGCCGCTGAGCTCGAGCTGATTGAGTTGGTGCGTCACGCTGGAGAGCGAGGACAGGCCGACGGCGTCCCCGATCTCGCGCATGCTCGGCGGATACCCGCGGGTGGCCACCGCTCGCTGGATGAAGTCGAGGATCGCGAGCTGCTTGTCGCTCAGGCTCTTGCGCCGCCGGGTGCCGGCCCTCTCCTGGGTCGGTCCTGCGTCGCGCGGCGCGGTTCCCTCGTTCATCAATCTCCCAATTTCTCCGGCCCGGCAGAGCCAATGTCGGTGGTCGCTGGTTCTCTGAGAGTTCCAGACAATCGAAACTGTATCCGGTTACGCAGCTCAAGCAAACATCTGTTCGAGTGTGTTGCGCGGATTTGGCCGACGAATGTCGAATATCGTGCTTGATTTCTCTGACTATCGAAGATATGTTCGGAACAAAGCTTCGTATCCGGCGCTCCCGGCCGAGTGCCGGATACGAAAACCTCCGCAGTTGCACCGCGAAGGCGAACAGTTCGAACTGATTTCGACACGGACCTGATTCGACACGGAATTGATTCGACACGGTGAGCGCAACGAAAGGCATCCCATGAGCACAGCAGTCTTAAACGCGACGATGACGGGCCCAGCGAGAGCTCGGGCCGCTCGGCCCGCTCGGCCCGCCGCTCCCGTCCGCCAGGGTCGCCTGCGCATCACGGCACGTGGCTACGCGGTGCTGACCTTCCTCGTCGCATTGCCGCTCGTTGTCGCCGCGTTCGTCTTCGCTACAAACGGGGGAGGGGCCGTCGCGACCGATCAGTCAAGCCATGCCTCGTTCAGCTATCTGACGGTTCAGCCGGGGGATACGCTCTGGCAGCTCGCCGGCAAGATTGCCCCGAGTGCAGATCCTCGCGACGTCATCTCGGACATCGAGCACCTCAATCAGCTATCGACAAGTGACGTGCAGCCCGGCCAGCGCTTGGCGATCCCGGCGCAATACGGCCACTGATCCGCATGCCCCGGCCGCACGTAACGTTCCGCCGGCGCCCCTAACATTGACGAGTGGTGTCTCTCAACGATCTCCCCATTCGCGATGACCTCCGAGGTCTCACCCCGTACGGTGCTCCTCAGAGGGACGTGCGCGTTCGGCTCAACGTCAACGAGAACACCCACCCGATCCCGGAGGCCGTGGCCACCGACATCGTGACCGCGCTTGCCGCGGCGGTTCTGGGCGTCAACCGCTACCCGGACAGGGAATTCACCGAGTTGAGGGACAGCCTCGCCGGGTACCTCGGAAACTCGCTGACCCGGGACAACATCTGGGCCGCGAACGGCTCCAACGAGGTGCTTCAGCAGATTTTGCAGGCCTTCGGCGGACCCGGCCGCAGCGTGCTCGGATTCCCTCCGACCTACTCGATGCACTCGATCATCGCCGCCGGAACGGGAACCCGGTGGATCGCGGGGGAGCGGGACGCCGACTACGAGCTCTCACCGGAGACCGCGGTGCGTTGGATCGAGACGGCGAGGCCAGATCTCGTGTTTTTCTGTTCGCCGAATAATCCGACCGGCACCCCGCTCTCGCTCGAGACCATCGCCGCCGCGTATGACGCGACGGACGGCATAGTGGTGGTGGATGAGGCGTACGCGGAGTTCGCGCCGGAGGGCGTGCCGACCGCCCTGTCTCTGCTGGAGGGTCGCGAGCGCCTCATCGTCTCGCGCACGATGAGCAAGGCATTCGCCTTCGCCGGTGCGCGCCTCGGATATCTCGCGGCCGATCCCGCCGTTGCGGACGCTCTTCGCCTGGTTCGGTTGCCGTATCATCTGTCGGCGCTGACCCAGGCGGCGGCCATCGCCGCGCTCGCCCACAGTACCGAGATGCTCCGCATGGTTGACGACATCAAGGGGCAGCGCGACCGCCTGCTCGAGGAATTGCCGAAACTCGGCTATCCCGTGCTGCCGAGCTGGTCAAACTTCGTATTGTTCGGCGGCGTAACCGACCCGCACGCCGTGTTCGAGGCGCTTCTCGAGCAGGACGTCATCATCCGGGACATCGGCATCCCGCACCACCTGCGGGTGACCGCCGGCACCCGAGCGGAGACCAGCGCGTTCCTGAGTGCCCTGCGCGCGATCAGTAGGATTGAGTCATGAGCACCCCGCGCGTCGCCCACCTCGACCGCGAGACCAGCGAGTCGAGCATCGACCTGAGAGTCGACCTCGACGGCACAGGCACCTCCGACATCCACACGTCAGTGCCGTTCTACGACCACCTGCTCACCGCCCTGTCGAAGCACTCCCTCATCGACCTGACGGTCCGAGCGACCGGCGACACCGAGATCGACGTCCATCACACCGTTGAAGACGTCGCGATCGTGCTCGGCAAGGCGATCCGCGAGGCTCTCGGGGACAAGGTCGGAATCGCCCGGTTCGGGGATGCCCTCGTGCCGCTCGACGAGGCACTCGTGCAAGCGGTTGTGGATGTCTCGGGCCGCCCGTTCCTCGTGCACACGGGAGAACCGGCCGGCTTCGAGTTCCACTTGATCGGCGGACACTTCACCGGTTCGATGGTGCGTCACGTGTTCGAGGCCATCGCATTCAATGCGGGCCTCACCGTTCACATCACAGTGCAAAGCGGTCGCGACCCGCACCACATCGCCGAAGCCGAGTTCAAGGCATTCGCGAGAGCCCTTCGACAGGCCGTCGCTCCGGATGATCGGGTGCGCGGCATCCCGTCGACCAAGGGCGCGCTGTAATCGTGAGTCAGCCATCCGTCGTCGTGCTGGACTACGGCAGCGGCAACGTGCACTCGGCGGCAAAGGCACTCGAGGCGGCCGGTGCCCGGGTGCGACTGACCGCGGACCGCAAGACGGTGCTCGCGGCGGACGGACTCCTGGTTCCGGGAGTCGGCTCATACTCGGCGGTAATGGCCGCGCTCAACTCCGCCGGCGGGGGAGACCTGATCGACCAGCGGCTCGCCGGGGGTAAGCCAGTGCTCGGCATTTGCGTCGGCATGCAAGTGCTCTTCGACCGTGGAGTCGAGCGGGGCACCGAGACCGAGGGACTCGGACAGTGGCCCGGCGTCGTGACCGAACTCGTCGCGCCGATCCTGCCCCACATGGGCTGGAACACAGTGGCGTCGCCGGATGACTCGATCCTGTTCGCCGGAATCCAGCAAGAGCGCTTCTATTTCGTACACTCGTACGCGGCGAGCCGGTGGACGCTTGAGACGACCAGGCCATTCCCGCAGCCGCGGCTCACCTGGGCCGAGCACGGCGCCCCATTTCTCGCCGCGGTCGAAAACGGACCGCTCTCCGCCACCCAGTTCCACCCGGAGAAGTCCGGGGAGCCCGGCATCCGCCTGCTCTCCAACTGGATCACGTCCCTCTGAACCCCTTTGCCTTTAACCACGCCAGGAATGACCCAATGACAAACATCACCCCCGCGCCGGCACTGATCCTTCTGCCTGCGATCGACGTCGCAGACGGCAAGGCCGTTCGTCTCACCCAGGGTGAGGCGGGAAGCGAGACGAGCTACGGCAATCCCGTCGACGCTGCGGCCGACTGGACGGCGCAGGGCGCCGAATGGGTTCACCTCGTCGACCTCGATGCAGCATTCGGTCGGGGTGACAACCGCGCCGTCATACGCGAGGTGATCGCTGAAGTCGGCTCGGACGCGCTCGTCGAGCTCTCGGGGGGAATCCGTGACGACGCCAGCCTCGAGGCTGCGCTCGCGACCGGGGCCTCCCGAATTAACCTCGGCACCGCCGCTCTCGAGAACCCGGACTGGGCGGCGCAGGTCATCACCAGGTACGGCGACCTGATCGCGGTCGGGCTGGATGTCCGAGGCACGACGCTCGCGGCCCGCGGCTGGACAAAGGACGGCGGCGAGCTATTCGAGGTGCTCAAGCGTCTTGAGGCGGCCGGGTGTTCCCGATACGTGCTGACCGACGTCACGAAGGACGGCACTCTTCAGGGCCCCAACCTCGAGCTTCTCCGCACCGTGGCCGAGCGGACGGACAAGCCGGTGGTCGCCTCCGGCGGAATCTCCAGCCTCGAGGACATCGCCGCCCTCCGCAGGCTCGTGCCGAGTGGCGTCGAGGGCGCGATCGTCGGGAAGGCCCTATACGCGAAGGCGTTCACCCTCGCGGAAGCCTTAGAGGTCGCGACGAACTGATGACGGGAGCCGACTCCGCGGGTGTGCCATGGGAGGGCCGGCATTTCGAGCACAGTTCGTCGTCGGATGACGACGGCTCGGCCCCAGAGCGCCTCATCGAGGCGCTCCGCCGCTTTCGTTCCCGGGAGCTGGGCGAGGCCGAGGTGATTGACGCATTTCGCGCCTCGCGGTTGCTGATCCCGCTCGTCGCCCGACTCGGCGAGGCCGGCGATGGCGACTTCGGTCACACCGTCGACAAGAGCGCCGGGCTGTCGATCGTGACCGTAGCCGGGCCCGATGGCCGCGATGTGATGCCGGTGTTCAGTTCGGTGGCGGCAATGCAGCGCTGGAATCCCGTAGCCAGGCCCATTCCGGCCGACGCCGTTCGGGTCGCTCTCGCCGCGGCTGGTGACGGAACCGAGCTCGTGGTGCTCGATGCGACCTCCGACACAGAGTTTGCCATTCGCCGTCCGGCGCTCTGGGCGATTGCACAGTCGCAACCCTGGCTGCCGAGCTATCTCGATCCGGACCTGCTCGATACCTTCCTCGCCTCGGCGCAGTCGGAGCCAGCGGTGTCCACGGTGTTGCTCGACGCGGGCGATCCGGATGCCCGGCTAGCGGGACCGGAGCTTGTCGTGCATCTCGGGCTACTCCCCGGTCTCGACCAGGCGGAGCTCGACTCCCTGCTGGCTCGGCTGCAGCAGCGATGGCTCGACAGCGAAGCGATCGCTGCTCGAGTCGACTCGCTGGGGATCCGTCTCAGCTCGGTCGACGGGTGAGCCGGGTCGCGTCGCGATGCTCCCAGCCGATCCGGTCTACCCTGAGGGCCATGGGTGACCAATGAATGTGCGCTCGGTATACCTCTGGTTGAACATCGCCTTCGGCGTTGTCCTGCTCGGGTTGCTGCTCGGCGCCTCATCCCAGCCCTGGTACCTCATCGTGGCCCTCGCCTGGATGGTCACCGGATTCGTGCTCATCGAAAGGGGACGGCGCAACGCGCCGAAGCCGCCTAGTCTGTTCGACGACCGCGATCAGCGCGATCGGCCCGATGGCCGTGCCGAGAACGACGGCCGCGACGAGAACGACCGGTCGCTCTAGCGACGTGCTGCCGTCGCCAGCGGCGTGAACGCCGGAGCTAAATGACCGAGCCGGTCCACTTCTCGCCGGCGCCGAGTCCCGGGGCGTCGGGGATCACGGATGCCTCGCGGAAGGCAAGCTGAACGGAACGCAACCCATCACGCAGCGCACGGGCGTGCTGGTCGCCCAGGTCGGGCGCGCTCGCGGTGATCAGGCCGGCCAGGGCGTTGATGAGCTTGCGGGCCTCGTCGAGGTCGAGTTGGTTCTGCGGGTCGTCGGCGAGGCCACACTTGACCGCCGCCGCGCTCAGAAGGTGTACTGCTACCGTGTTGATCACTTCGATGGCCGCAACGTCTGCGATGTCGCGGGCCGCGTCGTTCTCGTGAGTGTGGCCTGGCACGGTGTGGTCTTGCTGGCTCATGGGGGATTCCTCTGTGTTACACTGAACGCTGGCTTCGAGACCAGTGATGGTCCCGAAACGAAAGTGGAGATTCTCCCACCCGCGCTTGACCGCTTATTCAAGGTTACCGGGTTGTTGGTGCCCCCTCTGCGTGTTGCGACCCGGCTGGAAAACTCCGGGAATCGGCAGGCAGAGAGTCGAGGGCACTGCGCCTGGTTGCCGAGCTGATCGGAACCACCGGGTCGCAAAACTCCTCCTTCGTCTGAGTGCGGCACCCTGCCGGAGCGCTCTGGTTACGAAGAACTGACTAAGGAGTTACGCATCAGCGATCCCCGTACAAATGACCGAATCCGTGTGCCGGAGGTCCGACTTGTTGGCCCAAACGGCGAGCAGGTCGGTGTAGTGCGCATTGAAGACGCAATCCGTCTTGCCCAGGAGGCCGACTTGGATTTGGTTGAGGTTGCTCCCAATTCCAAGCCTCCCGTTGCCAAAATTATGGACTTCGGCAAGTTCAAGTACGAAACAGCGCAGAAGGCGAAAGAAGCCAAACGCAACCAGTCGAACACCATCCTCAAAGAGGTGCGCTTTCGACTCAAGATCGACGTTCACGACTACGAGACCAAGCGCAAGCGTGCCGAGGGCTTCCTGAAGACCGGCGACAAGGTGAAGGCCATGATCCTGTTCCGCGGTCGCGAGCAGTCGCGCCCGGAGCAGGGTGTTCGCTTGCTTCAGCGATTCGCGGAGGACGTTGCCGAATTCGGCACCGTCGAATCGACGCCAATGATCGACGGCCGCAACATGGTGATGGTGATCGGTCCGCTGAAGACCAAGGCCGAGGTCAAGGCCGAGACAGATTCCAAGAAGGTGACGAAGCCGCCGCGCGCCGAGCGTGAGGTAGTGGAGTCCACTCCGATGGTTGCCCCGATCCGCTCCGAGCCCGCTCCCGCCGAGACGAAGGCGCCAGTGAAGGAATCGGTCGAGTCCGCGCCCGCCGTGCAGGCCGCTCCCGCCGCGGCTCCGAAGGTCGCTGCGCAGGCGGCGCCGGAAGCAGCACCGAAGGCCGCCCCGCAGGCAGCGCCGGCAGCAGCAGCGCCGGAAGCAGCACCGAAGGTCGCCGCTTCGAAGGCGCCCGCCGCGGCCGCGAAGGCGGCACCGGCGGCAAAATCGGCTCCGGCCGCCAAGGAGGCTCCGGCCCCCGAGACTCCGGCCGCCAAGACTCCGGCCGCCAGGGAGACTCCGGCGCAGCCGGCACCGGCGACTCCGGCATCGGCGACTCCGGCATCGGCATCGGCCGCGAAGCCCGGACCCAAGCCCGGCATGGCGCCGAAGCCTCGCGCCGCCGCCCCCAAGACTGCACCAGCAGATGTGACGACGGACTAGTTCCGTCGAGTAGACGAGTCAGACGAAGGCTCAAACAAGGAGAGAAATGCCCAAGCAGAAGACGCACTCCGGCACCAAGAAGCGATTCAAGGTCACCGGAAGCGGAAAGATCATGAAGCAGCAGGCTGGCATGCGCCACAACCTGGAGAGCAAGTCCGGGCAGCGCAAGCGTCGTCTGAACCAGGACCAGGTCATTGCTCCGGCCAACGTCAAGGCCATCAAGAAGCTTCTCGGCAAGTAACGCCGACCGGAAATAGGGATTAAGAAATGGCAAGAGTAAAGAGGGCAGTAAACGCCCACAAGAAGCGTCGGGTAATCCTCGAGCGCGCAAAGGGTTACCGCGGCCAGCGTTCGCGTCTGTACCGCAAGGCCAAGGAGCAGGTCACCCACTCCCTCGTCTACGCCTACCGTGACCGTCGTGCCCGCAAGGGAGACTTCCGTCGCCTGTGGATCCAGCGCATCAACGCGGCGTCGCGCGCCAACGGCCTCACCTACAACCGCCTCATCCAGGGATTGAATCTGGCCGGGGTCGAGGTCGACCGTCGCATCCTTGCCGACCTCGCCATCACCGAACCGGCCACGTTCGCCGCGCTTGTCGCGACGGCGAAGGCTGCCCTTCCCTCGGACACGTCTGCTCCGAAGGTCAGCGCCGCGTAGGACCAGCTTCCAATGAGACCCGGTCGCCCGAGAGGCGACCGGGTCTTTTTTATCCCGCTGTTGAACGCATACGCGCCGAGGAATGCACCATCCCGGACTATTCCGGCAGCCGAAATACAATGGGACCATGCTCGATAACCCCCGCTCTCCTCGAGTAAGAAGCGTCGCCAAACTCGCGAAGAGGGAGGCCCGCGTCGATACCGGACTGTTCCTGCTCGAGGGCCCCCAGGCCGTAACCGAGGCGCTCAGCTTCCGTTCCGAACTCGTGATGGAGCTGTTTGCGACGCCGACGGCGCTCGACCGGTATCCGCAGATCGCGCAGAAGGCGGCCGACTCAGAGATCGAGATCGAGTTCGTCACCGAGCAGGTGCTCGACACCATCGCCGACACGGTCACGCCACAGGGCATAGTGGCGGTGTGCCGTCAGTTCCCGACTTCGGTCAAGGAACTCCTCGGATCCGGACCGAAACTGATCGCCATCCTCGAGGAGGTGCGCGACCCCGGCAACGCCGGAACGATCATTCGGGCCGCGGATGCCGCCGGCGCGGACGGTGTCATTCTCACCGGTCGAAGCGTCGATCTGTATAACCCCAAGGTGGTTCGGGCGTCGACGGGATCCATCTTTCATCTGCCGGTTGCGGTTGGCGTCGAACTCGAAGCCGTTTTGAAACGGGCGCGAGAGGCCGGACTCGGCATCTTGGCCGCAGACATCAAGGGCGACGATCTTCTGGCCGCCCGCAAGGACGGGTCGCTTGCCAAGCCGACGGCGTGGCTATTCGGGAACGAGGCACGGGGACTGTCCGACGAGCACTTCGCTCTCGCCGACCGCGCCATCACGGTTCCG
This sequence comes from Microbacteriaceae bacterium, assembly GCA_025464975.1. Taxonomy (GTDB): domain Bacteria; phylum Actinomycetota; class Actinomycetes; order Actinomycetales; family Microbacteriaceae; genus Lacisediminihabitans. The sequence continues at coordinate 19,291 of JAODMT010000013.1, read as the reverse complement.
ATCTACGGGCACGCCGAGTCGATGAATCTCGCGACCGCGGCCTCGGTCTGCCTCTACGAGAGCGCGTTCGCCCAGCGGGAGTGATCGAATCGGCTGCCCAGTCGCCGGTAACAAATGCGTACCACATCGTGCGGTATTCCCGGCGAACACCCGGTCTGCCCTAGTTTGAAGGCATGGAGCCAACGGCGAGCTCTCCGGCAACCTCGAACATCACCATGCCCCGAGGCGAACCCCTCGTCGTGCTCTCCAACGTCAACAAGTACTACGGCGACCTCCACGTTCTGAACGACATCGACACCGTGGTCAATCGCGGCGAAGTCGTCGTGGTGATCGGGCCGAGCGGCTCCGGCAAGTCCACCCTGTGTCGGGCGATCAACCGCCTCGAGACCATCGACACCGGCACCATCACAATCGACGGACGAGTGCTCCCGTCCGAGGGCGCCGAGCTTGCGCAATTGCGCGCGGACGTGGGAATGGTTTTTCAATCGTTCAACCTGTTCGCTCACAAGACGATTCTCGACAACGTGACACTCGCGCCGATCAAGGTGCGAAAGCTGTCGCGGAAGGCCGCCGAGGAACGCGGAATGGAGATGCTCGAACGTGTCGGCATTGCCGATCAGGCGAAAAAGATGCCGGCTCAGCTCTCCGGCGGGTAGCAGCAGCGGGTGGCAATTGCTCGTTCCCTCGCGATGCGTCCGAAGCTCATTCTGCTGGACGAGCCGACGAGCGCTCTGGATCCCGAGATGATCAACGAGGTTCTCGACGTCATGGTGGGTCTCGCCAAGGACGGCATGACCATGGTCGTCGTCACGCACGAGATGGGCTTCGCCCGGAAGGCCGCGAATCGAGTGCTGTTCATGGCCGACGGGAGGATCGAGGAAGAAGCGACACCCGAACGGTTCTTCACCAACCCGCAGACAGCGCGGGCTCAGGACTTCCTGTCGAAGATTCTGGAGCACTGAACGAGGCCAACACGAAAACTCCGACACACGGGGCAAATCCAGCACTCACACATCGGACAGAAAGGTATACAGCAATGAAGCACAAGACCTTAACTTTCGTCGGAGTCGTGGCGGCGTCCATGCTCATGCTTGCCGGATGCGCGAGCGGCGGCGGGGGTGGCGCGGGTGGTGGAACCGACGCCGGGGCGAGCCCGACACCCGCCGCCTCATTCCCCGCCGGTTCCACAATGGAGCGGCTGTCGAAGGCTGGCAAGATCACAATAGGCACGAAGTTCGACCAACCGCTGTTCGGCCTCAAGGGACCGGATGCGCCGGTCGGATTCGATATCGAAATCGGCAAGCTCATCGCCGCAGGTCTCGGCATCCCCGCCAAGAACATCGAGTGGAAGGAAGCGGTCTCCGCCAACCGGGAGCCGTTCATCTCCACCGGTGAGGTCGACGCCGTTGTCGCCACCTACACGATCAACGATGCGCGCAAGCAGGTCGTCTCATTCGCCGGCCCGTACTACCTCGCCGGGCAATCGATCCTCGTCAAGGCCGACAACAACAAGATCAAGAGCCAGAAGGATCTCGTCGGCCAACCGGTCTGTTCCGTCACCGGCTCAACGCCCGCGGCGAAGCTCACCGAGATCGGCGCGAACCCGCTGCTCACCGATACCTACACGAACTGCCTCGAGCCGCTGCGCTCCGGAGCGGTGGTTGCGGTGAGCACCGACAATGTCATTCTCGCCGGCCTCGCGGCCCAGAACGAGGGAGAGTTCAAGGTCGTCGGCAAGCCGTTCACGCAGGAGCCCTACGGAATCGGGCTGAAGCACGACGACACACAGTTCCGCAACTTCATCAACGACGTTCTGGAGAAGTCGTACAAGGACGGCAGCTACAAGAAGGCGTGGGAGGCAACAGCGGGAAAGGTGCTCCCGTACGCCGCGCCGCCTGCGGTTGACCGGTACTAGCGCCGAGGGTGTGGCAGGCACGATCCGTTCGACCTGCCACACCCGCCGGAGCAATCGAAGCCACAACGAGTGAGGGCGAGTCGATGGACGTCGTGATAGCGAGCCTCCCGGACTATCTGCGGGGATTCGGTGTGACCCTCATCTTGCTTGGGGTGTCCGGCGTCGGAGCGCTGATCATTGGCACCGTCGTGGCGGCAATGCGCATCTCGCCAGTTCCGGGCCTTCGCGGCTTCGCCGCCGCCTACACCGAGGCGCTCCGCAACACCCCGCTCACCCTCGTGCTGTTCTTCTGCATATTCGTCCTTCCCAATCTCGGGGCCAGCATCCCGTACATCACCGCCGCCTGCATCGGGCTCACCCTGTATACCTCGCCGTTCATCGCTGAGGCGCTGCGTTCCGGCGTTAACGGGGTACCGGTCGGACAGGCCGAGGCGGCGCGGAGCCTCGGCATGGGCTTCGGCCAAGCCGTCACCCTCGTCATCTTTCCCCAGGCCTTCCGCATGGTCATCCCTCCGCTGGTCAACGTCTTCGTCGCCCTGACCAAGAACACCTCGGTGGCCGGCGGCTTCTTCGTCACCGAGCTGTTCACGGTTGGCAAGGGGCTTGCGAACGCACATGGCAACGCCGTGATCCCCGTGCTCCTCGGGGTCGCGTCGTTCTACCTGATTGTGACAATTCCGCTCGGCCTGCTGTCTGCCCGCCTCGAGAAGCGTTGGGTGGTCGCCCGATGAGCTCCGTGCTGTTCGATGTGTCCGGCCCGAAGACCAGGCGCCGGTCGCTCATCGCCTCGATCGTCTCCCTCGCGGGCATCGCCGCGATTCTCGCGTGGGTCATCCTGACCCTCGCCGCTCCGCGGCAGTCCTCCGGCATCACCCTGCCCGGCTCCTTCGATCGGAGCCGATGGGACATCTTCACCGACCCGAGCGTCTGGCGCACCATCGGCGACGGCCTCCTTGGAACCCTTCGGGCCGCGGCGGTCGCGGCGGTACTCGCCCTCGTGATCGGCGTGCTGTTTGCGACGCTGCGCACGGCCGGGAGACGGTGGATCCGGATTCCCGCGACTGTCGCGCTCGAATTCTTCCGCGGCATGCCGGTTCTCTTGCTCATGCTTTTCATCCTGCTCGCGAGCTCGTGGGGAACCTTTTGGGCCGTAGTTCTCGGCCTCGGCCTCTACAACGGGGCCATCATCGGCGAGTCACTCAGGGCCGGACTGGCGTCGTTGCCCCGCGGTCAGCGTGAGGCCGGACTGAGCCTTGGCCTCAGCCGGCTGCAGACCAAGACCTACATCGAATTTCCGCAGGCCTTCCGGCAGATGCTTCCCGTCATCGTCGCCCAGCTCGTCGTCCTGCTGAAGGACACGAGCCTCGGCTACATCGTGGGATACAACGAACTCATCCGCACGACGATGAACGGACTCGGAGCCTTCTACGGCAATCGCTACCTGCTGTCGCTGTTTCTGGTGACCCTTGCGATCTACCTGGCCGTGAACCTGAGCCTGTCCGCGATCGCGAGACGCCTGGCTCGCCGACGCGGGCCGCGTCGGCCTGGCCGGGGCCACCGCGGCGCACCAACCGGTTCCCTGTCGCGAACCGCGGGCTTTCCACGGGAACCGGGCAACAGCGCCGTCGAATAGAGGCTGCCGTGTAACGGGATGCCGCGGAGCGACCTGAACCGGAGCCATCCAGTACCTCGCTAAACTTGGGAACCGTGTCTGACGCCCTCACCCTCACCGACGAATCCGTCGCCGCAGCAGTGGACGCCGCACTCGCGGCCATCGCCGCCGCTACGGACTCCGGTAGCCTCCGCTCCGCTCGCACCGAACACGCCGGGGAGTCCTCGGTACTCGCCAGACTCAACGGAACGCTCCGCGACGTTCCCAAGGAACAGAAGGCCGCGGCCGGCAAGCTCGTCGGTCAGGCCAGATCCCGGGTCAACCAGGCCCTGGCGGCGCGGGAATCGGAGCTGTTCGCGGCCGAGGAGGCCGCTCGGCTCGCCGAGGAGACCGTCGACGTGACGGCACTTGCCTCGCGCTGGACCTCCGGTGCGCGTCATCCGCTCACCATGCTTCAGGAACTAATCGCCGACGTCTTCGTCGGAATGGGGTGGGAGATGGCCGAGGGACCGGAGCTCGAGAACGAGTGGTTCAACTTCGACGCTCTCAACTTCGACGAGGATCACCCGGCGCGGGCGATGCAGGACACATTCTTCGTCGACCCGGCCGACTCCCGTCTGGTGTTGCGCACCCAGACCAGCCCGGTGCAGATCCGCACGTTGCTCACCCGCGACCTCCCCGTTTACGTGATCTCGCCGGGCAAGGTGTTCCGCACCGACGAACTCGACGCGACTCACACCCCGGTGTTCCACCAGGTTGAGGGCATCGCGATCGACAAGGGGCTGACGATGGCGCACCTGCGTGGCACCCTCGAGCACTTTGCGCGCCAGATGTTCGGCGACGAGGCAAAGATCCGGCTTCGCCCGAACTACTTCCCGTTCACCGAACCGAGCGCCGAGATGGACGTGTGGCAACCGAACGCCAAGGGCGGTGCCCGCTGGGTGGAATGGGGTGGATGCGGCATGGTCAATCGCAACGTGCTTAGGGCGGCCGGCATCGATCCGGACGAATACCAGGGCTTCGCCTTCGGCATGGGAATCGAACGGACCCTGCAGTTCCGCAACGACCTCAACGACATGCGAGACATGGTCGAGGGCGATGTCCGGTTCAGCCAGCAGTTCGGGATGGTGGTCTGATGCGCATTCCAATCAGCTGGCTGCGGGAGTTCGTCGACGTTCCGAATGACGTCACCCCGGAAGGAGTCCTCGCCGCGCTCGTGAGCGTCGGCTTCGAGGAGGAGGCCGTGCACCGATTCGACCTCACCGGCCCGATTGTGGTCGGTGAGGTGTTGGAGTTCGTGCCCGAGCCTCAATCGAACGGCAAGACCATCAACTGGTGTCAGGTTCGAGTCGCCCCCGACGGCGGTCTCGCAGCCGACGGCGGGGCGGCCGTGCGCGGGATCGTCTGCGGCGCTCACAACTTCGTCACCGGCGACAAGGTGGTCGTCTCGCTGCCCGGGGCGGTGCTGCCCGGGCCGTTCCCCATCGCCGCCCGCAAGACCTACGGCCACGTCTCCGATGGCATGATTGCCTCCGCTCGCGAACTCGGCCTCGGTGAGGAGCACGACGGGATCCTGCGCCTCGCCTCCCTCGGGCTGGACCCGGAGGTCGGCACGGACGCGACCGTTCTGCTCGGACTCGACGATTGGGCGGTGGAGATCAACGTCACCCCCGACCGCGGGTACGCGCTCTCCATGCGCGGCGTCGCTCGGGAGTACGCCCACGCAACCGGCGCTGCGTTCCGCGACCCGGCCGACGCGGTCACCCCGGTGGAGGCTTCCGGCTTCGACGTGCGGATCGATGACCGCCGCCCGGTGCGGGGGCGGATCGGCGCATCCGTCTTCATCACCCGGGTGGTGCGCGGCATCGACCCCGGGCTGCCGTCTCCCGCCTGGCTCGTCGGTCGGCTCAAGCTCGCCGGCATCCGGCCGATCTCCCTCATTGTCGACATCACCAACTACGTGATGATCGAACTAGGGCAGCCGATCCACGGTTACGATCTCGATTCCCTCAGCGGTGGCATCCGGGTGCGCCGCGCCGAGCCGGGGGAGAAGCTCGAGACGCTCGACGGCGCGATCCGCTTGCTCGACCGCGAGGACCTGCTGATCACCGACGACTCCGGTCCGATCGGTCTCGCCGGAGTCATGGGAGGGGCCACGACCGAGATCGGGCCGACGACCAGCACCGTTCTCATCGAGGCAGCAAACTTCGACCCCGTGTCGATCGCTCGCAGCGCCCGTCGCCACAAGCTCCCGAGCGAGGCCTCCCGTCGCTTCGAACGTGGTGTCGACCCGGAGGTCGCGGCCGCTGCTGCCGCGCGGGTCGTCGAACTTCTTGAGCAGCTCGCGGGGGGAACGGCGGACAGCCGCGGATCCCGCTTCGCGTCCGTCGAACCGCCCGAGGCGATCCTGCTTCCCGATGGATACGTGAACGCCATAGTAGGGGCCGACTACTCCGACGTCGAGATTCTGCGCACCCTCACCGACATCGGCGGCGTCATCGAGCCCGCCGACAATGCCCTATCGGTGGTGCCCCCGAGCTGGCGTCCGGACCTGACCGACAAGGCGACACTCGTCGAAGAGGTCGCCCGTATCGTCGGCTATGACCGGATCCCCGCCGTGCTTCCGACCGCGCCGACCGGCCGTGGACTCACCAGACCCCAGCGACTGCGCCGCTCCGTCTCGCAGCTGCTCGCCGCGACCGGGCACACCGAGATCCTGTCCTACCCGTTCGTCTCGGCTACGGCAAACGCCGCGTTCGGTGGACCCTCGGATGCCGCGGTTCCGGCGATTCGACTGGTGAATCCGCTCGACGCCGAGTCACCGTTCCTGCGAACCTCGCTGATCCCCGGCCTCGTCGAGATCGCACGACGCAACCTGTCGCGCGGGCTCACCGATTTGGCGCTGTTCGAGGTCGGTTCTGTCTTCCGTCCGGAGGCCGGGGTCTCCTACGGCAGCGGTTCGCTTCCATCGGGCACCGAACGCCCGACGACGAGCGAGCTCGCGCAACTGCTCGGCAGCATCCCGCCGCAGCCGCTCTACGTCTCGGCGATCTACACCGGCGCGGCAGTGGGGCGCCAGCCCGGTCGGGCCATAAGCCCGCATGGCGTCGCCGACGCGATCGATGCCGCGCGCCAGGTCGCGCACGCCGTCCACCTCGACCTGACCGTTCGACAGGGCTCCCACCACTCCTTCCATCCGGGACGCACGGCGGAGCTGTTCGTCGGCGACATTGCGGTCGGCTTTGCCGGCGAGCTGCTTCCGGCCCTCGCGGAGGAGCTCGACCTTCCGCGCGTCACCGCGGTTCTCGAACTCGACCTCGGGCACCTGATCGAACTCGCTTCGCCGGACGTCGAGCCGACGCCGATTTCGAGCTACCCCGCGGCAACGCAGGACCTTTCCCTTGTGGTCGGCGCCGACGCACCGGCACGCGAGGTGCTTGACGCGGTGATCGAGGGTGCGGGAGAGCTTCTCGAGCACGCAAGTCTCGTTGACGACTACCGGGGAGCCGGTCTGCCGGACGGGTCGAAGTCGCTCACCTTCGCACTGCGATTCCGGGCAACCGACCGCACCCTCACCGCTGCCGAGGCAACCGAGGCGAAACTCGGCGGTGCCGGGCTCGCGGCGGCTCGTTTCGGCGCGGCGGTGCGAGAGTAACGAAGGGCGCGGAGTTCTCGGGTAGGCTCAACCCGTGGACAACAGCCGCATCACCGGAATGGCAGACCGTCGCAGTTCACTGCGCCGTGGCCTCCGGCTGCGCGGCGAGCGTCGTAGCACCCGTTTCGGCGGACAGCGACCGGAGGCGACGCTTCACGTCTGATCGGCTGCCAACCAAAGCACCCTCGATCTTTCATCAGCGCCGCCGCCTCGACCCCCGCCAATCCACTCTCATAAAAGGCTAGAGACATGTCCTATTCCGTTGCCGTCGCCGGTGCGAGCGGCTACGCGGGCGGCGAGCTGCTACGGCTGCTGTCGGCCCACCCACAATTCACCGTGACCACGGTCACCGGGTTCCAGTCGGCGGGGCAGCCGCTGTCCAGCGCCCAGCCGCACCTTCGGTCGCTTGCCGATCTCACCCTTCAGCCAACCAACGCCGACAGCCTCGCCGGGCACGACATCGTCTTCCTCGCCCTACCCCATGGAAAGTCCGGGGAGATCACGGCCGAGCTGGGTGATGACGGACTCGTCGTCGACTGCGGCGCAGATCACCGCTTGACCGAGAAGGCCGACTGGGACGCCTTCTACGGCGGCGAATACTTCGGCGCCTGGAGTTACGGTGTGCCCGAATTGCCGGTCGGAAACGGGAAGCAGCGTTCCTCGATCGTGGGGTCGACGCGGATCGCCGCACCCGGATGTAACGCGAGCACGGTGTCCCTCGCCCTCGCCCCCGGAATCTCGGCCGGGGTCATCGAGGAACAAGACCTCGTCGCCGTGCTCGCGGTGGGACCGTCCGGAGCGGGCAAGAGCCTCAAGCTTCAGTACCTCGCGAGCGAGATCCTCGGTTCGGCGAACCCCTATGGTGTCGGGGGAACCCACCGGCACATCCCCGAAATTCAGCAGGCCCTTCGCGCGGCCGGCGCCACAAGCCCCACCATCTCGTTCACCCCGGTGATCGTGCCAATGTCGCGCGGGATCCTGTCGACCGCGACCGCCAGAATCACGCCGGGCGTCTCCGCGTCCGAGGTGCGCTCCGCGTGGGAGGCCGCCTACGCCGACGAACCGTTCGTTCACGTCCTACCGGAGGGACGGATGCCGCGCACCGGCGACGTGCTCGGGTCCAACACCGTGCTCATCGGCCTCGCCGTCGACGAGGCCGCCGGCCGGGTAGTCACCGTCACCGCCCTCGACAATCTCGCCAAGGGCACGGCGGGTGCCGCCATTCAATCAGCCAACATCGCGCTTGGCATCGACGAGTCCACCGGACTCCCCGTGGACGGAGTAGCACCGTGAGCGTCACCCACCCCAAGGGATTCGAGGCAGCCGGGGTCGAATCCGGGCTGAAGGGCAAGGGCGGAAAGGACCTCGCGCTCGTGGTCAACCGCGGACCGAGCAACGCCGCCGCGGCCGTGTTCACGAGCAACCGGGCGAAGGCCAACCCTGTCATCTGGTCGGAACAGGTGATTGCCGACGGAATCGTCAACGCGATAGTGCTCAACTCCGGCGGAGCCAACTGCTACACCGGCGCGCGCGGATTCCAGACCACCCATTCGACCGCGGAAGCCGTTTCCGCGCTCCTCGGCGGATCGGCCTCCGACGTTCTCGTCTGCTCCACCGGCCTGATCGGGGAACAGCTGGATCTCGAAAAGGTGCTCGCCGGAGTGACCGCCGCGAACTCCGCGCTCAACGTCGGCGGCGGACTGGATGCCGCGACCGCGATCATGACCACCGATACGCATCCGAAACAGTCAGTTGTCGCCGGCGACGGCTGGTCCATCGGTGGAATGGCCAAGGGCGCCGGGATGCTCGCGCCCGGACTCGCCACGATGCTCGTCGTCTTAACCACCGACGCCGCGTTATCGTCCGCCGAGCTCGACAGCGCTCTTCGGTCAGCGACCCGCGTCACCTTCGACCGGCTCGACTCGGACGGCGCGATGTCGACCAACGACACCGTGGCCCTGTTGTCCTCCGGCGCATCCGGGGTCACCCCGTCGGCCGACGAGTTCGCCTCCGCCGTCGCGCAGATCTGCGAAGACCTCGCCACCCAGCTTCAGCAGGACGCCGAGGGAGCCGCTCACGACATCACAATCGAGGTGGTCAACGCCCTCACCGAGGACGAGGCCGTCGAGGTCGGTCGATCGGTCGCTCGCAACAACCTGTTCAAGGCTGCCGTGTTCGGCAACGACCCGAACTGGGGGAGGGTGCTCGCCGCCGTCGGCACCACGAAGGCCGCGTTCGACCCGTACAACATCGATGTCACGATGAACGGAGTCCGGGTCGCCCATCGCGGGGAGCCGGATGCGCCACGCGATCTCGTCGATCTCACGCCGCGGGCGCTGCACCTCGTCATCGACCTCCACTCGGGCGAGGCCACCGCGACCATCTGGACGAACGATCTCACGCACGACTACGTGCACGAGAACAGCGCGTACTCAAGCTGATGGCCGCGCACAGTCACGAGGCCGCCGCGAAGGCATCCGCGCTCATCGAATCGTTGCCCTGGTTGCAGCGATTCCAGGGCAAGACGATTGTCGTGAAGTTCGGTGGGAACGCGATGGTGAGCGAGGAGCTCAAGCATGCGTTCGCCGAGGACATGGTGTTCCTGCGTCAGGTCGGCATCCGTCCGGTTATCGTGCACGGCGGCGGTCCGCAGATCTCGGCCGAATTGGATCAGCGCGGGATCGCGAGCGAGTTCCGCGGCGGACTGCGAGTGACCAGCCCGGCGGCCTTCGAGGTGGTGCACGAGGTGCTCACCGCCCGGGTAGGCCCGGAAATCGCGTCTCTCATCAATTCGCACGGACTGCTCGGCGAGGCGCTCTCCGGCGAGACCGACGGGCTCTTCGAGGGAACTCGACGCGGAACCGTCGTCGACGGCGAATATGTCGACCTCGGGCTCGTCGGGGACGTCACCCGCGTCAATCCGGCGCCGGTACTCGACATCCTCGACTCCGGACGCATCCCGGTCGTGTCATCCATCGCACCGGACGCGGCGACGCCGGGGCAATCACTCAACGTCAACGCAGATTCGGCCGCGGCATCCCTCGCCATCGCGCTCGGCGCGGCCAAACTCGTTATCCTCACCGACGTCGCCGGTCTATACCGCGACTGGCCGGACCGCGCGTCGCTCATTTCGACCATCGACTCGGCCGAGCTTCGGGCACTGCTTCCGTCGCTCGAGTCGGGGATGATCCCCAAGATGACCGCGTGCCTGGATGCCGTCGATGGCGGTGTCCCGAAGGCCGCGATCATCGATGGTCGCATTCCGCACTCGATCCTGCTCGAGGCATTCACCGCCGAAGGAATCGGCACAGAGGTTATTACCGCAATGGAGGAAGCATGATCGACACGGACAATTGGCGGGAACGGTTCAGCGATTCGATGATGGGCTCGCTTGCCGCCCCGATGGCGATGCTTCAGCGCGGTGAGGGGGCGCACGTCTGGGACGTCGACGGCACCCGCTACCTCGACTTCCTCGCCGGAATCGCGGTCAACGCACTCGGTCATGCTCACCCGGTGCTCGTCGAGGCCGTGAGCAACCAGGTGGCCACCCTCGCCCACGTGTCCAACTACTTCGCGTCCCCGCCGCAGCTTGAGCTGGCCGAACGGCTCCTGCGGATCACCGGCGCCGGCAGTGAGGGGCGCGTCTTCTTCTGCAACTCGGGAGCGGAAGCGATCGAGGCGGGGATCAAGCTCGCGCGACTCAACCGCGGTGGCGGGGAACGCACCCGCATCCTCTCCCTCGTCAACTCATTCCACGGTCGCACAATGGGTTCGCTTTCACTCACCGGCAAGCCGGCACTTCGGGAGGCGTTCGAACCGCTGCTGCCGGGTGTCGAGCACATCCCGTCGACCATCGAGGCGCTCGAAGCGGCGATGGACGGAACAGTCTCGGCGATCTTCATCGAGCCGATCAAGGGAGAGGCAGGGGTTCTCGATCTTCCGGATGGCTTCCTGAAGCGCGCCCGCGAGCTGGCAACCGAGCACGGGGCGCTGCTCATTCTCGATGAGATCCAGACCGGAATCGGGCGCACCGGAACCTGGTTCGCGTTCCAGCAGCACGGAATCGTTCCAGACGCCATTGCCCTCGCGAAGGGAATCGCCGGGGGAGTGCCGATCGGCGCCCTCGTCACCTTCGGCTGGGCATCCGAGCTGTTCCAGCCGGGCCAACACGGCACGACGTTCGGCGGAAACCCACTCGCCACCGCCGCCGGAAACGCCGTGCTTGGTGAAATCGAGCGCGCCGGGCTCATCGAAAATGCGGCGCACCTCGGCGAGCGACTTCGGTCGATCATTGAGGCGATGGGGTCGCCGCTCATCACCGAGATCCGCGGGCAGGGCGCGCTCGTCGGCCTTGGCCTGTCGAAGCCCGTCGCGGGCGAGATCGTCGCGGCAGCCTTCGCCAACGGCCTCATCATCAACGCGCCGAACGCCTCGAGCATCCGCATTGCGCCGCCGCTCATCAGCGGTGAGGCGGAGCTCGAGGAATTCCGGCAGATCTTCGCGGCCGTACTGGAGGCGCAATCATGACGCGGCATTTCCTTCGCGACGACGACCTGACCAACGCGGAGCAAAGTTCGATTCTCGACCTCGCCGTCGAGCTCAAGCGTGATAGGTTCTCCGCCCGTCCGCTCGCCGGACCGCAGACCGTCGCGGTGATTTTCGACAAGTCATCCACCCGCACTCGCGTCTCGTTCGCCGTTGGCATCGCCGACCTCGGCGGGGTGCCGCTCATCATCTCGACGGCGAACAGCCAACTCGGCGGCAAGGAAACCGCCGCCGACACCGCGCGGGTGCTCGAACGCCAGGTTGCGGCCATCGTGTGGCGCACCTTCGCTCAGTCCGGCCTCGAAGAGATGGCACTCGGCACGACCGTTCCGGTGATCAACGGGCTGTCCGACGAGTTCCACCCCTGCCAACTGCTCGCCGACCTGCTCACCATTCGGGAGCACCGCGGTCAACTCGCCGGGCTCACCGTCACGTTCCTCGGCGACGGGGCAAGCAACATGGCGCAGTCCTACTTACTCGCCGGCGCCACGGCGGGCATGCACGTGCGGGTCGCGAGTCCGGTCGACTACGCCCCGACGGACGCCGTGGTCGCCGACGCGCGCCGCGCCGCCGAGAAGACGGGCGGCTCGATCGCGTTGTACTCCGATCCGACCGAGGCCGTCGCTGGCGCTGACGTCGTGGTGACCGACACCTGGGTGTCGATGGGAAAGGAGGAGGAGAAGGCCGAACGGCTGACCACCCTCGGCTCCTACCGGGTCGACACCGATCTGATGGGGCTCGCCGCCCGCGACGCCCTCTTCCTGCATTGCCTCCCCGCCGACCGCGGCTTCGAGGTGACGGCCGACGTCATCGATGGGCCGCAAAGCGTGGTCTGGGATGAGGCAGAGAACCGGTTGCACGCCCAAAAGGCGCTGATGGCCTGGCTTCTGCAGCAGTAATGCCCCTGTCCGAATGGATTTCGGAACAAGGAGCCCGGCGATTGCCGCACCATAAACTGATCAGAGAACTCAAGGAGCACTTTCATGGCAGAACGCGTAGTCCTGGCCTACTCGGGCGGACTCGACACCTCCGTCGGCATCGGCTGGCTGAAGGACGCGACAGGTAAAGAGGTTGTCGCGCTTGCCGTCGACGTCGGACAGGGCGGCGAGGACATGGATGACATCCGCCAGCGCGCCCTCGACTGCGGCGCCGTCGAAGCCATCGTCGTCGATGCGAAAGAGGAGTTTGCGAACGACTTCCTCATGCCGTCGCTCAAGGCCAACGCTCTCTACCAGAAGCGGTATCCGCTGGTCTCCGCCCTCAGCCGCCCGCTCATCGCGAAACACCTCGCGATAGTCGCGAAGCAACTCGGCGCCGACAGCGTCGCGCACGGCTGCACCGGCAAGGGCAATGACCAGGTGCGGTTCGAGGCAGCGGTCGCCGCCCTCGCACCGGAGCTCTCCAGCATTGCCCCGGTACGCGACCTCGCCCTCACCCGCGACAAGGCCATCGTCTACGCCAACGAGCACAACCTGCCGATTAGGCAGAGCGCGGCCAACCCGTACTCGATTGACAAGAACGTCTGGGGCCGCGCCGTCGAGACCGGTTTCCTCGAGGACCCGTGGAACGCCCCCATTGAGGACCTGTACGAGTACACGCAAGACCCCGATGTCGATCGCGCCGCCGATGAGATCGTTCTGAGCTTCGAGCACGGGATTCCCGTCGCGATCGACGGAGTTCGCCTCAGCCCCCTCGCCGTCGTGGAGCGGATGAATGTTCTCGCCGGGAAGCACGGCGTCGGCCGGATCGACGTTGTCGAGGACCGACTCGTCGGAATCAAGAGTCGCGAGGTGTACGAGGCCCCGGCCGCGATGGCCCTCATCGCCGCCCACGAGGCGCTTGAAAGCCTGACCCTGGAGCGTGACCTGAACCGGTACAAGCGCGGGGTCGAAGCCGAATGGTCCGACCTCGTCTACGACGGCCTGTGGTTCTCCAGCCTGAAGCGGTCGCTCGATGTGTTCATCGACGACACCCAGAAGTACGTGAGCGGCGACATCCGGCTCAAGCTGCAGGGCGGACGGGCCACCGTCACCGGCCAGAAGAGCGAGCAGAGCCTGTACGACTTCGACCTCGCCACCTACGACACCGGTGACACCTTCGACCAGTCCCTCTCGAAGGGCTTCATCGAGATCTGGTCGCTTCCGAGCAAGATCTCCGCTCGGCGTGAACTCGCCGGACAGGCCGACTAGCGGCGGACGAGGCATTCGAAACCGGCGGAAGAGGCACACCATGGCAGGCAACGACGACACGAACTCGGTCGGTGAGACCGCGGAGGGCTCCCTCTGGGGTGGCCGATTCGCGAGCGGTCCCTCACCGGAGCTGGTGGCGCTCAGCCGATCGACGCATTTCGACTGGCAGCTCGCCCCGTACGACATCCTCGGGTCCAAGGCGCACGCCAAGGCGCTCGCGGCGGCCGGTTACCTCACCGAAGACGAGGCCATCGCAATGGATTCCGCGCTCGACCGGTTGCTTGCCGACTGGAGCGACGGCAGCTTCGCCGTGCGGGAGAGCGACGAAGACGTACACGGTGCGCTGGAGCGTGGTCTCATCGAAATCGCCGGCGCCGAGCTCGGGGGAAAGCTGCGGGCCGGCCGAAGCCGAAACGATCAGATCGCCACCCTCATCCGGCTCTACCTCCTGGATCACGGTCGAGCGATCACCGAACTGGTCGTTCATCTCATCGATGCGATCGCCGCCAAGGCGGAGGCGAACCCGGATGCCCCGATGCCGGGTAGGACGCACCTGCAGCACGCCCAACCGGTGCTGCTCGCCCACCACTTGCTCGCTCACGCGTGGCCGCTCGTGCGCGACCTCGAGCGGTTGCGGGACTGGTCCGTGCGCGCCTCGTTCTCGCCCTACGGATCCGGTGCCCTCGCCGGCAGCTCCCTGGGCCTCGACGTCGGACTCGTCGCGAGCGAACTCGGACTAACCGGACCGACCGAGAACTCGATCGACGCGACGGCGAGCCGGGACGTGGTCGCCGAGTTCGCCTTCATCACGGCGCTGATCGGAATCAACCTGTCGCGCTTCGCCGAGGAGATCATTCTCTGGAACACTCGCGAGTTCGGTTTCGTCACACTCCACGACTCGTTCTCCACCGGTTCGTCGATTATGCCCCAGAAGAAGAACCCGGACATCGCCGAACTCGCCAGGGGCAAGTCCGGGCGTCTGATCGGCAACCTGTCCGGGCTGCTTGCAACCCTCAAGGGCCTCCCACTCGCCTACAACCGCGACTTGCAGGAGGACAAGGAACCGATTTTCGATTCGGTACAGACCCTCGAACTGGTGCTGCCGGCCTTCACCGGAATGGTCGCGACGCTCACCTTCCACACCGAACGGCTCGCCGAACTGGCGCCGCAGGGCTTCTCGCTTGCGACCGATGTCGCCGAGTGGCTCGTCACTCAGCATGTTCCGTTCCGGGAGGCGCACGAGATCAGCGGCGCCCTGGTGAGCTATTGCGAGCAGCGCGGACTCGAGCTTCACGAGCCGTCGGACGACGAATACGCCGCCATCTCGCCGCAGCTGAGGCCGGAGGTGCGTGGCGTGCTGAGCGTCGCCGGCTCGATCGCGAGCAGAACCGGCGCCGGCGGCACGGCACCGCCGCGGGTCGCTGAGCAGTTACTCGCCCTCACCAAGCGGGTTCGAGACCTCAAGGAGGCCTGGGGATGACCCTGAACAAAGACAACCGGCCCGAGAAGCCCGAACAGAACCGCACGCAGAAGATCGTGATGTGGAGCATCTACGGTGTCGCCGCCGTGCTGCTCGTTGTGGCCGTCGTGATCTTCATCTCAAGCGGCGCCAGCCTCTTCTAGGCGGCGTGCGGAATGTTCGACCGGGCACGCCTTTCTCGCCCGGCCCTCGAAGTCGCGCCATTCCTGCTCGGGGCCGTGCTCAGGCACACGACGCCGGAGGGCACCGTTGCGGTTCGGCTGACCGAGGTGGAGGCCTATCTCGGCGAGTTCGACCCGGGTTCCCACGCATATCGGGGGCCCGGACGGCGCAACACGGTCATGTACGGCGAGCCGGGTCACCTCTACACGTACTTCACCTACGGCATGCACGTGTGCGCGAACATCACCTGCTCTCCCGGCGGCACCGCTTCGGCGGTTCTCTTGCGCGGCGGGCAGATCGTCGAGGGAGTCGAGCTCGCCCGCTCACGCCGAACGACATCCAAGTCGGACGCCGACCTCGCCCGCGGTCCGGCTCGACTCGTCGTCGCACTCGGCATAACCCTCGCCGATGGGGGAGCCGACCTGACCCTTCCGCCGTTCGACCTCGTCATTCCGGGTCGGCCGCCCCAATTCGAGACCGGCCCGCGAACCGGGGTGTCCGGGGCCGGCGGAACCGGGGAGTACCCGTGGCGTTTCTGGCTTCCGGGCGATCCGACGGTCTCACCGTACAAGGCGCGTTCGCTCACTAAGCGAGCGTGACCGCAAATAAGTGCGGGTCCGCACCCGATCGAGGCAACGCCGGGGGAGGGGCTCAGAGCACAATGAGGAGGGCACACGCGCCTGCCCAGACCAGGCTGATCAGGGTGCCGATGATGAACCGCTCGCGAACCTGTGGGCTGTCCAGCTCGGAGAAGCGCCCGAGTCCCTTGACTGCGATGAGAACGGCGACGATCTCCAGCCTGCCGAGCACGATGGCCGCGATGAGGCCAAGCCGTTCGAGATAGCCGATGATTGTGCCGCCTCGAAGCACCTCCGCAGGAGGCGTCCCCGGGTCGCCGTCTTCCACGATGATGCCGCCGTGTTTGCCACCGACGACGGTGGATGTCCCGTTTCCTCGGCCCGCGAAGGCAAGAACGGTGGCAGTGATGGGATTGCCCCCGACGACTCCGAGGAGCCCGACCAGGATGGCGGCGATGACGGCGACGGAGTGCGTTGGGGCAGGGATGGTGACTCCGAACGCGATTCCAGCGAGACCGAGGATCACCGGTATCAGCGTGAGGAGGGCGACCTGGGGCCGGTGAAATTTCAGGGCGGCGAGCGAGAGCGAGAGCGCCGTCGCGAGCACGAGGAGAACCAGGATCCACGTGACAACCTGCACAATCACGAGTCGGTCCTTCCCTCTGCGGATTCGTTCGCCGAGGCGAGCCTACGTTCCAGTGGCGGAATGGCCGCGAATTCCGCCCGGATCGCCGCGGTTCTCGCGCGCTTGCTCGCGGCCTGGGGGGTGATTCCGAGACGCTTCGCCGACTCGGTCTGGGTCAGGCCGGCGGCGAGGAGGTCGAAGACCGCCCAGCCCTCCGCGCTCCGTCGCCCTCGGATCTGCAGCAGGAGATCGATGAGCGCCTCGGTGTCCGCCGCCTCATTCGGTTCGGCGACGGCCCGCAGCGCGAATCTGGTCTCGCGCTTCTTTGCCGCGGTCACGGCGTCCCGCGCCGAGACGAAGGCATCGCCGCTGGCCTCGCGCGCGTTGGCCGGGAGCGGTGTGTTCACCGTTCCGAGCCCGCACCCGACGCTCCACCGGCCGTCCCGGCAGAGAAACAGGATGGCGGCGAGGGCGTGATCCGCTCCCTCGACGAGCATTTGGATCTCGTCGCCGGCCGTGCGATCGATCGGCAACTTTAGACCGGAACCGATCACGGCGGAGAGCGCGCGAATGGTCGCGTCGACGACATCCGGCGTGTGCCTGCTGTCTATCTGGTCCGCGGTGATGACGAACATCGGTTCCTCCCGTCAGCCGCCATGGGTTGACGAGTGCAACATCAACCCTAGGTCATTGATACCAAACAAATCAATGCTGCAGGGTTGGTTTGTTATCGTGGTCGTGACGGCGGCACATCCAGTCTGTAGCGGGGTGCGCTGCTATTCTGGGCCGGTGCCAGCAACGGAAGCCCTGTCCACCCAACGCAACGACGAGTCATTTGACAACGTCTGGGACGAAATTGTGTGGCGCGGCCTGGTTCACGTCTCGACGGACGAGGCCGAACTCAAGGCGATTCTGTCGGGTCCGGCCGTGACCTACTACTGCGGATTCGATCCGACCGCGCCGAGCCTGCATCTGGGCAATCTCGTTCAGCTCCTGCTGATGAGGCGATTCCAGCTGGCCGGCCATCGACCGCTCGGCCTCGTTGGCGGTTCAACCGGTCTCATCGGGGACCCCCGGCCGACGGCGGAGCGTACGCTGCAATCGCCAGACACCGTGCGGGAGTGGGTCGGGTACCTCGAGGCCCAGGTCTCCAAGTTCCTCAGCTTCGACGGCGACAACGCCGCGAGGCTTGTGAATAACCTGGACTGGACGGCACCGCTCAGTGCGATCGACTTCCTCAGGGACATCGGAAAGTTCTTCCGCGTCGGCACAATGCTCAAGAAGGATGCCGTGAGCGCGAGGCTGAACAGCGAGGCCGGCATCAGCTACACCGAGTTCAGCTACCAGATCCTGCAGGGGATGGACTTTCTCGAGCTGTACCGGAGCTACGACTGTGTGCTCCAGACCGGGGGCAGCGACCAGTGGGGCAACCTGACGAGCGGAACCGATCTCATCCGCAAGGCGGAGGGGGCAACGGCGCACGCGATCGGCACCCCGCTCATCACGAATTCGGACGGGACGAAGTTCGGAAAGAGCGAGGGCAACGCGGTCTGGTTGGATCCGGCGCTCACGAGCCCCTACGCCTTCTACCAGTTCTGGCTCAATACCGACGACGCCGACGTGATTCAACGGCTCAAGATTTTCACCTTCCTCGACCGATCGGAGATTGAGCGCCTCGCTGAGGCTGTCGCATCCGAGCCATTCCGGCGAGAGGCGCAGCGTGCCCTCGCGCTCGAGGTCACGACCCTCGTGCACGGCGTCGATGCCACTCGAGCCGCCATCGACGCCGCGGCCGCACTCTTCGGCCAGGGCGATCTCGCCGGGCTGGACGCCGACACTCTCGAGGCCGCGCTTCGGGAGCTACCCAACACGACCACCCGTGCCGAGACCACGGTCATCCAACTGCTCGTCGATACCGGTCTCACCACGAGCCTTGGCGAGTCCCGGCGCGCTCTCGATCAGGGCGGTGTCTACCTGAACAACGAGAAGGTGACCGACGCCAGCGCGGCGCTCACCGGGAACACGCTGCCGGGGGGCATGGCCGTGCTGCGGCGGGGCAAGAAAACTCTTGCCGGTGTCTTCGTCGAGTAGGCGCCCCGAGGAAGTGTCTACTGACGGGGGAGCGCCGGAAATCCGGGGCCGAATCGGCGCGACACGCCCGAAACGCCCCCGATTTGACGCCCCCCTCGAAGACACGTAATCTTCTTTCTTGTCACCCCAAAGGTTCGGAAAAAGCCGCAGTGCTTACCGGCCTCACGAGGTACTGAATTCTGGTCAAACAGCAGTTCTTTTCACAGAAACTGTCTTCAGATCCATGGATGAGAACCAGTTTCGAAAGCTAGTAGAAACGGTGGGATGCGGGCCAAACAGCCCGTCCGGCCGGTTTGACAAGCGAGACAAAAATGGTAAGTTAGTGAGGTTGCTCTGCGCGGAAGCGTGGGTGATTTAGCAGGATATATTTTTTGGGTATGGCCCCGGGTTGAAGCCGTTTTGGTGGATGTCGGGAGCGTCCGATCCTTGAGAACTCAAC
>JAODMT010000023.1 GCA_025464975.1 Microbacteriaceae bacterium | reverse complement strand
GGTGCAGTACCACCCCGAAGCCGCAGCCGGACCGCACGACGCCGCCTACCTCTTCGACCGCTTCATCGAGCTGATGGCGGACGCTTCGGCAAAGCCAGAGACAAAGACTGCCACCGAATCCAAGACTGAGGACAAGAAGTAATGCCTAAGAGAACTGACCTTAAGAGCGTCCTGGTCATCGGTTCCGGCCCGATCGTCATCGGCCAGGCCGCCGAATTCGACTACTCCGGCACCCAGGCACTGCGTGTCCTCAAGGAGGAGGGCCTGCGCGTCATCCTCGTCAACTCCAACCCGGCCACGATCATGACGGACCCCGAGTTCGCCGACGCCACCTACGTCGAGCCGATCACCCCTGCCGTGGTCGAGAAGATCATCGCCAAGGAGCGCCCGGACGCGATCCTGCCCACCCTGGGCGGCCAGACCGCGCTCAACACGGCGATCGCGCTGGACAAGAACGGGGTCCTGGAGAAGTACAACGTGGAGCTGATCGGCGCAAACATCGCCGCGATCGAGCTCGGCGAGGACCGCGAGAAGTTCAAGGGCGTTGTGGAGCGCTGCGGGGCCGAATCGGCCCGCAGCCACATCATCCACACGATCGACGAGGCCTTGAAAGCAGCCGAGGACCTGGGCTACCCGATGGTTGTCCGGCCCTCCTTCACCATGGGAGGCCTCGGCTCGGGACTTGCCTACGACGAAGGAGACCTCCGCCGGATCGTCGGGCAGGGCCTGCAGTATAGCCCCACCAGCGAGGTGCTGCTCGAAGAGAGCATCCTCGGCTGGAAGGAATATGAGCTCGAGATGATGCGCGACAAGAACGACAACGTCGTGGTTGTCTGCTCCATCGAGAACTTCGACCCCGTAGGCGTCCACACCGGTGACTCCATCACGGTAGCCCCGGCGCTGACCCTGACGGACCGCGAGTACCAGCGCCTGCGCGACATCTCCATCGCGGTCATCCGCGAAGTCGGCGTCGACACCGGCGGCTGCAACATCCAGTTCGCCGTCGAACCCGACACCGGCCGTGTCGTCGTCATCGAGATGAACCCGCGCGTCTCCCGGTCCTCCGCCCTCGCCTCCAAGGCCACCGGCTTCGCCATCGCCAAGATCGCCACCAAGCTCTCCCTCGGCTACACCCTGGACGAGATCCCCAACGACATCACCAAGGAGACCCCGGCGAGCTTCGAGCCGACCCTCGACTACGTCGTGGTGAAGGTGCCGCGCTTCGCGTTCGAGAAGTTCCCGGCCGCCGACGCGACCCTGACCACGACCATGAAGTCGGTCGGTGAGGCGATGGCCATCGGGCGCAACTACTCCACCGCGCTGCAGAAGGCGCTGCGGTCGCTCGAAAAGCGCGGATCCAGCTTCCACTGGGACGGCGAACCGGCCGAGAAGGAGGCGTTGCTCGCAATCGCCGCCGTGCCGACCGACGGGCGCATCGTCACCGTTCAGCAGGCACTCCGCGCCGGAGCGAGCATCGAGGAGGTGTTCGAGGCGACCAAGATCGACCCGTGGTTCATCGACCAGATCGTGCTCATCAACGAGGTCGCCGACGAGATTCGCTCCGGCCCCGAGCTGGATGTCGCGCTGCTCCGCCTCGCGAAGGACCACGGCTTCAGCGACATCCAGATCGCCGCGCTGCGCGAAAGCACGGAGGACGAGGTGCGGGCCATCCGGTACGCCCTCGGCGTCCGGCCGGTGTACAAGACCGTGGACACCTGCGCCGGCGAGTTCCCCGCGCTGACCCCGTACCACTACTCGAGCTACGACCTTCAGACCGAGGTGCGACCGAGTGATCGCCGCAAGGTCGTCATCCTCGGATCCGGACCGAACCGAATCGGGCAGGGTGTCGAATTCGACTACTCCTGCGTGCACGCGTCATTCGCACTCTCCGACGCCGGTTTCGAGACGATCATGATCAACTGCAACCCGGAGACGGTGTCTACCGACTACGACACGAGCGACCGGCTCTACTTCGAGCCGCTCACGCTCGAGGACGTGCTCGAGGTCATCCATGCCGAGTCCTCGAGCGGCGAACTGGTCGGCGTTGTCGTGCAGCTCGGCGGTCAGACGGCGCTCGGACTCGCCAAGGGTCTCAAGGCCGCGGGGGTCACCATTCTCGGAACGACCCCGGAGGCCATCGACCTCGCCGAGGAACGCGGACTGTTCCAGGGCATCCTCGACGCGGCCGGGCTCGTCTCGCCGCGCAACGGAACGGCGCACGACTACACCGGCGCCGTCGCCGTCGCCGAGGAGATCGGTTACCCGGTGCTCGTTCGGCCGTCCTACGTGCTCGGCGGCCGCGGAATGGAGATCGTCTACGACAGCCCGTCGCTCGCCGACTACTTCCAACGGGTGGCCGGCCACGGGATCGTCGGGCCGGGACATCCGCTGCTCGTCGACCGCTTCCTCGATGACGCGATCGAGATCGACATCGACGCCCTGTACGACGGGACCGAGCTGTACGTCGGCGGCGTGATGGAGCACATCGAGGAGGCCGGCATTCATTCCGGTGACTCGAGCTGCACCCTCCCGCCCGTGACGCTTGGCCGCGACCAGATTCAGCGGGTCGTTGACGCGACGCGCGCGATCGCCGACGGCATCGGCGTTCGCGGCCTGATCAACGTGCAGTTCGCCATCGGCGCCGGTGTGCTCTACGTGCTCGAGGCGAACCCGCGGGCTTCTCGCACCGTTCCGTTCGTCGCGAAGGCGCTCGGGCTGCCGATCGCCAAGGCCGCGTCGCTCATCATGGTCGGGCGGAGCATCCGCTCACTCGTCGAGAGCGGAATGCTGCCGGCGGCCGACGGCTCGGTCGTCCCGATCGACTCGCCGGTCGCGGTGAAGGAGGCCGTGCTTCCATTCAAGCGGTTCCGTACCAAGGACGGGCAGATCGTCGATTCCGTGCTCGGCCCGGAGATGCGCTCGACCGGTGAGGTCATGGGCATCGACTCGAATTTCCCGACCGCGTTCGCCAAGAGTCAGGATGCCGCATACGGCGGGCTGCCGAAGAGCGGAAGCGTGTTCGTGTCCGTCGCCGACCGCGACAAGCGCGCGATCATCCTTCCGATTCTCCGGATGCAGCAGCTCGGCTTCCAGATTCTCGCGACCGTCGGGACCGCCGAGATCCTCGGACGCAACGGGATCACCGCTCGGGTCGTGCGTAAGTACGACCAGGGCGAGTTCTCGATCGAGGGCGAGCCGTCGATCGTCGACCTGATCAACCGGTCGGAGGTGGACATTGTGATCAACACCCCGAGCGGGCGAAGTGCGCGCGTGGACGGTTACGAGATTCGCGCGGCCGCGGTCGCCGCCGACCTTCCGCTGTTCACGACCATCGCCCAGCTCGGCGCGGCTGTTGCCTCCATCGAGTCGATCCGCGACGGCTTCCACGTGAAGTCACTTCAGGACTACGCGATCGAGCGCGCGGAACGGTTGGCCCTCGTTGTCTGACCGGCCCGCCGCTCCCGATCGGCCCGGCGCCCCCACTGAGGGCGCCGCGGCCGGCGGCTTCGGCGGCCGCCTCCGCTCGGCCTTCGACCGCCACGGGCAACTCTGCGTCGGCATCGACCCGCATTCCTTCCTCCTCGCCGACTGGGGGCTCGCGGACAGCGCCGATGGTGCGCGCGAGTTCGGACTCCGGGTTGTGGATGCCGCGGTCGGCACGGTTGGCATCGTCAAGCCACAGGTCGCCTTCTTCGAACGGTACGGAGCGGCCGGGTTCGGTGCGCTGGAAAGCGTGCTCGCTGCGGCACGGGCCGCTGGACTGCTCGTGATCGCCGATGCGAAACGCGGCGACCTCGGCACGAGCGTCGAGGCGTACGGACAGGCGTGGCTCACCCCGGGGAGCCCGCTCGAGGCGGACGCCCTCACCATCAGCGCCTACATGGGCGTCGGATCGATCGAGCGGCCAATGCGACTTGCCGAGGAAACCGGCAAGGGACTCTTCGTGCTCGCCGCGACCTCGAACCCAGAGGCTCTCGCCGTGCAGACCGCGACCCTCGTCGTCGGCGCTCGAGCCGGCAAGTCGGTCGCGGCGAGTATCGTCGAGGACGTGGGCGAGTGGAATGCGGCGCAGGCCGGGCGAAAGAACGCGACGGACGGCACGCCGGCAACCGGCGACGGGGAGTCGACCGGTACCGAGTCGACCGGTACCGCGTCGACGGAAGGCGTGACCATCGGCAGCATCGGGCTCGTGCTCGGGGCAACGGTCGACTTTGGTGCCTTTGGCATCGACCTCGCGGTCGGTGAGCCCGCGACCCCCATTCTCGCGCCAGGCTTCGGTCATCAGGGCGCCAGATTCGGTGACCTGGGCGCACTGTACGGACCGTCGGCACCGTTCGCCGTGGTCAGCGCCTCCCGCAGCATCCTGCGGGCCGGTCCGGACCGAATAGCCGAGGCCATTCGGGCGCAAGCCGGCGAGGTCTTCGCATGCCGCGCCTAGCCCCGCCGGAGGTCGACAGGGTCGCTGCCGCCCACGCCGCCGTCGCCGCGCGTCGGGCGCGGGCCGCCGTCAAACTGGCCGTTCACGATCGCACCCGCAGCGCCGTCGACGTGCTCGAGACGGCCTGGGCCGACCCGCCGGCCGCCGCCGAGGCGAGCCTCCGGGTTCGCGAACTGCTCACGAGCATCCCGTCCCTCGGCCCGACACGCGTCGCCAAGGCGATGCGAGAGCTCGGGATAGCCGATTCAAAGCGGGTTGGCGGCCTCGGTGTGCGTCAGCGCCGCAAACTGCTCGAGTGGCTGGACAACCGGGAGAACCGCGGCGGGTCCCGTGATCTGGCGCGCCTTGTCGTGCTCGCCGGTCCGACCGCTGTCGGAAAGGGAACGGTTTCGACCTACATTCGGGAAAACTACCCCGACGTGCACCTTTCGGTCTCCGCCACCACTCGCGCGCCGAGACCGGGCGAGGTCGACGGCGTCAACTACTTCTTCGTCAGCGATGAGGAGTTCGACCGGTTGGAAACGTCGGGGCAGATGCTCGAGACGGCAACCGTTCACAACGCGTTCCGCTACGGCACACCACGCGCACCGATCGACGAGGCCCTCGCCGCGGGCAAGAGCGTGCTGCTTGAAATCGATCTGCAGGGAGCACGATCCGTTCGGCGGGTGATGCCCGAGGCCGTGCTGGTGTTTTTGCTTCCCCCGACCTGGGAGGAGCTGGTTCGCCGGCTCATCGGCCGCGGCACCGAAGACAGCGCGGAACAGCAGCGAAGACTCGAGACGGCGAAGGCCGAATTGGCGGCGCAGGACGAGTTCGATTTCCGCGTTGTCAATTCCGAAGTGAGCACCGCGGCCCGCGAGGTCGTAGACTTGATGGTAATCCCCAAAAACTATAGGAGTTCCACGCATGGTTGAACGCGCCAAAGGCATCATCGATCCGCCCATCGACGAACTGCTGTCGAAGGTGGACTCGAAGTACGCCCTGGTGATCTTCGCCTCGAAGCGTGCTCGCCAGATCAACGACTACTACGCCGATCTGCACGAAGGCAGCCTGTTCGACAACGTCGGACCGCTCGTGGATTCCACGATCGATGACAAGCCGCTGTCTGTTGCGATGCACGAGATCAACGAGGACAAGCTCATCGTCAAGGCTCTCGCCGAGCCAGCCGCATAGCACGGGCGTTAGGCTCGGCCTATGCCTGAGCCTCTCAATATCGTCGTCGGCGTCACCGGCGGCATCGCCGCCTACAAGGCGGTCGCCGTAGTCCGTTCCCTCGTGCTCGCCGGTCACGACGTCCACGTCGTCGCGACGGATGCGGCGCTTCGCTTCGTCGGGAAACCGACCCTAGAGGCCATCAGCCGCAACACCGTCAACACCGATCTGTACGAGGGCGTCGCCGAGGTGCGGCACGTCGCCATCGGGCAAGCGGCCGACCTCATTCTGATCGCCCCGGCGACCGCGAACACCATCGCGAAGCTCGCCAACGGCATCGCCGACGACCTGCTCGGCAACACGGTGCTCGCCTCGAGGGCACCCGTTGTCATCGCTCCGGCGATGCACACGGAGATGTGGCAGAACGCGGCCACCGCACACAACATTTCCGTGCTCAAGGGGCGCGGCGTCACCGTCATCGGCCCGGCGAGCGGGCAACTCACCGGAGCCGACACCGGTCAGGGACGCATGTCCGAGCCGGAGGAGATCGTCGCCGCCGCCCTCGCCGTGCTGCGCCCGAAGGACCTCACCGGGCGACGCATCCTGATCACCGCCGGCGGAACACGGGAGGCGCTCGACCCAGTTCGGTTCATCGGAAACCGGTCGAGCGGAAAGCAGGGCGTCGCGCTTGCGTGCGCCGCGGCCGAACGGGGAGCAACCGTGACGCTCATCGGCGCGAACCTCGAGGTGAGCGTCCCGGCCGCCATTCGAGTCGAACACGTCGTGTCGACGCTCGAACTGGCCGACGCGGTGTTCGCCGCCGCCGAAGAAGCGGACGTCGTGATCATGGCTGCCGCGGTCTCCGACTACCGTCCGGAGTCGGTGGCAGAGTCGAAGATCAAAAAGGAAACGCAGGGCGACCGGCTCACCATCGAGCTCGTGAAGAACCCGGACATCCTCGCCGGTCTTGCCGACCGCCGGCGCGACGGGCAAATCCTCGTCGGATTCGCCGCCGAGACCGAGCGGGACGCCGACGCGCTCCTCGCGCTCGGACGGGCGAAGATCGTGAGAAAGGGCAGCGACCTTCTTGTCCTCAACCGGGTCGGTTGGTCGGAGGGATTTGCCACGGACGGCAACTCAGTGATCGTGCTGGACGGGGCCGGAGATATAGTGATGGAGGCCTCCGGAAGCAAGACGTCAGTGGCCGACCGCATCCTTGACGTGCTGGTCTGATCGCTCCGCCGACGGCCGCACGACTCTCACACCTTTCCCCAGCTTGGATCAACCATGAGCGCAGCATCCACCCCGTCCCTCCGCCTTTTCACGTCGGAGTCGGTCACCGAGGGGCACCCCGACAAGATCTGTGATCAGATTTCCGACAGCATTCTGGATGCGCTGCTCGCCGTCGACCCGAACAGCCGGGTTGCCGTCGAGACGCTCGTCACCACGGGTCTCGTGCATGTCGCCGGCGAGGTGACGACCTCCGGCTACGTCGACATCCCGACAATCGTGCGCGAGCGCATCTGGAACATCGGCTACAACTCGTCCGACGTGTGGTTCGACGGTCGCTCCTGCGGCGTGTCGGTGTCGATCGGCGGTCAGTCGCCCGACATCGCGCAGGGAGTGGATGACGCGTTCGAGCGCCGCGAGGAGTCGAGTGTCGACGACCTCGACCGGCAGGGCGCGGGGGATCAGGGCATCATGTTCGGGTACGCCACCACCGAAACCCCCGAGTACATGCCGGTTCCCATCTGGATCGCCCACCGCATGGCCGAGCGGCTCGCCGAGGTTCGGAAGACCGGGATGGTCGACTACCTCCGGCCGGACGGTAAGACCCAGGTGACCATCGGATACGACGGAATCATTCCGCGCACCGTGGAGACTGTCGTGCTCTCCACCCAGCACTCTCCGCTCGTCAGCACCCAAATGTTGCGGGCGGAGGTCGAGGAACTGGTGATCCGACCCGTGCTCGACCGCGTCGAGTTGGACAGCGTCGACCCGACCGTGCTCATCAACCCGACCGGCCGCTTCGAAATCGGCGGGCCGCAGGGCGACGCCGGACTCACCGGCCGCAAGATCATCGTCGACACCTACGGCGGCTCGAGCCGACACGGCGGCGGCGCGTTCAGCGGCAAGGACCCGTCGAAGGTCGACCGTTCGGCGGCATACGCGATGCGTTGGGTGGCGAAGAACGTCGTCGCAGCCGGCCTCGCCGACCGCCTCGAGGTGCAGGTCGCGTACGCGATCGGCAAGGCCTCCCCGGTCGGGCTGTACGTCGAGTCCTTCGGAACCGCCCATGTCGACGAGACCACGATCATCGACGCTATCCAGCAGGTGTTCGACCTCCGACCGGCCGCGATCATCCGAGACCTCGATCTGCTTCGGCCCATCTACGCCGCGACCTCGACCTACGGCCACTTCGGTCGCGAGCTTCCCCAGTTCACCTGGGAGCGGCTCGACCGAGTCGACGCCTTGCGCAGCCTCACCGGGCTCTAATCATGGCCGGCACGGTCGGCGAGCCAGCGGGCGGGATCGCCCGAGTGCTCATTGATTCGCCGCTGCCGCAACTTGACCGCCTGTTCGACTACCGAATCCCGCCTCTGCTCGCCGCCGACGCGCGCCCGGGCGTTCGCGTCCGAGTGCCGCTGCGCTCCGCCGGGCGGCTGGCCGACGGATTCATCGTCGAGGTCGCCGGGGGTGGCGACTACTCCGGCGTGCTGAGCGACCTCGAAGCCGTCGTGTCACCGGTCCCGGTTCTCGCCCCGGAGGTGTGGGCGCTCGCCAGGCGCCTCGCCGACCGGGCGGCCGGAACGGCGAGCGACATCGTGCGCCTCGCGGTCCCGAAGCGGCAGGTTCGCGTCGAGAAGAACTGGCTCGCCGCCGCGGAAGTCCTCGTCGGAGCGGAGCCCGAGTCCGTGCGCGCAGAAGCGGTGCGTCCCGACCCCGTGCGCGCAGAACCGGTGCGTCCCGAACCGGTGGCCGGCTTCGACCAGGCTCTGGTCGATTCGGCCATGGAATCCGGCGCGCGGCTCGCCGTCGATGCGGTCCCGGGAGTGGTCGAGCTGCCCGGGGGCCACTGGGTGGGGCACTGGGCGACGACGATGGCCGCCGCAGCGAGTCACGCTATCGCGCGCGGCGGATCCGCGATTCTCGCCGTACCGGACTACCGTGACCAGGACCAGCTCGTCGCGGCCCTTCGCGCGGTGCTTCCGGATGACCGGATCGTGCACCTCGATGCGAAGCAATCCAATCCGGATCGATACCGCGCAATGCTCGCGTGCCTCGGCGACATTCCGCTCGCCGTCGTCGGCAACCGTTCGGTCGTCTACGCGCCGGCGAAGAGGCTCGGGCTGATCGCCATCTGGGACGAGGGCGACCCGCTGCACGCCGAGCCGCTCAGCCCGTACGTGCACTCGAGGGACGCCGCCCTCGTGCGGCAGGAACAGCAGGGCTGCGCGCTCCTGTTCCTCTCGCACGCGCGAAGCACCGAAATCGAACGGCTCGTTGAGGTCGGATACCTCGGGGAGCTCGCACCGCTTCGGCTCGTGCAGCCGAGGGTGCTTCCCACCGCGCAGCAGCAATCGGAAGACCGGCTCGCCGCTCAGGCGCGAATCCCATCGAGCGCCTGGCGCCAGGCACGGGCCGGACTCGACCACGGTCCGGTGCTCGTTCAGGTTGCGCGGCCCGGTTACGCGTCCCGACTCGCCTGCACGGAGTGCGGGCAGACCGCCCGCTGCGACCTGTGCGAGGGGCCGCTCCACCTCAAGTCGGCCCACGCGACGCCGTCTTGCTCGTGGTGCGGCAAACTCGCCACTCACTGGAGCTGCTCGAACTGCACGGGAACGACGTTCCGGCTCATTGGGCAAGGGTCGGTTCGAACCGCCGAAGACCTCGGCCGGGCCTTCCCCGGCGTTCGGGTCATCGTCGCCGACGGTGATCGCCCCATCCTCGCGGTCGGGCCGGAACCGGCGCTCGTGATCGCAACGCGCGGGGCGGAACCGATCGCCGCCGGCGGCTACCGGGCGATCCTTCTGCTCGATGGGGAGCGGATGACCGCGCGGGAGAGTCTTCGCGTCGGCGAGGACTGCGTTCGTTGGTGGTCCAATGCGATCGCCCTCGCCGGCCCGGGGGCGACGACCGTGCTCGTCGGCGTCGGCGGGACCCTCGCCTCCGCCCTCGCCACCTGGCGGCGCGCGGACTACATCCGATCGGAACTGGCGGACCGCCGTGCCCTCCGATTTCCGCCGGCGGTTCGGGTCGCAACGGTCACCGGAACGGCGGAATCGGTGCAGCGAGCGGTTGACGCCGTGTCCGGGATCGACCGGGTCGACGTGCTCGGCCCGGTCGACGCTCCGGGTGGGGGCGTTCGAGCGATCGTGCGATTCGACTACGGCGAGGGCACGGCCGTCGCAGCGGGCCTTCGCGCCGAGGTGATCCGCATCGCGACGAGTCGACGAAGGCGACCGGGGCCCGCCGGGCCCGCCGCCTTGCCTACACTGAGAGTGCGCTTCGACGACGTCTCGTCGTTCGACACAACGTAAGCAGGTGGTCATCTGACCCCCGTCGGCCTATCGAAACGATCCATTGCCTGAAATTCACCATGTCTGACCTCGTCATCGTCTTCGCGGGCAGCCCGGCGGCGGCCGTGCCAAGCCTCACCGCCCTCACCGCGAGCCGGCACAACATCGCCGCAGTCGTCACGAGGGAGGATTCGCCGCAGGGCCGCCGCCGTGAACTGACCCCGACCGCGGTCGGGGCCGCCGCCGAAGCGCTTCGGCTGCCGATCATCAAGGCGAACCGGCTTGCCGGCAAGGCCACCGAGGAAATCGCGGCACTCGAGCCGGACCTCGGCGTGATCGTGGCGTACGGCGGACTCGTGCGCGAACCGCTGCTTTCGACGCCCCGCCTCGGCTGGATCAACCTGCACTTCTCGCTGCTTCCGCGCTGGCGCGGTGCCGCCCCTGTTCAGCACGCCATCATCGCGGGAGACGAGGTGACCGGAGCATCCGTGTTCCAACTCGTTCCGGAGCTCGACGCGGGCGCCGTCTTCGGACAGCTCACCCAGTCGATCGGGCAGCGGGAGACCGCCGGACAGTTGCTCGATTCGCTCGCCGTCTCGGGAGCCGAACTGCTTGTACGAGTCGTCGACGCCATCGCGGACGGCACGGCGCGGGCCGAACCGCAGTCCGGTGACGTGACTCTCGCACCGAAGCTCGACCTCACCGACGCCCACATCGACTTCACCGGGCACGCGAGCACCGTCGCCGACCGCATCCGCGGCGTCACCCCCGAGCCGGGCGCTTTTACCACCGTCGACGACGCGCGCGTGAAGATTCTCGACGCGACCATCGCGCGTGGCGTCGCGCCGCTCGGACCGGGGCGACTCGCCCTCGTCGGCGGCCGCCTTCTGGTCGGAACGGCGAGCGATCCGGTGGAGCTATTGAGCGTGCAACCGGCCGGCAAGCGCGGGATGTCCGCAGCGGATTGGTGGCGCGGACGAGCAGCCGGCGCCGGAACGGAGGCCCGATGAGCGAGCGCAACGCGGGGCGACCGGGCGGCCGACAACGATCGGTTCCCCTCGGCGAGCCGCCGGCTCGAGTGCAACCGACTCGAGTGCAACCAGCCCGCCGGATCGCGCTCGAAGTGATCATGGCGGTGCGGGAAACCGACGCCTACGCGAACCTCCTCCTGCCGGTCAAACTCGAGCGGGCGCGATTGAACCAGCAGGATGCCGCCCTCGCGACCGAGTTGACCTACGGAACCCTTCGCCAGCAGGGCTACTACGACGCCGTCATCGAACTCGCCGCCAAACGGTCAACCGACGAGATCGACTCGCCGATCCTCGACGTGCTGCGGCTCGGCACACATCAGCTGCTCTCCATGCGGGTCGCCTCGCACGCCGCGGTCGACGAGGCCGTCTCGCTCGCCAAGGAGGTCGGCTCCCGCTCGGCCACCGGTTTCGTCAACGGGGTGCTTCGCACTATTACCCGCAGCTCGCCGGATGAATGGCACGAACGGGTGATGGCCAAACCGCGGAACCACGAGGAACGGCTCGCGCTCGAACACTCACACCCGCTCTGGATCGTGCGCGCGTTCCGTCAGGCGCTCGCGGCCGAGGGAAGGGAAGACGAACTCGAAGACCTGCTCATCGCCGACAATTTCGCCCCGCGGGTGAGTCTCGTCGCGCTCCCGGGTCTTGCGACCATCTCCGAGATCCGCGGCGCCCAGAAGGCCAGGTATTCGCCGTTCGCCGCCGTGAGCGACGGGGGAGACCCCGCCCTCTGGCCGGCCGTGCACGAGGGCCGGGCCCGGGTACAGGACGAGGGCTCGCAACTTGCCGCGCTCGCCCTCAGCCGGGTTCGCCCGGTGGAGCGCGGGGAACGCTGGCTCGACCTGTGCGCCGGGCCGGGCGGCAAGGCCGCGTTGCTCGCCGCCGAGGCACGCGAGCACGGCGCGACCCTCGTGGCGAACGAGATCACGCCGGCTCGGGCCGAACTCGTGCGTAAGGCGCTCTCGGTGTTCGCCGATCCGCCGCAGGTGCTCGTGCAGGACGGCATCCTCATGGGCGAGCGGATGCCGGAACAGTTCGACCGCATCCTGCTCGACGCACCGTGCACCGGACTCGGCGCTCTGCGCCGGCGCCCCGAGGCCCGCTGGCGTAAGCAGCCGAGCGACGTCGCGGAGCTCACCGAACTGCAGATCCGCTTGCTCGAGTCGGCGATCGCCGCACTCAAGCCCGGCGGAATTCTGGCCTACGTCACGTGCTCTCCGCACCTCGCGGAGACCAGGGTCGTGGTGGAGTCCGTGCTCAAGCGTGTCTCCGGCATGACTCGGATCGACACCGCCGCGGTGCTCGGAACCGTGACCAAGCGGCCGCTCGAACTGGGCGACTCGACCGACGGCCACGTGCAACTCTGGCCGCATCGGAACGGCACCGACGCCATGTTCATCTGCCTGCTCGAGAAGGACACACGCGAGAACACGTAGGGCTCGCCGGACAACGCGCTCCGGGCAGCGCGCTTCGGGCTGACGCCCCGTCCGTGCGCCCGGTGCCGCTTCGCCTGTAGCGGCCCGGATGCAACGCAATCGGATGCGACCGACGACTTGCATGGTTTCTCCGGAGGAATCCGTCTTCGGACGCCATGGAACCGGGTGCAGAGGGCATGCTCGGGGGTAATGCGGCAAACCTCCGGAGAAACGTATTCCTGGCCGGGAGGAAACGCATTTTGGCCAGGAAAAAACGCGTTCGGCCAGGAGAAAACGGATGCCGGCGGAGAAACGGATTCCGGCCGGTCGACCCGTGGTCGCGCGGTGCAGAGCGTGGCGGTTCACCCCGACGGCTCGCCCTGCCCGGATGCCGGGCGCACGGTCCCTTAGGCTGGCACGGTGACCGCGAGAATCAGCCCGAGCATCCTTACCGCCGACTTCGCGAATCTCGAGCGCGAGCTCGGGAGGATCGCGAGCGCCGACCTCGTGCACGTCGACGTGATGGACAACCACTTCGTGCCGAACCTCACGTTCGGCCAGAGGATGGTCGAGTCGCTGCAGCGGGTGTCGTCCTTGCCGCTCGACGTTCACCTCATGATCGATGACCCCGACCGCTGGGCGCCCGGCTACGCGGAGGCTGGAGCGTTCTCCGTGACCTTCCACGCCGAGGCCGTGACGGATGCCGTCGGCCTCGCCCGCCGCCTCAGGCAGATCGGCGCGAGGGCCGGAATCGCGGTGAAGCCGGGCACCCCGATCGAGCCATACCTCGAGCTGCTCCCCGAGTTCGATCAGGTGCTCGTGATGACCGTCGAGCCGGGGTTTGGCGGCCAGAAGTTTATGGAATCAACCATGCCGAAGCTGAGGCTGCTCCGCGAGGCGACCGCCCGATCGGGACTCGACGTGTGGCTGCAGGTCGACGGCGGCATCTCCGAGAAGACGATCGGCATCGCCGCCGAGGCGGGAGCCGACACGTTCGTGGCCGGCTCGAGCGTGTTCAATGCCGGCGGGCCGGAGGAGCAGATCGCGCTGCTGCGGGCCGCGGCCGGCTCACACGTGCACTGAATTCACCCAACCACTGAGGTCACCCAGGCACTGAGGTCACTGAAGCACCGAGTTCGCCCGGGCTGTGGTGACACCCAACCGGCCGGTCTGCTTGAATTGAGCCATGACTGAGTTCAACAAGACCAAGCCGGAAATCGAATTTTATGAGGGCGAGGCTCCCTCGGAGCTCGTCTCGACCGATATCGAGATCGGCGCAGGCGAGGAAGCGAAGCCGGGCGACACCGTTGACGTTCACTACCTCGGAGTCGACCTCGAGTCTGGCGAGGAGTTCGACTCATCGTGGAGCCGCGGCCAGTCGGTGAACTTCCCGCTCCGCTCGCTCATCGCCGGGTGGCAAGAGGGCATCCCGGGCATGCGGGTGGGCGGACGCCGCCAGCTCGTCGTGCCCCCGGCGCTCGCCTACGGCCCGGCCGGCGCGGGACACCAGCTCTCCGGTCGCACCCTGATCTTCGTGATCGACCTGCTCGGTGTGAGCTAGGCGCCGCCGCGCTGGCGCGAGCGTCCCCTGCCACACCGGTAACCTTTACCCTGTGAAAACGTTCGATGACCTGTTTGCGGAACTGAGCGAGAAGGCCGTGTCCCGGCCGGACGGCTCTGGCACGGTGGCGGAGCTCGACGCCGGCGTGCACACCATCGGCAAGAAGATCGTCGAAGAGGCCGCGGAGGTCTGGATGGCCGCCGAGTACGAGTCC
Source organism: Microbacteriaceae bacterium (assembly GCA_025464975.1). Classification (GTDB taxonomy): domain Bacteria; phylum Actinomycetota; class Actinomycetes; order Actinomycetales; family Microbacteriaceae; genus Lacisediminihabitans. Next base: position 39,974 of record JAODMT010000023.1, on the reverse strand, counting down.
CTCGACGAGACGGCGGAGGAGATCTCGCAGCTGCTGTACCACCTGCAGGTGCTCATGATCGCGAAGGGCCTGACCACCGGGGACGTCTACCGGCATCTGTGAGCGCCGCCGCCTCATCCGCCATCGAAGTGAAGAGACCTGAAATGTTGCGAATCGCAGTGCCCAACAAGGGTTCGCTGAGCGAGACCGCCTCCGAAATGCTGTCCGAGGCCGGATATGCGACCAGACGCGACCCGCGTGCCCTCAATCTGCTCGACTCCCGCAATGAGGTCGAGTTCTTTTTCCTCCGGCCGAGGGACATCGCGACATATGTCGGATCGGGAGCGCTCGATGTCGGGATCACCGGTCGCGACCTCTTGCTCGATTCCGGTTCGAGCGCGGTGGAGATCGCGAGCCTCGATTTCGGATCCTCCACCTTCCGCTTCGCCGGGATCGCCGGACAGTTCACCGGCCTGAGCGAACTCGAGGGCGTCCGCGTCGCGACAAGCTACCCGGGACTCGTCGGCGCGTTCCTCTCCCGGCACGGCATCACCGCTGACCTGGTGCGGCTCGACGGGGCGGTGGAATCGGCCGTGAAGCTCGGGGTCGCGGATGCCGTCGCCGACGTCGTCTCGACCGGTTCGACGCTGCGGGCCCAGGGCCTCGAGATCTTCGGCCCGGTGATCCTTGAATCCAGCGCTGTCCTGATCAGCTCCGCAGCCGGGGCCGCCGGAATCACGACGTTGCAGCGTCGGCTTCAGGGGGTACTCGTTGCCCGCCAGTACGTGCTCATGGATTACGACCTTCCCGTCGCGCTCATCGAAGAGGCGTCCGGCATCACCCCCGGGCTCGAGTCCCCGACGGTCTCTCCGCTCCGCGATCGCGACTGGGTCGCCGTTCGGGTGATGGTGCCGCGGGACGAAACCAACCACATCATGGATCGGCTGTACGACCTCGGCGCCCGCGCCATCCTGGTCAGCCCGATTCACGCGGCCCGGATCTGATCGTGCCCGTTTCCGTTCGAGTGATTCCCTGTCTCGACGTGGCGGCCGGCCGGGTCGTCAAGGGAGTGAAGTTCGAGAACCTCCGCGACGCGGGAGACCCGGTCGAGCTTGCCCGCCGCTATTACGAGCAGGGCGCGGACGAGATCACCTTCCTCGACGTGACGGCGACCGTCGATAACCGGTCGACCACCTACGACGTGGTGCGGGCGACGGCCGAGCAGGTGTTCATCCCCCTGACGGTCGGCGGCGGAGTGCGCGGCCCGGATGACGTCAGCCGTCTTCTTGCCAACGGCGCCGACAAGATCGGCCTCAACAGCGCCGCGATTGCGCGGCCGGAGCTCGTGGGGGAGATCGCCGACCGGTTTGGAGCGCAAGTGCTCGTGCTGTCCCTCGACGTGAAGCGGTCGGAGGCAGTCCCCTCCGGCTACGTCGTGACGACCCACGGCGGACGGCGGGAGACGAGCCTCGACGCCCTCGACTGGGCGCGTGAGGTGATCGAGCGCGGTGCCGGCGAATTGCTCGTCAACTCGATTGACGCCGACGGCACCAAGAACGGGTTCGATCTCGAACTGGTTCGACTCATGCGGGAGATCTCGCGCGTTCCGATCATCGCAAGCGGCGGCGCCGGTGCCCTCGAACACTTCGTGCCGGCGATCGAGGCCGGCGCCGACGCCGTGCTCGCCGCCTCGGTATTCCACAACGGCGAGTTGACCGTCGGTGACGTCAAACGCGAGCTGGCCGCGGCCGGCCTCGCGGTTCGTTTAGCGTGAACGTGAGGTAGGCAGATGGACATCGACATCGATTCGGTACTCGAGCGGGCCAGATTCGATTCGGCCGGGCTGCTCCCGGCCGTGATCCAGCAGTGGGACTCCAAACAGGTGCTCATGCTCGGATACATGGATGCCGAGGCCCTGCGCCGCACCCTCACCGAGGGGAGGGTGACGTTCTGGTCCCGCTCCCGCTCCGAGTACTGGCGCAAGGGCGACACCTCCGGACACCGGCAGTATGTCAAGGCCGCGGCCTTCGATTGCGACTCCGACACGCTGCTCGTTCAGGTCGAGCAGATCGGCGCGGCGTGCCACACCGGCGCGCACTCGTGCTTCGACGTCGACCCGCTAGACCCGGCAATCGGCGACCCGGCAGTTGACGACCCGGCTACAGGCGACCCGGCCATTGGAGACACGCATGAGTGAGTCGACCACCCGCGCGCAGTTCGATGCGCTTCTCGGTGACCACCGGGTCGTTCCGGTCATCCGCGAACTCTTCGCCGACGGCGAGACCCCGGTGGGCATTTACCGCAAGCTCGCGAAGGGCGAGCCGGGCACCTTCCTGCTCGAGTCGGCCGAGCAGGGCGGAATCTGGTCGCGCTATTCCTTCATCGGCGTGTCGAGCTTCGGCGTGCTCACCCAGGATGCGGAGCGTGCCGAGTGGCTCGACTACGGACTGCCGGTCGAGCGTGCGCTCGGCGCCGACTGGCCGACCGCGCCGCTCGAGGCCCTCGCCCACCTGTACGAGCGCTGGGCCACACCGCCGATCCCCGGCGCCCCGCCGCTGACCGGTGGACTCGTCGGCTTCATCGGCTGGGAGGCCATCCGTCAGATCGAACACCTCCCGAACGTGCCGCCCGCCGACTTCGCAATGCCCGGTCAGGCCTTGAGCTTCGTCTCGGAACTCGTCGTCGTCGACCACCGCACCGGCGGGGTGCTCCTGATCGCGACGGCGCTGGGCGACGGGGTGGAGCCGAGCGACGCGATGTGGGACGGAGCGCAGGCGAGACTCGACCGGATGCAAGCGGCGCTCGCCGAGCCGTCCGAAGCGTGGCTCGCCGAGGTGGACCTGAGCATTGCCGCCTCGCCGACCCCGCGCATCGAGGCGGCGGCCTTCCACGCCGCCGTTGAGGCGTCCAAGAGATTCATTCGGGACGGGGACGTCTTCCAGGTCGTCATTTCGCAACGGTTCGACCACGAGATCACCGCCGATCCGATCGATGTCTACCGGGTGCTGCGCACCCTCAACCCCAGCCCGTACATGTACCTGCTGTCCCTCCTGGCCCCGAACGGTGACCCGTATTGGATCGTCGGGTCGTCGCCTGAGGCCCTCGTCAAGGTGGAGAACGACCGGGTCTACATGCACCCGATCGCCGGCTCGCGCCCGCGCGGCGTCGGACCGGAGGAAGACCTCGCCCTCGCCGACGATTTGCTGGGGGACCCGAAGGAGCGGGCCGAGCACCTGATGCTCGTCGACCTGGCGCGCAATGACCTGCTGAAGGTCTGTCTGCCCGGTTCGGTCGAGGTAAGCGAATTCATGCAGGTCGAGCGGTTCAGCCACATCATGCACCTCGTGTCCTCGGTCGAGGGCAACCTGTCGCCCGGGGCATCCTCGATCGACGTGTTCCGTGCGACTTTCCCGGCGGGCACCCTTTCCGGGGCGCCGAAGCCGCGCGCGCTCGAGATCATCGACGAGCTCGAGGTCGCGCAGCGCGGTCTCTACGGAGGCGTCGTCGGCTACTTCGGCTTCGCCGGGGACCTCGACCTCGCCATCGCCATCCGCACCACGACCATCGCCGGTGGCGTGGCCAGAGTGCAGGCCGGGGCCGGTCTCGTCGCCGACTCCGACCCGGCGACCGAATACCTCGAATCGCAGAACAAGGCGGCAGCGCCGTTGCGGGCCGTCGCCGTCGCAAACGCGATGCGGAGGGTGAAGTGACCGAGGGTGACGGCGCGCTGGGTGACGGCGCGCTGGGTGACGGCACGGGTGGTGAGGGCACGGCGCAGCCGGATGCCGCCAGGACCGGCCGCGCGCTCAAGAGCCGCAGCCTGATCGCCGCGATCGCGCTCAGCGGCCTCACCCTTCTCGCCTGGACCGGCCAGTGGTACTCGCTTCGACTGAGCGAGGCGGCCGACGGCAAGACGGTGCTCGCCGTCTCCGGCAGCGTCGCGGCCCCCGCTCTCGTCGCGCTTGCCCTCGCCGGCCTCGCACTCGTGGCGGCCCTCGCAATCGCCGGACGGTTCTTTAGAACGGTGCTCGGAGTGCTCCAGGTGCTCATCGGATTCACCGTCGCGTTCTCCGCGATTCTCGCCCAGTCCAACCCGGTGGTGGCCTCGGCGTCAGCGATTTCCGCGGCGACCGGGGTGGCCGGCCGACGGTCGATCGCCGCGCTGGTTCAGTCCGTGTCGCCAACCGGATACCCGGTGGTAGCCATAATCGCCGGCATCCTCACCATGATCCTCGGCATCGCGGTGCTCGTGACCGGTCGGCGCTGGCCGAGCGGATCCGACCGCTACCGACAGCCCGTGCGCCTAGCAACAACCGACCCGTCGGCACCGGATGCCTCGGATGCGCCGGGCGACCCCGTCACCGACTGGGACCGGCTGAGCGGCGGCGGCGACCCGACGTCGCGCTAGACTTTTGACCGAAACACCCCACAAAGGAGATCTGTGAGCGACCAATACCCGGAGCCAGGCGAGGGCAACTCGCCCGCCGCGTGGACAGCTGTGATCATCATGCTCGTGGCGTTCGCCATCGGCACGGTCGCATTCTTCTTCGACCTGCAGGCCGTGGTGTGGGCATCGGCCGGACTCGCGATCGTCGGCCTCATCGTCGGGTACGTGCTCAAGCGCCTCGGATACGGCGTGTACGGGGACAAGTACACCCCGAAGGACCACTGAGCGAAGTGCTCAACGATCTTGTCGCCGGGGCACTCCGCGACGCCTCAGAGCGCCGCACCCTGCGCAGCATTGCCGAAGTAGAAGCCGCGGCGGCCGCCCGCGCCCCTGCGATCGACGCCCTCCACGCCCTCGCGCCGAGTCAGCGGGTGCGAATCATCGCCGAGGTGAAGCGAGCCAGCCCGTCCCGCGGTCCGCTCGCCGACATCCCGGACCCCGCGGCCCTCGCCGTCTCGTACGAGACCGGCGGCGCGAGCGCCATCAGCGTTCTCACCGAACGTCACCGATTCTCCGGGTCGCTCGCCGACCTCGAAGCGGTTCGCGATGCGGTGCAGATTCCCGTGCTCCGCAAGGACTTCATCGCCGAGCCATACCAGGTGCTCGAGGCGAGGGCAGCGGGAGCCGACCTCGTGCTCCTCATCGTCGCGGCCCTCGACCAGCCAACCCTGTCGAGCCTGTTCGAACTGACCCGGCAGCTCGGAATGACGGCGCTCGTCGAGACCCACAGCGCCGAAGAGGTGTCGAGAGCGCTCGACATCGGCGCCGGTCTGGTCGGGGTCAACGCCCGCGACCTCTCCACCTTCGAACTCGACCAGGACCTGTTCGGCCGCCTGGCCGGGCACATCCCGTCCGGCGTCATCCGCGTGGCGGAGTCCGCCGTGAAATCCGCGGCCGACGTTGCACACTATCGCGAGGCCGGCGCCGACGTCGTGCTCGTCGGCGAGGCCCTCGTCACGGGCGATCCGGTGCGTACCCTCGCAGAATTTTTGGGAAACTAGAGCCATGGCATTGCGCGACGAAACCGGTCCATACTTCGGCGAGTACGGCGGCCGTTTCGTGCCGGAACCCCTGATCGCCGCCCTCGACGAGCTGGAACTCGCGTACAACGCGGCGAAGATCGATCCCGTATTCCAGGAGGAGCTGGCCGAGCTGCACCGCACCTACACCGGTCGGCCGTCCCTCATCACGGAGGTGCCGCGCTTCGGGGAGCACGCCGGCGGCGCGCGCATCATCCTCAAACGCGAAGACCTCAACCACACCGGCTCGCACAAGATCAACAACGTGCTCGGGCAGGCGCTCCTGGCGCGACGGATCGGAAAGACGCGACTGATCGCCGAGACCGGCGCCGGTCAGCACGGAGTCGCGAGCGCCACCGCCGCCGCGCTGTTCGGCATGGAATGCGTCGTCTACATGGGCGAGGTCGACACGGAGCGGCAGGCCCTCAACGTCGCGAGGATGCGGCTCCTCGGCGCCGAGGTGATCCCCGTCACAACGGGCTCTCGAACCCTCAAGGACGCGATCAACGAGGCGCTTCGCGACTGGGTGACGAACGTCGACACGACGCACTACCTTCTCGGGACGGTCGCCGGCCCGCACCCGTTCCCGGTCATGGTGCGTGACTTTCACAAAATCATCGGAGAGGAGGCCCGCGCCCAGGTGCTCGAACTCACCGGACGCCTCCCGGACGCCGTGACCGCGTGCGTCGGCGGCGGCTCCAACGCGATGGGCATCTTCCACGCCTTCCTCGACGACCCGGAGGTCGCGCTGTACGGATTCGAGGCAGCCGGCGACGGCGCGGAGACTCCCCGGCACGCCGCCACGATCACCAAGGGACGTCCCGGCGTACTGCACGGCGCGCGAAGCTACATGCTGCAGGACGAAGACGGCCAGACCATCGAGTCGCACTCCATCTCGGCCGGCCTCGACTACCCGGGTGTCGGACCGGAGCACGCCTGGCTCGCCGACATCGGCCGGGCACAGTACCTCCCGATCACCGACGACGAGGCGATGAACGCCCTTCGGTTGCTGTCGAGAACCGAGGGAATCATCCCCGCCATCGAATCGGCTCACGCCCTCGCTGGCACCATCAAACTCGGTCGGGAGCTCGGCCCGGACGCGACGATTCTGGTCAACCTGAGCGGTCGAGGCGACAAAGACATGGAAACAGCGGGAAAGTACTTCGACATTCTCGACACCGAGGCGCTAACGGCCGAGGTCACCGGGAAGCTCCCGTCCGACGTCGGCGCTGTCGGAGACAACGCGTGAGCGCCACGACCGACCGTTCGGTCGAGGGCGTCATCGCCGCGCGAAAGGCGGCTGGCAGCGGGGCGCTGATCGGGTATCTTCCGGTCGGATTCCCCGACCTGCGCACGAGCATCGAGGCCGCCGTGGCTCTCGCCGAGAACGGCGTCGATGTAATCGAACTCGGCCTGCCATACTCCGATCCGGTGATGGATGGACCGGTGATTCAGGCGGCGACGCTCACCGCACTGAACGGCGGTTTCCGTCTCTCGCACGGCTTCGAAGCGGTAGCCGAGATCACGGCCCGCACCGACGTTCCGGTGCTGCTCATGACCTACTGGAACCCCGTCATGCAATACGGCGTCGAGCGATTCGCCGACGACTTACTCGCCGCCGGGGGAGCGGGTCTCATCACACCGGACCTCATCCCGGACGAGGCCGAGCCTTGGCTGGCCGCCTCGGCCCGCACCGGACTCGACCGGGTGTTCCTCGCCGCGCCGACCTCGACCGACGCCCGGCTGCGCCAGGCCGTCGAGCAGAGCCGCGGTTTCGTCTACGCGGTATCGACGATGGGAATTACCGGCGCTCGAAGCGATGTGGATGTCGCGGCAAAGACCCTCGTGGCCCGGCTCCGCTCGGCCGGCGCCACCTCGGCCTGCGTCGGGCTGGGTATCTCGACCCCTGAGCAGGTTCGCGAAGTGCTCGGCTACGCGGACGGCGCGATCGTCGGTTCGTCCCTCGTTAAGGCCCTCGCCGACGGAGGGGTGCCAGCGGTCGCGGCCGCGGCGAAGGTGCTGGCGTCGGGCTGTACGCTTAGCTAGTTCTTCCGCTTGTTTCACCACGAAAGGCAACCAGGCCCTTGGTTCTTCCCCTGAGCATTCCCAGTCCAGATCCCGCTTGGCAGGTGTTTAATCTCGGCCAGTGGTTTCGGGACATCGGACTGACCTGGTTCCCGTTCAATATCAACATCCACGCGTACGCGATCTGCATCCTGATCGGGATCGTCGCGGCGACTGTGTTCACCGCGTACCGGCTCAAGCGCCGCGGAGCCGACCCGGGGGTCGTGCTCGACATCGCGCTGTGGGCGGTGCCGCTCGGCATCATCGGCGCCCGCATCTTTCACGTCCTCACCCACCCGGACGACTACTTTGGCCCGGGTAAGGACCTGCTGAAGACTCTCTACATCTGGGAGGGCGGCCTCGCCATCTTCGGTGGCCTCGTGCTCGGCGCCGTCGGCGCATTGATCGGCTGCCGCATCGCCGGCGTGCGCTTCTGGAGCTTCGCCGACGCTCTCGCCCCCGCGCTCCTGCTCGCTCAGGCCTTCGGACGACTCGGCAACTGGTTCAACCACGAGCTGTTCGGCGTTCCGACGACCCTGCCCTGGGGACTCCAGATCGAGAAAACCAACCCGGCCTTCCCGGTCGGCCTGCCGGCCGGAACACTGTTTCTGCCGACCTTCCTCTACGAGATCATCTGGAACCTCATCGGAATCGCCGTGATTCTCTTCCTCGAGAAGAAGTTCACTTTGCAATGGGGCAAGGTCATCGCCCTGTACCTCATCTGGTACGGACTGGGCCGCAGCTACCTCGAATCGGTGCGCATCGATCCGAGCGAGATTTTCCTCGGCGTTCGTACCAACGTGTGGGCCGCGTGGGGCGCCATCCTCGTCGGTCTCATCATCTTCTTCGTGCAGCGACGACGTCACCCCGCTCTCGAGCCGAGCCCCTACCTCCCCGGTCGAGAGTGGACGCCGCAGCCTGCGGTACACTCTGTGGAGACCTACTCGGAGTTCGACGAGGACGACAACGATGCCGACCCCCACCGCACATCGGATTCCGCACAGGTCAGCGCCGTGAAGCCCGTCACAAGCGGAGTCGGCACGAAGTCATAGAAGAGGGCGCCGCGAAAGACGGCGCCAACGGTAGCGAGCCGGATCCAGCCCGCGAGCCTTCATCCTTTCCGGGCCGTCGCAGTCCCAACATGCCCTACGTATCTTCGTGAGGACGGTTCGAAAATGGCGCTCACGCCAGCTTTCTCTCGCTTCAGCACCACGCCAGCCGCGGCTGGAATGTATGACCCGCGCCGCGAAAAAGACGCGTGCGGTCTCGCTATGGTCGCGACGCTCCGCGGCACCGCCGGGCACGACATCATCGATGCCGCGCTCAACGCGCTGCGCAACCTTGAGCACCGCGGCGCCATCGGCTCCGACGCCGGCACCGGAGACGGGGCGGGGATCGTCACACAGATTCCGGATGCCTTCTTCCGCGCCGTGGTGGGCTTCGATCTGCCCGATGCCGGCCGATACATCGTCGGGACGGCGTTCCTGCCGGCAGACATCGACGAGCGGGCCGAGATCAAGGCCGGTATCGAAGCCCTCGCGGCGGAGGAGCACCTCGACGTGCTCGGCTGGCGAGAGGTTCCGGTTCGCCCCGACGGGCTCGGTCAGCTCGCGAGGGAGTCGATGCCGTTCTTCGAACAGCTCTTTCTTCGCAGCTCGCTTACGACTGCCGCCGGCCAGCTGCCGGCCGGCATCGAGCTCGACCGGCAGTCGTTCCGCCTCCGCAAGCGGGCGGAGCGTGAGCTGAACGCGTATTTCCCCTCGCTGTCCAGCCGCACCCTGGTGTACAAGGGAATGGTCACGACCCTTCAGCTCGAGCCGTTCTACCCGGATCTCTCGGACGAGCGATTCGCATCGAAGCTCGCGCTCGTGCACTCCCGCTACTCCACCAACACCTTCCCGTCCTGGCCGCTCGCTCAGCCGTTCCGGATGATCGCGCACAATGGGGAGATCAACACCGTTCAGGGCAACCGAAACTGGATGCGCGCCCGCGAATCGCAGCTCGAGTCCGACCTCCTCGGCGACCTCACCCCGATCTTCCCGATCGTCACGCCGGGCGCGAGCGACTCGGCATCCTTCGACGAGGTCGTTGAACTCCTCAACCTCGGTGGTCGCTCCCTGCCGCACGCCATGATGATGATGGTGCCGGAGGCCTACGAAAACCAGATCGACATCGACCCGACCCGTCGGGACTTCTACGAATACCACTCGATGCTCATGGAGCCGTGGGACGGACCGGCCGCGCTCGTCTTCACCGACGGATCCCTCGTCGGCGCGACCCTCGACCGCAACGGACTGCGACCCGGTCGCTACATCGTCACCGACGACGGTCTCGTCGTGCTCGCAAGCGAGATCGGGGTGCTCAACATCGAGCCGAGCCGCGTCGTGCGGAAGGGCCGGTTGCGCCCGGGCAAGATGTTCCTTGTCGACACCGAGGCCGGCCGCCTCATCGAAGACGACGAGATCAAGACCGAGCTTGCCGCGTCCGAGCCGTGGGGGACCTGGCTCGAGAACGGGCGGATCAACCTCAAGGACCTGCCCGATCGCGAACACATCGTGCACACCCGGGCCTCTGTCGCCCGGCGCCAGCGCACCTTCGGTTACACCGAGGAAGAGGTGCGGATCCTGCTCAAGCCGATGGCGGAGAACGGTGCTGAGCCGCTCGGCGCCATGGGTTCCGACACGCCGATCGCGGTCTTGAGCAAGCGGCCTCGCCTGCTCTTCGACTACTTCACCCAGCAGTTCGCCCAGGTGACGAACCCGCCGCTCGACAGCATCCGGGAGGAGGTCGTCACCTCCCTCAAGCTCGGACTCGGGCCGGAGCGCAATCTGCTCGACGCGACGGCGGAGCATGCCCGCCAGGTGATCCTCGACTTCCCGGTTATCGACAACGACGAACTGGCGAAGATGCAGCACATCGCGCCGAAGTCGCGCAAGCACTTCAACGCGACCCGCACCATCCGCGGACTGTACCGGGTGGATGAGGGCCCCAAGGCCATGGAACAGCGGATCGCCGCAATGTGTGAGGAGGTGGATCGGGCCATCGAGGACGGGGCGCTGTTTATCGTGCTCTCGGACCGCGACTCCAACAAGGACCTCGCTCCAGTTCCGTCGCTTCTCATGCTCGCCGCGGTGCATCATCACCTGATTCGCGCCCAGAACCGCATGAAGGTCGGGATCATCGTCGAGGCGGGGGATGTTCGGGAGGTGCATCACGTCGCGCTCCTCATCGGCTACGGGGCGTCCGCGGTCAACCCGTACCTCGCCATGGAATCGGCCGAAGAACTCGTGCGCAGCGGGATGATATCCAGCGTCGACTCGGAACGGGCGGTCAAGAACCTCATCAAGGCGCTCGGCAAGGGCGTGCTCAAGATCATGTCGAAGATGGGCATCTCCGTCGTCGGCTCGTACGCCGGCGCGCAGGCCTTCGAGGCCGTCGGACTCGACCAGGCCTTCGTCGACCAGTACTTCACCGGAACCTCCAGCCTGCTCGGCGGCGTCGGAATCGACGTCATCGCCGCGGAGAGCGCCGCGCGTCACTCCTCTGCCTACCCGGAGGACGGCGCGATCATGGCCCACGAACGCCTGTCCATCGGCGGGGAGTACCAGTGGCGCCGCGACGGGCCGCCGCACCTGTTCAACCCGGACACGGTGTTCCGGCTGCAGCACGCGACCCGGTCGCGCCGCTACGACATCTTCCGCGACTACACCAGGCTCGTCGACGAGCAGGCCGAGAACCTGATGACCGTTCGCGGCCTGTTCAAGCTGCGCTCCGGCGTCCGGACACCCGTTCCGATCGACGAGGTCGAGTCCGTCGCCTCGATCGTCACACGCTTCTCGACCGGCGCGATGAGCTACGGGTCGATCAGCGGCGAGGCGCACGAGACACTCGCCATCGCAATGAACAGCCTCGGCGCGAAGAGCAACACCGGGGAGGGCGGCGAGGATGTCGCGCGCCTGCTCGATCCGGAACGGCGCAGCGCCATCAAGCAGGTCGCCTCCGGCCGCTTCGGGGTCACGAGCATGTACCTCACTCACGCCACCGACATCCAGATCAAGATGGCGCAGGGCGCGAAGCCGGGCGAGGGCGGCCAGCTGCCGCCGGCGAAGGTCTACCCGTGGATCGCCCGCACCCGCAACGCGACCGCCGGCGTCGGCCTGATCAGCCCGCCGCCGCACCACGACATCTACTCGATCGAGGACCTCAAGCAGCTCATCTTCGACCTCAAGCGCGCCAACCCGGAGGCGCGGGTGCACGTGAAGCTCGTGAGCCAGTCCGGCATCGGCGCGGTCGCGGCCGGGGTGACGAAGGCGCTTGCCGACGTCGTTCTCGTCTCGGGTCACGACGGCGGCACGGGCGCGAGCCCGCTCAACTCGCTCAAGCACGCCGGAACGCCGTGGGAGCTCGGCCTCGCCGAGACCCAGCAGACCCTCATGCTCAACGGCATGCGCGGCCGGGTGGTGGTTCAGGTCGACGGTCAGATGAAGACCGGTCGGGACGTCATCGTCGCCGCGCTGCTCGGGGCGGAGGAGTACGGTTTCGCCACGGCACCGCTCGTCGTCTCCGGTTGCGTGCTCATGCGCGTCTGCCACCTCGATACCTGCCCGGTCGGCGTCGCCACCCAGAACCCGGAGCTGCGCAAGCGCTTCACCGGAAAGCCGGAGTTCGTCGTCAACTTCTTCGAGTTCCTCGCCCAGGAGGTGCGTGAGTACCTCGCCGAGCTCGGCTTCCGCTCGATTGCCGAGGCCATCGGTCACGCCGAAATGCTCGACGTCAACGGAGCGATCGAACACTGGAAGGCCGACGGACTCGACCTCACCCCGATCCTCGACGGTCCGGTCTTCACGCCGGAGGAACCGCGGTCCAACGTGACCAGCCAGGATCACGAGCTCGAGAAGCACTTCGACGTCGAACTCATCCGGCAGAGTGCCGTCGCACTGCAGAACAGGGAGCCGGTCTCGATCAGCCTCCCGATTCGCAACACCGAACGCGCAGTCGGCACCATGCTCGGTCACGAGGTGACGAAGCGACACGGTGAGAACGGACTGCCTACCGGCACGATCGACATCGCCCTCCGTGGCACGGCGGGACAGTCGTTCGGTGCGTTCGTGCCGAGCGGAATCACCCTCCGTCTCGAGGGCGACAGCAACGACTATGTCGGCAAGGGGCTGTGTGGCGGCCAGATCGTCATCCGTCCCGACCGCGGCAGCGTCTTCCCGGCAGAGCGCAACGTCATCGCCGGCAACGTCATCGGGTACGGCGCGACCCAGGGGAGCCTGTTCATCCGCGGCATCGTCGGCGAACGCTTCCTGGTGCGCAACTCCGGGGCGATAGCGGTCGTCGAGGGCGTCGGCGACCACGCGCTCGAGTACATGACCGGCGGACTCGCCGTGATCCTCGGCGGAACGGGGCGCAACCTCGGCGCCGGAATGTCCGGGGGAACGGCATACGTGTACGGGCTCAAAACGGAGCGGGTCAACCGCGAGTCGCTCGCGAGCGGCGAGCTCGAACTTCTGCCGCTCGGAGCGGGTGACGTCCAGATAGTCACGGATCTGCTCGAGCGTCACGTCGCCGAGACGGACTCGGCGGTGGCGAAACGGATGCTCGGCGATCTCGACTCCACGATGGCTGCCTTCGTCAAGGTGTTGCCGCGGGACTACGCCGCGGTGATCGCCACCAGAGCGACCGCAGTTGAAGAGGGTCTCGACCCCGATGGGGATGTTGTGTGGGAAAGAATTATGGAGGTGACCGGTGGCTGACCCGAAGGGATTCCTGAAGACTCGGGAGCGGGAGCTTCCTGCTCGTCGACCCGTCAGCCTTCGGCTGATGGACTGGAAAGAGGTCTACGAGCAGGGCGATGTCGCGACCGTGCGCAAGCAGGCCGGGCGCTGCATGGACTGCGGTATTCCGTTCTGCCATCAGGGCTGCCCGCTCGGCAACCTCATTCCGGAATGGAACGACCTGATGTGGCGCGGTGAGGGCCGCCAGGCGATCGAACGACTGCACGCCACGAACAACTTCCCGGAGTTCACCGGTCGGCTGTGCCCGGCTCCGTGCGAGGCATCCTGCGTGCTCGGCATCAACCAGCCGGCCGTGACCATCAAGAACGTCGAGGTTTCGATCATCGACCAGGCGTTCGCCAACGATTGGGTCGAACCGCACCCGCCGGAACGTCTCACCGGCAAGACGGTCGCGGTCGTCGGATCGGGACCGGCGGGACTCGCCGCGGCGCAACAGCTCACCAGGGCCGGGCATACCGTCGCGGTCTTCGAGCGAGACGACCGCATCGGCGGGCTGCTTCGCTACGGCATCCCGGACTTCAAAATGGAGAAGCGTCACATCGAGACGCGGCTCAAGCAAATGCAGGCCGAGGGAACCCGATTCCGCGCCGGCGTCAACATCGGCGTCGACATCCCGTGGGACGAGCTTCGTGCCCGTTACGACGCGGTCGTTGTCGCCACCGGTGCCCTCAAGCCGCGTGACCTGTCGATCCCCGGCCGCGACCTGTCCGGCGTGCACTTCGCCATGGAGTACCTCGTGCAGCAGAACCGGGTCGGCGCCGGCGACACGGTCGTCGACCAGATCACGGCGGAGGGCAAGCACGTCGTCGTCCTCGGCGGCGGGGACACGGGAGCCGACTGCATCGGGACCGCGCACCGCCAGCACGCCCTCTCGGTCACCAATCTCGCGATTGGAACGCAACCGCCGCACGAGCGTCCGGAGCATCAGCCCTGGCCGATGACCCCGACCCTGTTCGAGGTGTCGAGCGCGCACGAGGAGGGCGGTGAGCGGGTCTACCTCGCGTCAACCGTCGAGTTCCTCGCGAACGAAACCGGAGAGGTTCGCGCCATCCGCGTCGCCGAGACCGAGTACCTCGACGGCCGCCGCGTGCCGAAGGCCGGAACCGAGCGCGAGATCCCGGCCGACCTCGTGTTGCTTGCCCTCGGCTTCGCCGGCACGGAGGGCGACGAGCTCGAGAGTCAACTGCGCCTTCCGCTCGACCGGGGTAACGTCGAACGTGATGGCGACTACCAGACCAGCGAGGCCGGCGTCTTCGTCGCCGGCGACGCCGGTCGTGGCCAGTCGCTGATCGTCTGGGCCATCGCGGAGGGTCGGGCCGCAGCCGCGGCCGTCGATCGCTACCTTGAAGGGCACACCGAACTTCCCGCCCCGGTTCGACCGACCGATCGGGCAATCGCTATCTGACATCCACCCGAGAGTTTGGGACGAATGATTCGTTCCGCTGCTCGTGAATGTTTCCACCAACAGAAAGAAACAAATGAGACGCGCAAAAATCGTTGCTACCCTCGGCCCGGCAACGGCCAGCTACGAAAACATCCGGGCGATCATCGATGCCGGGGTGGATGTGGCGAGAATGAACCTCAGTCACGGCAGCTACGACGTGCACGAAGCGGTCTACGCGAATGTTCGCCAGGCGAGCAAGGATTCCGGCCGGGCGGTTGCCGTGCTCGTCGACCTTCAGGGGCCCAAGATCCGCCTCGGCAAGTTCGAGGGCGGCCCGTACGATCTCGCGGTCGGCGACATCTTCAAGATCACGACCGAGGAGATCATCGGCAACCGGGAGATCTCGGGGACGACGTTCAAGGGGCTGCCGAACGACGTCAAGCGCGGCGACTCGCTGCTCATCGACGATGGCAAGGTCAAGCTCAGGGTGCTGTCCACCGACGGAACGGTCGTCACGACCGAGGTCGTCGTCGGCGGCGCGGTCTCCAACAACAAGGGCATCAACCTTCCGGGTGTCGCGGTCAACGTGCCGGCGCTCTCCGACAAGGACGAGGCCGACCTGCGCTGGGGGCTCAGGCTCGGCGCCGACCTCATCGCGTTGTCGTTCGTCCGCAGCGCTGAAGACATCATCCGGGTCCACGAGATCATGGCCGAAGAGGGCGTCAAGCTCCCGGTGATCGCCAAGATCGAGAAGCCGCAGGCCGTCGATAATCTCGAGTCCATCATCGACGCGTTCGACGGCATCATGGTCGCGCGCGGTGACCTCGGCGTCGAGCTTCCGCTCGAGGCCGTGCCGATCGTGCAGAAGCACGCCATCGAGCTGTCCCGCCGCATGGCGAAGCCCGTCATCGTCGCGACGCAGATGCTCGAATCGATGATCTCGAGCCCGATCCCGACCCGCGCCGAGACCTCCGACGTCGCCAACGCCGTGTTGGATGGTGCGGACGCCGTCATGCTCAGCGGAGAGACCAGCGTGGGGGAGTACCCGGTAATCACCGTTCAGACCATGGCGCGCATCGTCATGTCGACGGAGGAGCACGGGCTGGAGCGCATCGCCGAACTCGGCACGAAGCCGCGCACCCAGGGCGGCGCGATCACCCTCGCCGCCGCGGAGGTCGCCGAATTCGTCTCGGCAAAGTATTTGTGCGTGTTCACCGAGTCCGGAGATTCGGTCCGCCGGATGTCTCGACTGCGCCACCGCATCCCGATCATCGCCTTCACACCGGAGGAGGGCATCCGCAACCGCCTCGCCTGGGTGTGGGGCACGGAGACGTACCTCGTCGACCGAAAGACGCACACCGACGATCTCTTCGGTCAGGTCGACGACGTTCTGCTCGGCCAGTCGCGCGGGGCAGCCGGTGAGAAGGTCGTCGTCATCGCCGGATCCCCTCCCGGGATCTCCGGTGGAACCAACGACATGCGGGTTCACCGCCTCGGCGACGCGCACAACGCGGTGGCTCCGGCGTACGCCACGGAGTAGCTGGTCACAGTGTGGGTTCTGTGAAGGGCTGGTAAGGAGGGAGAACCTCCCGGCTTAGTGAAGATGTTGAAAGTCTCACCAACCCGGGAGGTTCTTCTGCTCATCGCGCCCACCCGAGTGGCCCTTCGGCCCAGTGTCACGAATCTGGTGGCACGGTCCGTCTAGTCCGTTCTGCCGTTGGCGGAGGGTCCGAGCCCGACCGCGGGCATCAGCACTCCGTCTATGAGCGAGATCAAGAACGCCGAATCGACCGGTTTCCTGAGGATCAGCACCCGATAGGCAACCATCGAAGGAGTGATCAGCGACAGGAGGTCGATGTCGCAGCCCGCCGAGATCTCCCCGCGCTCGATCGCCCGCTGCATAAGCACGCGATTGGCCGCGACCTTTGGCTCGAGTAGCGCCGCATTGGCGGCATCGGCGAGCCCCGGGTCATGCGACAGCATCGACATGAGCCCAGCCAATATCTGGAGTTTCTTCTCGCTGTCCTTGATCGAGAGCGGTTTGATCATGGCGACGAGATCGCCGCGCAACGATCCGGTGTCCGGCAATCGCGAATAGTCGTTGCCACTCTGTTTCATGCAGGCGACAGCGTCGATGATGAGTTCGCCCTTCGAGGGCCAGCGACGGTAGAGAGTGGCCTTTCCTGCCTTGGCGCGAGCCGCGACCATGTCGATGGTCATGCCGTCGTACCCGGTCTCCGCCAGCACCTCGAGTGCGGCAGCCAGAATCTCGGGGTCACGAGTGTGATCTCGCTTGCGCCCGAGTTTCGGTGACTGCTCCGCTGTGTCCTCGGGGATGTCGAGCTGCGTCATTGCGGCTATCTCCATTCAATCTGGGCTTCCACGTTACCGGAAGGTAAATTCAGAACTCTTAAGATCCGAAACTCAAGAGTATCGTATATGGTGTCATCTATGTCACAGAGTTCATCAATTTCTCACGCGGCTTCGAAGCCTCCCGCGGCGTCATCCCGCCGGTGGTGGACGCTGACCATCGTCGCCCTCGCTCAACTCATGGTCGTGCTCGACTCGACGGTGGTGAACATCGCACTGCCTGCGGCCCAGGCAGACCTGGGCTTCACCGACGGCCAACGCCAGTGGATCATCACCGCATACTCGCTCGCCTTCGGTAGCCTTCTGTTGCTCGGCGGCCGACTGTCCGACCTCATCGGCCGCAAGCGCACCTTCATCATCGGCCTGATCGGCTTCGCCGCTGCCTCAGCCCTCGGCGGTGCGGCAGGCAGCTTCGGATTGCTCGTCGGGGCCCGCGCCCTGCAGGGAGCATTCGGCGCGCTTCTCGCGCCGACCGCCCTCGCCGTGCTGACGACGACCTTCACCGTTCCGAAGGAACGCGCCCGCGCGTTCGGCGTCTTCGGCGCGATTGCCGGCGCCGGGGGAGCGGTCGGCCTCCTGCTCGGTGGATACCTGACCCAGGACTTCGACTGGCGCTGGAACCTCTACATCAACGTATTCATCGCCATCATCGCCATCATCGGCGCGGCGATCTTCGTCGACCAGGTCAAGCGCACCGGCCCGCGTCCGAAGCTCGACATCCCTGGCACTGTACTCGTCTCCGGCGCCCTGTTCGGGCTGGTCTACGGATTCTCCAACGCCGAGACCGACGGATGGGGCTCCGGCTGGACCTGGGGCATGCTCGTCGGCGCGGGGGTACTGCTCATCGCCTTCGTGCTCTGGCAGCGGCGAGCGGCGCATCCGCTCCTGCCACTGTCGATCGTGCTCGATCGCAACCGCGGTGCGGCATATGGCTCGATTCTCATCGCCGGAGCCGGGATGTTCGGGGTCTTCCTGTTCGTCACCTACTTCCTGCAGGTCTCGCTCGGCTACACGCCCATCCAGACCGGGTTGGCGTTCCTGCCGATGATCGGGATGCTGATTCTCGCGGCGCAACTGTCGACGAACATCTTCGTGCCGCGATTCGGCCCGAAGATCATGGTTCCGATCGGAATGACCCTCGCCGCGATCGGAATGGTCTACCTGACGCACCTCGATCTGAGCAGCACCTATGCGGCCGACGTGCTCCCTCCGCTGATGATCCTCGGCGCAGGCATGGGATCGATCATGCCAGCGGCTATGCAGACGGCCACCCTGGGTGTCGACCGCCAGTTCGCCGGCGTCGCCTCCGCGATGGTGAATACCAGCCAGCAGGTCGGCGGATCGATCGGGACCGCGCTGCTGAACACCCTCGCCGCGACGGCGGCAACCAACTACGTCACCTCCCACCTGCCGGCGACTGCGGCGGTGGCGACGGCGGCTGCCGTTCACAGCTATGCGGTCGCCTACTGGTGGGGCGCGGGCTTCTTCGCCTTCGGGGCACTGATGTCCGTGTTCCTGTTCAGGCGCCGTGGGCAGGGCCTGTCGCTCTCCCACGCTCCCGCATCCTCCGCTAGCAGCGCGGATGACGGCGTACCGGTCGCCGTTCACTAGCCCCGTTCGCTGGTTGGGTCGGCCCGGTTTTCTCTCGCGGTCATACCGTCTTCTCAGTAGGCTTCGTCACCATGAGCGACAACGACCGGTCGAGCCTGTTCCAGTCACGTTCGGTGCCGGAAAATTACCGGCGCTACCTGCATCCCGCGGTCTTCGCGCCGTGGGCGGATCGGCTCGTCGAGGTCGCCTCCCTCGAGGCCGGACAGACAGTGCTCGACGTCGCATCTGGCACCGGAGCTGTCGCACGAGCGGCGGCTCGCGCCGTCGGTCCTGAGGGACGCGTTATCGCGAGCGACGTGAGCCCCGGCATGCTCGAGCAGTTGGTCGAGGAACCGGAGGCGGGGGCGGCCCCCATCGAGACCCTCGTGAGCCCGGCGACCGAGCTTGCACTGCCTGCGGGGTCCGTCGATGCCGTGCTCTGCCAGCAGGGGCTGCAATTCGTCCGGGACAAGGTCACCGCCGTCACAGAGATGCGCCGGGTGCTGAGGCCCGGCGGTCAGATCCTGGTCGCGGTCTGGATCGCAGATGAGCGGCTTGAGCCGTTCGACAGTTACGGCGAATCGCTGCGCCGCGAGGCAATCGACGAGCCGTTTCCGCACGCCTGGGACTCGAACTCGTTCAAGATGTCGGCGGACCGGTTGCGCGAGGTGTTCGATGCGGCCGGAGCCGGTCCGGTCGAGATCACGAGCGACTCCCGCGACTCGGTCTGGCCGGCCCCGGATACCGCGGCCAATGGCATCCTCGGAACCCCGTACGGCCTGGCGTTCGCCGGCCTGGACGACGTCGCAAGGCGGCACGCGCGTGACGCTCTCGTCGCCAGGTTCACCGAGCCGGACGGTTCGCCGCGTCCGCTCCGGGCGAGCGTTCTGTTCGCGCGCGCGAGGATGTGACGCGGTTTCCCGGTTTCCAACCCGGGGAAGCAACACAGAATTTACAAAGGCCGGTGGATCGCTGAGCGACCCGGCAGAAATGTTCACTTCGCCGAAGCGTGTTCCTTTTCTCGCGAATTCTCGCTGAACCGAAACACTCCGGAAACCTGTCTGACACCTTCCGGAAACACTGGGCGGGCAGGGGGCCTCTCGGCGCCTTCACGGGTTCGGGACTGCGCCACTCTCACTGTTAGCTTTTGCTGATTCCGACACTACGAACATCCCCAGTGTTTGAACAATCATCTTTTTTCTGTTCACGAAAGGTTTGCCATGAAGAGGTCCCGGCTGATCACAGTCGTCGCGGCTGCAGCGCTGTCCGTGTCGCTCGCCGCGTGTTCGAGTGCCGTCGGAACGACTCCGACGGCCGGAGCGTCGTCGTCGTCGAAGTGGAATGGAACCGGCAAGAGCGCGTCCCAGCTCAAGTTTGGAACCGTAGTGAAGTCGATGGGCTTCAACTGGTTCGTCCGCATGGAGACCGGCGTCAAGCAGTTCGGCAAGGACACCGGCATCAACGCATTCGAACAGGGCCCGTCGCAGCCCGACCCCGCGCAGGAGAACCAGGTCGCGCAAGACATGCTCTCCCAGAATCTGGATGCGCTCATCATCGACCCGATCGAGGTATCGACCGCCGAGTCCGTGATGAAGCAGGCGACGTCCCAGGGGGTCGTCGTGGTTGCTCTCGAGTCGCCCGGGGTCAAGAACGCTCTCTACGACGTTGAGCCGTTCGACAACGCCGCCTACGGCAGGCACATGATGGACCAGCTTGCCAAGAAGATGGGCGACCAGGGCCAGTACACCATCTTCGTCGGGGCGCTCAACAGCCAGTCACAGATCGCGTGGACCAACGCCGCCGTGGCATACCAGAAGCAGAAATATCCCAAGATGAGCAAGGTTGGCGACACCAACGTCACCGACTCCGTACAGTCGAAGTCGTATGCCGAGATGAAGCAGATGATGCAGAAGTACCCGAACCTCAAGGGAATGCTCGGCGCCGATTCATATGACGTCGTTGGAGCGGGCCAGGCCGTGCAGGATGCGGGCCTATCCGGCAAGATCGCGGTCATCGGCACCAGCATCGTGTCCTATGCCGGTGACCTTCTGAAGAGCGGCGCGATCACGCAGATCTCGACCTGGGACCCGGCCGCCCACGGTATGGCCGGCAACAAGGTTGCCCAGTTCGTTCTTGAGGGAAAGAAGATCGCCACGGGGACGAACCTCGGCGTGCCCGGCTACAACAAAGTCACGGTCACGGGCAAGACGGTGCAGGGGACCGGCTGGGTCGACATCACCAAAGCGAACATGTCGAAGTACAACTTCTAGGTCACCCAGCCGCGACTGCGGCTGTCGCTTCTCCGGCCATCGGGATCGCTCAGATGGCCGGAGAGGCACCAGTCGTCCACTCGTCCGCCATCCAACCACGGAGCAGAAATACGTGACACAAGAACTGTTGACCCTGAAGAACATCAGCAGAGAATTCTCCGGCGTACAGGCACTCAATGACGTCTCCCTCTCCATCCGGGCGGGAGAAGTGTGCTGCCTGGTTGGCGAAAACGGGTCGGGAAAATCGACACTCATCAAGATTTTGGCTGGAGTGCAGCCACCGAGCTCCGGCACGATTCTCGTGGACGGGGTGTCTCGCGATTCATACAAGCCGAGTGACGCCATCGGCCTCGGCTTTCAGGTGATCTACCAGGACTTCTCGTTGTTCCCGCACCTCACCGTCGCCGAGAACATTGTGTTCGGCAGCCAGGTGGTCGGCGGAGTGCGCTGGTTCCACCGCGGTCGCGCCAGGAAAGAGGCACGGAAGGTACTCGAGCGGATGCGCGTGGCGATCGACGTCGACGCGTACGTGCACGACCTGCCGATGGTCGATCGTCAGTTGGTTGCCATCGCCGGCGCGCTGGCCAAGGATGCCCGTCTGATCGTCATGGACGAACCGACCACCGCGCTTTCGCAACGCGAAGTCCGCGTGCTGCTCGATATCATCCTCGGACTGAAGGAACAGGGAGTCTCCACCCTGTTCGTGAGCCACAAGCTCGATGAGGTCGCGGCGATTTCCGACCACACGATCGTCATCCGCAACGGAGTGAAGGTTGCCGACAGCCCGGCCGCAGAATTCGATCGCCGTTCACTGGTTTCGGCGATGACCGGCAGAGAGATCGAGTTTGGCGCCGAGGCGGTGATTCCGCTCGATCCGGCGAGTCCGACGCTCATGTCTCTGCGGGGAGGAACCAGACCGGGCTGTTTCACCGATGTGAACCTCGAGTTGCGGGCCGGAGAGATCCTCGGAGTCACCGGATTGCTCGGTTCGGGCCGGGACACTCTCGCGCTCGCCCTCTTTGGACTCTTGTCGATGACCGACGGGACCCTCGTCATCGACGGCAAGACGGTGCGGCTGGACTCTCCGCGCACGGCAATGCGCAACGGCATCGGCTTCGTTCCGGAAGACCGATTGACCGAAGGACTGTTCCTTGACCATTCCATCGGGGCCAACATCATCATCCGAACGATCGACTCGCTCAGGAACAAGGCCGGGCTTCTCGACACTCGCAAGGCAAACGAAACGGCAAACAGATGGGTGGAGGACTTGCGCATCAAGACGCCAGACATCGCGCGCGCGGTGAGCACGCTCTCGGGCGGGAATCAGCAGCGGGTCGTGCTCGCTAAGTGGCTCTCGGCGGCGCCGAAGATCCTCATATTGAACGGACCAACCGTGGGGGTGGACGTGGGCTCGAAGTCCGAGATTCTGCAACTCCTGCGGGAGCTGGCCGGACAGGGGATGGGCATCATCGTCATCTCCGACGATATTCCGGAGCTTCTCGAGGTGTGCCATCGGATAGCCGTGATGCGCGACGGTCGTGTCGCCAACGAATTCCTTCGGGCAGAGATCGACGAGCAGCGTCTCGGTGAATTGTTGGTGGCCGCATGACCGAGTCATTCCAGCGCGTTGGGCTGCGAAGGGCCATGCGATCCCAGGAGATCATCATCGCCCTGGTCATCGTCGTTCTCTCCGCCGTCATCACCGCAATCAACCCGGCCTTCCTGAGCCTGTCTAACGTCTTCGACATCGTTCGACTCGCCACGGTGAGCGGGATTCTCGCTCTCGGGGTGCTGTTGGTCTTGATCTCCGGCGGCGTCGACGTGTCGTTCCCCGCAATCGCCGACACGGCGGTCTTCATCGGTGCGACCATCCTCGTGGCGGCGCACTTCAACGGCTCCGGCATCGTGCTCTATCTGGTCGCCCTTCCCTTCGGCATCTTCATGGGGCTGATCAACGGCTTCTTCATTTCGCGGTTCCGGGTCCCGACACTCATCGTCACCCTCGGAACCTCGAGTCTCTACTACGGGGCGGAACTGTACTTCTTCGGCGGAGTGTCCATCTTCAAGCTCCCCTCCGGCACGGTTGATCTGTCGAACGCGTCGCTCCTGACCGTGCGCACAGCGAGCGGAGTCGGAACTGCGTCGTTGAATCCGTCGGTCCTGATCCTGCTGGCACTCGCCGTGGTGATCTCGCTGGTCTTGAACAAGACGACGCTCGGGCGCTCCATCTATGCGTTGGGAGACAATCGTGCGGTTGCCGAACGATCCGGGGTGAGGGTCGCCAGGGTCCAGTACTTCGTTTACGGCCTCGTCGGTGCCTTGGCCGCGGTGGCCGGTGTCACGAACGCCTCTCTTTACCGCAACGCCAACCCGATCAGTCTCCAAGGCACCGAACTTGCGGTCATCGCCGCTGTCGTTCTCGGCGGCACGCTCATCACGGGGGGAAAGGGCACGGTCACCGGAACCCTGCTCGGGGTGCTGCTCATCTGCATCGTTGAGAACAGCCTGGTGCTCGTCGGTGTCCCGACCACCTGGCAAAACGTCGCCGTCGGTGTGGTCTTGCTCATCGGGACGACGGTGCCGGCAATCCGAGCGTTGCGAAGGCGCCGCCTAGTGGGGGGAGTGTGAAATGAAGATACTGACCTTCGTTCGAAACGTGGCATGGCCAAGGGATGTGCACCTGCGAGTTCTCATCGTCGTGTTCGCGGTCGTGCTCGTCGTTCTCTCGGCCTGGGAGGGTCAAACCTTCCTCCGGGCAGACAATTTCAGCTCCATGGCCCTGCAGATCTCCGACCTCGGCGTGCTCAGCCTCGCCATGACACTCGCGATGATCCTCGCCGGAATCGACCTGTCGGTCGTCGCGGTCGCGAACCTCTCCTCGATAATCGCCGCAATGGTGATGCGCTCCTGCAGTTCGGCCGGGCTTGCCGACGGTCTGACCACGGTGGTTGGAATCCTCGTCGCGCTGGTCGTCGGAACGGTCGCCGGCACCATCAACGGTTTCCTCATCGGAACGCTGCGAGTTCCGCCCATCCTCGCGACCCTCGCCACGATGACGCTCTGGGGCGGGGTGGCGACAGTGCTCACCAACGGAGTCTCGATCTCCGGAGGAACCAACGCCCTGCAGGCCATCGGCACGCAGGCAATCGCGGGAATACCGATCACGGTGCTGATTCTCATCGGGTGCATCGTCGGGGTGTGGATATTCCTCAACCACACGCCGCTCGGGGTGAAGACCTATCTGCTCGGCGCGAATTCTCGGGCCGCGCTCTTCTCCGGCGTGAACAACGGGCGAGTGACCCTCGCCGTGTATGGAACGAGCGGCATGCTCGCGAGCATCGCCGGAATCATCAACCTGGCGAGAACCAGCTCGGCCAATCCCAGTTACGGCGCTTCCTACATCCTGTTGACGATCCTCATCGCGGTTCTGGGCGGCGTCTCCGTCTCCGGGGGCGCGGGGCGCGTCGCCGGGGTCATCCTGGCGCTCGCCTCGCTGCAGATGCTTTCGACCGGATTCAACATGATTCTGGTCAACAACGGCGACAGCAACTTCTTCAAGAATTTCGCCTGGGGCCTGTTGCTGCTTCTCGTGGTCTCGACGAGCCGGCTGTCGTTCCGGCGGTTCGCGCGGTCGCGCCGTGGCCGGATTCGACCGACCGATTCTGGGGCGCCCGAACCAGAGGCGAGGTCGTGAAGGCCGCGATCCGCCGGTCGCAGATTCTGCAGGACCTCGAGGATGTCGGATCGGTCACCGTCGTCCACCTGGCCAGTCGTTTTTCGGTGTCTCCGATGACGATACGACGAGACCTCCTCGAACTGGAGCGAGCGTCGCTCGCCCGCAGGGTGCACGGAGGTGCGGTGACCGGACGAGGGCGAAGCTACGAGCCCCCATATATGCTCCGCACCGCCGAAAGGGTGGACGTAAAAGCGCGGATCGGTGAGCTGGCGGCAAGCCTGATAGCCGAGGGGGACAGCGTGGCCCTCGACGCCGGTTCGACCTGCCTTGCTGTGGCGCACGGCCTCAGGGGCCGCCGGAACCTGACGGTCGTCACCCCGGGACTCCGGATCGCCGAGGCGCTGGTGGACGAGCCAGAGATCCGTCTCATCGTCGCCGGAGGAATCGTTCGACCGGGGGAGGCATCGCTCACCGGGGACCTGGCCCGGCACACGTTCGGCGAGCTGTCGGTCGACAGGCTCGTCCTCGGAGTGGGCGGGATCGATGCCTCGTTCGGATTCTCTGAATACAACTGGGACGACGTGCTCGTAAAGCAGGCCATGATCCGATCGGCAAAGGAAGTCGTCGTCGTCGCAGACGCCCGCAAGTTCGGACAGATCGCGTTCGCCCGGATCGCCGGACTCGAAGTGGCCACCACCCTCGTCACCGACGAGGAGCCGGCGGGGGACCTTCTGTCCGCGCTGAAATCGGCCGGAGTGAACGTCGTTGTAGCGAACGATCCGCCGGAGCATGACCCAAGAACCTCTCGACCCACGAACTACCAACAAGAAAGCAAGTAGGAGAACAATGAACTGGATCCCTGAAGTCTTCGGTGTCTCGAAGCCCGTTATCGCGATGTGCCATTTTCGGGCGCTGCCGGGTGACCCCGGGTACGACTCCGATTCCGGCGTCGAGGCCATTCTCGAGTCCGCCCGCCGTGATCTCGCCGCCCTCCAGAACGGCGGGGTCGACGCCGTCATGTTCTCGAACGAGGCCAGCCTGCCCTACCTCTTGAAGACCGAACCGATCACGGCCATCACCATGGCGCGGATCATCGGGGAACTGCGCTCCGAACTCACCGTGCCGTTCGGGGTCAACGTGCTGTGGGACCCGACCGCTTCGATCGACCTCGCGGTCGGCACCGGCGCGCGGTTCGTTCGCGAGGTGTTCACGGGCGTCTACGCGAGCGACTACGGACTGTGGAACACCGACAGCGGCCGGGTCGCGCGTCACCGCCGTGCCGTGGACGGCATGGGCGTTCGCCTTCTGTACAACATCGTCCCGGAAGCCGCGGTGTACGTCGGAGAGCGTGACGTCGCGTCGATCGCGCGTTCGACAGTGTTCAACGCCGGGCCGGACGCCCTCTGCGTGTCTGGCCTGACCGCGGGCGCGGCGACCAGCTCCGAGACGCTGCGCGTGGTGAAGAGCGCGGTTCCCGACACTCCGGTGTTCGCCAACACGGGCGTCACCGCGGCGACGGTCGAGGCGCAGCTCTCCATCGCGGACGGCGCGGTCATCGGAACCGCGTTCAAGCGTGACGGGTACATCTGGAACGAGGTCGAGGAGTCACGGGTCGCCGAACTGACCGCCAACGCGAGGATCGCGCGCGGAGTAGCCACCCGATGACGACGACCCCGATCGCGGAGGACCCCCGGTGGTTTGAGATCGGACGACTTCTGGTTCACGAGGCAACTCGGGTTAGCGCCGGTGAGCGGGTCATGATCGCGATGGGGGAGGCCGACTCATTCCCGTTGGCCAGAGGCGTCTATGAGGCCTGCATTCGGGCGGGAGCGTTTCCTCAGATTCAGTTCCTTTCCGAGACGATGCGCGAGTCGCTCCTGCGCTTCGGCACGGACGAGCAGCTCTCCTGGGTGCCGGAGATCGAGTCGTACGGGATGGAATGGGCAGACGTGTACATCGCCCTCCGGGGAGGATTCCCGCTGGATATCCATGCGGGAATCCCCACCGAGCGGCTGGCGGCGAACCAGGTTGCGCAGGGGGTGATCTCGTCACTGCGGTGGAAGCAGACTCGCTGGTCGCTTGTTCGGGTGCCGAATCAGGCCTTCGCCGATCAAGCGGGCTCGAGCCTCGACGAGGTCACGGAGATGTTCTTCAAGGCCTGCCTGCTCGACTCGGACGCGGCTCGCCGCGAGTGGCAGGGATGGGTGGACAACATCCACGACGCGCGGTCGGTGCAGATCCTCGGAAGAGGAACGGACCTGCGTTTCTCGATCGAGGGTCGCACCTGGGCCGTAGCGGCCGGAGGCATCAACATTCCCGACGGCGAACTGATGACGGCCCCGGTCACCGAGACTGTCGACGGCGTGATCGAATTCGAGAACCCCGCGGTGTTCGGCGGTCGGCTCATCGAGGGAGTGAAACTTCGCTGGGACCACGGAACGTTGGTGGAAGCAACCGCCAGCACGAACGAGGACTTCCTCCGCACGGTCCTCGCAACGGACGAGGGCGCCAGCGCGATCGGAGAGTTCGGCATCGGCACGAATCCGCACATCGATCGCTTCTTCAACGACATCCTGATCGACGAGAAGATCGCCGGAACGGTGCACATCGCGCTCGGTCGGGCCTACCCGGAATGCGGAGGCACCAATGTGTCGGCGATCCACTGGGACATCGTCAAGGACTTGAGGACGGAGGGCTCCGTGTTGATCGACGGGCGCACCGTTCTCGAGCGCGGCGTGTACAGCTTCTAACCGGGCAATGATGAATACCAACTCGGGGGAGCGATACACGCTGGGCGTCGACATCGGGACCGCGTCGTCGAAGGGGGTTCTCGTCGATCGGCGCGGCACGATCATCGCGGTGGCCGCAGTCGCGCACGACGTCGCAATGCCACGGCCCGGCTACTTCGAACAGGATGCGGACCTGGTGTGGTGGGCGGACTTCCGCGCTTTGGTCGCGAGGCTCCTCGCAGAGTCGGGGGTCGCCGGATCCCAGATCTCGGGCATCGGGGTAAGCGCGATCGGCCCGTGCGTACTTCCCGTTGACGAGGCCGGAACGCCGCTTCGCCCGGGGATCCTCTACGGAATCGACACTCGAGCAGGCGAAGAGATCGCGGAGCTCAAGGAACGATTCGGAGACGGGGATCCGCGGGTCCTCGCGCTCGACTCCCAATCCGTCGCGCCGAAAATCCTCTGGCTGCAGCATCACGAGCCGGAGGTGTGGGCCCGAACTCACCGCATTCTGGGCGCGGAGGGCTACATCATTCAGAAGCTCACCGGCGAGGCGGTCGTGGATGTCTACGACGCGTCTGCTGCCTACGCTCCGCTCATCGACGTCTCCGGGTCGCGCTGGTCGGAGGAGTATTCCGATCTGTGCGACAGGTCGCTGCTTCCGCGCTTGGCCTGGGGCTGCGAAGTGATCGGTGCGGTGACGCCGGAGGCGGCCGAGGCCACGGGGCTGGTTGCTGGCACACCCGTGGTGGCCGGCACAGCCGACGCCGCCGCCGAAGCCCTGAGCGCGGGAATGCGCGAGGAGGGCGATCTGATGATCATGTACGGCACGAGCGCATTCTTCATCTTGCGCACACACGAGGCGCCGGCGAGCACCCGGTTTTGGCCATCGCACTTCCACGAGCCCGGAAGTCATGTGCTCTCCGGCGGGATGGGCATGGCCGGGGGACTCGTCGCCTGGACCAGGGACATACTCGGGCGCCATCTCTCCGGCGGAGAGGAACTCGAGTTCGCCGATCTGACCGCCCTCGCGCTCGAGTCGATTCCGGGTGCCAACGGGCTGCTGGTTCTGCCCTATCTTGTCGGCGAGAGAACACCGTTCTTCGATCCCGATGCCCGAGGCGCACTCCTCGGGCTCACCGTGCGTCACACCCGCGCGGATATCTGCAGAGCGGTCCTTGAATCGATCGCCTACGGCATCCGTCACAACGTGGAGTCGATGCGCGACGAGGGCAACGTGGTGAAACGCGTGCTCGCCGTTGGCGGCGGGACACAAAACCTGCTGCTCATGCAGATCGTCTCGGATGTCTGCGGGTTCGAGCAATCGCTTCCGGCTCAGCAAGTCGGCGCAAGCCTCGGCGACGCGCTTCGAGCCGCCGTCGGCATCGGCACATTCCCCTCGCTGACCGACGCCGTCTCGACGGTCGCGTTCCTTCCTCCCGTGCAGCCGGATGGGACGTCCAAGGGGCTGTACGACCGAATGTTCGAACTGTACAAGGCCGGCTATCACCAAACCGCCGCAATTTCGCACGCCCTCGCGGCCATCGAGGCGGCGGAACAACATCCGACAATCAAACGAGAGGCACATCCATCGTGACACTTTCACTTTCCGAAGATGAGGCACTGCGGCCGGCCTCGAGCGATGAGGAACTCTGCTTCGAGTCGATCGAGAGCCTCAGCGATGGTCTGCTCAGCGGTCGGTTCAGCGCACGGGAACTCGTCGAAACTCATTTGCGTCGCATCGACCGGGTCAACCCGACCCTTAACGCGTACGTGACAGTTCTCCACGATCAGGCCTTGCTCGACGCGGACGAATCCGACCGGCGGCGATCGGCGGGGGAGAGCCTCGGCCCCCTCGACGGAATCCCGGTATCGGTGAAGGATGTGGAGCCGATGGCTGGCGTGCGCTTCACCATGGGCCTCAAACCGATGAGGGACAACGTCTCGCTTACCGATCCGCCCCACGTCCGAAGCTTCCGCCGGGCGGGAGCGGTGATCCTCGGGAAGACCAACACCCCGGAGATGGGTCACAAGGGCGTCACGGACAACCTGCTGTTCGGCCCAACCCTCAATCCGCATCGCCTCACCCACAACGCCGGCGGATCTTCGGGCGGCGCGGCTGCCTCGGTGGCGGCCGGACTCGGCGTTCTCGCTCAGGGGTCGGATGGCGGCGGCTCGCTGCGAATTCCCGCCGCGATGTGCGGCGTGGTCGGCATGAAGGCATCGGCGTTCGCCGTCCCCGAGGAACGTCGACCGGACGCTTTCCAGGCGTCGATTCCATTCCAGAGCATCGGCGCGCTCGCTCGCACCGTCGCCGACGCACGCGTCGTCACCGGGCTCTTCGCGAGCGAACCGGCGCGCGATCCATCCTGGGCACCGACCCCGGCCGGGTCCGGCCGTTCGGTCGAGTCGTTTCGGATCGGCTACGACGCCACGTTCGGCAACTTCCCGGTCTCGACCGCGGTTCAGGAGGCCACCCGACTCGCGGTCAATCGCATCTCGTCGACATTCGCGGTCACCGATCTGGCGGTCGCGCTGCCCGATCACGAGGAGCTCGCACATCTGTGGCTCCGGCTGATCTCCATGCAGACCGCGTTCAATGCGGAAACTCTCGCTCGCGAGGGGACGGACCTGCTCCGCGACCACCGCCATGAGATCCCCGATGAACTCGCCGCCCTCATCGAAACCGGGCTCGGGCTTTCCGCGCTCGAACACAGGCACGACAGCGTGTTGCGCACCGTGGTTTTCGATGCACTCGAAGACGCGTTCACCCATGTCGACGTCATCGCAACGCCCACCCTGACCGTCGCAGGGGTGCGGAACGGGGAGTGGGGCCGGACCGTCGGTCCGGCGAGCATCGAGGGGCGGGATGTGGAGACCACCATCGGGTGGACGCTGACCTATCCACTGAACATGAGCGGTCATCCGGCCATCAGCATTCCCCTCGGAACGATCGACGGATTGCCTCTCGGCCTTCAGCTGATCGGCAGGCGCTGGAGCGACCTCGACCTCATGGCTCTCGCCGGTTCGCTCGAGACCATCCTGTCGCCGCTGAACGGGGCTTAAGCCCCCGGGGGAGCGGGTGTGACGCCGCGCGCCAATAGTGAGGCGGCGGTCAGGAGGGAGCTCGGCTTCGGCGAACAAGATCGCCTCGCCGTAGCATCCCCCTGACCGCCGTTTTTGTCGTGCCGGATGCGGGACTCGAACCCGCACGCCCTTTCGAGCAAAGCATTTTGAGTGCTCCGCGTCTACCATTCCGCCAATCCGGCGCACGATGACAGGCCCAAGAATACCGTAGGGTTGAGGGCGTGCCAGACCAGGAAAACGCCCCTCAATCCCCCCGCCGCGTCGTAGTGGCCGAGGACGAGTCGCTCATTCGCCTCGATATTGTCGAAACTCTTCGAGACAACGGATTCGAGGTGGTTGGCGAGGCCGGTGACGGAGAGACCGCGGTCGCGCTCGCGACCGAGCTTCGACCGGATCTCGTCATCATGGATGTGAAGATGCCGCTCCTCGACGGAATCTCCGCGGCCGAGCGACTCACCAAGAACCACATCGCCCCCGTCGTGCTGCTCACGGCCTTCAGCCAGAAGGAGCTCGTCGAGCGGGCAACCGAGGCCGGAGCCCTCGCCTACGTCGTGAAGCCGTTCACTCCGAGCGACCTTCTTCCGGCGATCGAGATCGCTCTCGCTCGCTACGCGCAGATCATCACGCTCGAGGCCGAGGTCACCGACCTCGTCGAGCGCTTCGAGACCCGGAAGCTCGTCGACCGGGCAAAGGGGCTTCTCAACGAGAAGATGGGACTGACCGAGCCGGAAGCGTTCCGCTGGATTCAGAAGGCCTCGATGGACCGCCGCCTCACGATGCACGACGTCGCGCAGGCCATCATCGAGCAGCTCTCCGCAAAGAAGTAATCTCCGGCGGGGGGCCCTCCCGCCGTACTGCGGCGGCCCGGCCTGGGGCCGAGGTCGCCGGGAGGCGCGCTACGCGTCCTTCAGAAAGTTCGTGATCCGCACGGTCGACAGTCGGCGACCCTGCTCATCACGAATCACGATCTCGTGCGTGGCGAGGGTCCGGCCGAGGCTGATTGCGGTGCAGGTCGCCGTGACGACTCCGGTTGCCACCGACCGACTGTGCGACGCGTTGATCTCGATTCCCACCGCGACCCGTCCCGGGCCGGCGTGAATCGCCGACGACACGGACCCGAGGGTCTCGCCGAGCACGACGTGCGCGCCGCCGTGCAGGATTCCGATGACCTGCGTGTTTCCCTCGACCGGCATCGTCGCGACGGAGCGTTCCGCAGACAATTCGAGGAACTCGAAGCCCATCTTCCGGGCGAGCGCCCCACCTCCAGAGTTGACGAGCCGTTCAACCAGTTCCGGGTCAAGGTTGTCGGGCAGGATCGTCATTGGCTTCTTCCTGGAGCGCTTCGAGGTGTCGGCGGCCGCGGATAGGCTGGCTGGGTGCCGGACAACGAAAAGCCTACCCTCCTCGTTATCGACGGGCATTCGCTTGCCTTCCGGGCGTTTTACGCCCTGCCAGTCGACAGCTTCCAGAACCGGGAGGGCCAGCACACAAACGCCATCCACGGTTTCATCGCGATGCTGATCAACCTGCTCGCGAATGAGAGGCCAACCCACCTCGTCGTCGCCTTCGACATTTCCCGCTTCTCCTTCCGCACCCGGGAGTACCCGGAGTACAAGGGCACCCGCGGCGTGACCCCGCCGGAGTTCGTCGGCCAGATCCCCCTGCTCGAAGAGGCGCTGCACGCCATGGGCATCCAGACCCTCGCAAAGGAGGACTACGAGGCGGACGACATCCTCGCGACCCTCGCGGTCCAGGGCGCGGAGCAGGGCTTCCGGGTTCTCATCGTCTCCGGCGACCGGGATGCAATCCAGATGGTCAATGACGACGTGACTCTGCTCTACCCGAACGCCCGCGGTGTCTCCGAGCTCAAGCGATACGATCGCGACGCGGTGTTCGAGCGCTATGGCATCGAACCGCACCAGTATCCGGATGTCGCGGCTCTCGTCGGCGAGACCGCGGACAACCTGATCGGCATCGACAAGGTCGGCGAGAAGACCGCGGTCAAGTGGATCGTTCAGTTCGGCAGCCTCGACGCCGTGCTCGAGCACGCCGACGAGATCAAGGGCGTCGTCGGGGAAAAGCTGCGGGAGCAGAAGGACCGAGCCATTCGTAACCGCAAGCTCAATCACCTGCTCACCGACGTGACGCTTCCGGTCGGGCCGGCAGATCTCGAGCGGCGTCCGATCGACGAGGCCGCGGTGCGCCAGGTATTCGACCGGTTGCAGTTCCGCACTCTGCTCGATCGTGTGCTGAAGGTCGCGGCGGCAGCAGGCGAGAACGTCTCGA
The DNA here is from genome assembly GCA_025464975.1 of Microbacteriaceae bacterium. Classification (GTDB taxonomy): domain Bacteria; phylum Actinomycetota; class Actinomycetes; order Actinomycetales; family Microbacteriaceae; genus Lacisediminihabitans. Next base: position 7,272 of record JAODMT010000023.1, on the reverse strand, counting down.
TCGCCAGTTCGGGAGAGGGCTCTGCCGCGGCGGTCTCGCTCGTTCCCGGCATCCGGACCCTCGTCGACGAGGAACTCGGACACTGGATCGACACCGTTACCGCGAAGGGGACGCGCCCGCTCGGGCTGCACCTCGAGACCGGGCCGGACGGGCTCACCGGCTTCGGGCTGGCCTCGAGCGACGACTCCGCCCATGTGCCGTGGGCACCGGGGCGGCCGGACTACGACGCGTTCACCGCGTGGCTCGTAAGCGACGCGCCGAAATATCTCTTCAACTACAAGCCGGCGCTCAAACTCGTGCAGAAGGCCGGAATGACGCTCCGCGGAGTTGCGTTCGACACGACCCTCGCCGCCTGGCTGCTCAAGCCCGGCGGTCACGACCAGAGCCTGCCGGAACAGGTGTACTCGCACCTCGGCGAGCACCTCGACCAGCCGGACCCGAACCAGCTTGTTCCGGAGACCGAGCCGGTGAGCGTCGCCACCGAGGCCTGGTACGTGCTCCGGCTGGCCGAATACCTCGCCGAGCGTCTGGATGACGGCTCCCGGCGGGTGCTCGACACCATCGAACTTCCGCTCGTGCCGGTCGTCTCGCTCATGGAATCGACGGGGGTGACGGTCAACGCGCAGATTCTCGCTCGGCTGAATCGCGAGCTCGGCGAGAGCGCGGCCGACCTCGCCACCCGTGCGTACGCGGAGATCGGCGGCCGGGAGATCAACCTCGGTTCCCCGAAGCAGCTGCAGCAGGTGCTGTTCGAAGATCTGAACATGCCGAAGACCCGGTCGAACAAGACCGGGTTCTCCACCGACGCCGCGTCGCTTGCCGACCTGCAGGAGCAGAACCCGCATCCGTTCCTTGACCTGTTGCTTCAGCATCGGGACGCCACGAAGCTGCGCCAGATCGTCGACACGCTCGAGAAGGCGATAGCCGACGATCACCGGGTCCACACCCGGTACGACCAGACCGGCACGAGCACCGGGCGGATCTCCTCGACCGACCCCAACCTGCAGAACATCCCGGTTCGCACCGAGGTCGGCCGGCAGATTCGGCAGGCATTCGAGAGCGGCCCCGAGTTCACCACCCTGCTCACCGCGGACTACTCGCAGATCGAGATGCGGATCATGGCGCACCTCTCCCGCGACCCGGGGCTCATCGAGGCCTTCCACTCGGGTGAGGACCTTCACCGCTTCGTCGGATCCCGCATCTTCCGGGTCGACCCGCCGGACGTGACCTCGGCGATGCGAACGAAGGTCAAGGCGATGTCCTACGGTCTGGCCTACGGGCTGAGTGCATTCGGCCTCTCCAAGCAGCTGCGCATCGAGAACGCGGAAGCCAAGCAGCTCATGAGCGACTACTTCGAACGTTTCGGCGGGGTGCGCGACTACCTCCGCAGCGTCGTCGAGCAGGCCCGCGAGGATGGCTACACCGAGACCATCTTCGGTCGACGTCGCCCGTTCCCCGACCTCAGATCGAACAACCGGGTGCTCAAGCAGAACGCGGAGCGCGCCGCTCTCAACGCGCCGATCCAGGGCTCGGCCGCGGATATTCTGAAGATCGCGATGCTCGGTGTCGCCGACGACCTCGTGGCGAAGGGGCTCTCGTCTCGGCTGCTTCTGCAGGTGCACGACGAGCTCGTGTTCGAGGTGGCGGAGGGTGAGCTTGAGGCGGTGACCGAGGTCGTGACCGACCGGATGGCGCACGCGGCCGATCTCTCCGTTCCGCTCGAGGTGCAAGTGGGGCTCGGCAAGAACTGGGATGCGGCGGCGCACTGATCGTGGCGGGGGAGGCGGAACCGGCGCTCTCGAGCCTGCTCGCCGTGGGCTCGATTCACCTGACGGCGACCGCGACCGACCGCGAGGATGCCGTTCGGCAGACCGGTCGGGCACTGCTCAACGCCGGAGCTGTTGAGGCCGGCTACATCGACGCGATGCTCGCGCGGGAACGGTCCGTGTCGACCTACGTTGGGGAGGGCATTGCCATTCCGCACGGTACCCTCGCCGCGAGGGACTGGGTGCTGCGGGACGCCATTGTCGTTCTCCGCTTCCCCGACGGCGTCGACTGGCAGGGAAACGACGTGCGGGTCTGCGTCGGCATCGCGGCTCTGGGCGGTGGCCACATCGCGCTGGTGTCGCGGCTCGCCAGGGTTCTTCTCGAGCCCCGGGCGGCCTCATCCCTCCGGATGGCGGTCACGGAAGACCAGGTCTACGCGATACTCGAATAGCCGCCCGGAACGAACCCCAAGGAGTACGAAATGCCAGAACGCACCGTCGCCGTCGCCTCGAGCGTCGGCCTGCATGCCCGCCCCGCATCCCTCTTCAGCCAGGCCGCGGCCAAGCTCGGCGTTCCCATCACGCTGACCAGCGCCTCTGGAAAGAGTGTCAACGCCGCGAGCATCCTCGGTGTGCTTTCGCTCGGCATCGGCCACGGAGAGGTGGTCACTATCTCTGCGGAGGGCGACGGGGCGGATCAGGCCCTCGATAGCCTCACTGACATTCTCAACACCGATTTGGACCAGGCCTAGCACGCGAGGACGACCCGAAGCTCGGCGGACAAAATCGCCGGAAAGATTCGCCAATAGTCGCCGGAAGCTGTCTTAAGCTCGGTTCATGACTGATGCTGCCCAGACCCACGAGGTCCGCCAACCGACCCCCATCGACGCCATCGCAGAAGCGTGGATCGACACCGAGCTCGAACTCTTCCCCGAGCTGAGCGTCTACCTCGGGCGACCGGGCCGAGAGGGTGAATACGCGGACTACTCGCCGGCCGGCGCCGAACGCGCGGTTGCCGAAGCGAAGGCGACCCTCGCCCGAATCGCGGCAGCGACGCCGGTGGATGACGTTGACGCGGTCACCAAGATGGACCTTTCTCGCGATTTGCAGCTCCAGGTCGATAAACACGACGCCGGGTTCGAACAGCGCGACCTCAACGTGATCGCCTCCCCGCCGCAGGGGCTGAGGGAGATCTTCGACCTCATGCCGACCGACACGGAGACCGACTGGTCTCACATCGCGACGCGGATGCACAATCTGCCGGCGGCGATGGATGGCTACCTCGAGACCCTCCGCGCCGGAATCGCCGCCGGAAACGTGCCGGCCGCGCGACAGATCCGCGAGGTCATCGCGCAGGCGGAAAAGCAGCGGTCGGAGGCCGGATTCTTCTTCCAGCTCGCCGAGGGAGCGCGGGCCGCTGACGGTGACCTTCCCGAGTCGCTCGCGCGCGACCTCGCCGAGGGGGCTCGGGCGTCCGCGCGAGCGTATTCGACCCTCTCGGAGTTTCTCGCGACCGAGCTCGCCCCGCATGCCCCGGAGCGTGACGCCGTCGGCCGCGAGATCTACGCCCTCGCCTCGCGCGACTTCCTCGGCGCGGTCGTCGATCTCGACGAGACCTACGAATGGGGCATCGAAGAGCTCGCCCGCATGACGGCCGAACAGGAGTCGATCGCCAATCAGATCAAGCCGGGGGCGAGTGTCGCCGAGGCGATCGACCTCCTTGATCGGGACGGAAGCCGAAAGCTGCACGGAACCGACGCGCTGCAGCGGTGGATGCAGGAGACCAGCGATCGCGCCGTCGAGGAACTGTCGAAGGTTCACTTCGACATTCCCGCCGAGGTGCGTCGTCTCGAATGCAGGATCGCCCCGACCCAGGAGGGCGGCATCTACTACACCCCGCCAACCGACGACTTCTCCCGGGCCGGCCGGATGTGGTGGAGCGTCCCCGAGGGAGTCACGGAGTTCGACACCTGGCGTGAACTCACCACCGTGTACCACGAGGGCGTTCCCGGCCATCACCTGCAAATCGGTCAGGCCGTCTACAACAAGGCGCTCCTCAACACCTGGCGCCGGAACGCCGGAACCTCCGGGCACGCCGAGGGCTGGGCGCTCTACGCCGAGCGGCTCATGGAACAGCTCGGCTACCTCGACGACCCGGCCGACCGGCTCGGGATGCTCGACGGCCAGCGGATGCGGGCCGCTCGCGTAGTCCTGGACATCGGGGTGCACCTCGAGAAGCCGCTTCCCGACGGCTCCGGCCAGTGGACCGGCGACTACGCCTTCGGATTTCTCGGACGAAACGTGAACATGAACGAGGGCTTTGTCCGCTTCGAGGTCAACCGATACCTCGGCTGGCCCGGGCAGGCCCCGGCGTACAAGATCGGTCAACGAATCTGGGAGCAGCTGCGGGACGAATACGCCCGCCGCGAGGGCGCCGATTTCGACATCAAGGCGTTCCACAAGAAGGCGCTCGACATCGGCGGTGTCGGCCTCGACACTCTGAAGTCTGCGATGCTCAATCACTGATTCACCGGCGCCTGGCTCGTCCGTGCCGTGCGCGTCTCCGTACGAAATTGCACTCGGAAGCGTTCTCGATGAACTCGCGCCGAGTCTCAACCGCTACTTCAGCGCGGTACCCGCAGGTCACCTCGGCGTCGCGACCGGCGTCTTCACGAACGTCGGGACGCCGAGGCGATGGCTGTGGCCCGCACTGTGGCTGCTGCAACGCGCGCACATCCTGTTCCCGGCATGGGAACGGGATGTGCCATTCGAGGTCACCAATAGACAGCCGGTTCGCGACCTGAACGGCAACGTCGGGATCATCGCGACCCGGCTATTCCGGTTTGGGCGCGGACCATGGGCAATGGTTGACGCCATCACGGCGGAACAGGGTGTCCTCGTCGACCATCTCGGCAGCTCCCGGCGCATCCGGGCGGTGCTTCGGCCGGCCGTGGTGAACGGCAGCCTTCACCTCAACTCGACCGCGATCTCCGTGCGCGTCGGTGACCGCCACGTCGCCGTGCCTCGGGTCTTGGCGCCTCGGGTGTGCCTCGCCGAAAGTGTCGATGCCGCGACGGGAATGCAGCGGGTGTCAGTGACGCTCGACGCGCCGTTGATCGGGAGACTGTACGAGTACTCGGGCACATTCCGCTACGAGATCATTCCGGGGGAGCGGCACACATGGACCGAATAGTCATCGCGGGGGCATCCGGTTTCATCGGCACCTACCTGGCGCGAGCCTTTCGGGCGGAGGGCGCGATCGTGAGCCTGATCGGCCGGGATGGACCCGATGCGCGATGGAGAGACACCGCTGCAATCACCGACGTGCTCGACGGCTCGAATCTGCTGATCAATCTGGCCGGCAAGAGCGTCAACTGCCGCTACACCACCGCAAATCGGGACGAGATCCGTCGCTCTCGCGTCGATACGACGAACGAGCTTGCCCGGGCCATTCGCGATTGCGAAGATCCGCCCGAACTGTGGATCAACTCGTCGACGGCCACGATCTATCGGCACGCCGAGGATCGGCCGATGACCGAATCCACAGGAGAGCTCGGCGACGGATTCTCGGTCGGGGTCGCTCGAGCCTGGGAGGAGTCGTTCTTCGCGGGTGACCTTCCCCGCACCCGACGGGTCGCGCTGCGCATGGCGATAGTGCTCGGCGACGGCAGCGCGCTCAGCGCGCTCATCCGGCTCGCGCGGTTCGGCCTCGGCGGCCCGCAACTGGACGGCCGGTGGTTCTCCACCCGTCGACGGGTGGAGAGCGGGACGTTCCACGAGAAGCGCGCGAGCGGCGGGCGTCAGCGGTTCAGTTGGATCCACATCGCCGATGTTGCGGGAATCATCCGGTTTCTGCGGGAACACCCGGAGATCGTTGGCGTCGTCAACGCGTCGGCTCCGGGGGTGACCGACAATGTGTCGTTGATGAAGACCCTTCGAGGCGTGCTTGGGGTGCGCTTCGGCCTCCCCGCGTTCCGCTGGATGCTCGAACTCGGCTCGTCGGTGATCCACACCGAGACCGAACTGGTGCTCAAGAGCCGGTGGGTCGCTCCGGAGCGACTGCGGGACGCCGGCTACCGATTTCGGCATCCAACGCTCGAGCCGGCACTGCTCGAGATCGTGGCCGCCCGCCGTTAGAGGCTCGCGACGATCATTTCCGCGAGGCGGCGGAAGCTCTCATCGGTGTCCTCGTGTCCGAAGGCGCCGGAAAGCTCGAGGGAGACAAACCCGTACAACGCCGCGCGGATGCGTCGCATCGCGTGCGTTGCCTCGGACTCCGCGAGGTCGAAGGACTGCACCACGCTGTTGTACAGCCCGAGCAGCCCGGCGGCAACATCGGCAAGTTCGGGGTCGGCCCGCGTCTGCGCTTGCATCGCGAGATAGCGGAACGGATACGCCAAAGCGTATCCACGCACCGCGTGAAGCAAGGCGAGCACGGCGGCATTGCCGGTAACCCCGGCCAACGCCAACCGAATCGTGTCGGACATCTGCTCGAGGATGCCTCGCCGGATCAGGGTGCGAAGCTCGCCAAGACCATCGACGTGGGCGTACAGCCGGGGAGTCGCGACGCCGACCCGGCTGGCGACGGCTCCAAAGGTTAGCTCGGCTATACCGATCTCATCGACAATTGCCAGCGCCTCCCTCACAATGAGGTCAGCGTTGAGAGCCGCCCGAGCCATCACTAGATCCAACCGCCCGGTCGATCGACGAATTGAGTACCCATGATCACGCCCCTAGTCTCATGAGGAACCAAACGAATGACAATAGGATTCTCCGCCACAAGGTGTCCGCGACTGGGTCTTTACTGACCCTGCGCGCAAGGCGCTAGACTGAGACGTCGCAGATCTGTGACTATTCATCCGCCTGCCAATCGCGGAACAACACGAATCATCCATAAACCGGGTACTTCGCTGCGATCGGCCTGACAACCGTCCATCCTGGAGCAACTACTACATGACAATCGTAACGACCGATAAGGCACCAAAGCAGGTCGCCATCAACGACATCGGATCTGCTGAAGACTTTCTTGCCGCGGTCGAAAAGACGCTGAAGTTTTTCAACGACGGAGACCTCATCGAGGGCACCGTCGTCAAGATCGACCGTGACGAGGTTCTCCTCGACGTCGGTTATAAGACTGAGGGTGTTATCCCCTCCCGCGAACTTTCCATCAAGCACGATGTGGACCCCACCGACGTCGTCCAGGTCGGTGACGTGGTCGAGGCCCTCGTCCTCCAGAAGGAAGACAAAGAAGGCCGCCTCATCCTCTCCAAGAAGCGGGCTCAGTACGAGCGCGCGTGGGGCGATGTGGAGAAGATCAAGGATGCCGACGGCGTCGTCACCGGTTCGGTGATCGAGGTCGTCAAGGGTGGCCTCATCGTTGACATCGGACTCCGCGGATTCCTTCCGGCCTCGCTCATCGAGCTGCGCCGGGTTCGCGACCTGACCCCGTACCTCGGCCAGGAGATCGAAGCGAAGATCCTCGAGCTCGACAAGAACCGCAACAACG
>JAODMT010000017.1 GCA_025464975.1 Microbacteriaceae bacterium | reverse complement strand
ACGGTTGAGTCTCGCTGCCCTTATCGCCTTCCTTGGTATGAACGGAAGACGGTTGACGTGGTCCAATGATGATGCCTACGAGTTCATCATGGATGTGGCTTCCGGGCGACTTGATGACATTTCCGATATTGCTGACCGAATTGCATTAGGCAGCGAAGAGCGCTGAGCCACCCGAGGTCGCCTCGACAATCGGGATCCCACAACGGGAACGCCTACCGGGGGTGGCGTCACGCATCGAACGACAGGCTGTACGTTGTGGACGTGCATCCTGCTTCGTCTGGACCGACTCGCTTTCGTGCCTTTCGCCGAGGATCAATGGTTGCGATGGTCACTGTTGCGGTGGCGGCCACCTTGGTTGGCTGCGTCGCGAATCGCCCTCTCAAGACCACAATCACTCGAGTGGATGGATTTACGGTGTCCACCGTGTGGGACGGGATGAACATTCCCGAATCGACCGTGAACAACGTTCCCGTTCCCGGGGACGCTGTGACCGGGTCGGCGGTATTCAGCGGGGTGGCGTGTGCGTCGACCGGGCCATGTTTTGCTGCCGGGAATGCGGAATACGCGTCAGACCAATCGCGAAATGTGCCACTGCTCGAGAGTTTGACTGGTTCGCGCTGGGCTGTTGCCTCGGCTCCGTTTCTGGGACGATTCGGAGAGTGGGACCAAATCTCATGCGCCGGCACCTTTTGCGCCGCCTTGGGGTCGATCGGCAGCTCAAGTGACCACCCGTCGCTGGTCGCCGATGTCCTTCAGGACGGCAGTTGGCATTCGACGCGTGTGCCAAAGCTCCCCCGAGGGGTCACCGATTTGAGTATCGATCTCGATTACCTCAGTTGCGGCACGGACCATATCTGCGTGGCCGGGATCAACGCCTCCACAGCAACCGACACCAATGCGCCCGAGGTGCTGGTGCTGACCGGTGACGCTTGGACTATCGGTGGCCTGCCCATCCCCGCGAACACAAAAAGGCCGCTACTCAATCCCGGGATGACCGCTGTCGATTGCTCGTCCGTGCACACGTGTGTTCTGCTTGGGAGTGACGGTGATGGGGACGTCCTCGACGTCCTGAGCGACGGCAAATGGACATCCACCGAATCGGCAACAACCGACTATTACGATGCAACGTGTAATTCGGCTTCGTGCGTAGTCTTCACGACGCCTCCGGCCGAGACGCGATACTCCGCCGGCGCCGTGTCGCATCTCCTTGTAGTCACCGGTACCGCACCGCCGAAAGAGCAAGTTCCGTTGAGTCCGTCTCCGGAATTAGACGACCTCAACTGCCCCACTTCAACCTGGTGCGCCTCAGCGCTCGGCACTGTGCGCCAGGAGGTAGCCTCCGGTGACCAACTAGGAATCGAGTCGAATGGCGGGTGGGAGACTGTGCAGGCGGCACCGCCCGGGCGGTACGCTCAGCTCCTTTCTCCGATCCAATGCGAGAGCGTCGACGTCTGCGTCGCTGCTGGAGCATCGGCGCGCAGTAGCGGCGCGACTCGCTTAGCACTGCCACTGATCGACACGCTCAACCACGGCCGATGGCTACCCACCACGATCGCTTTACCCGCGGGCATGGCATCGGATGGTGGGACCATAACCTCGATCGCCTGCAGCCTTGCGCTCACGTGTGTCGCGCTCGGGAGCGTCGGCGACAACCTCGGTCCCTAAACCGAAAAGCCGGCGCACGACGGATTGAGCCGCCGCGACACCAGGTAGCCGACGCTCAACGGGGCGTTCATTGTCCCAGGGGTCGGATGCGCGAAATCAGGTGACCCCCTGTCATGATTAGCGCTGTGAGGGCGAAGCGGAAGCTGGTTGTCGGCGTGGTCGCCAGCGCGGCGTTGCTTGCCATAGCTGCGGTCGTGACCGTCATTCAGGTTGGGACCGCGATGCAGCTTCCGCCGAAGGATTCGTCCGCTGAAAAGGTCCTTCGGGTGTACCTCCGCGCGGCTAAAGCTCATAACTGTGCCGTCACCGAAGCGCTTTCGGACGGGTCAGACGAGCGCAGTGTCGCGTGGTGCGGGGGCAGATCATCGAGCCTATTCAGTAACCATCCTGACCTGCTCGCGTACAAGAACATCGGCAGCGTGAGTCGGGTCTCCGCGTCCGAGGACGGAGGCGTCGCCGAAGAGTGCATCCAGGTTGATGTCACGGAAACGAACATGAACGGCGCCGCACCTGGCGCGCTGCCTGGATGGCAGTTTTGCTTTGATCGCACATCGAGCGGATGGCGCCTGACGAACGAAGGCTACGGCTAACCGGACCACCAAATTCGCGGGGCTCCGGATCGTAAAGAGCATCCCGATGACGGGACCCTCAGCGGGCACCGCTGACAGCTGGGCTTCTCGTGGAACTTCGGCCCGCGCGGGGCGGCGATCTGGCACGCGCTACTTGGCATTTGTCCTGGGGAATGTGAAAGGCCGGTCGCCTGGGCTAAGAGAGGAAGCGGAACTCCACCACGTCGGGCTCACTGTTTCACTATTACTGCGATCAGCCGCTCAAGTGGATCATTCTGCAAGTCAACGCCTCCGAATCGAGCAGCGAACCGGTCTTCGCCAATATGTGCCGAAACCCTCGTCAGATAGTCACGAAGACATTCCGCGAGCCTGTCCGGATCTGCAGGCTCGTGTCCGTCTTGCGACAAGAGGACCCAGCGACCACTGGTCGCCAATGTGAGACGCGCGCCCCGAGCATCGAAGGCTTGATAGACGCCGTCTTGCACGTCGATGGCCTCAATCTGACGGCACGCCGCCTCGACCGAGGTGAATGCCTCGAACCCGTCGTCTCCCTGAACGACCACAGGAACAAGAATCGACGCTGCCACGACCACCTCCTGAGGTCTAACTGTGACGGAACTCGACCACGTCGCCATCCTGCCACGGCCCCGCGACCTTGGACATAAACGTCCTGGAACGGAGTATTCGCGAGCAGACGGTTATTTCTGAGCCGCTCAATGATCTGGTCGCGACGACCTCGAAATTTCTCGGGAACCACGCGGTCCCAGTCTTCCGCCCGCGGGACTTCGACCGCTGTGCCGAGCATGAAGTCGTAGGTCGCATCGCCTTCGCGATACTCGACACTTTCTTTCGACGAATATATTGGATGCTGTTCCCTGAATGACCACAAGAACCTGGCGACAAGCGACCGTAGCCGGCTGATACGACCCAACTTCCGAAGAGTTGCTAGACGCCGATCATGCAGTTAGTTCAGGTCGCTTCGCTCCAGTCATCTCGTAGAACTTGTCTCCGATCCACGAGAACTCGGACCATGCCGCGTCAAGAACTTTGTTCCGCCTTGGTTCCGGGAACCGCGGCTGGAGGGAAGAGAATAGCGACCATGTCGACTGCTCTGGGTCATCCATCACATCTAAGAGTGCCGGCACGAGATGCTGCCCTGGGATCGCGGCAAAGAATTCAATGTCTCGCAGCGACGCGACAAGAGTTTGGATCTCTCCGTGTGCGCCATAAGCCGGCAGTCCAGAATTGGCCATGTAGAACGGCTCGCTTGTTACTACTAACCCGACCAGGCGGCGGTCGCTCGGGATGTGGCTGAACGCCGGATGCTTCTCGCGAATGAGTCGAGCTGTCGTGTCGATCTGTTCGCGCCCACGGCCGATACTGCGCGCCACATGTCCGGGGAGCGAGGAGTCGGCACCCTTAGCGGCAAGGGACATGCGGGCGGATTTCGATTCGACGATAACGACGGCCTCATCGGCGATGATGAACCAGTCGGCGCTATCCTCACCGCCGTGTCGGCCGTAAACGACTTCCGGGAGGATTTCCAAATTCTCGATGTCTCTTAGCTGCCGACCGACGTACGCCTGCACCCTCAATCCCAGGTCCTTGCCGAAGCCCGGCCGACCGCTCGCCATTCCGGCATAGTAAAGATTGGCGGGTGTGACGCTGCGCGCGACCGCGGTGGAGAGAGGCGCCCAGGTTCCCGCGGCACCGAGGTTGACGAGCGGCGTCGACGTGACGGGGTTGTAGGCGAATCTCCGAGCACTCCAAGGAAGGCCGTCTGGCGGCAAGACGGCCGTGCGTGCGGACGCCGGTGTGCACGTCAGATACGCTGCCCCAGCTAGCAGGGTGTCCTTGGGCATGAAGCGCTGGAACACTTCGTCAACACCATCGTGATCGAACCATGCCGGATCGAATCGACCCTGTTGCGCGGCAGTAAGTGAGGCGACTACAAGGCTCGCCCCGATTGCGGCTTCCAGTGGGACACCGATCACTTCGTCCCATGGGAACGGATCGACACCAGCGACCTGGTGCCCGAATAGCGCCTGCGCTCGGGCAACTTCCTCGAACATCGACTCTTGGTGCGGAAACTGTTCGTGTGTTATCGAGGTAAGGATGGTGTGGGCGGTTGGCTCCTCGTGCGGATCCGAGAGTCTCGAGAAGAGATTGAATAGCTCGTCGAGAGCGGCTGGGGTAACCCGAGCCGATCTGGACTCAGTCCCGTAAAGGATGGATTCGCGGGCCATTGCTGCCAGTGCCCATGGCGGCCTCGCCCGCCACTCATCCGTGAACGTCTGCCACATTGGCTTTTCGGCTGAGAGCTGGGCGATGGCTGGAATCAGGTCGCTCGGTCTGTATCGACGCACGGCCTGCACGAACTCTGAATATCTAATTCCACCCATGTCTCAATATTGCAGATACCGCCGACATCGGTCTGAAATGAGCGGCGAGTCGCTGCTCGGATGCGCCGGTGACGGCGCTAAGCACCATCTCGTCACCGCCCGGAAAACGCGACACCACAACGCCACCAGCACGGACACCGCGCGACAAAAATCTAACTTCGTTTGATCGATCGGCTTGCCTCTTTGGCCAGGACATCTGCGTCCAACTGCCGGCCTAGTGCTTTCAAAGATCGAGCGAGGTTGGACTTGTGCGCAGCGAGTTGTTGTCGGCAAGCTCTTGGTAATGTGCGACTGAGCGCACCCAGTTCCGACGCCAAAGGCGAGGGTTTACAGGGACACTGCTTGGACTTGCGTCGCCGCAGCCGGCATCCCTAGGCGCGCCGCTTACCGGGAAAGCCGTTGATTGCGGGCAGGCTTGAGCCATGTGGACATTAATTGCGCAATTCGTTGGGGCGGCAGTCTCGGTGGCCTCGCTAACATTTGCCGTTGTTACGCAAGTTCGCACGTCCTCCCAGCGGAAGCATGCCGAGCGAGCAGAGACCGCCGGGCGCCTTCTCGCTTCGCTGCACGAGATTGACGTGGGCGGTATCAGCCCGAAGCTGGACGATTCGCTTGCCTTAAAGCTTCACGGTGAACAAGTACACGGACTCCAAGAAATTATTCGCATCAACATCGCCGAGTTTGAAAGGCGCGCGAAGCGAGCCGGAATCCCGCTTACGCTTCATATCCTTGTCGGCGTTTATGGCCTACTCGTGCTCACGATCGCCTTCGGCACGGTGGAGGGCGTGGGCCGCACACGAGCTGATCAGCGCTGGGTGAGCGTCCTCATCGTTGCCGCGATATTCATTCTGGGTATTGGGATGGTTCTGGACTTGGTACTGGCGACGGCTCGGCGAATCACGGCGCGAGCGGTTCGCCGCAGGGCGGGTATCTATGTGCCCTCCGATCTTGAGATTCTGAGCAAGGTGTACGTACGGTACATTCTTTGGCGTCAACGCAGACGAGCAGGTCGCGCTCAATCGGACCCCGAAGGCGCGAGCTAGGGTGTATCTCCCTATTGCGCTCGAATCGTTGGCGACACGGCGCCGGGTTGTAGCGGGTCGCTGGCGCGGGCGCAGCCCGACTGGCCGCGTCCCGGCAGTCACGAAACGATCAGCGGGTCGATAGCGAAAAGTAGCGCCCACACCGCCGCACCGCACACGCACCGCCCTCGCGGCGCTGAAGCCGCGGACGTCGAGCCAGACGTTACGTAGCGAGCCGACTGCTTGTTGCGGCGTCGACGCGCAGCGACGATCATGAAGGCGCCCTGCAGCCGGCGATCGGCCCCGGCTGACACAGCGCCGACGACTAGGGCCCACGGCGCTGAAGCCGCGACGTCGCGGAAGCTACACGCCAGCTGACCGAGTGCTCCACGGGGACGTCGGCGCGCAGCGACGATGGTGACAACTCCCATTCCGTACCGGTGGCCGGCTCAGGAACGCTCTCTGGACGCTCCCTGGCGCGATCGGAAGAGCTTTACCGGTTGCGCGGATCCTTCGACATGAGAATTTCAGGAAAGGTGACAACGCGCAGTAGGTGTAGCCACACCAAGAAGGTGAGGTCGCCGGGGATGGTGCCATTGTGTGACGCGAGGAGGGCACGGCTTTGAGCGGGCTGGAGAGTATCGAAACCGTGCTGGCTGTTCCGGATCAACTTCTGCCAGAGAGTCACTGCGGTGGCCATGGAGACCGTTTCGCGACGCCTGCGGGTATTTTCCTGTCCCGAGTCATGTTGCCTATTCAAGTAGTGGCGCGTCTTCGCCGCCGTCGTCCTCATCTTCATCGAGATCTGGGTCGTTGTCGGGCAAAATTAGTCGCAGCTGCTGCACCTTAAGTATCAAAAGTCCGGCGAGTTCAGCAATCTGAGGTTCGAGCGGGAATGCCTTATCGAGGGTGAATCCTCCGACCGCTCGCGAACTATCGAATGCGCCGTAGGTCTGCCCCTTGAACCACACTGGAATGACGGCCTTCTCGCCGAACCGCTGCCCAAACTGCACGGATTCGAACCGCGTCCATATCCGATCGGGATAGTCCGGGCCCAGAATTGCGACCACGAAGCTGGCCTCACTTTTGTAGATCGGCGCCAGGTATTCCTCGACATTTTCCGCCAAGATGCGGTCTTGCTCGGACGTGTCGAAGAAGACATTCAGTTCTTCGTCCGACAAGGCGTCGTTTAGCATCTGCGCAATATCGCGTTCGGCTCCCGCGAAGGACAATGCGATGTCATAACGGGATGAGAAATTCACGCCGAGGAATCCGACGCGTTCGGCGAATCGATTCCACGCGAGATTCTTGATGAAGAAAAAGAATTGTGGGTCTTCGACCGCCAGAACCCGATTTCGGTCGTCATAGTGAAGCAAAGTTCCCAGTTCGTCCACTCGCTCGTCGAGGTGGTTCCGGAGATGGCCCTTATCAACTACTTGCCCTACGCTTCCCCGCAACTCCGGATGACGAGTCATTTCGCGGTCAAGGCTGACAGTCCACTCCTCGCTCATAGCAAGCCACCTTAGGATTTGAAGATACGGGGCGCGTCCGGCGCGTTTGATCCGCTTTCCTCTCGCGAATGTTTCAGCTGCAGATTCGAACGTACCGGCAAGACGATCTAATACGCGCTCGCGCACCAGCTCGAACGACGCTGAAACGACGGTCCGCTCGGTCACAGTCTCCGTCACCTCTGCGGAGAGGCAGGCATCGTGGCACAGCACTTGCGCGATGTTGAAACTTCCCCCGGAGGCGACAACGATGGCGTCGACGGCGGCTATTTCGATATTGAGCGCGCTAGAACCTTGTTCGACGAGCTTTCTGACCCGGTCATCCGGATTTATACCAAGTTTTATAACTTCGATTCTTCCGCCTAGGTCCGGAGCCAAGGAGAGCAAGGACTGTCCAGCCTGGTTGATTCCAATCACGACCACTTTGGAGTCAACCCTCTCCTCGTCGGCAAGGATCTTCATGAAGTCAGAAATCGAACGCCTCGTCGACTCGTCGAGGCGATGAAAATCGTCAATGATAACGACGCCTATGTTTTTCATCGTCGGCAGTTCGCGAATCAATTCGACGTCGTCTACCTTCCGAGCGGACAACCGAAGAGCTGACCCCTCCAACTCGGCGCTGATGGACTCGAGCCCCCTAGTCACGGCGCTCGTTTTGCCGATTTTTGATGGCCCCTCTACTACAACGCCTCGACCGGGCGTTCGAAGAGCAACCTTCAGTCGCGAGAATTCGGTCGGGGGCACGAACGTGACGGTTGGAACCCCTGAGAGTTTGAACACGTCTTCAAGTGCATAAGTTGTCATTGTCGCCTCCGACGATGACTCTATCGATCAGAGCGAGGCTCATGTATTTATCTTCTTGTCGGTCCTAAGTACCACCGAAACCACGCCCAATGATGGCTGTCTGGGAGCGTTTTGCGACTGACCCCGCTAGGCCACGAGCTTGTCGAGCCTTAAGCACGTCGGCTAGTGGCCGAGTGTCAACTGCCGCCGAGTGTCACGAGCAGATCGCGCTTTCGTGTCGCGCTCGAGGCATCCTCGAAAGCGCATACAGACATTAGTACAACGAGCGAATCGAAGGATGGGCCGCAACAGCCGGGGTCAATCCTGCGCCAAGAAACAATGGGAGCCGGAACTTGCACCTCGAACCACTCGATCAGGGAACCTTTCTTTTTCCACCAGCCACCTACACCGGCATCGCTGACTACGTGAACTTCTGGACTACCGTTCCGATCTCCGACGGTGTCTTGGCAAACATCACTGCGGGCTACGCCGAGATGATCCGCCTCCAGCTAATTGCTGCAAGCGTCACCTGGGGGCACAAGTACGATGCCGAACATCACAAGGAGCTCCACACCGGCAGCGACGAGAAGAAGATCGAGGTTCGAAAGAAGCGTGACGGCGCCCACATGGTGTTTGTAGAGGAGTGGCACGAGTCACACCCTCGCCGGATCAAGCCAAACATAGCGAGGTCCATAGCTCGCGCGGGGCAGCTGTACTTCTTCCACACTTCGCTGTCGGATGAGGACAGCAGCGAGGAAGCTCGACGATGATCATTGCCGACACGGCGCTAAGTGTCTCTGACATTGAGGAGCTTTACCAGCTGAGGAATATCCGCGACTACTTCCAAGACCCGGAAGTCACAGCCGCCGAGCGTCTCGAGGACATCAGGATCGAACTGCGAGAATTGAAGTCCTAACAAAGCGACGGAGGCCAGGTAAAGTTCCGCCCATCCAGCGAACGAATCGGCCTACATCGGAACGGCCCGGTCAGGCGACTAGCTCGTCAGGCTCCGGCAGAACGTAGGCGATCGCTTGCTCGACGATCCTTTCGGAGTAGCCGGCCTTCCCCAGCCGCTGGCCGAGTACTTCACGAAACGCTGGCCGGAGGCCAGGGTCAGCAACCTTACACTTTCCGTCGATCCCGAAGACGACACGTCCGGCCACCAGCCAGGCCTCGAACTCTGCTCGCGGCTGGCCGGCATCGGGCACCTCGCCGATCTGCTTCTCGCCGGCGTGGAAGAGCGCCCGACAGAACCGGCGGTCTTCGAAGTCTTCTTGGCGCTTTTCTCGGGCGGCTTGGAGACCTGCTCGGAAGATCTCGCTTTTCTCTCGGAGGTTTATCTCTCGGTCGCCTTTGACATATTCCGCCAGGCTTCTGGTCCTTGTGAACTCGTCGAGGGCATCGGCGAGCGGTTGCCCATCTTCCAATCCGGGGAGCGCGTCAGCGATCGCACGCTTGACTTTGCCGATAGATGCGCGCCCGAGGCCGAGACGTTCGCCGGTCGGCAGGTGATGCAGCTGCTTGAGCATCAGGTAATGCCAGCTGCGGACAGTGAGCGCCTCCTCATAAGCAAAAGCGGGGTGCATGACGGTCCGGATGACATCGGCCAGCGGTTCTGAGTGCCCGTGTACCAGAGCGTCGACCGTGTCGGCGTACACCCACGCCACCAGGTCTTCTTCGGGAGTAAGTGTTGACAGGCGCCACCTTGCGGTCCCGCCGACGGTCGCTACGCGCCTGATCCAGCCAAGCTCGACGAGCCCGCCCAAGGTGGTGCCAGCCGTTGGGAGGCTGAGGTTCATCTGTAGGCCTAAAAAACCTCGTGAGCAGAGAACAGCGTCGAGTCCGTTATTCGAAACCCCTTCCAACGCCATGAGGCCGAGGATCGTGATCGCGACGCGGCAGTTGAGTTCTGTCTTCCGCGATGCGACAGCGCCTGCAGTGGCTGGCGTAATGAGGTGACCTACGAGCCGCCGCGCGACGCGAAGGCGTGTTCCTTCCCGCGCCGCCGCGGCCGCCGGGTAGGAGGAGCCGGAAGAGCCGAGAATCGAGGAGCGGGCGACGCGCAGCAGCGACGCGAACTTGCTGTTGCTGTTCAGGGCAGCAGCGAACTCCGGGTCGACGCGGAGCAAAGCACGACGGGCTTCCGCGGGAGTCGAGCCGAGCGCAAGCGCGCGGACGAGCCCGGTCAAGGCACGAGACTTCGGAGTTGTCGAAGGGGAGAGGCGGCCGAGAGTGATTTGCAGCGCGGCGGTCAGATCCTCGCGAGTGAGAGTCGGAGTATCCGTGAATACGACAGTCAAGTTAGGCCTCCAGATCTATTTCAACAGCATCGAAAAGCGCCGCGCGAAGCAGCGGCGTCTTTTCGTGAGCTTGTAGGGATAAGGGCGTGACGGACAACGAGACAGGGGAGTAGTTCTCCGGCCTTCGGCCGGCGTCCACAGCAAGCGAACGAACAGCTGACGCAGCCGGGCTTCGCCCGGAGCAAACGCATCGTTCCCGTTGCGAAACACCATCGCGTTGACATGCCGAGAGGTGACGTGGTGTTGACGGCGGGCGCAGCCCGCAGGGGACGTGGCGTTGCGGGGCGTGACGTGCCGGGTGAGAGACGAGTCGGGGTTTGCTGGAGGGTTGAAGCTGGGGCGGGGAAGGGTGGGTGGAGCGAGCGTAGCGAGCTCTGTTCTCGCTTGGGTGCTGCGAGGGCTGCCTGGTCTTGGTCCTGTTCGAGGTTCGGTCCTGATGATGATCACTCTCTCTTCAGTCTCTTTGAGATCCTTCATTTCCCTTCCTCACCTCCTCCTATCTCTTTCTCTCTGGTCTTTGACCCGACTTCTTACAAATGTCCGTTCTTCTGCTATTATAGTAACACGATATTTGCGAACTGAACAAGAAATGAGGAGAAAATGACAACTGCGACGACAGCACGCCAGCCGGTCAACTTAGCCGCACGACGAAAGGTCAAGGACGGGCGCGCGGACTGGGCACAGCGCCAGGTCCAGATCGCCGGAAGCATCTACGCGACCGAAGTATTTGTCACCGTGGCTGGGGTGCTGTCAAAGCGAAAGGCCGATCTCATCTTTGACCGCGAGTTCGACGCGATCGCTGATGCGCTGCACGCCGGCACTCCTGTCGAGACTGTCAGTCGCAACCTTGTGGATCGGTACTGGGACGCCTCGCTCAACGAAAGGGGCTGCGACTGATGCCGACCTATGACAGTCCGACGCTTGCCGCTCAACCGAACGCCGTCGCTCGCATCAGCGCGACCAGCCGCGGCTTTGTGCTCACAACCCTTGCAGTCACGACCGCCGCCTTCGCGGGCGCCTTTACAACGAGTTCGGTCAGCCAGCTCTGGGTCGCACAGCAGATCGGTATCCCCGAATTCGCACGCGCCGGCGTCGTCCTCGGGATTGACGCGCCACTCCTCGCGTTCTCGCTCGGGGCGATCGCCAGGCGAAGCCGGGGAGAGTCCGTGGCTTCGAGTTGGATTTGGCTCACCATCTTCAGCCTCGCGAGCGTGATTCTCAACGCGTGGCACGGTATCTCCGTTGCCCACAGCGCACCCGGCACCCTTGTTTTCGTCGTCTTGGTCAGCTCGTTGATGCCTCTCGCCGTGCTCGGGACGTCAGAACAGGTCGTTGGAATCCTCGTCGCACCGCCAAGCGGCACTAGACAGCAGCGTCAGGCTCTCGCCCGCGTTGCCGACCGCGGCGCGTTGCCGGCTCAGACGCAAAGCGCACCGAAACCCAAGCGCGGAACCCCGCTTGACGTTGACCTTCGCGAAACGGCTAAGGCTCTCGCCCAAGCAGAACCCGGGATCAGTAAAGCCGAAATTGCAAAACGCACCGGCCTATCGGCGATCGCCGTCCGCGAAGCCTTGAACTCATAGGAAAGGACCCCATGACTGACAGCACCGATACCATCGAAACCATGCCACCGCTGACCCCGGAGACTCGTGCCGCACTCGAGCGCCTGCTCGAAGCCGACACGAGCTCAGCCGCCGACCCTGCCGCTCTCGTGCGGATGCTCGGCCAAGCGACCGCCCGGTTGGATGCGGATGACGAGATGCTTCGCGCGGTGATGGCTGCACAGGCCGCCGGGGTCAGCTGGAAGCAGATCGGTGCGAGCCTTGGGATCAATGAAAGTGCTTGCCGGAGTCGCTACTACGGCAGGGCCGCCGACCTCGCTGGGCGTAAAGCCGAGATCGCAAAGCGCAAAGAGGCAACGGCTAAGAGGGCCAGGGTGAGGGCGACATCGATCGTTCCGACCGATCTACCCGGGATGTCGGTTGCGGAGTACGCGGCGGCCGCTGGCCTCACACCGACGGTCGTGTACCGCATGCTGGATTCCGGCAAACTGGCCGGCAAGAACGTCGAGCTCGACGATGGCCGCCGTTACCGTCGCGTGCTCACACCGCCGCCGGCAACGATTAGCGAATAGCTGCCTGTGACGTTCGAGTCAAGGCCCTGCCGCGTTGTGCCAGAAGAGCCAGCGAGAAGCGACCTAGCGAGCTTGTGGGCGCTCGTGACGTGGGCGTACGACGACGTCAACCAGTGCCCACACTTCGCGGTCCCTGACGCAACGACAGCCGCGGATTGCATTTGTGTTTTCTGGGCGGCGCATCGGTTGCTCGAATACGAGAAAGCTGCTCGCGAGGTCACGACCGGGACGACCCCCGAGGATCCATACACAGACGACTTGTTCTAAGCGTCGACAGCTTGCAGGGCCACGGCCGCAAGCGAGACATCTCCTCACCCGTCACCGTAGGCGGCTACCCCTCGGGTGATTTCACCCTGGTTGCGAGCCGAATGGGTCGCTCAAAAAAGATTCCAAAAATGTTTTGCACTCCGGAATACACGTGCGGAATCTAGTGTTACTTTATTTCAAGAGAAGGAAAAAGAGACATAAGTCTCCTGAGAAAAGAGGAATTTTATGATCAAGATCATCATCGGTGCGACCATCGCCTTGATCGCCGCCGGCGGCGGTGTCGGCATTATCCAGCACACCGCTCCGGCGCCGATCGCCGACGCTGTCAGTGACCCGTTCAACCTTCAGAAGGCCGCAGGTCCGATGGCAGATGTCGTCAACGCGATTACCGCCGCCCAGAAGGCCGCCAAGGCAACGCCGGCGGCGGCCCCGCTCACCGCTGCGCAGGCGGCCGCATCAAAGGCCGCCTTCGCGGCAGAAGGCCAGGTTGGCGTGACCCCAGTCGCCTGTTCTGGTCAGGTCAGCCAGATGAGCTCAGAACTCGTCGCCGCCGGCGGGAACGAGCTCGCCTGCGCAACCAACTAGCCACTACAGCGAGGGGCCGGCACCCTCGCCGCATGTAAACAGTTAGACCCGAACTGTTGTCACGATCCGGCCGTCAAGTAGACGACCAGGTCACCATACTGGGAGGGTCTGACCAGAACCGACCCCTGCCGCGCATAAACAATGCGAGCGAGCAGTAGGTAATGTGCCTGGGCCGATACAAGATTGGAGGTGCGTCTTCACGCGCCCCGTACGCAAGAGGGAACGCCACATGAAGAGCACCGAAATCAATTCCGCCCGCGCGGAGACTGAGACCACCAAGATCTCCTGGCCGCGCCGCCACCGCACCGCCGTCATCGCATCGTGCGCCGCGCTTGTCATTGTCGCCGGAATCGGCGCCGGTGCCGCCGCGTTCAGCGGTCACACCACCGGCAGCAAGGTTGTCGCTTCGAAGCCCGCCGCTTCCGCCACTCCGTCGGCAACCCCGAAGGCGTCCGCCCCCGCCGAGCTCCCCATCGGTTCGCCGGCGACAACGGACACGAAGCTCCCGTCGGACGAGGTCAAGTACCAAATGAACGACGGTTCGTTCGTCGTAGTCGCCAAGAACCAGCCGCTGCCGGCCACCGTCGTCAACGACCTCACCGCCAACGGCGAGAACACGAAGATGAGTAACGACGGACGGGAGATCCCAACACCCGGCACCCAGCTGCGTGTTACCGAGGCCATCCAAGCGACGGGACACCAAGCTTGCGTCATCGTTCACGCGATCCCTGACGCGGGCGGACTCCATTGGAAGGGTTACGCGTACTTCACAGTGTCGAGCCCGTACTTCACCACGGCGGATGCGGCACAGGCATGGTGCGTGACAAACCTTGGCGTTCCGGCCACGGAGTTCACCACGGTGGTTCTCAACTACTAAGGAAAGGGAGAAGGGCACCTCATCGGGTGCCCTTCTCCCTTTATTTTTGCTGGTTTAGCAACCGTATGCACCTGACGTCGCTTGGCTCGCGTTCAGGTCCGCTGATGCGCTGTAGATGCTGCTCCCACTTGCGTTAATGGCCGTTACTCGCAGCTCGAAGTACGATGCTCCACCGCCAGACATGTAATAGCTGCCTGCGTCAGGTCCGCTGGTTCCAGACCACGTCTGGGTTTTTCCTGCCGTCCAGACGCCTCCGAGCTCGATATAGAACGTGCTGCTGTACGAGGTGGCCCACGATGAGCTAGCCCAGCTGCCGTCGAAGTGCATAGTTTGGAAGCCGTCGTTGGGAGTGCTGACGCACAGGTTCACCCACGCCGGTGCCGCCGGTGCGGGCGGCGGTATTACTCGCAGGGTTGCGGTCGAGGGCGCGCTGTCGTCACCTCGGGCGTCAGGTCCTTGGCAGTAAGCGCGGGTGGTGTACGTTTTCGTTCCCGTGGACCCCCACGAGCCGGAGAAGGACCCGTAGTAGGTGTCGCCGACCCCATCGGTCGTGTAGTAATGGGTGCTCGTCCCGGCGGGGCAGTTGCCTCCACTGACAGACACCCACACGGTACCGCCTGTGTAGACGGTGCCGGGGCTGACGCTGTTGCCGACACCAGTCGCCTGCGGGACGTTGGTGACCCAGTACGGGCCCGCTACGTCCGCGAACGCTGAATCAGCATAGGCGGAGGAGCATTCAGCGCCGACCTGCGGCGTGTATTTGGTGCCCCACGACGTGGCTACGTCTTGGCTCGTGGCGGAAGTCAAGCCTCCATACAAAGCGCCGTTGATCCCTCGCCGGTACTGGACCCAGGTGCCGGACGGGCAGCCCACGGGATTCCATAGGAAACGGTCGTTCTTCGGTTGGCTGGTCCCGCCAGTGTCGTTCCAAATGTTTGTCGTGGCTGCTGGAGTCGCGATGGGACGCACCCAAGGGGACATGGTCGCCGTGGCGCCGGGAGGCCCGTTGGTCGGAATCTGAGGTTCTTCGCCGGCGGGCGGCACATCCCAGGTGTACGACGACACACAGCGTGCGACGACTTGGAATTCGAGTTTCGCGCCCTCGTTCATAGCCACCGATGTCGACATCGTCGCAGACCAGCCGGTAAAGCCAGTCCAGATGCCGTTGACCAGGTTGTTGTCGACCCGGTCCTGCCAACGGAATTCGGGGGTGGTGTTAACCGGGCAGCCGGAGGTGGCCCAGGAGACAGTTGCGGTGGGACCGCTTGAGCTGGGATTCGATGCGACCATCGTGGGAGGGGCCGGGATACTGGTGATCGGCTGGACCCAACTCAGCTGGGGCGCTTCTCCCGGCGTTGGCGTGTACTGGGCGGCGTCGTAAGCGCAACGAACCTCGCCGAGTCGTTGAGCCAGCTGGCCCTGTTGTAGGACTGTCGAAGCCGCCCGGGAAGGCGACCATCCGGACCAGCCTTGCCACCCTGTCAGGTCCGGGTTCAACCGCTGCTGATACTGCGGGCTCGTGCCGGCCGGGCATGTTGTATAGCTGCTGACCGTGGTAGTCAGGTTCAACCCGGTTGAGTCGTACGGGTCCCATGCCACACCAGTGACCGGCGGCCACTGTGTGTAGATTCCTGCCTCGTTGGAAGCGTTGCCGACGGTGGAGCCGAGCTCCGGAATTACCCGATAGTTCATTGAAACTCCGTAGGTGGAACCGAGCGGCCACGCGATCGTTTTCCCTGGTGTGGGGTCCGGGTTCGGGGTTGCTTGCTGCTGGTCAACCCACGCGTTCCCGGTACCTTTCTGTACCTGCGTGCGGTAGACGACCGAGCTCAGTGAGGACACCGGCGCCCAAGCCAGCTTGTGAACGTTCGGCTGCGTGGGATCCGGGGTGCCGACAGTCAAGGTCGGCTGAGGCAGGGGCTGCGTGTAGGCGACGGAGTAGACTGCGTCGGCTCCGGATTGGACCGCTGATGGGCAGGACGCCGTGACCTTCATCGTTCCGGCGGATCCGTTCGGGATTTGGTCAACGTCAATTGGTGCTGGTGACGTGAACGTCGTCAATGTCGTCGATCTGGAAGGCGCGGCTGCAGTTGTCGGGGTCCAGAGCAAGTCGTATTGCACCGAGTACGGACCGCAGTTCGCCGGCGTTGTGATGTCGACCGTGACACCTTCGTGGTAGCCGCCATACACCGCACCTACAGTCGAGGACCGAGCCACATTGAACGTCACAACACCCGGCGAGTAGGTGACCTTCGTCGGGGTCGATTCAGCCGTGGATACAGTGGCCCCTTGAGGGGTGGGTGACAACCAAGTTGTCCCGAGGATACTGGTCGGCTTCACCCCGGACAGGGGAAAGGTGACGTCCCCTGTCACGTCAATGACACGCGGCTGCGAATAGGCCCATTCATAATTCCTCCACCACGACGCACGGGTCGCTATTGACTGATTGGGGGTTCCGAACGACGAGGCCGAGAGTCCAACTTCGGTGCCGTTTACGTAGTGCAGGTCCCTGCCACCGGCGTTGGCTGCAGTGAATTTTGCCGAAGAGTTGAACCCGTCCACGCTGATGACTTGCGAGGTCGCGGTCGGCTGAATAGAGGGGTCGCCGTAGTCACAGGTCGGGTTCGCCGCCGAGAATGTCGACACCGTATCCGTAAGCGTGCCGGCGGTTAACCGCCACTCGGACTTACGGCACGTCAGATCAATCTGGTTTGTGCCGTTAACTCGAGAGATGTAGACGCCTGGGTGCCGGCCGACGGCGTCGTAGAAGACAACATCGCTGGAGTCGATCATTGAAACAGCCGACGCGTCGTTCGCATCGAGAGACCACATTTTTCCGGCGGTCGTGAGGCCGGTGGCCCTGGTCTGTTCGAGCGTGAAGTTGGTCCCAAAGCTGATCACCATCATCATTGAGCCGAGGACCGCCGCCGAGATGATCGCGGACAACATCACGGATGTGATCGTCAATATCGGGTCAGCGTCGCCGCGATCTGAGCGCAGCAGCCTCCCAAACTGGTTGAGGTGTTGCTTAACCCGTTCAGCTGGCATATCGTCTCCGCTCACTCCGACTCGACTCGCACCGAAAACGGAGCGTTCATAGACATATACATGCGGCGAAAAGGCGGAGAGTTCCGTGGGCTGATGATCGGGTTCAGGAGCCGTCAGGAAAGTCGTCGAGTCGGGCTCTCGCAAGGCTGGCCGAGGAAACCGCGCGGCAGGTGCGACTCTACGAGACGGAAGACCCCGGCAACATCCTCAGAACGGGCACCAAGCCGGTGCGGTCGCGCATAGAGATCCTGAGGCAGGCACCGGCCTCAGGAACTACCTACAAAAGATTCTTCGATAATTCCCCGATTTGTGCGCGGAACCGCCCATCTATGGGTAGGAAGAAAAAACCGGGCCGTAAGGCCATAACCAAGAAGGAAACCACACAACATGCCACGACAAACAGTTCTCGTCCACCCCGGCAACGGATACAAGGTCGTCGTTCTCGATGTCCGCGCGGTCCGCAAAACACGCATCAACGGAGCTTATCTCGACGAGGAGAACGATGATGGGCTCCTCTTCAACGTCCGTCCGCAAGACCACGACGAGGTCGTGCGACGAGTCGAGGAAGGTTTTGCCGAGAGCTCGGAGGGCGAAGATGTGGATACAGAGGACTCGGTCCTAGGCGCGATGAAGGTTACATACCCTGGTCGTGAACGCTTCTGGGTGGTCCCACCTGGGCCAGAACGGTATTCCCAGATAACCGTTAGACCGAAAACCTTCTGAGCGGAGCCTAACTCGGTGCGGCCGGCAACGACCCGGCCGTACCGTAAGCTCGCCCTCCTTCGTCGGGCTCGCAAGTGAACTCACAGTCCGCGCACCGCAGCCCGTCGTGCCGCTGCCTGCTGGCCAGGTTCAGTCGGCAGTCATCGCCGCTTTTGGGCCGGGGGTTCAAACCAGCCGGCTTGGCCATCCCCGCCTTGGTGGTCCGGTTCACCCACGTCTTGACCGGCTACGGCTAGCCAGCGCTACGATTCGGTATGACTTCCTTCATGCAACGTATTCGGCGCGTTGTGTATGGCCGCAAGGATCCGTCCAATTTCGCGGACGCTCCCCGCAACTTCGGTCAACTTGAGTGGACCGGTAGGCTTGCCGATCCAGCACCCTTCCATGGGATCGTCACAGAGTCTGCGCAACTCGATCCCGAGGAGCTTCCGTGGGAGCTACGCGACGAGGAGTCCGCGCGCTAGTCCTCTTCGGCACGCATCTGCCGTCGCGGCGCAGCCGTTGTGCCGCTCAGCCGGGACGGCTGCTGATCGCAGGCGGTTCGGTGGCAGGAGCACTAACAAGTCGCTAGTGGAGCGCACCCATCATCACGTTCCAGAAGATGACCCCGGCGATGATGGCGGCGCCGACGACCCAGAGGCTCCGTATCGAGTGGGCGTCGCGGACCTCCTGGTGCAGGTCCGAGAATGCGTTCTCCCACCCGTCGACGGGCTGAGTCGCCCGCCAAGTCGCCGGCCGGTCAAGATGAGCGACGATGTTAGCGGCCGAGGAGTCATGTAGCCGTGTCGGTTGCTTGACCAACCATCGGCGGAGGTGCGCAGCATTTATGACGGCGACGTTGTCCGGATGCTGCCGGATGGTGAAGTTTTTGGGTCCGACAACAGCGATGACCGGGCGGACGATGGATGCGGGAGCGCCGAGCGGGACGAGCAGTTTCACAACCTGCGACGCTTCATGTTCAGAGTTCCGGATGTACGACTTCTTCTGCCCGTTGACCATGACGGTGAACCGGCCAACCCAGATGTTCGCTCCGCGATGCGTTTTCGTGTTGATAGGGAACACCCCGGCGGGACCGACGACGAGGTGATCGATGTCGGAGTCCTTGCGGCCGACGGGAAGGGCGTGGAATACCGTCCACGCTGCGGGGAGCCCGTTCAACAGAGCGCCGACTTGTATTTCGCCGAGCGCGCCAACATACCAAGCGCGGCTCTCCTCACTCAAAGGGGAGGCACCGAAGATCCGCTCCGTCCGGGTCCGCGCTGGTCGGCGCTGCTGGATGCGGAGGAGCTCCTCAATACACGCCTGCCCGGCAGACCGATCGCTCATCAACGTGGTGGCGCGTTTGCCCGAGCCGGCAGGCGGCCCAGTCGTTGGCATCGATGTAGGTGCGGGCTCATCCATGTTCGGAGTATGACAGCGGAAACGTCCGGCCCCACATCCCCAGTTCGAGGAGAGTTCTGCCGTCAGCCGACGTACTACTGGTGTGCCGCCCACCAGTTTGTGGCGATCGCCTGCTGCGCCGCGGCAAGGCTCATCTGGCCGGAGCAGAGGAGGGTGTGGGTTTGTTCTCGATTTTGTCTTCGATTCGTGCGCCGCCATCATCGGTGTACGGTTCCGGCCAGAGGAAAGCTCGTGCAGGTTATGCGGGCGAGGCATTTTCGTATCTCCGGCGTACCCTGCCTGGGTGATCTCGTTCGAGGATTACTGCCAGAAGCACGACGTCAGGCCCGAGGATCGACCGGTGGCGTTTGCTACGTATCTGAACGAGCTGTCTGAGGGGGGATGGGACGGGGATGTGGAGCAGATTGAGCCAAAAGGACTAGCTCAGTTGGATGAGAACGCCACATCCACGCCGGCCACAGAGCAAGCCTGTCCAACCCGCTTCAACTTTGCTTCATACTCATCAGCGGCAGGGCCGGTGAATAGGAACCCACGAATACCATCGGGGTTCCCGTCGATCACATCCACCAGGCTACCGATGCGATCCTTCACGTCACCCTTGGCTTTCGCGGAGACACCTGCATAGTCGGAACCCCCCCCGCATCGTCCACGATCGCGCGCCATGCATCAATCGTGATCGTGTTCGCGTCCCGATCCGTGTTGGCTTTGGTGCGCGTCTGGAAGGTGGTGACGAACTCGTTGCACGCTGCGATGGTGGGATCCACCTTCGGCTTCGGTGCTGCCTTCGGGGCGGGCACTCGCGCATCCGAATACCGAGCCGCCCTTGCATATTGGGGAACCGGCGGGGACCATATGCAGCAGGAGGCAGGGCGCTTTTGCGGAGGCGAGGCAACCATGGGACACACGGTAACTCGGACTACAGCGGTTGTGGGTGCGCTTGCGTCCTTGTTGATGCTCTGTGGTTGCGGAACAGCTAAGGTGGCCGCCCGAGAAGTTGGTGTTCCTCTAGGTCAAGTCCTTCGCGATGCAGGGGCTGTAGCTAAGCCAATAAGGATCGAGGTTCCGCCAACGAGCGAGTCCTATGCCGCTCAACTAAAACGCCAGCTGGACGAAATAGTTGCAAGCACCAGCTGGAAGCAAACGAAAGCGGACATCCACACGGTGTATACGCTCTCCAGCAAGGACCCCTACTGCACGGCAGTAGTTGATGCGGCAACCGACGATAGGAAACTTTCGGCGCTGCAGAATCACATCCCTGCCCTCCGCAGCGATCAACAATTAGCGCAGAACGGGTTGTTCTGGTTCAACTCTCTAAACGCGGTCTACACCTCGATCAAGGAGTACCGATCGGATCCGAGCGAGGACAACCGAATCCAGTTGGACGCGAACTTGTACCTGTTCAAGGACCTGTATTGCAAACGTCCTTCGGGGTACTCCTAAGCAGATCGACCCGTTACCGTCTCTTGCACCTCTTGCACCTCTTGCACCTCTTGCACCGCCGCTAAGCAGCGTGGGCAGATGCGGCCGAACGCGTCGTTCTGCTAGTTCTCGGCAACGGTCGGCAGTTGCGCGAAGTCCACAGATGATCGGTCCCAAGCGACTTTCGCGTCGCAGAGAGCGAGTGTGTCAGCGCCGCCGCTGGGAAACATCCCGGCCGGGGTTAGTTTCCGGATGTGGAATGGTGACCATTCTGTGGCGGTCACCCGTTCGATTCGCTCTTCGTTCTCGATCGGCGCGGGATCGCCGCTCTGCTCCTGCTAGGAGGCCGAAGGACAGATTGGAGATCACGGTGCTTCTGAAGAATTCCGTCCGGGAATCCTCAACATGGACAAGAGCCTCCCACTGAGTTGATCTTGGATGCCCACGACCCAAGGGGGGCCCGCTACCTCAAGCGAACGCCTCGCATTGCTACGCGAGCCTCGCTACCTTGCACACCGGGCAGATCCAAAATGGGTGCTCGGCTGTTCCTCCGACCTCCATTCGGGTCAGGCAGGTGGGGCAGTTTTGGGACTCGATCGTGTCCATTGGGCGAAACGTACGCCCGATCGGGTCACGGCGAAGGATTTTGTCCACATGCTGAATGACGTTGCCACGTTTTAGAATTGAAGCTTGCAGAGGCCGGCTGCTCTCATGACAGGAGCATGGTGGCCGATTGGCATCCGATCGAGTACGCGTTTCGCACCGGTCCGGATGAACTGACGCTGGTGGATCCGAACTACGGCTACTTCGGGCTCATCAGACGGCTCCGCTTCGGTGACGAAACTTGGTACAGGGGAGTCCTCTGGGCTGATCTGCCATCAGCTCGGGCGCTTGTCGGCTACAGCCAGGACTTGCGCGCGATCGTGAAGGCTGTTTATAAACGGCATCTCTACGAGCACCCTGGCAAGCCGAAGGCGTTTACCTACAAGGCTCATTAACGACGACGTCCTGAATTTTCGTGCGTAGCCGGGTGGCTGCTGCGAAACTGTCGGGTATGACCACTCCGAGACTGTTGCCCGACTGGGACACGACAGCGGAGCACCGCGGTGAGTGGTGGCCACCGGAGCGGCCAGAGCTCCGCTACCCGGGAGTTCTCCGCGTAATAAAGCGCAATCCGACGCTAACGATCGAGGCGCCCCCGATCGGTCAAGAGGTCTTTGAGCTCGGCGGATCTGAGACCCTACATGGAAAACTGGAAACAGGACAAGCCGTAACCCTCTGGGATCTTCAGCAGCATCACCTCGTTGACGAGCACGCGCTTAATGGCGACACCTTCGTGCGGTATCACCGAACCTTCACCTATGCCATCCTCGGCCGCCACCACGATGGATACGATCGCGCAGTCTTTCGCTACTCGGCGGTGGGTTTCCACGGTCTTGATACATGGAGCATGTTTCCTCAGCCGATCCTCCGCGGTACGCCCCACCCTGACCTGCCTCAGCACCGCCCGGCTGTTCTGGTCGGTCCATACGCCGACATGTTCAAGACCAAGTACGCAGTAACGGTCAGGATTGAACACCCGATGCGAGCGGAGACGGATGATCGGTTCCCCGCTGGCGCAATAATGAATCACCCGGGAGAGCATGTCCGCATTGTTTTCCAATGCGAACCCCCAGCACCAGCTGGATTTCATGACCTACTCCTGCGGGACGCACAATCACTCCTAACTTTCTGCTACCAAGCGGGCGCCCCCGTTTTAGGCGAGTGGATGGCAACCGACGACCCAGCGCAACTGCTCCCCGTGATACGACCGGACAGTTTTCGCGGACGCAACCCCATCAAGCAATCCTGGCTTCAGATGATTTTAACAACTCGCGACATGGATGCTGCCGACTTACTGGCCGCGTGGTGGCTCGCCGTTGAAGAATTGTTCCCCGCGCCCCAGGTTGTAACTATGTACCAGCACAGCTCGCGCGGCGTTCTCGAGCAGTCGACCGCTTCGGCGATAGCGGCGGCAGAGAACATGCACGAAAAGATCGGCCCAACGCTCACGCGTTTCGAAGGAGGTTACCTTGACGCGCGTTTGAAGGAACTGATCAAGAGCTACTCCGGAGACGACTCCAAGGAGTTCCGGCAATTCCTGCGTGAGAAATTCAAAGAGGACCGCCCCGTTCTCTCGACAAGGCTCACAGAACTGCTCGCAGCCGTAACCCCCGAGCGTGTTAAAAAGCTTGGACTGAATTCTGCAGGCTGGGTCAAGGATGTGAAGGAAGTCCGCAACAAGCTCGCGCATACCGGCGCGCACGTCCTGCGTCGAGGCGACACCGGCAAGCAACTCGATCGAGTGAACATCGAAACCCGGGCACTTCTCACCATGTTGATCCTCGGTTGCATCGGCGCTGACGGGAGCGCCCTCGACCGCGCCGCGGGAGTTCTCGCCAACAACATGAAGTTTTCGAGCAACTAAAGCGGGAGAACTTAGAATCGCACGGTCAAGCTATGTACGAGATATACGTGAAAGCTGTCGCACTGCCCTAGTGACGCTTACATAACGCGTGCGGGGCGGCGACGCAGAGTGACGACACCCTGACTCGTTAGCTGGGATTCTCAACAAAGGTCTCCAGCTCATGCCAGAGTATGAAATTGCGCGCCCTTCGTTCTCGCGCGGAAACACGGAGCACCACTGGCATGACTTTGATCGCAACTGAACCGCTTCATGTCACCCAGCGTCAGCTGGAATCGGCTCTTTGGGACGCCGCTAACGCTCTGCGTGGTCCTGTCGACCCGGCCGATTTCAAGAGTTACGTTTTTCCGGCTCTGTTTTTCAAATGGGTTAGTGACACTTGGGATTTCAACCACGCCCGAGCGCTGGTTGAGTTCGGCGAGGACCTCGACGATGAGATCGAAACCGACTTCCACGTCTTCCAGATCCCTGAGGACTGCCACTGGCGCGATGTCTACAACACGGTCGAGAACGTCGGTGACAAACTCGCAACGACCCTGCTCAGCATTCAGGAGGCAAACCCAGGCTCCCTCGACGGCGTCTTCGGAGACGTGAATTGGGCAAACACCGAAAGGCTTCCGGAGACGGCCCTCGTGGCGTTACTCCGCGCATTCGACAAGCTTCGCCTCGACGCGTCTTCGGTCAACGGGGACATGCTCGGTAGCGCATACGAGTATTTACTGCGGGAGTTCGCCGAGGCGAGCGGCAAGAAGGCGGGGGAGTTCTTCACCCCGCGCCACGTCGTGCACTTGATTGTGAAGCTGCTGGACCCGAAGCCGGGGGAGTCGGTCTCAGACCCCGCCTGTGGTTCCGGAGGCATGCTCGTCGAGACGGTCGCCGCGGTGGACGCGGCCGGCGGCGACTCCCGTACCCTTCGCCTCTACGGGCAGGAGATCAATCTAACCACGAGCGCAATCGCCAAGATGAACTTGTATCTTCACGGGGTTGAGGACTTCACGATCGTCCGAGGGGACACATTCCGCGAACCTAAGCTGCTCGACGGTGACGAGCTGCGGAAATTTGACATCGTGATCGCCAATCCTCCATTTTCTCTCAAGAACTGGGGCGCGGATACGTGGGCTGCCGACCGTTTCGGCCGTGCGATTGGTGAGGTGCCGCCGGCGGGTAAGGCCGATTTCGCTTGGATTCAGCACATGGTCACGACCATGAAGTCCGATAGTGGACGCGTTGGCGTGGTTATGCCGCACGGGGTGCTGTTCCGCGGCGACAGCGAAGCGAGGATTCGCGAGACACTGCTGCGCGAAGACTTGCTCGAGGCTGTGATCGGGCTGCCGAACAATCTCTTCTACTCAACCTCAATCCCGGTCTGCATCCTCGTGTTCCGAGCTCATAAGCCCGCCGCCCGCGTCAACCGAGTTCTCTTCATTGACGCTTCGGCACGCTATCAGTCGGGCAAGAACCAGAACGTGATGGGGGACGTAGACATCGATGTCGTCTCTTCGGCCTACCACGCCGGTGAGGACATCGATGGTGCGGGCGGTTTGCACCTTCGCTTAGTTGACCACGACGAGATCAAGGCCAATGGTTTCGACCTCAACATCGGCCGCTATCTCAAGACCGAATCCGTTGCCGAAGTGAACGTTGAAGAAGCCATAGTCCTCATGCGGGAGGCTCAGCAACGCCTGTCCGACGCGCAAGCAGCACTCGACGACCGGTTGCGGGAGGCGGGGTTCGATGCGTGAGGGGTGGACGTCGTCCACGCTCGCTGACCTATGTGAACTGATAAAGGGAACATCGCCGACGCAGAAGACACCGGCGGGTCAATATCCCCTGATTGTCACTGCCAGCAAGCCGGCCTCTTCAGAGGCGTTTCAGATCGAGGGAGAAGCGGTGTGCGTGCCGCTTGTCTCCTCGACTGGGCATGGCCACGCGTCAATCAAGCGCGTCCACTACGCGTCGGGCAGATTCGCCGTTGCCAATATCATGGCGGCGATCGTCGTCAAGGACGCCACCAAATGTGACACGCGCTTCCTTTGGATGCTACTTCAGCATCGAAAGGATGAACTCATCGTGCCGAAGATGAAGGGGACCGCGAACGTCTCATTGTCGGTTCGCGCGCTTGGAAGCGTCGTCGTCGCCCTACCGCCTCTCGCCGAGCAGCGTCGCATCGTCGATCTGATCGGTGCAGTTGATGTCGCCATCGCCGGAGCGCGCGCCAGCATTGTGGCTGCGATGACAGCTCGAACGCGGGTGCGTCGCGCGTTTTTCGAGGCTGAATTGAACGCAACCCGGTACGTCCCGCTCTCAGAGCTGGCGACTACTCGCCTCGGTAAGATGCTTTCGGCTACAACGATGACGGATGATAAGGCTGCTCCGTATCTGCGTAACGCTGACGTTCAATGGGGTCGCGTCAACACCACAGATCTCAAATTAATGCCGTTCTCACCCTCTGAAAGAGTCGAATTTTCTCTGAAGGAAGGGGACGTGCTCATCTGCGAGGGTGGAGCAGGCGTCGGGAGTACGGCGGTCTTGGACCGCGAGCTACCTGGCGTGTACTACCAGAAGGCTCTTCACCGAGTGCGGTGCGGCGAGCATCTCAGTCCCCATTTCTTCGCGTTATGGATGGAAGAGCAGATGGCCAGCGGATACATACATCGCATTTCCAAAGCCACGGGAATCCCGCATTTCACTGGTGAGAAGCTCAGGCGGATGCCTGTTCCGATAGTCCAGATGACTGATCAAATTGAGCTGGTCGAGCGATGCACAGTTTTCGCGACAGCAACTAGCGCCGCAGGCGACCTGCTTGAGTCATACAGTGCCCTTCGGGCCGAACTGCTTTCCTCGCTTCTCTTAGGTGCGCACGAGGTTCCCGCCCAGTATGACCGTTTCCTCATGTTCCCAAGCTCATCGAGCGCAGCATGACCGGGTTCAGCGAGACAACAGTCGTCCAGCAACCAATAGTCGATCTCCTTGTCGCTGGTGGGTGGACTCGCGTCCCGGCCAACCAGCTCGCGCGAATTAACACCTCCGTCATCATCGAAGGCAGTGCACGATCCGCGATCGAGCGACTGAACCCGGGACTTGCTGGCAGGCCCGACCGGGTCGACGAGGTACTGCGTCAACTGCGCATGACCGTGATCGACGGCGGTGACCTCGGGCTAGTGCGCGCCAACCAGGCCTTTCTCGCGTGGCTGCGCGGCCGTAAGACCGTTCAACTGGCTGATCCGGTGCGTGACGTCCCGGTTACCCTGATCGACTTCGCCAATCCGGACAATAATGAATTTCTGGTCTCTCAGGAGGTCGTTTACGGTACGCCGGGCGACAACGCCCGGTTCGACATCGTCTTGTGGGTCAACGGTTTCCCGGTGGTCGTAGGCGAGACCAAGACCCCGTTCGACGACAAGAAGACTTGGGTCCTAGGGGCCCAGGAAATCCATGGTCATTACGAGGTGGATCGCGCGCCGTTCTTCGTGCCGAACCTCCTGAACTTCGCAACGGAGGGCAAGGAATTCCGGTACGCGGCGGTGGGCGCGCCTCTCGACCGGTGGGAACGCTGGGGTTCAACTGAGACACCCGCGACTCTCGATGGATGGGAGCGAGTGAAGCTCTCCGTCGAGTCGCTACTGTCGCCGGCAACTGTAATCACCTTGATCCGTGACTTCGTGCTCTACGAAAACGCCTTGGTGAACGGGGTGCCGAGACTTGCGAAGATCCTTCCGCGGTACTTCCAATACGAAGCGGTTGAGGCGATAGCGCGCCGTGCAAACGAGCCAGGCGCCCGGCGCGGCCTAATCTTTCAAACCCAAGGC
This sequence comes from Microbacteriaceae bacterium, assembly GCA_025464975.1. GTDB lineage: Bacteria > Actinomycetota > Actinomycetes > Actinomycetales > Microbacteriaceae > Lacisediminihabitans. Next base: position 180,853 of record JAODMT010000017.1, on the reverse strand, counting down.
TCGGGCAAGACTCTCGCTATGAGCTACGCCGCAGCGAAGCTCATTCGCGATAGCCGGTTAAAGAACCCGACGATCATCGCGATCGCCGACCGCGTCCAACTGGTGCGGCAGACGTTCGACCAGTTCCATGCTGCGGGGATGCCGAGGCTCACCGAAGCGACGTCGGCCGAGCATCTGCGCCAGCTGCTCCGAAGCGACGAACGCGGCATCATTTTTTCGACCGTCCATAAGTTTGCCGGGGCTGGCCACCTCAACGACCGCGAAAATATCATCGTGCTCGTCGACGAGGCGCACCGCACGCAAGAGGGCACCCTCGGGCAGCAGATGCGGGCGGCGATGCCTAACGCGTCGTTTTTTGCGTTCACCGGCACACCCATCGCTGACCTGACACGGAACACATTCACCCTCTTTGGCGACGACCGTGACCCAGGCTACGCGCTCAACACCTACGACTCCGACCGTTCGATCGCGGACGGAACGACTGTCCCGATGCGGGTTTCAGCCCGGATGGTGAACTTCCACATTGACCAGGCCAAACTCGATGAGGCGTTCGAGGAACTGGCTGCCCAGGAGCAACTCGACGAGGTCGAGAAAGAGTTTGTCGCATCTAAGCTGTCCAAGGTTTCAACCCTCATCGCGAACCCGGAGCGCATCCGTGCCGTCTGTGAAGACATCGTCGAGCACTTCTATGCCAAGGTCGACCCGCTCGGGATGAAAGCGCAGGTCGTTGTCTACGACCGCGCTATGTGCACGGCTTACCACGCCGTACTGAGCGAGCTGTTGGCAGCCCGAGGCGGCGACCAAGCCGTCGTTGTCATGAGCGTCGCTTCCAAGGATGAACCCGCATTCGCGCCCCACGAGTTGAACGAGGCGCAGGAGCAGGCACTACTGAATCGGTTCCGGGCGATCACTGATCCGCTGAAATTTCTCATCGTGACGTCGAAGCTTGGCACTGGCTTCAATGCACCAATCGAGGGCGTGCTTTACCTCGACAAGCCGCTGAAGCTTCACACGCTTTTTCAAACGATCACGCGGACGAACCGGCCGTGGTCGCACCCGGTGACCGAGCAGTCGAAAGAGTACGGACTCATTGTCGATTACATCGGCTTGGGCGACGGCTTCGCACGGGCGATGAAGCCAGGTGACCCCGACGCAGCCCGCGCTGAGATCGACGACACTGGCCTGTTGGACCAGTTCGAGTGGGAACTCGATGCGGTGCTCGACAGGTTTGCCGGCATTGACCGCGCCTCCGTTGACTTCGCCACACTCGAGGCCGCGATTGAACGTGTACCGTATGGCGCAAGCCGTGACCGGTTCGCCAACCAGTTCGCTCTCGTGGAGGGCATCTGGGAGGCACTGGCTCCGGACACACGGCTTGAGCCTCGCAAAGCCGATTATCGCTGGGTCGCGAAGATCTATGCCGCAGTCACTCCGAGCGACAGCGACAGCGCGCTACTCTGGGCGCGGCTCGGCGCTAAGACCCTCGCGCTCGTCCACGAGCACATCTCAGACGTGCTCGTCCGCAACCCCCTTTTCGACGTGGTGATCGCCGACGAACTGACAGTCAAACGCCTCGTGGATGAGGGCCTACTCGACCCGTCGGATACACCCGCGGTAACGTCGAAAACCGCCGAGGAGATCATCGACTCCATTGCCGGCCGCATTAAAAACCGGCTCGCGAAACATGACCATCCGGTCTTTAAGGCGCTTGCGAGGCGACTCGAGGCGCTGCGGCAGGCGCAGTTGGCGAAGGCCGAGGACTCCATCGAGTTCCTGCGCGAAATCTTCACTGTCGCCCGCGACCTCAAGATCGCAGAAAAGGCCGACGACTCCGGCGGACTCGATCTGTTGCCAGACCCAAGGCTCGGCGCGCTCACGCAGATCTTTAACGAGTTCAAACCGGTCGGTGCGTCCGTGGCTGTCGCCGAGGTCGTGCATGCAGTTGACCGCATCGTCGGTGAGGTGGCCTTCGACGGATGGGTGCGAACGCTTGAAGGCGAGAAAGATGTGCGTGTCGAGCTGCGCCGGCAGCTAAAGAAGTTCAACCTCCCGATTAAGGGCGAGCTGTTCGACCGCGCTTACGAATACATCGCGCAGAACTACTGATGGCGCCGGCCGAAAAGTCGCCAGCACCTGACCGCCGGACCGCGACTGCCGGAGGCGGGACAGCTATCACCACGCAGCTGTCACGATCACGGCGAAACCGATCGCGTCCCGTCGCGAACCGACAGGCTAGCAGCCAACACTCGCCACTAAGCCCGACTCACGGGGCCCGAGCAAAGCTTCTCCCGCCGCCACTGGCCGGCTCTCCGACTGTATGAGCACGAGCCCGACGAGCAGTAGGGCGTCAGTCGCTACCGTTGAGCCGGTCATCCAGTTGCTTGGGGTCCTGGCGGTAGTGCAGCGCGGCGATGATCTCCACGGTATGCGGTCGTTGATGAGACCGGACAACGCTTCAGCGAGGTGTTCACTAGACTCGCGGCGGAGGCGGAGGACGCATGAGCAATGCAACGGGGAACGAACCACCGCCAGCAGCTTGGTATCCGGACCGGAACGTGCTTGGTCAGGACCGCTGGTGGAATGGCGCCGCTTGGACCGAGCACACCCGTACAGAACAGCCCGCGCCCGCGGCGCCGGTTCAGGCCCAGGCTCGAGCCGCGACGTCAGGAGCATGTCCGCACTGCGGCTCGACGGACACGACGACGCTCAGAATGATCGTTGCCAACGGGACGTCCCACGGTACGACCCGCGGGACGTCGACCGGCTGGGTAGACGGCAGCGGGGGTCAGCCCGGCCACACGGCAACCTTCACAACCACCCAGCGCACAACCACACTGACGGCGGCGGCGCGCGAGGCATCCCCGCCACGAAAGCGGCGGAACGGGATCACGCTGATCCTCATCGGGATCGCTATCGGTGGATTCGGTGGATGGGTGGGCTACGCGCTTGCAGCGGACAGGATCGGGTTCGCTGTGGTGAATGTCGGCGCCCCAGCCATCATCGGTGCTGTGCTTGTCCTGTGGGGCACCGTGCTGGCGCTTCTGAGCGAAGCGCCCTACAACCGTGACGAGTACCCGAACGCCCTCGCCCGGTGGTCGCGCTCCTGGCAGTGTCAGCGCTGTGGTGCTGTATTTGAGCTCTAGCTCCCGGCTACGCCGGGAGAGATCTCGCCTTGCAGCGCGAGGAGCTAGCTGGACAAGCGTCAGAATCCGACGCGCGAGGCCTTTCCTGAAGCCCCGGGCAATCACGCTTTCGTCACGCTTTCAGCTTCAAACAGGGGCAAATAACGCGAAATGAGCTTGCCGGCTTCACTTTGCTGAGGCTGCTGGAGGCCAGTAAACGTATGGGATATTGGCTTATTCACCGCCTCTCGGAGTTCAGACCTGTCTTACAGGGGGTCAGGGGTTCGAATCCCCTTGGATCCACCAAACCCCTGATGAGAGGACTCTTGTCAGGGGTTTCTTACTTTGGAAATGGTTTGGCGGGCCCTAATCGGGCCCGAATTGACGGTGGGATATTCAGCCAGGTCCGCAGGGGCGGTCAGGCTGCGCAGATCCATGCAGTCACCATGAAGCTTGACCACAGTCGCCGACGCATGCGCGAGCGGCGCGATTCCGGTCACTGCTTCCGCCGAGATATCACGTGCGGTGAGATGCCCACACCCGTTGTGACGACTACCGGGTGGGTAGGAGGACGCGCTGGCGCTCGTGGTATCCGAGGAAGGATGCCACCGCTTTCCAGCGGCAAACTTTGGTCCCTGCGCTGATGGTATGAAATGCCGCTGGATGGAGAACAATCGGTTTTCTGGTGATTTATGACGTAGTCGCTGTTTGCGGCAGCAAACCAAGCCCCGTAGTTCCGTGAGGATGCAAGCGCTCATTGGAGCTTAGTTCCAGGCCGCTAATCAGCGACTTCGTTGCGAGAAGGGTTACCTACGCCGCTCATCTGGGGGGGTCGCCCTTATAGGTGGCGCGGCGGAATTGTCGGCCGGCAGTACTCAACACGGGTTAGGCGTGTCGGTTCATTTCGAACGATCACCGGGCCGATGAACGCGCCGCTAACCCACCGCTGAGTTCTCGCCCGAGGGCCGTGAGCGATACTGGCGAGGACTCTGGCCCTGTGCCTTGCGGAAGAGCCTCGAGAAATACAGGGGATCGGAATATCCAACCTCCACGGCAATCTCGCCCACGGTCATAGTGGTCGTGTCGAGCAGGTGCCGCGCCCGAGCAGCGCGCAACCCAGTCTGATACGCCAGAACTCCGCCGCCGGTCGCCCGATTGAACAGCGCGCTCAAATGGGAAGAGGAGACACCCACCATCGCGGCGAGCTCCGGTACGCGAACGGAGGTATCGAGCGTGTCTCGGAGATAGGCGATTGCGCGTTCGACTGGTTCGCCGCGATCGCGCAAGATCCCGTCGGTGGCGATATGGGTCATCAGGTTCCAAGCCGACCCCGCTGCGCTCACCAGCCGCGCGGGTGAGGTGTCACGAAGAAGCTCCGAAAGGATGTTCTCGGCAAATGGCACCACACGCTCGGGGTCGCGAATCGAGACGCTGTTCGAGTGGTTCACCGCGATCGCATCCAAAAGTTCTGCGGCATCCGTTCCTCGAACATGACACCACCAGATTGTCCATGGAGATTCCTTGGATGAGCCATAACGATGCGGTCGACCGGCAGGCACCAGCAGCACAGACGACGCTCCGATCCGCAATTGTTCATCGCCGATTTGTGCCCATCCTGAGCCGGAAACACACAGGATGATGATGTTCTCCTCCACGCCCGTCTCCCGCACTCTCGCGTGATTTCGGGCCTCTGGAAAGTAGCCAGAGGCCGTGACGACCAGCCTCCGCGTCACCGGCGTATTCAGCGCGGCGGCGACGGCGGTGGGCGGCACGACGACCATCCGCTGATGCTCGAATCCCTCTGCAATGCTCATGGAGTGAGAGCGTACTACCAGCGAATCGTTTATGTTTCTCGTAAGTTGACCCATTCTGGGGCTGTCGGAGGCTTCCTAGGGTTGTGGTCATGACAAAGTGGTCTCTACGCCCGCCTTAGAACGCGAGAAACCGTTGATCCGCCCAGATCAATGCGCCCACTCCGCCGGTTCGCGCGGTCAGCACCGCCATCCGGACTCCCTCTCACCACCATTCGTCAGCGGCCTCTAATCGAGAGCCGGGCAACACAACGACTCCGGCAACGTCCCGGGTCAGGAACAGGTCAAAGTGGATCCAACAAAAAGGCGACTGCTCACCATCGTCGCAGTGCTGGGCGCCGTCGTGCTCCTGGCAACGGGCTGCGCCTCTGGCAGCAACGCCAGCGGCGCCAAAAAGAGCATCACGGTCGGGGCAATCTACCTCGACACACAGGGTTTCTATGGAGGTGTGCAGAAGGGTGCCCAGGAGGGCGCGAAGTCTGCGGGCCGCACGGTGAAGGTGCTCGAGTCGAACGCGCAGGATGACGCGTCGAAAGAGAGCACGTTTGTAAACACGTTCGTCTCTGCTCAGGTGGATGCCCTCCTCCTGTCGGCCTCGTCGTCGACGGGTTCCATCCCGGCAGTGCGTCAGGCTTCTAAGGGCGGCGTCCCGGTCATTTGCTACAACACCTGCGTTTCGCCGGCTGCCACGAAACAATACGTTTATGCGTATATCGTCGGCGACCCCGTGAAATTCGGCAAAATGCTCGGAGATGCGGCAGCCGACTACTTTGTGCAGAACAAGATCGCTAACCCCACGATCGGGGTTCTCAACTGTGAGTTCGTGCAGGTGTGCGTCCAACGCCGCCAGGGATTTGAGTCGGCGCTCAAAGCCAAAGTGCCTGGATACAAGATCGTGTCCAACCAGCAGGCAACCGACCCCACGAAGTCGATCGACACGGCGACGAACATCCTGACCGCGCATCCGGATCTCACGGCGTTCTTCGGCGAGTCTGGCGGGGCGACCGTCGGCGGCGTGAAGGCCGTTGAAAACACGGGCCACGCAGGAAAGACTGTCGTTTTCGGTGGCGACATGACCACGGATATCGCCAACGATCTGGTCGACGGCTCAGTGTTGAAGGCTGAGGTTGACATCTCTGGCCTGTCGGTTGGAAAGCTCGCAATCGCCGAGGCGATCAAGGCCGTCGACGGCAAGAAGAAGCCATCGAACGTCGACGTGCAGGCGCCGATCAAGCTCTATGTGGGCGCACAGGCGGGCAAGGATTGGCTGACGGCTCACGCTGACGGCACTCCCTAACGCGTCTCGCTCTGCCGCTCGCTCGCTCGAAGGAAGCTAAATTCATGGCATCACCAACAACAGCGCGCAATCCATGGCCGGTTGCCGACGTGCGGGCGGCATCGAAGAATTACCATAACGTGCGCGCCCTCATCCGAACGGATTTCACGGTCCAGCCGGGTGAGGTGCGCGCGCTCCTCGGAAAGAACGGAGCTGGTAAGTCGACCATGATTCGGCTGCTCTCCGGTGCCGAGGTGCCCGACGCGGGCGAGGTCCGAATTGACGGGAGCCTTCTGGGTAGTGGCGGCATAGAGGGCGCCCGACGGCTCGGAGTGCGCACGGTCTATCAAGAGCTGTCGCTGGTCGGCTCGATGTCGATCGCCGAGAACATGTTTATGGGGCGGTGGCCGACGACGCGCCTCGGTATCGACTACAAGTTGATGGAGCTTGAAACGTCGAAAGCGCTCGCCCGTCTCGGCCTCACTCTCGATCCCAACAAGGCCGTCGGGGAACTCGGTATAGCCGATCAACAACTCGTTGAGATTGCCCGGGCCCTTCGCGACGAGCTCAAGCTGTTGATCCTCGATGAACCCACCAGCTCGCTGGCGGCAGGCGAGGTCGACCGCGTGCTCGATGTTGTCGCTCAGCTTTCTGCTGAGGGTGTAGCGGTGATTTACGTCAGTCACCGCCTAAATGAGATCCGCCGCGTCGCCTCGAGCGCGTCGATCATGCGCGACGGCGAGATAGTCGACACGCGCTCACTCGACGATCTGACTACGGCCGACGTGGTGCAGATGATGCTCGGGGATGCCGCATCCGAGTCCCCGCCCGTCGACTGTGCCCCTTCTCCCGATAACCCGATCCTGCTCTCCGTCAGCGGGCTTCGCGTGGAACCGAAAATCAAGAACATCGAGCTGGAGTTGCGCGGCGGCGAGGTCGTCGGCATCGCAGGAGTTCTCGGTTCCGGGCGGACAGAGATTCTCACGGCTCTCGCGGGCGTAGTGAAGCCGAACGCCGGGACGATCACGATCGATGGGCAAAATATTGCGGGACGCGGCATCTCGGTCGCCCTCGGCAAGGGAATCGGAATCACCCCCGAGAATCGTAAAGAAGACGGCATCTTCCCATTCCTCGGCATCGACGAAAACATTGTGATGTCGGATTGGCAAGCAGTGAGTTCAGCTGGTGTTCTGTCGATGAGAGGCATCGATCGAGCGGCCGAGTCACAGATCGGGCGCATGTCGATCAAGACCGATTCGTCCCATGCCGAAATCGCGACCCTCAGCGGGGGCAATCAGCAGAAGGCAATCATCGGCCGATGGCTTCACGCTGACAGCCGGGTGCTTCTGCTCGACGAGCCGACGAGGGGCGTCGATGTGGAGGCGAAAGCTCAGATCTATGCGCTCGTGCGGGAACTGGCCGCAGCGGGTCGAAGTATCGTCTTCGTTTCGAGCGAGATCGAGGAGCTTCCTGCGGTGTGCGACCGCGTGTACATCCTGCGCGGTGGCGAATTCGTGCAGGAAGTTCGCGCTCCCGATATCTCATCCGACTCACTACTGGCTGCCGCCATGGCGGAACACTGAGCGACGGCTCGGTCGAAAGGAATTGCACAATGGATACCTCGCTGAGCACCACACAGACTCCGCCTCCGACCCCCCGGCGACGTCTGCTCCCCTCGCTCAGCCCCCAGAACCTCAACGTCATCGGTTTGATCGCTGGCATCGTGATCCTCTGGATCGTGCTGAGCGCGACGGCGCCCCACTTCGGTACGACGCGCAACGCCTTCAGCATCCTTCAGTCGGCGGCGGATGTCGGGATCATCGCCTGGGCCGGCACCCTCGTTATTGTCGCCGGGGAGATAGACATCAGCGTCGGGCCGGCGGTCGCATTCTGGTCCGTCATGTTGTCGGAAATGGCGGGTCCTTGGCACTTCGGGCTGCCGATCGCAATTGTTGTGACTCTCGTTGGAGGCGCACTGGTTGGCGCGTTTGCAGGCTGGCTCCGCGCGCATTTCGGCGTTCCATCGTTCGTTGTGACTCTCGGGCTTTGGCTCGCATTGCGTGGTCAGGCGGAGTTTATGACGAACGCGCTCCCTGTGCCCTTGAGGGACAACGGATTCATGGACTTCATCGGCGGGACACTCCCTGGCGGATTCCCCGTCAGCGCCGCTGTGATGTTTGTGCTGTTCGGGGTGTACCTCTTCATCTCTCGTCGGACGAGCTTCGGCCGATCCGTGTTCGCCGTCGGGGGAAACGCGAAGGCGGCGATTCTAAGTGGCATCAAAGTGGCGCGGATCCGGGTTCTCGTGTTCGTGGGAACCGGCGTCCTATCGGCTGTCGTTGGCATTATCACCGCTGGCCGACTCACCGGTGGGAACGCGACCGCCGCTTCCGGACTCGAGTTCGACGTGATCGCGGCCGTTGTTGTCGGCGGTACGTCGCTCGCGGGCGGGCGGGGATCAATGCTCGGCACGCTGCTCGGCGTGTTCTTCATCGCCATCATCGGCAATGGGCTCATCCTGCTCGGCATCAACCCCTTCTTCCAGAATGTCGTCAGCGGTGTCGTGATAGTCGGAGCCGTGCTCATAAATCTGGTGCTGTCGCGTCGTGGGTCCAAGGAGTCCGTGTAGCTGAAGTCCCTCAAGAGAAGACACTTAGGCGAATCATCAATTCATCTAGGTGTCTTCTCTTTTGGCATATCCTGAGGCAGTTTTGAGCAGACATAGTGAATAGGTTCGTCCATAAAGTTGGCGAATTGACGATTCCAGCGAGCAGACGTTCATTCCTAGGCTTGCTTCATGCTCGCTTATGAGTCGAAAATCGAACTTCCCCCCGTACCTGCCAATCAGGCCGAGGCGCCCGTAGCCGTCTGGTCTGAGCCACTCACGATCGACACTTACGAACCTGCTGCTCCAGACCGCTACCCGCAATTCCTCGACTCTCGCGTGTACCAGGGCTCGTCCGGCAAGGTGTTCCCACTTCCCTTCCACGAGCGCATCGAATCATCCAAGAATGCGCGAGCATGGCAAGCCGTTCATCTCGAGAACGACTGGATGCGTGTGGTCATCCTTCCCGAGCTCGGCGGCCGCATTCATATCGCCTACGACAAGATCACGGGCTACGACATGTTCTATCGCAACAATGTGATAAAGCCGGCGCTGGTGGGGCTGACGGGGCCGTGGATCTCTGGCGGCGTCGAGTTCAACTGGCCGCAGCATCACCGCCCCGCTACCTACCTTCCGACCGACGTGGCGATCGAGCGCGAATCCGATGGAAGCGTCACCGTCTGGTGCTCCGACCATGACCCTTTCACCCGCATGAAGGGCATGCACGGCATCCGGCTGCGGCCCGATTCTTCAGCGATCGAGGCGCGCGTGCGGCTGTTCAATCGCTCGGAGGAGACGCAGACGTTTCTGTGGTGGGCCAACGTGGCGGCTGCCGTGGGAGACCACTATCAGTCGTTTTTCCCGACGGACGTGCACTTCGTCGCCGACCACGCGAAGCGCGCCGTCGTTTCATTCCCTGAGGTCAACGGCAAGTACTACGGGGTTGACTACCCGTCACGGTTGGACGCCGAGCACCCCGACGCCGATCGGCTCGACTGGTATCGCAACATCCCGGTGCCGACCTCATACATGGTGACGCACACCGAGAATTCGTTCTTCGGCGGCTACGATCACTCTCGCAAAGCAGGATTTGTTCATTGGGCCGACCGATCGATCTCACCTGGCAAGAAGCAGTGGACCTGGGGCAATGCGCCGTTCGGCCACGCTTGGGATATCAATCTCACTGACACGGATGGCCCGTACGTCGAACTCATGGCGGGCGTCTATACCGAAAATCAGCCCGATTTCGCCTTCCTCGCGCCGGGAGAGACCAAGACCTTCAGCCAGTTCTGGTACCCCATCTCGGCGATTGGTCCTGCGACGCAGGCAACGAAGGACGCCGCTATCCGGGTGGAGTCGATAACGCCCGCGCTCCTTCGTGTCGGAGTGTCCACCTCGCTCGTAGCAGAAGGCGCGTCCATCGAGTTCACGGACTCGGTCGGCCGTACGCTCGACACGATCGTGCGTGACATCGCGCCGGATGCTCCCGTTATTATCGACTGGCCCGTACCGGACTCGACTGCAGCCGCGGATATTGTGGTGCGCGTCGTTTCGAATGCCCGCGAGTTGGTCGCGCACTCGTGGCGGGCTGCGGATGCGGCGGGTGACCCGCCTGCGAGTGCAGTCGCGCCTCCCGCGCCGACCGACATCGCGACAACGGAAGAACTCAACCTGGTCGCCGCCTACTTGCGGCAGTATCGCCACGCGACTCGTTCGCCAGAGCCTTACTGGCTCGAAGTTCTCCGCCGTGACCCCGACGACATCCGGGCAAATATCGCGCTCGGGTCCCGGCGATACTCGGCGGCTCTCTACGCCGAAGCTGCGCAGTATTTCGAGCGCGCTATCCGCCGTGAAACGGCATGGGCTCCGACGCCGGCCAGCGGAGAATCCCACTATCTTCTCGGACTCGCGCTTCGGCGTCTCGGGCGCTGCTACGAAGCGCAGCATGCCTTCGAAAAAGCGGCCTGGGATGACGCGCAGTCCGTCGCAGCCTTCTTGGCCCTCGCTCGGTTGAATGCATCGCCCGATCCTGAACGTGCACTCGACTACGCCAGCCGAGCTCTCCGTCGAGACGCCGAAAATCTGCAGCTTCGCGCTCTGTGCGTCGTACTCTTGCGCAGGCTCGAGCGACACGACGAGGCGGCAGAGATGCTCGAGCAGACGCTCCGTTTCGATCCGCTTGACCAGTGGTCGCGCGATCTGGCGGGTCTTCCTGCAAGCGACGATGCCACCATCCTGCTCGACGTCGGGCTCGAGTACCTTAGCGTCGGAGCTGAGGAGGACGCCAACAGGCTCCTCGCGCTCGCCGTAGATGCGAACGCTCACCGACCATCCGGGCAGGTGAACGTGGGTTCGCTCGCGTGGATACACCGCGCGGCGCTCGCGGTGAGAAGTGCGGACGAACGTGGTGCCATAGATGCGCTCGCTGAGGCGACGGCTCTCGACGCGACAAATGCGTTGCCCTCTCGACTGGATGACATCGACGCCCTCACGGCCGTTGCGTCGCTCGATCTCACGAATCCTGTCGTCGCGGCGATGTTGGGCAGCTGGTATTTCGATAGGGGCCGGTTCACCGATGCAATCGTCACCTGGAACGCGGGGCTGTCGGGGAGTCCGGATGCTGCGACAGTGGCCCTCCTGCATCGAAACCTTGGGGTCGCCGCCTACAACGTGAGCCACAGCATCGCGGAAGCGACCCGACACTTCGATCAGGCACGAGCCGCGGCCCCTGACGACCCGCGACTACTTTTCGAATCCGATCAGCTCTCGGCGCGAGCCAGAATTCCCGCAGCCGATCGCCTCGCGCAGCTGGACGCACGGCCCGATTTGGTCGCCGACCGCGATGACCTGACCGTGGAACGGGCGCGTCTTTTGACCGAAACGGGTCAGCCTGCAGAAGCGCTTAGCGCACTGGGTGCACGCCATTTCCAGCCCTGGGAGGGGGGTGAAGGTATCGTACTAGGAGCGTGGGATGCGGCGTCGGTGGCGCTCTCAAGGGAGGCGCTGGCGCGGGGGGACGGACACGCGGCGCTCGCTGCGATCGAACCGGCGATCACTCCACCCGCGTCGTTGGGGGAGGCTCGGCATCCGCTCGCCACGACCGCCGACCTGCACGTCACACTCGGCGACGCATACGCGGCTGTCGGACTGTATGAGGAGGCGACGGCGTCATGGACAGTGGCGGCGAACGCCCGAGGTGATTTCACCGACATGGCCACGGCGGCCTTCACCGATCGTAGTGCGTGGTCGATTCTCGCCCTGTACAGACTCGGTCGGCGGGACGAGGCTACCCGCCAGCTGGACGCGTTCGCGCGCTTCATCGATGAAGAAGCTGCGAAGCCGGCCGAGATCGACTATTTCGCGACTTCGCTTCCCACGATGCTGCTATTTCACGATCAACTCGACACGGAGCGAGACGCCCGAATAGCGAGGCTGCGTTCGCTCTGGATGCGCCTTCGCAGCGCGATCAAAGCGCCGACCGCGGGAACGACTGACGGCGCCTGACCCAGCAGACTTAACGAACACAAGAGGAGATCCAACTCATGCACGGAGTATTTTTACCCGGCAACGCCACCGCCGAGGTGCGCGAGTACCCGGTCCCCGAGGCCGGTGTAGGGCAGGTATTGGTGCAAGTCGGCGCATCCGGTATCTGCGGAAGCGACATCGGGTTCATCTACAACGGATACAAGACGCACAAAGGTCTCGACGGCGCGCCCGCGTACAAGGGTGTGATCGCGGGTCATGAGCCGAGCGGCCGTATCGTTGCGGCAGGTCCCGGTGTGACCCGTTTCGGAGTGGGTGACGACGTCATCGTCTACCACATTCATGGATGTGGGCGCTGTCGCAACTGTCGCGCCGGCTACTTCATTAGCTGCACCGACCAACCGCATAAAGCGGCTTATGGCTGGCAGCGTGATGGAGGTCACGCCGAATTTGTTCTTGCAGACGAATCGACATGCATCCCCCTCCCGACGGGACTGAGCTTCGTCGATGGCGCGCTCATCGCCTGCGGTTTCGGCACCGCCTACGAGGGCTTGCGCCGCACCGGAGTCCACGGCGGGGAGGATTTGCTCGTCGTCGGGCTCGGCCCAGTCGGGCTTGCTGCGGCGATGATCGGCAGGATGCTCGGCGCTCGACGCGTCATCGGAGTGGAGCGAAGCCCCGAGCGCATCGAGTTCGTCAAATCGACCGGCCTCGTCGAGGACATCGTTCAGGCGGATGACCAAGCGGTCGCCAACATCCTGAAACTCACTGGGGGCGTCGGCTGCCAGGTCACTGTTGATTGCTCGGGCAGCACGCCCGGCCGTTCGACCGCCGTCGAGGCCGCGGCTGAATGGGGTCGCGTGGGGTTCCTCGGCGAAGGTGGACGCCTCGAAACCGAGGTATCTGACACGTTGCTGCACAAGCAGCTCACCCTCACGGCTTCCTGGGTCACCTCGCTGCAGGGCATGGAGGATGTCGCGAACATGATCGCAGCTGAGGGGCTGAGTCCCGAGACCGTCGTGTCGCACCGGCTCGATCTGAGAAAAGCGGATGAGGCCTACCGCATCGCCGCCGGAGGAGCCACAGGCAAAGTGGTGCTTATCCCCGCCGGTGCGCCGCAACGAGACGAGTCGTAGTGCCGACGCCGGTCGTGACTGCCGGCGGAACGGGTGATCTGCCGCTCACCGTGGTCACGACGAACGACCTGTTCCTGACGTTCGCTCCCACCCGCGGTGGACGCCTGCTTTCACTGCGAGTGAGGGGCACGGAACTCCTGTGGCAAAACCCAGCACTGGTCGACAGCTCCCTGCATCCGGTGTTTCCTGTTGACGAATGGCCCGACGGTGCAGGCGGAATGTCGACGTGGGCGAACCTCGGGGGCACCAAGACCTGGCCTGCGCCTCAGGGGTGGGGAGGCGCGGGGGAGTGGGCGGGGCCGCCCGATCAGGTTCTCGATTCCGGCGCCTGGACTGAAGATGTCGTGTCATCTTCGGAATCCGTGACGGTGACATTGACAAGTCCGGATGACCGGCGCAGTGGCATCCGGATAATCCGGTCGTATGCAATCCCGTGCATGGGCACTCACTTCGAGCAGACCACCACCTTCACCAACATCTCAGCCGCGCCCGTCCGATGGTCGATCTGGGAGGTGTGCCAGGTGAACACTGCTGCGGGTGCGGGGCTGCCAGTTCGCGAGGCTGCGGTGGTCGTTCCCGTCTTTCCGCGAAGCGGACTCCTCGATCTCGGCACGTGGGTAGGCGATGTGGTGGGTGCGGAGGGGGACTCCGCCGTCCGTCTGCCAATCGGGACAGGTGTTGCGAAACGCGGATTCATAGGAGTGCCCGGATCGGTCGGATACGAGGGACCGGGCGGCGAAAGCCTCAGCCTCACCCTTGTGCCTGTGGAGGGTGCGGACTATCCGGATGGTGGCGCGCAGGTCGAGGTGTGGCTTCAAATGCCGACCGCCAAGCCCATCGCAGAACTAGAGAATCTGCATCCCAGCGCCCACCTGGTGGAGCTAGAGGTGCTCGGACCGCTCGTGAACCTCGAGCCGGGCGAATCGACCAGCACGGTCGTGACCTGGGTCGCGAGTGGGCGTGCTGAGTAGTCGTGCCACGGCTTCCGTGTCGCCGGTACCAAGAGGCGTCCTTGGGCGTTTCTGAGAACCTCCGAATAGCCGGTGCGTGAATGCGTGGTTCGAGGGTTCAAATTTGTTAGTCGAGTGATCATCGGTGCCCATATCTTGCCACCATCGGCCAGCAACGCTACGGCCGTAGCGCTCCCGGACTGTGACACTGTCTCACAGACGCCACTGCTCGATGCAAGGGTGCTCAACGAGCTCACGGTCCGCGGCGAATGCAACCGGCAGATTGTAGTGCTGCGCGGCGGCGCCGTCTTAGAACTGGATTCCGCGCGACAGTCCGCCGTCGACCAGAATGTTGGCGCCGGTGGTGCGGCTCGAAAGCGGGCTGGAGAGAAACACGACCGTATTGGCGACTTCCTGAGGCGTGCCCATCCGACGGGTGGGATTTAGCCCCATCGCTACGGCGAAGAACTCAGGATTGTCCTGCTCGATGCTCTCCCAGACGCCGCCACCGTGATAGGTGTTGCCGGGGGAGACGGTATTTGCGCGGATGCCCTTGTCCGCAAGCTGGTAGGCCAGCCCGGCCATGTAGGCGATGATCGCGGATTTCACAGTTCCATAGGGCCCGGAAGCAAAGTCGACCTCTCGACCGGAGACGCTCGAGATCGCCGTGATCGAAGGTGCATTGCTCTTTTCGAGGTGCGGCAAGGCGGCTTTGACGAGCTTCACCGTGCCCATCAGGTCCACCTGCAACGACGCGTCCCAATTCTCCTCCGTGTCGGGGATGGCGAGGGCGCTGACATTGCTAATGACGATGTCGATTCCGCCGAACGCTTCGGCCGAATCGTTCACCCAACGGACGACGTCATCGTGCGCCCGCATGTCAAGTGCAGTGCCCGCCACTGTCACGCCGGTTGTTTTGAGAGCAGCTTCGGTGGCTGCGATCTCTTCTGCGCTCCTGGCGCAGAATGCCACATTGGCGCCTTCGGCCGCGAAGGTTTCCACAATCGCCCGGCCGATTCCCTTGGTGCCACCGGTAACCAGCGCGGTCAGGCCCCTGAGCTGCAGATCCATGTCATCTCCCTATAGTCGTGTGGCTCGGTCTCGCATTGTTGCGTGAAGGCCGTCGTACGCGTGCTGGCGTGGAAAGTAAGACTTGGCCGCCTTGACCACCACGCTGTAGTTCGCGTCGACGGCATTGGCGATTGGGGTCTGGGCTGTCTGCGTGAGCAGTTGGTAGGCGTCCATCTGGTGCAGGTCGAAGAGCTCTTCGAACCACCGCACCATTTCGACCTGCGCAATTCGCCAGGAGTCTTCCATCGGCCGGGACGAGCCGACGGCCATCCAGTGCGTATCGGTCTCCAGGCGGGGCCAGCGCGGGGCACCACCCTTAATCAGGTCGACGATGATGGTCGAGTTCATCGCGCCCTCGACCGCGGTTCCGCAGGCCTCGCCCTCACCCTGCCGATAGTGTCCGTCACCGATGGAAAAGAGCGCTCCTTCCACGTTCACGCCAAGGTACACAGTGGTTCCGGCTTTGACGTCGGGGGAGTCCATGTTGCCTCCGAAACGCTCCGGAACCAGAGACGAACGGACCTCTCCGGCGGGCGGAGCGACACCGATAGTGCCGAGCATCGGTTCCAGCGGCAGCGCGACCTCGAAGTCTCCGAACCGGGCCTGGAAGCCCACGGTCTGCCGCGCCGAATCCACGTGGTAGATCCAGGTGGTGTCCGGCAGGGCATCCTGCAACGTCGCCGTTCGGTCCGTGCTGGTCAGCCCTCCGAAGAATGGAATGGCGGCCGAGACGCCCCAACTGCGCGCCGGGGTGAGCTCGGCGATGTGGATGGCCAGAGTGTCCCCGGGTTCCGCGCCGGCCACATAGAACGGGCCGGTCTGCGGATTCACGAAGCGCAGGTCGACCTTCGCGCTCGAAAGATCATCGACGGATTTCAGCGCATGATTGAACGCGTCCTCTGACCACAGCTTGAGTGCGTCGCCGGGACGAACGGTCAGGATGGGTGGCCTGCCTCCGAACGTGTAGGCGAGTTGATTCCGATCGGGCGTGAACTCGATGATGTCCATTACGGCCTTTCGCGATGGTGGAATTCCGCGTTCGGTCCGCGGCCCGGAGGACGACTCAACCATTTCGAGAACGCTATCGCATGCGGCGCGGAGTTGAAGGAAGGTAACGGCCCGGCCGCGTCAGGGGGTGCCTGGGTGCTCCGTTTTGTCGAAGATTCCTGGCACCAGGCCGTTGGTCCAGATTTTGTGCGGCGTCGGCGGGATGCCCGGGATGTGATCCCCCTGCGATGGCGGAACCGGGAGCACCGGCTTGACGGAGGGTAGCGGATCGGACTGCCCGTGCGATGAGCGGTTCGGCTTCGGGGACGGCTGCGGTGCAAGCGAATCTGTCGGCGCGGGATGCGGTGTCGGATGAGTCGTCGTTGACTTGGCAGGCACGGTGACGTTCGACGGGTTCGGCGTCGAAGCCGGATCGACCGGCGAGGTGTCGCCCGGCGGGGTCAGGCCGCTCACGATTCCGGTGATCACGCGCTGTGTGGTCGCCCGGAACTCCGGACTCACCGCGGCGGCCGCCGCGGTGGTTCCCACCCCCATGGCGGTGACCACGGCAACGGAGAAAATGACGGCGCGACGGCGGGTGCGTCGACGGGTGGCAAGGGAAACGACCGTGGAGTCCATGAGTTCCGCAAGCTCGGGGGAGGGAACCGGAACGGGACCGTTGGCGAAAGAACGCAACTCAAGGAGAACCGGGCGAAGGGTATCCCCATCCCCCTCGATCGCCGTCAGCAGATCGGTGACGATTCTGTCGTCGTCGTGTCCGGCGGTCATCGTGATCCCCAATTCTCCAGCTCCGGGTGAGCCTTCAGCGCCAGAAGCGCGCGACGCTGAAGCTGTTTGATTGCCCCCACCGATTTCTTCATGATGCCGGCGACGTGCTCAAGGGAGAGATCCGCAATGACGCGAAGCAGAAGCACCTCACGCTGATCCTCGTTCAACTCCGACAGCAGGGACAGCACGCTCGAGTCCCGACCACCGGCTATTTCTTCGGCGGACTCGGTCATTCGAAAATCCAAAGCGGGTTCATATTCGACGATCTTCGGTCTTCTCGATTGGCGGCGATGATGATCGACACATCGCGCGTGTGCGATCGAGAACAGGAGAGTCCGCACTCCGCTTTCGCCGCCTCGGATGGTGCCGATCTTGGGGAGCACGACGAGAAAGACATCGTGCGTGACGGCCTCTGGATCTTCAATTCCGTGAGCGGTCAGGTAGCCGACCAAGGCAGGCGCGAACGCACGGTAGACCGACTCGAACGAGTTCGAGTCTCTTCCCGAGTCGGAAATTTCACCATTTCGTATGCTGGTCACGGGCTAGGAGCCCCCCGCAGGGAGGCTCCTAGGCCGTGATCCAGGGTTCGCTTCGATTTCATGCACCTTGCCAATTGCCGGTCGGTGGTTCCGCGCCGGCGGCCAAGCTTACGGGCGGTTGCCCACGGAAACCTTGACGGTAGCTCCCGGCGCCGGGACGGTCACAGACGGCGCCGTGGTGGGAATCGCTGCCGGCGTGAGGCTTGGCGCGACCGACTTGTGCGCGGCAGAATTGCCGGGGATCGTGATTGTCGCGCAATAGGTGGAGATGTTCACGGCGCCCTTGGCAGCGGAAACCAGGTTCGCGTATGCCGTCGAGGAGGTCGCAAGGCCCCCGTGGCCGAAGGCATTGCACAGGCCCAACGCCGCCGGGCCAGTTGCGTCCGGGCCGACCGGGGCGGCCTTCAGCGCCGGAGCGGCTGTCGGGGAGGTGCTCGGAGTCGGTGTGGCGGTCGGAGTGGCCGTCGGTGTCACGGTCGCCTCGGCCGCGACGGCCGCCTGAGCATTTACCTGCGGCTGCGGAGCACCGATGAGGTCGTGGGCAGCGTGCTGGGCTGCGGTGGGGAGGACCCCGGTGAAGGCCGCGCCCGTTCCGGCCGCGGCGACCACGCCAGCAGTTACGAGTCCGATAGCCAACTTGCTTCCGACCAGTGTCGCGAGAGAAAACATAAAACATCCCTACTTGAGGTGTTGCACAAACAATTACTGTCCTGCGTGACGTCTGTCACACTCTCGTAATCGCTAGGCGAACCCGGAAGGTTACGGGCGGCGCGCACATTTCTCGAAAATGTTTTTCGCGCGCCCCCGGCCGCCCGCCTCAGGCACTCAGCGCTCGTGATCTCCCATGATGATCGCCCGCAGCTCCTCGATCGGGAGTTTCGGCTTCCGATCGTCCGTGGTGAGGCCGTTCGCCTCCTGCAGGGTGTCGGTGAGCTGTGTGTAACAGAAACCGGCAAGCACGCCGCTGTCATGGACCGCGGGGAGTAGGTCACGGAGCCTGGTACCGAAGTCCTGTGCGGAGGTGGCGTTGGAGTAACCCCACGCGTCGTCCGCCGCCCCCATCGAGTATTTGATGCCGCCGAACTCGGTGAGCATCACCGGCTGACCACGGTCCGGTTCGTTCGAAAGGCGGATGCGCCGGCCGGCCGGGCCCATCCCTGCGACGAGTTCGGCAACGGATTCCGCGTCGGCGTACCGTGCTCGCATGACCTCGCCGGCCGCCTCGTAATCGTGGATGGTCCAGAGGTCGGAGTCCAGATGTTCCCAGCCGTCATTCGAGACCACCGGGCGCGACGGATCGAGCGTCTTGGTCAGGTGGAACAGCGTGCGGGAATAGTCGCGGATTGCCTGGTTGTGTGCGATGTGCTGCACGCCCCAGCTCTCATTCAGGGGAACCCAGGTGACGATGCTGGGATGAGAATGGTCACGCTCGATGGCCGCGGTCCACTCCGCGATCATGCGGTTCACCGCCGTGGTCGAGAATTCGTAGGCGCCCGGAGTCTCGCCCCAGACGAGAAGTCCGAGCTTGTCGGTCCAGAACAAGAACCGCGGGTCCTCGATCTTCTGGTGCACGCGCGTCGCGTTGAACCCGAGATCCTTGATGAGTTGTGCCTCCGCGCGTAGCGCGTCCGCCGAGGGGCTCGCCAGGTGCGATTCCGGCCAGTAGCCCTGGTTCAACACCGAGCGTACGTAGTAGGGGCGATCGTTCAACAGGAAGTGGCCGCGGTCCACCGCAGCGGATCGCAACCCGAGGTAGGAGCCGACCACGTCGGTGTGCCCGCTGGCGCTTGACAGCGTGACAATCGCGTCGAGCAGCCGCGGGTGCTCGGGAGACCAGAGCAGGTGTTCGTAGTCCTGCCCGTTGGCTTGCCGGCCGATGGTGATGCTCGACTCGAAACGGTCCGAGTCGACCCGCGCAACGACCTCGGCGAGGATTTCCCCCTCCCAGGCCAATTCGATTCGCAGGCTCGTTCCGGCTGGTGGCCTGCGGCTCAGCCGAACCGCTACCCGCACGGAGTGGGCCGGGATGTCGGGAGTCCAGTGGAGCTTCTCAATCGCGAGCGACGGCACGGCTTCGAGCCACACCGGTTGCCAGATTCCCGTGGTGCGGTGATACCAGATCGCGTGCGGTTCCAGCTTCCAGTCCTGTTTGCCCCGGGGCTGTCCGACGTCGAACGGGTCGTCCTCGGCGCGAACGACGAGGGATTGGTTGGTCAGGGACGGGTCGATTGCGGCCGTCGCATCGAAGGAGAACGGCGTGTGGCCCCCCTCATGGCTGCCGAGGAATGTGCCGTTGAGCCACACGCTCGCCCGGTAGTCAACCGCACCGAAGTGCAGGATGAGCCGGTCGCCCTGACTGCCGAAACCAGCGGCCGAGAGGTCGTCCGCGTCGATGTCGCGGCGATACCAGACGACGGGGTGGAAGCCCGGGTCGCCGATGCCGGACGCGGGCGACTCGGGAGGGAATGGAACGACGATCGATCTTTCGAACGTCTCGCGCTGTGGCCATCCGGAATCCAGGCCTTCGTTGGAGTCGTCGTAGGCGAACTCCCACGTACCGCAGAGGTCCGCCCACGCCTGCCGGGTGAGCTGCGGCCTTGGGTACGTTCCGTCCTGCTGGCTGGCTCTCACATCCGTGGTCTCGACGCTGTCGGCATTTGTCTGCATGGCTACAGTGTGCGTCAAATTTCCAGCGCTGTAAAACTGAGGGGCGGCGTCTGGGCTCCCGCCGCCCGGTTAGGGGGTCAGGACGAGGCGGGCGCGCTCTCCCGCACGACGAGGGAGAACCCGGCGATCCGGTGCCTGCCCAACCCGTCGTAACCGCCGATGCGTTCCTCGAGCATGTCGAGGGCGATGTTCGCGATCGCTTCCGTGTCGGGGGCGATGGTCGTGAGGCTGGGGTGCGTGAACGACGCCATCGAGATGTCGTCCCAGCCGACAACGGCCACGGTGCCCGGCACGTCGATGCCGCGCTCCTGTAGCGCCCGGAGCGCGCCGATCGCGGCGAGATCGTCGCGGCACACGAGTGCGTCGAAGCGGAGACCCCGGTCGAGCGCGCGACCGATGCTGAACGCGGCTTCGTGCGCGCTCACGGATTTGCTCGGCAGAAGCAGGGACATGTCGACCCGAATCCCGGCCTCCTCGAGTGCCTGTTGATAGCCCATCAGGCGGTCGCCGGATGTCGCGGAGGGGGATTCCTCCTCATGCCCGGCGAACCCGATCCGTCGCCGTCCGAGGGCGATCAGATGCCGGGTCGCCGTGGCCGTCGCCGCCACATTGTCCACCATCACGTGATCGACGCTGACCGGGGCGTGCCCTTCGCCGAGGAGAACGAGCGGTACGTCTTCGCGGTGCTGGGCAATTTCTGTGGAGGACATCACGGAATGCTGGAAAATCACGCCGTCGACGAGGCCGGCCTCCATTGTCGAGACGATTGCCCGCTCGCCCGCGAGCGTTCCGCCGGTCTGTTCGAGCAGGAGTCGGTAACCGCGGCGGCTCGCCTCATTGGACACCAGGCGCGCGAGCTCGGAAAAGTAAGGCATGCTTACGTCGCTGAAGGCGAGAGCGAGCATTCCAGAGCGTCCCGTGGCGAGCCGGCGACCGGACGCGTTGGGGCGGTAACCGAGCTCGTCCAGTGCGCGTTGCACCTTTTCGCGAGTGCGTGGGCTGACGTGCGGGTAGTCGTGTACGACGTTCGAGACCGTTTTCATCGAGACGCCGGCGTGCCGCGCGACGTCTTCAAGTCGAATTCTGCGCATGACCCACCCCCATTCAACCAATCCGGTGACGCGTCGTCCGCGTCCCGGTGTGAGAACTTTACTCACATTCCGAATGCGCTGATAATCGCCATCTGCGCTTGACACAGATTTTACAGCGCTATAAATTCCATTGCGAGCCTAATGGCGTCCCGATCCGGTCGACGTCCGCTCACTCACAGCCCCATCCGACCGGAGGGGGCTTCTCAAAGGAGAGCACAGTGATGAAAAAAGGAAGGGCAGCCCGTGCCTTGGCAAGCAGTCTGGCCATCGGCGTCGGGATCGCACTTGCCGGGTGCAGCGCCTCGGGTGCTGGAAGCACCGGAAGTGTCGCCTCGAGCGACTACTCGGGACCCAAGGTCACCGTTAGTTTCTGGAACGGGTGGACCGGCGGCGCTGCCCCGGTTCTCGTTCCCAAGCTGATTGCGCAGTTCAATCAAGAACACAAGAACATCGTCGTCAAAGACGTGCCCATGCAGTGGGCCGACATCTCCGCAAAGATGCCGCTCGCGATCAAGGCGGGCAAGGGGCCCGATGTCGCGGTCGGCCACGGAGACGACATCGCCACCTACGCGGCGCAGGGCCTCCTCCTCAAGAGCGACAGCATCGTGAAGTCCCTCGGCTACACCGCGAGTGACTTCCCGGCCGGCCTGCTCAGCGACGGCAACTACAAGGGCAGCCAGTACGGCATCCCGTGGAGCGTCACCCCGCTCGGGCTTTACATCAACAAGGATGTGCTCGCCAAGGCCGGCCTCGATCCCAACCTCGTGCCGACCGACAAGACGAGCTACATGGACGCCCTCGCCAAGCTGAAGGCCGCCGGAGTGCAGGGCGAGTGGGCCGACGGCTACGTCTTCACCGGCACCTTCGAGTTCGAGTCGCTGCTTTGGCAGTACGGCGGGGACCTGTTCAACAAGGGCGTCTCCAAGGCCACCTTCAATTCGCCCGCCGGCGTAAGCGCCCTGACCCAGATGGTCGACCTCATCAACCAGGGCTACAGCCCGCCGAACGTTGCGCAGGACGGCGACATCAACGCCCTGATCGCGGGGAAGACGGCATTCAACTGGAACGGTGTCTGGCAGACCACCAACACCGCGCTCACCAAGGACAAGTGGACCGCGGCGCCGGTTCCGCAGATCGGCAGCCAGAAAGCAGTGTGGTCGAGTTCCACCGACTGGATCTTCCCGGCGAACAAGGGCCAGGACAAGAACAAGACGTCGGCCGCCGCGACCTTCGTGAAGTGGATGAACAACCACTCGAGCGGATGGGCTGCGACCGGAGAGCTGCCGGCGCAGAACTCGGTGCGCAACGACCCGAAACTGGTGGCCGCATATCCGCAACTGAAGCCGTTCCTGCAGGAACTTCCGTACGCGCACTACGAGACCGTCTCACCCGGCATCACCAATGCCGAAGCGACGATCACCACCGCGGTGAACGAGGCAATGGTCGGCAAAAAGAGCCCGAAGCAAGCGCTCGACGATGCTGTGGCCCAGGCCAACCAGCTGCTCCAACAGAACGCCAGCCAGTACGGTGGCTAATATCGTCCAGCCGACTCTCCCTGCCGCGGGCGCTCGCGCCCGCGGCAGGGCGGGAGTACAACGCCGCACCGGCACGGCGTATCTCTTCCTCGCGCCGTTCCTCATCCTGTTCTGCGTCTTCGTGGTCGCTCCGGCGATCTACGGTCTCTGGATCAGCCTGCACACCTGGAACCCGCTGCTTCCGCTGCAGCCGTGGGTGGGTCTGAAGAACTACATCGACCTGTTCACTCCCGGATCGCTCACTTCGGGCGACTTCTGGCAGAGCGTCGGGAACACCGGGATCTTCACGGTGGCGAGCGTCCCGCTGCTCCTCGTCATTCCGCTGGTTATCGCCGTTCTGCTGAACCAGAAGATCCGTGGCGGCACCGTCTTCCGTGCGATCTTCTTCGCGCCGTACGTGCTCGGCGTCGCGGTGATCGGGGTGATCTGGCGCTACCTGCTCGACCCGCAACTCGGCGTCGTCAATCACGTGCTCGGAGCGCTCGGACTGCCGTCGAATATTCCGTGGACCGTGGATGTGCCGTGGGCGTGGATCTCGCTGGTCGGCGTCACCGTCTGGTGGACCCTCGGCTTCAACACGGTCATCCTCCTTGCCGGGCTCAAGGGCATCAACGTGGACCTGTACGACGCGGCGGCGATGGATGGTGCCGGGGCGTTCCGCAAGTTCTGGAGCGTCACCCTGCCCGGGCTTCGGCCGGTGATGACGTTCGTCACGACCGTGACCATCCTGGCCTCGGCCAACATGTTCGGGCAGTCCTACCTGTTGACCAAGGGCGGGCCCGGCCATGCAACTCGAACGGCGGTCATGTACATCGCCGACGAGGGCCTTTCGCAGAACCAGATGGGGGCTGCGGCCGCAATGAGCTACGTGCTCTTCGCCATCCTGGCCGTCATCAGTATCATCAACTTCCGCCTCCAGCGGGAACGATCGTGAGAGGCGCGCAATGACTGCGAGCGAAGTCACCACCCAGACGCGGAGCACGCCGGAAATTCCGGCCAAGGCCCCGTCTGGTCGGCCGAGAAAGCGGCCGAACCGAGCCAGGGTGCTGCTCTATGTGGCGCTGAGCGGTATCGCGCTGATCATCCTGCTCCCTCTCGTGTGGATCGTGCTCACGTCGTTCAAGACGGACTTCAACGCGATCAACGCGCCGATCAACCCGATCCCCAATCCGTTCACCACGCAGGCGTACCAGACTCTCGCCTCCGGCCAGCAGCCGATCTTCCTGTGGTTCCTGAACAGCCTGGCCGCGGCGCTGCTGCAGTCGGCGATCATCCTGGTCACGGCCTCCCTCGGTGCGTATGCCCTGGCTCGCCTCGAATTCCGCGGCAAGAAGATCGTGTTTGGCGCCATCGTCACGACGCTGCTCGTTCCGCCGGTGATCTTCCTCATCCCGAACTACCTCATCGTGCAGAACCTGGGCTGGCTGGACACCATCTGGGCCATCACCATCCCCGGTGCCGCCAGCGCGTTCGGAATCTTCTTCCTCCGGCAGTTCTTCGTCGGCCTGCCCCAGGAGATCGAGGAGGCGGCCCGATTGGACGGCGCCGGCGACTTCCGCATTTTCTGGCAGATGGTGCTCCCGCTCGCGCGACCCGCCTTGGCCACCCTCGCGGTGCTCAGCTTCCTGAACAACTGGAACGACTTCCTCTGGCCGATCTACGTCTTGCTCAGTCCGGAGCACGAGACATTGCAGCCGGGCCTTGCCGTGCTACAGGGCGCATACGCGACCCACTTCAGCATCGTCATGGCCGGGGCGATCATCGCGTCGATCCCGGTGCTCATCCTGTTCACCATCGCCCAACGGCAGATCGTGGAGAGCGTAGCCAGTTCCGGCGTCAAGGGATAACGGATGCTCTCGCGCGGGCGCACCACTTCGATGGCTCTGGCCGTCGCGGGTGTGCTGGCGATGCTGACCGGATGCGTGGGCGGTGCGACCTCGGTGCCGCCCACACACGCGCCATCGTCAACCAGGTCGGCCTTCGCCATCGACCAGGACTTCCCGGATCTGGATGTCATGCTCGTCGACGGCACCTACTACGCGTACGCGACGAACGTGCCGGGGACCAATGAGCAGGTCGCGACATCGAGGGATCTGAAGACGTGGAAGGTCTCGACGACCGACGCCCTTCCCGACCTGCCCGGCTGGACGTCACCCGGTAAGACCTGGGCCCCGGATGTCAGCGAGCTGTCGCCGGGTCGTTTCGTCATGTACTTCGTTGCCGCCAACGTCGATCCGGCGGCGCAGTGCATCAACGTCGCGACGTCCACATCGCCGACCGGACCGTTCACGGCGGTGGGAACGGCGGCGCTCGTGTGCCCGCCAGACCAAGGCGGGGCCATCGATCCGGCGACCTTCACGGACGGCAACGGAGCGCGGTACCTGGTCTGGAAGAACGACGGCAACTGCTGCGGTCTCGACACCTGGCTGCAGATCACGCCGCTCGCCGCCGACGGCCTGACAGTCGCGGGCCCGTCCACCAAGCTCATCAAGCAGACCCAGTCGTGGGAGGGCAATCTCGTCGAGGCGCCGACCCTGGTGAAGCACGGCACAAGGTTCGTGCTGTTCTACTCCGCGAATGACTACTCGGGGTCGAAGTACGCGATCGGCTACGCCACCGCATCCTCGTTGCTCGGGCCGTACACGAAGCACAAGCAGCCGCTGCTCTCGACCGCGTCCTCCGGTGGCCGGTTCACCGGGCCGGGCGGGCAGGACGTCGTGACGACCCCGGACGGCCGCACCATACTCGTCTTCCATTCCTGGGCAGAGGGCAGCGCCTACCGTGGAATGGACGAGCTTCCGCTGGATTGGAAGAACGACGAACCGGTTGTCAAGCTTCCGGCGCAGTAGGCCTTCCTTCGGGCTACCTGCCGAGTTCCGCGCTGATTGCGGTCGGGGCGTCATATTCCTTGTCCGGGATGCCGCGCAGCGCCTCGAGGACATTGTCGTCCGCCCCAGACTCCTCCGCCTTTGACACGATTTGGTCCTTGCTCGCCGGGTAGTCCATTCCGCCGAGGTACTTCTGCACCTGGATCGGGTTCGGTGATTCGGCCATTGTTTTGGTTCCTTCCTTATTGTTCCTGTTGACTCCTAGGTTGGCGGTGATTCGCACGCGAAGACGACATCGAAGGCGTCCACCTCCCTAACCGGAATGGTGGTCGGTCCCTCGAGATGAATCGCGCCACTCGGTAGCACCCCGGCACCGGCGAACCGGTCCATCACCCGCCACTGGGCCGCGACATCCTCGCCTGAGTGTCGCCCTGGCAGGCCGTGCCAGAAGTCGAAGCCGCCGCACTCCACGAGCGATTGCCTGTCAAAGAGCACGCAACCGCCGATCCACGCCACACGATAGGCGACCCACTCGTCGGGCTGGAGGTCGAGTTGCGCCGCGATGTGCGTGAGGTTCGCGGCGTTGTGCAACGGCCAGCGCTCGAACGCCGGGCTCCCGCGGCGAACACGTTCGGGACGCACCTCACCGTTCCACGGCTCGAAGGTCACGTGCTCGGCCGGCCGCTCGTCCCCGAGGTAGGAGAGCCCCTGCACGGCCGACCCGACGAAACCGCAGCCGAGCCGCTCGATGGCGTCGTGAAGCCGTTCAAGCGATCCCGGTTCGAGCCAGACGTCGTCGTCGAGAAAGAGCACGTAGCGGGCGGTGGAGCAATCCAGCAAAAACTGCCGGTGTTCGGCGAGCCCCCTCCGCGGAAGGTGCCGGACCAGCATCGGGTTTCTGCCCTGAACGGTGAGGACCCGCAGGAGAGCGTTGACGCTCACGTCGTCGCCTGCAGCCCCGTCATCGGACTGATCGCTGATGATCACCCGGAAGGGTGGGTCGTCCTGCGCGGCCAATCCGGCGAGAGTCACGGCGAGTTCGGTGAGGCGACCGGCCGTGGGAATCAGAACGTCGATTACCGGCTCGGTCGAATCAAACGGGGCCCGTGCCCAGTCCGCCGAGCGTCGCCGACTCGATGCGACGGCCACGGTCACCCGTCCGAGATGATCAGATCGGACCGAATCCGATCCACGAGTCCCGTCGTGGACTGGGACGGGAGGTAGTCGAGAATCTTCACTTGGCCACCGTAGGAGCGCACCACACGCGTCTCTTCGAGCATGTCCGGCGTGTAATCGCCGCCCTTGGCGTAGACATCCGGGCGGAGGCGCTCAATCAGGGAGATTGGTGTGTCCGAGTCGAAAACCACGACGTAGTCGACGAACTCGAGGGAGGCGAGTACCGTCGCGCGATCGCTCGCCGTGTTGACCGGCCTGCGTGGGCCCTTAAGCCGTCTGACCGAAGCGTCGTCGTTCAGCGCGACGACGAGCACGCCGCCGAGTTGCTTCGCTTGCCTCAGGGACGCGATGTGACCACGGTGCAAGACGTCGAAGCAGCCATTGGTGAAGACGATCCGCTGCCCGGCGGCCCGATCCGCCGAGACCCTCCGCTCGAGTTCGTCCAGGCTGAGGGTTGGGTCTGCGGGTTGCGCGAGCCGTGACGTGAGGTCGTCCGTCGTGCAGACGGCCGTTGCCGGGCGCCCGACGACGATGTCGGCCGCGAGCTGGGCGAAGTCCGCAGCCAGGGTGAGGGAGGCGCCATACGCACGGGCGAGCGTGAGAGCGGCGGCGAAGGTGTCGCCGGCTCCTGAGGCCTGGCGCTCGGGCGTCGGGTGAGCGAACGTGCGGTACGGAGGGTCGCCGGCCGAAAGCACCACGGTTCCCTCGCGGTCGAGCGTGACTACGGCGGTGCGGGCGCCGGACGCGGCGAGCAACTCGCCCGCGTGCTCTAGCGCGGCGTTCACGCGGGGAACGGGCGGTGCGCTCTGCGCCCCGATGGCGCGGAATAACTCTTCGAAGTTCGGGGTGACAATGTGCGGCGCTAGTGCGCTCCAGAGTCGGAGATCGTGCGCGTCCACCACGGTGAGCGCCGGCCGCTCGGTGCGATCGGCGAGGGCTTGGCGCGTGACGTTCCCGAGCAGCCCCGCACCATAGTCCGAGATGATCTCGGCGTCGGCGCCCGTGGATGCGGCGAGAGCGGCGTCTAAGAAGCGCGATTCGGCGGCCACGTCGACGGGGGATCCCGGTACATCATCGACGCGAAGCAGGATCTGGTCGTCGCAGACGACCCGGTTTTTGGTTGTGGTGCCGAGCGACGCCTGCTTGAGCAGGAGCCCGGTGTCGACCCCGGCGGCATCCAGCATCGATCTCAGGATCTGGCCGGCCTCGTCATCGCCGACCGCTCCCGCGATTCGAACACGGGCGCCGAGGGAGGCGAGGGCAAGCGCGGTGTTGGCGGCGCCGCCCGGGGCGTAGCGCCGTGACGTCACCTCAACCACCGGCGCGGGTGCCTCCCGGCTCATCCGCTCGATCCGTCCGTGCCACCAGCCGTCGAGGATGACGTCGCCGATGACTGCGACGGTGATACCGGCGTCGGCGATGCGCCTGACCAGCTGAGGGGACAGGCTATCGGGCAGTTCACCAGTTGTCATCGCCGCCCTCTCCCGGAAGGGCGATGTGCACGACCTTGGTTGTGGTCAGCTCATCGAGCAGGCCAGGTCCGTAGCCGAAACCGGCCCCGCTCGCCCCGCGCGGTTGCGCCGATCCGCCCGGCGCGCCGCCGAACACCGCGTTGATCTTGACGGTCCCGACGGGAAGGCGGGCAGCAGCCTCGATCGCGTGACTCATTGACGCCGTGAGTACGGTGGCGGCCAGCCCGTACCGGTCGGCGGCGGCCAGCCGGAGGCCCTCTTCGAAGGTCTCGACGATGCAGATCGGGGCCACCGGACCGAACGTCTCCTCCCTCATGATGGTCATGTCGGGGGTGCAGTCAACCAGAACGGTCGCGGGATAGTAGGACCCGGAACCGTCCCGGGGGCTTCCGCCGACTAGCGCTCTCGCTCCCGAGGCGATGGCGGCGGTCACCTGCGCGTTCACGGCGTCTCTCAGCGCGTCGTCGACGAGCGGTCCAAGGTCGCCGGTCGCCGTAAGGCGACGCGCCTGGGACACCAGGTGAACGATGAAGGCGTTCGCGACGCGACGGTGAACGAAGATCCGTTCGACCGACGTGCAGATCTGGCCGGAGTTGGCAAAGCAACCGAGCGCCGCCTGTTGAGCAGCCCAACGCGGGCTCACGTCCTCGTCAACGACCAGCGCGTCGTTTCCTCCGTTCTCCCGGAT
Organism: Microbacteriaceae bacterium; assembly: GCA_025464975.1. Classification (GTDB taxonomy): domain Bacteria; phylum Actinomycetota; class Actinomycetes; order Actinomycetales; family Microbacteriaceae; genus Lacisediminihabitans. The sequence goes on along the minus strand of JAODMT010000017.1, from coordinate 151,627 downwards.
GACGTGGGCCCCGGTGCCCATCGCGGCGCGCGAAATCGCCTCGCCGGCCCGTGTCGAGCCGACGTGCGCGACGGCGGAAACCCGCTCGTCCCGAACGAGAAGCTCGCCGACCGTCGCGCCCCCGCTCACGGTCGAGATCACGCCTGCGGGAAATGCTCCTTCCAGCGCGGCCCCGAGGGCAATGCCGAGATGCGGACACCGTTCGCTCGGCTTGTGGACGACCACATTTCCGGTGACGAGAGCCGCGCCGATGAGACCGAGCGACACGGCGACCGGGTCGTTCCACGGGGTGATGACGGCAACGAGACCGCGCGGCTCGGGCACCGAGTAGTCCAGGGCATCCGCGCCGCCGAGCAGACGGGTGCCGAAGTGGAGCGGACCGAGCTCCGAATACTGCAGAAGGGCATCCGCACCGGCCCGGATCCCCGCGAGCGCCTCACCGGTCCGTCGACCGGTCTCGCGAGCGTTGAGGGCCGCGAGTTCGTCCTCGCGCTCGATTACCGCCCCGGCCGCCGCTCGCAAAGCGCCACCGCGTTCCGCCGGCGACGTCGTGGACCATCGCTCAAAGGCACGAAGCCCGCTCCCGATGAGAGCCGAAACTTCGGACGCCGAAGTCACTCTCACGCCGCCGACGACGCTCCCGTCCCGAGGATCGGTGATCACGATCTGCTCGGGTGCCTGAACCGAACCTGATTGCGCGAAATCGGTCGTCGTCATCCGTTCTCCATCCGCCGCAGTCTTTATTGGACACAGTCTCTACCGGCCCGATACCCACTAGCCGCCGCCTTTACACGACCACCGAAGTTTCGGCCGCGTCGGCGTTTCACGCCGCTCAGCGGTGGGCACTGTTCAGGCATGACCTCACTTTCCCCGTTAGCACAGCCGTCGGTCGCGCCCCTGTCCGAGCGATTTGAATCCGTCGCCCGAATCGCGGTGCTGCGGGGCGGAGGCCTTGGCGATCTCCTGTTCGCCGTCCCGGCGGTTGAAGCGCTCGCCGCCGCCTATCCGCGGGCCGGCATCACCCTGCTCGGCAGCCCCGTTCACGAGCAGATCATCCGCGACCGGCTGTCCGTCGACATCCGATTCGAGCCCGTACCGGTCGCTCCGGGCATCCGCGATGGCGAAAGCGACCCCGACCTGGTCGAGGCCTTTTTCGCACGGAACGCCGGGACGTTCGATCTGGCCGTGCAACTTCACGGGGGAGGGCGCTTCTCCAATCCGTTCCTTCTCCGGCTCCTCGCCGCCCACAGCATCGGCTGCGCCACCGCGGACGCGGAGCCGCTCGAACGGACCATCCCGTACCTCTACTACCAACACGAGGCGCTGCGGGCGCTCGAAGTTGTCGGGCTCGCCGGCGTGGGTCCCGTCATGCTTGAGGCGCGGTTGTCCGTCACCGACGAGGATCGCGCTGCCGGCGACCTCGCGCTCGATCTACTTGGTGATCCCGGCGATGCGCCCGTCGCGGTGGTACATCCGGGAGCAACCGATCCACGCAGGCGGTGGCCGGCAGGGTGCTTTGCCGCGCTCGCCGTACGGCTGACGGGCGAGGGATTCCGGGTGGTAATCGTCGGAGATGGCCCCGATGTCGAACTGGCGAGTCATATCGCCGACACGGCAACCCGGGGCTCCGGTGCCGTTGTCTCACTGGCCGGACGGCTCAGCATTCCGGCGCTCATGGGGATCCTCGCCTCGGCCACCGTGTTCGTCGGAAACGACAGCGGACCGCGGCATCTCGCCCAGGCCGTTGGCGTTCCGACCGTGGGAATCTACTGGTTCGGCAATCTGATCAATGCAGGGCCACTCGGGCGGGAGCGGCACCGCGTCCAGCTGGGCTGGACGACGGTGTGTCCGGTGTGCGGTCGGGACGCGTCCCAGGTCGGCTGGTCGGCCGAGCGCTGCGAGCATGACGTCTCGTTCGTGGCCGACGTGTCCATCGACTCAGTCTTCGAGGACGCCATGTCGCTCACGGCCAGGACGGTTCCCGCTCGTGGCAGATGACCAATTCGCGAACCTCGCTCCCTCGCGGTTGGCCGAGTGCGAACAGCACAGCATTCGCCACTGTGGCCGGGTCGTTGAGCATCGAATCATCCGTCGGCTTGTACTGTTCATCTCGGTCGTCGAAAAAGCGGGTGCGCATTCCCGACGGAATGAGCGTGGTCACGCCGATTTCGCCGCGAGTTTCGGCCGCGAGCGCTCGAGAGAATCCCAGCACTCCGAATTTCGACGCACAGTATGCCGTCGCGTCGGCCACGGCGCGGAGAGCGAGCGATGAGGCGACGGTGACGACCCGACCGTGACTTTCGGTGAGGGAGGGGAGTGCGGCCCGGATCACCGCAACCGTGCCAAGCAGGTTGACTCGGATCACCCGCTCCCATTCCTCGGCCGGCACGTCCTCAAGCCGCCCGCACCGGTCGATGCCCGCCGCCGTCACTACTGCGTCGAGCCCATCGAACGATCGGGAGATGTCCCTGACAGCCGACTCGGTCGCCCTGGTGTCCGAGACGTCCACCTCGAATGCGGACGATCCCGATACCCGGCTGATGTCCCGATCGAGAACTATCGCGCTCCCGCCCGCCAGGGTGACAATTTCCGCGACGGCCGCGCCGAGGCCGGAGCCTCCCCCCGTGATGAGGACTCGTCCGATTGGTGTGGCCGACAGCGTGGTCATGAAACTTCCTTCCTTGTGCCTGCCGGTAGCAGGCGATTGTGAGGTACTCCGACGTGCACTAACCGACATCGGCGAGAGCCGAGGCCAGCCGGGAGGTCGAGCGACCGAGGTGGTAGGGAACCGTCATCACGCTGCCGCCCCAGCCGGAGAGGAGCGCCGCCTCCGGCAGGTCGCTCTCGCGGTAGTCGCCCCCCTTCACCCAGAGGTCTGGCTTCAGTTGAGACATCGCCATCTCCGGCGTGTCCTCGTCGAACACGAGCACGGCATCGACGCACTGCAGCGAGGCGAGCAGATCGGCCCGGTCGCCCTGCTCCACAATTGGTCGGTCCGGACCCTTCAGCCGCCGAACGGACGCGTCCGAATTCAGGCAGACGATGAGGCAGTCGCCGAGCGCGCGTGCGGCGGACAGCGTTCTGGCGTGGCCGGCGTGCAAGAGGTCGAAACACCCGCCGGTCGCCACAACGATTCCCCCGCGTGCCTTCGTCTCTCTCGCCACCCGGAGCGCGTCGACGGCGCCGCTGACCCGAATCGGCTCCGGCCGAAGCGCCATCCCGCGAACACCGCCTGCGGCGAGGAACGCGGTCGCGTCGACGACGCCCGCTGCCACCGCGTCCTCGAGCGATTCACCGTCCGCGAGCTGCCCGATGAGGGAGGCCGCGAGCCGGTCGCCGGCTCCGCATGGGTCGCCCGCAATGGCGGATGGTGGGGCAACGACGAGCGGGTACGAGCCGGCCGTCGAGAGCATTACGCCGTGCTCGCCCATCGTGACGGCGACCGCGCGGCAACCCCACCGGCCCCTGAGCGCCTCGCCGGCTCGCGCCGCGGCATCCATACCGGTTCCGGCGATCCCCGATGCGGAGGCGGCCTCGTCGAGATTGGGGGTGACCACGAATGCGCTTTCGACAGGGTCGGCCCCGCGGGGGTGCGGATCCCACACCAGCGGGACCTGGCGTCCCCGCGCGAGGAGCGCAGCCCTGACCTGCGGATGAGCGGCGACCCCTCTTCCGTAGTCGGCGACGAGAATCGCGTCCGCCCGCTCGATCGCGGTGATCATCTGCTCCGTCACCCGCGGTGGCGGTGCGGGCTCGCAGCCCTCATCGATTCGCACGATGGCATGACCGCCTGCACTTACCCGTGTCTTGGTCGGCGTCGGCGCCCCGGATGCTCCCGAGACCAGCGGCACGTCGGCGAGCTGCTCGCGCAACTGCGCAGATCTGGCGTCGTCGGAGAGCGCGGTGACGAGCTGCACGCGGCGCCCGTCGCTCAGCAGCATCGTCGCGGCGAGACCGGCGCCCCCGGCCCGGAACCGGGTCTGCGGCGCGTCGACGACAGGGACGGGGGCGTCTGGGCTGAGCCGGTGGGAGTGCCCGGACAGATCAGCGTCGAGCAGCACATCGCCGACCACCACGATCGTCCGAGCCGCGTCGATCGTCACGGGTTCGTCCCTTCCGCCTTGGCGACCGCGGCATCGTAGGAGCGGCACATCGCGTGCACGGCAACGAGGTGCGCTTCCTGCACGTTGGCCGCCGGTCCGGGGAGGCAGACGCACTCGTCGACCACCCGGCTGAGCGGGTTCGGTCCCTCGCCGGTAAGGGCCCACGTCGTGGCGCCGCAGGACCGCCCGGCCTCCGCCGCGAGCAGCAGGTTGGGGCTGGCTCCGCTCGTGGAGAGAAGCATGAGCACGTCACCCTCGCGAGCGTGACCGTACACCTGGCGGGAGAAGACGTGCTCGAACCCGTAGTCGTTGCCGATCGCCGTCATGCTCGACGTGTCGGCGTGCAGCGCGATGGCCGAGAATGCTCGGCGCTCGCCGTCGAATCGACCGAGCAGTTCGGCGGTCAGGTGTTGCGCCTCGGCGGCCGAGCCCCCGTTGCCCGCGACGAGAAGCCGCCCGCCGACCAGGAGCCGATCGGCGAGCCGCCGCCCCCAATCATCCAGTTGCGCCGCGTGCGCCTCGAGTGCGATCAATACCGGACGGAGGGCTTCGATGTGGCTCAGCGCCCCGGGGATGGTTTCAACCGGACCGGTGAGCACCTCATGCAGAGTCATCGGGAACCTCCCGTCGCCGAAATCGGCCCGCTGGCGGTCCGAGCGGCGGTGACTCGGTAAATTCGGGCGGTGTCGGACGCGACGCGATCCCAGGAATACCTCTTCACCCGCTTCAGGCCGGCTTCGGCGAGCCGCCGGCGGCGGCTCTCGTCGCCGAGCAAGCCCCCGACTGCCGAGGCGATCGCCTCCGGGTCTCGCGGCGGAACGTGAACGCCGGTCACGCCGTCGACAACCGTGTCGATGAGTCCGCCGACGGTGGACGCAACGACGGGCACCCCGCATGCCATCGCCTCGAGCGGGACTATTCCGAATGGCTCGTACCAGGGAGCGCACACGACGATATCGGCCGAGCGCAAGACCTTCGGCATGTCCGGCCGGGACACCTGGCCGCGGATGATGACCCGATCATCAACTCCAAGCGCGCGGGCGAGCCCGATGAGTCGACGAAGCTCCGGGTCTTCGGCCGAGCCGTTCGAGTCGCCGGCGCCGCCGACGATGACGAGCTCGACGTCGTGCAGGCCTTCAGCCCGCAATTGCGCGAGGGCCTCGATGGCGAGCCCGACGCCTTTGCGCGGAACCAGTCTGCCTACGGTCATGATGCGATGACGACGGCCGCGTGACTCGGCCGGCCCGGTTGCTCCGAACAGGTCGAGGTCGACACCGCACGGCACAACCGAGATCGCGCTGGCTCGCACCCCCATTTTCTTGAGCTCGAAGGTTTCGTCAGAGCACGTGGCAATGATCGCGTCGCTCTGCATCCCCACGTGGGGTTCGAGCCATTCCCGTTCCACCGGACTCGTATCGTCCGCTCCCTGATGGCGGCGTTTCACTGCTCCGAGGGCGTGAAAGGTGTGCACCACCGGGAGCGCCGGCGTGCTGCGACCGGCTGCGATCAACGCCGCCACTCCGGACATCCAGAAGTGGCTGTGCACGACGTCCGGCCGCGATCTTGACCAGTCGGCGTGGAGACCGTCGGCAAGGGCAGCCATGTATGGCAGCAATTGGTCCTTCGGGATCGCACGCGCCGGTCCCGCGGTGATATGTACGACTTCGACACCGTGACCTAGTCGCACCCGGGTCGGAAGGGAGGGGTCATCCCGTCGTGTGTAGACCGTGACCTCGTCGCCCCGGCGGGCGAGGGCCTTGGCGAGGGCGGCGACATGAACGTTCTGGCCGCCCGCATCGACACCGCCGAGGGCGGCGAGCGGGCTGGCGTGTTCTGAGACCATGGAAATCCGCATCATCGTGTCCTTTCCATTGCCGTCATTGCGGTCGCTGACGGGCGAGGCGAGCGGGAGACCGCGTCATCGAGTGCCGTCGTCCACCGTGCGAGGAAGGCGTCCAGTCCGAAATGGGCGAGCGCGAATAGCCGAGCCGCGTGACCTCGAGCCGCGGCCTCCTCGGGGTCGTTCATCAGAATCCGCACCCCGGAGGTGAGTTCGTCAACATCGGTCGAGAGGAATCCGGCCTCGGGAGGCACGGCGCGGTACGCCTCGGTCGTCGCGAGCGCGACGACCGGCATCCCGAGGTGCATGGCCTCGAGAAGGGCCAACCCGAGGGACGTCCAGCGCACCGGGTGAAGGTAGGCGCGGCAGCCCGCGAGCGTGGCGTGCAGTTCGTCGGTCGGAAGGTCGCCTCGCACGACCAGTCGATCGCGGGCAAGGCCGAGTCGGTCCGCGAGCAGTTCCGTCTTCATGCCGAACAGTTCGACCGGCGCGACCGCGGCGAATGGCGCGATGAGGTCGGATCCCGTCACCCGCCAGCGCCGCACCGGCTCGTTGATGACGACTCCGAGGGTGGCCGCATCGCCGCGGTAAAGCTCGCCCGGGTCGGGGACGCCGTGCTCGATGACCGTCGTGTGGGTGGAGCCGCAGTCCCACATCAGCCGGTTGAAGTGGGTGACGTGCACGATCGTCAGGTCGTCGCGGTCGGCTAGCGGATGCCGCGAGTTCGGCACATCCCCGCGGGGCGCGTTGTGCTCGACGAACAGCGCGGGCAGGTCACGGCCAAGTCGACGCCCGAGCAGCTTTTCGGATGCCTCGAGCTCCTCCAGACGTTGGAGCACCACGACGTCGACGTCCGCCTCGGCCAAGTCTCTGGGCGTCAGCTCGCTGACACTCGCTGGCCAACTCCTCCCGCCCGCGCCGAGCCCGGTGGCGTGGTGATTCTCCATCGTGGGGATCAGATACTCGTGATCGCCCCGAACGAAGGCGTCCATCCAGCCGCCGTGCACGTGCCAAACCATGACTCTCATACCGTGGCCTCCGCTCCAACGCGGGAGCGATCGCCGAGCAACAGGTGACACGCCTCCACAACGCTGTCGACCCCAATCGAGGCAAGACAGGGGTGCCCCGGGATCGGGCACTCGCGTGCTCGGCTGTTCCGGCACGCCGCATCCTGGTCGCCGAGGACGACAGAGGGAACCCCCCACGGCGCCCAGCGCGTCGCGGAAACCACCGGTGAGAAGAGACTGACGACCGGGGTGCCGACCGCCGCGGCGAGATGCGCTGGGCCGGTGTTTCCCGCGATAACCACGGAGGCGCCGGCGAGCACTGAGGCAAGTTGTGGCAGTTCGAGCGAACCGCCGAGGTCGAGACCGTCGGTTCCGGCGACCTCGGCGGTGAGCGATTGCTCGGCCGTCGAACCTGTCACGATCACCCGGAGGCCATCCTCGGTCAGCGCACGAACCGCCGCAGCGGCGAGTGGCGCCGGCCACCGCCGCGACGGGGCGGACGCGCCCGGGTGAACGACGACGTACGGTCCGGGGAGCACGAGAGGACTCACGTCGGGCGTCGGAACGAGCCGAAGTCGTTCCTGCTCGGATGCCCCGATGGTGAAGCCGGCCGCTCGCACAATCGCGAGCGCCCGAAGCGCCTCGGGAAGCTCCTCGTCGAGGTCCTCGCCAGGCCTGAGCCGCACGTCAAGCAGGCTTCCGGCGTAGTCCACGGATACTCCAGTGATCCGCTCGATGCCTGCGAGCCTGAGAATCAGGGCGAGCGGAAGGGGCGACTGATGGAACGAGGTCAGGATGACCGCCTCGTCGGCCCGGAACTCGGCGAGCTGTGCCCGCAGTCGATCAATGTGTTGATCGGTGATAGCGCCGGGTGCATTGACGATCCAGGGGCACGACCAGGTGATGACCCGGTCGACGCCGGGGAGCAATGCCGCCGCTGCCGCGCCCTCTGGACCGCACAGCATCCAGACGGCGTCGATGCCGGGCGTCTCGGCAACCGCTCGCACCGCGGGGCCGGCCAAGATCACGTCGCCCATGCTGTCAAGGCGAACAACCAGCGCCCGGCGGCTCACCGCGCGCTCGCCTCGAGTGGGGAGTCCGGATTCGGCGCGTCTGCGAGCAGAAGAGTCACCGCCGCAAGCAATGTCGTGGCCACCTCTTCGGCGTCGCGAATCTCGGCCGCGCGTGTCGCCGGGGTTGGCACGAGGATCCCGCGCGCTCCAGCGGCTCGGGCGGCGGCAACATCCGAACCGATGTCACCAATTACCGCAACCTCCGCCGGCGCGATGTTCAAGCGCTCCGCGGCCCGCAGGATCATGCCCGGGCGGGGTTTCCGGCAGGAGCATCTGTCCAAGGCGCGGTGTGGGCATACCTCCCACACGCCAAACGGGCCGAGGAGGCGATCGATCCGCGAGTTGACGGCGGCGACCTCCGCCGACGTGACAAGCCCGAGGGCGACTCCCGACTGATTCGTGATGACGCCGGTAGAGATGCCTGCCGCGCGAAGGAGGCCAAGCGCGCGGTGGGCGGTCGGCATTGAAACGACCCGCTCTGGGTCGCCGTTGAACGGCACGTCGACGACGAGGGTGCCGTCGCGGTCGAACAGCACGGCAGCGGTCCGCCGAGTCGAGTAACCGGTCATGTCCCTGCTATTCCCCTGCTTCTACTTCTCCAAACGCTTCTTCTCCTTCTTCTTCTCCGGCTTCTCTTACGATTGCGGGCCGGGTCTGTGAGGGTGGAACGATGCACCTGATGGATGCGGCTTCTCCGCACGATCGCCCGGAGTTGTTGGTGCTGCGCGCTCTCAAGCTCGGCGACCTGCTCGTCGCCGTGCCGGCCGTGCACGGAATCAGGCGGGCGTTCCCGGATCACCGGTTGATCCTCGCCGTTCCGCAGTGGCTCGCCCCGATCGCCGACCTGATCGGCGGTGTGGACTCGCTCCTGCCGACGCCTGGCCTCAACGATCCGCTTCCCCTCGCGCCAGGTCGCGTCGACGTTGCGGTGAACATGCACGGCGATGGGAGCGAGAGCCGTTCGATCATCACCGCGCTCGGCGCCCGACTGTCGATTTCGCACGACCCCCCGGGGCCGGAGTGGGCCCATGGCATCCACGAGCGTGAGCGTTGGGTTCGACTCGTGCGCGCCTACGGAGTCGCGGCGGATGCTGACGACCTCGCGATCGAGGTTCCGGTGGTCGCGCCCCGTGTCCCCGGGGCGACAATCGTGCACGTCGGCGCCTTCTATGGCTCCCGTCAGTGGCCGGTGGAACGATTCGCCAGGGTCGCCGCAGCGCTTGCCGGCGGCGGGCACGACGTCTGCTTTACCGGCAGCGGCAAAGAGCGGGAGAGGGCGTTGCGGGTGGCCGAACTCGCGGGACTGCCGGATGCAGCGGTCCTGGCCGGTCGGCTGACCCTCGATGAGTTCGCGGCCGAGGTAGCGGCCGCTCGCCTCGTGATTTCGGCCGACACCGGGGCGGCTCATCTGGCGTCTGCATACGGAATTTCCTCGGTCGTGCTGTTCGGGCCGGCGCCGCCGGAGGAGTGGGGACCGCCGCGATCCGGCCCCCACATCGTTCTGACCGATGCCAGCAGGCGGCTCGGCGAGACCTTCTCCGAAACGCCGGATCCGGCCATTCTGGCTGTCACGGTAGATGAGGTGCTCGCCGCCGCCCGGTCGCTGTCGCGGGTCGAGTAGCGCCCCGCGGGTCGAGTAGCGCCTCGCGGAAGCACCTCGTGGGTCGAGTAGTGCCCTCTGGGGCGTGTATCGAGACCACGTATCCCACCGAAAAGCGAGTAGAAGGAACAGTGAGCGGAGAGACGAAAGGGGCGAGAATGGGCGCACTCGGGCATGAACAACCGTCGACACGCTACTTCGCTGACGCCGCACTCGCCCTCGCGCGGGAGTCGACGCCAAGCACGATGCTCCGCCATCTCGCCCAACTCGCCTCCGAGCTGACGACCGGGGCCGATGCCGCAATCTCGTCTCGTCAACCGCGCGGTCGACTGGCGATTGAGGCGGGAACCTCCCAGTTCGCGCTCGAGCTCGAACAGCTGCAGGCCAAGCTTCGGGAGGGCCCGGGGGCCGCGGCCCTCGCGGTGTCTGGCACGGTTGTTGTACAAGACAGTGGGAAAGACTCCCGATTCGCACGCTGGGCGCCTAATGCGCTCTCCCTGGGGATGCGAAGTGCCGTTGCGGTTCCGATTGGTGATGACGCGCGCCCGCTCGGATCGCTCACCATCTTCGCGACCGAACCAGATGCGTTCGACGCGGAATCGGTCGATGCTTTGCAGATTCTCGCGGTGCACGCTTCCCTTGCTTACGTCTCTTCCCGAGCGAGAGCGGAACTCGGCGAAGCGGTCGCGACCAGAACTATCATCGGGCAGGCGCAGGGAATCCTCATGGAACGCTATTCCCTCGACACCGCCCGAGCCTTCCAGGTGCTTCGGCGCTACTCGCGCGACAACAACGTCAAGCTGGTAGAGATAGCGCGCCTGATTGTCGATTCCGGCGACCTTCCCGAACTGTGACGACGGATCGGGGCGGCTCATCAATCAGCGCAGAGTGCAACGTCGTGAGAATCTTCTTGAGCAATCGGGAGACCTGCATCTGGGTGACGCCAATCCGGCTCGCGATCTCCTGCTGCGTGAGCTCCTCGAAGAAGCGCAGGTAGACGATATTGCGTTCCAGAATCGACAGTCGTCGAAGCGCGGGGGACAGATTGGCGACCACTTCGGCCCGCTCCAACGCGCGGTCCACCCTGCCTATCGTGTCGGCCAGAGTCAGCGCCTCGTCGTCTGCTACCGGAACATCGAGCGACGCGGGACGCATGGACTCGTGCGCGACCATGGCCTCCCTCACGTCCGCGAGATCCCGGTCGAGGCAGCGCGCAAGCTCCATATTCGTCGGAGAGTGTCCGAGTTCCTGGGCCAGGGAGCCGAACAGGCCGTTCAGCTGGGATCGGAGTTCCTGCACCGGGCGTGGTGGGCGAATGACCCAGCCGTGGTCGCGCAGGTGTCGCTTGATCTCACCGGAAATCGTGGGCACGGCGAAGGAGACGAAATCTTCTCCCTTGTCGGGGTCGAAGCGTTGGGATGCCTTGACGAGGCCGACGTAGGCAACCTGACGGATGTCGTCCGCCTCGGGGCCGTGACCGGAATAGCGACGGGCAATGGTGTCGGCGAGATCGAGATGGCTGAGCACGACCTGCTCGCGCAACTGCTTTTTGGACTGCTTGTCCGCCGTTCGGGTGCGAGCGATGATCTCTCGCGTCTCCGTTCGGCGGACGGCCCAACGCTCCGGTTGGCTCGCGTCCCAGGTTGCGGGTGCACTGCGGTTGAACGGAGCGCTGTGAGGTGGTGCAGTAGTCATCAGATTGCCTACCGTTCCCAAGGGGTACCGAATCGGTGGCGACCTTCTTGACCACGATCACACCCAAGTGCGAATCGTGGGGGATGTCTAGCTCTTGCTAAACCGTCGATCAGTGGTAGCTGGGCCGGAGGATGGCTTGTGGTGACTACCCCGAGGGGCGCTGCCGCCATCCTGTTGCGGCACGGAATAACCGAGTGGAATCGGCAGGGCCGCTACACGAGCGCCACCGACATCGGCCTTCACTCGGACGCTACGCGACAGCTGCTGCCGGCGGCCGCAGCCCTGGCAGCAAGCGGCGTCGAACGAATTCTGCTCAGCCCGCTTCGACGTGCCCGCGAGACGGAACTCATCCTGCGCGAGACGGGCGCGCTCGGGTCGATTCCCGCCGTGATCGTCGAGGACCTTCGGGAGCTGGACTTCGGCGAGTTCGAGGGGATGACGAAGCAGCAATTGGGGACCGGAGAGTTCGCCGGCCATTTCCACAGGTGGCTGCGTGAGGAGTTCGCCGGTCCGGCCGCACCGGGTGGCGAGTCCCTCGCGGATGCAGCGACGCGCGCCTCGCGCGTGCTCGACTCGGTGGCACAGAGCGGCCGTCGGACGCTGATTGTTTCGCACGGCTACCTGCTCAAAGTGATGCTGACGGTGGCGCTCCCGCAGGAGCGTAAAGGCGTTCGGGACAACCATTTTGCCAATGGGCAGATTGTGTGTCTCGAGCGGGACGAAGACCTCTGGCGCAGGGGGATCTGACCGGGCCAGTTCAGCTCCGGCGCTTCGTTACGGCCCGCACCGCCGAGTAGAGGACGCCTCCTGCAAGAAGCCACGGTCCGGCCACGACGATCGGATCGATCCAGATGTGATTTAGGTCGGCCCGCTTTCGCCCGAATCGGGAGGAGATCCCGTGGCGCGTGAATTCGCTCAGCACACCGGTCTCGGTGATCGGATTGTCGGGACGTGTCGTCGCGAACGAGCGAAGGTGGCTCTCCACCGCATCGACGCGGTCCGCCGCCACAAGCAAGAGCCAGTGAGCGGCCCGAGCCTCGCTGTACTTGCGATAGGCGTATCGGCGAATCACTCCCGAGAGGCCGTGCGTCGGGGCGACGGTGCCAAATACCGGGGTCAGTGTTCGATGCTCTACTGACCGCTCTCGCGGCCGCTTCTCCTCCTGGCGTTCCGGAAAGTCCCAGTGCGCGCCGGTCGCCCCCGTGTCGTGTCGTTCCCGTGGCACGGATGGTCGGTCCCTCGGATCGAGGTCAGCGCCCCAACCGGGGATGCGCCGTTGAAGCTCCTCACGAGTCTCGGTGTGCGGCGGCTTGTCCGCGGTGTATGTCATGGTGAATCCCTCTCTAGGCAGCGCTAGGGACGATGACGGTCTTGATGCAGTCATCGAGCTTGGCGGAGAAAATGTGGTAGCCCTCGGCGATGTGCTCGAGGGGGATGCGGTGGGTGACAATATCGCTCGGCTTGAGGTAGCCGTTCTGGATGTGTTCGAACAGCCGAGGCCATTGCCGCTTCACCGGGCACTGGTTCATGCGAAGGGTCAGACCCTTGTTGAACGCATCGCCGAACTTAACGGCGCTGAAGATGGGACCGTACGCTCCGACCACCGAGACTGTGCCGCCCTTTCGAGCGGAGTCGATCGCCCAGTTCAGAGCGGTGGGCGACCCGCCCTGCAGCTTCAGCTTGGTTGCCGTGAGCTGCTGCGTGAAGTTTCCGTCGGCTTCTGCCCCGACCGCGTCGATGACGACATCCGCGCCAAGGAAGTCGGTGATTCGTTTCAGATGCACGACGATGTCGTGGTACTCGGCAAAGTTATAGGTCTCCGCGTTCGCGAAGATGCGCGCCTTCTCGAGCCGATAATCGAGGTGGTCAATGACAATCACCCGGCCGGCGCCCATGAGCCAGGCCGACTTGGCCGAGAACAGCCCAACCGGCCCTGCGCCAAACACCACGACCGTGTCGCCCTCGGCGATGTCACCGAGCTGCGCCCCGAAATAGCCGGTGGCGAGGGCGTCCGTGAGCAACAGCGCGTCCTCCTCGTCCATCCAGTCGGGGATGACGCTCGGTCCGACGTCCGCGAACGGCACGCGAACGAACTCGGCTTGGCCGCCGTCGTAGCCGCCGCAGGTGTGCGAGTAGCCGTAGATGCCACCAACGGCCGTGGCGTTCGGGTTGACGTTGTGGCAATTGGAATAGAGGCCGCGCGCGCAGAAGTAACACGATCCGCAATACACGTTGAACGGCACCATCACTCGGTCACCGCGCGACAGGTTTTGCACCGACGGCCCGACTTCCTCGACCACGCCGATAAACTCGTGCCCGAACGTCATGCCCACCCGTGTGTCCGGCATCATCCCGTGGTACAGGTGAAGGTCGGACCCGCAAATCGCGGCACGGGTCACGCGGACAATCGCATCATTCGGATGCTCGATCACGGGCATGTCCTTCTCTTCTACGCGCACCTTGTACGGTCCGCGATACACCATCGCTCGCATTGGGGCTCCTCACCGGTCTCCTGGGAATTGGCTCATTTCATGACCTCTTTCTCGTCGCAGGGGCGAGAAGGGTCTTGGTCGGCGACGACGGTACGCCAGCCATCGGCATGTGTGGACCACTTGACATATACCCTGCGGGAAAACCTGTGGGTCGAGTAGGGGGCTCGCTACTCGACCAACGGAGGGGGGAGATATTCTGCTCATCTACAATGGCGAAATGCGCCGCCTCCGACTCGTCCTCATCGGTGTGCTGCTGCTCGCGCTCGCCGGGTGCTCGTCAGGCGGCGTGACATCCGGGACCGGCAAACCGTCCGCCTCGGCCACGCCGCGGCAGACCACCAAGCCGGTTGCGGGGGTGACAAAGGTGCTCGTGTTTGTCGAGGAGAATCACTCGCTTGAGCAGATGAGCACCGAAATGCCGTATACCTTCGGCTTGGCCCAGCGTTTTGGCTATGCGACAAATTACGTCGCGATTCGGCATCCCTCGCTGCCCAACTACATCGCCATCGCTGGCGGGCAGACCTATGGCATCACCGACGATGCCGACCCCTCCGCTCACCCGATTAGCGGCCAATCGGTCTTCGGCCAGGCGATCGCGCAAGGCAAGACGGCGGCGCTGTACGCCGAGGGGATGCCGCAAAACTGCGCGCTCGAGAACGGCGGGTCAGACTACGCCGCCAGGCACAATCCGCTGGCCTATTTCACCGACGAGCGCGCCCTCTGCGCGAAGCACGACGTGCCGATCACTCAGCTCCGCGACGCGATCTCCGCCGGAAAGCTTCCCACCGTTGGGATGGTCATCCCGAACCTCTGCAACGATGCTCACGATTGCCCGCTGTCCATCGCGGACTCCTGGTTCAAGGGCTGGATTACGAAGATCTTCGCCGGGCCGGATTGGAAGTCCGGGCACCTCGCCGTCGTGCTCACCGCGGACGAGGACGATAACAGCTCGGGCAACCGGGTCATGACCGTGGTCATCCACCCGAGCCAGAAGGCTCATGTTGTCGATTCGCCGCTGAACCATTACTCTCTCACCCGCCTGTATGACGACGTCGCCGGCGCCCCGCGCTTGCATGAGGCGGCAACAGCTCCGTCCCTGTCCGCCGCCTTCGGGCTGCCGCTGGCCAAGCGCGGCTGAGCGGCGCTCCCGCGTCCGCGGGTCGAGCAGCCTGCGAGCGTCCTTCCGCGGCTCGAGTAGCGCTCTTCGAGTGTGCTTCCGCGGGTCGAGTAGCGAGCTCGCGAGTGTGCTTCCGCGGGTCGAGTAGCGAGCCTGCGAGCGTATCGAGACCAGCATCCGCACCGAAGCACCGGGAGTAACGTCGACCGGGTGAATACCACCGAAATCCCTGACCCATCCAGCCAAGCCTCACGCCCTCACGGCGAACTGCTCATTCTGGCGATGGACCATCGCGATTCGTTGCAGCGCGAGATCTATGGGATAGCCGGCGAACCGACGGCCGATGAGGCAGCCCAGATCTCGGCGGGCAAGGACGCAATCTTCGACGGGCTGCGGGCCGCAATCGATGGCGGGGTGGATGTCACGCGAGCCGGTGTGCTCGTCGACGAGCGATACGGCGCGCGAGTGGCCACGGCGGCCAAGGCAGCGGGAATCGACCTCGCGATGCCCATCGAACGCAGTGGTCAGAAACTGTTCCTGCTCGAGTACGGCAACTTCGGCGACAAGGAGTGGCTGAAGCACGTGGAGCAATTCGACCCGGACCAGGTGAAAGTGCTGGTTCGGGACAACCCCGCCGACGGCGGGAATCGGGAGTTGCAGTTCGACCGGCTTGCGGCCGTCTCACGCGTGCTCCGGGAATCCGGACGCACGTTCCTCATCGAGCTTCTCGTGCCATCGGTCGGGGCCCAGCTCGAGTCCGTGGCCGGCGATGCGCTGCGCTACGACCGTGAGCTGCGACCGGGTCTCACGGTGCGGGTGATCGGCGACATGCACGAGGCGGGAGTTGAACCGGAGATTTGGAAGGTTGAGGGGCTCGAGACCGCTGATGCCGCGGCCGATGTCGTTGCGGCCGCGCGTCGGGATGGCCGGGATGACGTGACCTGCATCGTGCTCGGCCGAGACGCGCCGAAGGCTCGCCTCGATCACTGGCTGACGGTGGCCTCCGGTGTTGACGGGTTCCGCGGGTTTGCCATCGGTCGAAGCATTTGGGAGCAGCCGCTCATCGACCACCTCGCCGGTCGAGCGACGAGGGCGGAACTCGTGTCCCGGGTCGCCGAGAACTACACGCACTTCGCGCGGATCTACGACGGCGTGAAGCGATAGGACCGTCGGGGGCCCGGCGTGCCAGGTATCAGGTGCGCCGCGATCGCGTTCCCGGCCAGATCGGGCGGAACTGGATGCTGATCCGCGGCCCAACCGATTGTCTGGTCTTAAGGATGGCGTGTTCATGGGTGCGCTGGCAGCTGCCGCCCATCACGATCAGGTCGCCGTGTCCGAGCGGGAACCGCAGTGTTTCCCCGCCGCCCTTCGGCCGAAGCGAGAGCGTGCGCGCCGCGCCGACCGAGACGATCGCCACCATGGTGTCGCGGTTGATCGCGGATCCGACCCGGTCGCCGTGCCACGCGACGCTGTCGTTGCCGGTCCGATAGAAGCACAGGCCGGCAGTGCGAAACACCTGCTCGTCCGGCGCCCGGTAAAACGCATTCAGTTGGTCCTGGGCGCGATCGAGCAGCGGATGCGGGTAGCCGGACTCCGGACCGAAGAACGAGACGAGCCGGGGAACATCGACCACCCGCTCGTACATTTCGCGCCGGTCGGCCCTCCACGGGACATCCGCGGCGAGACGTTCGAACAGAGCGTCCGAGTTGCTCACCCAGCCGGCCCGGAGGTCGACCCAGGCACCGTCGTTCAGCTCGATGCGCCGAACGGTGCCGGGTAGGCGATCGAGCGTCGGTTCGGCAAGCGGGTCGTCGAACAATGACCCCTGGAAGGCGAGACTCATGCCACTCAGGCTACACGCGTTCGAACGTATGTTCGACTGCCGAAGCGCGCGATGATTGAGTTGTGAGTGAAGCGGTAAACCCCACGGACGGCGTCCCCATCTCCTTCGAGGTCTCTGGCGACGGGCCACCCGTGGTGCTCGTGCACGGCTCCGGCTTGTCCCGTGCGATCTGGCGGGGATTCGGCTACGTGCGGGCGCTCCGCGAGGAGTTCACCGTCATTGCGCTCGACCTTCGCGGCCACGGGCGAAGCGCAAAGCCGGTGCGCTCGGAGGACTACCGGATGCCGCTCGTCGTCGGCGACATCCTCGCCGTCCTGGACGCAGTGGGCACGCCGTCCGCCCACTACTTCGGGTATTCCTTCGGTGCGCGGGTCGGGTTCGCGCTGATCGACTCGCACCCGGCCCGCATTCTCTCGCTCATCGCGGCCGGTGGCACCCACCGCTCGCCGGCCGGCAGCGTTGCCGAAACCTTTTTCGCCGGATACGACAACGCGCTCGCGCGAGGGGGAATGGCCGCGTTTCTAGAGGATTGGGGACGGGCTGCCGGTCACCCGGTCGACGCCCAGACCGCCGCCGCGTTCCGGGCGAATGACCCGATGGCGTTGCGGGCGTACTTTCGGCAGCTCGAGCGCGAACCCGGCATCGCGGATGCCCGGGTCGCTGAGCTCGACACGAGCACGCTACTGCTCGCCGGAACCCTCGACCGTCGACGTTACATCGACTCCGAAATTGCCGCCCGGCTCATGCCGCATGCGAAATTTCACGGACTGCCGGGGCGCGATCACGGCAACACACTTCGGCCATCGGACGAGGTGCTCGACGTGGTCATTCCGTTCTTGCGCTCAACAGCCTGATCGAACGGGATTCGCCGTCCCACAGCCGGAGCCCGACGCACTTCCCGTCGGGAACCGGACCGAGCACGGCGAGTGCCGCACCGACCTCCGCCCGGGTGAGGTGTCTCGCGAGCGTGACGTGAGGCGTCCATCGACCGGGAAGGGTCTGGTCGAGGGTGCCGGTGATCGTCTCGTGCACCGCGCGATGAAAGTCGGCGAGTTGCTCCGACAGCACGACGGAACGCGAGAGGACGAATTTTCCGGACGCGGTGCCGAACAGGACGAGCCCGCCGAAGGACATCTCCAGCGGAAGAGCGCCGCATGCCGCCGCGGTGGCATCCGTTGCCTCGATGGCCGGCCCCGCCGCGACCGTGATGTGTGGCCGATTGCTCGACGAGGTGTTGCGAGCGAGGCTCGGGAGTCCGGCGGTTTCCAGCTGATCCCAATCCTTGACGATCGCCGTTTCCGTCGGCGAGTCCAGCGTCAGTTCGATGCTTCGCAATGGCGCCCCTTTGGTCCGTGCACTTCTACGTGCACTTCGGAGACCTCGACATTACCTCCGGTCGAGCACCGAGATGTAGGGCAACGCCTATTCGGCGTTTTCGGATCGCGCGGACTCGTCCCGTCGATGCGTCCGTCGGCTGATGCGCTTCTCCGGAGGATTGGCCACGTCGCCGCGCCTCATTGGAAGCGCTTGTCAACGCGTTTTTCCGGAGGGTTGAGCTCTCGGCGGCGAATAGCTGCGCGGTTCGCGGGGCGAAAACCGGAAACCTCCGGAGAAACGAATCTTCGGGGTGTGGTATCAGCGCGCGGACCAGCCAGCGGCAGGAAGCCGACGAGGGGGAAGCTCCGGAGAAACGAGCGGGTGCCGCTATTCCGGACGCAGCCGGAGGTCCTGCATGCCACCATCGACGGCAATGGAGGTTCCAGTGGTCGAACCGGATCGCGGACTCGCGAGGTAGGCAACGGCATCTGCCACCTCATCGGCCTTCACGAGCCGTCCGTGCGGCTGACGCGCATTGAGAGCTGCCCGCTCTGCCGCTGGATCGGCAGCACTGTCGAGCAGCCGACTGACCCAGGGTGTGTCCGCGGTGCCCGGGTTGACGCAATTCACCCGAATGCCCTCGCGCAGATGGTCGGCGGCCATCGCCCGAGTGAGCGAGAGCACGGCGCCCTTCGACGCGGTGTAGAGGGCGCGCGCGGGTAGCCCGGCAGTGGCGGCAATCGATGATGTATTCACTATCGCGGCCGACGGCGATTCGCGGAGGTACGGAAGCGCCGCCCGGGTGACCCGGGCAATTCCGATCACGTTGATGTTGAGCACTCGCGCCCACTCGTCGTCGTCATTGTCCGCGATTGTGCCCTGGGCGCCGATTCCGGCGTTGTTGATCACGATGTCGATCCGCCCGTAGCGTTCGGCGACCGCGGCGACTCCGGCGCGTACCGAGGCGTCGTCGGCGACGTTGACGGCGAAGTGTGAGGGGTCCGCGGCATCCGGCTGAAGGTCGAAGACGGCGACCTGCGCCCCGCCGGCACTGAGGCGCCGGGTGATGGCCGCCCCGATTCCGGATGCTCCGCCGGTGACAATCGCGACCAGGTTGTCGAATTCATTCATGTTGGCTCCTATGCCGGGACGAAGCTCTGGCGCTGGCGCCCGAGACCGTCAATTTCGATTTCGCAGACATCCCCGGCCCGAAGATAGGGGAACCGTCCGGAGAGCGCGACGCCCTCCGGCGTGCCGGTCATGACGAGGTCGCCCGGCTCGAGCACAAGAAACTGGCTGAGGTGCCAGATGATGTAGTCGACGTCGAAGATGAGGCCGCGCGTCGAGGAGTCCTGGCGCGGTTCGCCGTTCACCCAGCTGCGCAGACGAAGGTCGCGATAGTCCACCTCGTCCGGAGTGACCAGCCACGGGCCGGTGGGGCTGAATCCCGCGGCGCTCTTTCCCTTCGACCACTGGCCGCCGGAAATCTCGAGCTGGAATTCCCGCTCCGAGAGATCGTTGGTCGTGACGAATCCGGCGATGTGCCGGATGCTGTCGGCCGGGGAATCCAGATAGGAAGCTCGCTCGCCGATGACGACGCCGAGCTCAACCTCCCAGTCGGTCTTCGAACTGTTGCGGGGGATCGGCACGTCGTCGTTGGGTCCGCCTAGGGTGTTGGGCGTCTTGAGGAACATGATCGGCACGGCGGGTGGGGCCGATCCGGACTCGGCCGCGTGGGCCGAGTAGTTCATTCCGATGCAGATGATGGCGCTCGGACGCACAATGGGCGCGCCAATGCGAAGCGTCTCCGCCTCCTCGATGAGCGGAAGTCGGCCCGAGGCAAGGGCTTCCGCTGCTCTGGCGATCCCGTCGCCGGCGAGAAATTCGCCTGTGATGTCGGGGGTCAGCGCCCCGAGGTCGTAATAGGCGCCCTCGTGCAGGACTGCCGGTCGTTCTGCGCCCAGGGCGCCAAGTCGGGCAAGTTTCATCGATTGTTTCCTCATCCCCAAAGTGCTCTAACGTCAGAACTATAGCCTCACCTTTGAGGCCAAAGCCGGGCGTTTCGTGCAAATTCGACGATTTGACAGCAAATACATCAGATGTCTAAGCTCGGCTGATTCGGTAGTAGGAGGCGCATTCGGTGCGTCGGTCGCGTTGGAGGGACTCGGATGGGTGACATCGACTTTGGTCGACTCGGCTACGGAGCGGCCAATCTCGGAAACCTCTATCGTGAACTCACCGACGACGAGGCCGTCGCCATCCTCGAGGCCGCCTGGGATGCCGGCATCCGCTATTTCGACACGGCGCCGCATTACGGTCTCGGTCTGTCCGAACGGCGGCTCGGCGCATTTCTCCAATCCAAGGGGCGGCACGAGTTTGTGCTTTCGACCAAGGTGGGACGGCTGATCCGGCCTAACCCCGAGGGCGCCGGATCCCTCGATCTCGAGAATGACTTCGCCGTGCCCGCGGACCAGAAACGGGTCTGGGACCTGAGTCGTGACGGCATCCGGCGCTCGCTCGATGAGTCCCGGGAACGGCTTGGCATCGATCGGATCGACGTCGCATTCGTTCACGACCCCGAGCGGTCCGGCGATGTCGACGCGCTCCGCTCGGCCCTTCCCGCTCTCGCCGAGTTACGCGACGCGGGGGAGGTCGGCGCGATTGGGGTGGGGTCGATGTCGACGATCGCGTTGACCGATGGCGCGGAAAGTGGTCTCATCGACCTGCTCATGGTGGCCGGACGGTTGACGCTCGCCGATCAGCCAGCCCTCGATCGCGTCGTTCCGGCGTGTGAGCGCAACGGGGTCGGCATTGTGAACGCGGCGGTGTTCAACTCCGGCTTGCTCGCGCGCGACAACCCGGGAGCAGACGCCCGCTACGACTACGCGGAGGTCCCACCGCAAACGCTGACGCGGGTTCGTCGCATCGCGGGGGTGTGCGCGGACTTCCACGTCTCCCTTCCGACCGCGGCGCTGCACTACGCGCTTCGAGATGCGACGGTGAAGACCGTCGTCGTCGGGAGCAGCCGACCGCAGCAGCTTCTGGAGAACGCGGCGAGAATCGCCGAGCCGGTGCCCGAGGAACTGTGGCACGCGCTCGAGAGCGAGGGCCTCATCCCGACCAGAGCGCCGCGATAGCTCCGACGTCTCTGCCGGTTACGCGCGCTCCGTGCTCCAGCGACGAAGCCACTGTTCCACGCCGAAGATGTGTGTCACGGTGAGGGAGCGAGCCAATTCGGCATCACCGTTGGCTAGGGCATCCGCGATCGCGAGGTGCTCGTCGAGGGTACGTGTCACGGCGTTGTCCTGGGTGAGCCCCCGCCAAATGCGCGCCCGCATGGTTTCGCTCGAGAGTGAGTCGATGAGGGTAGCGAGGTAGGCGTTGCCGGATCCCTCGGCGACAGCGGAGTGAAATTCGAGGTCGTGGGTGACGAGGTCCTCGACGCTGGTCGACGCGTCGACCGAACTGATCTGGTCATGAAGGCCCGCGAGTTGCGCAGTCGACATGTGTGTCGCGGCGAGGGCGGCGGCAGCCGGTTCGAGGATGCGGCGCACCGCAAACAGCTCGAGAACGGAGTCGTCTCCGTGCAGATCGACCACGAAGGTCATTGCCTCGAGAAGCAGTCGCGGCTCGAGACTGGTGACGTAGGTGCCGTCGCCGCGCCGCACATCCAGCACACGGATCACCTCGAGAGCCTTCACGGCCTCGCGCATGGAGCTGCGGGAGAGGCCAAGCCGCTCGCTCAGCTCGGTCTCCGGCGGCAGCCGATCCCCGGGGCTTAGCTCCCCGCTGAGAATCATTCCCTTGATCTTGAGGATTGCTTCATCGGTCACCGCCATGCAATCATCCTACCTTTGGGGCCGCAGTCGTCGGGTCGTTCTGCGGCCCGAGTTGCTTCACGCGAAAGCGTTGACGCCGGTGAGCTCGGCTGAGATCGCCCAGAGCCGGGCGGCATCGTCGCGGTTGATCGCGTGAGCGTCCACACCCCTGAGCCTCGCATCGGCCGATCCAGGCACCGTTTGCTCGGCGATGTCGCAGTCCTCGCAATACACGCCGCCGAGGCCGTCAAGTCGCGGTGCGGTCGCCGCCCAGACCGTGGTCGCGGCGCCTTCCTCGGCGGACTTGAACCGCTCGTTCACCGTGCCGTCCTCGTCAATCCACCCGGCGGCGATCATTTCCTCGCGGGGCAGGTGGCGCTGCAGCGGCGTCATGATGCCGCCGGGGTGCACGGCAAAGGCTCGTACCCCGCGGTCGCGTCCCAACTCGTCGAGCTCGACGGCGAACAGGCTGTCCGCGGTCTTGGCCTGCCCGTAGGCCGCCCACTTGTCGTAGCCGGTCTCAAACTGCAGGTCGTCGAAGCGGATCGGGGACCGCTTGTGACCTGTCGATGACAGGGCGATGACGCGCGCGTCGCCGGCCGAGACCAGGGCGGGCCAGAGCCGGTTGGTGAGCGCGAAATGGCCGAGGTGGTTTGTGGCAAACTGCGATTCCCAGCCCGGTCCGACCCGATGCAGCGGAGCGGCCATCACCGCGGCGTTATTGATCAGAATGTGGAGGGGGCGTCCGGAGTCGAGATAGCGTCCGGCGAACGCGGAAACGCTCGCGAGATCGGAGAGGTCGAGCTCGTCGACCTCGACGGTGCCGAGCCCCGCGTCATCCAACACCTGACGCGCGTGCTCTGGTCGCCGCGCCGGAACGGTCACCGAGGCGCCGGCTCCGACAAGCGCCTTCGTTACCTCGAAGCCGAGGCCGGAATATCCGCCGGTGACGATTACATTCTTGCCGGTCAGGTCGATGCCCGCGACCACCTCGGCCGCAGTGCTTCGATGGCCGAAGCCGGAGTTGATTGGGTGTTGCGGGGTGAGGGCGCGGTCGGTCATTCGGAACTCCTTAGGACCCGGGAGAACAGCCCGGCCGGTCCATTCTGCGCGCAGCGGGCTACCAAGCGGCTGGGACGTAGTCCTTGAGGAAGACGCCGTGGATGTCCTCGCCGACTTCGCCGCGAACGACCGGGTCGTACACCCGCGCCGCGCCGTCCACGAGATCGAGCGGGGCATGGAAACCCTCCTCGGCCAGCCGG
The DNA here is from genome assembly GCA_025464975.1 of Microbacteriaceae bacterium. Classification (GTDB taxonomy): domain Bacteria; phylum Actinomycetota; class Actinomycetes; order Actinomycetales; family Microbacteriaceae; genus Lacisediminihabitans. The sequence goes on along the minus strand of JAODMT010000017.1, from coordinate 128,460 downwards.
ACCTTGGTGGGGTGTGGACGCTCGTCCGTGATCCACCCTGTGTCGACGCTCGTCATGAGAATCCCATCCGTCTCGAGCATTTCCTTCGCGCTCGTGCGGGTGAGCATGTTCAGCGACGCCTTGGCCATGTTGGTGTGCGGATGACCTGGGCCCTTGTAGCCCCGACCGAATTGTCCCTCCATCGCCGAGACGTTGACGATGTACTTGCGACGGGCTGTCGAAGACGCCATCGCCGGACGAAGCCGCGAGACCAGCAGGAAGGGCGCGGTCACGTTTGCGAGCTGCACTTCGAGCATCTCGAGCGGGTCGACCTCGTGCACGAACTGAGTCCAGCTGTTGGAGTCGTGATGGTCCGGCACCAGACCCCCGGCATCGATCGCGGTGCCGGCGGCGAGCCGGGCGAGGGAGCTCGATCCCGCGGCGAGCGCGAGCTCGGTGAGCTCCGCGGCGCTCAGACCGCCCGCGTTGGAGAGGATCGGGTGGGAGCCGACCGAGGCGGCGAGCGCCTGGGGATGGGCGTCGTTCGTGTGACCGAAGGTGAGCAGCTCGGGCAACGGCCCATCCGGGAGCGGCGCGGACTCGGCATCCGCGAGCGGTGCGTAAGAGCCGGGGGAGCGCCGAACCGTCTGCGCGGCGTTGTTGATGAGGATGTCGAGCGGGCCGGCCTCTGTCATGGCATCGGTCAGTCCGATCACCTGGGCCGGATCGCGCAGGTCGATGCCCACCACGCGTAGGCGGTGCAGCCACTCGGCGGAATCGGGCAACGACGAGAACCGGCGAACGGCATCCCGGGGGAATCGGGTCGTGATTGTCGTGTGCGCGCCATCCCGAAGCAAACGCAGCGCAATGTACATGCCGATCTTTGCCCGACCACCGGTGAGCAGCGCCGACCGGCCGGTGAGATCGGTCCGGGCGTCCCGTTTGGCGTGATTGAGCCGAGCGCAATCCGGGCAGAGCTGATGATAGAAGGCGTCGACCTGGGTGTAGTGCTGCTTGCAGATGTAGCACGGGCGTGACTTGAGCAGGGTTCCGGCGGTGGGAGTTCCCACGGTGATGGCAAGGGGGATGCCGCGAGTCTCGTCATCGATGCGGTCGGCCGCTCCCGTCGCGGTGTTGGCCACAACTGCGCGATCGGCTTCCGCGATCTCGGCCCGCTTCTCGAGGCGTCGGTTCTTCTTCACCGACTTGAACATTCGCGCAGTGGCCTGGCGGACGGCGATGAAATCGGGGTGTTCCTCGTCGATCTCGTCCATCGAGGCGAGGACGCGAAGCGTCACTTCGAGTTCGGCTGGATTGATGGCGGGTTGTGAAGTCACACACGATTCTACGATGTGCCGAGCTCGAGGGCTCCCGACGAGGCTGAGCTCCCAGGGGACAACTTCGGCCGCTCCCGGCGCCTGGGAGGAGCCGTTCGTGTCCCCTGACGGCTTCGCCGTGTGGCACGGTTGACCCATGGCGAAGAAGATCCTGCTCGACTGCGACCCCGGACTCGACGACGCGCTCGCTCTACTGCTTGCGCACGGAGATCCGGACATCGAACTTGTCGGCGTGACGACGGTCGGCGGCAACGTCGGCCTGCAGCGGACTACCTCGAACGCTCTCGCGCTGCGGGAGTACCTGCATTTCGAGTCGGTCCCGATCGCGGCCGGCGCCGGCGAGCCGCTCGTCGGGGACACGAGGGAGGCCGCTCACGTCCACGGCGAGAGTGGACTGGGCAATGCTCACCTTCCCGAACCGACACTTCCGCTCGACGGGCGCCATGCGGTCGACTTCATCATCGACAGCCTGCGCGCGTCTCCAGGTGCGATCCACCTCGTCGCCACCGGACCGCTCACGAACATCGCGCTCGCCCTTCGGCAGGAGCCGGCGATTGCCCGATTGGCGGCGTCCTTCACCATCATGGGCGGCTCGTTCACCCGCGGTAACGCGACCCCGGCCGCCGAATTCAACATCTACGCGGACCCAGAGGCCGCGAGCGTGGTCTTCGCGGCCGACTGGGAAGTCGTGATGGTCGGCCTCGACCTCACCCTGCAGGCTCGAGCAACCGGGCCGGTCGTCCAACGGCTGGCGACACTCGGGGTGCTCGCCAACGAACTCATCCTTCCGCTCGCCACCTACTGGGTAGATGCGAACGACAAGAATTGGGACGGCCAGGCCGTGCACGATGTCTGCGCCGTCGCGCACGTGGCACGTCCGGATTTGTTTGCCTCCCGGCCAGCGCGGGTGGAAGTCGAGAAGCGCGGGGCACTGACGAGCGGGATGACGGTGGTTGACTTCGATTCCGCGTACCCGAACGCCAGTGTTCCGGTCGCCCTCGATGTCGCCGGATTCTGGGCCTATGTCGAACATGTCTACGGGCTCGTCGCTGCCCACCATGCCTGAGTCGCTGTCGGCCCGGATTCCCGAGCACTATGACCCGGATGCGGTGTACCAGCGCTTCGTCGAATGGACGACCGAGCGGGGCCTTTCGCTCTACTCGGCCCAAGACGAGGCGCTCATCGAGATCGTCTCGGGGGCCAACGTCATCCTGAGCACCCCGACCGGAACCGGCAAGTCTCTCGTGGCGACGGGGGCCCATTTCGCCGCGCTCGCCGCGGGTAAGCGCACCTTCTATACGGCACCGATCAAGGCTCTCGTTTCGGAGAAGTTCTTCGCCCTCGTCGACATTTTCGGCGCGGAGAGCGTCGGGATGGTCACGGGAGATTCGAGCGTCAACGCCGACGCTCCCATCATCTGCTGCACGGCCGAGATCCTCGCCAACCTGGCACTCCGACACGGCGCGGATGCGCCGGTCGATCAGGTGGTGATGGACGAGTTCCACTTCTACTCCGACCCCGAACGCGGGTGGGCGTGGCAGGTTCCGCTGCTGACCCTGCCCCGGGTGCAGTTCATTCTCATGTCGGCGACCCTCGGCGACGTCGAGTGGCTCGCGAAGGACCTCTCCACCCGCAACGCTCGCGAAACCGCGGTCGTCACGGGGGTCGACCGGCCCGTTCCACTGCACTTCTCCTATGCGACCACCCCGGTGCACGAGACCGTCGAGGACCTGCTCGCCACCAACCAGGCGCCCATCTATATCGTGCACTTCTCCCAGCTTGCCGCGCTCGAGCGAGCCCAGTCCCTCACGAGCGTGAAGATTGCCAGTCGGGAGCAGCGGGATGAGATCGCCGAGGCCATCGGTGACTTCCGGTTCACGACCAACTTCGGGCGCACCCTCAGCCGCCTCATCCGCAGCGGAATCGGCGTGCACCATGCCGGGATGCTGCCCAAGTACCGGCGACTGGTCGAGCAGCTCGCGCAGCGCGGCCTCCTCAAGGTGATCTGCGGCACCGACACCCTCGGCGTCGGCATCAACGTTCCCATCCGAACCGTGCTGCTCACAGCGCTGACCAAGTTCGACGGAACCAAGATGCGGCAGTTGAGCGCTCGCGAGTTCCACCAGATCGCCGGCCGCGCTGGTCGCGCCGGTTTCGACACGGCGGGAACGGTCGTCGTGCAGGCCCCCGATCACGAGACCGAGAACGCGCGACTGCTCGCCAAGGCCGGGGATGATCCGAAGAAGATCAAACGGATCGTGCGCAAGCGCGCCCCGGATGGATTCGTCTCGTGGGGCGAGCCGAGTTTCAATCGCCTCGTCTCCGCCGAGCCTGAGAGACTCACCTCGAGCATGCAGGTGAACCACGCGATGGTGCTCAACGTCATCGGCCGCGGGGGGAAGCCGTTCGACGAGCTTCGCGAGCTCATCGAGAACAATCACGAGCCGCGCCAGAGGCAGCGGGAGCTCGCCCGCCAGGCGCTCGCCATCTACCGCACGCTCCGCACGGCCGAGATCGTTCAACAGAGCCCGACCGGCACCATCAGCCTGACCGTCGACCTCCAGCCGAACTTCGCGCTCAACCAGCCGCTCTCCCCGTTCGCGCTCGCCGTGTTCGATCTGCTGCAACCGGCGGAGTTGGCCGCCGGGCAGACGGCCGAGCACGGGCCGACCTACGCCCTGGACGTCATCTCGGTGCTCGAGGCGACACTCGACGATCCGCGTCCCGTGTTATCCGCCCAGCAGTTCATGGCGCGAGGCGAGGCGGTCGCCGCGATGAAGAACGAGGGAATCGAATACGACCAGCGGATGGAACTCCTGGAGCAGGTGACCTATCCGAAGCCGCTCGCGGAACTTTTGGATGCGGCATTCCAGACATACCGCGCATCCCAGCCGTGGGTTGGCGACTTCGAGTTGAGCCCCAAATCGGTAGTACGGGATCTCTACGAGCGCGCGATGACCTTCAACGACTACATCGGGTTCTACAAGCTCAACCGTTCCGAGGGGCTCGTGCTTCGGTACCTCTCCGACGCCTACCGGGCGGCCCGACAGACCATTCCGGATGAGGCGAAGACCGAGGAACTTCTGGATCTTATCGAGTGGCTCGGAGAGCTGGTGCGCCAGGTCGACTCGAGCCTTCTCGACGAGTGGGAACAGCTGATCAACCCCAAGGCGGCCATCGACGCGGAGGCGCCGGTGCTTCCGCCGGCACCGCACAACGTGACGAGCAACGTTCGCGCGTTCCGCATCCTCGTGCGAAATGAACTGTTCCGTCGAGTGCAGCTGGCGGCCCTGGAGAACTACGAGGAGCTCGGCGAACTGGATGCGGCAGCCGGCTTCGACGCGGAGGCCTGGGCCGAGGCCATGGACGACTACTTCGACGCCCACAACAACCTCGGAACCGGTGGCGACGCCCGAAGCTCGGCGATGCTCATCGTTGACGAGGGCGCTACGGCCTGGTCGGTTCGGCAGATTTTCGACGATCCGGCCGGCGACCACGACTGGGGTATCTCTGCGACAGTCGACCTTGCCGAGTCGAACGCGGCCGGGGTCGCAGTCATTCGAGTCTCTGCAGTGGGAATGCTCTAGTCCGAGTCTCTGCAGTGGGAATGCTCTAGTCGCAGGCGGGCGTAGAGTCTTCGAGGTGACGACAGGGCAGCTGGAGCGGGAAAGACGGCAGGTCCGGCGGGGCGTGTCATTCTTTTCCAGCGCCCAACGGTACGAGGACCTTGCCGTGACGATTAGGCGGTTTCCCCGGGCCGAAACCATCGATATGGCGCGGCCGTTCGTCCTCGTGCACGGCATCGGGGTCTCTTCACGTTACTTTCATCCCCTCGCAGAAGTTCTCGCGAAGTTCGGCGAGGTTTTCCTCATCGACCTCGCCGGGTACGGATCCGCGCCCAATCCGAAGCGTGACGTCTCGATCGCCCTCCACGCCAAAGTGCTCGGCACCTTTCTAGACCGGGCCGGCATCGTCAACCCGGTTCTGGTCGGTCATTCGATGGGATGCCAAGTGGTCACGCAACTCGCGGTGGACCGGCCCGAGCTCTCGGACCGGCTCGTGCTCATCGGACCGACCGTCTACCCACCAGATCGCAACCTCCACACCGAGGCACTCCACCTTCTGAAGGACATGCTTGGCGAACCGCCGCGCGTGAATCTCATCATCATGTGGGACTACCTCGTACGTTGCGGGATTCCTTATTACCTCTCGCAGGTGAAACACCTGCTCGGCGACCGGATGGAGGACCGGCTTCCCAGGATCGAGGCGCGAACGCTCGTGCTGCGCGGCCGCTCCGACGCAATTGTCCCGCCGGCCTGGTGTGAGGCCATCGCCGAGCTGGTACCGCTCGGCACGTTCGATGACGTCGAGGGGCCGCACGTCGTCATGTTCTCCGACCCGGTTGGCACCGCCGAACGCATCGTGCGTCATTCGGCGTGATCAGCCCGGGAGACCTTGCGGCCGTGGTAGTCGACCGCCTGTACCAAATGACGGAACAGACGAGGCACGCCGTCCGGCGGGTCGTGCCGCATGACCGCTATCTCCAGGGTCGCCGCGCTCCGGTCCTGCTGCTGCCCGGCGTGTACGAGACCTGGCAATTCCTTCGGCCGGTCGCCGAGCGGCTTAACGCGCGTGGGCATCCCATCCACCTGCTGACGCAACTCGGTTACAACCGGCTCACCGTCTCGGCGAGCGCCGTCGTCGCCCAGCGTTACCTCGACGAACATGACCTCACCGGCGTCATCCTCGTGGCGCACAGCAAGGGCGGCCTGATCGGCAAGCACATGATGGTGACGGATGACACGGACGGTCGCATCGCGCAACTCGTGGCCGTCAACTCGCCGTTCGGTGGTTCCAGCCTGGCCAGATACGCCCCGGTAAAAGCGCTCCGAGCGTTTTCGCCGGCCAACCAGACCGTGCTGACTCTTGCCGCAAACCTGGCTGCCAATTCGAGAATCACCTCCATTTACAGCCGACTCGACCCGCTCATCCCGGGGGGAAGCCGCCTCGAGGGCGCGACCAACGTAGAACTGCCGGTGGTCGGTCACTTCAAACCGCTTGGCTCGAGTGAGCTCTTTGTGGCGGTCGAGAATGCCATCGACCTTCGCAGGTAGAAGAATGGCGCTCATGCAGAAGCGCCAAAACCTTGTCCTCGCGATCGCCGTCCTCGCATCCTTCGTCGCATTTCTTGATGGATCGGTGATCAACGTCGCTCTGCCGGCCATCTCCCGTGAACTGGGCGGCGGCATCAGCACCCAACAGTGGGTGGTCGACGCCTACCTCATCACCCTTGGTTCGCTCATCCTCGTCGCCGGCTCGCTCTCCGACGTGTACGGGCGCATAGTCATCCTGCGCCTCGGCCTCATCGGCTTTGGGGTGTCGTCGCTGCTCTGCGCGATAGCCCCGACGGGCGAGATTCTCATCATTGCGCGCGCAGTCCAGGGCATCTCGGGCGCCCTTCTTGTGCCGAGTTCGCTCGCGATCATCCTCTCCAATTTCAGCGGGGCGGCCCAGGCCAAGGCGATCGGCCAGTGGACGGGCTTCACGAGCGCCGCGTTCATTCTCGGACCGTTGCTCGGCGGCGTGTTCGTCGACCTGGCGTCCTGGCGGTACGTCTTCGCGATCAACGTCGTGCCGATCGCGGTGACCCTGTACCTGCTGGCACTGCTCAAACAGAAGGATGAGCGGGACAAGGGAACATCGATCGACTACCTAGGTGCGGTCCTCGGCGTCTTCGGCGTCGGTCTTCCGGTCTTCGCCCTCATCGAGCAGGAACACTTCGGGTGGGGCAACCCGATCATCCTCGGGTCGATGGTGCTGGGAATCCTGGCCCTCGCGGCGTTTATCTGGCGCGAGAAGGTGGCGCGCCAACCCATGGTTCCGCTTGGCTTGTTCGCGGTGCGCAACTTCGGGTGGGGCAACATCGCAACGACGTTCATTTATGCCGCATTCGCGCTCGGCGGGTTCCTCCTTGCCGTGTTCCTCCAGCAGGTCGCGGGCTACCCGGCGACCCTCGCGGGCCTCGCGACTCTCCCGGTGACTGTTCTCAGCATCCTGCTCTCTTCGCGGGTCGGTGCGCTCGCCGGAAAATACGGTCCTCGCCTGTTCATGACGGTTGGTCCGCTCGTCGCGGCCGGCGGCTTCTTCCTGTTCATGTTCGCGAGCGCCGAAGCCGACTACTGGACGCAGATTCTGCCCGGCGTCCTGCTCTTCGGGCTCGGATTGACCATCACCGTCGCCCCGCTCACCAGCGCGATTCTGGGCTCGATCGACGCGCGTCAGGCCGGAATTGGGTCGGCGATCAACAACGCCGTCTCCCGCGTCGCCGGTCTCATCGCGATCGCTTTCGTCGGGGTGATCGTCGGTTCGAAGCTGGAGGTCGGCGGGTTCCAGCACGGTTCCGCCGTGACGGCGGTGTTGCTTGTGCTTGGTGGTGTCACATCCTGGATCGGGATTCGGAACGGCGCGAAGCCGGCGCCGGTCACGTTTGATGCGAGCAGCACGGCCGCCGCTCCCCAGGGCTGATCAGGCGAGCAGGCGTGCGCCGCTGAAGGCGAGAAGCAGCACGTTCACGAGCGCTGCGGCGATGATGAGTTGAAACAGCGCCCTCGTGGGCGGGCGGCGGAGGGCCAGCCCGATCGCGAGGGCGAGAAGCGCCGTCAACACGAGGCCGACCCACTGCAGGGCCGTCCTGCCCCCGGACGGGCCGAAGAAGGCGAGCAGGGCCCCGACGACCAGCGCGATCGTGATGACAATGCCGGACCACCGACGGCCCATTCGATGGGGAAGTCCGGCGATCCCGGTGCGCGCGTCATCCTCGAGATCGGGCAGCACATTGGCAAAGTGAGCCGCGATCCCCAGCATTGCCCCAAGACCGATGGCCCAGGGCGCCGCGAACGCCGCGGGGGCTCGGGCGAGTGTGACGACCAGCGGAAGCAGCCCGAAGCTCACGATGTACGGAAGCACCGAAATCGGTGTGTTCTTGAGCCGGGCGTTATACGCCCAGGCTGAGGCAATGAAAGCGGTGTGGACCGCGGTGGCCGCAACGCCGAGCGGGAGGGTAAGCACAATGGCAAGAATCGCGGTCACGATCGCCGCGGAACGTACCGTTCGCACGTCGATCAGCCCAAGCGCCGCGGGCTTGTCGGTTCTGCCGACCGCCCGGTCACGGTCGGCGTCGATCCAGTCGTTCGAGAGTCCCACCGAGGCCTGGTTGCACAAAAAGGCAACTCCGAGGAGGGCCACCCGCGCCGGATCGAGCCCGAGCCCGATGGCGAGCACCACCGCGACGACGCTCACCGCTACGGCCGGTCCTGGATGGCTCGAGAGTGCGAGCGAGACCACCTTGTTGCGCATTGGTCAATGATAGTTGCGCCGATTTGGCCAGGCAGGGCCGGGCGGCTCGGCCCCTCGTGGAGCCCGGTGACCGGAAGTCGGCGTGGCCGCCGAGCGGGCAACTTCGGCTCGTGATTCTGCTCGGGAGGGGCGTTTCTTGTCCCTTAATGTCTTCAGGTCGGCCGGCATGCAAGAAATTGCAATCCTTGCGTAGAATTGCGGTCATGTCGAAGCGTCTAGCGGATGTGGCACGCAAGGTCGGAGTCAGCGAAGCGACCGTGAGCCGCGTGCTCAACGAGAAGCCCGGGGTGTCGGAGGCCACGCGGCAGTCCGTCCTGACCGCGCTTGACGTGCTCGGCTACGAACGGCCAACCAAGCTCCGCGGCGAGCGGGCGAGGCTCGTCGGTCTTTTTCTTCCGGAACTGAACAACCCGATATTTCCCGCCTTCGGTGAGATCGTCGGTGGCGGACTAGCCCAGAACGGGTATACGCCGGTGCTCTGCACGCAGAGCGCCGGTGGCATTTCGGAGGCCGACTACGTCGACCTTCTGCTCCAACAACAGGTCTCCGGGGTGGTCTTCGTTGGCGGCCAGTACACACAGCGCGACGCGCCGCATGAGCACTACGCTCGGCTGACCGAGCTGAACCTGCCGACCGTGCTGATCAACGCACCGATCGACGGGCTGGGCTTCGCCACTGTCTCCACCGACGACAAGGTCGCTGCTGAGCAGGCAATTGCGCACCTCCATCAACTTGGTCACCGCGAAATTGGCCTTTTGCTCGGACCGCCTGATCACGTCCCATCCCTCCGCAAGCTGGCCGCCGCCCGGGAGGTTGGCGCTGCCCTCGGAATCGAGTTTGCGTCCGACCACGTCATGCAGTCGCTCTACTCGCTCGAGGCGGGCCAGGCGGGGGCGACTCGATTGCTCGATGCCGGCGTCACCGCAATTCTCTGTGCCAGCGATCCGCTCGCGCTCGGCGCGATCCGCGCCGTGCGACGCGCGGGGCTCTTGGTGCCGAGCGATGTCTCGGTGGTCGGCTTCGACGATTCCGCTCTCATGAACGCGATCGACCCGCCACTTACAACCGTTCGGCAACCGATCGAGCCGATGGGACGAATGGTGATCGAGCTGCTAGTTGCACAAATCGCGGGATCAGACGTGCCGAGCGACGAGTTCCTGTTCGAGCCGGAACTGGTGGTTCGCGCGTCGACCGGTCCCGTCGCGACTGACGCAAGGCGGCGCAAGTGGAAGTAATTTTCTTACTCCTTGTTTAGTTCTTGCGTCGTTCTGTCATTAAAGCTACATTTCCCTTACCCCCTCCGCTCGGTGGTTCGAGTCGCGGGTTCACAGAGAAATGAGTTCGCGTGGAGTCGCTTCGCACCCCCACCGCACCCCCGGCACCGGTCGGTGGCTTCGGCGTTGTTGCGCCGAGCTCGGATGACCCGGACTGGTGGCGAGATGCGGTCGTCTATCAGATCTACGTGCGCAGTTTCGCCGATGGTGACGGCGACGGAACCGGCGATCTTGCCGGGGTTCGGTCGCGACTCGGGTACCTGCGTGATCTCGGCGTCGACGCGATCTGGTTCACCCCGTGGTACGCCTCGCCCCTCGCCGACGGTGGCTACGACGTAGCGGACTACCGGGCGATCAATCCCGCCTTCGGCACGCTGGGAGAGGCAGAGGCACTGATCCGAGAGGCACTCGAGCTCGGCATCCGCACGATCATCGACGTGGTGCCGAATCACGTATCGGACCACCATCCGTGGTTTACGGCCGCGCTCGCGGCGGGGCCGGGATCAGCGGAGCGTGAACGGTTCTGGTTCCGCGACGGCGGAGGTCCACACGGCGATGAGATGCCGACCAAGTGGGTCTCGGACTTCCAGGGCGAAACGTGGACCAGGACGCAAAACCCGGACGGATCGCCCGGTCAGTGGTACCTCCACCTGTTCACGCCAGAGCAGCCGGACCTCAATTGGACCCATCCCGATGTGAAGCAGGAGTTTCACGACGTGCTGAGGTTCTGGTTCGACCGCGGTGTGGGCGGGGTGCGGATCGACTCCGCCGCGTTGCTCGTCAAGGATGAGACGTTGCCGGAGGTGCCGGAACGGCCGGGGCCCGGACAACATCCCACCGTGGATCGCGACGAATTGCATGACATCTACCGTGGCTGGAGAGCGGTCGCCGACTCGTACCCCGGATCACGTTCCCTCGTCGGGGAACTCTGGCTTCCCGACATCCAGCGCTTCGCCAAGTACCTCAGGCGGGATGAGCTGCACACGGCATTCAACTTCGATTTCATGGCTCGTCCCTGGGATGCGATCGAGCTGCGTCGTTCGATCGATGCGACCCTCGCCGCGCACGCTCCGGTGCGCGCCCCGGCGACTTGGGTTCTCTCCAATCACGACGTGACCCGACCGGTGACGCGGTACGGGCGCCACGACTCGTCGTTCGCCTTTCCCGCGAAGCGCTTCGGCATCCCCACCGACCTTGTGCTGGGGACCCGCCGGGCGCGGGCCGCAGCGCTGCTCGCCGCCGCCCTGCCGGGCTCGCTCTACGTGTACCAGGGAGACGAACTCGGTCTGCCGGAGGCAGAGAATATTCCGCTCGATCGCATTCAGGATCCGATGCATTTTCGCTCGAACGGAATCGACCCGGGCCGTGATGGTTGTCGCGTTCCGCTGCCGTGGCGCGGATCGGATTCTGGGTTCGGCTTCGGGCCGGACGGCGCCGACAAGCCATGGCTGCCGCAACCGGAGGACTGGCGCCTGCTGACGGTCGAGGAGCAAGAGGGCGATCCGGAGTCCATGCTTCGGCTCTATCGCGACATGTTGCGCTTGCGCCGGGTCATCGCGCCTTCCGGCGCCGACACGTTTCACTGGCTTGCCGCCGAGGACGGCGTGCTGGCCTTTTCGCGAGGGGATCGGTTCGTGCACCTCACAAACCTGTCCCGTCACCCGGTCGAACTGCCCCAACACGACAGCGTTTTGCTCAGTTCGGCCCCCCTGATCGATGGCATGCTCCCAGCGGATTCCTCGGTATGGCTGCGAACTCCTTCGCGGCGGGCCGGGGACGCCGCGGTGGCCTAGCCCTCTAAACGCACCAACGAATGACCCGTCAACAACATATAGAAAGGCAAGACAATGAAGTCAGCATTCAGAGTCGCGACAGCAGGCATCGCCGTCGTCGCGACGATGGCCGCCCTAGCGGGGTGTACCGCACCAAAACCGGCGGCGGACAACCAGAAGGTCTCCATCTCCGTCGTGAGTCTCATCCCGGGAAGCAAGCAGGAAGCCTTCGACGCGTTCGACGCCCAGGTCAAGCAATTCGAGAAGGCCAACCCGAACATCACAGTGACGCCCCAGGAATACGAGTGGACGGGGCCGACGTTCGCCGCACAGCTCGCGGGAGGAACGCTTGCGGATGTCTACACGATTCCGTTCACGGACGGCAAGACCCTCATCGAGAACGGGCAACTGGCCGATATCACCTCCCTGGTCAAGGCGCTGCCGTACGCCGACAAGTTCAACCCGAAGGTAGTCAACGCCGTCCAGGACTCCAAGAAGAACTTCTACGGAATACCGATTGCCGCCTACGGAAGCGCGCTGCACTACAACCGTGCGCTCTTTACCGCGGCCGGACTCGACCCGGACAAGCCACCGACAACCTGGGACGAGGTGCGGGCTGACGCAAAGCAGATCGCCGAGAAGACCGGCCAGGCCGGGTACATGCAGATGACCCAGAAGAACACGGGCGGCTGGCAGCTCACCACGGCGACCTATGCGCGGGGGGGACGGGTCGAAACCACCACTAACGGAAAGACCAAGGTCACCCTCGACAACGCCGGAACGAAGGACGCGCTGCAGTTCCTTCACGACGTGCGCTGGGTAGACAACGCCGCGGGAAGCAACTTCTTATTCGACTGGGGCAGCATTAACCAGGCATTCGGCGCCGGACAAATCGGAATGTACACGAGCGGCTCGGACATCTACACGAACCTCGTTCAGTCTCAGAATCTCGATCCGAAGGATTACGGAATGACCGTGATCCCGATGAAGGGAAAGAACGCGGGGACGCTCGGCGGAGGAACAATCGCCACGGTGAACATCAAGGCGACTGCGGCCCAGAAGGCCGCGGCGGTGAAGTGGATCGACTTCTACTACATGAAGAAGCTCACGAACAAGAGTGCCGCAGTCCTCGATGCGAAGACGCTCGACGCGAGCGCCCAGCCGGTCGGAGTTCCGGTGCTGCCGGTCTTCGACAAGAAGACGCTCGACACTTCCCGGGCTTGGATCAAGCCGTACTTCAATGTGCCGATTGACCAGATGGCGGGCTTCTCGAACGGCATTCTCAGCCAGGTGCCGGTGGGCGAACCCTCCGCACACACGCAGGAGCTGTATGGCGCTCTGGATACGGTCGTGCAGGCAGTGCTGACCGACAAGAACGCCGACATCGACGCGCTCCTCAAATCGGCAACCGCGAACGTGCAGGCGATCGTCGACGCAGGCTAGGACCGTTGGCCGGCGCCGCGGACGCGGCGCCGGCCAACACACTTGTTCCGCACTCGTCGTACCGTGCGTGATCACGCGAGTATCACCGCAGCAGAAAGGCCGAACCAATGGCGGTTCTTGAAACACCTCGGGCGTCCCACCGGGTCCGCGTCCGACGCACGCCCCTGACCTGGCTGCGCGGTGGGGGGCTGAGCAATCTCCTGTTCGCCGTGCCATTGCTTTTCGTCTTCGGCGCATTTTCCTGGTGGCCGATTGTGCAAGCGATCGTCATGAGCTTCCAAAAAACGAACCTCGTCACCCCGGCGCTGTTTGTTGGGCTGGACAACTTCGCCAGGGTGCTCGGCGACCCGCTTTTCCTCACCGCCGTTCGCAATACCGGGTACTTCGCCCTGCTTGCCTTGTTTCTCGGGTACCCGGTTCCGCTCGTCGTCGCGGTGCTGTTGAGCGAAGTGCGCCGGTGGAAGGGCCTGTTCAGCGCATTGGCCTACCTTCCGGTGGTCGTTCCTCCTGTAGTCGCCGTTCTGCTGTGGAAGTTTTTCTACGATGCGAGCCCCACCGGGGTGTTCAACGTCGTGCTCGGCTGGTTCGGAATAGGACCTCAGCCTTGGATCCAGTCCGCGGCATCCGCGATGCCCTCCCTCGTGCTTGAGGCGACCTGGGCAGCCGCGGGAGGCACCATCATCATCTATCTCGCCGCGCTGACCAGCGTCGCGCCGGAGCTGTATGACGCCGCCGAGGTGGATGGCGCATCGGTGTGGCAAAAGATTTGGCACGTGACACTTCCGCAATTGCGTGGTGTCTTGCTGATCACGCTCATCCTGCAGATCATCGGGACTTCGCAAGTGTTCCTCGAGCCGTTCCTGTTCACTGGCGGCGGTCCGGCGAACTCGACAATCACCATTCTCCAGCTGATCTACAACTACGCCTTCCAGAACAGCCTGGGCGGCAACTACGGCGCGGCGACCGCGCTGAGCATCATGCTTGCGGTGTTCCTCGCCGTTCTTTCCTTCGTCTACTTCCGCGTCACCAAGGCTTGGAGCACAAATTGAGCCTCACCCCGAACCTGGTCGAGACGGCCCGCGTTATCGAAACGGCGGACTCGACTGCCCTTCTCGCCCCGCCGAGCCAGACCATTCCGGCCAAGGGGCGTGCTTCCGCACGACGCCGCATCCAGGCAGAGGCAGAGGCGGAGGACCGAGGCATCGTGTCCGTGGCGGACTGGCGGCGGAGGCACGTGCGTTGGCCACTCAACGCCGGACACAGCGTGCTTCTCGTCGCTCTCGTCGTCACCGGTCTCGGCCCGATCCTGTGGTTGGCCAAGTCGGCGATCACTCCGACCCAGGACACGCTGCGCACCCCGATGCTCGTGTTTCCGCACGGCGTGGATCTGCAGAACCTCGCCACGGCATGGACGACGGTCCATATCGATGTTCAGTTCGTCAACACCCTGTGGGTCGCGCTCGGTTCGTGGCTCTTGCAGGTACTCGTGGCCGCAACGGGCGGCTACGTGCTCTCGGTGCTTCGGCCAAAATATGCGGCCGTCATCAACGCCCTGGTGCTCGGAACGCTTTTTGTCCCGGCCGTCGTTCTGCTCGTCCCGCTCTACCTCACCATCCTGCACCCGCCGCTGATCGGCACCTCGCTCATCAACACCTATTGGGCGGTCTGGCTGCCGGCGGGCGCCAACGCCTTCAACATTTTGCTGGTCAAACGGTTCTTCGACAATCTGCCTCGCGAGGTGTTCGAGGCGGCCCGAACCGACGGCGCCGGTCCGGTCCGGCTGTTTTGGTCCATCGTGCTTCCGATGTCGCGCCCAATTCTCGGCGTCGTCTCGGTGTTCGCCATCATCAATGCGTGGAAGGACTACCTCTGGCCATTGCTCGTGCTGAGAGACCCCGCGGTACAGCCGCTCTCGGTTCGACTGCCAACGCTTCAACAGGCGATCCAACTCGATGTCTACCTCGCGGCGCTCGCCATCTCGACCCTTATTCCGATCGTGCTGTTTCTTGTTTTCCAACGAATGTTCTTGAGAAGCGCAGGGCTCGGCGGCGCCGTCAAGGGCTAGGGGATCAGCAGCAACTTGCCGATGTGCTCGGACGATTCCATCCGCTCGTGTGCGTGGGCTGCGTCGGCCAGGGGATACCGGCTATCGATCACCGGTACAACGTGGCCCGCTTCGATAAGTGGCCATGCGTTCGCGAGAACGCTTGCCATGATTTCGTCCTTCTCCACCGTCGGGCGGGCACGAAGTGTCGAACCGTGGATGCTGACCCACTTTCGCATCAGTAGCCCGACGTCCAACTGCCCGACCGTCCCACTCAGATTGGAAATGTTGGCCAACCGGCCGTGGGGGGCAAGCGCGCGCATGTTGCGATCGAGGTAGCCGCCACCGATCGAGTCGAGGATCACGTCTACCCCGCGTCCATCCGTCGCCTCGAGAATGCGATCGACAAAGTCCTCGTGCCGGTAGTTGATCAAAATGTCGGCTCCCAGTTGTTCGCATGCCGCGAGCTTCTGTGACGACCCTGCCGTGACGGCGACGAGGCTGCCGAGGGCCCGCGCCATCTGAATCGCAATTGTGCCGATGCCACTCGACCCGCCGTGCACGAGAATGCTCTCTCCAGGCCTGAGGTCCGCGGTCATAAAGACGTTGGACCAGACGGTAGCGACGGCCTCCGGAAGGCCGGCGGCGTCCGCGAGGTCGACCGACTCTGGCACGGGGAGCAGTTGAGATGCGGAGGCAACGGCGAGTGACGCGTACCCTCCACCGGGCAGAAGGGCGCAGACGCGGTCGCCAGTTGACCACCCGGTGACGCCGGGCCCGACGGCCGCTATGGTCCCGGACACCTCGAGGCCGGGCAGTGGCGAGGCGCCGGCCGGCGGGGGATAGTTGCCCTGCCGCTGGCCGATGTCAGCGCGGTTGACACCCGCGGCGAGCACAGAGATGAGCACCTCACCGCGGGCGGGAACGACATCCGGTACTTCCGAAAACACGAGTGACTTGGCGTCCCCTGGGGCGGGGACGGTGATTGCATGCATTACTGAAACCTACGCCCAGTTCGTGGCGCTAAGTTGGCGGTATGTCGTCCACCCTCACCGCAGACTCGCTCTCTCGGACGCTGCCGGGAACCTGGCGAATCGGCGCCACAAACTTTCCGATGTGGTTGGCCGGGAATCGGTTGCAGCCGGAGATCAGCTATCGGATGAGCAAGACCGATCCACTGACCCTCGACGATGAGGTCACCTTCACGAATTCGAATGGGATTCGTAAGTCGATCGCCGGCGTCGATCGGTGGACCGGCGACGGGTTCGTGTGGCGCGGCGCCGGACTGCTGATGCGGTTCACGAGTCGGTGGACTATTCAGGGGACGGTCGGCAACGACGACATCCTCGTCATCCGATTCTCTAAGACGCTGCGAACGCCGGCCGGCCTTGATGTCATCACGCGGTCGGAGTCCGACTCCCATGGATTTCGCGCCGCGGTCGCCGGCGCGGCGGTCGAGCTCGGACTGACCCAGGAGGACTTCGCGAGCCTCACCTGGCTAGCGCTCGAGCGCTGAGCGGGAATCCGTATGGCGAAGCCGACCGTGATGAGCGCATCGCCCAAGAATCGTCATTCCGTTCCACCAAGAATCTCCTCGCGCACCCGGCGAAGGTCCTCGAGCAGAGATCCGATGAGGATCCAGTTGCGGGGATCCGGCTTCCCAATCACGAGCGGGGAGGTGAGCGCCGGTGGCTCGATGGTCATGGGGCGAGCGCGGACATCGTGCTCGTTCGTCAGCAGAATGAGGTCGTGGGCGGCGCGGTCGAGCTCCACAGCCATAGAGGCGACAAACGGGTCGGTAGTGAGGCCGACATCGTAGTTGTCGCTTAGGGCGCGGGCCATCCCCGTGACGCGGGTAACAAGAACCGTGAGCGACGCGAGCATCCGGTGGTTGCGGTCGAGCGACCGGCGGTGCTGCCCTCGCCTCGGATTGAGCATGAGGCTTTCGTCGGCCCGCTGGAGCGCGGCGGCCGCGGCGTCTCGAAGGCCCCTCAGCTGTCGGGCGCGGGAAATCAGATCGGACAGTTGCTGGCCAGATTGAGGAGATCGCAGGGCACCGGCGACCGAGCGGAGCGTGTCAGCGACGCTCGTGGCGAGGCGCGTGACCGCGTCGTTGGCCGGGCCGACGAGCACGGGAGGAACGATGATGGCGTTGATGGCGAGACCGACGACGGCTCCGACGATCGTCTCGATGACCCGATTCAGTGCGTAGCCCGGGGTGGTGGCACCGACGGCGATGACGAGCATGGCGCTGATCGGGATCTGGGTTGCCGACCCCGGGGAGAGTTGCAGTGCCCACGCAAGCAACAGGGCTACCACGATGATTCCGAGGACCGTGATGCTCGAGTGACCGAATAGCGCCTGGGCCGCGAAAGCGAGCAATACCCCAAGCACCACCCCGACGCTGCGTTCGACGCCCTTCGCCAGCGACTGATTGACGCTGGGTTGCACCACGAGAAGCGCCGCGATTGCCGCAAAGATCGGCAGGGGTTCGCCAAGGGCGACGTTGCACACCAGCCACGAGATGACGGCGGCGACCGAGGTCTTCACGACCTGAAGCAATGAGCCACGAGAGGTCGCTCGCAGCGAGGTCATGAATTGCACCGGGCTAGAGTATCGCCCACACGACGGGAGGGCGCCGAACGGCTACTCGCTCAGCGAGCGGGCTCGCTCGCGCTAGCGGCGCTTGCTGCCGCGGGCACACCACTCAACCGTTCAATTCGACACTGAATTGATGGGCGACGGCCACAGGGGTGCGCTCGCTCGAGACGAGCGCACACCGGTGGCAGGGTAATCGCATCGATATGGTGGTCGCGGCAGCAAGCGCAGCACTCATGCAGGGATGTTCCTTTCGGGGGAGGAACTGTCGTGACATCTGTTCGTCCGTTGTCGGGGGACGAATCGACAGGGCTGATGTTACCAGCAAACTCACAGGTATGAAAGAGCAATAACCCCAACTCGTCGGCGCCTATCGCGCCTTCCTCAGCTTTCGCCTCGGGAGCCGACGATAGGTTTCTCACAACGACGACAGGGATTCACACGAGGAGGAGCGGCCTTGGCCAACATCGGAGACACGAAGCGGATCGACATTCCTGCCATCCCCGGTGCGAGTGATGGGCTGAGGGGAGAGTTTGCGAAGCCTGAGGGCGACGGACCGTGGCCGGGAGTGGTGCTCGTGCACGAGGCATTCGGAATCAATGATGTGATGCGCAGGCAGGCGGAGAGGTTCGCGCGCGCCGGCTACCTCGCCATCATGCCTGACCTCTTCACCGAGGGCGGCGCGCGAAAGTGCCTCACACAGACCTTTCGAGACCTGGCGTCCGGAAGCGGAAGGGCGTTTTCCGACATCGAGTCCGCGAGGCAGCTTCTCCTCGCCCGGCCTGATTGCACCGGCAAGGTTGGCGTCATCGGATTTTGCATGGGCGGCGGATTTGCGCTTATCGCCGCGACCAGGGGCTTCGAGGCATCCTCGGTCAACTACGGGAAGTTGCCGAAGGAGATCGATGAGGTGCTCGGCGGCGCGTGCCCGATCGTCGGCAGCTACGGCGCAAAGGATGGCTCGCTCAGGCATGCGGCGCGAAAGCTCGATGACTCACTTTCGAGGCTTGGCATCGAGCACGATGTCAAGGAATACCCGGACGCCGGGCACGCCTTCCTCAACGATGCCGAGAGCGGTCCACCGCTGCTGCGCTTCCTGATGAAGCGGGTCATCGGGATTGGCCCCCAGCCGGACGCGGCGAAGGATGCCTGGCGACGCATCGACACCTTCTTCGCCGAGCACCTCGGAGCTAGCGCTGGGCGCTGACCGCTCCCGCCGGTGACTCGTCGCTCGTTTCGTGCTTTTCGAACGCGCTGGCGATCGCGTCCGCCGCGCGAACCAGAGCCAAATGGGAGAGCGCCTGCGGGGTGTTCCCTGCCTGGCGTCCGGACTGCACGTCGTACTCTTCGCTGAGAAGGCCGACATCGTTGCAGAATCCCATGAGTCGGTCCATGAGGTCGGTGGCGTCGGTCAATCGGCCACTCCTGGCGTACTGTTCCACCAACCAAAACGAGCACGCGAGAAACGGATGCTCGCCGGCCGGCAATCCGTCCACTCCGGATTCCGTGCGGTACCGCATGAGAAGCCCATCGCGGAGTAGATCCTGCTCGAGAGCGGCAACTGTGCCGAGCATCCGCGGGTCGTCGGCGTCGACGTAGCCGATTTGAGACAGCAGGAGCAGCGACGCGTCCACTCCCGTCGACCCGTAGTACTGGGTGTAAGTGTTTCGGGTGTGATCAAATCCGTGTGACTCGATTTCGCTGCGAACCTCGTCGCGGAGTGTGATCCAGCGCTCGACGGGGCCTTCCAGCCCGAACTCGGTCACCGCTCGCACCGCGCAATCGAAGGCGGCCCAGATCATGGCACGGGACGAGACGAATTCCCGCTGCGGCCCCCGGATCTCCCAGATGCCGTTGTCGGGTCGGCGCCAATTGTCTTCGACGAAGGTCATCAGAGCGCGTTGTAGGGGCCAGGAGAATTCGGTCTCGCCCACTCCCATTTCGCGAGCGGCCTGCAGCGCGATCATGACTTCTCCGAAGATGTCGCCCTGGTACTGGCGCCACGCGTCGTTGCCGACACGAACGGGGGCGGCACCGTCATACCCCGGTAGAGAGTCGACCTCCCACTCGGTCAGCCGTCGCTCGCCGGAGAGCCCGTACATGATCTGAACATCGGCTGGGTCTCCGGCAACCGCTCGAAGCAGCCAGTTGCGCCAGGAGCCTGCTTCCTCGTCGTACCCGTGCTTGAGCAGAACATGCAACGTCAACGACGCATCCCGCAACCAGACGTACCGGTAGTCCCAATTGCGGGTGCCGCCGAACGACTCCGGAAGACTCGTCGTCGCCGCCGCGACGATGCCGCCCGTATCCTCATGGGTGAGCGCGCGGAGCACGAGAAGTGAGCGATGGACCTCGTCGTGGTATCGCGACGCGGTGACGCTTCGGGATGCCCACTTTTTCCACCAGTTGTCGGTTTCCTTCAGCCTGTCGGTGATCGACATCGGTTCCGGAGCCAACCGGTGAGCCGGATACCAGGTGAGGGTGATGTCGACGGTTTCACCAGCGGCGACTGAGAAGGTTGACACGTGGGTATGATCCGCAGCCGTGAGCTCCGGGCCGCGGACGACCACCGCGTCCGGGCCCGCGACGGCGATGATGGCCGGTCCGTGGCGATCCGGAGCCTGTCGGATCCAGGGAATGGCGTCGGAGTAGCCGAAGCGGAGGCGCAGGTCTTGCGACATCGTGACCAATCCACTGATTCCGGTTATCCGGCGAACGACGTCCGCTCGGCGATCTCCCCGCGGCATGAAGTCGGTGACTTCGACCTCACCGGTCTCGGTTACCCAACGCGTGACGAGGATGAACGTGTCCTCGACATAGCGTCGGCTGGTTTCGATGACCGTGTCGATTGGGGCGAGAAGCCAGCGGCCGTGATCCTCGGTCCCGAGCAGTGCGCCGAACGTGGATGCCGAGTCGAATCGGGGCAGACACAACCAGTCGATGCTTCCATCGCGACCGACCAGGGCGGCGGTGTGGCAATCGCCGATCAGCGCGTAATCCTCGATGTGTAGAGCCATGCTGACAGTGTCTCAGAGGTAGCCTGAAGAGATGGCTGACCACATAGGAACTCTCGTTGTCCTTGGGGCTGGCGGGGATCTGACAAAAAGGCTGCTCCTGCCGGGGCTCGGGCAATTGCTCGACAGTTCGCGTGGTTACGACCTCACCCTCGTTGGCGTCGGTTTCGATCCGATGACGGATGAGGAGTGGCGCGCTCGAGTGCTCGACTCATTTTCCGCCGGGGGAGCGTCGGGGTCGAGGGCGAAGTCGGTCGCGAGGCGCTCGCGATACGTGCAGGCCGACGTAAGCGATCCGAGCGACTTTCGCAGGGTCCTCGAGTCGGTCGACGGCGTGCCGGCACTCTATTTCGCGCTGCCCCCGCAGGTAACGATCGCGGCAATCAAGACGCTGGAGCGGATCGGCGTGCCGGAGGGAACGGTGCTCGGACTGGAAAAGCCGTTCGGCACCGACCTGCGAAGCGCCAAGGCGCTCAACCGTCGGCTCCTGAGACTCGTGCCGGAGAAGCATATCCATCGCATCGACCACTTTCTCGGCAAGTCGACCGTTCTCAATGTGCTCGGTCTTCGGTTTGCCAACCGCGTCTTCGAGCGGGTGTGGAGCGCCGAGGATGTCGCGAGCGTCGACATCACCTTCGACGAGACCCTCGGGCTCGAGGGCCGTGCCGGCTACTACGACAAGGCCGGGGCTCTTGTCGACATGATCCAGAGTCACCTCCTCCTCGTTCTTGCCCTCGTGGCGATGGAACCGCCGTCGAGTCTCGATGCAGATGATCTTCGCGGATCGATGGCTCAAGCGCTTCGCGCCACCCGCGTGTGGAACGGAGACGCGGTCGCCGCCGGTCGGCGAGCCCGGTATGGCGCCGGGACCGTGGAAGGACGCAAGCTTCCCGCGTACATCAAGGAGGCGGGTGTGCATCCGGAGCTCGAGACGGAGACCCTCGCCGAGGTGACCGTGGGAATCGAGAACTGGCGCTGGGCCGGGGTGCCGTTCCGGCTACGTTCCGGAAAAGCGCTGGCCGACAGGCGGCAGCAGATTGTGTTGACCTTCAAGGAGGTCCCGCACCGTCCCTACGGTCTTACCGGAGACCCGGGCCCGTCTCGCCTCACCATCGCGCTGAACCCGGACGGGATAGCGCTCGACATCAATATCAATGGCGAGGGTGACCCGTTTGGCATCGACCGGGTGGTGCTCGATGCCACGTTCGGCGCCGGGGAGTTGGGGCCGTACGGCGAGGTGCTGCACGGAATACTCAACGGCGACACGACCCTGTCCGTGCGCGCGGACGCTGTCGAGGAGTGTTGGCGAATCGTCGGTCCGGTGCTCACCGCGTGGCGCAAACAGGAGGTGCCGATCGACGGCTACCGGGCTGGGTCAACCGGCCCTGCCGTCTGGCGCTAGGGGCGCCCCACCACGAGTCGAAGTCCGGCATCGAATTCTGGGAGGGTGCGAAAGGTGCCGTACTTGGCATCCCAGGCGCCCGAAGCCAGATCGGATCCGAGCTCCGCTTCGAAGCGTTCGACGACCGATTCGGAAACGAAACTCCAGGCCGACGTTGCCCGACGAACCTCCGGGTCGAGAAGTCTTTCCGGACGACCGAAGAAGGCCTGAGCGAACCCGTCGATGCAGTCCGCGGGCACCGGAACGGGGATGACCTCCGCGTTGCCGCCGAGCTCGGATACCACGCTGCGAATCGGCGGCATCCGACGGCTTTCGACTTCGAGCACTTCCGGCGCGTAGTCCATGAGCCACCAGTGCTGCGGTGGCTGTGGATCGAAGGTCATGATGACAACGGGGCCGCGGGTGACACGACGCATTTCGGCCAGTCCCTTTGCCCGATCCGGCCATTGGTGCACGGTAACTGTCGCCATGCTCGCATCGAAACTGTCGTCGGGGAATGGGATGTCCTGGGCCGTCGCATCGATCGCGGGAGCGCGCGTCGACGGGCGCTGGGCGCGCATCGATTCCGATGGCTCGATGGCTGTCACATCCCGATCGGCCGGCTCGTAGGAACCAGCGCCAGCGCCGACGTTCAGCACGGTCTTCGCGTCACCGAGGGCGGCGAGGATCCGGGCGGCGATACGGGGATCCGGTCGGCGGATGCGCGAGTACCCGGCACCGATTCGTCCGTAGTCTGCGTCGCCAGCCGAGCCATCCGAGTGTCGCGTCATAGTTGCCCAGAATACTATAGTTTGCCTCTACAGCAGCCCGGCCGCATCCAGTCGCTCAGCCAAACCTGCCCCATCGGGGGCGTATACCCATGGAGCGGTCCGCGGCGGCGGGTCGTCACCCTTGCTACGACCTCCGGCCAGAACCGCCTCGCTGTTGGAGAGCTGACGGATGGCGACGGCCTCAACGTTTTCGATATTCGATCTGGCAAAACCGCCGTAGATCTCCTCGTCGTGCTGACCATCATCTCCGACGAGTAGCCACCGGATGTTCGGGAACTCGACGGCCAGTCGCTGGAGAGTCTCGATCTTGTGGTCGCGGCCACTGCGGAACCACCGATCGTGGGTCGGTCCCCAGTCGGTCAGCAGGAGCGGACCCGGCGGATACAGGTTGCGGGAGAGGAAGCGCGTGAGTGTCGGCGCGACATTCCAGGCGCCGGTCGACAGGTAGAACACTGGAACGCCCGGGTGGGCTCGCGTGAGTCGCTCGTATAGAACGGCCATTCCGGGCACCGGACGTCTGGCGTGTTCGTCGAGCACGAAGGTGTTCCAGGCCGCAAGAAATGGCCGGGGGAGGGCCGTGACCATCACGGTGTCGTCGATGTCGGAGATCACTCCCATCGTTACGGCCGGGTCGACAATAAACAGGGGAGCCTCGACCGACTCCGTTTCGTCGGTGCGAATGGTGATGGTGTGCCAGCCGGGGGACAGATCAACCGAAAGCACAGTGTCAACCACCCCGCCGCGATCGGCCACCACTCGCTGAGCGACGTCACCGATTTCGATGGTCACCGCGATGTCGTTGACCGGAACACTGGTAAAGCTTCGCCAGCCCCGAATCTTCTTGTAGCGAACGCCCTCCTCCGCGCCCGGCTTGGCTAGCAGCACCCGACACAGCACTCGAGCCCAGCCAGGGGCGCCGTACCCGGTGTAGGGAATGACAGTGGGAGTGTGGCCCCGCTTTCGAGCGCGCTTCTCCCGAAACTCGTGCATCGCATCCTCGGCACGCGCCGCCAGGTGGATGATCGGCTCTGCGCCTGACGCGGCGGCGGGAGCTTTTCGGGTCCTGGCCATGACTCCAGTGTTTCACGTTCGACGCGGAAAGCCGCGACCGCGTGCCGCACTACGGGGTCCCGAGCGGTCAATTCTGGCAAATTGCCGAAAACTTGAATTTTTTTTCATACTCATGGCGCCCCCATCTCGGGGGCACGATAGTATTCGTCCTGACATAAATCGAGGAGTTGCTTTGGCGGATCAGAACCCTACCGAAATTGCCCAGGACAGTGCGGCGATGCTGCGCAACGAACCGGTCCAGGCACGCAGCACAGCTCGGCTGGCCAGCCTCCTCGATGCTGCCGCGGAAATAATCGACGAGATCGGTTACGAGCGGCTGACAACCGCGATGGTAGCCGAGCGAGCGGGAGCCTCGATCGGCACGGTCTATCGTTACTTTCCCGACCGGATAGTGGTGCTGCAGAGCCTGAGCGCTCGTGCCCTCGGCGGTTTCGTGGAGGCGACGAGGACCACAATCCTCGACCCCGCGCACGAGAACTGGTGGGAGTCGGTTGCCGCGTGTATCGATGGGATGATCGCGGCGTTCCGCACCATTCCGGGCTATCGATCGCTTCGACTTGGAGACGTGCTTGATGTGCGTCCGGCACTGTCCTCTCAGACGGGAAGCACCGTCCTTGCCGCCGCTGCCGCGGAGGCGATCGCCGAGCGATTCGAATTGCCGAGCGAGGGCCTCGCCCACAGGCTCGAGACGGTCATGGTGATCAGCGACGCGCTCCTGGCGCGGGCGTTCCTATACGGCGCCGACGGTAACGAGGAGTTCATCGCGGAGGCCAAGGCCATTTCCCGCGCGTACCTCATCGGGTTCTATGGAGAGCCGGAGCCGGCTTAGTCCGCTTGGTCTGGTACTCGACGCCCCTCTGGTTGTGGTGGCCTCGAGTGAGTGGCCCGCTGGAATTGCGGGTTTTGGGAAATTTGCGGCAATCGGGAATGACGGTCGCCACGAATAGTGTTTAGCTTTGAACGCACGGCAAGTGTCGATTCGTGAGCCCCACGAGGAATGAGCCGCCCAGAATGATCGAATTCCGAAATGTCACAAAGCGATTTCCCGACGGGACTCTCGCAGTCGAGGACTTCAGCCTCGTCATTCCCTCCCGCAAGACCACAGTTTTCGTTGGTTCCTCCGGTTCGGGAAAAACAACGCTGCTTCGGATGGTCAACCGTATGGTTGATCCGACGTCCGGAACCATCGAGATCGACGGGGAAGACACCGCCGCCCTCAATCCGGTGGCCCTCCGTCGGCGCATCGGGTATGTCATGCAAAATTCCGGACTGCTTCCACATCTGACCGTGATCGACAATGCCGCCACGGTCCCGGTGCTCAACGGTGTTCCGAAGAACGAGGCGCGGGCGGACGCGTTGCGGATGCTTGACACGGTTGGACTTGACCGGAGTCTTGCCGAACGATACCCCAGCCAGTTGTCCGGCGGTCAGCAGCAGCGAGTGGGAGTGGCCCGCGGGCTGGCTGCGGATCCAAACATCCTTCTCATGGATGAACCGTTCGGTGCGGTCGACCCCATAGTCAGGGCGGAGTTGCAGGTCGAGCTGCTTCGACTGCAGCGAGAGCTCGGCAAGACGGTGGTCTTCGTGACGCACGACATCGACGAGGCATTTCTGCTCGGCGATCAAGTGGTCATTTTCGAACAGGGCGGACGGGTGGCTCAGATCGGATCTCCGACCGAGATCCTGTCGGATCCGGCCACCGATTTCGTTGCACACTTCATCGGGGCGGAGCGGGGCAAGCGAGCGTTGAGCATTCGCAGCACCGACCGCGGTGAGATTCTCGTTGATAGCGAGGGCCGGGCGGCCGGCCTGCTCGTCGATTCAGTCGTGGGGGCCCAGTATGACGCCGGGCCAAAGTCGCGAAGCGTGTCGAACAAGACCTCACAGGCTGGCGACGCCTGATGGCGTGGGTATGGAGCAACCTCGAGCAAATCTGGGGCCTCGTGCTGAGCCATATTGCTCTGAGCGTTCCCCCGATCATCGTCGGGTTCGTTCTCTCCATACCCCTTGGCTACTGGGCCAGCCGGTCCCGGCTCGCCCGATCCGTACTCCTCAGCATCGGCGGCGTGCTCTACACGATTCCCTCGCTCGCCCTTCTCGTCGTCGTTCCCGTGATTCTGGGAACGGCGATCCTCGCTCCGAGCAATGTCGTCTTCGCCCTGTCGATCTATGCCGTGGCGATCATGGTGCGGTCCTCGGCCGACGCGTTCTCCTCGGTGTCCGATGACGTGCGAGAGTCCGCGACCGCTGTGGGCTATTCGACGTGGCAGCGATTCTTCGCCGTGGAATTTCCCCTCGCCGGACCGGTGCTGCTTGCAGGGATCAGGGTGGTGTCGGTAAGTACGGTCAGCCTCGTGACCGTCGGCTCGGTGATCGGAATCTCGAGTCTCGGCAACCTCTTCACGGACGGAATCAACCGCAACATCCCGGCCGAGATCATCGTGGGAATCGTGTGCGTTCTGCTCATCGCCGCGATCTTCGACCTGATCCTCGCCGGCGTCGGGCGGCTGCTTCTTCCCTGGAATCGCAGCGCCGCAAGTCTCACCCGGGCAGCGGAACGAGCCTCGACCCTGGTGACGCAATGAGCCTCTTTCTCCAGGGAATCGCCTGGATCTTCGCCCCGAGCCACTGGGTCTCGACCGCCAATACGCCCTCGATCGGTGTGCGATTGGGGGAGACCCTCTACTACTCGGCGATCAGCCTCCTCGTCGCGCTGATCATCGCAATCCCCATCGGTCTGCTGATCGGGCACACCGGCAAAGGGCGATCGGCGGCCATCCTCGTCGGCAACGTGGCGAGAGCCCTCCCCACTCTCGGGCTGCTGTCGATTCTCATCCTGCTGCTCGGCATCGGGCTCCTTCCTCCGGTCATCGTGTTCGTCCTGCTTGCGATACCGCCGCTACTGGCCGGTGCCTATTCCGGGGTGGAGTCGGTCGACCGACAGGTCATCGATGCCGCGAGAGCGGTGGGGATGACTGAGCTGCAGATTCTGTTCAAGGTCGAGATTCCGTTGTCGGCCGCGCTTCTCATCGGCGGCTTGCGGGCGGCCTCTCTTCAAGTCATCGCGACCGTGATTGTGGCGTCGTACTTTTCCCTCGACAGCCTCGGAACTTACATCATCTCCGGAATCTCCAGCGCCGACTACGTGCAGATGATTGCCGGGTCGCTACTCGTCACCGCGCTGGCGCTCGTAGTTGACGGGCTGCTCGCACTTGTCCAACGGTTCGTAATTCCGCGCGGTGTGTCTCTCGGCGCCCGCACAAACAGGTCACAACAGCACGCGACACGCCAGCTTGGCGCGGCGCACAGATAGACACCAAGAAGAAAGGCAGAAATCATGTTCAGATCAAAGAAAGGCGTGATCGCCTCGGCCGCCGTGCTCGTCGGGGCTTCGCTCGGGCTTGTCGGGTGCTCGTCATCGCAGTCGCTCGGCGGATCGCCCGGATCGACCGGGTCGACCGGGAAGACTTCCATTGTCGTTGGCTCGGCAAACTTCTCGGAGAACGTCATCCTCGCCGACATCTACGGCCAGGCGCTCGAGGCCAACGGCTTCGCGGTGACCTACAAGCTCAACATCGGGGCTCGAGCGGCGTACATCCCGGCCCTCGAGAAGGGGGAGGTGAACCTCATACCCGAATACTCGGGGTCTCTCCTGTCGTACCTCGACAAGAGTGCGAGCGCCAGCTCATCACAGGACGTCACCGCTGCGCTCACGAAGTCCCTGCCATCGACACTCAAGGTGACGGAGCCGTCGAAAGCGGCGGACTCTGACTCGCTCAACGTGACGCCCGAGTTTGCGGCAAAGAACAACCTGAAGTCGATCGACGACCTGAAGAACATCGGACCGTTCGCCCTGGCGGCCAACCCGGAGTTCCTCACCCGCCCGGACGGCATCCCCGGACTCGGCAAGGTCTACGGCCTGACCAGCATCGACTTCAAGCCGATCAACGACGGCGGCGGTCCAGCCACCCTCAAGGCGTTGCTCGACAACACCGTGCAGGTCGCCGACATCTACAGCACCACGCCGTCGATCCTGGCCAGCAAGCTGGTGACTCTCACCGACCCGAAGAGCCTCTTTGCCTCCCAGGAGGTCATTCCGGTGGTTTCGGCGGACAAGGTCAGTTCCAAGCTCAGCACCGTGTTGAACAAGGTCTCGGCCGCCCTCACCACCAAAGACCTGCTCGCGCTCAACACTAAGGTCTCCGGCGATTCGAAGACCGATCCGGCTGTCGCGGCGAAGGATTGGCTCAAATCGGCCAACCTGTTCGGTTGATCGCGACCGAGTTCGGTGAGACCCCAGGGTCGCAAGCGCGCTTGCGACCCTGGGGTTACCTCTTGCGACTCACACCCGCTCCTAGTCGGGAGCTGAAATAACCCGAGCTGATTAGGCCCGCGGGGCGTCGTCGGCGTCCTCGGCTCCCTCCATGTGGCGGGACTCGACGCGCTCGATCAATTTCTTCACTAGAACAATGGCGATGAAGAATAGGGCAATGATCCCGGCGAAGATGAACCCCGCCTGGTGCAGCTGAGTCGACAGCTGACGGTACGAACCAGCGGCAAGCCAGCCAATCGAAACGTAGGCGCCGGCCCAGATCACGCAGGCCGGAGCGGTCCAGACAAAGAACTTGCGATACGACATCGTGCTCATGCCAACGGTGAGCGGGATGAGGGCGTGCAGAACCGGTAGGAAGCGTGAGACGAAGACCGCGATCCCACCCCGACGCGCGAGGTAGGTCTCTGCGCGAATCCAATTGCGCTCTCCCATTCGACGGCCGAGTCTGCTCGCCTGGATGCGGGGCCCGAAGTACCGCCCGAGCGCGAACCCGATTGTCTCTCCGCACAGGGCTCCGGTGATGACGGAGACGAGCAACAGGCTGTATTGGACCCAGTCGGTGATTGCCGTCGCGGAGACGATGACGATCGTGTCCCCGGGAACGATGAGCCCGACGAGAATCGACGTCTCAAGTAACATCCCGATCCCGGCCAGCAGCACTCGCAGCGTCGGGTCGACGTTGCGCACGGTGTCGAGGGTCCAGGTCAGGATTTCGTTCACGTCGCGAGCCTATCTACCGCCGAGCGTCGTATCGACTCCTCCCGCGCTCTAGTGCCCGTCGGTGATGGCGCCGGTGGTCTTGTGATCGAGCTCACGCAGCCGGAAGCGCTCGGCGCAACCGTTCGAGTCTCGCCCGCCAGAGGGCAAGTCGGCCGGGCTGTTCGGCCGGGTTCGGGCCGCCGACCCAGGCGGTGACGATTCGTATTCCGTGAAGCGCGCTCAGCGACCAGATTTCGCAACCGTCGAGTTCCGCGGGCGTGACCGACTCGTAGTACACCTGCACGCCGAGGGCGGTCGCGAGGGCGATCACAGAGCGGGCCGTCACACTGTCGACCCGTTCAAGTTCGGGTGATGGTGCGCACAGCACATCTCCACGCCACCACAGAAAGGCGCTGTATGCGCCCTCGACCACGAAGTGTTCGGGGGACAGGATGACGGCCTCGTCGCCACCGCGTTCCTTCGCAAGCGTTCGTGCCACCAGGAGGCCGGCCGTGTCGGGACCTTTGATCGTCGGCTGGCTGCGCGGATCCGGTCCGAGATGGCTTGCGACCCGAACGGACCGGGAACGCTCTGGCGCCGGGCGAAGGTGGAAAATCGCCAGCGGCGCACCCTGGGCAACCAGCACCTCCGTTCGCGGAAACCAGTCGCCCTCTCGCGGAATTGCGGCAATCGCGGCGGTCCAAAAGGCCTCGAGGTCGGGGGACTGCAACCGAGCCGCGCCCCGAAGGAAGCGTTCCCGGTGCAGATCGAGGGCGAGAGTCTCGCCATCGGTGACGAGCCAGGAGTCGGCGACCGCGACGGCGGAGTCGGACAGCTCGACGTGGTCGAGTGGGTGCAGGTCGCCGCCGTGCCAGCGATAGGCCACGCTCTCGCTCATCGGGCCAGGGCCACGGCCTGCTCGGCGAAGGCGAGGACGTCACCCGCGTGGATATTTCTGGCGCATTTGTGCTCGCCGCATCCGTGATCGCGCAGAACCGTCATGGCGCCATAGTAACCAAGTCGTCCGGGTTCCGATCCGCGGCATCGCCCGCCTCCTAGAGTTGCCGTATGCGCGAGCGGGTTCTCGAAACAGTCCTGCCCGGTTGGACCGAGCCGGCGGACGTGTTCGCACGACTGTTCGCCGATCGAGACCGGGTCGTGTGGCTGGACTCGGGCATCCATGCGTCCGAGGGAATGAGTTACATTGGCCTGCCGAGCCGTGAGGCGACCGCCTCCGTGCCCGACTCGACGGTTCGGCTTGACGGCATCGCCCGGCCGGGTGCCATTCTTGACTTCCTGCGCGGCGAGCCGCTTTCGCCGGTCGACGGGTCGACCGGCTTCCGTCTCGGGTGGGTGGGCTGGCTCGGCTACGAGCTCAGGGCACAGACGATGGGAACGGTGGTCGAGCAGGTCAGCCGGTATCCGGATGCGGCGCTCCTGTTCATCGACCGGGCGGTCGCGTTCGACCACCGGTCCCGTTCGATGTCCGTCATGTCACTCAGCGAGTCGGGACTCGCCGAGCTCGGCGACCTAATCGGAAGGCTGGTCGAGGCTTCAGAGCCCCCGCTCGACCGAGCGGCCGAACCGGTCGACTCCGCTACATTCCGACCGGAGGTGTCGATCGGCGCCGTGTCCTGGGCCTACGGCGACGACGAGTATCTGCGGATGATCGGGGACTGTCAGGAGGCGATTCACGCGGGCGACGCCTACCAGCTGTGCCTCACGACGGAGGTGAGAGTCGGCGGGACGCCCGATCCGCTCGCCACGTATCTTGCCCTACGGGCTTCGAACCCCACCCACCACGGAGTGTTCTTTCGATTCGGCGAGTTCTCGCTCCTCGGCTCTTCGCCGGAGCTCTTCCTGTCGGTCTCAGCCGAAGGTCAGATCGAGTCGAAACCGATCAAGGGCACAAGGCGGCGCGGCGCCAACCGGGACGAGGATGCTTCGCTCGTCGCCGAACTGCTCGGCAGCGATAAGGAGCGCGCGGAAAACCTCATGATTGTAGACCTCATGCGCAACGACATCGGGCGGGTGAGCGTCGTTGGTTCGGTCAGCGTGTCGAACCTGCTCGCGGTCGAGAGCTACGCCCATGTGCACCAACTGGTCAGCACCGTGCGGGGGCGGCTCGCGGCCGGGCTCTCGAGCATCGATGCCGTCGTGGCGTGCTTCCCGGCGGGTTCGATGACCGGAGCGCCGAAGCAGAGTGCCACCCGGATACTGAACCGGCTCGAGAATCGCGCGCGCGGCGTTTACTCTGGCGCCTTCGGCTACTTTGGGCTGGACGGCCGAGTCGAGCTGTCGATGGTCATCCGAAGCATCCTCCTTGATCCGGCAGGAGCGACAATCGGCACCGGGGGTGGCATCACCGCCCTCTCCGTTCCGCTCGAGGAACTCGACGAGGTGAAGCTTAAGGCGGCTGCCCTTCTCGCCGTGCTTGGCGTCGCCTGACCGCGACTCGCGTAACAGGCGGGCGAGGTTCGGTAACCTTGGAAGTCGACCGTGCCGTCATCCGGTCGAATCCCGTTATGAATTGAGATCTCAGTGACCCACGACAGCTTCGATGTCGACAACGACAGGCTCGACAGTTCCACTGTCGACAACGCCGGTGCCGAGCACGGCCCCCGCTACGATTCCGCCGCCATGCAGGCGAAGTGGCAGCCGCGCTGGGAGCTCATGAAGCCGTTCAACACGGACGGCCCGGACGACAAGCGACCGCGCAAGTACATTCTCGACATGTTCCCGTATCCGTCGGGCGACCTGCACATGGGGCACGCTGAGGCATTCGCCCTCGGCGACGTCGTTGCGCGGTACTGGCGCCAGCAGGGCTTCAACGTCTTGCACCCGATCGGCTGGGACTCGTTCGGGCTGCCGGCCGAGAACGCGGCGATTAAGCGCGGCATCGATCCTCGCGAGTGGACGTACGCAAACATCGATCAGCAGAAGGCGTCGATGAAGCGCTACGGCATCTCCTTCGATTGGAGCCGCGAGTTGCACACGAGCGACCCCGAGTACTACAAGTGGAACCAATGGCTCTTCCTGAAGCTCTACGAGAAGGGAATCGCCTATCGCAAGGAGAGCTGGGTCAATTGGGATCCGGTGGACCAGACGGTGCTCGCCAACGAGCAGGTCTTGCCCGACGGCACCTCCGACCGGTCCGGCGCCGTCGTCGTGAAGAAGAAGCTGACCCAGTGGTACTTCAAGATCACTGACTACGCGGACCGGCTGCTCGACGATCTCAACCAGCTCGAGGGTTCGTGGCCGTCCAAGGTCATCGCCATGCAGCGCAACTGGATCGGGCGCTCCATCGGTGCCGATGTGGACTTCGAAATCGAGGGACGCGCTGAGCGGATCACGGTCTTCACCACCAGGCCGGACACGCTCTATGGCGCGACGTTCATGGTGGTGGCACCGGACTCCGACCTCGCCGCGGAGCTCGTGGCCGGCAGCACAGAGGGAGTCAAGGCGGCATTTTCGGAGTACCTGACCCAGGTGCAGAAGAGTTCCGAGATCGAGCGTCAGGACGCCAGCCGCGAGAAGACCGGCGTCTTCCTCGACCGCTGGGCGATCAACCCCGCCAATGGTGAACGAATCCCGATCTGGGCCGCCGACTACGTACTGGCCGACTACGGCCACGGAGCGGTAATGGCCGTGCCGGCACACGACCAGCGCGACCTCGACTTCGCGCGCAAGTTCGACCTGCCGGTTCGGGTGGTGCTCGACACGAACGCGGCGGTCACCGGCGCCATCCCGGTGCTGCCGATCAACCCGGAGACGGGGGAGGCTGAGCTTCCGGATGATCTTCCGCCGCTCGACCCCGCGCACACCGGCGTCGCCCTGACCGGCGAGGGGCGGATGATCAACTCCGGCCCGCTGAACAACCTGAGCAAGTCGAATGCCATCCGCCGTATCACCGAAATGCTTGAGGCGGCCGGAAACGGTCGCGCCGCGAAGAACTACCGCTTGCGCGACTGGCTCATCTCGCGTCAGCGCTTCTGGGGCACGCCGATCCCGATTCTGCATGGCGAGGACGGCGAACTTATCCCGGTCCCCGAGGACCAGTTGCCGATCGTTCTTCCCGCCACCGAGGGACTCGACCTCAAGCCGCGCGGCCAGTCGCCACTCGGGGCCGCGGAAGACTGGGTCAACGTGACGCTGCCGGACGGCCGAAAGGCGCGCCGCGACCCTGACACGATGGACACCTTCGTCGACAGCTCCTGGTACTTCCTCCGTTTCATGAACCCGCAGGACGAGTCCCGCGCGTTCGACCCCAAGGAGGCCGACAAGTGGGCTCCGGTCGACCAGTACGTCGGCGGCGTCGAGCACGCCATCCTGCACCTGCTGTATGCCCGGTTCATCACCAAGGTGCTGTTCGACCTCGGCTACGTGAGTTTCACCGAGCCGTTCAGCGCGCTGCTCAATCAGGGAACCGTGCTCTCCGGCGGTTCGAAGATGTCCAAGAGCAAGGGCGGGGTGGACCTCGGCGACGAGATCACGGCCCACGGTGTTGACGCGATTCGCCTGACGATGGTCTTCGCCGGACCGCCCGAGGACGACATCAACTGGGAGGACGTCTCGCCCGCCGGCTCGGCGAAGTTCCTTGCCCGGGCCTGGCGCCTGGCCCAGGACGTGGCTAGCGATCCGGACATCGACTGGAGGACCGGGGACATCGCGCTTCGCCGGGTCACGCACCGCTTCCTCGCCGACGCGCCGAGCCTCGTCGAGTCCTTCAAGTTCAACGTGGTCGTCGCGCGACTCATGGAGCTCGTCAACGCAACACGCAAGGCGATCGACTCCGGCGCAGGCGGAGCGGATGCCGCGGTGCGCGAAGCGACCGAGACGGTGGCCCTCGGGCTGAGTCTCTTCGCGCCCTACACGGCAGAGGAAATGTGGGAGGTGCTCGGTTACCCGCCGCCTGTCGCCCTCGTCGGGTGGCGCAAGGCCGACCCGGCCCTTCTCGTCGAGAGTTCCGTCACTGCGGTGTTCCAGGTGGATGGCAAGGTTCGGGACAAGGCCGAAGTCAATCCGAAGATCGAGCCGTTCGACCTCGAAAAGCAGGCCCTCGCCTCGGCCGGCGTCGTGCGAGCAGTCGGAGACCGGACGATTGTCAACGTGATTGTGCGAGCTCCGAGGATCGTGAACATCGCGACCAAGCCCTCGAGTTAAGGGCGGCCGCAGCCATCCGGCGGCTCCCTCACCGGCGAGCTCGGCGGCAGCTGTCCCCATCCTCGGCCAAGCGGGGTGCCAGACGGTTAGGGCTTCTTAGCCTGTGGGTATGGACCCACCAGTCACCGCCGGTGCGCCGCGCTCAACGAGGCTGAGAGCCGGCGTCGGCGCGGCGATCGTTCTCGTGCTCCTCGGACTGACGATTGCCATCCTGGTGACCGCATTGGGATCGCACGGGACAACCCAGACGGTTCCCGAGCCGCGGCCGTCGGGCTCTCTTGCTCCGGGCGCCAGCGCGTCGCCCTCCGGCCCGACCCTCTACGTCCACGTTCTCGGTGCCGTTGCCCGGCCCGGGCTCTACCTCCTCGGTGATGGGGACCGGGCGGTCGACGCGATTGCCGCAGCCGGCGGCTTCGGGCCGACCGCCGATCAGTCTCGGGTCAACCTCGCTCGACCCGTGGTCGACGGCGAGCAGCTTGTGGTACTCGCAATTGGTGAGGCGCCCGCGCCCCCAGCGCAGACGGGAGGGGCGTCGGTCCCGGGCGGAAAGGTTAACCTCAACACGGCCGACCGGACCGCACTGGAGACGCTGCCGGGCGTCGGGCCGGCGACGTCACAGCGAATCATTGACTGGCGCACGCAAAACGGCCGCTTCTCCGCGGTGGAAGACCTGATGAGCGTGACGGGAGTGGGGGAGAAGACCTTCGAGGAGCTCAAGGACCTCGTCACCGTATGACGCTCGACCTGCGCCTCGCTGCGCCCGCAGTGGTGGCGTGGATCGCTGTTGGAGTTCTCATCGGGCATCCGGAGCTCCTCATCGTGTCGGCAGTGGCGCTGTGGCTCGCCGCGGTGGTCGGGGTGACAATGGCAGTCGCGCTGGGTGCGCGTTCCCGAAGCATCACGGTCGGCATTGCGCTCGCATGCGCCGCTGCCGCGCTGCTCGTGTCGGTCGCGGCGGTCCGGCAGCCGCAGCGGCAACCGGAATTTCTTGCCGACGCGGCGCAATCCGGCCGATTCGTGACGGCAACGGTGGAGACCAGCCAGGCCACTGGTTCGCCCGGCGAACCGTTCACCGCCACGCTGCGTTCGCTGAACGTTGGGGAAAGGCGGTTCTCCGCGAACGTGCCGGTGCTCGTCTTTGTTGACGACCCGCTTGGATCCGTCGGAATCGGATCGACTCTCAAGCTTCGCGGAACGGTGTCGATGACCGACCCGGCCGACTCGGCGGCCCTTCTCTTCTTCACCGACCGAGGGCCGACTGTGGTTGAGGAACCGCCATGGGTTCTGGACTGGGCGAACGAATTGCGCGCCACCTTCCGCGGCTCGGCAGCCGCTCTTCCGGGGTCCGGCGGTGACCTGCTGCCGGGGCTGGCGATCGGAGACACGAGCGCGGTTTCGCCACGGCTCGACGCGGCGATGAAAGCGACGTCCCTGAGTCATTTGACCGCCGTCTCCGGAGCCAATTGTGCCGTGCTGATCGCAATCGTCATGCTTGCCGGTGCCGCGCTGGGGATTCCGCGCGGCTGCCGGGTAGCGGCGTCCGTTGTCATCCTTCTTGGGTTCGTCGTGCTCGTCACGCCGGAACCGAGCGTGTTGCGGGCGGCGGCTATGGCGACTCTCGTGCTGGGCGCGCTTCTTGCCGGCAGGCCGCTCCGCGGCGTTCCGACGCTTGCCCTCGCCTGCCTTGTAATTCTGGCGGTGGACCCGTGGTTGTCCCGAAGCTACGGTTTCATTCTCTCCGTGCTCGCTACCGGCGGTTTGCTTGTGCTCGCCGGTCCGCTCACGAGGGTGCTCCGCCGCTGGCTGCCTCTGTGGCTTGCAGTCGTGATCGCCATTCCGCTCTCCGCACAGCTCGCCTGTCAGCCGGTGCTCATCCTGCTGAGTCCGAGCATTCCCACCTACGGGGTCCTCGCGAACCTGCTGGCCGAACCGGCCGCGCCGATCGCGACTGTACTTGGCCTCCTGGCGTGCGCTCTGCTGCCGTTGCTTCCCGGGCCCGGCCTGGCTGCTGCCCACCTGGCGTGGGTGCCTTCCGCGTGGATCGCCGCGGTGGCCGAGTTCCTGGCCGGACTTCCCGGGGCCAGCATCCCATGGGCGCAGGGAGCGATCGGCGTCGCAGCCGCTGTGCTCGTCATTGTCCTGCTGCTCGGGGCGATACCGTTCCGAGCTGGCGGTCGAGAGCGCAGATGGCGTCGGGCATCGAGGATCGGCCTAGGGCTCGTTGTCGCCGGCTACCTCGGCATCGCCGCCGGGGACGCCGCCCGTCAGCAGCTGTCCCGCCCCGGCGACTGGCAGATTGCGATGTGCGACATCGGGCAGGGCGACGCCGTGCTCGTCAGAAGCGGGGGGCGGGTGGCCCTGATAGACGCGGGTCCCGATGTGACGCTGTTGAAGCACTGTCTCGACACGCTCGGGATAGGTCGGCTCGACCTGCTGGTACTCACCCACTACGACATCGACCACGTGGGTGGCGCGGCTGCCGTGCTGGGCCGGGTCGACTCGGTACTCGTTGGGCCGCCCGATGGCTCGCCGGCCTCCGAGCTTGCGGAGGGATTCGCAAAGAATGGAGCAATAGTGAGTGAGGTGAGCCAGGGGGTAAGTGGGCTGCTCGGCGACCTGAGGTGGGACGTGCTCTGGCCGCGCTCTCCGTTGCGCGGCGTGCTTCCCGGCAACGACGCGAGCGTCACGCTGCGCTTCGCCGGCGCTGGCGGGTGCACCTCCGGCTGCCTGTCCTCAATCTTCCTCGGCGACCTCGGCAGGGAGCCGCAAGCGCTGCTCATGGCGGCAAATCGGCTCGGTAGGGCGGACGTGGTGAAGGTCGCCCACCACGGATCCTCCGACCAGAATCCGCGGCTGTACGCGGTCCTCGCGGCAACGATCGGGCTGATCGGCGTCGGTGCCGATAACGGATATGGGCATCCGACGGACTCGCTGCTTCGCGTGCTAGCCGAACAGGGCACACTTGCGGTGCGCTCCGACATCCAGGGCATGGCCCTGCTGTCGCCCCGGCCCGACGGCACAGTGAGCGTGTGGACCGAGCATCCGGCTACCAGGTGATCTGCCTCCGGCGCTGCCCCGTCGTTCCGTCGAACAGCGGGAACCCGCTGATACGCGCCAATTAGCGCGCGAATACGCCGAGCACCAGTGTCATCAGCCAACCTCCGCAGCACCGTAGGCGGCGACGACAGCAGAGGACGACAGCAGAGATGGCGACGACCGCGATGATGAAGCGGCATGGGCTTCGCAAGCTGCGCGAAGTGGACCCGCGCGAGTTCCGCGACTTCGAGGTGCAGTTCGGTGAAGTGGTGCGCTCGCTGCCGTTCCAGCTGCCGGAGAACTTCCTGCTCATCATCCGGGCGATGTCGCTCACGTCGGGTGTGTGCAGCGCGCTCGATCCCGAGTTCAACGTCTGGGACTCGGTCAAGCCGTACGCGGCGCAGCTGCTGCGCGACGAGCGCGGCAACCTGGTGCAAGACCTCGCGCAGCAGGCCGTCGAGGTCGCCGGCCTCGCCTGGCGCCTGTCGAAACGGCTGGATGCGCTCCTCACCAGGATCGAGGACGGCTCTCTAGCGGTTACGAACGCGCGCCTAGAGCAACGGGTATCCCGGTTGGAGCGCACAGTACGGCGGCTGATGTCGGCGATCGTCTTCGGCGGGCTGCTCATCGCTGGTGTCATGCTCCGCGCCGACGATGCGGTGCTCGGCACGCTACTGATGGCCGCGTCGGTCGTGTCGCTGCTGTACACGCTGTTTGCGGGACGCCGCGGCCGCTGAGTGCGTGGTGAACCGTCGCCGGCGGGCCCAGTCGGTATGACGCATGGTCGCAGCGGCCGGTTCGATCGTGGGCCTCCTAGCGGTGCATTCGTCGCCACTCCCGCGGCGACGTACCGTACCAACGGCGGAACGACCGCGAAAAGTGGGCTTGATCGGCATAACCGGTTCGGTGTGCAATATCGGCGATCGAGAGGTCGTAGGCCGAATCCATGAGAAGTCCGGCCGCACGATGAGCGCGCTGTTCGCGGATCCAGTCGCCGAGGGACAGGCTCTCGCGAGCCAAGATCATGTACAGATATCTGACCGAGATGCCGTGGGCGTGAGCGATGCGAGCGGCGGAGAGTCCATGGTCGAGCAGGTGCAGTCGTACGTACTCCATGATTCGGGGGAAGAGCGTGCCGGAGAGTGGTTCTCTCGCGCGCACGGCTTCACCTGCGGCTGCTGAGATCACACTGCGCGCCATGTCGACGATCGGCGTGGAGAACAAGGCCATCGCTGCGTCCCCTCTGATCGACTGGTGCACAACCCGCATCAGAAAGCTGGACACTGTAGAAGACAACGCCTCATCGATCTGCAGACGCGAGGCCAGTAGTGAGTCGACGAGCTCATCCGGCAAACCCAAGGTTCGGTAGGGGATGACGATCGAGTATCGATGACTGGATTCCCACTGGCGAAGTTCAAGATCGAACCGGGTCGAGGTGAGCACCATACGTGCCGGCGGAAGAGAGACCCGATGGCCGTTCTGGCGCACAGCGCTTGTGCCCGTGTCGGTCGTAGTGAAGAGCAGCAGTTCCAGGTCGCTTGTACCGGGCTTCGTTCGTCGGTGAAGAGAACTGTCAACACCGTTCATCAGTACTTCAGCGACACCGAGTTCCCCTATGCGACCGGCACCGAAGTGGCCGCCGAGGCCACGATCCTGACCGACTCGGAACTCGGCGGGAGCGTCTCCGTCTCGAAACCAGGAGGTCAGCGCCTCGGCGCGCTCACGCTGCGGGACATCGACGAGGGAACGCAACACCATTGCTTGACTTCTACTTCCTACAGCCATCCGCGTTGCTTGAACCGTAAGTACGACCAGAGCTCGATGAGGACGATGACGAGGGCGATGACGACCCACCCGTAAACCCAGTTCGTTCCGGGCAGGTTCGTGAAGTTCATTCCGTAGAGGCCGGAGATGACAGCCGGAATCGCAAGCATCGCCGCGATCGCGGAGATCTTTCGGGAGTCGACGCCTTGAGCGCTCGCAATCGCGTTCTCGTGCGTGGTGATCACGCCGTCGAGAGCGACCTCCTGGTCGGCGCAGAGCTGGCTGACTCCCGCGAGATCGTCGATGAGATCCTGAGCGAACGGTTCGAGATCACGATTCCCGGCCGTCAGTTCATCGAGTCGATCCTTGTTGTTGGAGAACGCGGTCGCGAGAGTGGAGACGGCCCGTGTCAGTTTGCCGATCCGTTTGCGCAGCTGGTAGATCCGTTTCGGATCATCCCGGACTGTCTCGTCGAACACCTGATCCTCGAGTTCTTCCAACTCGGATTCGTTCAGGCTCGCCGCAACGATGTATTCATCGATGATGCTCGAGACTATCGCGTGAACTCCGCTCATCACGCCGCCCGCCAGACCCGTTGGCGCATTTTCGAGAACGGAATAGAGGCCGACCCGTTGCTGCGCCGCCGATCCCCGTTGAACCGTGACGAGGAGACCGGGCCGAGCGAAAATGAACGTCTCGGTGATGACCGACTCGTCAGAGGACAACGCGGATCCGACTTCCCACATGACGATGAATAGGTGTTGCTCGAACCACTGCACCTTGGGCTGCAGCCGACTGGCTGTTGCATCCTCGACGGCCAGCGGATGCAGACCGAGCTCCGTGCCCAGCTCCATCATTCCTGCGGCGTCGAGACTCGAAACCTCCACCCAGACAAAGCCACCGTTGGTGCTCGCGACGGCAGCCCACTCACCGGCTGGACTCTCAGTGCTGGTCCGCCGACCGTCTGCGTCGAAGCCGCGATTCACTCGTTGCATCTATCTTCCTTTCGTTCCGGCGCGCGAAGATCGTTGGTCGATCGTTCCCTGTGGGAGTGAGACGACGGCGAGGTACAGCTCGGCGGCATCGCTTCGGGAAGTTCGAGGACCCGGCCGAGCATGAGGGTGGTGAGTTCGAACGCCGCGTCGGGTGCGTCGGCGGCCATCGTCGTGATCGCGGAGTCGGAGAAGAACGTCACCTGACCGTCACTGAAGGCAGCGAGCGATGTCCGGGCCAGCCGCATGGCCTGTGCGATGTGCCCGAAGTCCTCGGTGACCGGGCGCACCCGATAGTGGTGCAAGGACTTCCGCACCAATCGGATCTGCTCGTTACAACAGGAAACGATGCCGAGCTCGACATCGGAGCGTAGCAGCCAGACGGACTCCACAGCGTCTTCCAACAGCCGTCGGTCCATGAGGGGAGCAGGAACACGGCCGTCCCCTTGGGCCTCGACCGCCACGACGACGTACGGCCAGTTCCGGGGCAGTCCCAACCTGTCGACGGCTTGCCAGAGGGTGGCGTTCGGTTGGTCGTTTCCACTCAGCGCAGTGTCGATGAGCGCGAAGCGTTCGCGCTCACCGTTGATGAGACGGACTTCCTCCTCTTCGCGGTACCCGGCGGTCATGAGATCGACGAATTCGTCACTCATGGACCACACCTGTCCGGCGACCGACACCAGTTCAGTGTCGGATGCGGACCCGGAAGCCCGGCCGTAGTCGACGATCACGCTCCAGATGAACTCGGAGCCCACTCGGATCGCGTCGAGGACGTCGGAAAGCGGGACGTTCGCTCTGGCGCGCGCCGCCCCGATCACTCGCGCCACCTTGTCACGCTCGGCATCGGGCAGGTCGAGGGAACAGACGAAGTCGATATGCGCGACGCAAGAGTCGAGCAGATCCTGGTCCGTGACGGGCGATTGTGCGCGATAGGTGGGCACTCGTTGTCGGATGGATTCGGCAAGTCGAGTAGGAAGATCTGCTGCAGTGGCGCGCAGCGACGACGTGAGTGTCGGGAGGAAGTTTGAGGGCTGCAAATCGGCCATGGGTCGTCCGTCCAGAGCGAGGTGAGAGAGGTGAGTGGGCGCACATCGATGCCGGCATGCCCCCGATCGCCTACCCCTTCGAGAGCTGGTCGGCGTCGTCACCGGGCAGCGGCTCTGCGGCTGAGATGAGTTGAACCTCGACCCCAGAGGCAGACGCCCGAAAGCTGGAGTCGCCCGTTCGAGATACTTCAAGCGCGCTTTCAACGAGATGTGTCACGTCAATCCAGTAGGTCGATGGAGCATCCATACCGGGCAGGGAGACACTGGTCATCGGTTGCGGATCATTCATCGGCTGCTTCTCTGATCACCGGAACGCTCCCTTCACCTGCAGATCTCACGGTCCATCCTTCATTTCTTGCGGATATGGGTCTATGAACGGTGAGATCAGCTGATGGCCTGCGTCGCCTGGCGCACGGTGAAGGCGGCGCCGATCTCGGCCACGCCTCGGAAGATCGCGAGCACGCTGACATACGTGACGAGGACGACGACGCCGGAGGTGAACGAGGAGGAGGCGAGGAAGCCGAGCACGAGTTCGGCGATTCCGGAGAGCAGTTGCAGCCACCAGATCGGACTGAGCGAGATGCTGAAGAGGCTGGTGATGATGTCGTAGGTGCCGACGAATACGAAATAGACGCCGACGACGATCGCGAGTGACTCGAATGTCGCGCCGGGGTTCGCGAATGCGATGATCGCCCCGATGACGAGCAGGAGGGTGAAGATGATGTGCCAGACGCGCCAGCCTCCTGGGGTGATCACCGCGCGGAAGATCTCGTTGACGGCGGAGAGGAGAAGGAGGATGCCGAACACCACCGAGATGACGTACACGGTGGAGGTGTCGAAGCGGAGGACGGCGAAGCCGATCACGATCCAGGCGATGCCCACGATCAGCAGGATCCACCAGGAGCCGCCGATCTTTTTGGCGGCGGTGGCGAGGGGACTGGGGGCGGTGAGAATGCTCATACTGAAGGGCTCCGATCACGGGGCTGACAAGGTGACAGAACCGATATTCGCGTGGCCCCCGCTCGGGGGCAATGGAATCGCTAACACGATCGGGTGCCTCAAAATGTACGCCGGAACAATCGGCGCAGCGACGGTGGAACGACCACGGACCGGGTGCCCGCGATCTCGAGCGCGCGTTCGAGTTGTGCGGCGCAGACATCGCTCAGACCGACGCCTTCGATCAGTCCCTCGCCAGACAAGTGCACGAATTGGAGTTTCGCCGTTCACGCTCGTACAAGACTCCGGCCGCGTCCCTTCCTAGCGTGGTTGACGCATCGAGTAATCGACGCGTCTCAACACCGAACTGAGGAGAAAGACAAATGGCCACGTACAACCCCAACGAACTCGTCCGCCTGAGCGACACCGACGAGGTGACGCTCGACCCC
Source organism: Microbacteriaceae bacterium (assembly GCA_025464975.1). Taxonomy (GTDB): domain Bacteria; phylum Actinomycetota; class Actinomycetes; order Actinomycetales; family Microbacteriaceae; genus Lacisediminihabitans. The sequence goes on along the minus strand of JAODMT010000017.1, from coordinate 85,982 downwards.
GACGCGGACATCCGCGGCCGCAAGGTCGTAGACAGTGCCGGCGAGGACCTCGGAAAGGTAGGCGATCTGCTGGTCGACCAGACGATCAACAAAGTCCGCGCCTTGGTCGTCGAGCACGGCCACCTCTTTTCCAAGACGACGTCGGCGATCCCAGTCGACGCCGTCGCGCGGATCACGGCCGACGAGGTCGTGATCGACCGGGCCAAGGACAAGGTCAGTGGAGCTCCGGCGTACGATCCGACTCTGGTCTACGACGAGGCCTACTATGTCGACGTCTACGGCTACTACGGCTACTCGCCCTACTGGTACGACGAGTACGTCTACCCCGGATACCCGTACTACGTGTGACCTGACCGGCCCGGCCAGAGACCCACTGAGTTCCTCTGGCCGGACCGGCCTCGTGCGGGGTCAGCAGGTGTCGACCCGGCGTGGTGGCGTCTCGGCGTCACCACACCCACACGAACAACTTCTCTCGAAAGGACTAATCATGGCACTATCAGACCTCATGCTCCGGCTTGGGAGCCAGGCCAAGGATCTCGAAGACTCCGCATCAGCGCTCCACACAGACAATGACGCGAGGCTGAAGGCGCGTGCGAGTGAACTGCACAAGTCGCTGTCGAAGATCAAGGTCGCGCTCGGCCAGGAGCTCGAGGCCGACTCGGACGTCGCCGCCAACCGGTGGGCGGGGCTCCAGCGCACCGTGTCCGATGGCTTCGAAGCACTCCGCACCCAAGCCGCCGCTCGCGCGGCCGACCCGGCCGTGCAGGCAGATACCGCCGCGAGGCGGGCGGAGCTCGACGCGGAGGATGCGATCGATTTCGCTGTCTACGCCCTGCAGGAAGCGGAGTACTCCGTGCTCGCCGCTCTGGCTGCTCGGGGAGGTGCCGACGATCTCGCGGATGCCGAGTTCGACGCGGAGATCGACAGCGAGTCGGCCGACGAGGTCATCGCGACCGGTGACGAGATCGCAGTTGACGACATCGTGGTCACGGATGGCGAGACCGCCGTCGAGGACATCATCGACACAGACGGCGACTCGGCCGTGGAGACCGTCGACACGATCGATATCGACGATCCCGCGACCGCCGACGAAGAACCGACGAAGTAGGCAGAAGGGCCGCGAGAATGAGCGACGTCGCAGGAGTACTCGTACGGCAACGACACCGGATATCGGAGATCGCCGGAGTGCTGCGCCGGTATGGCTTCGCGCGTCTCGCGGCCAACGCCGCTGCGGCGACGGGAGAGAGCGGCAGTGCCCACGCATCGTTCGCCGAGCGGAACGCCGATCCCGAGCTCGTGCAGATGAGCGCCGGCGCCCGACTCCGATCCGCGCTCTCAGAGCTCGGCACGACCTGGATCAAGTTCGGCCAGATGCTGAGCCTCCGTCCCGACCTGGTCGGCGCCGACGTTGCCGATGAGCTCTCGAAGCTGCAGGCATCCGTCCCGGCGGATGCGCCAGGGCTGGCAGAGAAACGCATAGCCAGTGCACTCGGCATGCCCATCGGCGATGCCTTCGCAACCTTCGAGAGCAACCCGATGGCCTCCGGCTCCGTCGCGCAGGTGCATCGCGCCAGCCTCGGCGACGGCACGGCCGTAGCGGTCAAGGTGCTCCATGACGGAGCCGAAGAACGTGTGCTAAGCGACGTCGAACTGATGGGCGCCCTCGCCAAGTTCGCCGAGGCCAACGATCCGGAGCTTGCGCGGTTCTCACCGACAACGCTCGTGGCCGAGTTCGACACCATGATGCGAGCGGCCATCGACCTCACGCAGGAGCTGAACAGCCTGAAGACGTTTCGAGCGAACTTCGCTGAAGAACCGGACGTCCTGATCCCAAAGCCCTACCCGGAGCGGTCCGGCAAGCAGGTGCTCACCATGGAAATGATGACCGGGCGGCCTTTCGCCGATCGCGCGGCACTCGAGCGAGACGGCTGGGATGTCGACGCCATGAGCCGTCGCGCCTCGAACATCTACCTCGAGATGGTGTTCCGCGACGGCATCTACCACGCCGACCCGCATCCCGGGAACTTCCTTCTTCCCGACCCCGAACACATCGCAATCCTTGATTTTGGCGACGTCGGCCGGCTCACCGGTGCGCGGAAAGAGCAACTCGAAGACCTCCTGTCGGCCCTGTCGAAGAGGAGCGTCGACGGCGTCACCGACGCGGTCAGCGAGATCACCAACGCACCGGCCGACGTCGATATCAACGCGCTTCGGGGCGACATCGACCTCTGGCTGAGCCAGTATCTCAAGGGAAGTGTCGCCGGCCTCGACGTCGCCGGGATGCTGAGATCCGGTTCCGCGCTGCTTCGCAAGCACAGACTCACCTTCCCATCCGATCTCGCACTGCTCTTCCGAGTGCTGCTGCGGCTCCAAGGCCTCGGCCAGAAGCTTGACACATCTCAGTCGATCACCGATCTGCTCGAGCCCCACCTCCGCACGATGATGCTGGAACGGCTCGACCCGCGGCGTCTCGCTCAGCACCTCACGCGGACGGCGAAGTCCTGGGAACGGTTATTCACCACCCTGCCCGACGACGTGCGCAAGGTATTCGGGCAGCTGCGGGCCGGAACGGTCGCGGTCGACTTCAAGGTGCATGACACCGACGGTTCCGTTCCGCAACTCGTCGATGGCATCCTTGCCAGCGCATCGATCCTCGCAGCATCTCAGCTGCTCTCCCGCAAGGCCGGCCCGTTGATCGCGGGCATATCCATCCCGGGAGCCGTCAGCGTCGCCGTCGGCGTTGTCACGTGGCACCGACTGCAGATGAAACGCCCCGGATACCGCAACACTATGACCCGCATCCTGAACACGGTGAGGCCCCGGTCGTAGGTCGCACATCAGGAGAACCGCGGACGCACGACGGTGGACAGGGAATGCCTCGACGGCGATCGACGCGGTCGCGCGCTCGCTACTCAATAAGAAGATCGACGACGAACGCGCCCGCTAACACACCTGGTCCGCTCGTACTGGCGGACGCCTGATTTGCAAGGACCACCTGGTCTCCGATGGCACGGCCGACCGCTCAGCTGACTCCTCGCCTGTGGGAATTGGCGATACCACGATGATGACCGCGGTGCTGGGGCAGATTCGAGTCCAGCGCCGCGGGGCGGGTAGACCACGCAACCGGCCCAACCGGATGCTCGCCGACAAATAACACCCGTCGAACGCGAACCGAGCCTGGCTCCACTTCCCGGGGCGCCGTGGCTACGATTCCCGAGCGCGACGATCAATCGCGCATCGGCGCAAGAAGCATAGCGGCCCGATCGACTCCGGCGAGCAGCAGAAGACTCGTAACCGAGGCCGCAACGTCGTCGAACGCTGCTTCAACAAGCTCAAGCAGTGGCGCGGCATCGCGATCCGCACCGACAAGACCGCCCGCAACTACCGCGCGGCGGTCATCCTCGCCGCGACACCGATCTGGATCCGGACTGACCTGAAGCGCGCGCTCTAGTCGGACGCCACGCGCTCTTGATCGACCACGGCTGGCCGGGCTGATTCCCCTGGCCGCGCATCACTCGGCGGCCGGGGGAACCAGCAAGAAGGCCGAGATCGGACCGAAGAAAAGGGTGACCAGGAACCAGTTCCACGCGGACCTGTTTCGGGTTCTCGCATAGCCACTTGCCAGGATGGCGACACTTATCTACTGGGCTGAGATCACGCCTGTGTTCGAAAGGTCACCTGCAGGGGTTCGCACGCGATCACTGGCGCGCGAGCCGCCCCATCCCAGCGACGTGAATTGATCAATACGCCCTAGTCAACGATGGGGTCGGCTGTTCGGCTCTAGTTGAGCGTTCGCCGGGGGAGGGAGACGACGGCGAGGTAGAGCTCGGCGGCATGGCGCGGATCGGAGAGGCTTCGTAGCGTCAGGCTCTCGAGCCGGCGCAGACGGTTGCGCACGGTGTTGGGATGTACGAACATCGCCCGCGCCGTCTCAGCGACCGAGCCGCCCGTGCCGAACCAGGTGCGAACGGTGTCGAGAATCAGCTTTCTCTCGGGCTCGGGAAGGACGAGGACGCGGCTGAGTACGATGGCTGCGAGTTCGGAAGCCACGTCCGGTGCGCCGGCGGCCATCGTATTGACCGCGGAGTCGGAGAAGAACGTCACCTGTCCGTCATCCGACGCTGCGAGCGACGTGCGCGCCAGCCGGACCGCCTGCGGGGTATGCCCGAAGTCTTCGGTGACCGGGCTGATCCCTGCACGCACCTCGTAGTGCTGCAGAGCCTTTCGAACGGAGCGGACCTGCTCCTGGTAGCAGGAGACGATGCCGAGTTCAACATCGGAGCGCAGCAGCCAAGCCGACTCCATATTGCTCTCCCGCATTCGCCTGTCGATGCGAGGGGTTTGCACGTGGCCGTCCCCTCGTGCCTCGATCGCGACGACGATGAAAGGACGGTCGCGGGGGAGACCCAACCGGTCGACGGCCTGCCAGAGGGTGGCGTTCGGCTGGTCGTGTCCACTCAGCACCGTGTCGATGAGTGCGTATCGCTCGCGCTGACCGTTGATCAGGCGGAGTTCTTCTTCTTCGCGATAGCCGGCGCTCATGAGGCTGAAGAATTCGTCGCTCATCGTCCACACTTGCCCTGCGACGGTCACGAGCTCAGCGTCGGATGCCGACCCGGACGACCGCGCGTGATCGACGATCGCACTCCAGATGAACTCGCAGCCGACCCGGATCGCGGCGAGAACGTCGGAGAGCGGGAAGTTCGCTCGCGCCCGGGATGCTCCGATCGACCGAACCGTGTTGTCGCGTTCGGGATCGGGCTTGCCCAGGGTGGAGATGAAGCCGACATGCGCGCTGCAGGAATCAAGAAGTTCCTGGTCGGCCACGAGCGACGGTTGGCGATAGCTGGGCACCCGTCGCTTGACGGATTCGGCCAGCCGAGTCGGAAGGTCGCCAGCGGTGGCGAGCAACGTCGACGTGAGTTCCGGGAGGAGACTGGAGGGTTGACTATCGGTCATGACTTCGTCCGTCCGGAGCGGGGATAGGGGTGAGTGGGCGCACTTCGAAGCCTGCGCGCCCACCCTCCCGGTCGTCTACCCCTTCTGAAGCTGGTCGGCTTCGTCCCTGGCGTATGCAGCATCCAGAATCGCGTACTCAGCCTCCTGGAGCGCATAGATCGCAAAGTCGACGGCGTCTTCCGCGTCGAGCTCGGTATCATCCGCCGAACGCTCCGCCTTCTTCGCGGCACGCGCTGCGCGCTTCTTGGCGATGTCGTCCTGCAGCGAATCGAAGCCGTCGGAGACGGACTTCCGCACGGCCGCCCACGACGCGGCGAAATCGTCGGCATCGGCGTTCATCTGATCGCCGATCCTGACCTTCGTCTCGTCGAGCGACTTCTTGGCTTCCGCCCGCTTGGCGGTGACCTTCTCCGCGGTGTCGTCGTTGAACGAGTTCACAGAGTCCTCGACCGACTTGGCCTGCTTGGAGAGTTTTTCGAGGTGGTCTGAGAGTGCCATTTTCTTTCCTTTCATTCCTTTGGTTAAGGCTCTGCGGACGATCGAGATCAGCTGGCGGTCTGCGTCACCTGGCGCAGAGTGAAGGCGGCGCCGATCTCGGCCACACCGCGGAAGATCGCGAGCACGCTGACGTAGGTCACGAGAACGACGACGAGGCGAGGAAGCCCAGCAGTACGACGAACCCGACTGAGATCCCCGGCGATTCCCGCGAGCAACGGGATCAACCAGGAGTCGCCGATCTTCTTCGCGGCGGTGGCTCCCTTGAGTGGTCTTCCGATCCGCGTTCGGTACTAGGAGAGATCCTCGCGGTTAGACGCCAACTTGAGGAGGCAGTTATGTTGTCCGTATCTGTTGGTGACATCACACACGATGCGACCGTCGGTATCGGATGAGTGAATCGGCCGCACGACGTACTTATCCACCCATCCGATGCACTACGCCCGGATGAACTCGAGAATGTCGCGGTCGAGCTGCTCTTGATAGGCCCCGAAGATGCCGTGCGGCGCACCCGGGTATAGCTTCAGGGTGCCGTCCTTGACCAGCTTGATCGACTTCTCGGCTGCGGCCCCGATTGGAACGATCTGGTCGTCGTCGCCGTGCGCGATCATGATCGGCACGTCGAGGGCTTTCAGATCGTCGGTCTGGTCTGTTTCACTGAACGCCTTGACGCAGTCGTAGGCGGCGGCCAGATTCACCAGCATCCCCTGCCGCCAGAAATCGTCGATCGCACCTTGAGAAGTCTGAGCGCCGTTCCGATTGAACCCGTAGAACGACATGGCCAGGTCTTTGAAGAACTGCGAACGGTCTTTCAGCACACCCTCCCGGATGCTGTCGAACACTTCGATGGGCGTTCCCTCCGGATTTGCGTCGGACTTGACCATGATCGGCGGCACGGCACCCGCGGTGATGACTTTCGCGACCCGACCGCGGCCGAATTGCGCCGCATAGCGCACGACTTCGCCGCCCCCCGTTGAATGGCCGATGAGGATGACGTCGTGCAGATCGAGGTGCTCGACGAGTTCGGCGAGGTCTTTCGCATAGGTAGTCATGTCATTGCCGGTGTAGGTCTTCGCCGAGCGACCGTGACCGCGCCGATCGTGTGCGATCGTGCGGTATCCGGCATCCGCGAACACCTTCAGTTCGACCTGCCAGGCGTCCGAGCTAAGCGGCCAGCCGTGACTCAGGACGATAGGTTGCCCGGAACCCTGGTCGGTGTAGTAGATCTCGGTCCCATCGGACGTGGTGACATACGGCATAGTGCTTTCCTTTCTGGTGGTGTTTGTCTTTCCGCGCGAGCCCGCGACATCGTGCAGCCGTTGGCTCCTCACGTTCTTGCGTTCGGCCATCAGGTAGCGTTGAGTACGGCGCCGGGTCGAGGCTTTCCTCTCCTAATCGTCCTTCTCAGCGGTTCGTACCCGTCAACGCGAACGCGCACGAACCGGCTGTTCGCGTCTGACGAAGCGAAGCACGACGAATCCGATCACGATCCGGGCGATTCTCACGATCGGGAGGATCCACAAGGAGCCGCCGATTCTCTTTGCGCGGTCGCAAGGGAGTGCGGGCGAGGTTGGTCATGAGGAACGGCTCCGATCACAGGTTAAGAGGTCTCAGAACCAATCTTGACGTGGCCCCTGCACGGGGGCAATGGAAAGGTTCACACGATCGGTTGCCTGAGAATGTGTTGCCGAACAAGCGAGTAAACCGCGTCCGATTTCGGTGTCTCGCCGAGGCTGAGAGAGAGGTCGCTCGACATGCCAGGGATCCACTCCTGCGTTGGCTATGACCTGAAACGGTGCTCACACTAGTTTCATGATGTTAGCGGTGTCCATTGGAGTCGGCGGTCCGTATCAACCTCGACGTTCCACAACGGGAATCTGAGTGCGGCGCTGGTGCGCGCCGTACTCGAACTGCCGTACCGCCACAACCCCGACTGCGCCCCGGTGCTCTCGGCGGTCGCGGCCGTAGGTTACCGGGAGCTCGCCGAATCGCTCGCGGCGGTGGACGCTTTGCCGTCCACACCTGACGATCTCGCTGCCGTAGCCGTCGCCTACGTCCAGTACGCCCTACGGCGGCCCGCAACGTCGGTGCGATCAGGAACGGGCCCCAAAGACTAAGAAACCGAAAGGAGCCAGGGACAACGGACTGGCGGTATTGCCGCCACGGTCCGCCTCTAGCGTGATGAGGGCGCTGTGACCGTCCGGATGGCCATGTCGTCGAGATTTGGGAGCGCGTGAGCGAGTTCGAGCTCGGCCCGGTGCGCTGTCGTTTCCGCGACGGAGAGTGCTGTGTCGGCGACGATGATGGTCGCCGCTCCCTGCAGGCGATGACCGATCCAACGCAGCTGTAACCCGGACACGGACAACACTCCCGGGGTGCGCTCGAGCGCACCGCGGGCGCGATCGAGTAGCTCCGGCTCGATCCCATCCATCAGGCGGCGGCCGATACTACGCACTGTTCCCCACAGCAGCACGATGATCGCCGCCGAGATAAGCAGGCCGACGACGGGGTCGGCAAGCGGGAAGCCGAGCATGACGCCACCGGCGCCGATGACGACCGCGAGTGACGTGAATCCGTCGATTCGGGCATGAACTCCATCGGCGACCAGGGCGGCGGAGCCGATCTTGCTTCCGACTCGGATGCGGTAGATCGCCACGATTTCGTTGCCGGCGAACCCGACGAGGCCGGCCGCGATGACCCACCAGAGGTTGTGGAGGGGTTGCGGATTGAAGAAGCGTTCGACGGATTGGTAGGCGGCGACGACAGCAGAGATGGCGACGACCGCGATGATGAAAAGGCCGGCAAGATCTTCGGCCCGACCGAACCCGTAGGTATAGCGCTTCGTGGCGACGCGGCGACCGAGCGCGAACGCGACCCAGAGGGGGATTGCCGTCAGAGCATCCGAGAAGTTGTGAATTGTATCGGCGAACAGGGCGACGGAGCCGCTGATGAGCACGACGACGAATTGCAGCAGCGTCGTTCCGAGCAACACGAACAGACTGATCTTCAGAGCCCGCACACCCTGGGTGCTTGCCTCCAACGCATCGTCGATCGAGTCGGCGGCATCGTGGCTATGGGGAACGAACAGACCGTAAAATAAGCCCTTGATTCCCGTCGGGTGAGAATGGCCGCCGTGCGAGTGGTCGTGGTCGTGGTCGTGCGAGTGGCCGTGCTCGTGATCGTGCGGGTGCTCGTGATCGTGCGAGTGCTCGTGACCGTGCGGGTGGTCGTGCTCGAGTTCGTCGTTGTGGTGACCAGCGTGCGGAGCGCTCACGCTGTCGCCTCATTCTGCACGTGGTGATGCCGTGGGATTCCTCCGAGAGAGTGCTCCGCTTGAAATATCGCGTCTGCAACAAGCTGGCTGGCGTGTTCGTTCTCGAGCCGGTAGAAGACCCGAGTGCCTTCCTGCCTGGTGGTGACGAAGTGCGCGAGTCGGAGTTTGGCGAGGTGCTGCGAAACCGCGGCCGGCGACTTGTCGACGATGTCGGCTAGGTGATTTACGGATAGCTCGCTGTCGCGAAGGGCGAGGATTAGACGAACGCGAGTGGCGTCGGCAAGCATCGCGAATACCTCGACCGCGAGTTCTACGTACTGACTGTCGGGCTCCCGACCACAAACCTTCGTATCTGCGCGCATATGCAGAGTATTTCACACCGCAGCGCACCCACGTGACACCGGACCGGTAGCGCCCGCCTCGGCGGCGTCGGTGGATGCGTCTGCACGCGTCGGACAAACAAGCGTCGAGTCCGCACCGTCACGGACCGAACGCTAGGGACCATCAGGGGGCCACACCGCAGCGCCGGTGGGTCCGGCTACGCTTGAACCAGTTCACACCGAGGGAGTTTCGTTGGCAGGCAAGGCAGCGCCGCGGGGCTCGGGGTCGAAAGCTGCGCCATCGAGGGCGAGCGTGTCGATCCCGCAGCTCAGCTGGGACAAAGTTAGACCGGCGCCGGTCGTGCTCGTCTCCGGAACCGAGTCGTTCCTCGCCGAACGAGCCATCCGCATGCTCCGCGACACCCTCCGCGCCGAAGACCCGAGCATCGAGATCAGCGACCTCGAGGCTGACAGCTACGCTCCCGGGCAACTTCTGACTCTCGCGAGCCCATCCCTATTCGGGGAGCCGCGGATGATCCGGGTGAGCGGTGTCGAGAAGTGCACCGACGCCTTCATCGCCGAGACCATTGCCTACCTTGATTCGCCGGCGGAGGACACCTACCTCGTACTGCGACACGGCGGCGGGGTTCGCGGCAAGAAGCTGCTCGACGCGATCCGTGCTGGTCTCGGAAGCGGTATCGAGATTGCCTGCGCGGAGCTGAAGAAGGATTCCGACAAGCTCGAATTCGCGGCGGCCGAGTTCGCGATCGAGGGGCGACGAATATCGGCTGGCGCCCTTCGCGCGCTCGCGTCCGCGTTTTCCGACGACCTTGCCGAGCTCGCGGCGGCGTGCCAGCAGCTCATCGCAGATGCGAGCGAAGAGATCACCGAGGTGACGGTCGAGAAGTATTACTCCGGTCGAGTGGAGACCAACGCATTTCGAGTCGCGGATGTCGCGATCGCCGGCCGCCGTGGTGAGTCGCTGATCCTGCTTCGGCATGCGCTGGCCTCGGGAGCAGATCCGGTGCCGATTCTCGCGGCGTTCGCGAGCAAGCTTCGAACGATGGCCAAGATTTCCGGCGCGCGGGGTGCCTCTGGCCAGCTCGCGCAGCAGTTCGGACTTGCCCCGTGGCAGGTCGACCGGGCTCGACGCGACCTGCAGGGCTGGGATGACCGAGGACTTGGCCGAAGCATCGAGATACTTGCGGAGACCGACGCGGCGATCAAGGGCGCCGGCCGGGATCCGGTGTTCGCCCTGGAGCGCATGATCGGCGTCATCAGCACGCGCGGCACGACCTAACGCCCGTCGGCCCCGCTCGTCGGCCCCGCTCGTCGGCGTTAAGCCGAAACGGGCCGCCACCTCGCGAGAGACGACGACCCGGATGGGTAAAGCAGTTTAGAGTGCAGCGACCTGCTTGGCGATGGACGACTTGCGGTTCGCCGCCTGGTTCTTGTGGATGACGCCCTTGCTGGCAGCCTTGTCAAGCTTCTTGGACGCGAGTGCGAGAGCGGTTGCGGCCTTGGCGGTGTCGCCGGCGACGATCGCCTCGCGCGCGGCGCGGACAGCGGTCTTGACCTCGCTCTTGACCGCCTTGTTGCGGTCCTGCGACTTCTTGTTGGTGCCGATGCGCTTGATCTGCGACTTAATGTTTGCCACGTTTTTACCTTCTGTGTGTTTCGAACAGTTGAGGGCAGCCGCGATCCGGTCCGTTGGGATAAGGATCCGGGCTGCGATTCGCGAAACATCCGAGACCGGACGATGCGCGCAAGCCAACCAGCAACGTTACCAGTGTGGGACCGATCCGGCAATCTGGGCGGCGAGCGATTCGTCTGGTCCGTAATAGCCTGACAGCATGCCTTCGCTTTCCTCGCACATCGCCTCGGTTCCCGCGTCCGGAATTCGCCGCATCTACGAGATCGCGCTCGACCTGGACGACGTGATCTCCCTCGGGGTCGGGGAACCCGATCGCCCCGTCGCTCCACACATTCTCGCCGCAGGGGCGCAGGCCTGGCGTGACGATCTCACCAACTACTCGGCAAACGGCGGAATCGCCCCGCTGCGGTCGGCAATCGCAGAGAAGCTCGCGCGCGAGAACCGGATGACCGTGGACGTCGAACAGGTCTGGGTCACCATGGGAGCGACACAGGGCCTGTTTCAGGCGATGCGCCTGCTACTCGGCGCCGGGGACGAGGTTCTCGTCCCCGATCCGGGCTACACGACCTTCACGATGAACGCGCGACTGCTCGAGGCGCTGCCGGTGCCGTACTCGCTGAGACCCGATCGCGGCTTCGCACCCGATCTCGACGAACTCGAACGGCTCGTGACCGAGCGCACCCGGGTGCTCATCGTCAATTCCCCGTCCAACCCGCTCGGCATCGTGTACGACGAGTCGCAGCTGCGCGGCCTGCTCGACTTCGCCCGTCGGCATGACCTCTGGGTGGTGAGTGACGAGGTATACGAGTACTTCACCTACGGACAGCGTCACGTGAGCATCGCGAGCCTCGACGAGGACGACCGGGTGTTCAGCGTGTTCTCGCTGTCCAAGACGTATGCGATGACCGGGGCGAGGGTTGGTTACCTCGTGACTCCGCCCGGGCTGGCCGCGACCATGCGGACCGTGCAGGAGGCCGCGATCAGTTGCGTCGGGATGCCGGACCAGTACGCGGCTGTTGCCGCGATCACCGGAGACCACCAGCACGTCGCCGACTCCCGGGAGCACTACCGAACCAATCTCGAGGCGGCGTGTGACCTGCTCGACCGGCGAGGCATCCGGTACCTGCGCCCGAACGGCGCCTTCTACCTCTGGGTGGATGTCAGTTTCGCTTCCAACGGGGACGTCGCGGCGTGGGCGGAACACTTTCTCATCCGCGACCGGGTTGCGGTAGCGCCGGGCAGCGCGTTCGGGCGCTCCGGCGAGGGGTGGATCCGGATCTGTCTCGCGGCGCGACAAGAGGACCTGCTCGAGGGGTTGCGGCGGCTTCCCGCGCCCTGACGAGGGATGAGTTCCGGCGGAATGTAGTTTCGCGGGAGCATGGGAGAATAGGGCGCGACCCGTGTCCGGGAGCTTCAGCACCGGATCGGGCTCGTCCCACCACGAACACCCAGAGGAACGCGTGAGTCCCAAAGCATTGAAGGCCCTCGAGCCGGCAGCCACCGACCCGGCCTTCATCCGGAACTTCTGCATCATCGCGCACATCGACCATGGCAAGTCGACGCTTGCCGACCGGATGCTTCAGATCACCGGTGTGGTCAGTGACCGGGACATGCGCGCCCAGTACCTCGATCGCATGGACATCGAACGCGAACGCGGAATCACCATCAAGAGCCAGGCTGTGCGGATGCCCTGGGCGAAGGACGGCAACACCTTTGCTCTCAACATGATCGACACCCCCGGCCACGTCGACTTCACCTACGAGGTCTCCCGCAGTCTTGCCGCGTGCGAGGGCGCGATTCTTCTCGTGGATGCGGCGCAGGGGATCGAGGCGCAGACGCTCGCCAACCTCTACCTCGCCCTCGACAACGACCTCACCATCATCCCGGTGCTCAACAAGATCGACCTGCCGGCGGCCGACCCCGACAAGTACGCCAAGGAGATCGCCGGACTCATTGGCGGTAAGCCGGAGGATGTTTTGCGGGTCTCCGGCAAGACCGGGGCCGGGGTCGAGGAACTGCTCGACCTCGTCACGCAACTGATTCCGGCACCCGTCGGCGATCCGGACGCGCCTGCCCGGGCGATGATCTTCGACTCGGTGTACGACTCCTACCGCGGGGTCATCACCTATGTGCGCATGATCGACGGCTCGATGAAGCCGCGCGAAAAGGTCATGATGATGAGCACCAAGAGCACTCACGAGTTGCTCGAGATCGGGGTGAGTGCGCCGGAACCGACCCCGACCAAGGGACTCGGAGTCGGCGAGGTGGGATACCTCATCACCGGGGTCAAGGATGTGCGGCTGAGCAAGGTCGGCGACACCGTGACGTCGTCCGCCAAGCCGGCCACGGTCCCGCTCAAGGGTTACGCCGAACCGAAGCCGATGGTGTTCTCCGGGCTGTATCCGATCGACGGCTCGGACTACCCGGTGCTGCGCGAGGCGCTCGACAAGCTCAAGCTCAGCGACGCGGCCCTGGTCTACGAGCCGGAGACATCCGTCGCCCTCGGATTCGGGTTCCGGTGCGGCTTCCTCGGCCTGCTGCATCTCGAAATCGTCACCGAGCGGCTCGAACGTGAGTTCGGGCTCGATCTCATCGCCACCGCGCCGTCGGTGATCTACGAGGTCACGACGGACGATAAGCGCACCACAACGGTGACCAATCCGAGCGAGTTTCCGGGCGGCAAGATCGCTTCGGTGAGTGAGCCGATCGTCAAGGCATCCATCCTGACCCCGAAGGACTTTGTCGGAACGGTCATGGAACTGTGCCAGGGCAGGCGCGGCACCATGCAGGGAATGGAATATGTCGGCGAGGACCGGGTTGAGCTGCACTACACAATGCCGCTCGGCGAGATCGTGTTCGACTTCTTTGACCACCTGAAGAGCCGCACTCAGGGTTACGCCTCCCTCGACTACGAACCCGTCGGAGAGCAGGAAGCAGACCTCGTGAAGGTGGACATCCTGCTTCAGGGTGAAGCAGTCGACGCCTTCAGCGCCATCGTGCACCGCGACAAGGCGTACGCCTACGGAGTGCTCATGACCGAGCGGCTCAAGAAGCTCATCCCGCGCCAGCAGTTCGAGGTGCCGATCCAGGCCGCGATCGGCGCGCGGATCATCGCCCGCGAGTCGATCAGCGCGATGCGCAAGGACGTGCTCGCCAAGTGCTACGGCGGTGACATCACCCGCAAGCGCAAGCTCCTCGAGAAGCAGAAGGAGGGCAAGAAGCGCATGAAGATGGTCGGCCGGGTCGAGGTTCCCCAGGAGGCCTTCATTGCGGCGCTTTCCGGCGAGACGGAAACAAAGGACAAGAAGTAGCGCCAATCGTTAGGATGGCCGGATGGCCGAGCACAGACCTACGAACCCGTCCGCATCGAACGGGCTGCGGTAGATGCGCAAGCGGCTACCGATTTGGGAACGGCCGGTAACCTACGGCTCGATCGGCGCAACCCAGTCGCACGACCTGCTCATCCGCCCGCCGGCCGGATTCCGTCCGTTCCAGCAGCGCACCCGCGTCGGGCATGGCGACGCCCGCTGGGAGCACGCCTGGACGACGGTGATGTCGTGGGGCATCCAGCGGAACAGCGGATTCCGCGTGGACATCGCCGACGCCCCGGCATCCGTCACCGACCATACCTACGTTCCCGTCGCCTTCGACGATTCCGGGGCACCGGTTCCCTCGGTGGTCGCGGATGAGACCGTGTTCGGACCAGACGGAACCTCGTTTGTCGTGCCGGGGGATTCGGTCCGGCTCGGCATCCCGTTCGGTCCATTCCGCGTGCGGGCGCCGGCACGGGTGGTCTACGTCGTGGACGAACTCACTCGCAAGGGCTTCGCCTACGGAACCCTGCCCGGGCATCCGGAGAGCGGCGAGGAGTCTTTCATCGTCGAGCAGACCCCAGACGGATCGGTGTGGCTCGAGATCAGCGCATTCTCGCGACCCGCAAATGTTTTCTGGTGGCTCGTCTACCCGGTGCTTTTGCTGACGCAGCGCTTCTATACGCGCCGCTACTTCGAGTCGCTGTCCGGTCAGATCACCTGATCGCACGTTTCGCCCTGCGCAGTCTGGGAGAATCGGTCAGTGCCAAGCGCCCTTCCCCTCGCCGATCCGGCCCCCGCTGACGGCGCCCTTCCCTCCTCCGTTGTCGACGGAGCAGCCGACCGCAATCTCGGCATCTACGTGCACGTGCCGTTCTGCCGAGTGCGGTGCGGCTATTGCGACTTCAACACCTACACGGCCGACGAGTTGCGCGGGGCCAAGCGCACCGACTACGCCGGTCAGGCGGTCGCCGAAATCAAGCTGGGCGGCGCCATCCTGAATCGAGCCGAATTACCGGCCCGGCCGGTGTCCACCGTCTTCTTTGGTGGCGGAACCCCGACCATGCTGCCGGTCACCGACCTCGCCGCGATGCTCGCGGCGATCGGTTCGACGTGGGGCCTCGAATCCGGCGCGGAGGTGACGACCGAGGCTAACCCCGATTCCGTGGATGCGGCATATCTCGGTTCGCTCGCCGCGGCCGGCTTCACTCGGGTCTCGTTCGGCATGCAGTCCGCGGTGCCGAGCGTGCTCGCGACCCTCGAGCGCACGCACGACCCGGAGCGAGTGCCGCTCGTCGTCGAGTGGGCTCGCGCGGCGGGCCTCGATGTGAGCCTCGACCTCATCTATGGCACGCCGGGGGAGTCGCTTGACCAGTGGAGGCGGTCTCTCGAACACGCGATCGCGCAGGCGCCGGATCACCTGTCGGCGTACTCGCTGATCGTCGAGGACGGCACGAAGCTCGCCCGGCAGATCCGGCGCGGTGAAGTCGCCCAACCCGACGAGGACCTTCAGGCCGACATGTACGAGCTGGCCGACGAGCTGTTGAGCGCGGCGGGATACGAATGGTACGAGGTAAGCAACTGGGCGAGGGGATCGGACGGCCCGACTGCCGACGTCGACTTCGCCGAGCACCGCTCTCGCCACAACCTCGCGTATTGGCAGGGTCACGACTGGTGGGGGGTCGGGCCGGGCGCGCACAGTCATGTCGGAGGAGTGCGCTGGTGGAACGTGAAGCATCCCGCAGCGTATGCCGAGCGAATCATCGCCGGGCTATCGCCGGCTGCGGGCCGGGAGACCCTCGACGCCGAGACCCGCCGCGTCGAGCGAATTCTGCTCGGCACACGGATTCGGGACGGCCTGACCATCGCGGAGCTTGAGGCGCCGGCCCGCACGGCGATCGCCGGGCTAATCGCAGACGGGCTAGTGGATGGCGCGGCGGCGGTACGCGGATCGCTCGAGTTGACGCTGCGCGGGCGGTTGCTCGCGGATGCCGTGGTGCGCCGCTTGCTGTAGCTCCGCGCGTTTCCGCGGGTCGAGTAGGGCGCCCAGCGCCCGTTCTTTGTGGGTCGAGTAGGGCGCCCAGCGCCCGTACTTTGTGGGTCGAGTAGGGCGCCCAGCGCCCGTATCGAGACCTGGGTGCGTGGTGTGTGGTGCGGTCTCGATACGCTCGCCGGCTCGCTACTCGACCCGCATTCGCTAGTTCGAGATGAAGGGGATCGCCACCGGGTAGCGGTACCACTCGCCCCGATTGGCGGCGACGGCGGCGATGATGCTGAACACGACGTTTCCCACCCCCACGATGATGAACACGAGGAACCCGACCAAGAACCACACCGTGAAGAATCCAACGACGTAGCCGGCGAGCACCGTCAGCTGAAAGTTGAGAGCGGTCTTCGCGTGTTCGCGCACAAACGGTCCGCGATCCTTCAGCACCAGATACCCGATGAGCGCGGGTAGAAATTGAAAGAAGATCCCGCCGAGGTGGATGAGCGTCGCCCAGAGCCTCTCATCGTCAGCGCTGAGGGGCTGGGGGGTCGGTGAGGGGCTGGCCGGTGGCGGCGTCGATGCGGACATGTGCCCATTAAAGCAACAAGCCCGGGAGCACAGTGCCTCCGGGCTTGTTGATTTTGCGAATTACTTGATGAATCGGAACGAGAACGGGTACCGGTACGACCCGCCCTGCTGCACCTTCACGCCGGCGATGATCGAGAAGACGACGTCCGCGACCCAGAGCAGGAAACTGATGAAGCCGACAATGAAGCCGACGCCGAGTGAAAAGAAGAGGATTCCGCCTATGATCTGCCAGGCGACCCAGACGATCAGGAACGTGATCTGAAAGTTCAGGGCCTCCTTTCCCTCCACCCGCACCCGGGCTCCCCGATCCCGAAGCACAAGCCAGATGATGAGGGACGGAAGAACGGAGAGGATGCCACCGAAGTGGGCGAGGGACGCCCACAGCCTGTCGTCCGCTTCGGTGAGCGGAGCCGCCGGCTGAGGGGGCACGGGATTCGAGGTCGGGCCAGTCATGAGCAGAGCCTTTCGATAGGCGGTTCCGATCGATTCGACGAAGTCGAACGCGAACTACGTGCCCTGCACCGCTCACAGCGAACGATCCGCGAGCACAGGGATAACGTAACGCTCCCTTCACCGCCGATGCAATGTCTCTACTGATGAAGGCACGGTACAATTGGCAGTCTGGCGATGCGAGTGCTAAGAAGCGGAGGTGAGCGTCATGGTCTCTGAACGTGGCCTCGACGTGCTCCGCGTGATCGTGCAGGACTACGTGGCCTCCCGCGAGCCGGTCGGGTCCAAGTCGATAGTCGATCGTCACTCCTTCGGCGTCTCGGCCGCCACGATCCGCAACGACATGGCACTCCTCGAGGAGGAGGAGCTCATCGCGGCGCCACACACCTCCTCCGGGCGTATCCCCACCGACAAGGGCTACCGCGTGTTTGTCAACCAGCTAGCCGATCTTCGCCCGCTCAGCCCGGCCCAGCGAACGGCGATCGAAACCTTCCTCGGGACATCGGCCGATCTCGACCAAGTGCTCGCTCGCACCGTGCGATTGCTTTCGCAGCTCACCCACCAGGTCGCGCTCGTGCAGTACCCGTCGCTCACCCGCTCCCGCATCCGTCACGTTGAACTCGTTCGGCTCACGACCACGCGGGTGATGACGGTGCTGATCACCGACACCGGCCGTGTCGAGCAGCGATTCATCGACGTATCGGCCGAGCTTGACGACGGTTTCCTCGGTCATCTCGGCGCCCGGCTCAACTCCACAATCGGCGGCGCCGCGCTCGCGGAGGCGGCCGAGAAGCTGGCCCATTTTCCCGAACAGTTCCCCAGCGACCGCGAAACCGCGGTAGGGCGGATCTCGTCTGCCCTCATCGAGCAGGTGCTCGCCAATCGGCAGGATCGGCTCGTCATGGCCGGCACGGCAAACCTCGTCCGAACCGAGGATGACTTCAGCGGGAGCATCTACCCCGTGCTCGAGGCGATCGAGGAACAGGTCACCCTGCTCCGGCTGTTTGGTGAGATGGAACCGGACAAGAACGGTTTCTCCGTTTCGATTGGCAAGGAAAACGAATCGTTCGGGCTCGGCGAAACCTCGGTGCTCGCCACCGGCTATTCGGCGACCGGCGGTGAGGTGTCGCGGCTCGGCGTGATCGGCCCGACGCGCATGGACTACTCGAACAACATCGCGGCCGTGAGAGCGGTCGCCCGATATCTGTCTCGTCTGCTCGGCGAGAACTGACCATCGCTACGCGCCGTAGGCCGGAGGCCGCCGGTTACGCGCAGCGAAAACATTTAAGGATTGAGATTGGCTGACCACTACGAAGTACTCGGCGTCGACCGGGACGCGAGCACGGATGAGATCAAGAAGGCATATCGGCGCCTCGCCCGGGAGCTGCACCCCGACGTGAATCCGGGGGCGGATGCCTCGGAGCAGTTCAAGCTCGTGACGCACGCCTACGACGTGCTTTCCGACGAGCAACAGCGCCAACAGTACGATCTTGGTCCGCGCGCCGGATTCGGCGGCCAGGGAGCCCAGGGCTTCGGCGGCTTCGGCGACATTTTCGAGTCGTTCTTCGGCGGTGGACAGTCCCGCGGACCCCGATCGCGGCGTGAACGCGGTCAGGATGCACTCGTGCGGGTCGAGGTCGATCTCGACGAAATCATCTTCGGAACGACGAGGGAGATTGACGTCGACACCGCGGTGCTGTGTGAGACGTGCGACGGCAGTTGCTGCGCGCCGGGAACCCATCCGGTGACCTGCGACATCTGCCACGGTAGCGGCCAGATCCAGCGAACCGTGCGCAGCCTCCTCGGCAACGTGATGACTTCGAGCCCGTGTGGCACCTGCCGCGGGTACGGAACGGTGATCCCGAACCCGTGCCCGACCTGCCAGGGGCAGGGGCGCGTGCGGGCGCGCCGCACCATCTCGGTGGACATTCCGGCCGGGGTTGACACCGGACTGCGTCTGCAGATGCCGAATCAGGGCGAAGTCGGTCAGGCCGGCGGCACCCCAGGCGACCTGTACCTCGAGATCAAGGTGCGCCATCACGACGTGTTCAGCCGCAACGGCGATGACCTTCTCGCCACCCTCGAGGTGCAGATGACGGATGCCATCATGGGGACGAGAACGACCCTCGCGGCCCTCGACGGCGATATCGATGTCGAGATCCGCCCGGGTACCCAGAGCACTGAGGTGATCACCATCAGGGATCGCGGAATCACGCACCTTCGCGGTAGCGGCCGCGGAGACCTGAAGATCGGCGTGCAGGTCATGACGCCGACCAAGCTCAATCACAAAGAGCAGAACCTGATCAAGCAATTCGCTCAGTTGCGCAAGCCGGCCGTCCCGACCCTCACTCACTTCCAGCAGGGGCTCTTCCAGAAGCTGCGCGACCGCTTCCTCAACATCTGACCTGTGGCCCACTTCTACCTGAGCGAAGAGCTGCTCGCCGCGGCGGGCGGCGAACGGGTAACCGTGTCCGGTCCGGAGGCTCGGCACGCAGTGACCGTGAGCCGGATCGCGGTCGGTGAGTCGATAGCGGTTGGAAATGGCGCCGGCCTCGTTGTGCGGGGACGAGTGGTGTCGGCGGACCCGACTGCATTCGTCGTGGAGGTCGAGTCGGTGCTCGAGACCCCGGCGGCGACCCCCGCGGTCTGGCTCGCGCAGGCCCTCGCAAAGGGAGATCGGGACGAGCACGCTGTGCAACAGGCAACGGAGCTCGGCGTCGACGGGGTCATCCCCTGGGCGGCACAGCGGTCGATCGTCAAATGGGAGGGTCCGAAGCTGCGCAAGGGGCACGATCGCTGGACCGCGATAGTGCGGGAGGCGAGCAAGCAATCGATGCGGGCGTGGGTGCCGGAGGTGGCCGATCTCGCCTCAACGCTGGTGCTCTCCGCCCTCGCGGCCGAGACCCGGATGCTCGTGCTCGAACCCACCGCGGACGAGTCGCTGACCGACGTCACGCCCGACGGTCGCGACGTCGTGCTCGTCGTCGGACCGGAGGGTGGAATCGCGCCGGCCGAGCTGAGCCGACTGGAATCGGCCGGTTCGACGCTCGTGCGGCTAGGCGACACCATTTTGCGGACATCGACGGCGGGCCCCGCGGCCATTGCCGTGCTCAACGCGCGGCTGCAGCGCTGGTAGCGAACGGCCGCCCACTCTGGCCGCCCGTCGCTTAAGCTTGAGCCATGTCAGCGACCGCCGAACCGTCGATCTTCACGCGGATAATTCAGGGTGAGATCCCGGCCGACGTCGTGTTCGACAGCGAGCGAATCATCGCTTTCCGCGACATCGCACCCAAGGCCCCGTTGCACCTCCTCATCGTGCCGAAGACCGACCGGTTCGCCAACGTGACCGAACTCGCCGCGGAAGACCCGGCCCTCCTCGCCGAGATTGTCGCGGTGGCGCAGAACCTCGCGACGGAATATTCCGGCGGCGAGTACCGCTTGATCTTTAACACCGGTCGATCAGTCGGCCAAACCGTATTCCACGTTCACGCCCACCTTCTCGGCGGGCTCCTTCCGGAAGGCACCCTTGGCGAGTAGCAGCAATCCGTCGGACACCAGCGCCGGAGCCTCTGGTTCACAGCACGCTGAATTGCGGGTCGACGGAGTCGCCATGGTGCGGCTGCTTGGTCCACAGGACCGCCTGCTCAAGACGATCGAGCAGCAGTTCCCGCTCGTGCAGGTGCTCGTGCGGGGGAACGAAATCACGCTCGACGGCGACGCCGAGCAGATCGCTGCGGCAACACGGTTGGTGGAAGAGTTGGTGATGATGGTGCGAAGTGACCGGGAGTTCGGTGGTGTCGACCTCGACGAGCGGAGCGTCACAGAGTCGGCGAAGATATTGGCCGCCGACCAGCGGGTGAGTCCGGCCGAGCTCCTCAGCCAGGCGATCCTGACGAGTCGCGGCAAGAGCATCCGCCCGAAGACCCTCGGGCAGAAGGAGTATGTCGACGCGATCGACGAGAACACCATCGTGTTCGGCATCGGTCCGGCCGGCACCGGAAAAACCTATCTCGCCATGGCGAAGGCCGTTCAGGCGTTGCAGCGCAAGGAGGTCAGCCGCATCATCCTGACCCGCCCTGCGGTCGAGGCCGGCGAACGCCTCGGCTACCTCCCGGGAACGCTCACGGACAAGATTGACCCGTACCTTCGGCCGTTGTACGACGCGCTGAACGAGATGATGGATCCCGACATCGTTCCGCGGCTGCTCGCCGCCGGAACCATCGAGGTCGCCCCGCTCGCCTACATGCGCGGGCGGACCCTGAACGATTCGTTCATCGTTCTCGACGAGGCGCAGAACACCACACCCGAACAGATGAAGATGTTCCTCACCCGGCTTGGGCATGGATCGAAAATGGTCGTAACCGGGGACGTCACCCAGGTGGACCTCCCGCTCGGCGCCAGCGGCCTTCAGCTGGTCACGAGGGTTCTGGACGAGATGGACGAGATTCACTTCGCGAGACTCACGAGCGAAGATGTAGTGCGACACAACCTCGTCGGCCGCATCGTCGACGCGTACACCAAGTACGATGCTGAACGGCAAGCGTCGAGTTTCGACCGGGATGCCGAATATCGCGGTAACCTCCCGCGTAACAACCGCGACACGAGATAGGGACCGACCACACGTGTCGATCGAGATCAACAACGAATCCGTCGTGCCGGTAGACGAGGCCGCTCTACAGCGACTCTCCATCTACGCCCTCGACTTCTTACACGTGCACCCGGATGCGGAGCTCGCGATTGTTCTGGTTGACGAGGGTGCCATGGAGCAGCTTCACCTCCAGTGGATGGACGAACCGGGTCCGACCGACGTGTTGAGCTTCCCGATGGACGAGTTGCGCCCGGGAACGGAGGAGGCCATGACGCCGGCCGGCCTGCTCGGAGACATCGTGCTGTGCCCGCAGGTCGCCATCTCTCAAGCGGAGACGGCCGGGCATAGCCCGCTGGAAGAGATGTTGCTATTGACGACCCACGGAATCCTTCATCTCCTCGGCTTCGATCACGCGGAGCCGGAAGAGGAGAAGGAGATGTTCGGCATTCAGCGGGAAATCCTCGTCGGGTTTGCGCTCGCCGAACGGCGATCGCGCTAGCGCGGGGTAGAGGGGCACGGCCGTGATCGCGACCTTCGTCTTCGTCGCCGTTCTGCTTGTCGTCTTTGGCGGCCTCCTCGCCGCCGCGGATGCCGCGCTCGGGGCTCTGTCGCGCGCCGACCTACTCGAACTCGCCGCCCACTCCCGGGCGAAGAAGTCTCTCGAGGCGATCGCAGCGGATGTCGGTGCGCACGTCAACGCGGTGAACTTCATGCGCGTGGTCGCCGAGACTACCGCGGCTGTTCTGGTGACGCTCGCCTTCGCGGATGTATTCACCTCGTGGGGATGGGCACTCCTTGCCTCGGCCCTCATCATGATCATCGTCTCCTTCGTGCTGGTCGGCTCGAGTCCGCGCAGCGTCGGACGGGTGCATTCCCGGGCAGTCGCGCGGATCTCCGCCGTCGTGGTCCACGCCATCCGGGTGTTCCTCGGACCGATCGCCGCGGCTCTCGTCGCCGTCGGGAACAGGGTCACCCCCGGCCGCACCGCGAGCTTCTCGTCGGAGGAACAGCTGCTGAGCATGGTTGATGAGGCGACGGAAGACCACGTGCTCGAAGAGGACGACCGCGAGCTCATCCATTCGATCTTCGAGTTCAACGACACGGTGATTCGCGAGGTGATGGTTCCGCGCACCGACATGATCACGATCGACGCCGACGAGACGATCGGCGCGGCGATGGGCCTCTTTCTCAGCAAGGGCGTGTCCCGGATGCCGGTGATCGGGGAGGACGTCGACGAGGTGCTCGGCGTGCTGTACCTTCGCGACGTGGCGCGGCTGAGCTACGAGCGTCCGAACGGGCTCGACGGGGTCACCGTTAGCTCGCTCGCCCGACCGGCACTGTTCATCCCCGAGTCGAAGAAGGCGGATGACACTCTCCGCACCATGCAGCTCGAATCCAACCACCTCGCCATGGTCGTGGACGAGTACGGCGGCATCGCCGGCCTCGTGACCCTCGAGGATCTCATCGAGGAGCTTGTCGGCGACATCTCCGACGAGTACGACCGCGAGGTGGTGGAGTTCGAGGACCTCGGCGAGGGCCGCTACCGGGTGAGCGCGCGACTTCCGGTGGACGAGCTCGGCGAACTCTTCGACATCGTGCTCGACGATGATGACGTCGACTCCGTCGGCGGCCTCATCACGAAGGCGCTCGGTCGACTGCCGCAGTCCGGCTCGGTCGGGCGGATCTCCGGGCTCATCCTCACGGCGGAACGCACCGAGGGTCGACGGAAACGCCTCAGCACCGTGCTTGTGGAGCGCGACCAGGCCCTCAGCGACGCCCAGGCGGCTTTCCGCACTCAACGCAACGAGCAGAATTCCCGCACGCAACGCAACGAACAAACTTCTCGCACTCAACGCAACGAACAGAACGGCGACCGATCGTGACCACTGCACAAGGCAGCGCAGGACAAGACAGCGCAGGACAAGATAGCCAACGGCGGGACGGGACGGGCGAGTTCCGGGCCGGCTTCGTCTCCTTCGTCGGGCGTCCTAACGTGGGAAAGTCGACACTGACCAACGCATTGGTCGGTGAGAAGGTGGCGATCACCTCGTCAAAGCCGCAGACCACCCGGCGTGCCATCCGCGGCATTGCCCACTTCCCGAATGGCCAGCTCATCCTCGTCGACACCCCCGGGATGCACCGTCCGCGCACCCTGCTCGGGGAGCGGCTCAACAGCATCGTGCAGACCACCCTCGGGGACGTGGATGTCGTGGGCTTCTGCATGCCGGCCAACGAAAAGATCGGACCGGGCGACCGATACATCAACGAGCAGCTCGATGCGTTTCCGCGCGCAAAGAAGGTGGCGATCGTCACGAAGATCGACGCAACCTCGCGCCCAGCCGTCGCGGCGCAATTGCTTGCGGTGTCCGAGCTGCGCGACTGGGAGGCGATCATTCCCGTGTCGGCGACCAGCCGCATCCAGCTCGACACGCTCGCGACCGAGCTCGTTCGACTTCTGCCGATCTCGGAGGCGCTTTACCCCTCCGATGCTGTCACCGAAGAGGGGCTCGAGGCGCGGATCAGCGAGCTCGTGCGCGAGGCGGTGCTCGAGGGTGTGGAAGACGAACTCCCGCACTCGATCGCCGTGACCATCGACGACATCATCGAGCGCGACGACAAGGACCTCGTCGAGATCTACGCCAACCTCTTCGTGGAGCGCGACAGCCAGAAGGGCATCATCATCGGGCACCAGGGCGCCCGTCTCGCCGACGTGGGCGCCCGCGCCCGCCGGCAGATCGAGCCGCTCGTCGGCAAACAAGTCTTCCTCTCGATCCGAGTGAAGGTGGCCAAGGACTGGCAGCGCGACCCGAAGCAGCTCGGCCGGCTGGGCTTTTAGGCGCGCGGCTACACCGCGAGGACGATTGTTTAGCAGTCCTCGAGCGCTTGCTAACCTAAGCGGTGCGCAAATCGCGCCACCGTAAAGGAGAGCGCCATTCGCCACCCCAGGCCGCTCCTCAACGCCCGCTGGGGGCTCGGATGAGGCGGTGGCTGGGTCAGCGAAGAGTGAGCGTAACGCTCGCCGGCGCCATGATCGTGCTCGCGTTCACGACAGGGTCGCTCATCCACGGTCCGCGGCCATGGCTGCGGGTTCGAGTTGGGACGGGTCTCGACGCATTCTCCGATACCCACAACTTTTTCTCACCGATCACCTCGGTGTTCTTCGCGTCCGACACGTTCGAATACTTGCTCGCCATCGCGGCCATCGTCGTCCTGGTCGGCGCGGCGGAACGGCTCATGGGGTCCTGGCGCACAGCCATGGCCTTCGTCGTTACCGCCTTCGCCGGCGCGGGTTTCGGCATGCTCCTTCAAGCGGCGGGCCTTCTCGCGCGGGAGGTCTGGGCGGTGCGGATCAACGAGATGACCGTGCTCGACCCGTTCACCGCCATCTCCGGGACGCTGCTGACCGCGAGCGCGTTCGCGGGTCCGCTCTGGCGCCGTCGCGTGCGAGTGCTCGGATTCGCCGCTCTCATCATCGTCTTTCTGTATTCCGGGCAGCCATCCGACCTGTTTCGCATCATCGCCGCGCTCGCCGGGCTGGCTCTCGGAATCCTTCTCTCCGCCACCAAACCCCAGGTGCGCTGGGGGCGTAGTTCGCACCACGAGGCGCGCAGCCTGCTCGCGGTGGCGCTCATGATCACGGCCGCCGGTCCGTTCATCTCGATCTTCACGCCGGCGTTGTACGGACCGATGCATCCGCTCGGTCTGTTATTCCGGGATCAGCTGCCGCACGTGGCCACCGTCATGCTGCACTGCCACGAGCTGACGACTCCCAGCTGCCAGGTGCAGATGGAACTGGCGAGGCTGAACGGGGGAGGAGCGGTGCTTCTCGCGCCTCTGCCGCTCGTTGTGCTCATCGTCGCGGCGCTCGGGATGCTCCGGGGACGTCGAAGTGCGGCGCTCGTAGCCATCGCCGTAAATGTTCTCCTCGCGTTGCTGGCGGGCTTCTACTACGGCCTGCTGCCCGCCTCCGGCAGCCGCCTGATCGTTCCCGACAACGCGACCGGGGTCGAGTCCTTTGTTCGTCTCGCCATATCGGTACTCGTCCCGCTCGTCATCGCGATAATCATCGCGCTCAACCTCGCGCACTTTTCGGTGCGAACGCCCCGGCGACTGGCGGCGCGTTTCGTCGCGATCGTCGGCGGATCGTTCGTTGTCCTCAGCGCGGGCTACGTCGGGCTCGCCTCGCTAGACCGGGGCGAGTTCAGACCGACCGTGACGCTTCGGAGCCTCCTGTTCGATCTGCCGGACCGATTTGTGCCTATCGGGTTTCTGCGGCTCGAGAGAATCACCTTCCTGCCGACCGCGCCGTTCACGCGATTGCTCTACCAGTCGGTCGGGCCCTTGTTCTGGATCGTGCTGATTGCCGCGGCCATCCCGCTGTTCTTCTCCGACCGTGCGCTGGAGGGTTTCGCGGAACGAGACCGAGTGCGGGCGCTCCTTCGCGAGGGAAGCGATTCACTCGGTCATCTGGCGCTCTGGCACGGCAACAGCTATTGGTTCTCTCACGACGACCGCATCGTCATCCCCTACCGGGTGATCGCCGGGGTCGCGATCACGACGGCCGGACCGATCGGCGCGACTGGCCCTGTCGGCGAGGCAATAGGCGAATTCGCGGTCTTCTGTGACGACAACGGGTGGACGCCGGTGTTTTACAGTGTGCCGGACACCCTGGCCCCAGTGTTTGATGCGATGGGATGGTCGTCGATGGTCGTCGCCGAGGAGACGGTGCTCCACCCGGAGACTTTCTCCACACGGGGCAAGAGCTGGCAGGACGTTCGATCCTCCTTCAATCGGGCCGAGCGACTCGGCGTGAGGTCGATCTGGACCTCGTGGTCGCAACTTTCCATCGCTCACTCCGCGCAGATTGAGAGCATTTCGGAAGAATGGGTCGCCGACAAGAAGCTTCCCGAGCTCGGCTTCACTCTCGGCAGCCTCGACGAGGTTGATGATCCGGATGTCGCCATGCTCATCGCGGTCAATCAGAACGACGTCGTCGAGGCGGTCACCAGCTGGATGCCGACCTACCGCTCCGGGGAAGTGGTCGGTTGGACCCTCGACTTCATGCGTCGGCGCACCGACAGCATGAACGGGGTGATGGAGTTTCTCATCGCCTCCGCAGCCTTCCGGATGCAACAGCGTGGGGTCGAATTCATGAGCCTGTCCGCCGCTCCGCTCGCTCGCGCATCCATCGAGTCGGAGGAGTCGGACGGAACGCGTGGGCTGTTTGCCTTTCTCGCCCGAACGCTGGAACCGGTGTACGGTTTCCAATCTCTTCTCACGTTCAAACAGAAGTTCAAGCCAGAGCTGAGGCCTCTGCTCATGGCATATCCGGATCCGATTCAACTTCCCGCGATCGCGGCGGCCCTCGGTCGCGCCTACCTCCCATCCATGACGGTGCCGGAGGCCGTGCGATTCATGCGCACCTTCAGGTAGCGCCGTGGTGACGAGCCGTTGGCGGTGCTATTCTCGGACCTGTGCTGTTCGGTCTGCTTCTCCTTAGCTGCCGCGACGAGTCCTAACTTCAGGCCTCACTCGTCGCGGAGTTCGTTGTTGGCTGACCAACTACCACAGATGAGAGACGCGAGACCATGAAGAACACCCAGACGGCTTCTGCAATGCCGATCCACAAGTACCGCCCGTACCGGGAGACGCTCACCGTCGACCTGCCCGACCGCACCTGGCCGTCGAAGCACATCACCGCCGCACCGCGCTGGTGCGCCGTCGATCTGAGGGACGGCAACCAGGCACTCATCGACCCGATGAGTCCCGAGCGCAAGCGCATCATGTTCGACCTGCTCGTGAAGATGGGCTACAAGGAGATAGAGGTCGGCTTCCCCTCGGCGAGCCAGACCGACTTCGACTTTGTCCGCAGCCTCATCGAGGAAGACCTGATCCCCGACGACGTGACCATTCAGGTGCTCACCCAGGCCCGCGAGTCGCTGATTAACCGCACCTACGAGTCGCTCGTCGGCGCGAAGCGCGCCATCGTGCACCTCTACAACTCGACGAGCATCCTGCAGCGCGAGGTGGTGTTCCGCACCGACAAGCAGGGCATCATCGACATCGCGCTCGAGGGCGCGCGCCTGTGCAGGGCCGCGGAGTCGATCACCGCGGGCACGGAGATCTTCTACGAGTATTCCCCCGAGAGTTACACCGGCACCGAGCTCGAGTTCGCGCTTGACGTGTGCAATCAGGTGATTGAGGTGTTCCAGCCCACCCCGGAACGCAAGGTCATCATCAATCTGCCGGCAACGGTCGAAATGGCCACCCCGAACGTGTACGCGGACTCGATCGAGTGGATGTCGCGGCACCTGAACCACCGCGAGAACGTCATCCTCTCGCTGCATCCGCACAACGACCGCGGCACCGCAGTGGCGGCGGCCGAACTCGGCTACCTCGCCGGTGCCGACCGTATCGAGGGATGCCTGTTCGGAAACGGTGAGCGCACCGGGAACGTCGACCTCGTCGCCCTCGGGATCAACCTGTTCACCCAGGGCATCGACCCGCAGATCGACTTCAGCGACCTCGACGCGGTCAAGCGAACGGTGGAGTATGTCAACCAGCTTCCCGTTCCGGAGCGCCACCCGTGGGCTGGCGATCTCGTCTACACGGCGTTCAGCGGATCGCACCAGGACGCGATCAAGAAGGGCTTCGAGGCGATGGCCGCGGATGCCGCGAGCCGGGGCGTGTCGGTCGACGAGCTGCTCTGGGCCGTGCCGTACCTGCCAGTCGACCCGAAGGACCTCGGGCGCAGCTACGAAGCGGTCATCCGGGTCAATTCCCAGTCCGGCAAGGGCGGCGTCGCCTACCTGCTCAAGAACGACCACGCCCTCGACCTGCCGCGCAAGCTGCAAATCGAGTTCAGCGGCGTCGTTCAGGCAAAAACGGACGCCGAGGGCGGCGAGGTAACGAGCCCGCAGATCTGGGCCATCTTCGAGGACGAGTACCTTCCCGCCGCCCTCGACGGGGACAAGTGGGGTCGATTCGAACTGACCAAGACGCGCACCTCGAGCGACATGTCCGGCACCGTGCTGCTGCACACCGAACTCAGGGTTGGAGACAAGATCGTCACCTCGGAGACGAGCGGGAACGGCCCGATCGCGGCCTTCCTCAATGTGCTTGCCGAGCAGGGCGTCGAGGTCAAGCTCTACGACTACGTCGAGCACGCGCTCAGCGGCGGAGGCGACGCGCTCGCCGCCGCGTACGTCGAGCTGAACGTCAATGGAATCCGGCTCTGGGGGGTCGGCATAGACCCCGACATCTCGACCGCTTCGCTCAAGGCTGTCGTCTCGGCGGTCAACCGTGCCGTGCGCAAGGCGTCGGGCGACCGCGAGCTCGCGAGCGTCTGAACCGCGTGATGCCGTCTGTCGCCGGCCGGCCGGCCGATGACGTTCTCGAGCCGATGGCGCTTCGCCCGCTGCTCGCCTTCGGACCACTTCGGCCGGTCTGGCAGAACGAACTCGGTGGGCTGACCTTCGAGGGAACGCGCGGCCCCGACCGGGTCTTCGCCAAGTGGGCGCCCGCCGGTTCCGGACTCGATCTCGCGGCAGAGAAGACGAGACTCGAGTGGGCCGGTCAGTTCACGCCCGTTCCGGAGGTGCTCGATTACGCCGCCTACAACTCCGGAGAGTACCTGGTCACCCGGGCGATCCCCGGGGAAAGCGCGGTAGGCGACCGTTGGGTCGACGACCCTGCTGCCGCGGTTCGGGCCGTCGCAGCCGGGCTTCGTTCCCTGCACGACCGCCTACCCGTCGAGTCGTGCCCATTCTCCTGGTCGGTCGAGCATCGGCTCGCCGGTGCGGCCCCGTTCGCCGACGCCCCGCCGATCGACAAACTCGTCGTCTGCCACGGCGACCCGTGCATGCCGAACACGATTATCGGCGTGGACGGGGCGTGGGCAGGCCACGTCGACCTGAGCGCTTTGGGCGTAGCCGATCGCTGGGCCGATATCTCCATCGGCGCCCTTAGCACCGAGTGGAACTACGGGCCGGGGTGGCAGCCGGCCTACTTCGACGCCTACGGCATCGAACCTGACGAGAAGCGGATCGCGTTCTACCGGGAGCTGTGGGGCTGCACCTGACGGTTGCGCGAGTCACCCCGCCCGCTCAGAAAGCCATCTGTATTGTGGGGGCATGACACCGGCGGAGCGCACTGGCTTCCCGCAATCGGACGCAATCGCTCCCGAACTTGCCACCCGCATCGTCGATCTGGATGCGATCCGGCGCAACGTCCAACGGGTCCGCGCCATCACGGGCACCCCGATGATGGCGGTCGTCAAGGCGGACGGTTTCGGTCACGGCATGCTGGAGGTCGCCGGCGCCGTGCTCTCAGCCGGGGCGGAGTGGCTAGGGGTTGCGACGGTCGACGAGGCCATCGTCCTCCGCGACGCTGGCGTCACCGCCCCCGTGCTGTGCTGGCTCGCCGATCCATGGACCGACCTGCACGGAGCGGTCGCTCGCGGGGTCACCGTCTCGTGTGCCAACCGGCAAACTCTTCGTGCGGTGTCGACCGCCGCGCGGGCGACCGGGGTGCAAGCACTCGTTCAGCTCGAACTCGACACCGGGATGTCGCGTGGCGGATCTCCGACGCTCGACTGGGACGAGCTCTGTGTCGACGCGGTCATGGCGGAAGCGGACGGAAGCGTGCGGGTCACCGGACTGTGGTCGCACCTCGCCCTCGCCGCGGACCCCGCTCCGACCGCGACCGAAGCGCAGACCGCGGCGTTCGAGCGCGGGGTGGCCACCGCCCGCTCGTATGGGCTGCGACCCGACCTCGTTCACCTGGCAAACTCGGCCGGCGCGCTCGAGCACCCGCAAACCTGGCTCGACCTCGTGCGTTGCGGCGCATCTCTGTACGGAATCGAGACGGTCGCCGGCCGAAGACACGGGCTCGAGCCGGCGATGCGGGTGGTGTCGCGGGTGATCCAACTTCGCCGGGTCGCCCCCGGGACCGGGGTCAGCTACAACCACGCCTGGGTCGCCGACAGACACAGCACCCTCGTGCTCGTTCCGGTCGGTTACGGCGACGGCATCCCCCGCGGCCTGTCGCACGGTGGAGAGGTCGTGATCCGCGGCATCCGCCATCCGGTGGTCGGAGCAATCTCGATGGATCAGCTCGTCGTCGACGTCGGTGATCACCCGGTTTCGCTCGGCGACGAGGTGGTGCTGCTCGGTTCCCCCGCGGCCGGGGAACCGGATGCTCAGGAATGGGCGGCCGTGACCGGTACGATCGCCCATGAGATTCTGACGGGGCTCGGGGGTCGCATGGCCAGACGACACATCAACAAGGAACAAGGGACGGCACTGTGAAGCGCATTGGAATCATCTTCGGCGGAGCGAACAGCGAGCACGAGGTGTCGTGCAACTCCGCGCGCAGTGTAGTGGCGAACCTCGACCCGGCGCTGTTCGAGGGGATTCTCATCGGAATCGACAAGACCGGGGGGTGGCACCGACTCGAGTCGGTCGACGCCCTGGCCTCCGCGACCGGCGGATCCAGGTTTCCCGACCTCGACGGCGTCGACGTGGTCTTCCCGGTTCTGCACGGTCGCTTCGGTGAGGACGGCACAGTTCAGGGACTCCTGGAACTCGCGGGCGTTCCCTACGTCGGCTGCGGAGTGCTCGCGAGTGCTCTCGCCATGGACAAATTCATCACCCAGCGTCTGCTTGACGCCGCCGGCATCCCGACCATTCCGACTCACGGAATCACCGTCGAGTCTCGCGCCGAGGTCTCCCAACTGGCCTCGGAGATCGAGTATCCGGTGTTCGTTAAGCCGAACCGCGCCGGGTCGAGCGTCGGCGCGAGTCGCGTCGACTCCCCGCTCGACCTGCTCGCGGCGGTCGACCTCGCCCTTCAGCACGACAAGACTGCTCTCATCCAGGTGGCGATCGTCGGCGACGAGGTCAGCCTCGGTGTTCTGCAGGGCCAAGATGGGTCGCTCGAGGTCGGGGCGGTACTTCGCATCCGACCACGCACGGCCGTGTTTTTCGACTACGAGGCCAAATACACCGCCGGAGGCGCCGATTTCGAGGTTCCGGCTCTCCTCCCCGCTGCCGTCTCGGCGCAGCTCGTCCAATACGCTACGGAAGCGTTCCGCGCCCTTGACTGTGAGGGACTCGCGCGGGTCGACTTCTTCCTCGGCGAAGATGGCGCGATCACCCTCAACGAGGTCAACACGCTGCCCGGTCTTACCGCGTTCAGCCAGTACCCGCGCATGTGGCAGGCCGTTGGTCTGAGCTACACCGACCTGCTGAGCCGGCTCATCGACCGCGCAGGCGTGGTCTTCTCAGCCTAGGAATACGCGGGATGCGTTGGAGCTGACGCTGTTCCGGCAGGCTCCATCTAAAGAGCACGGCGAGAATTCGTACCCCAAAGGTCACGGCAACGCAGATCACGGCCGCCAGAAAGAGGGGAAGCCCGAGGGCCGTGAGGCCGACGAGGGTTCCGGACCCGACCAGGGCGGCGATGGCGTAGAGCGATCCGACGTGCATCAGCGCGATCGGCAGATTGAGCAGCATGTCGCGCAGAATGGAGCCGCCGACGGCGGAGATCGCGCCGACGAAAATGGCCGGCACCGCCGGGATGCCAAGGGTGAGGGCCTTTGTCGTGCCGATCGCGCAGAAGATGCCGATTGTGAGGGCGTCGAGCACCGTAATCACGTGAGACAGCCGACGGAATATGCGCTCGAGCAGCATCCCGAGCAAGGCCGCGGCTACGGCGGCCAGCAGATACCAGTTACTGAGAAGCGCAACGGGAATCTGGTTGAGCAGCAGGTCGCGGATGAGCCCGCCGCCCGTGCCCGTCGCGATGCCGATGATCGCGATGCCGAGCAGATCCAGTCGGCGATCGCGAAACTGGGCGGCGAACATCGCCCCCTGCACACCGCCGACCGCGATGGCGAGGAGTTCCGCCCAGAGCGGGATGACGAGCTGGCTTGCGTGCACAGTCATTGGTACCACGGCTCGGCACGAGCGCCGGAGTGCACACCGGACGATAATTGAGTCGTGCCCCTCTACCGTGATGAAGCCGTCGTGCTGCGAACCCACAAGCTGGGTGAAGCGGACCGCATCGTCACCATGCTCACCCGGCAGCACGGCAAGGTTCGCGCGGTCGCCAAGGGGGTGCGGCGAACGGCCTCGAAATTCGGTGCGCGGCTCGAGCCGTTCATGGTCGCCGACGTGCAACTGTTCGAGGGCCGAAGCCTCGACATCATCACCCAGGCGGAGTCCGTCGGGTCATACGGCGCCGCCATCACGGCCGACTACGGAAGCTACACCGCCGCGAGCGCAATGGTCGAGACCGCCGACAAACTCACCGAGGGGGAGCCGAGCCTGCAGCAGTACCTGTTGCTCGTCGGCGCGCTCCGCTCCCTGGCCAAGCGTGAACACGGGGCCAGCCTCACCCTCGACTCCTACCTGCTCCGTGCCCTCTCGATCGCGGGGTGGTCGCCGAGCTTCGATGACTGCGCGGTCACCGGCGCCCCCGGACCGCACTCGGCCTTCGTCGTGCAGCTCGGTGGGGTGGTGGCGGATGCCGTGGCGCCGCCCGGCGCCCCGCGGCTCGACTCCGAGACCCTGCTGCTTCTTTCCTCGCTTCTCACCGGCGACTGGGGGACCGCGGATGCGGCGGACGACCGCACCCGGTCGCAGACCAGTGGCGTTGTGGCCGCGTATACCCAGTTCCACCTCGACCGCGGGTTGCGGTCGCTCGAGCACGTCGATCGCAGAGTGAGCACGTGATCGGCAAGACCCACCGTGACGCGGTGGACTTCAAGCCGATCGACTGGACCGGACTCTATCCACCGAAGCTCCCCAGAAATGCCGTTCCCGAGCACGTCGCCGTCGTCATGGACGGCAACGGACGATGGGCGAACGGCAGGGGACTCACCCGAATCGAGGGTCACAAGGCGGGCGAGGCGAGCCTGCTCGATGTCGTCGCCGGCGCCATCCAAATCGGGGTGAAGCACCTCAGCGTGTACGCGTTCTCCACCGAGAACTGGAAGCGTTCCCCCGACGAGGTGCGCTTTCTGATGGGCTTCAATCGGGAGGTGTTGCATCGCCGCCGCGACCAGCTCAACGATTGGGGGGTGCGAGTGCGTTGGGCGGGCCGCCGGCCGAGGCTGTGGGCATCCGTCATCAACGAACTCCAGTTCGCCGAGCGGCTCACAGAGGGCAACTCCGTGATGACCCTCACGATGTGCGTCAACTACGGCGGACGCAACGAAATCGTGGATGCCGCGCGCGCGCTCGCCGAGGACGTGGCGGCCGGGCGACTCCGGCCGTCCGGCATCACCGAGAAGGCCATTCAGAAGCACCTGTACGCGCCGGATTTGCCCGACGTCGATCTCTTCGTGCGCAGTTCGGGGGAGCAGCGCACGAGCAACTTCATGCTCTGGCAGAGCGCGTACGCCGAGATGGTGTTCCTGGACACGCTGTGGCCGGACTTCACCCGGGAGCAGCTCTGGGAGGCGATCTCGCTTTACGCGCAGCGCACCCGTCGCTTCGGCGGGGCGATCGACTCGCCGATCGCGTAGCGATCAGGCCTCCGTACGCAGACCACTGAGCCAGGACTCGACCTCGGCTTGACTGCGGAGTCGCACGACCGTTAGCGCTGGATGCTCCAACTCGACCGGCGGGACACTGCGGGTGTAGCGCCGTCCGGTGGACAGGGCCCACCGGATGATGCCCTCCCTCGCGGTGAGGGCGTGCCAGATCCCCGGCTCGACATTGCCGTTCCACAGCTCTTCGCGCGAGCGACTGCGCCTGACGGTGCGCAACACGACTCGAGTGACAGCGACCGGTGCCGGTAGGTCGAGCCACACCAGCAGGTCGGCCCGTTCCGCGATCATCGGCCGGGCGAGGTTGTATTGCCATTCGGTCACCCAGGTCGGTTCCCGAGTGAAAACGTCGACGTCGGCAAGGAAACCCTGCCGCGGAACCCAGTTCGGACCGTGATACAGGGCGTCAATTTCGGTGTATGGCAGGCCCAGAGTTTCGCCGATTCGTCTCGCCAGAGTCGTCTTGCCGACCCCGCTCGCCCCAGCAATCGCGACCCGCGCGGGGATTGCCGGCAAGCGGTCACTAGAAGTAAGCATTTGCTCATTATCAAACATCCGTTTCTCCGGAGGTTTCTGGTTTTTGCCCGGTTGTGACCGCTCACGTGGGTCAATTCGCCTCAATGGCCCAAATCCTCCGGAGAACCGTGGTGGAGGGGCGAGTTGCCGAGTGCTGTGGCGAGGAGGCCGAGTGTTCTGGCGAGGAGGGCGAGTGCTGCGGCGAAGAGGGTCGAGCTGGATAGTCTGGCTGTCATGAGCGACAACACCCCCATCAGGACAGGCATCATCGGTTATGGACTCGCCGGTCGGGTGTTCCACGCCCCGTTCATCGCCACAAACCCCCGATTCTCGCTCGAGGTGATCGCGACCAGTCACGCCGGGCGTCAGACAGTTGCTCGCGCGCAGTACCCGACGGTTCATACCGTGAACACCCCGGGGGAGCTCATCGAACGTGGCCTCGACCTCGTCGTGCTCGCCTCACCGGGTCACGCGCACCTCGAGCAGGGGCTTGCGGCCCTCGCGTCCGGCGCCGCCGTCGTCATCGACAAGCCATTCGCTGCGTCGGTCGAAGATGGGCAGCGGCTCATCGACGCGTCCGACGCGGCCGGCCGCCCCCTCGTCGTGTTCCAGAACAGGCGCTGGGACGGCGACTTCCTCACTGTGCGAAAGCTGCTCTCCGAGGGACGCCTCGGGCGGGTGCACCGGTTCGAGTCGACATTCGAGCGCTGGTCGCCCGGACTTCGCGACCGGTGGCAGGACACCTCGACGAGCGCTCAGGCGGCCGGCATCACCTTCGATCTCGGCAGCCATCTGATCGATCAAGCGCTTCAGCTGTTCGGACCGGCCACCGTCACCAACGCGGAACTGTCGATCCTGCGAGACGGGGGAGTGAGCGACGACGAGGCGTTCATTTCGCTTCTGCACGACAGCGGAACCCGCTCCCACCTCACCCTCAGCCGCTTCGCCGGACAAAACGGACCACGCTTCCGGGTGCTCGGCTCCGAGTCGGCGTACACGGTGTACGGACTCGACAACCAGGAGCACGCACTCGGCGCCGGCGGCCTGCCAACCGATGAGGGCTACGGGGTGACGCCACGCGAGCATTGGGGGCTCTTCGGAATCGCGGGATCGACGGATGCGCCGCCCACCCCGGTGCCGACCGAGCGCGGCAACTACCCTGGCTTCTATGCCGGAGTGGCTGCCGCCATCCGGGACGGCGCTTCCGTTCCGGTGGATCCGCGCGACGCCCTCGAGACGGTGCGAATCATCGAAGCGGCGCATCACCTCGCCCAGATCTGAGCGTTACGGGGCATTTCGGCGCCTTTTTGCGCGTTTTGGGCACGCCCGAGTCGGCGTTACCTGACAAATCGACGCACTCACGCCATGCTGGACACATGACCAGTACACCCGCGGCCACAAGCCGCACCCTCACTCAGGCGACACTCTCGCCTCGCCTCCAAGCCGCCATCGCGAGCTACGAGGCACCGCGCGGATTCCTCGCGGTCGCCTCGATCGGCCTTCCAACCCGGGAGACGGTCGCCGCGCTCAAGGCCGACCTCGACCTCTGGTCCGCAGCGAAGCGTGACCCGATGGATTACGACGGCGTCATCGAACGCAGCCGCGGCTACTACGCATCCCTCGTCGGCGTCACTCCCGACCGGGTCGCGGCCGGCTCCCAGACCTCCGTGATCACGAGTGTCGTCGCCGCAGCGGTGCCAGAGGGCGCAGAGGTGCTTACAGTGCACGGCGACTTCAGCTCGATAGTGTTCCCGTTCCTGCAGCGCGCCGGCATTCGGGTGCGATCCGTAGCCCTCGCCGACCTCGCTGCCTCGGTGACGGATGACACGTGGCTCGTCGCCTTCTCCCACATCCAGTCCGCCACCGGCGTGGTGGCCGATGTGCCAGCGATCGTCGCCGCTGCGGCCGCGCACGACGCGTTCACGCTGTGCGACACGACGCAATCGGCCGGGGTGCACCCCGTAGCCGCCTCACTCTTCGACGCGACCGTCTGCCACACCTACAAGTGGCTGTGCGTTCCGCGCGGGATCGCGTTCCTGACCCTCAGCGAGCGATTCCAATCGCACCTCACACCGATTCAGGCCGGCTGGTATGCGGGAGACAACGTCTGGCAGTCCTGCTATGGGCCCGACATGGCGCTCGCGAGTGACGCCCGCGCCTTTGACGTGTCTCCGGCCTGGCCAGCCTGGATCGGGGCCGAACCGGCGCTCCGGATGTTCTCGGAGCTCGACATCGACGAGGTCTGGGCCTACACGAGCGGCCTCGGCGACCTGCTGTGCGACAGGCTTGGCATGCCGAAGCAGCATCAGGCCATCGTGACCTGGGCCGATCCGGAGGGCGCGGACCTGCGGAAGCTCGTGGCCGCGGGCATCAAGGCCTCCGGCCGTGCCGGTCGGCTCCGGGCGGCGTTCCACCTGTGGAATGACGAGTCCGACGTGGAGGCGGTCGTCACGGCGTTGAGCTAGGGCGACGCTAGACTCGGATTCGCTTATCGACCGCGCATCCAGCGCGGCTGACCTTTGGAGTTCTTCGTGGCAAACGCCTCCCCACTCGATCCCGTAATCAACCTGGCCAAGCGCCGGGGGTTCGTCTTTCAGGCGGGTGAGATCTACGGAGGCTCCCGGTCGGCGTGGGATTACGGGCCGCTCGGCACGGCGCTCAAGGAAAACATCAAGCGCCAGTGGTGGCAGTTCATGGTGCAGGGTCGCGACGACATTGTCGGAATCGACTCCGCGGTCATCCTGCCCCGTCGGGTCTGGGAAGCTTCCGGCCACGTCGAGGTCTTCAGCGACCCGCTCGTCGAGTCGCTGCACACCCACAAGCGCTACCGGGCCGATCACCTGCTCGAGCAGTATGAAGAGAAGCACGGGCATCCGCCGGTCAACGGGCTCGCCGACATCCGGGACCCAGACACCGGTCAGCCCGGCTCCTGGACCGAACCGCAGAACTTTTCCGGCCTGCTGAAGACCTATCTCGGACCGGTGGACAACGAGGAGGGGATGCACTACCTGCGACCCGAGACGGCGCAGGGCATCTTCGTCAACTTCGCCAACGTGCTCGGCGCCGCCCGCATGAAACCCCCGTTCGGTATCGCGCAGGTCGGCAAGTCCTTCCGGAACGAGATCACACCGGGCAACTTCATCTTCCGCACGCGGGAGTTCGAACAGATGGAGATGGAGTTCTTCGTCGAGCCGGGCACCGACGACGAGTGGTTCAAGTACTGGGTAGACGCGAGCGAGGAGTGGTTCACCGATCTCGGCATCTCGCCCGACAACATCAGGCGCTTTGAGCACCCGGCCGAGAAGCTGTCGCACTACTCGAAGCGAACGGTGGACCTCGAGTACCGTTTCCGGTTCCAGGGCAGCGAGTGGGGCGAGCTGATGGGTGTTGCCAATCGCACCGACTTCGACCTGAAGACCCATTCCGAGGCATCCGGCGTCGACCTCTCCTACTTCGACCAGACCAAGAACGAGCGCTGGATCCCATACGTCATCGAACCGGCGTTTGGACTCACCCGCGCTCTCATGGCCTTTCTTGCCGACGCATACCACGAAGACGAGGCTCCGAACACGAAGGGCGGGGTGGACAAGCGCACCGTGCTGCGCCTCGATCGTCGGCTGTCCCCGATCAAGGTCGCGGTACTTCCGCTGTCACGCAACGAGCAACTCTCCCCGGTCGCACGCTCTCTCGCCGCAGACCTCCGCAAGTACTGGAACATCGAGTTCGACGATGCGGGTGCTATCGGGCGGCGCTACCGCCGCCAGGACGAGATCGGAACGCCGTTCTGCATCACCGTCGACTTCGACTCGCTCGAGGACAACGCGGTTACGATTCGCGAACGCGACTCGATGGCTCAGGAGCGGATTTCGCTCGATCGAGTGCGCGGATATCTCGCGGAGCAGCTGCTCGGCGCCTGATTGGTGCCCCGGGACGGCAGGCTGGGGTGAACAGCAGGTTACGCGAAGGTTGCAATTAGCTGGGAGCCTGCGCCTTGGGGGTTCCCCCCGAATGGGGGGCGTCCTACGTTGTGTTCGTTATCGAGAACCCAGGTTTGGCGAGCCCGACCGCCAGGCATCAGGTTCTATCAATGGCGATCCCGACGTGAGGTGAATAGCGCGGGCGGTGCCACCTCCCTCGACTAGTCACGGGGACCCGAATCCTATGTGTATTCCCGAAATTGCTTGTGTGGCCCTCGTGAATCTGACCCGCGAGGCCGTCAGTGCGGAGGAACGCGGGCTGAGGGTCTCGCCGGGTCGGGGTTCGCGCGCGTTCGTCGCGGCAGAATCCGAAGGGCCCCCATGAGTTCGCAATGGGATGCCTCGAAGCGACGCACGCTGCTTATCGTGCTCGCCGCGGTCGCGGTTGTCCTCATCGGCGCGGTGATCTGGGGTGTCGTCGCCTTGACGGGCGGTGGGCAGCAGGGCGCTCGCGAGGGACGGGCCCCGTCGAGCGGAAGGCCAACCCCTTCGACCACGCCCTCCGCCCCGCCCGCCGCGGGTACCCGCGCCGTCTGCCCGACGTCCGGGACTCGAGTCTCCACCTCGTCGGGGCTTCACGCCGCGCTCGCTGAGGCGAAGCCGGGGTCAACGATTCATCTCGCTCCCGGCATCTACTCGGGGCATTTTGAGGCGACGGCATCCGGAAGCAAGGACTCGCCGATCTCGCTGTGCGGCCCAGCCGCGGCGATCCTCGACGGCGGAGGAACCAAGCACGACTACGTCTTGCACCTCAACAAGGTGTCCTATTGGAACCTCATCGGATTCTCAGTTCGAAACGGCCAAAAGGGCGTGATGCTCGACGGCACCGTCGGGTCGATAGTGCAGGGACTGACCGTCACCCACACGGGACATGAGGCCATCCACCTGCGAACGTCGAGCACCGACAACACGGTGCGGGACAACCGGGTAGGCGACACCGGTCACCTGAAGAGCAAGTACGGAGAGGGCATCTACGTCGGAACGGCGGAACCCAACTGGTGCAAGGTCAGCGGCTGCAACCCCGACCGCAGTGACCGCAACGTGTTGGTCGGCAACATCATCTCCGGCACGACCGCCGAGAGCGTCGACATCAAGGAAGGCACAACGGGGGGGCTGCTCGTCGGCAACTCGTTCGACGGCTCGAAGATCACGGCCGCGGATTCCTGGGTTGACGTGAAGGGAAACGGCTGGGTCATCGAGAACAACACCGGCGTGAATTCGCCGGGCGACGGCTTCCAGACGCACGAAATTCTCAACGGCTGGGGCACCAAGAATGTCTTTCGCAACAACACCGCCCACGTCGACGGGCCGGGCTACGGATTCGCGATGCGGCCCGCTCTCGCCAACGTCGTCGAGTGCAACAACACCGTGACCGGAGCGGCGAGCGGTCCAACCGTGCCGTCGTGCAAGACCGGCTGACCGACTATCCGAACGGCTCCAACCCCCACACTCCATACCCGATTCGTCACCACCCGAATATGTCACCACCCGAATATGTCACCACCCGAATAGGAGACAAAAATGACATCCCCCGAATTACCACGTGTCGCTTTCGGCCCTGCTTCCTCCGCCGTGTCGACCGAACGACCCCGAATCACCGTCATCGGCACCGGCTATCTCGGCGCAACCCACGCGATCTGCATGGCCGTTCTCGGGTTCGAGGTGCTCGGGGTCGATGTCGACCCGCGCAAGATCGAGGCTCTCGCTTCCGGTCGTGTTCCGTTCTTCGAACCGGGACTCCCCGAGAAACTGAGGGAGGCTCTCGACTCCGGCCGACTGCGGTTCGGCACCGACTTCGCCGAGGCGGCCGAATGGGGTGACGTGCACTTCGTATGTGTCGGAACCCCACAGGCAAAGGACTCGAACGCGGCCGACCTCCGATATGTCGAGTCTGCGTTCGCCGAACTGGCCAGCCGGATAACACGCCGCGCGCTCCTCGTCGGCAAGTCGACGGTCCCCATCGGCACCGCGGCTCGGCTCACCGAACTAGTGCACGAGACCTCGCCGGCGGGCCTCCAACTCGAGCTGGCCTGGAATCCCGAATTCCTGCGGGAGGGGTACGCGGTCGAGGACACCCTCCACCCGGATCGGCTCGTGTTCGGCGTCCCATCGGACTGGGCGGAGCAGCAGCTTAGGGCAGCGTTCCGGCCGATCCTCGACGCCGGCACCCCGCTTGTCGTCGCCGACCTCGCAACCGCAGAGCTGGTGAAGGTCGCGGCAAACTCCTTCCTCGCCACCAAGATCTCGTACATTAACGCGATGGCGGAGATCTGCGAAGTCACCGGTGCCGATGTCAATCTCCTCGCCCAGGCACTCGCCTACGACAGTCGGATCGGCGGACGATTCCTTAAGCCGGGTCTCGGCTTCGGCGGCGGTTGCCTGCCGAAAGACATCCGGGCCTTCATTTACCGGGCGGAGGAGCTCGGCGTCGGCCAATCGGTCGCGTTCCTTCGCGAGGTCGACGCGATCAACCTCCGCCGGCGCGCCCGCATCGTCGATCTGATCCGCGAGCTTGCCGGCGGATCGCTCGAGGGCGTGCGCGTCGCCGCGCTCGGCGCGGCATTCAAACCCAACTCCGACGACATCCGGGATGCTCCGGCACTCGAAGTTGCGCGGATGCTCCGCACGGAGGGGGCCATCGTCACCGTGTACGACCCGCAGGCCGGGGAGAACGCGAGACGCGCCTACGGCGGACTGAACTACGCCGA
Source organism: Microbacteriaceae bacterium (assembly GCA_025464975.1). GTDB lineage: Bacteria > Actinomycetota > Actinomycetes > Actinomycetales > Microbacteriaceae > Lacisediminihabitans. Next base: position 44,602 of record JAODMT010000017.1, on the reverse strand, counting down.
CTCGCTCGCTGACGTGGCCCGGAATGCCGACATTGTCGCGCTGCTCACCGAATGGCAGGAATTCCGGGACGCCGACCCGGAGTACCTTGGCGGCCTCGTCGCCCAGCGCAAGATCGTTGACGGGCGGCAGGCCCTCGACGCGGACGATTACCGGGCGAAGGGCTGGGAGTATCGGGCGCTCGGCCGGCCCGCTCAACTTCCCGCGGCGCAACTCACCCTGAATGAGAAGGGGCTGACTCTGGCATCGGCCTGACACTGCATGGGAATAGAGCAGCCGCGATGCGGTTGCATGTGGGGTGAGCGATCCAATCAAAGTAGACATCTGGTCCGACGTGCAGTGCCCCTGGTGCTATATCGGAAAACGCAAGTTCGAGGCAGGAGCGGCGACGTTTGGCGGTGCGGTTGAGGTGGAGTACCACTCCTTCGAACTCGCACCGGACACCCCGGTCGACTTCGAGGGCACGCCGGTTGACTACTTGAGCGAGCGCAAGGGCATTCCGGCGGAGCAGGTCTCGCGGATGCTCGAGAACGTGACGAACATCGCCGCTTCGGTCGGCCTGGATTACGACTATGACCACGTGCACCAGACCAACACGGTCAAGGCGCACGAACTCATCCACTACGCGAAGTCGCACGGCCGCCAGCTCGACATGAAGGAGCGGCTGCTCAAGGCCTATTTCGTGAACGGCGAGCACGTGGGACGAATCGAAGACCTCGCCGACATAGCGGCCGAGATCGGATTCGACCGTGCGGACGTGGTGCGGGCGCTTGAGTCCGAGAAATTCCTGGCCGACGTGAAGGCGGATGTTGCCCTCGCGACCGAGTACGGCATCCAGGGCGTCCCGTTCTTCGTGATCGACGGAAAGTATGGGGTGTCCGGAGCGCAAGACGCGGCGACATTTGCCAATGTGCTCGCCCAGGTTCGCGACGAACGGGAGGCGGCCAAATGACGGAGGCGATTCAGCCGCTGACGATTTTGGGCGATCAGTCGGCGGCGGCCTGTGACGGCGAGTTCTGTGCCATCCCGGAGCATCCGGAACAAGCGATCGTGAATCGGCGACTCGACGACGACGCGGTCTGACTAGCTGATGTCGGCGACCGTCGCGTCGAAGGCCGCGAATAGCGCTTCGGCGTCGACGAAGGCGCTCAGGCCGTGCTCGCCAGCTCCCATGGCGACGCGACCGGCGATGGAGGAGTCGGCGAAGACCGGCCACTGTGCCGTGCTGCCGAGCGGGGTGATCGTGCCGCGTTCGTAGCCGGTCGCCTCGAAGGCGAGGGTCGGCGACGGCAGCGACAGCCTATTGACACCGACGACGGCGCGCAGCTTCGACCAGGAGATCTGGCGATCGCCGGGAATGAGCGCGAACAGGTACTCGTCCGGGGCGTCCTCCGGGGTGTGCCGCCGCACCACGAGGGTCTTCACGATGTCGTGCGGCGCGAGCCCGAGCAGTTCGGCGGCATGCTCGAGCGATTCGGCGGCCGGACGCTCAACCATCTCGATGTGGAGGCCTCTGGCCGCGGCATCCGCCCGTGCCCGCGCCTGTCCCTCAGGCTCCGTCATCCGTGAACCGACCTTTCTTGAGAGAATTGTGAAATGACCATGACCGCCACCCCAGCACCGAGCCTACAGATCGGACCGCTGTCGCTTGCAGTTCCGGTGGTGCTTGCGCCGATGGCGGGCATCACCAACACCGCGTTCCGACGCCTCTGCCGGGAGTTCGGTGCCGGTCTGTATGTCTCCGAAATGATCACGAGTCGTGCCCTTGTCGAACGCACCGAGGGTTCGATGCGTTTGATCAAACACCACGAATCTGAGACTCCGCGCAGCATTCAGCTTTACGGGGTCGACCCGAAAACGGTGGCGGATGCGGTGACGATGCTCGTGGCCGAGGACCGCGCCGATCACATCGACCTCAACTTCGGCTGCCCGGTGCCCAAGGTCACCCGCAAGGGCGGGGGAGCGGCCCTTCCGTGGAAGCTCGACCTGTTCCGCGACATCGTCGAGGGAGCGGTGAAGGCCGCCGGCGACCTTCCGCTGACCATCAAGATGCGCAAGGGCATCGATTCCTCGCATCTGACCTATCTGGAGGCCGCGCGGATCGCCGAAGGCGCCGGCGTCGCGAGCATCGCGCTGCACGCGAGGACGGCCTCGGAGTTCTACAGCGGCCACGCCGACTGGTCGGCGATCGCCCGACTCAAGGAGACCATCGGCGGGGTTCCTATTCTCGGCAACGGCGACATCTGGTCCGCCGCGGACGCCATCCGAATGGTCGATGAGACCGGATGCGACGGGGTGGTCGTCGGCCGGGGCTGCCTCGGGCGCCCCTGGCTGTTCGGCGATCTCGCGGCTGCGTTCCTGGACCCGGACACCGCGCGGCAGGCGTCCCCAAGGGATCCCGAAACGGGATCGGCCGCCGTCGCGCAGCCGTCGCTCGGCACCGTCGCGGCGACGCTGCGTCGGCACGCCGAACTGCTCGTCGACTTCTTCGATGGCGACGAGGACCACGCCTGCCGCGACATCCGCAAGCACATCGGCTGGTACTTCAAGGGGTACCCGGTCGGCGGCGACATCCGCTCAGCACTCGCAACGGTCGAGAGCCTGCAGCAGATGGACGACCTGCTCGCCCGCCTCGACTGGAACCAGCCATACCCGGGCGCCGACGCCGAGGGGCCGCGTGGGCGGGCCGGGACCCCGAAGCGCACCTCCCTCCCCGACGGTTGGTTGTTGAGCCGTGAGCTCGCCGACACGCACCGCGCCGAACTTGCCGAGGCCGAACTGAGCCACAGCGGTGGCTGAGTATCGGGGAGTGGTCGAGGCGTACAGCGAACACGACTCAGCGCGATGGTTGCCGGAGCAGCACTCCGGCCGGCGAAGCGACTTCGCGAGGGACCGCGCGCGACTTCTGCACTCGAGCGCGTTGCGACGGCTCGCAGCCAAGACGCAAGTGCTCAGCCCGGCAGCGGGCCTCGACTTCGCCCGAAACCGACTCACCCATTCCCTCGAGGTCGCCCAGGTCGGCCGGGAACTCGCGACCAGCCTCGGACTCGACCCGGATGTCGTGGACACGGCCTGCCTTGCTCACGACCTCGGACATCCTCCGTTCGGTCACAACGGCGAACGAGCCCTCAACTCCTGGGCGGCCGACATCGGCGGCTTCGAGGGCAACGCCCAGACCCTTCGGCTGCTCACCCGAATCGAACCGAAGGTCTTCGGCACGAACGGTCGCTCTTACGGGCTCAACCTCACCCGGGCGAGCCTCGACGCGAGCTGCAAGTACCCCTGGTCGGACTCCGCATCGGTCGGCGATCCGAGCGGACGGGCCAAGTTCGGGTTCTACGCCGACGATGCGGAGGCGTTTAGCTGGATGCGCGAGGGCGCCCCGGACCGGCGGTTGTGCATCGAGGCGCAGGTGATGGACCTTTCGGATGACATCGCGTACTCGGTGCACGACTTCGAGGATGCCGTGGTCAGCGGCTACATCGACGTGCGCGCGCTCGGGGCGCGGGTCAATCACGACGCGCTCGTCGACTCGATGTTCGCGTGGATCGGCGGAGAACTCGATCACGCCGAACTGATAGCCGCCTTCGATCGACTGGACTCGCTCGACGTCTGGCTCGACGACTGGGACGGAAGCCGATTCGCACAGGGCAGGCTGAAGAACCTCACCTCGCAGCTGATCGGACGATTCGCCGCGGCCGCGGTGCAGGCGACGCGTCGCGAGGATGACGGCGGAAGCCTCATCCGCTTCGGAGCCGACATCGTGGTCCCGCGAAACGTTCAGGCGGAGATTGCCGTGCTTAAAGGGATCGTCGCGGCGTTCGTGATGTCGCGAAACACCCGTCAGCCGATCTACATCCAGCAACGCGCGATTCTCACCGAGCTCGCGACGACGCTGTACGAGGGCGGCGGCGCCGAGCTCGACCCCGGATTCGCGGCGGACTGGCGTGCCGCGGCGAGCGATGGGGACCGCAAACGCGCCGTCGTCGACCAGGTTGCCTCGCTCACCGACCAGTCTGCGATGGCCTGGCACGCCCGACTGGTCCCCTAACCACCTCCTCCCGGTCTCTCCCGTCCGCGCTCTCCCCTTCCGAAATCCATGCAATCTGGGGTGACACGCCGCAATAGTGGGCATTTGTTCGACGTGTCGCGAGGTGTGCATGGATTTCGGAAAGAGGCTGCTGCCCGTGGAGAGGCGAACAGTCGGTGTGGAATCCGAAAGGTGGCCCCGCGGTCGAAAGTAGGATGAGAGGGTGCCCGGCCTTATACGACGAAACGATATCGACGAGGTGCGGGCGCGCATCAACATCGCCGACATCGTCGGGGACTACGTCACTCTCAAGGGCGCCGGTGTCGGATCACTCAAGGGACTGTGTCCGTTCCATGACGAGCGGAGCCCAAGCTTTCACGTGCGCCCGCAGGTGGGGCGCTACCACTGCTTCGGCTGCGGCGAGGATGGTGACGTCTTCTCGTTCCTGCAGAAGATGGACCACACGACCTTCACCGAGGCGGTCGAGCGCATGGCGGCGCGGGTCGGCTTCGAGCTGCACTACGAGGACGGCGGCCAGGCCAACAGCGATCACGGCAACCGAGCCCGCATCCTCGCCGCCAACCAGTCCGCGGCGGAATTTTTCGTCAGCCAGCTGGCCACGCCTGACGCGGAACCGGGCCGTAAGTTCCTGGGCGAGCGGGGATTCGACCCGTCGGCCGCGCAGCGTTTCGGCATCGGCTTCGCTCCGAAGAGCTACGACGCGCTGAGCAAGCACCTCAAGACGCTCGGTTACTCCGAGGCGGAACTGCTCGCCGCCGGTCTCGTCGGTCAGGGTGACCGCGGCACCTACGATCGCTTCCGCGGTCGACTTGTCTGGCCTATCCGCGACGTCACCGGGGCGACCCTCGGCTTCGGGGCGAGGAAGCTTCTGGATGACGACCAGGGTCCGAAATACCTCAACACCCCCGAGACGGCCGTGTACCACAAGTCGCAAGTGCTCTACGGACTCGACCTCGCCAAGCGGGACATCTCCCGCGGCCGCCAGGTCGTCGTCGTCGAGGGGTACACCGACGTCATGGCCTGCCACCTCGCCGGAATCACGACGGCGGTCGCCACCTGTGGCACGGCTTTCGGAGTCGATCACATCAAGGTGGTCCGCCGAGTGCTCGGCGACGTCGACAACGCGGACACGACGGGCACCGGGGAGGTCATCTTCACTTTCGACCCGGATGAGGCCGGGCAGAAGGCGGCGAGTCGCGCCTTCGGTGAGGAGCAGCGCTTCGCCGCGCAGACCTTCGTCGCCGTCGCCCCGGATGGTCTCGACCCGTGTGACCTTCGACTGAACCGCGGCGACGACGCCGTCCGGCGCCTGGTGCAGGCCAAGAAGCCGATGTTCGAGTTCATGATCCGGCGCGTGCTTGCCGGCCATAATCTGGACACAGTCGAGGGCCGCGTCGCCGCGCTGCGCGCATCCGCACCGGTGGTAGCGGGCATCCGGGACCAGGCCCTCAACATCGGCTACGTTCGCAACCTCGCCGGCTGGCTCGGCATGGACACCAACGAGGTCGCTCGAGCGGTCAGTGCGGCCCGCAGCCGCGCGACAGAGACGACCCGAGGCGCGCCGACCCGAGGGGCGGCGTCGATGGGCGGGTCGGGCAGCACGTCATCGGGCGCGCCGACGCAGGAGCGAGGGGCACCACGGGAGCCCGGGGCGCAAGAGGCGGCACCCGCTGAGCGTGGACCGTCGCTCGTGCATCTGCCAATCGACCCGGCGACGCGACTCGAGCGGGACGCCCTCATGGCCATCCTGCAGCAGCCGGAGATCATCGGCCGCGAACTGGTGCAGCGGGCGAGCCAGGTCACCTACGCCAACCCGGCTCTCGCGGTGGTCCGGGATGGTGTGGCCGGCAGCATGGACGCCTTTGACACGCCTGGCTGGCTGGCTCGCATCATCGAGGAGGTGCCGGCACCGTTCGCGACCCTCGTCAAGGAACTTGGCCTCGCCCCCCTTCCCGAGCGGGAGGGCCGCGAACTGACCATCTATTGCAAGGCGGTGACGACCGACCTCATCGCACGCGATCTGCTGCGCCGGAAAGCCGAGCTCCTCGGACAGTCGCACCGAACGGATGCCGCCGCCGAGCCCGAAAAGTATCGCGAACTGCAGGTCGAGCTCGTGCGCATCGAGGCCGAGCGGCGCGCCCTGCGCAGCGAGTGATCCGCGACATCGCCGTGTTGCAGATGGATAAACATTTGCTCATATGGGCTGTTGAGATTGGTTCAGTGTGGTCGTTCTGTGTTAGCAAGGGAGCACACAGCTTGGAAAACCCCGCGTGTCCTCGCGGGATTTTCATGTTTGACCAACAGAGAGGCACACGGATATGACATCCGCATCTACGTTCCGCAAGCGAACGCTTGCCGCGGTGGGCGTCGCCGCAATTGCGGCACTCGCTCTGGTCGGTTGCTCGTCTAGCGGCGGCACCAAGAGTGGCTCCGCCGCGACGTCGATAGTCGTCGGAACGACCGACAAGGTCACTTCCCTCGACCCGGCCGGCTCCTACGACAACGGCTCGTTCGCAATCATGTCGCAGGTTTACCCCTTCCTCATGAATTCCAAGCCGGGGACAGCCGCGGTCGAACCCGACATCGCCCAGTCGGCCAGTTTCACCAGCCCGAACGAGTTCACGGTCGTGCTGAAGAAGGGCCTGACCTTCGACAACGGTGACAAGCTCACCTCCTCCGACGTGAAGTTCTCCTTCGATCGTCAACTCAAGATCGCCGCGGAGAACGGCCCGTCGAGTCTTCTCGGCAACCTGGAAAGCACGGAGGCCGTCAACGACACCACCGTCGTCTTCCACCTCAAGTCGGCCAATGACCAGATCTGGCCTCAGATCCTGTCCAGCCCCGCCGCCCCGATCGTTGACGAGCAGGTGTTCTCGGCCGACAAGGTCACCAGCGACGACGCCATCGTCAAGGGCAAGGCTTTCGCCGGCCCGTACACGATTTCGAGTTACCGCTTCAACCAACTCGTGCAGTTTAAGAACTTCCCGGGTTACGACGGACTTCTCGGCAAGCCGAAGACCAACACGATCAACCTGAAGTACTACACCGACCAGTCGAACATGAAGCTCGACGTGCAGAAGGGCAACATCGACGTCGCTGCGCGCAGCATGTCGGCGACCGATATCGCAGACCTGAAGAAAGACACGAGCGTCAAGGTCACGACCGGCCCCGGTGGAGAGATCCGCTACATCGTGTTCAACTTCAACACTCAGCCATTCGGTGCGACGACAGCCACCGCCGACCCGGCAAAGGCTCTCGCCGTGCGCCAGGCCGTTGCCGACCTGATCGACCGGCAGGCGATCGCCACGCAGGTCTACAAGGGAACCTACCTTCCGCTGTACTCCTACGTTCCGGACGGCCTCACGGGAGCCAACACGGCGCTCAAGGGGCTGTATGGCGACGGTAACGGTGGCCCCGACCTGGCCAAGGCCAAGAAGACGCTCGCGGACGCCGGCGTGTCCGGACCGATCAAGCTCGACCTCCAGTACAACCCGGACCACTACGGCGCAAGCTCCGGTGACGAGTACGCGCTGGTCAAGAGCCAGCTCGAGAAGGGCGGACTGTTCTCGGTCAACCTGCAGTCCACCGAGTATGTGCAGTACACGAAGGACCGTGTCGCGGATGTCTACCCGGAGTATCAGCTCGGTTGGTTCCCGGACTACTCGGACGCGGACAACTACCTGACCCCGTTCTTCTCCGACAAGAACTTCATCGCGAACCACTTCTCCAACCCGGCCATCTCCTCCCTGCTGACCCAGCAGGCCGTCGAGACCGACAAGGCGACGCGTGTGAAGCAGATCGGCGAGATCCAGGACAAGGTGGCCGCGATCCTGCCGACCATCCCGCTGCTCCAGGGTGCGCAGGTGGTCGTCGAGGGCAAGGGCGTGAAGGGGGTTGTGCTCGACGCCTCGTTCAAGTTCCGCTTCGGCACACTCTCCAAGTAACAAGAGCCAACGGCTAATATCTCTTTAGCTGTGGTCGGGGCGGTCCGCTGTTAGCGGGCCGCCCCGTTCTTTCTTTACCCACCGTTTTTCCGTACCGCGCAGATTGGCGACAATGACGACATCCGTGATACCGGCGGAGGCGCATTCGGCGTCGCCCGGTCAGCGTCCGGCCGCCGAGCGCAGGCGAAAGTCGTCGGCCGGTGGAAATCGGATCGGCCGCTACATCGTGGTGCGTCTTCTGCTGATCATCCCGACGGTGTTCATTCTCGTCTCCATGGTGTTTGTTCTCATGCGCACCATCGGTGACCCGATCACGGCTGCGCTCGGCGGAAGATTGAGCGCCGAGCAGCTCAAAGAGAGAATCCACGCGGCCGGGTACGACCGTCCGATTCTGGTGCAGTACTTCGAATATCTCGGCCAGATCTTCAGCGGCAACTTTGGCACGACGATCAGTGACCACCAGCCGGTCACGACCGTGCTCCTGACCTACGGCGGGGCCACCCTCGAACTCGCGTTCTACGCGCTCATCGTGGCGTTCATCGTGGGGATCCCGCTCGGGATGCTCGCCGCCTATTTCCGTGACAAGTGGCCGGACGCGATCCTTCGCGTGTTTGCCATCCTCTGCTACGCGACCCCGGTGTTCTTCGCCGGACTGCTGCTTAAACTCGTGTTCTCGGTCTGGCTCGGCGTCCTCCCGGTGTCGGGCCGGGCGTCGACCGGCACCGAGCTCGACATCGAACTACTTCCGCATCAGACGGGCATCTATCTCATCGATGCGTTTCAGACCGGTAATTCGGCGGATGTCGCGGACGTGCTGTCCCACGCCATCCTTCCCGGAATCGCGCTCGGGTTGCTCACGGCGGGCATCTTCCTTCGCCTCGTGCGAACAAACGTGATCGGCACCCTGTCGGCCGACTACGTCGATGCGGCGCGATCGCGCGGCGTGAGCGAGTTTCGGCTCGTGCGCAAGCACGCCTACAAGCCGGCTCTCATCCCGATCATCACGGTGATCGGGTTGCAGATCGCGCTCCTCCTCGGCGGGGCGGTGCTCACCGAGACGACCTTCGAGTGGAAGGGTCTCGGTTTCATGCTCGCCCAATACCTGGGCGCACGAGACTACGTCGCCGTGCAGGGTATCGTCGCGCTGCTCGCCGTCGTCGTGGCGATCACCAACTTCATCGTGGATGTCATTGCCGCGCTCATCGACCCCCGAGTGAGGTACTGACATGTCGATCAACACCGCAGAACACCGTCAAGTCAGGACGGCGAAGCGCCCGCTGTGGACCCGCATCCCGGTCGTTCACCAGCTTCGGCAGAGCGTCGGGCTGCAGCGGGGCATGCTCGTCGCCGGCCTCGTGCTCACTGCGATCTTCGTGCTCACCGCGATCTTCGCCCCGCTGCTCGCCCCGTTCGGCTTCTCCCAGTTGGAGTCGGGAAACAAGAACTTCGGCGCCCAGCAGGCACCGTCGTCCGCCCATCTGCTCGGTACGACGGTCGGCGGCTACGACGTGCTGTCCCGGGTGATCTGGGGCGCCCAGACGGCTCTGTTCGTGATCGTCGTGGCGATCGTGCTGTCGATCTTCCTCGGCGTGCTGCTCGGCGTGGTGTCGGGCTACCTCGGGGGCTGGCTCGATCGCGTGCTAGTTGTCGTGTGCGATGCCGTCTACGCCTTCCCGACGCTCCTCCTTGCGATCGTCATGTCGATCGTCATCTCCGGCGGAAAGTCCAACCTCGTCGGCGGTGTGCTCGCCGCGGCCATCTCGATCACCGTCGTGTTCATCCCGCAGTACTTCCGGGTGATTCGGGCGGAGACCGTGCGAATCAAGGCCGAGGCATTCGTCGAGTCGGCGAAGGTGCTCGGAGCAAGTTCCGGACGCATCATGTTCCGGCACATCCTGCGCAACGCCACACGCACCCTCCCGCTCATCTTCACGCTCAACGCCTCGGAGGCGATCCTCACCCTCGCGGGACTTGGCTTCCTCGGGTTCGGCATAGAGCCGACCTCAGCGGCGGAGTGGGGCTATGACCTCAACAAGTCGATCTCTGACGTAACCAGCGGCATCTGGTGGACCTCGGTGTTCCCCGGTCTCGCGATCGTGCTGGTGGTGCTCGGCATGACGCTCGTGGGGGAGAGCCTCAACGACCTGGCCGACCCGCGTCTGCGCACCCGACGGCGTGCCGCGGCCGCCGTGCCTCCGCCCGGGCCGACCCCGGACCTCGCGCCGGACGCCAGCTCCGACATCGTCGGAGATCTCGAATTAGAGCCGCAATCATGAGCACCCTCGCACGCGGACAGCAGGCGGTCGGAATCACCGATCTCACGGTCACCTTCGCGACCGACGGGGGCGATGTTCGGGCGGTCGACGGGGTCTCCCTCTCGGTCAACGCCGGCGAGGTTCTCGCGATTGTCGGCGAGAGCGGAAGCGGCAAGACGGTCACGGCGAAGACCATTCTCGGGCTGCTGCCCGAGACGGCGACGGCCTCCGGAGCGGTTTTTCTCGGCAACGACAACGTCGTATCAATCAGTCACGCCCGTCTCCGTGAGATCCGCGGCACGAGCGTGGCAATGGTGTTTCAGGAGCCGTCGACCGCGCTCAACCCGGTGTACACGGTCGGTTGGCAGATCGCCGAGGGACTTCGCGCGCACGGCAACTACTCGCGGGCACAAGCGAAGGCGAAGGCCATCGAGATTCTCGACAAGGTCGGAATCCCGGATGCCGCGGAGCGGGTCAACTACTATCCGCACCAGTTCTCCGGAGGGCAGAAGCAGCGTGTGGTCATCGCGATGGCCCTCGTGCTCGACCCGGAACTCATCGTCGCCGACGAGCCGACGACCGCGCTCGACGTGACAGTGCAGGCGGAGATCCTCGATCTCCTTCGGCGATGCCGGGACGAGTTCGACACCGCGATCGTGCTGATCACCCACAACATGGGAGTGGTCGCGGACCTCGCGGATCGCGTCGCGGTGATGTATCAGGGCGAAGTCGTCGAGGAGGCCGATGTCACGAGCCTGTTCGGCAGCCCGCAGCACGAATACACGAAACGACTGCTCGCGGCGGTTCCGTACCTCGGTTCCGGGACTGTGAAGACTCAGGAGCGCGCAGCGAAGCGCGCCCTCACCGTTGACAAAGCGCCGCTCGTGGTCGCCACCGGACTGGAGATCGAGTACCCGGGTCGCTTTGGCCGACCGGGTTTTCGCGCCGTGAACGGGGTGAGCTTCGAGATCGGGGCAAACGAGGTACTCGGCTTGGTCGGCGAGAGCGGATCGGGCAAGACCACAATCGGGCGGGCGATCGGTGGCCTCACCCGAATCACCGGTGGCTCGCTCACCGTACTTGGACAGGAGATGCTCGGCGTCAAGGAACGACAGTTCCGGCCGCTGCGCAGCGACATCGGGTTCGTCTTCCAAGACCCGGCGACGAGCTTCAATCCGCTCCTGACCATCGCGGAATGCGTCGCCGAGCCTCTTGTGGTGCACGGCCGAGCGAGGGATGCCCGCGCGGCCCGCGCCCGTGTGGACGAGCTGCTCGAGGCGGTGCAGCTGCCCCGCGGGTTCGGCGACCGCTACCCGCACGAGCTGAGTGGGGGACAGCGCCAACGCGCCTCGCTCGCCCGGGCCCTCGCCCTGCAACCGAAGCTGCTGATCGCCGACGAGCCAACAAGCGCCCTCGACGTGTCGGTTCAAGCACGGGTGCTCGAATTATTCGCCGAGCTGCAACGGGAGTTCGGATTTGCCGCGCTGTTCATCAGTCACGACCTCGCCGTCGTGGATATCCTCGCCGACCGGATCGCCGTGCTCTATCACGGTGAACTCGTCGAGGAGGGCACCGGGGCCGACGTGCTAGGTGCGCCGCGGCATCCATATACCAAGCGGCTGCTCGCGTCCCTCCCCGTGCCGAACCCCGCCGAGCAAGCGTTGCGACGCGAGGAACTGCGGCTCTTGAGATTGGCCGATTGAGTGGCGGCCTCGAAGGGAAAATTCGTGGTCTCGGCTCGGGACCTGTCAATCGACTACCGCGCCAATAACTCACACTTCCGTCACCTCGCTGTTCGCGGGATCACCTTCGATCTGGCTCCCGGGGAGGTGCTCGGAATCGTGGGGGAGTCCGGCGCCGGAAAGTCGACCCTCGCCAAGGCGATCGCCGGACTGGCAGGCGGAGGAAGGCACGGAGACGGGACGCCGCAGATTTGCGGAGGACAGCTCGAGGTCTATGGAACCCGGCTGCGATACGTCCGGCGACGATCGCGCGATCGGCTCACCCTCCGAGTCGGCTTTCTGCGCCAGGATGGCGCGGAGCGGCTAAGCCCGACCCTGACCATCGCCGAGAACGTCGCCGAGCCGATCTACCTGCGCGACCGGCGATTCAACCCGCGGGAGGCGGCGGCGGCCGTCGCGACGGTCATCGATTCGGTTCGGTTGCCGCTCAGTCTCATGAACAAACTGCCGTACCAGCTCAGCAGCGGCCAGCGCCAGCGGGTCGCACTGGCCAGGGCGCTCGTGCTCGAGCCGTCGCTGCTCGTCGCCGACGAGCCGACGCAGGGAATCGACGTCGGCGTGCGCGATGGCGTGCTCGACACGTTGAGCGACCTCCAGCGAGATCGAGAGTTCTCCGCCATCGTGATCAGCAGCGACCTCGGCGTCGCGTCGGGGATCGCGGATCAAATTGGGGTGATGCAGGGCGGTTTGCTCGTCGGCCTCGGCGATATCGACTCCCTCCTTGAGCATCCGATAGACCCGTACCTCAAGGCGCTGGCGAAGGTGCGGGCCGGTGCGGGTTTCAGGTCGAAGGGGGTAGCGCTGTGAGTGACGGGAACCGACAGTTCTGGGTGGGCGGATACACTGCGAGCATGGGCGGGACCGCCGCCGGCATCGGGCTTGCTCGATCGAGGGCGGATGACGGCGTGCTCGAGTACGCGGGACTCGCGGTGCCGACCTCGTCGCCGTCGTTTCTCGCAAGTTCTGCGTCGGGGGTGATCTACGCGACGGACGAGGCCGGCCGGATCGAGGCGTTCCGCCGCGAGGGCGATCGTCTCGAGTCAATCGGCGGTCAGCAGGCGAGCGGCGACTCCCCGTGTCACGTGAGTGTGACCGACGAGCGACTGTTGGTGTCGAACTACGGCGCGGGGTCCATTGATGTCTTTCCGGTCGCGCCGTCGGGCCAGATCGGTCCGATCCTGCAGACGCTGCACGGCTCGGGGAGCGGCCCGGAATCGGCTCAGGACGGCCCTCACGCGCATTCGACGCTCGTCGGGCGAACCGTGCTGAGCGCCGACCTCGGATCAGACGAGGTGCACGTCCACACTCTCGAGCGGGGTGTTCTCGAGCGAATCGGCACTTCACGGCTTCCGGCCGGCACAGGACCGCGCGACCTCGGCCTGCTTGGCGGTCGCATCATCGTGCTCGGCGAGTTGAGCGGTGCGCTGTTTGCCCTCGACGACGCCGGAACCGTCACCGCCTCCGGCACGCTCGTGGCCGACTGGGTGCCGGGAGATCACGCGGCAGCGCTCGCCGTGGACGCCTCCGGGCGATTCCTCTACTCGGGAATTCGCGGATCCGATCGAATCGCGGTCGTGCGGCTCGCCGACCTCTCGCCGATCGCATCGCTGCCGAGCGGGGGAGAGTGGCCGCGTCACCTCACTGTGGTCGGCGATTTTCTCTACGTCGCCAACGAGCGGTCGAACGCCCTCGCGACTTTTCGTCTCGATCCGCAATCCGGGATGCCGATTCCGGTCGGCGAGCCGGCCGAAGTGTCATCGCCGACCTACCTGCTACCGGTACAGTAGCTAAGTCGATTCAGCTCGATTTTGCGCGGTGCCAACCTTTGGTAAAGTAGCAAAGCTGTTTCAGCAATCCTCGATAGCTCAATTGGCAGAGCAGCCGGCTGTTAACCGGCAGGTTCTTGGTTCGAGTCCAAGTCGGGGAGCATCAAGACCCCCTGATCTCACGGAGATCAGGGGGTCTTTTGTGTTCCGGGTCTCAACCGGGCGACTGGTTCAAAGACCGGTTCAAAAAGCGACTCGACCCACGCGGTCCCTACGCTTGGCCATCGTGGACACAGAGTGGCATTTCCCGATCATGATCGCCGCTGCGCTCGTGGAATTCGTCACGTTGCTCTGGCTTGTCCTGGGAACTGCGACGTTCCGCAGTCGCCTGGCAGCTGTCCTGGTGGTGGCCCTCGTCGTTGTCGTCGCGGGCATGCTCTTCGGAAAGTACGGCGCTGCCGGCGGGTTGCCGTGGTGGATCTATTACCCGCTGCCCGCTCTAGTGACGATATTCCTGCCGCCGCTCGTGTTCCGGATGAAACCCAGGCGCACCATCCTGTATCTCGTGCTCGCCGCGATCTCAGCCCCGCTCATCCATGTGCTGTTCTCGTTCCTCCTTGGCTGGGACGAGTACATGCCCTTCCTGCCCAGCCCTAGTCTGGCCAGCCTCGTCTCGTAGCGGTCGTCGCCGCTCTGGCGTGAGTCAGCTCGCTGGAAGCAGCATGATCGTCACCCTCGCTGTCAACTGCACCGTGGTCGGGCTCCCGGTTGCGGCGGTCGCGAGCGCATCGGGGGCGTCAATCGGGTAGTTTCGTAGGTGCCGACGGGGCGGCCCGGCTGAGCGCGATCCTTTTGTCATGCCGGCCCGTAGGGCGTAAACTTCAGATTCGACGGTCGCACGGGGCTCCACCCCCTGCGGCCGTCGTTTTGCGTGTACTCCCCAGGGAGTAGAGCCGCCAAGCCGGTCAGCGGATGCCCTCGCGTCGCCCCGCAACTACGATCAATCCATGCCATTCCGCGGTCGGTCAGCCAGCGCGCGCTGGCGGGAAGACCGCGAGCAAGTCTCGCTCGGCAATTTCGAGGCGTGGCAGGCCCACGCGCAGCGGCGCCGGGGCTCCGGGCGACGAGGCCTTCTGGTACCGGTCGTCATCTCCTTCATCATCCAAGTCCCGGCGGTGTTCTTCCGGTTTCGACCGGGCCTTGGTCTCGCGCCGAGCGCAACGCTGACCGACGACGGCGTGCTGTTCTTGAGCCTTGGCCTCGCCCTTCTCGGGCCAATCGCCCTGATTTTTGCCAGGCGATTCCCCGGGCCGGTCGTCGCCGTCACTGCCGCGGCCGGCGCAGCCGATCTGCTGCTGTTCGGCAACGTCGACCACCCGCCATACGTCGCCCTCGCATTCGCCATTGTCGGAGCGATCGTGCGCGGGGCGCGGATGTGGGCGTGGGTCTCGGTCGGAGCCGCATGGATCGCAACTCTCGCCGCCGCGCTCATCGTGCGGGTGGCCGTCTCCCCGCCCCGCATCGCCGCTGTCACCCTCGGCGTTCTCATCGTTCTTGGCATCGGCGAGACAGTCCGCACGAGACGCGAGCAGTTTGCGGACATGTCGCGCAGGGTTGCCGAGCGCAAGCAATCGGAGATCCAGGCCGAGCGGGTCCGCATCGCCCGCGAACTTCACGACGTTCTCGCCCACTCGCTAAGTCAGATCAACGTGCAAGCGGGCGTCGGGCTGCATCTCATGGATAAGCAGCCGGACAAGGCGAAGGAGGCCCTCGCCAGCATCAAGGACGCGAGCAAGACCGCCCTCGACGAGGTGCGATCCGTTCTCGGGATCCTCCGGGCCGAAGGTGGCGCCGACCCGAGCGCTCCGCTCGTTCCGGAACCCGACCTCGCGCGGTTGGCCGGCCTCGCGGCATCCATCGAATCGCAAGGCGTCACGGTAGATCTCCGGAACACGATCGCGACGCCGCCATCCGCCGCGGTACAGCTCGCGCTGTATCGAATCGCCCAGGAATCGCTGACCAACGTTCTGCGCCACTCGAGGGCCACGGCGGTGACGATCGTGATCACCGAAGCCGAGGACGGCTACCATCTCGAGGTCACCGACAACGGCGTCGGGGTGGTCCCGCATCGGCACGACTCCGGCAATCGCGGACTTCTCGGCATGCGGGAGCGCGCCGAACTGCTCGGCGGATCCCTCACCGCCGGTCCGCGTGAGAGCCGCGGCTTTCGCGTGTCAGCGACAATTCCACCTCCAACGAAAGGGCCGGACCGATGATCCGAGTTGCGATAGCGGACGACCAACAGCTCATCCGGGGCGGGTTCCGTTCCCTCCTCGAGGCCGAGAACGATCTCGATGTCGTCGGGGAGGCTGGGACCGGCGTCGAAGCCGTGGCCATGGTGACGCGGGAGAAGCCGGACGTCGTGCTCATGGACATCCGGATGCCCGATGGAGACGGCCTGTGGGCGACCGAACAGATCGCGGCCAACCCTGCCCTGTCCGGCACGCACATCGTGATCGTCACGACCTTCGAGCTCGACGAGTACGTCGCCAAGGCGATCCGCGCTGGCGCGAGCGGGTTTCTGGTGAAAGACACCGAGCCGGTCGAACTGATTCGGGCGGTGAGGGTCGCGGCCGGCGGCGAGGCGCTGCTTTCACCGGGGGTGACCAAGCGCCTGCTCGAGAGGGTGGCAGGTACCCTCAAGGACGCGCCGGACGCCTCGCAGCTTTCGGTGCTCACCGATCGGGAGCGGGAGGTTCTCGCGCTGGTCGGTCAGGGGCTCACCAACGACGAGATTGGTCGCGCGCTGTTCCTGAGTCCGCTCACCGCCAAGACCCATGTCTCCCGAATCATGGCGAAGCTCTTGGCTCGGGACCGGGTGCAGTTGGTCGTGGTCGCCTACGAAACCGGGCTCGTTCGCGCCGGCTATCAGGAGTAGCCCGCGCGTCGCTGGTGCTCCCAAGGCAGTAGCGGACAGCCTCCGCCCGGCCGATTCCGGAAGGGCGGATTGGCGAGAGTCTTGGCACAACGGTTCCACTCGAGAACCACCAAACGGAAGGATCGATTGTGCTTTCGACACTTGCTCTCACGGGCGCAGCGGCACACTGGGCTGGTCCATGGGCAGGGGGCTTCGGCTGGCTGTTCCTGCTCATCCCGCTGTTCTGGATCGGCGTCTTCGTCCTGTTGTTCACTCTTGTGCGCCGACGCCAGCAGGCCTGGGGCGGATACGGCTACGGACCGCCCTGGTCGGCCGCGTCCCACTCCGCCGAGTCGACCGTCGGCGAACGGTATGCCAGGGGCGACATCGACGAGACGGAGTACCGTGCTCGCCTCGAAGTTCTGCGGGCGAACGCGTTCCCACAGCCCCGCTCAAAGTAACTGGGGTGAATCGGCGGCGGAACACACCCGTCGCCGGTTCGCGATAACCTCAGTGAGACATTCAGATTGTCGCCATCCCGAGGAGAACCGCGTGAATGCCTGGCTTGAGGCGCACTTCAGCATGCTTGCCATCATTCTTTCCGTTGTTTTCCTCGTGCTCGCCATCGTGTTCCTCGCGCTGTGGATTACGGCGGCAGGTCGGCGCAGGGTGCAATACTTCGCGCGGGTTGATGCCGAGCGTGATGCTCTCGATCTCGAGGTCTCGCTGAAGGAACAGCTCGGCAAGCTGCGAATAGTGCGCGAACTGAATCAGGTGGCGATCCACTCGCTGTCCACCATCCTCAGCCAGGCCAATGGCGCGCAGTATGCCTCCGCAACGGATGCCGGGGCCGCGGTCCGAGCGTCCGCTGCAATCGCCGAATCGGCGAGGGCGACCCTCATCGACCTTCGTCGGATCATGACCGTGGCAGGCGGACCGGATGAGCCGGTGCCTGAGGCGTTGCCCGACATAACGTCAGAGCTATTCGACGTGATGCGCGACGCCGGTCTGGAAATTGTCACCCTCGAACACGGTGAGCCGTTCGAGCTTCAGGATGGTCCGCAGCTTGCGGTCTTCCGGATTGTGCAGGAAGCCCTGTCGAACGCCCTGAAGTATGGCGGGCCGGGAACGCGTGTCAGCGTGACGTCGACCTGGACCGAAGAGGGCCTTCAGGTGGTCATCGACGATGACGGCGTGCGCGCGGAGGCGCGTCGCCAGGGCCTCGACCCGGACAAGGTAGCCCAACGGCGCACGTACACGTTCCAGGACGACCTGGATGCCCTGACCGAAGTCGTCGTTGGACCGGGAATGACCGAGATGCGCGAACGGGCGTCGCTCTATCGCGGGATACTCAACGCGAGCATGCTGCCCGGAGTCGGGTTCTCCGTCTCGGCGGTATTTCCGGCGATCCGGTACGACAACGGCATTCACGGCGTGAACCTGCGCGAGGCGCAGCGCTAGGACGCTTACGCGTCGAGTTCGTCGACTCCCGGGGTCCAACTGAGCCCTGGCTCGCCCCAGCCGCTCTTGCGAATCGCCTTCGCGGCCGCCTTCGCGGGGAGGTGAGCGAGCCGATCGACGTAAAGCACCCCATTGAGGTGATCGAATTCGTGTTGAAAAATGCGAGCAAGCCACCCCTCGGCCTTGATCTCGAACGGCTTCTGCTCGAGATCGATCGCCGAGAGGATGGCCAGTTCGGCACGACGAAGCGGAAACCGCTCTCCCGGTACCGACAGGCACCCCTCGGACTCATCGTCTTCATCCGCTTCGCCGGTCGGCGGGGGGCTTATCCACAGGGTCGGGTTGATCGCCACTCCACGCCACAGCGTCTCGTCGTCATCCAGCCAGTTGAAGACAAAGAGGCGAAACGGAACCCCGACCTGCGGGGCGGCGAGACCCACCCCAGGGGCGGCCTCCATGGTCTCGAACATGTCGGCGACGAGGGTCTCGAGTCGCGCGTCGAACACCGTCACTTCGGATGCGGGGGAGTGGAGCACGGAATTACCCGTGATTTGAATTGGGAGGACGGCCATTCGCCAAGAATATCGGAGCGACGCCGGGTAGGGTCGTGCCGTGACGCCTGACCTGAGTGCCATTTCCGACCAGATCTCGTTGACCCCTAACCAGCTGCTCGGGATTCCGATCGCGCTCGTCGGGGCGGTGTTCCTCGCACTCGGCGCCCAGTTTCAGCACCGGGGGGTCACCAAGGTCGACTCGGCGACGAACGGCGGCGGCGCCGGTTTGAGCCTCGGTCAGCTTCGGATGCTGCTCCAACGTCCGTCCTGGGTGACCGGCACACTCATGCTCGGGATCGCCGTGGTGTTGCAGCTCACCGCGCTCTATCTCGCGCCGATCATCGTCGTGCAGCCGCTCGGCGCCATCGCGCTGATCATCACCGCGATCGTGAACTCCCGCGTCTCCCACGTCAAACTGCGTTCCGACGCCATTCGACCGATCGTCTTCTGCATCGTGGGAGTCGGAATCTTCGTGACCATCGCATCCATCACGGCGAAATCGAAGGAGATCACCGAAACCGAGCTGGTGATCGTGCTCATTCTGCTCGGCGTCATCACCGTCGCGTTCGCCGTGGTGTTCGCTCTGCTCCGGCACAGATTCCTCGCGGTCATGTACATCGTGGGCGCCGGGGTGCTCTACGGTTTCGTCGCGACTCTCGCCAAGGTCGTCATCGACCGGGTGCACACGCTCATCCTCAACGGATTTCACGGATTCGAATGGCTCACGCTGTTCTGCGTCGTCGCGCTCCTCGCCGCGACAGTGCTCGGCGGGTACTTCGTGCAGACCGCATACTCGTCCGGGCCGCCCGACCTCGTGATCGCCGGGCTGACGGTGATCGACCCCATCGTGGCGGTCACCATCGGAATCGTCGTTCTACAGGAGGCCTCGGGCGCCCCGTGGTGGGCGATCCCGGCCTTTGCAATCGCCGGTGTCTTAGCCGTCTATGGCGTCTTCCAGCTGTCCAAACGTCAACCACCGAGCCCGCTGTAAGCTGATGCCGCTTCTTTCTATTACAAGGGATGTTTACCACTGTGGCCGATTCCCCGCATGACCCGTCTGCTGTGAACGCTCCGCTTCGCGTCCTGATCGGCGCAGACACCTTCCCTCCCGATGTGAATGGCGCCGCGAACTTCGCATCGCGCCTCGCCGCCGGGCTCGTGGAACGTGGCCACCAGGTCTACATCGAGGCGCCGGCATCCAGCCGCCGGCGCGGTGTGTTCCTCGAGAAGCACGAGGGCGCCGAATTCGTGGTTCACCGGCTCTTCTCGTTGCGCTGGTATCCACACGACTGGCTTCGGGCCGCCCTGCCGTGGCGCAGCCAGGCAAACGCCGCCCGCATCCTCGACGAGGTCAAACCGGATGTCGTGCACATCCAGTCTCATATCGTGGTGGGTCGGGGCCTGGCGCGGCAGGCGGTCAAACGCGGCATCCGGGTTATCGGCACCAACCACTTCATGCCGGAAAACATGATCGATCACACGAAGCTTCCGCATTTCGCGCGGGCCTGGGCGATCAGATTGGCGTGGAAAGACGCCGCGACGACGTTTGCCCTGTGTGAGGCGGTCACTTCGCCCAGTCGCAAGGCCGCAGACTTTCTGGAGGCCGAAACCAACCTTCCGCACGTCCACGCAATCTCCTGCGGCATCGACGCCGGGTTGTACACGCCCAGCTTTGAGCCGCGCACCGAGAATCGGGTGGTCTTCGTCGGGCGAGTGTCGGGCGAAAAGCACATCGATGTGCTCTTGCGAGCCATCGCGGTCATCGACCCTACGCTCAACGCCAAGCTTGACATCGTCGGCGGCGGCGACCAGATGGTTCAGCTCAAGCAACTGAGCCGTGACCTCGGCATCGAGGATCGCGTCACCTTCACGGGATACGTCACCGACGAGGAATTGCGCGGCATGCTCACTCGTGCGACCGTCTTCGCGATGCCGTCGATCGCCGAGCTGCAGAGCATCGCGACGATGGAGGCCATGGCCTCGGGGCTGCCGATTGTCGCAGCCAACGCCATGGCGCTCCCGCACCTCGTGCACGAGGGGGAAAACGGGTACCTCTTCGAGCCGGGTAACTCGAGTGACCTTGCCGAGAAACTGAGCCACGTATTGACTCTCCCGCCTGCCGAGTTGCAGAAGATGAAGGAATCGAGCCTGCGTTACATCGCGGCTCACGACATCCAGCGCACCCTCACGATCTTTGAGCGGCTCTACCGCGGCCAGACCGTGACCGATCCAGTCACCGACGCCAGCTTGGACGAATCCGTCTCGTGACGCTTCCCGCCAGCCGTGCGATGCGGCGGCGGCGCCGTCAATCCGGGCGGGGACACGGTATCGTGGTCACTCGGTGACCCGGAAGTCACCGACGCACTGCCCAACTGGAGCGATGCGGGGCGGTAGCTCAGCTGGTTAGAGCAGCGGACTCATAATCCGTCGGTCACGGGTTCAAGTCCCGTCCGCCCCACCAACCTGCCGACACCCACCTGATGGGAGCCACCACCATGGCCGATGAAACGCTCCGCCTGCCGAACACCATCTTTCAGGCTGTGTTCGATCTCGGCGACAAGAGCGCCGCTAAAATGGCACTTCCGGAGGCGCTGTCCGAACCGGAGGTGTTCGCGGAATGGCACGACGACGACGGCGTGGTTGCGCTGTTCGTCGACTACGTGGATGGCCAGTTGCACCTGGATGTCTCGGACCGGGGTGTGTCGCACCATTTCCACGACGCCACCGGCTCCACGACGGAGCGGAGTCCATGGGGGAGCCGCGAGACCGAGGGGCTGTTGGCCTGGGCGGGGGCCCTCGCACAGAACTACTTCTCCCGAATGCCCGCACTCATGGACGACATCGCAGAGGCCGCCGCGTGGCATGAGGCTGGCTTCCCGCTCTACGTCTGTGAGACCGAACCGGCCTATCTCGATCTGATCGAGGTCGAGATCGAGGGGGAGATCCTCACCCTCCCGTGGCTCGGCTCCGGGCAGGTCGTCGACGAGCATGTCGAGGGTGACAATCATCCGATCGCACTCCTCTGGACGCGGGGGAGCGAAACGCCCGATCAGATCATCGCGCGGGCGTGGCTCGAACCGACAACTGGAGATGCGGTGACCGCCGCCGAACCGGGGGTGGACTGGGATGCCGTCGGTCTGCCGAAGGACGAGGTGCTCGTCTGGCTGGAAGGCAACTACGTGAACCATCACGTGACCGCGGACGCCGAGATGGAGCTGATCAGCGCTGTCCTGGAGCGCATGGGCGGTCTCGACGAGGCGGACCACCCGGTCGTCTAGTTACCGATCATCGTCACGGGGCGACTATGGTCGGAGGATGAAACGCATCTCATACGCAGGCGGATCCTTGATTACCGGTGACGCTGTAACGGAGGCGATTTTGGACTATGCGACTCGAGTGGCGACGGACGCCACGAGCGTGACGGTGAACATTCCCGTTCTCGAAGACAGCGGAAAGACCGAAATGCACACTCTTCTGCTTGGCTCGGCCAGTCAGCTCGATGTTTCGGATGCCCCGGAGATCTCCGTGCCCCACGAGGAGGAGATGTTTCCCATTCCGGAAATGCCCTCGATCGGGATGACCGCTGTGGTCGGTTCGGGCGGCGACGCGGCGAGCAATGCGAAGAATTTTGACCGGGCAGTGTCCGAGATCGATGCCGGTCTCGGACAGGACTGATTCGTCTCGTGATTAATCGCGATGCGTTCGGCGGTACATCCAGACCCTTGAAATATGGGGTCGCCGGGGAGGTAGACTCACCTTACCGACTGGCTAACCCCGATGTCGCCGAAGTGTTTCCATCACCTAGCCCCTGTGAGGATTCCGTTGGGTAAATTCATTTACGGTACGCCCTCGATTGCCGTGGAGTTCGACGACCGGGTGCTGGCCCACCTTAAGGCCGTGATAATTGCGAAGTTGCGCCGCGGTGAAAGCTTCACCTTCTCTTGGGAATACTCCACCGATTCAGGCAGCGGGCACAGCTCGATTTGGTTGCACCCCGCCATTCCGCTTCAATTCGAATTCCGGGGCAGCCGAGATCCCAGCCTCAATCGGCTGTGGCTCGAAGAGCTCGTTCGACTCTCCAATACCCCGGCCGGGTTGCGAATTGTGCCGGAACCAGTGGAAACCGTCATCACCTCCTAGTCTGCTCCGCACGGGTGCGGCGGTTTAGTCCCAGATACCCCCATCTCCGTAATCCCGCTACGTCCTCGCACTGACCTTCGAAGTGGAGGACGGTGAGGGTATGAAACGGGTTGCGTACGGCGGGGAATCATTCATCACCAGCGACGAGGCTGCGGAGGCACTGCTTGCCTTCGCGGCTGCGGCGGCAATGAGCGAAGTGGCCGAGGTGATAGCAGTCCCAAGTGTTCGGGACGACGGCGCGATGGTTGTCGTCGAGCTCGTGATCGGCCCGTCAAGCGAACTCATCACCTATCCTGTCGATTCCCGTTTCGCGGAACCGGACACCCGCAGTTCGACGGCGGCGCTGCGGGCGCGCGCGTCGGAACTGATCTCGTCGAATCCCCACGCGACCGGTGGTCCTATCCAAGGCCAGGATCTTGACTCGATCAACCTCGATTCGAGCGATCTCGACTATCAGTAGACGCGCGACTTCGGGGCGTAGCCTGCGCAAAACCTCGCAGCGGGTGCCTTGCACCGGGGAAAGTGAGCGAGGAGAGGAAGGAGCTGGCGGTGCCAACAGAGGCGTCCTGTCCGCTGTGCGATGGCGAGCTCGAGTCGCGGCGAGACGAGTGGTGGTGCCGGGCCTGCGATCTCACGTTCGCCTGAGTGCCCGCTGCACGGTCCAACCAACACGGTCCAACCGAATTGACCATCGACTCCGGCCAATGCCCGGTGAAGAGATACAACCGGAAATTGCGTGATCTGATCATTCGCGGGCGGGCGAAGCCGTCGTTCGTCGTTTCGCACCACCTGGGGCTTGAGGAGGCGCCGTCCGGCTACGACCGGTTCGACAAGCGCGAGGACGGCTGGACAGCGGAGTTCTAGTCAGCGGAGTTCCTAATCGGGAGGGCCGGCGAACGCGCGATATCGCCGGCCCTCCCGCGCGAACGCCGCCGCGTGTCGTGTCGACAGTGTGTCGAATGCCTCCGCGGTGATGGTGGCCTTGCCGCCAGACTTAGCGCGGCGCCAGGTGCCAACGACTTTCCCATCGACCACTACCGTTGGGAGGAAAATGCCGTTGCCTCCCGGCACTACGCGGTTGGCGTGCTCCGGGGCGAGCGCGAGGGATCGATCCTGGTAGCCGAGCAGGTATTCGTCAAAGCCGGGCAGGGCATAGACGCTGGGCGGAGCGGATGACGCCATCTCGGCCTCCTCCGAAGCGATCCAGTGGCTCGCGCCATCGAGGGTGAGTTCGGTGAGCAGTGGACGCGCCAGCGCGAGTGCGGTCCTTGCGTCGGTCATGGTCAGCTTCGCCCACCAGGCGAGGTCGGCGAGAGTCGCCGGACCGTGTCCGGTGAAGTAGCGCTGCGCCAACCGACACAGTGCATCCTCCCGATCGAGCGCAGGTTGCTGCGGTATCCAGTCGGCGACGAGCACGAGCGCCTGTTGTCGCCCGTGCGGCGGCCCCCAGCACACGATCCCTCGCTGGGCGAGATTCCAGATGATGTGGTACCCGCGCTGCCCGTCGGTTGAAATTCCGTGGTGCTCGATGGCATGAAGAAACTCGTCCCGGCCGAGCGCCGTGCCGTCGAGCGCGGTCTCAGCCACGTCCCGTGCCCGGTCAAAGGTGGCCGCGTCGAGTCCGAGCTGACCGTGGCGCGTCGCCATCGATGAGAGGGAGCGCGCGGCGGTGATGCTCAGCATCCAGCGCAAGTCTTCGGCGGCGACGAAGAAGAGCGTGCCGCGCAGGGGAGAGGATCGCACGAGCTGGCCCGAGGTGAGCGCGGCTAGCACCTCGGCTCGGGTGGCGTTTGGCGTGCGCAGCCCCAACGCCCAGAGGGCCTGGGGAAAGTCTTGAGCCTGAACGGCCAGAAGCTGCCGCGTCACCCCAGCCGCGGACGACGCCCGCGGATCCGGCGTCTCCTGCCGGCCTAATGCCTGGATGCCCGAACCCTCAAGGCCCGAACCCTTGATGCCCGAACCCCTAATGCGCTGCGTGGACAGGCGAAACCGACGCATGTCCTTCGCGGTTACCGGGGTGGCCATCGCCTCATCATGCCGCTAACCACCGACAGGGGCATCCCGCTCCCGCTCGAGTCAGCCGCTCGACCGACCTGATTTGCCGAGCGCGACCCACCGGGCGTACGTTAAAACAATGATTGGACTAATCGTAATTCTGCTCATTGTCTGGCTCGTTCTCGCGGTTCTTGGGTTCGCCATTAAGGGACTTGTGTGGCTAGCCATTATCGGAATCATCCTGTTCCTCGCAACCGCAGTTTGGGGCTACATCAAACGCGGCGGCCGCAAAACGGGCGTCTAACCAGCTGCCCCATCGGTTGACAGCTGGCTGACTATGGAGGCCACCCGGCGCTCGCGTGTCTGGGTGGCCTTCGCCGTATTTACCTGGGCGACTAGGGCGGCTCGCCGCGACGGGGGCAAGGAGTCAAAGGCCGAACGCAACCCCGAACTCTCATCGAGCGCGGCGGCCAGATCGGCGGGTACCTCGACAGTGCGCTCGGCGGAATCTGTCTCGAGGGTGACGGTTACCGGGTCGCCAGCTGCCAGGCCGAGCGCCCCCCGGCGGGCGGCGCTGAGCGGCAGGATGAAGCCACGGTCTCGAACGGCGACAGTGCTCCGGTAGGTGTAGTCGCCGATTGTCACGGTCACCGAAGGTTTCCTGGAAGCGCCAAGAGCGCTGACCGCGTCATCAGGAACGGGGAGGCCCGTGGCATTCAGCCCGGGAGCCTGTCGAACGATCGTCGTGAAGGTGACTGCCATGCGGTCACTGTATTCGCAGGGCCTTCATACGGGCAATGCTCGGCCGAACGAGCAGTTCTCAAATATTTTTGTATCGTTCTCGTCACATGGGTGCACAAAACGCCATGCATACACTACGGTAGGCAGTGCAGTTGCAGTACCTCGCACATCTTGAATGCTTGGAACCCAATGTTTCACCGGGTGCCATGACTCTTTCGGGAGCGGACGATGAACACCGCGACGAGCGGATCCGAAAGTCGGAATCGCGCGAAGACTCCTGAAGGAGAAAATTATGGCACTAGGAACAGTGAAGTGGTTCAACGCTGAAAAGGGCTTTGGATTCATCGCCCCGGACGACGGAAGCCCAGATGTGTTCGCACACTACTCGGCGATCGCCTCGAGCGGATACAAGTCCCTCGACGAGAACCAGAAGGTCGAATTCGACCTGGCGCAGGGCCCCAAGGGCCCGCAGGCGGAGAACATCCGCCCGCTGTAGTCCCCGGACTGGGTGATACACCCATAGAACCGGCTCCCGCATTCGTGCGGGAGCCGGTTTTGTCGTTAAGGCGGTGTCGTTAAGGGAATGTTCAGTGTGTCCAGGACGGTTACATTGGGTGACTTCGGCAAGGATGGAACCTATGACCACGACCACGACCACGACCGCAATCGAGCAGTTGCAGACCTTCCACGAGCGCCGTGAACTTTCGGTAGTGCAGCCAAAGGGCAGCCTTGCCCTCGTGAACACGCAGTGGATCGATTCCGAACAGACGATCTGGGGCGTTCCCGGCACCTGGGCACCGCTGCCGAACGGCCAATCGGGACTCACCCTGACCGCCGCGGCATCCGAGAACATCCGGGTCGACGGCCTGCTGGTCGATGGCGAGGTTGTGGTTCGAGGCAAGGACTCGGATGATCCGAGCGAAATCGTCTTCAGCGACACCGTCAGCGGCTTCGTCATCGCGAGTGAACAGGGGGCCTACGCGCTCCGGGTCTGGGACGCCGACTCCGAGGGCATTCGGGAATTTGGCTCAATCGACGCGTTTGACTACAACCCTGAGTGGGTGGTGAACGCGACGTTCACCGAGCTTCCCGACGGAACGACGATCGGCTTCGAACATCTGAAGGATGACGGTAAGACGCGGGAGCTTCCAATTCCCGGCGAGATCACGTTTCACAAGGACGGGGTCGCCTACAACCTTGCTGCCTTCAGGGCCGGACGGGCGTTGCAGCTGGTGTTCTCGGACGCCACCAGCGGAGTCAGCACGTACAGTGTCGGCCGTTTCCTGTTTGTCGCCCCGAACGCGGACGGATCGATCACCCTCGACTTCAACCGGGCTGTGCTTCCCCCGTGCGCCTTCAGCTACGCGTTCAACTGTCCAATGCCGCCGAAGCAGAACCGGTTTGGGGTGCCGATCGAGGCCGGCGAGAAGCAGGTGCTGAAGACGGACGGGTCGCTGCTGCACGAGTGACCATGTAGGCCGCGGAGGCCCTCCACGGAGTGATCGCCCGAACGACTCAAGCCGCGCACTTCCCAGCCTTTGGGCGCCGGGGTGGTGAGGCCGTACGCTGGGGCGATGATGACGATTACTGCGCTTCGCCGAAGCGTGCTCCTCGGTACCTTGGTGATGTCGCTGGTCGCCATCACCGGCTGCGCACCGGCATCCCCGTCTTCCTCCGCGCCGCCGGCCCTCGCCACCCATACCCCGACATCGAGCCCCGCCCCGCCTGCCCGGGCAGCGACGATCCAGATCGACGGGACCGGACTCACTCTGCGCGCATCGGATGGCGACAGTCTCGGGCGGGTTCTCTACACCGCGTCGCCCGACTCGGCGATCGCGACCCTCACGGAACGGATCGGCGCACCGCCGGTCACCACTCCGCGTGCAGGCAGCGCCTGTAACCTCCCGGAGAATGTAGTGAAGTGGGGAGACGCGTTGACGGTCACTTACCTCATCGACCCCTCCCAGCGCGGACCCGCGCAATTCACGGTGCGTTCGGACTCCCGAACCACCGCTGGGACAACGGTTGAGTCGAACTACGGGTTCGGTTCCGGCGATACGCTCGCGGCTCTCCTCGCCGGCACGCCGAATGCCGTCGAGCAGGGCGACCAGGTGTGGTTCGACCTCGACGCCGACCAGGTGGGTGTCGTCGCGATCGGCGACACAACGTCCGGTACGGTTCTGTTTCTGGATGCGCCGGAGAGCACCAACCAAGACTGCTGATTTCGCGGATGCACCCCAGCGTCGGTCGCAGACGGCAGACTGGGGGGGTGCACGTGGTCCTCGCCTCCGTCTCCGGCGGGGTCGCGCTGCAGCCGGTCGACGACTCGGGCGTGCCGAGCGGCGATGCTCGCGTCATGGAGCTCGCCGCGCTCGCGGTCACGGTCGCGGAGCTTGAGCCGGAACATCCGCGCTGGGTCTGGGACGACACCACACGCTGGTATCCTGCGCTTCTCGCCGCCGGAGTGCGGGTGGAACGCTGCGTCGATCTGCGGCTGAGCCACCCGATCCTCCGGAACTCCGCACTGACCGCCACGTCCCTCCTCGCGACCGGCCCACCGAGCTCGTGGGATCATGCGGCTGTTCGACTTCGACGAGCCGGATACGGCCGTCGGCTCCGAAGATCCCGTAGCAGAATTCGCCCTGCAGCGCGCCGCCGTCCTGGCAGCGGAGGATCCGGCTCGGCTCGGACTGCTGCTCGCCGCGGAGTCGGCCGGCGCCCTTGTGGCCGCCGAAATGCTGTTCGCCGGGTTGCCGTGGCGGGAGGACGTACACAACGCCATCCTCGAGGCCAATCTCGGCGCGCGCCCCGCGGCGGGCCAGCGACCGGCACTGCTCGAGCAGACCCTCGGCCGTCTTCGGCGCGCCCTGGAGTCACCGACGCTCAATCCTGATTCGCCGGCCGAGCTGTTGAAGGCCCTCGCCGTCGCCGGTCTCATAGTCACGTCGACCCGGTCGTGGGAATTGAAGAAACTGAAGCACCCGGCGATCGCCCCGTTGCTCGAATACAAGAAACTCTCCCGTCTTCTCAGCGCGAATGGCTGGCACTGGCTCGACACGAATGTGCGGGACGGCCGGTTTCATCCCGAATATGTGCCCGGAGGCGTCGTCACGGGGCGCTGGGCGAGTAAGGGCGGCGGTGGAGCGCTGCAGCTTCCGAAACAGATCCGCGGCGCCGTCGTCGCCGACCCCGGCTGGAAACTCGTCGTCGCTGATGCCTCCCAGCTCGAGCCGAGAATTCTTGCCGCGCTGTCCGGCGACCGCGGCATGGCCGAGGCGGGAAGCGCGGGGGACCTGTACGCCGGGATCGTGGCGAGCGGGGCGGTCGAGACGCGCGATCAGGCGAAAGTTGCCATGCTCGGTGCCATGTACGGCGCGACCTCCGGCGAGGGGGGTCGGCTCATGCCGAAGCTAGCCCGGGCCTACCCGAAGGCGATCGGCCTGGTGGAGAGCGCCGCTCGAGCGGGCGAGAAGGGCGAGATCGTCACCACACGACTCGGTCGCAGCTCGCCGCCACCCGGAGCCGGATGGCTGGCCAGCCAGTCCGACGCCTACGGCGAGACCGCGACGGAGGCCGACACGAGCCGCGCGCGCGGACAGGCCCGCGGCTGGGGACGCTTCACCCGCAACTTCGTGGTGCAGGGGACCGCTGCCGAGTGGGCACTGTGCTGGATGGCCAATCTACGTCGCTCGCTTCACGAGGCATCCGTTGGTCGCTGGATCACCGACGCTCCGCACCTCGTCTTCTTCATGCACGACGAGGTGGTCGTGCACACACCGGCGGATCGTGCTGAAGAAGTTGAGACCGCGATCCGGGAGGCAGCGGCCGATGCCGGCCGGTTGTTGTTCGGGCCCCTCCCGGTGACCTTCCCGGTCACGATCGCCACTGTCGACAATTACGGCGAGGCCAAGTAGGCCCAGCCACCAGGGTTCATCGGGGCCGCGGTTGGGCCCAGCCACCACAGTTCATCGGGGCCGCGGTTGGGCCCAGCCACCAGAGTTCATCGGGGCCGCGGTCAGACGGCCGAGCGCCGACCGCGCCTGGGGCGCTCGGCCGATAGCGGACGGAACGAGTCCGAACGGCCCAGCTCCACTATCGCATCGTCGAGCCAGGCGATGGCGGCGACCGCCTGCGCCCCGCGAGCGGCAATTGCGAGGCGCGCCTCGAGGCCAGCTCCCTCGTGCGGACAGGCTGGGCCCACCAGTTCCGATTCCCAGCGCCGGCGATATTCTTCGGCCAGGGTTCTGGCTGAGGCCGGATCGATGGAGATCGAGAGCACCACCTGGTCAAGCATTTCCGCCCAATCGGGAAGCGTGTCCACCGCCGGCTCGGTCATCCAGAGCAACGCCTTGGAGCGCCCGGCCTCGGTGAGCCGATAGAGGGGGAGGGCGTCGGCGGTCCGGCCGCCCGTCTCGACGAGAGTCTGCTTGATGAGCCGATCGAGCGTCCCGTAGATCTGACCGACGTTCACCGGTTTGCGGTGCGGAGCCCGAGACGTGAGCTCGGAGTGCAACTGAAGGCCGTACGCGGGACCAAGGGTCAGCACCGCGAGGAGGCCGTCGCGCACCGACATGGGCTCTCCTCAACTCGGTGAATAATGTACTGAGTATAGGATGACTTATCACCTGGCACGGGTTAATTCGGCCCGCCGGTTGTGATTTTCACACGTTTTCAGTGATAATGGGCCTGACGGCGTGTCGCCGATAATTGAAGACGCAGCCTGCGAACATTTCGAGGTCGATGGGGAAGTCGCACCTCAACGGAATGGAGTTATCGTGGCTGCACTAACCAATACCAGTGTCGCAATGGCACGTGGGGTGCTTTTTGTGCACTCTTCGCCACGAGCGCTCTGCTCGCACATCGAGTGGGCAGCGGGTCGTGCGCTAGATCGCGCCGTCAATTTCCAATGGGAAGAGCAACCGGTGCTCAAGGGCTCCATGCGCTCGGAGTTCTACTGGGAGGGCACACAGGGCACCGGGGCGGCCCTGGCCTCGGCTTTGCGCGGCTGGGAGCACCTGCGCTTCGAGGTGACGGAGGACTCGTCGCCAGGCAGCGATGGCGGCCGCTGGATGCACACCCCCGATCTCGGCATCTATTTCGCTCAGACCGACACGGCGGGCAACATCGTGGTGCCCGAGGATCGCGTGCGCTACGCGATGGAGATTGCAGGCTCCGACGCGTTTGAGCTGCACCGCGAATTGCGACTCGCGCTTGGTCAGGCATGGGACGACGAGCTCGAGGCGTTTCGTCACGCAAGCGACACTAACCAGGTGGTCTGGCTCCACAAGGTCGGCTGAGTGTCAGGATCCGACCTGCGCGCGGATGTCGCGGCGGACGCGGAGCCGACCGGTCGGCCTACGCCCGGTACACCGCGACAATGCGCTCGACGTATGTCGTCGGGGAGAACAGTTCGCGATCGATTCGCGCCCCCTTGGAGAGCCCGACGAGCAGCGCCGGATCGCTCACGAGCTCGACAATCGCGTCGGCGAGTCCCGCGTCATCCGGCGTCGCCGATAGGAATCCGGAATTCTGCAGGCCCTCACTGAGCTTTGGGTCGCAATACAGCACACCCCGCTCCCGGCTCACCGCCTCGGCGATCGTCATCGGCTGGTTGTCGAAACCGAGCGACGTCAGAGCGATCGCCGAGCACGAGTCCATGAGCGCGAGTACCTCGTCATGGGGCAGCGCGCCGTGAATCCGAATGTTCGGATGATTCGCCGCGAGCTTTTTCAGCGCCGCGAGATCGGAGCCCTCGCCAACGAAGTCGACGGTGAAGCCGTTGCCCGTTCGTTCGAGCGCCTCGATTGCCGCCCGGGCGAATGGCAACGGACGCTTCACCGGCTCGCAGCGAGCCACCCAGAGGAATCGGGGACGGCTTGCTTGTTCGATCGTAAGGGCGTTCGGTTCGACCGCGGCGGTCGCAATCGGATTCGGGATGACGGAGATGGTGCCCGTGACGCCCGCGGTGGCGAGATCCGCGGCCTGGTGCGCGGAGGGCGACACCACCTGTTTCGCCTTTCGGGCCATGGCAAGCACGAGATTGCGTAGCAAATTGTCGGTCTTGCGCGGAGTGAAGAACAGGCGGGGAATCTTTTCCGCGATGGTCCTCTCGAGGGCCCAGCGGATGAACCAGGCGACCGAGGCCTGCGGTGGTCCCTCGCTCGCCCAGTAAAAGCTGTGCACGGTGTGCACGAGGGGGATCCCGATGCGCCCGGCCGCGCTATCCGCAACGTGCGCGAGCCCAAACTCGGTCTGCACGTGCACGACGTCGATTCTCTCGGCACGTAGGTACGTTTCGAGGGCGGTCACGTTTCGGTCGTTGTTGGGGATGACGGCGAGGTCGAGCACCGGGAGGCGGAAGAGCGGCTTCACCAGCAGTCCGTCGTCGACCAGGCGATACGTGCGACCGAAAGCGCCACGAGCCGGAGAGATGATGATCACAAAGTGCCCGGCAGCTTCGAGCGCCAGCTTCTGCTGGCGCATGGACGTCTGGGCTCCTCCGACGTAGTCGAAGTAGTAGTCGCTGACTATCGCTATTCTCATCGGGATGGTCCGGTGCCCCCGGGTCAGACGCTCCTGAACGCGAGGACCGCGTTGTGGCCGCCGAAGCCGAATGAGTTGCTCAGCGCGAGGAGTGGTCCCTCTGGCAGGGCTCGTGGCGAGGTCACCACGTCGAGTGGGATCGCCGGATCCTGGTCGGTGAGGTTGATCGTCGGCGGAGCGGTGCGGTGGTGCAACGCGAGGATTGTGAAGATCGCCTCGAGGGCACCAGTACCACCGAGCAGGTGACCGGTCGAGGCCTTGGTAGCCGACACCGGAATGCTGTGGACGCGGTCACCGAACGCGGACAGTAGCGCGGCATATTCGGCCACGTCGCCGACTGGGGTGCTCGTCGCATGCGCATTGATGTGCATGACGTCGTCTGCGCTCGCCCCGGCCTGCTCGAGGGCGAGAGCGATCGCCCGCGAGGCGCCACGGCCAGTGGGGTCGTTTGCCGTGATGTGATAGGAGTCGGCCGTGACCCCGCCTCCGGCCACTTCTGCGTAGATGCGCGCACCGCGGGCCAGCGCGTGTTCCTCGGTCTCGAGCACGAGGCTGGCGGCGCCTTCGCCCATGACGAAGCCATCGCGGTCGACGTTATACGGGCGCGAGGCCGTCTCCGGCGAGTCGTTCCGTCTGGACAGGGCCTGCATCGACGAGAACGAGGCGAGGGTGATCGGATGGATCGCGGATTCGGTACCACCCGCGATGATGACATCCGCGAGTCCCAACTGCAGGTGCTCGTAAGCGTTGGCGATCGACTCGGTGCTCGACGCGCAGGCCGACGCCACCGTGCGCGCGAACGCTCTGGCGTGAAAGTTCATCGAGACCGCGGCGGCCGCCGCGTTCGGCATGAGCATGGGAACCGTCATCGGCAACACACGCCGCGGTCCTTTTTCGCGCAGGGTGTCCCACGCATCCAGCAGGCTCCAGAGGCCGCCGATGCCGGTGGCGTAATCCACGCCGAGGCGCTCGGGATCGACGTCGGGGGATCCGGCATCCGCCCATGCTTCGCGCGCCGAGATGAGGGCGAACTGGGACGACGGGTCGAGACGTTTCGCCTCTGGGCGCTCCAGAACTTGTTCCGGGCGAATCTTTGCCTCGGCGGCAAAGGTCACCGGCAGTTCGTATTGGTCAACCCAGTCGTGACTGAGCGCGTGAACGCCAGACTCACCGGCCAGCAGCGCGTTCCACGAATCCGGGGCGGTTCCACCCAGGGGGGAACTCGCGCCTATTCCGGTGACAACGATTTTTCTGGTCATAACGGTATCTCTCTTGTGGATCAACGATTCTGGATCGTCACGCGGGCGCGGCCAGCCCGGGCGAAGGCCAGGACTGGCCGGCCGCTTGTTGCGTGAGGGCTAACCCTGGGCCGCGACGATGAAGCTCACGGCGTCTCCGACAGTCTTGAGATTCTTGACCTCTTCGTCGGGGATCTTGACGTCGAACTTCTCTTCCGCATTCACGACAATGGTCATCATCGAGATGGAGTCGATGTCCAGGTCGTCGGTGAACGACTTGCCGAGCTCCACCGTGTCGGTGGCGATGCCGGTTTCGTCGTTGATCAGCTCGGCGAGACCGGCCAGAACTTCTTCGGTGGACAATGCCATTGTGTTTCTCCTTGAGGGGTGTCGTTTGACCGTTGATTATCTTACGGGAGGACTACAACCTGAGCCCCGAAGACCAGCCCTGCGCCGAAACCGATCTGCAGCGCGAGTCCGCCGCTGAGTTCGGGATGTTCGAGCAGCAGTCGGTGGGTCGCAAGGGGGATGGATGCGGCAGAGGTGTTCCCGGTCGACGCAATGTCCCGCGCGATCATCACCGAGTCCGGCAGCTTCAGCTGCTTGGCGAACTCGTCGATGATGCGCATGTTGGCCTGGTGGGGGATGAACGCCGCGAGATCGGCGGCCGTGATGCCAGCGACTTCGAGCGCTTCGTTCGCAACTTTCGCCATGTCCCACACCGCCCAGCGGAACACCGTCTGGCCCTCCTGGCGGAGGGTCGGCCAGGCGGCGTTGTTGTCACGGTAGTCGACGAGTGTCGCGTTCATGCCGACGGCATCCGCCTTCGAGCCGTCCGATCCCCACACCGCAGGTGCGATGCCGGGGGTTTCGCTCGGCCCGATGACGACGGCGCCGGCGCCGTCGCCAAGGAGGAAGGAGATTGACCGGTCCGTCGGGTCGACAAGGTCAGACAGCTTTTCCGCGCCGATGACGAGGGCGAAGTGCGCCGCACCGGATCGGATGAGGGCGTCGGCCTGGGTCACGGCGTAACTGAACCCCGCGCAGGCGGCGTTCGTGTCGTAGGCCGCGGCCGGGTTCGACCCGACGCGGTCAGCGACCACCGCTGCCATTGATGGCGTCTGCTGAACATTGCTGACCGTCGCAATGATCACGAGGTCGATTTTGTCGGCGGCGACCCCGGACTTCTCGATGGCCTCCCTTGCCGCATCCGTCGCGAGATCGACCGCGAGGATGCCGGCCGAGGCGCGCGTGCGGGTCACGATTCCGGTGCGCTGCTGAATCCACTCATCGCTCGAGTCAATCGGGCCGATCAGGTCGTTGTTGGGCACGACGAGGTCACCTCGCGCGGCACCGTAGCTGTAGATGCGAGTGAACTCGGCCCCGGTGGACTGGTTCAGCGTTGGCTGGCTCATGACTTCCCGTCGATCAGATCGAAGGCTGCGGCCAGGTCGTCAGGTGTCTTGACGGCCACCGTCGGCACTCCCTTGAGTCCGCGCTTTGCGAGTCCGACCAACGCTCCCGCCGGTGTGATCTCGATCACTCCGGTGACGCCAGCGGCCGCGAACGCGTCCATTGTCTTGTCCCACCGTACCGGTGACGAAACCTGTCCGACGATCAGGTCGACGAACGCTGCGCCACTCTGCACCAGGCTTCCGTCGCGATTGGTCCAGATCGCCATCGCGGGATCCTGCTTGGAGACTGACTCGGCAACCGCGCGGAGGCGATCGACGGCCCTGGACATATACCGGGTGTGGAATGCGCCGGCGACCTGGAGCGGGATGACCCGGCTCCCGGCCGGCGGAGTCGCCTTGAGGGTCTCGAGCGCCTCGAGGGCGCCGGCGACGACGATCTGCCCACCGCCGTTGAAGTTTGCTGGTTCGAGGTCAAGCTCGGCGAGTCTCGCCAGCACCTCGTCCTCTGTGCCGCCGATGACCGCGCTCATGCCGGTCGGTTCGACAGCAGCCGCGGTGGCCATGGCGAGTCCACGTTCGCGCACGAGCGTCATGGCGTCGAGTTCACTCAGGATTCCGGCGCCTACCGCCGCGGTGAGCTCCCCGACCGAGTGTCCGGCGATGCCGCCGACTCGCTCTCGCCGGTCAGTCAGCAGCGGCGAGAGGGTGAGCAGACCGGCCGCCACGATGAGCGGTTGAGCGATCGAGGTGTCCCGGATGGTGTCAGCGTCTGATTGTGTTCCGTGCCTGGCGAGGTCGACCTTCGCCGCATCGGAGAGTGCGGCCAGGTGGTCTGCGAAGCTCGACTCCGCAAGCCAGGGGGCGAGAAAGCCGGGAGTTTGGGAGCCCTGACCCGGGCAGACGATGACAATCACCCGTCAAGTCTGCCGTGCCCGTCGCGCCGCAGACTTGTAGCGGTACACCAAGAACGGACCCATTCGTTGGAGCAACCCACAGCATGCGCCGGTCAGCGGCGCCGCAGCGGGCCGTCGGGTTCCGCGATCGAACCGACTATGAGCGCGGCCTGCAGGATCAGCGACTCTCGAGCGCCGGTCGCGTCCCAGCCGATCACTTCGGAGACGCGCTTCAGTCGGTACCGCACCGTGTTGGGATGCACGAAGAGCTCGCGCGCGGTCGCCTCGAGTGAGCGGCCGTTGTCGAGATAACACCAGAGGGTAGCGAGCAACTCGGTCGAGTGTGCCTGCAGCGGCTTGTAGATGCGGTTGATCAGCGTCAGTCGGGCGAGCGCGTCACCGGCGAGCGCACGCTCGGGCAGCAAATCATCCGCGAGCGTTGGCCGCGGGGCGTTGCGCCAGGACCGGGCAACGGCGAAACCCGCGAGGGCGGCTTTCGCGCTGCGAGAGGCCTCGACGAGCGAGGGCACCTGGTGGCCGAGCACAAGGTGGCCGTCGCCGAATCCGGGTTCGAGTGCGGTGGCGATGTCGAGGAACGGGGTGAGCGTTCCCGCGGCCGGTTCATCGGGAAGCGGCGTCGGATGGGCGCGGCCGATCACAAGCACGAGCCGGCTTCCCTGCACACCGATCAACACGTCGGCGTCGAGGTGTCGGGCCGTGCGGCGAAGCATGTCGACGTCGAGCATCTTGGGGGCGGTGCCGACGAGCACGGATACTTCTCCGTGGCCGTGCCAGCCGAGTGCCGCGATGCGCGACGGAAGCTCGTCGTCGTACTCGCCGCTGAGGATCGAATCGACAACGAGAGCCTCGAGCCGGGCATCCCAGAGGCCGCGAGCCTCGGCGGCCCGCGCATACACGTCGGCTGCGGCGAACGCGATCTCCCGCGAATAGAGCAGGATCGCCTCCCGCACCGACTCGTCCGAACCCTTGACCCGTTCCTCGACGACCTCCACGGTCACCTTGATGAGCTGGAGGGTCTGGGTCAGGCTCACCGATCGAAGCAACTCACGCGGCGCGGCGCCGAAGACGTCGGCGGCGATCCATGGAGTGGAGGTTGGATCGTCGTACCAATGAATGAATGACGTGATTCCGGCCTGAGCGACGAGCCCGACCGCCGACCGCCGCCCCGGTGGCATTTCGCCGTACCAGGACAACGTGTCGTCGAGTCGCTTGAGCGTGGCCGTTGCAAGCTCACCGGAGATGGCCCTCAGCCAGGTGAGTGTCTGTTCTTTTGTCTTGACCGCTGCTGTCATGGTGTCGGGAGCCGAGTGACGCTAGCTCTCTCCGCCCGCCGAGCCGGTTGTGCCCGCGTTGACGTCATGCAGCCTGTAGCGATCAATTGCCTGCTGGGGAACGCCAGGGTCAACCTGTCCGCGCGCGGCCAGCGACTCGAGAGTGCGCACGACGAGCGAGGGTCCATCGATCTTGAAGAATCGACGCGCGGCGGCACGGGTGTCGGAAAAACCGAAGTCGTCGGCACCCAGCGTTGCGAAGTTTCCGGGCACAAACTGACGGATCTGGTCCGGCACCGCATGCATGAAGTCGGTAACCGCAACGAAGGGTCCCTCGGCGCCGGCGAGCTTCTGCGTGACGTAGGGCACGAGCCTCTCGTCGTTTGGGTTGAGGAAGTTCTGTTCCTCGACGGCGAGACCGTCGCGGCGGAGCTCGGTCCACGAGGTGACCGACCAGACGTCTGCGGAGACATTCCAGTCATCGGCGAGCAGTTGCTGCGCCTCGAGGGCCCACGGCACCGCGACACCGGACGCCAGTAGCTGTGCCTTCGGCCCGGGCGCTTCGGATCTGTTCAGCAGATAGATGCCCTTGAGCACCCCATCCACATCGAGGTTCTCCGGCTCGGCAGGCTGAACGATCGGCTCGTTGTACACCGTGAGGTAGTACATGACGTTGGGGTTCGGGTGCGTGCCACCGTACATGCGGTCGAGGCCGTTCTGCACGATGCGGCCCAGTTCGTAACCGTATGCCGCGTCGTACGCCACGACGGCCGGGTTTGTCGACGCGAGCAGCAGCGAGTGTCCGTCAGCGTGCTGCAGACCTTCGCCGGTGAGCGTGGTGCGTCCCGCCGTCGCGCCGACGATGAAGCCTCGCGCCATCTGGTCGCCCGCGGCCCACATCGCGTCACCGGTGCGCTGGAAACCGAACATCGAATAGAAGACATAGACCGGAATCAACGGTTCCCCGTGAGTGGCGTACGAGGTGCCCGCTGCCGTGAAGGCCGCGAACCCGCCGGCCTCGTTGATGCCGACGTGCACGATCTGACCCTGGGGGCTCTCCTTGTAGGCGAGCAGCTGTTCCCGGTCGACGGAGGTGTACTGCTGACCGTTCGGGTTGTAGATCTTCGCGGTGGGGAAGTAGGCGTCCATGCCGAAGGTGCGCGCCTCATCCGGGATGATCGGCACGATTCGGTGGCCAAAGTCCTTCGACCGCAGCAGGTCTTTGAGCAGGCGGGCGAACGCCATGGTGCTGGCTATCTCCTGCTTGCCGGAGCCCTTCCTGGCGATTGCGTAGGACGCATCATCCGGCACGTTCACCTGGGTGTACTTCGAGCGACGCTCGGGCAGGTAACCGCCGAGGGCACGCCGGCGCTCGTGCATGTACTGAATCGCCTCGTCGTTCTCGCCCGGGTGGTAGTACGGCGGCAGGTACGGGTTCTCCTCGAGCACGGCATCCGTGACCGGGATGTTCATCACGTCGCGGAACTGCTTGAGGTTGTCGAGAGTGAGCTTCTTCATCTGGTGGGTCGCGTTGCGGCCCTCGAACGATGGCCCGAGGCCGTAGCCCTTGACAGTCTTCGTGAGGATGACCGTCGGCTGGCCCTTGTGCTCGGATGCCGCCTTGAAGGCCGCGTATACCTTGCGGTAGTCGTGGCCGCCGCGCTTGAGGCCCCAGAGCTGGTCGTCGGTGTAGCCGTTGACCATTTCGAGCGTCCGAGGGTCGCGGCCAAAGAAGTTTTCACGCACGTACGCGCCACTCTCGGCCTTATAGGTCTGGTAGTCGCCGTCCGGAGTGCGGTTCATGAGGTCGCGTAACGCACCCTCACTGTCGCGAGCAAGAAGGTCGTCCCACTCGCGGCCCCAGATCACCTTGATGACATTCCATCCGGCACCGCGGAAGAAGCTCTCGAGCTCCTGAATGATCTTGCCGTTTCCTCGTACCGGCCCGTCGAGGCGCTGCAGGTTGCAGTTGATGACGAAGTTGAGGTTGTCGAGGCCGTCGTTGGCGGCAAGCTGGAGCGCGCCGCGGCTCTCGACCTCGTCCATTTCGCCGTCGCCGAGGAAGGCCCAGACCTGCTGGTCGGAGGCATCCTTGATCCCGCGGGCGGTGAGGTACTTGTTCGACTGGGCCTGGTAGATCGCGTTGATCGGGCCGAGACCCATCGAGACGGTGGGGAACTGCCAGAAGTTCGGCATGAGCCGGGGGTGCGGGTAGGAGGAGAGTCCACCGGCAGCGTGCGACTTCTCCTGGCGGAAACCGTCGAGCTGGTCGGCACTCAGGCGCCCCTCGAGGAACGCGCGGGCGTACATGCCAGGGGAGGCATGGCCCTGATAGAAGACCTGGTCGCCACCGCCTGGGTGGTCCTGACCGCGGAAGAAGTGGTTGCTGCCGACCTCGTACAGAGTGGCGGATCCCGCGTACGTCGAGATGTGGCCTCCGACGGCGATGCCGGGGCGCTGCGCGCGATGCACGGTGAGCGCGGCGTTCCAGCGGAGCCAGGCGCGATAGCGGCGTTCGAGTTCTTCGTCGCCGGGGAAGTCCGGCTCGTTCTCCGGAGCAATGGTGTTGAGGTAGTCCGTCGTCGGGACCATGGGCACACCGAGGTGCAGTTCCTTGGACCTCTTGAGCAGGCTCAACATGATCTCGCGGGCGCGCTCGTGGCCTTGCGCGGCTACCAATTCATCGAGGGATTGCTGCCATTCGGCAGTTTCCTCAGGGTCTCTGTCAGTGTGGTTCACCGAGTAAGGATCCTGGTCGTTCACCGTCAACGTTGACCTCGTTCTTGTTCGCGGACAAACTGTGCCAAGCAGGATCGGAAATCGGGTTACGAGCAACGATCGGGTGCAGGGCCTCGACAATTCTAGTTCTCCCCACCGGGGTCGATTGCGCGAGGGCCCCACTAGCGTTGGTTCCATGAGCTTTCTGGAACTGGATAACGGCATGGTTTCCATCTCCGTGAACCACCTCGGGGCGCAGCTGAGCAGTCTGCGCGACCGACATGGTCGCGAGTTCCTCTGGCAGGGTGGCGACGAATGGAAGGGGCAGGCTCCGGTTCTGTTCCCCGTTGTCGGGCGAATGCCAGGTGACGAACTCGTGCACGATGGGCGGGCGTACCCGATTCGGCAACACGGCGTGGCGAGAACGCAGGAGTTCACCGCGCGTCAGGTCGGGGATCACGAGGCGCGGTTCTCTCTCGAAGACAACGAGGAGACGCGCAAGGCCTTCCCCTTCGCGTTTCGGCTCGAGCTCCGATTCACCCTCGACCGAAACGCCGTCGTGGTGAGTCACACCGTTCAGAACACCGGTCCGACTCGCTTCTCCGCGTCCATCGGCGCGCACCCCGGGTTCGCATGGCCGCTGCTGCCCGGTCTGCAACGGGAGGCGCACACCTTGACCTTCCCGCACGACGAGTCCGCCCCCATCCGCCGCATCGCGGACGGCCTTCTGCTCGCCGAGCCGCTCCCCACACCGGTAGCAGGCAAGGTTCTCACGCTCAAGGATTCGCTCTTCGCCGCCGATGCCATCATCTTCGATGAGCTTCAGAGCCGTTCCGTTCACTATTCGGCCCCCGGTGCGCCAACCATCACGGTGAGTTTCGCCGACTTCCCGCTGCTCGGCGTCTGGTCGCGGCCACCCGGCGAATTTGTCTGCATCGAACCCTGGTTCGGGATGACCGCGCCGCAGGGATTCGAGGGGGAGTACGACACCAAACCCGGACAGTTCTCCCTCGGCGCGGGCGAAGCACGTGTGTTCACTTACAGCATCACCGTCGAAACGCCCTAACGACCGCCCTGGGCTTGGCGCAGGCGTAGTATTTCGAATCGTGTTTACCGGGTGATGACGTTCCCGGCTGAAAGGACATGTGATGGCTCTGGAGAATGACACCCACGCTCCCGACTTTGAGCTTCCCAACCAGTTCGGGGAGCACATCAGACTGAGTGACTTCCGGCACAAGAAGCCGGTAGCCCTAGTTTTCTTCCCGCTCGCGTTTTCGAGCACCTGCACGAGCGAGCTGTGTGAGCTGCGCGACAACCTCGCCCTGTTCAGCGATAAGAGCATCGAATTGCTCGGCATCTCCGTGGATTCCAAAGCCACCCAGCGTGCCTTCGCCGAAGCCGAGGGCTACAAGTTCAACCTCCTTGCCGACTTCTGGCCGCACGGTTCGGTCGCCAAGGAGTACGGCGTCTTCCTGCCCGAGAAGGGCTTCGCCAATCGGGCGAGCTTCCTCATCGACACCAACGGCATCATCCGCGCCAGCTTTGTCACTGCCCCCGGGGAGGCTCGCTCCATGGCCGCCTACCGCGCGGCTCTCGCGGAGCTTTCGCCGGTCCCTGCATAGAACAACCGGGGCTTAGCCCGCCCGGTCTTCATCGGCCGATCCGCCTCCGGAGGTTCCGATCGCTTCTTGCGAGGATGTGTCGGCGGTTGGGCCTTGGCGAACGCCTTTCACCGCGGATGGGTCCAGTCGACTAAGCAGCTCATGCAGTTCGGCGATCATCACGAGTTGCCGATTGTTGATTTCCAGTACCTCGCTGATGTCCCTCTTGGCCGCGAGGTTGGTCCTGTAATCGTGTTGGGAGAGAGACGCGGCGATCGCATCCTGCCTCTTCGCGGCGATGAGCAGGATGGCGCCCTGCATGCCGGCGAGCATGCTGAGGAACAGGTTGAGCAAGATAAAGGGGTACGGATCCCAACCCTTTGTCATGGTGTTGACGAACGCCCAGACCACCATGAACACGACGAAGCCGCCGACAAATCCCCAGCTTCCCATGCCGTTTCGCATGATATCCGCCGCGCGCTCACCGCGAGTGAGATTCGATTTATGGACCGCATGCCAATCGCCTGGTGCCGGCGCGGTCGCCTTGCCTGCCCGAGCGGGCGACGCCGTGCGAGTGCCGCGCCTCGCCTTGGCGGTCGGTTTTGGTGTTGTTGTCATTTCGCGAGTGTAAGACCGTGCGGGCACCGTGGTCGTTTGAACGCGACTGGAAACCTGTACGATGTTGTTTCGTCGTAACGTCCGCTCGCCGAGCGGGTCTGTTGCGGGCCTTTAGCTCAGTTGGTAGAGCGCCACGTTTACACCGTGGATGTCATCGGTTCGAGCCCGGTAGGGCCCACTGCATAAATGCCGGTCAGGGCCATGTTTTTGAGCTCCCGAAAATAATGGTTTGTCATGTTCCCGGCTGCGGCGGCGAGGCGTTGGTGGCTGTGTGAGTGTTCACCGCGCGCGCAAGAAAAGGCCCAATTTTTCGAAGGCGCGTGATCGCTTTATGCACCACAAGTCTGAAGTCGGTCGCTCCTGCGCGTCGTCGTTGCAGTAATGCTCATACTCGGCCTGCATCTCCGCCTGAATCTGGAGGTGCTCGGGCACTGAGCCCCGTACGAGTTCGTCTCGGCGACGGCGAAGAGTTCACAGCGCTCGACTCCCGCCTCGTGCCGGCGGTACTCGATGCTGGGCTCGCACGGATCCCGCAGCTCGAGCACCCTTGTTGCGCGGAACCACCTGGGCGGCCGTCGCCACATACCAGCAGACCGGTACCACATCGTCAGTGTGGGTGGCCGACCGAAGAAGCGTGCGATTTATCCACAAGAGTGACCTAGTTGTCTCCGCGCTTTCGCGTCGTCAATCGGGCCGCGCATCGGCGAACAGCTTGCCGTTATCCACAAGACCGTGAAGGTCTTCTTGCTTCATCGATAATCAGAGTCATGTGCAGCCGCTTGGCTCGGCCGCCAGGTAGCTCGAGGTGGTCAACACCGTTGAAGCCCCACCAGCGCCCGAGAGGGAACCGGGCAGCGACATCAAAGTCGTTCGCGTTGGCGAGGCTAGCGCTTCTGTCGGCCGCGTAGGGCCGTATTGAACCGTCGCCCTAGGTCCAGAAATCCTGGACATTGTCAAGCGGGTCAACCTCGTGCCGGAACACAGGTTGCACTGCATCTGCGTTACCCCAACTTTGGCTTGAGTTCATGGAATCGACAGCGACCGTCGCATCTGATGATGAGCATCATCGCCGCGGCGGGCGCGCGCATTCATAGCGTCGGAACTTCGGGCTAGTGGTGCTATGAAAGCGATAACCATGCTGTGCTCTCGTGCATCATTGCATCGATGCAATGACGGTTGAGCGTTCTGCACATCGGGGTGTGGGCAGTTGGAAGATCTACCGCGCATCGCGCACCTCGTCGCCGCCGCTTTGGTAAGGCCATCGGATCGATTACGGTGGCTGCTGGTCGACCACGAGTTCGGGCGTCTACTCGGAGACTTGCGGCGGCGGTAACGGCAACAAAGCGATCGCGGGTTCGACAGGATGGACAAATTACACCGCGCAAGGCCATGTCGAGGTCAATTCCGGCACGCAGGCCGGTCTTCTCGTTGGCGTCTCCAACCCCACGACCAGCACGGATTTGCTGAACGGGTACTATATCGGAATCGATACCGCCCGCCACCTGAACCTCGGGCGTAAGAGCAATGGTTGGACCGGGCTGCAGAGTGCGACCATCTTGGGCGGGGCTCCGCTCGACTCCTGGTTCCATCTCACAGTGCAAGCGAGTGGGTGCAACGTTCACCGTCTCCGCGACGCCAGTCGGAAGCACGGCCCTGCCAACCAGCTTCTCGTACACGGAGTCCGGATGCACGTTTACGAGCGGCGCGATTGGCGTCCGCGATCAGGGCAGCACGGCGAGCTGGCGCAATATCACGGCGTCCGCTGGCGCGACGACCTCCTCGTCGACCGCGACCTACCTCGCGCCGCTCGCGAGTGGAACCGCGACCGGGTGGACGACATACGGTGGCACCTGGTCGGCAAGCATCGCCAACGAGTCCTACTCGCACACCGCTGGTGGGCGGGCGATAAGGCTGTTTCGGGTTCAGGATCCTGGGCTGACGACACGGCGAACGGCGATGTTCAACTCGGCACCTCGACCGGTGGCAATTCGAACGCGGGGCTCATTGTGAGGGTGAGCGATCCGGCGGTCGGAGTCGACTCGATGGACGGCTACTACGCTGGCGTGACCCCGACCCAATTGGTTCTCGGGCGAGAGGCATACGGATGGACCGCGCTGGCCAGCGCGAACCTGCCCGTTTCGCTCTCGTGAGCAGTTGGTACCACGTGACTGTCGAAGTCGTGGGTGGGGATCACGGTGGGTCAGCCCGCCGCCGGCGGAAGCCAAGTGAGCGTCAGCTACACCGATACCGGATGCACGTTCACGACCG
Organism: Microbacteriaceae bacterium; assembly: GCA_025464975.1. Lineage (GTDB taxonomy): Bacteria > Actinomycetota > Actinomycetes > Actinomycetales > Microbacteriaceae > Lacisediminihabitans. Next base: position 452 of record JAODMT010000017.1, on the reverse strand, counting down.
GTCCGGTCGGCGTGCGCACGTATAACTCCGCCGCCTCATGGAGCGACGTGACGGTGACGCCGCGGTAGTACAGCACCGTATCAACAGTGAAGACCTCCGTCGCTGCGACGGGGGCCTTCACGGTCGTGCCGCGACTTACTTGCCTGCACCAACCGCGATGCCTGCAACGACGTGGCGCTGCAGTACTAGGAACACGACGAACAGCGGGATCACGCCCAGCACGAGGGTCGGCAGTAGTTGCGCTGTGCTGAATGTGTGCGTGCCGATGGTCGCGTATACCGCGAGCGTGACCGTTTGCTTGTCGGTGGATGACAGCAGGATAAGCGGCAGAATCAGGTCATTCCACACTTGAAGGATGATGAAAATCGTCAGCGTCGCGGTGGCGGGCCTCAGAAGCGGAAGCACGATGCTCCAGTAGGTGCGAAACAGGTTGCATCCGTCGACCGCGGCCG
>JAODMT010000003.1 GCA_025464975.1 Microbacteriaceae bacterium | reverse complement strand
CCGCTCGAGTGAAGTCTCACGACAGGATTCATCAAACCGTGGGGACCCACACATGGTGGCGTGGCCGAGAGGCGAGGCAGCGGCCTGCAAAGCCGTCCACACGGGTTCAAATCCCGTCGCCACCTCGAGGTAAAATAGTTACAAAGTTTGAGCGATTGGCGCAGCGGTAGCGCGCTTCCCTGACACGGAAGAGGTCGCTGGTTCGATCCCAGTATCGCTCACAAAGAAAAACCCCCGAGAAATCGGGGGTTTTTTGTTGTTTCGGGAACTTGTGGGAGCGTCCAGCCCGGCGCACATTGGAGCTAGAGCCTGAGATGGCTCACCGGTGGTCCCTTGCAAAAGCAATCGCTTAGCAAGGAACCCTTATGCCCAAACACCGTCAATGTTCGAACCTCTCGCAGACGACGTGCTGCGCGCCTACTCGCTGCCCGATGTGGCCGAGCGTCTCGACGTGAGTCGTAAGACCGTCCGACGCATGATCGACGCTGGCGAGTTGAAGGCTTTCCGCCCCCATCGCAATGGCCGCACTGTCCGTGTCAGCGAGCGCGCTCTCCGCGATCTCTTCGCCGACGCCGCCTAATAGCCAGGCCTCTCGCGCTCCAGCAAACGAAGAACGCCCGACATGTCGAGTGTCGGGCGTTCGTGATCCCTTCAAGGAACCAATTTCACATGGTCAAGACAGCAGAATCAGATTCAAAAGGTCCCCACCGCCCTCGTCGCATCTCTGTGGTGTCGAACTTCATCCACAGGATCGACATCGAGACGGCATTCGACCGTCCGAACGTCCTCCGCTATGCGGGCATCGTGCACGACAAGGACTTCGACACGGCGACTCACGCACGCTCCACGTGGTCGTTACCGAGGCTGTTTCCAAGACCCACGAGGCGCGCCGTGTTCCCGCCCTGGACGCGAGGGTCGCCGAGCGGCTATTGGCCCGTCAGAGCCCCGAACCGCAAAGCCCTCGTCATCGACTCGCCGGGGGATCAGACGATCGCCTGCATCGCGACAACTGCTAGAAGGCAACCACGCAGCTCTACATGCAGCAGTGCACTGAATACGTCACCCACCACGGTGCCAAGCTGACGTTGCGAAGCTTCGGAAAGCCAAGGTGCCGTTGGTGCGACAGCGCCGCCAATACAAGCTTCAGGGGGCGAGCGTGTCGCGGAGGACAGGCCCAGCCCGATCTACAGCTTTCGCTCGCGGAGCGTATTATGACCAAAATGAGCGGAACACAGGTAACGGCAAGGGTCGACTTGCGGCAGAGTGCTCCAAAGACCATTTGCTACAACTTGCACCCGACATCCGACGCGGGCACTATCCCGCCGGGGACGTACACCTTGAATGTGCGTGCCGGATATTTCGACGGCTGCGACATCGATACGCACTGGGCGGGCACGCTCACTTGATAGTCACCAAACGACTCAGAGTGGGGAAAGCCGCGAGCCTCCTCGTTGCCGCTTGTGTTTTTCTTCTGGTGGGTACGGGTTGCGCCGCCGGAGGCGGAGGCGGAGGCGATTCAAGCCAAAGCCAGACCTCGTCGCGCAACTCGTCGTCGAAGTCAATTAGCGACCTCGGCAAGGTGGGTCGCGTGTACGTCACGACAGTGAAGCACTTCCCCAAATCGCTTCCTCTGCCGCCGGGCCAATCGTTTCCGACGGAGGCTCCCTCCACCTGGAACCCGAAAGTGATTACCGAGAGCAGTTATGGCGAGAATATCGCCTACTTCTATTGGCGATGTTCGTGGTCGGATAACTTCTTGAAGGCCTACGCGGCGTCTGATGAGGCCGGCCAATCGGCCGCTCTCGATCAACTCGAGAAGTGGACGAAAACGTCGTTCTTTCGCGAGCACGTTGTCGAAGATCCGAATGCTGGCTGGGAGCAGCTGCTTATAGCGCCGGCCCGTTTGGGGGACGTTACGATGATGAGGAATTTCGACACGAGCGATTGCACGTACTATCGACAGGTCAACCCGCCAGCCGGACGCTCATCTGGACACAGTTGATGAATCAGACCGCTCGCGCGAACAACGCTCCGAGCTGGTCGCAAGGGCTCACCCCAGCCCGGTTGCATGATGGCATCATTGGGATCAAGCGTCAATGGCTCAACCGTTTCGATCTCCGGGAACACGCTGGTCGACGCGACCGGTTCAGGATACGCCACGATCAGTTTGCAGACAATGACAGTCAAGCTGAGCGGTGATCTGACGATCTACGCGAACGGGTTCTCGACCATCAACGGCACGAGCTTCGTTTCCGGGGACGGGGCAGTGCACCGAGTCAGTCTCGTGACGAGCGGTGCGCGCGGATGCAGCACATCAGGCAACGTGTCGCTTTCGAACAACACGACTGTGAGCTCGTCGCGGCTCAGCGTCGACGCCGCCGGCAAGCCGACAATCGACGGGACAGTCGATGTCAATGGAAGGTCACCGCGGGTTGCTTCACCGGATCAGGCTCCGGTTTGGTCGGAGCGCGCTAGATGAGGCTGCAAACGCTTTACCGGTCCCCTCCGAACCCCAGACATCTCCTGTGGGCGCTCCCCATCGGCATCCTGGTCTGCGCAGCGTGGTGGTGGTTCGAAGCCCTGCTGTGGAACTACGGAGGTTACTACCGGCTCAGCAAGTCTGAGATCGCCGCGTTCGACTCATCGTCGGTCTATAACTACATAGTCACCGCGCTTATCGGATCGATTCCGATTCTGGTCGCGAACTGGAGCCGAACTCGGTGGCCCCGCCTGGCGCTGACAGTGGCGTTGGTTGCAGTTCAACTGATCGCGGGCAGCATATTCGTACTCGCCCCGCGGGCCGCCTGAACTTTGCCGGGGTTGTATTCCGCGTTCTCTCCGCCGCCTAAAGCGCAAAGGATCCCAAACGGAATAGCACTGGACAGCACGGGGCTGTGCGGATTCGCGTTGATCGCGCAAACGCGCATAGAAATCGCACAAAATGGTCGTGTGCGCGAAGTGACGATAACCGAGGCCCGCGGATCGCTTTCTGCGCTGGTCGACCAAGCGCATGAGGCACCAGTGTTCCTGACGCGCCGCAACCGGGCAGTCGCTGCGATCGATGACGTTGAGCAGCTCGAGCGGCTGCGCGCTGACGCCGATGAGCTCGCTGACATCCGAGCCGTGGACGCTGCATGGCAAAAAACCGAAGAGTTGCAAAGCGACACCTCGAACATCCTCGACAGCGTGCTGCTAATGGCCATGCCAAAGGCTAACCATGTATCCTTTGGTATGGTTGGGTGATGACGACGGATGAGCGACAGTCCAACGGCACCTGGCCTGCGACCAGCTATGAGGCGCACTCCTGGTCGCGCACCGGCGACGAAGTCGCCTCTCGCCGGGCTCTGACTCAGGCTCGCGGCGACTATCAAGCCGCCGTCCCCGCGTTCATTGCCGATGTCTCGGTGGAACTCGCTGCGGAGACGATCGCCCTGGCTGACGATGCCAGCCAGGAACTCGCCCGGTTCGACGCCGAGGCCGGAATGATCGCTGCTCCGTTCGCCTCGATTCTGCTGCGCAGCGAGTCTGCCTCCAGCTCGGAGGTGGAGAACCTCACCTCAAGCGCCAAACAGGTGGCCCTCGCGGAGATTGGCGAGTCGAAATCCGGGAACGCGCGCCTGGTCGTCGCGAACGTTCGCGCCATGACCGCGGCCATCGCGCTGTCCGATCGCCTCGATGAAGACTCGATCCTCGCCATGCACGATGCGCTGCTCCGCGACTCAGCGCCCGAGTTTGTCGGCGGCTGGCGCGATAAGCAGGTATGGATCGGCGGCGGGAGCATCTCCCCGCATGCTGCGACATTCGTGCCGCCCCACCAGAACCGGGTTCCCGACCTCATGGCTGACGTGGTCTCCTTCGCCCGGCGCACTGACGTGCCCGTGCTTATTCTGGCGGCGATCGCGCACGCGCAGTTCGAGACCATCCACCCCTTCCCCGACGGCAATGGCCGGACTGGACGCGCGCTCCTGCAAGGCATGCTCCGCCACGGCCGCCTGACCCGAAACGTCACAGTGCCCGTCTCGGCGGGGCTCTTGCACGACACCGATGCGTACTTCGGCGCACTGACCGCGTACAGGGCAGGGAGAGCGGACGCCATCGTGACTGCCGTGGCCGAGGCGTCCTTCGCGGCAGTGCAGAACGGTCGCGCACTCGTGGATGAGATACAGGCCGCCGCGAAGCGCTGGGACAGCCAGGTCATCGCCCGAAGCGACTCCTCGGTGCACCAGGTGAAGGAGTACCTACTCCACCAGCCGGTCGTGAACACGAAGACCGTAGCGGCCGAGCTTGGCATTAGCGAGGTGGCGGCACAGGGCGCAATCGACCGGCTCGTCGACGCCGAGGTGCTCACAAAGATCAGCGCCGGCCAGCGAAACCGCATCTGGCAGGCGACTGAGATCCTCGATGCGCTCGATGCTTTCGGTGCACGGGCCAGACGCCGCCGCAGCTGAGACCCCGCCTGTCTCGAAGGATGAGGACTAACCTGCGAGTCAGATAGGGCGCCGATGAGTTTCCCGCGCCGCGCTCGATCTAGACGCTGGAGACCGATGGAAGGCTGGCACCATGCGGAAACTGATCTACGGCATGAACCTGACTCTGGACGGCTACATCGCCGCAGCCGGCGACGACATTGGCTGGAGCGGGCCGAGCGATGAACTGTTCCAGTGGTGGCTCGACCAGGAGCGGGCGAGCGAGCTGTCGCTGTATGGGCGCAAGCTCTGGGAGACAATGAGTTCCTACTGGCCGACTGGCGACCAGCAGCCCAACGCCACCCCGGCGGAGATCGAGTTCGCGCGGAACTGGCGGGACACACCTAAGGTGGTGTTCTCCTCGACGATCGACAAGGTCGACTGGAATACCCGCCTAGTCACCGGCGACGCGGTCGCGGAGATTACTCGGCTCAAAGCCGAGGACGGCGGCCCGATGAGCGTCGGCGGCGCAACGCTCGCCGCGGCGGCCATGCGGGCCGGGCTGATCGACGAGTACGCGCTGGCCACCCATCCGGTCCTGGTGGGCGGCGGCACGCCGTTCTTCACCGCGCTGGAGAGTTGGGTGAACCTGGACCTGGTGGAGACGCGGACGTTTCCCGGCGGCGTGGTTCTAACCAGGTATGAGACGAGGCGCTGAGCGCAAGTCTTCGTCTCATAAAGCTTTCTGAGGCACGGGCTCGACCCGGTCGACTGCCACAGCGACCGCGCCTCACGGGTCGAGGGCTAGCTTTGGCTCATGGATTTCGACGAGAGCGGCGACATTGATGTTGGTCGCGTGGACAAGTTCCCGGCCTACCGCGTATTCCTCTGGCAGCAGACTCCTCGACCTCCCAAGTTGGCCAACTCGCCGGTTCAAATGGGGATGATGCTGACGGCTTGGCGAGTCACCGGCGCTCGCGATGTTCGCGAGGTCCTCGAGTGGGTTGATGCCGAACGCGGTGACCGTACGTTCGGCGTTTACGCCGAGGTGGCTGACATCGGGACAACGGCCACGGATGAGGTCCCCGATCACGTTCGCTTGATCAGGCTTGCGGGTTACGACCCTGTCGATTCCTCAGAACCGAACCCGGACCCCTACTTCTCCGATCCCGCAGACGCATCCGCAGAGCAGCAACGTCGCGCAGAGCGACGACGGCAGTAAGACGACCGGAGATCCCGCGCCCGCCCCACAACGTAGGGCACCCGGTGGAGCGACGCTAAAGTTGGAACATCGTCCCTCAGCATTAAGGAGCACCTCCGTCGTGTCAGATTCGCCCGCCGGCAACGAGTCCGTTCTCGAGTCGATTACGGTGGCGGAGACTACGACCGGGTTCGACCTGTTCAGCGACCGCAGCATCGTCGCGATGCGGGTCGCCGGCGAACTACGTGACCTCGCGGCATCCGTGCAGCCGGGGGAGACCGCGGAACCGGTGCTCATCTCCTCGCAGGACGGCCTCAACATCCTGCGCCACTCGGCGGCGCACGTGACCGCGCAGGCCCTTCAGTCGATCAATCCGGAGGCGAAGCTCGGCATCGGGCCGCCGGTCACGGACGGTTTCTACTACGACTTCGACGTCGAGACCCCGCTGACTCCGGAGGACCTCAAGGCCATCGACAAGGCCATGGAGCGGATCATCAAGGCAGGTCAGCGCTTCGTTCGCCGGGTCGTGACCGAGGATGAGGCGCGAGCCGAACTGGCGGCCGAGCCGTACAAGCTCGAGCTCATCGGGCTCAAGGGCGGATCGACCGGGTCGGACACCCTCGACTCCGCGGTCGAACTCGGCGCGAACGACGAGTCGATCGAGGTCGGCGGCGCCGAACTGACCATCTACGACAATGTCGATCCGCGCACCGGCGAGACGGTGTGGAAGGACCTCTGCCGCGGTCCGCACCTTCCCAACACTCGCCTCATCGGCAACGGCTACGCGCTAACCCGCAGTGCCGCGGCCTACTGGCGCGGTTCGGAGAAGAACAAGCAGCTGCAGCGCGTTTACGGAACCGCGTGGGCGACGAAGGACGACCTCCGCGCCTACCAGGCGAGGCAAGAGGAGGCGGCCAAGCGTGACCACCGCAAGCTTGGCGCCGAACTCGACCTGTTCAGCTTCCCCGACGAGATCGGCTCGGGACTCGCGGTCTTCCACCCGAAGGGCGGAATCATCCGTCGCGAGATGGAGAACTACTCACGCATCGCGCACGAAAAGGCGGGCTACGACTTCGTCTATACCCCGCACATCACCAAGGCGAGCCTGTTCGAGGAGTCCGGCCACCTCGGCTGGTACCGCGACGGGATGTTCCCGCCGATGCACCTCGACGAGGCACGCAACGAGGAGGGCGAAATCACCCGGCAGGGGGCCGACTACTATCTGAAGCCGATGAACTGCCCGTTCCACATCCTCGTCTACCGGTCCAGCGGGCGTTCGTACCGCGACTTGCCGCTGCGATTGTTCGAGTTCGGCACCGTCTACCGCAACGAGAAGTCCGGTGTCATTCACGGCCTCACCCGGGTTCGCGGCCTCACAATGGACGACGCGCACATCTTCACCAGCAAAGAGAAGATGAAGGATGAGCTGACCGGCACGCTCAACTTCATTCTCGATCTGCTGCGCGACTATGGTCTCACCGACTTCTACCTCGAACTTTCCACCAAAGACCCCGACAAGTACGTCGGGAGCGACGACGTGTGGGAAGAGGCAACGGCAACACTCGCCGAGGTCGCCGCCGAGTCCGGGCTCGAGCTGGTTCCCGACCCGGGAGGCGCGGCGTTCTACGGCCCGAAGATCTCGGTGCAGGCCAGGGACGCGATCGGCCGCACCTGGCAGATGTCGACGGTGCAGCTCGACTTCAACCTGCCGGAGAGATTCGAACTCGAGTACACCGCGCCCGACGGGACTCGCCAGCGCCCCGTGATGATCCACCGTGCCCTCTTCGGCTCGATCGAGCGTTTCTTCGGGGTGCTCACCGAGCACTACGCGGGAGCGTTCCCGGTCTGGCTCTCCCCGGTGCAGGTCGTCGGCATCCCGGTCGCGGAGGAATACGGCGCCTACCTCGACGACGTGATCGGCCAGCTCAAGGCCGCCGGCGTGCGCGCCGAGGTCGACCACTCCAACGACCGGATGCCGAAAAAGATTCGCACCCACACCAAGCTCAAAGTGCCGTACCAGCTCATCGCGGGCGAGGAGGATCGCGCGGCCGGAGCCGTGAGCTTCCGGTTCCGCGACGGAACCCAGGAGAACGGCGTGCCGGTCGCCGAGGCGATCGAGAGGATCACCTCGGCCATCGCGACGCGGGCGCAGGTCTAGTCGTGGCAGAGAACGGCGGGCTCTCGACGAGCAGAGGCTCTTACGGCGCCTCCGAGTTCGACGGTGTTGATGTGGAATCCTCGACGGAGTTCGCTGCCGTCCCTGACGCGTTCCAGCGACTGTGGACGCCGCACCGGATGGTGTACATCGAGGAGGGGCAGCAGCCGCAGGAGCACGCCTGCCCGTTCTGCATCGCGCCGTCGATGAGCGACGGGAAGGCGCTGATCGTGGCGCGCGGCGAACACTGCTACGTGCTGCTCAATCTGTTCCCCTACAACTCGGGTCACCTTTTGGTCTGCCCTTACCGGCACGTCGCGACCTACGATGAGGCGACGCCGGAAGAGGTCGCCGAGATCGGCAGCCTCACCCAGACGGCGATGACCGTGCTGCGCACAGTGTCGAACTGTGACGGCTTCAACATCGGCATGAATCAGGGCCGGATCGCCGGAGCGGGCATCGCCGAACACCTGCACCAGCACATCGTTCCCCGCTGGGCTCTCGATTCCAACTTCTTCCCGATCATCGCGGGCACCAAGGCAATACCGAGATTGCTTGGCGAAGTGCGGGCGGAGATTGCGGCGGCCTGGCCGAGCGATCACTCGGATTAGAATTGGGTTGGCTCCGCGGCATATGCGGGCCGTCAGAGAGGCGACAAGTGACCGACAGCACAATCACCGACAGCAATGGCACCCAGGGCATTGGGTCGAACCGCGTTAAGCGCGGGCTAGCCGAAATGCTGAAGGGCGGCGTCATCATGGACGTCGTCACCGCCGAGCAGGCACGTATCGCCGAGGATGCCGGAGCCGTCGCGGTCATGGCGCTCGAGCGCGTGCCGGCAGACATCCGGTCCCAGGGTGGCGTTGCCCGCATGAGCGACCCCGACCTCATCGAGAGCATCATCGCGGAAGTATCGATCCCGGTCATGGCCAAGGCCCGCATCGGCCACTTCGTCGAGGCGCAGATCCTGCAGTCGCTCAAGGTGGACTACATCGACGAGTCCGAGGTGCTTTCGCCGGCCGACTACGTAAACCACATCGACAAGTGGCCGTTCACCGTGCCGTTCGTGTGCGGCGCAACCAACCTCGGTGAGGCACTTCGCCGCATCAACGAGGGCGCCGCGATGATCCGCTCGAAGGGCGAAGCCGGAACCGGCGACGTCTCGGAGGCGACCAAGCACATTCGCACCATCAAGTCGGAGATTGCCGCGCTCAGCGCAAAGAGCCACGACGAACTGTACGTCGCGGCTAAGGACCTGCAGGCGCCGTACGAACTCGTGCTCGAAATCGCCCGCACCGGCAAGCTCCCGGTCGTGCTGTTCACCGCCGGCGGGGTCGCGACACCGGCAGACGCCGCGCTCATGATGCAGCTCGGTGCCGACGGGGTCTTCGTCGGATCCGGAATCTTCAAGTCCGGCAACCCGGCGCAGCGGGCCGCCGCGATCGTTCGGGCGACCACCTTCTTCGACGACCCGGCCGCGATCGCGGACGCGTCGCGGGGTCTTGGCGAAGCGATGGTCGGCATCAACGTGTCAGACCTCGCGGCGCCGCACCGCCTCGCCGAACGTGGCTGGTAGGTTCTCCTGAGCCAGTCGAAGGGATTCTCCTGAGCTTGTCGAAGGGCGGTCCGGTAGTCGGTGTCCTCGCCCTCCAGGGCGACTTTCGGGAACACATCGCCGTTCTCGCCTCGCTCGGAGCGGATGCCCGACCGGTTCGCCGACCGGAGGAGCTTGACCAGGTTGCCGGCCTCGTCATCCCGGGCGGCGAGTCGAGCGTCATGGACAAGCTGTCCCGCGCCTTCGGGCTCGCCCAGCCGCTCAAGGACGCCATCGGCGCGGGTCTCCCGGTATACGGAACCTGCGCGGGGCTCATCATGCTCGCCGATCGGGTGCTCGACGCGATCAACGGGCAGCAGAGTCTCGGCGGACTCAGAATCGCGGTGCGGCGCAACGCGTTCGGGTCTCAACTCGACTCGTTCGAGACCGACCTCGACATCCCCGTCCTCGGCGAGGCTCCGATGCACGCCGTGTTCATTCGCGCTCCCGTCGTCGAGGAGGTGCGCGATGGCGTCACGGCCCTCGCGACCCTCACCGACGGTCGCGTCGTCGCCGTCGAGCAGGGAAATCTCCTCGGCACGTCGTTCCACCCGGAGATGACCGGCGACACCCGGTTCCACGAGTACTTTCTCGGCAAGGTGCGCGCCGCGAGCTGAGGCCCAGCCTGCGGACCCACCCGCGGGACGACGCGAATACCCGACCAAGGTCATCGGCGTCGGCCCCACCGCTGGCTAGAATGTTCAGCATGTCAGGCCACTCCAAATGGGCAACCACCAAGCACCAAAAAGCAGTCAAAGACTCGCGCCGTGCCAAGTCGTTCGCCAAACTCATCAAGAACATCGAAGTCGCCGCCAAGTTGGGCGGTGCTGACCTTTCGGGTAACCCGACGCTCGTCGACGCCATCCAGAAGGCGAAGAAGACCTCCGTACCGAACGAGAACATCGACCGTGCGGTGAAGCGCGGCTCTGGTCAACTCGGTGAAGCCGTCGACTACCAGACAATCATGTACGAGGGCTACGCGGCCGGCGGCGTCGCACTGCTGATCGAGTGCCTCACCGACAACAAGAACCGCGCCGCGGCCGACGTTCGGACCATCATGACCCGCAATGGCGGAACCATGGGTGACCCGGGCAGCGTCGCCTACAACTTCAGCCGCAAGGGCGTCGTCTCGGTCACCAAGACCGACGGTGTGACCGAAGACGACATCCTCACCGCGGTGCTCGATGCCGGCGCGGAAGAGGTCAACGACCGAGGCGCTGGCTTCGAGATTCTCTCCGAGCCGCATGACATGGTCGCGACCCGAACCGCGTTGCAGGACGCCGGGATCGAATACGACTCGGCCGATGTGGAGTTCGTTCCGGGTGTGACCATCGAGGTCGACGTCGAGACGGCCCGAAAGATCTACCGCCTCATCGACGCCCTCGACGACAACGACGACGTGCAGAACGTGTACGGCAACTTCGAGGTTCCCGCCGACGTGCAGGCGGCCCTCGACGAAGAGGAGTAGCCACTCCTTGGCCGGAACCCGGGTTCTCGGAATCGACCCCGGCCTGACCAGATGCGGCGTGGGAATCGTGGATGTCTCGGCCACCCGCAAGGCAACTCTCGTCGACGTGACGGTGATCCGAACGCCGCACGACATGCCACTCGAGCAGCGGCTCCTTAACCTCGGCACCGAGATCGAGCGGCTGCTCGAACTGCACCAACCGGACGCCGTCGCAATCGAGCGGGTGTTCGCGCAACAGAACCTCAACACCGTGATGGGGGTCGCGCAAGTGAGCGGTGTGGCTCTTCACCTCGCCGCGAAACGCGGACTGGTCGTCGGACTGCACACACCATCAGAGGTGAAGGCCGCGATCACCGGATACGGGGCCGCGGACAAGAAGCAGGTGGCCACGATGGTCGCCCGGGTGCTTGGGCTCGCCGAGCTGCCGACACCGGCCGACGCTTCCGACGCCCTCGCCATCGCAATCTGTCACGGGTGGAAGCGCGGGGCCGCGGTCGCGGCTCCCGGCGGCACTCTCACCAAGGCACAGGAAGTGTGGCTCGCCGCCGAACGCTCCGCGGGACGGTCGGCGGCCAAACGTAGGCTGGCACCATGATTTCATCGGTTCGGGGCACGGTGCTCGGCGTTGCCGGCACGAGTGCCGTCATCGAGGTCGGGGGAGTCGGCCTCTCGGTCACGGTCACCCCCCAGCACGCCCTCACCCTCCGGGTCGGTTCGGAGGCGACGGTGCGAACGGCGCTCATCGTTCGCGAGGACGACCTTTCCCTGTTCGGCTTCGTCGATTCGGATGAACTCGCGGTCTTCGACCTTCTGCGCGGGGTCACCGGTGTGGGACCGAAGTCGGCAATGGGAGTGCTCGCCGCGATGACGCCGGGGCAGATCGCCGCAGCGGTCGCCGGCGAGGACGACGCCGCGTTCCGAAAGGTCTCCGGGATCGGCCCGAAGACGGCAAAACTCATCGTCGTCTCGCTCGCCGGCAAGATGCAGGTCGCACCCGCAAGCGCCGCTCGGGTTCCGATCACCAAAGCCGCGGTGAGCGAGAACGTGCTCGTCGCCCTCGTCGGTCTCGGCTGGTCGGAGCGGGTGGCCGCGCAGGCGATTGAGGATGCGCTCGGCGGGGCATCCGTCGACGAGTCGGCGACCGTCGGGTCGCTCTTGCGCCTCGCGCTCGCCAATCTCGGCCCGCAACAGGTTGGCGCCCGATGATCGACGGGCCGGCGATGAGCGAAGACCTGTCCGTCGCGATCGTGCGTCCGACCCCCGAATCTGACGCCGAACTCGCGTTCGAGGGGGCACTTCGCCCGAAGACGCTCGCCGAGTTCGTCGGTCAGGCTAAGGTGCGCGCGCAGCTCCAGTTGCTGTTGCAGGCGGCGAAGCTGCAGAACCGAACTCCCGACCATATTTTGCTCGCCGGGCCGCCCGGTCTTGGCAAGACGACCCTCGCGATGATCGTCGCCGAAGAGAGTGGTCGTCCGCTTCGCATGTCGAGCGGGCCGGCGATTCAACACGCCGGCGACCTCGCCGCCGTGCTCTCGTCACTCGTTGCGGGGGAGATCCTGTTCATCGACGAGATCCACCGCATGGCGAGGTCCGCTGAGGAGATGTTGTACCTCGCGATGGAGGACTTCCGCATCGACATCATGGTCGGCAAGGGCGCCGGAGCGACCTCCATTCCGCTCGATCTCGCTCCATTCACCCTCGTCGGCGCCACAACCCGCTCCGGCCTTCTGCCCAATCCGCTGCGGGACCGCTTCGGGTTCACCGCACACCTCGAGTTCTACTCGGACGGGGAACTCGAACAGGTGCTCACCAGGGCCGCCGCGCTACTGGACCTTGACGTCGACCGCGAGGCGCTTGCCGAAATCGCCGGCCGATGCCGCGGAACACCGAGAATCGCCAACCGGCTGCTTCGCCGGGTGCGGGACTACTCCCTCGTGCACGGCTCGACCGGCCTCGAAGCGGTAAACGCCGCCCTCGAGCTGTACGACGTGGATGCCCTCGGACTCGACCGACTCGACCGAGCCGTCATGCAGATCCTCCTCACCCGCTTCGACGGCGGACCGGTTGGGCTCAACACGCTCGCCGTGTCTGTCGGCGAGGAGGCGGAGACCATCGAGTCGGTGGTCGAGCCGTTCCTCGTGCGCATCGGTCTCATCACCCGCACGCCGCGCGGGCGAGTGGCGACGAGGGAGGCGTGGAAGCATTTCGGTATCACCCGGGCCGATTCTGCGCTCTTCGGCGATGACCTATAATTCAAGCTGGTCACACAGCGCACAGGGTTAGACTCCCCGTGTTCCCACAAGCGCCCGGAAGGCTCTAAACCCATGGATTACTCCCTCATTCTTATCGCCGTCGCGCTGGCGGTCTTCGTCTTCTTCCAGTTCCGAACGTCGCGCAAGCGTGCGAAAGAGACCGCGGCTCGCCAGTCGGCGATCGGCCCCGGCGTCGAGATCATGACCAATTACGGGCTGTACGGAACCGTCATCTCCATCGACGAGGACACCAACGTTGCCCTGATCGAGACCACGCCCGGAACCGTCCTGAAGATCCACCGCCAGACCATCCTCAAGGCGGTCGAGGACGAGACTCCCGCCAGCGACGAGGCCGTCGCGGACGAGCCAACAGCGCAGCTCAACACGGACAACGCCATCGTGATGGGTGACCCCGAGTTCGGTGAGCGGGTCGAGCCGGCGGCGAAGCCGGTTCCGAAGTCCGCTCCCGAGAAGAGCGAAGACTAACCACTAACCTGTTGTGTGCTCGCGCGCAATTGCGCGCGAGCCTGAAGTGTGCCCGTGGCAGAGCGGTCATGGCACACACGTAGAAAGCTGAGTTCACCGTGGCAAAAACGACCCCGGTCAAGAAGGCGCTGAGATCGCTGACCTGGCTTCTGGTTATCGTTGCAGCGCTCACGGCCCTCAACGGCTACGGAGCGCTCTTTGCTGCAGGCACGTGGGCGCCGAAGCTCGCACTCGACCTCCAGGGCGGCACCCAGATCATCCTCACCCCGGTGGTAGCCAACGGTCAGGCCCAGCCGACGAGCGAACAGCTCAACCAGGCCGTCTCGATCATCCGCCAGCGAATAGACGCTAGCGGCGTGTCCGAGGCACAAATCAATACGCAGGGCGCATCGAACGTCGTCGTTTCCCTTCCCGGCACGCCGGACCAGGCGACGATCAATCGCATCGAATCGTCGGCCAAGCTCGAGTTCCGCGCCGTTCTGCAGACGGATGCCGTGTCAACGAGCGCCGTCGGGGGAGCGAGCGCATCGCCGAGCCCGTCCCCGTCGGTTCCCCTGGCCTCGACCCCGAGCGTCAAGCCGTCCAACGGCAGCGACAGCGCCTGGATCACCCCGGCACTCGCGCAGGAATACGCCGACTTCAGCTGCGACAAGGTCAACAGCGTCGGCGCGAACGTTGCCGACCCGGCGAAGCCGCTCATCACCTGCGACAACCTCGGAACGAAGCAGCAGGGAATCAACAAGTACATCCTCGGACCGGTCGAGGTGGCCGGAACGACCATCAGCGACGCGACGAACGGCCTGGTCACCAACCAGCAGGGTGTGAGCACCGGCCAGTGGGCGGTCAACATCGTCTTCAACGCGAAGGGGACCAGCGAGTTCGCGAACGTCACTCAGCGACTCGTGGGGGAGACGGGCGCCAAGAACCAGTTCGCCATCGTGCTCGACGGTCGGGTGATCTCCGCCCCGACGACGCAAGCCGCCATCACCAACGGCAAGCCCCAGATCACCGGGTCGTTCACCCAAACCTCGTCCAAGACGCTCGCCGATCAACTCAAGTTCGGGGCGCTGCCGATCGGCTTCACCGTTCAGAGCAATTCCAGCATCTCGCCAACCCTCGGAACCAGCCAGCTGCAGAGCGGCTTGCTCGCGGGGCTCATCGGTCTGATCCTCGTCGTTCTGTACTCGCTTCTGCAGTACCGAACGCTCGGGTTCATCACCATCGCGTCCCTCGTTGTCGCCGCGACGCTCACCTACCTCGTCGTACTCTTCCTGTCCTGGCGTGAGGGGTACCGTCTTTCGCTCGCCGGTGTCGCCGGACTGATCGTCGCCATCGGTATCACCGCGGACTCCTTCATCGTCTACTTCGAACGAATACGCGACGAGCTGCGAGACGGAAGAGCGCTCGAGTCGGCGGTCGAGGCCGGATGGAAGCGGGCGGTCCGCACCATTGTGGCCTCGGACACGGTCAACTTCCTCGCCGCAGCGACCCTCTACATCCTCGCCGTCGGCAACGTCAAGGGCTTCGCCCTGACCCTCGGGATCACGACACTCATCGACCTCGTCGTCGTCATGCTGTTCACCCACCCGATGCTGCAACTCCTCGCCCGTCGCCCGTTCTTCAGCGAGGGTCACCGGTTCAGCGGTCTCGACCCGCGCGCGCTCGGGGCGGTCTACCGAGGACGTGCGACCTTCCGCGAGCCGGCCGCCGCGCTTGCGAGCAGGAAGCTCGCCGGGGGTCGGGAGGTGCAGAAGCGCCAGACCATCGCCGAGCGCAAGGCGGCCGAGCTCGAGGCATCCCGGCCGGTGACCGGAAAGCGCGCGCCGGGCACCAAGCCGACCAGCAGCGCGCCGAGCGGTTCGGCGGCCACGAAGACCAGTAGCAAGACCGATGGGAAGGACTCCTGATGGCCAGCTTCTCCCAGTTCGGCAACGACCTCTACACGGGCAAGCGTTCGTACAACATCATCGGCAAGCGCAAGATCTGGTACGCGATCTCCGCGGTTCTCGTCCTGATCGTGATCGTCGTTCCAATCATCCGCGGCGGATTCGCCTTCGGCATCGAATTCGTCGGCGGATCGCAGTTCCAAATCTCAAACACCGCCGGCCTCGATTCGGCCAAGGCTCAGGCCCTGGCCCAAAGCACCGTGCTCAAGGTCGAGCCGGGATCGAACCCGATCGTCTCGCTCGTCGGTAACGACAGGTCGGTGCTCGTGCAGACCGACCAGCTCACGAGCACACAGAGCTCCGACATCCAGCAGGCGCTTGGCACGGCCTTCAATATCAAGAGCTCCGCGGTCACCACCTCATTCATCGGTCCGACCTGGGGCCAAGACATCTCACGGCAGGCGATTACCGCACTCATCGTCTTCGTCATCCTTGCCGCGATAGTGATGGCGCTGTACTTCCGCACCTGGAAGATGTCCGCCGCAGCCATGACCGCTCTGCTGCACGACCTCGTGATCACGGCCGGGGTGTACGGCGTGTTCCACATCGAGGTCACTCCGGCGGCGGTGATCGGCTTCCTGACCATCCTCGGGTACTCGCTCTACGACACGGTCGTCGTGTTCGACAAGATCAGGGAGAACACGAGCGAAGACGGAGCCGAGTCGCGGCGCACATTTGGAGAGTCGGTCAACCTCGCGGTCAACCAGACCCTGGTCCGTTCGATCAACACCTCGGTTGTAGCCATCCTGCCGGTCGGGTCGATCCTGTTCATCGGCGCCTTCATCCTCGGCGCGGGAACGCTGCGCGACATATCGCTCGCCCTGTTCATCGGAATCATCGTCGGAACCTACTCGACGATCTTCATCGCCGCTCCGGTCTACGCGCAGCTGCGCGGTGGCGAGCCGGAGATCAAGAAGCGAGACAAGCGCACCCTCACCGTGCGCGAAGCCAGCATCGCCAAGTAGCGTTCCACGCCAGGGAGAGGCCGCAGTGAGCGAGATTGTTTCCGTCGACACCGTCGAGGCGATGGCGCGTTCGGCGAGCGGCACCTGGCTGCTCGATGTTCGTGAGCAGAGCGAATGGGACCTCGGCCACTCGCCGCTCGCCCACCTGATTCCGCTTTCGGAGCTCGGTGGCCGCCTCGAGGAGATCCCAACCGGTGAGCAGGTGCTCGTCGTGTGCCGATCCGGTGCCAGGTCGCTTCGCGCGGCGGGTGCCCTCATCGGAGCGGGCTTCAACGCCGTGAACGTCTCCGGCGGGATGCTCGCCTGGTCCGAGGCCGGTGGCGAGCTTGTCGCCGAGGCCCCCGTGGCCCCGCGCATCGAGTGAGATTCGGCCCGCTCGCGCCCTCAGCGAACGGGAGGTCGCCGGCGCTCCGCCGGTGATAGTTTTGACGGCAGGAGGAACGGCGATGGCAGATACGACGACATCCAATCCCGCCACGTCCTCGACCGGTGTCCCACCGGCCGGAAGCGCGTCGCTTCGCACGCTGCTGCCGCGAATCTTCTCCAAGGCGCAGCCGGTGGGTGCCGTTGATCGTCTGATCAAGACGGCGCGGATGCATCATCCGAAGTCCGACGTCGGCATAATCGAACGCGCCTACGCCGCCGCGGAGGAGGCGCACCGCGGACAGATGCGGCGCAGCGGCGAACCGTATATCACCCACCCCGTCGCGGTGGCACAGATTCTGGCCGACCTCGGCATCGGGCCGAAGACTCTCGCGGCTGCGCTTCTTCACGACACGGTCGAAGACACCGAGTATTCCCTCGATCTCGTGCGCCGGGACTTCGGCGACGAGATCGCGATGCTCGTCGACGGCGTGACCAAGCTCGACAAACTCAAGTACGGAGACAGCGCCCAGGCGGAGACGGTTCGCAAGATGGTTGTGGCGATGTCGAAAGACATCCGGGTGCTCGTCATCAAACTCGCCGACCGGCTGCACAACGCGCGAACCTGGGGCTTCGTCCCGACGGAGTCCGCGACCCGGAAGGCGCAGGAGACCCTCGAGATTTACGCGCCGCTCGCCCATCGGCTCGGCATCCAGGCGATCAAGTGGGAGCTCGAGGACCTCTCGTTTGCGGTGCTGTATCCCAAGCTCTATGTCGAGATCGAGAACCTGGTCAAGCAGCGGACGCCGCAGCGCGAGGAGTTCGTCCAACAGGTGATCGACGCCGTGAACAACGACTTGAAGTCGGCGAAGATCAAGGGCAAGGTCGTCGGGCGACCGAAGCAGTACTACTCGATCTACCAGAAGATGATCGTTCGCGGTCGCGAGTTCGACGAGATCTACGACCTCGTGGGGATTCGCGTGCTCGTCAGCTCGGTGCGTGACTGCTACGCCGTGCTCGGGTCGATCCACGCCCGCTGGAATCCGATTCCGGGACGGTTCAAGGACTACATCGCGACGCCGAAGTTCAACCTGTACCAGTCTCTGCACACGACGGTGATCGGTCCGCAGGGCCGCGCAGTGGAGATCCAGATCCGAACCGACGAGATGCACCAGCGAGCCGAGTTCGGCGTCGCGGCGCACTGGAAGTACAAGGAGCGGGTCAACGGCAAGGGGTCGTCGAGCGACTCCGGCGACGGCGACATGGCGTGGTTGGCTCACATCACCGATTGGCAGGCCGAGACCGCCGACCCGAACGAGTTCCTCGATTCTCTTCGCTTCGAAATTGGGGCGAAGGAGGTCTACGTCTTCACCCCCCAGGGCAAGGTGATCGGCCTGCCGGCCGGTGCAACGCCCGTCGACTTCGCGTACGCCGTACACACCGAGGTCGGCCATCGGACGATGGGTTCCAAGGTCAACGGCCGTCTCGTTCCACTCGAGAGCGTGCTGAACAGCGGCGATGTCGTAGAGATCTTCACCTCCAAGAACCCTGATGCCGGCCCGAGCCAGGGGTGGCTGACTTTCGTGAAGAGCCCGCGGGCTCGAAACAAGATCAGGCAATGGTTCACCAAGGAACGCCGCGACGAGGCGATCGAACAGGGCAAGGATGCGATCGCCCGGGCCATGCGCAAGCAGAACCTTCCGCTGCAGAAGCTGATGAGCCAGGACTCGTTCAACGAGGTCGCGGCCCAGTTGCGCTTCGAGGACATCTCCTCGCTTTACGCCGCGGTCGGCGAGGGCCACGTGTCGACCCAGTCGGTGATCGAGAAGGTTGTCGCTTCACTGCATCTCGAGGCCGAGACCGAAGACGCGGAAATCACCTTCCCGAGCAAGCGCCGCAAGCCGTTGCGCAACAGCGACTCCGGAATTCTCGTCCGAGGCGCGCCCGACATCCTGGTGAAGCTCGCCAAGTGTTGTACGCCCGTGCCGGGTGATCCGATCGTCGGATTTGTGACGCGGGGCGCCGGGGTCTCGGTGCACCAGGGCGACTGCCACAACGTGGCCTCGCTGCTCACCGAACCGGAGCGCATGATCGATGTCGAGTGGGCCCCGACCTCGTCGAGCGTGTTCCTCGTGCAGATCCAGGTGGAGGCCCTCGACCGCGCCGGACTGCTTTCCGACGTCACTCGAGTGCTGTCGGAGAGTCACGTGAACATCTTGTCGGCCTCGGTTTCGACCTCGAGCGATCGGCTCGCGCTCAGCCGCTTCGTCTTCGAGATGGGTGACACCACCCACCTGGATGCCGTGCTGAACGCGGTGCGGCGCATTGACGCGGTCTATGACGTGTACCGGGTCAACGGCGGCTGAGCCCGTTCCGCCGCGTCGACGATGCGCTCGAGCGCCCGTCGCTTGCCCGGTAGGTTTCGGCGGCGATCGAGAGTCGCCAGGCATTCCTCGGCGCCGAAGCAGCCGAGTCGCATGAGTTCCGCCGTGACGCGGTAGTGATCGGACGTGAAACGGGGTGTGAACCGCGCGAGGTCGAGCACGGTCCGCAGCGGGGCCGTCACGGAGAGCCCGCCGCAGTTCTGCACTTCGTCCGGGCCGATCACGACCTCTCGCACCGTGACCGAGACGAGCCCGGCCGGCCGGATGCGGGCGCCGATGTCGGTGCAGAACTGGCGATGACCGGGCGGTGCTCGGGTGGCGCCGAGCACCCACGCGGCGGTCAGCTGCTCGGCGATCAACCGGCCGGGAATGAGCGCCGCCAGCGCGGCCCCACGATGAGAACTCTGCTCGATCTCGTCAATCGGGCAGAAGCAGTCCGCCACCGGATACACCTCGCCGTCGAGCCGGGCCGCGAGCAGCTCGGCCTGCGGAAGGTCGTGACGGGAGAGGACGGGCGGGAGGCGGGACACGTCTCAATGCTCGTGGGGTGCCATCGGATGCGGTCGACGGTAATCCCGATCTGTGCACAACCCCTCGCCGGCGCTACCGGGGGAGAGGCAGCGAGGAGACCGGCGGCCTAGCCGATCGCCTTGAGCCACGCCTTCCGGGCGTCGAGGGCTTCCTCGGCATCCTTGATTTTCTTGGCGTCGCCGGTCGCCCTCGCGTCGGCCAGCTCGGCCTCGAGCTTGGCTATCGCGTCCTGAAGCTGCCCGGCCAGACCCTCGGCTCGAGCGATGCGCTCGGGGTTGCTCTTCTGCCAGTGATCCTCGTCGAGCTTGCGAACCGCGGCCTCGACCTTGCGAAGGCGATCCTCAATCGGCTTCACCCGATCGCGGGGAACCTTGCCGATCGCGTCCCACCGGCGCTGAATCGACAGGAGAGCGTCCTTCGCCTTGACCCGGTCGGTTTCGGCGACCAGCGGTTCTGCCTCGGCGAGAAGCGCGAGCTTCTGCTCGAGATTTGCGCCGAACTCCTCGTTGTCCTTGGCGTCCACCTCCGACTTCGCCGCATACAGCGCGTCCCCGGCCGCCTTGAAGCGAAGCCACAGCGCGTCGTCAAACTTCTTTCCCGCCCGGCCGGCTGCCTTCCACTCGTCGAGCAGGGTGCGGTACGCCGGGATGCCGTCGAGCCCCTTCGGCACGAGCGCCTCGGCCCGCTCCACGAGTTGCTGCTTGCGGGAGCGCGCGTCCTTGTGCACCGAATCGAGTTCGGCGAAGAATGCCTTGCGGTGCGTCTCGATGGTGGTTCGCGCCCCGCGGAATCGCTTCCACAGCTCATTGCTCTCGTTCTTCGGGAGGCGAGGACCGTCGGCCTGATGCTTCTGCCAGCGAGCGAAAATGTCGTCGAGGGTGGCGCTGACCTGCTTCCACTGCGCCTTGGCCGGATCCTGCGCGGCGAGGGTCTCCGCCTCGACGACGAGGGCTTCGCGCTCGGCGATTGCCGCGTCGGTCGCGGCCTTGGTCTCGGCGGTCTGCTTCTCGGTCAGTTCTCCGACGGCACCGTCAAGGGCGTCGAGACGCCGGCTGAGCGCAGCGAGATCGCCGACGGCGTTGGCGCTTGCCACAGTCGACTTGAGGGCTGCAATGGTCTTCGCAACATCCGCTGCGGCGGTGCCGCGCTTGATCCGCTGCTCGAGAAGGGTCACCTGCCCGGCGAGCTCGGTGTACTTGCGCTGGAAGTAGGCGAGGGCCTCCTCCTGACTTCCGTCCGGATACTGCCCGACGGCTCGCTCGCCTTCGCCCTCGCGAACGAAGACCGTGCCCGATTCATCAACGCGGCCCCACGGGGCCTGATCGTCTATCGCCAAGAGACTCACCTTTGCTTGTCGGCCACGCTGTGGAAATGGCCGGACACCAGCCTATTGCACCCTCAGTTGGTGATCTTCGTCTCGGGCGCCGAAAGCTACGGCGTTGGCGAGGCGCTCGGCGTGGGTGGGCTGCTCGGTGCTATCGAACTGCTCGGTGCTGTCGAACTGCTCGGTGACGGCTTCGGCAATCCGGGGCCGGCCGTGAAATAGAAGACCTGGGTGACCGTCGCGAGGCCGACGACAAGGAGAACTCCGGCCACGGCAATGATGTTGTCGCGGCGACGGCGGGTTACCTGATGGGCGTGCACGGCCTGGCGGGCGTTGTACCGGCGGAGACGATCGCGGGCCTCGCGCGCCTCGCGTTCGGAGTTCTTGCTCGGGGCCACGTGGCTCCTTCGGCTTCGGTGCCGCTCACGCGGCGGCAGGCAAGGTGGGCGGCGAATGCCCTTTTGCACTATAGGGGACGAGTACTGGAACCAAGGACACCCCGCCCGAGCCCGCGCTATCGGTAGTGGCAACTAGCATTGCGTCTATGGTGGATGCCCAGTTAGGCCTGCGAGCGGGGGCGACTCCACTCGCGGTTCGCATGCGTCCGCGCAGTCTCGACGAGGTGGCCGGCCAGCGACACCTCCTCACTCCGGGGTCGCCGCTCGTGAGCCTGGCCTCCGACAAATCGGGGGAACAGGGCTCCGTCTCGGTGATCCTGTGGGGTCCGCCCGGCACGGGCAAGACGACCCTCGCGCAAGCAATAGCCCATTCGTCCGGTCGAAAATTCGTCGAGCTGTCCGCGGTGAATGCGGGCGTCAAAGACGTGCGAGAGGTAATGGAGCAGGCGATGTCCTCCCGGGACCTGTACGGCGTCTCGACCGTGCTGTTCCTCGACGAGATCCACCGATTCACCAAGGCCCAACAGGATGCCTTGCTTCCGGGCGTCGAAAACGGCTGGGTCATCCTCGTCGCCGCGACCACGGAGAACCCGTCATTCTCGGTGATCTCACCGTTGCTGTCGCGGTCGCTCCTCCTCACCCTCGAGGTGCTGAGCAACGAGGATCTCGGCACCCTGGTCGACCGGGCGGTCACCGACCCACGTGGTCTCGCCGAGAAAATCGTTCTCGAGCCCGACGCGAGGGCCCTCATCATCCGGCTGGCCTCCGGGGACGCCCGGCGCGCCCTGACCGCCCTCGAAGCCGCGGCACTTTCGGCCTCTTCGACCGCGGGCGAGGACAAGCCGGTCGTCACCGCCGACATCGTCGCGATGGCCGTTGATCGCGCGCTGTTGCGCTACGACCGCAATGGTGACGAGCACTACGACGTGATCAGCGCGTTCATCAAGTCGGTGCGTGGTTCCGACGTCGACGCTGCGCTGCATTACCTCGCCCGCATGATCGAGGCGGGGGAGGACCCACGGTTCATCGCCAGGCGCATCATGGTCAGCGCGGCCGAGGACATCGGGATGGCCGACCCGCAGGCCTTGCCCATCGCGGTGGCCGCCGCGGAGGGCGTGCAGATGATCGGGATGCCGGAGGGCCGGATTCTTCTCGCGGAGGCGGTCGTCTATCTCGCCACCGCGCCCAAGTCCAATGCCGCCTACATGGCCCTCGACGCGGCGATAGCGGATGTGCGGGCGGGAAAGATCGGACGGGTTCCGAAGCACCTGCGCGACGCGCACTACGCCGGCGCGAAGAAGCTCGGCCACGGCAAGGGCTACAAATATTCTCACGACTCCGAGCTCGGCGTCGTTGAACAGCAATACCTGCCCGACGAGCTGCAGTCGACCCGGTACTACGAGCCGACGGAGCACGGAAACGAGCGCGAGGTGAGCGCTCGCCTGCAGAAGCTCCGCCGAATCATTCACGGCGAGTAGGCGACGAGAGCCGACCAATGAACGCCGACGACGATCCCGAACTGTTGTGGGAGCAGGTCGCCGGCGTCTGGCCGGAATTCGACTGGGATCGGTCGATCGCCACGCGCGGGGCATACCACCGGGTTGCACTGTTCCCCGGCGAGGCTGTGATTCGGGTGTCGATCGGCGGTGGGCACGCCGAACGGGCGGTGAGGGAGTCGCAGAATCTTCGCGGGGCGAGTCATCTCGCGCTTCCGGTCGCGACCCCCGCCGTCATCGGCGAGATCCGCTCGGGCCCGGACTGGTCTGCCACCGCCCTCGAATACCTCCCCGGTCGCCGACGGCACCTCGAGCCGTGGTCTTCCGTTGGCGCGACGCTCGGCCGCGTGCTTAACGGCCTTCATTCGACGGCGGTCCCGGACGGGGTGGGGTTGCGCCGGATTCGTGAATGGTGTGGTGGGCCGGACTGGGCGTCGATCGTCAGCGAGATAAGCCGTCGACTTCCGCCGCGCCACCGCCGCGCCGCTGCACACGCCGTCGAGTCGGTGCTTGAGGCGGAGGGGTCCGTCCAACGGACACTGGTTCACGGCGATTTCGGGCTGCACAACCTGCTCTGGGTGCGTGACGCGGTGTCGGGACTCATCGATCTCGACGCCATGTGCGTTGGGGACCCGGCGATGGATGTCGCGCCGCTGCTCAATTCCTTCGACCGCGCCGAACTGGCGGGCGCCTTCGACTCGGAGGTGGTGTCGCGTGCGGCGATTCATCACCTCGCGTTGCCGCTTCAAGTGGCGTCCGCGGCAGAACTTGCCGGAGACGCACGATTGCGCGACACCGCGATCGGCAACTTCGTCGACCGGTGGGAGGACGAGGTCTGAACCGGCGCCGGGTCTGGTAGCATTGAGCCCGCCTACAGGTGGGTTTCGCGCGCGGCTGCTGCGGAATTCGTTCTGAGGAGTATCTGTCCTTTAGCCGGACGGTACTCGATGGCACATCCCTCTTCTATCTGATCCGTCGCCACGGGGTTTACTGGAGCTCTAGTTCCGTTAGATCCGTGGGCACGGGCGCCTGTTGAAGACCGATGATTCAGTACCGAAAGGAAACCGTGTCTACCCAGTCACGTACTCGTAGCAAGACCCGCCTGTCGCGGGCGTTGGGCATTCCGCTCACCCCCAAGGCGGCAAAGTACCTTGAGAAGCGTCCGTACCCCCCGGGGGAGCACGGCCGCACCAAGCGCAAGACCGACAGCGACTACGCCGTTCGTCTTCGCGAGAAGCAGCGTCTGCGTGCCCAGTACGGCATCCGCGAGGCTCAGCTCAAGATCCAGTTCGAGGAGGCACGTCGTGCAGCCGGCCTGACCGGTGAGAACCTGGTCGAGCAGCTGGAGATGCGTCTTGACGCCCTCATCGTGCGTGCGGCGATCGCTCGCACGACGGCGCAGGCTCGTCAGATGATCGTTCACCGCCACATCCTCGTCGATGGCCAGCGGGTTGACCGTCCCTCCTTCCGCGTGAAGCCGGGTCAGCTCATCCACGTTCACGCCAAGAGCGAGGGCATGGAGCCATTCCAGGTCGCCGCGGCCGGCGGTCACGTCGACGTGCTGCCGAAGACCCCGCCGTACCTCGAGGTCGAGATCGACAAGCTGCAGGCCCGCCTCGTGCGTCGCCCGAAGCGTGCCGAGGTTCCGGTCACGTGTGAGGTTCAGCTCGTCGTCGAGTACTACGCGGCCCGCTAGCACCGGCCTCGTACCGGCCCGGCGCGCGAGCGTTCCGGTCGGACGGCACATTACAGTAGGAGCGGATCACCTTCGGGCGATCCGCTCCTACTGTGCTTAACGCGACCGGGCTCCAACGCGGCAAACGAACACACTGATTGGTGGAACTCATGACTGGTGGTGACATCGCCGGCCTCATCGCAGCGGGCGTCTTTGCGGTACTCGTCGGCCTCCTGGCGATTCCGCTCGTCAAACTCGGACGGGTCTTCGACGAGGCGAGCACGGCGATCCGCAACCTCGGCACCAACGTCACCCCGCTTCTCGAGGAGGCAACGACCACCATCTCCGAGACGAACAAGCAGCTGGCACGTGTCGACACGATCACCGGCGGCATCGCGGAGGCGACGGGCAACGTGACCTCGCTCATTGCCCTGGTCGCCGCGACAGTCGGAGGGCCACTCATCAAGCTGGCCGGGTTCTCGGCCGCCGTTCGAGCCGGGATGAGCGGGCTGAAGCCCAAGTCCCGGGCAAAGTAAGCTGGGCTTTTGGATGTGCCCGCAACATCCGTTCGTCTCAAGGGAGCAACCATGAAGAACATCCTGTGGCTCATCGTCGGAGTCGGTCTCGGGTTCGTCGCCGCGCATCAAATCAACAAGACTCCGGAGGGCAAGAGGTTCTTCGAGGACGTCGACAGCCGGGCCCACGAGTTCTCTAGCGCCGTCGTGGACGGGTACAAGGCGCGGGAAGCGGAACTGCGCGCCGCTGTTGCGGATGCCGAGAGCGCGCTCTCGGAC
The DNA here is from genome assembly GCA_025464975.1 of Microbacteriaceae bacterium. Taxonomy (GTDB): domain Bacteria; phylum Actinomycetota; class Actinomycetes; order Actinomycetales; family Microbacteriaceae; genus Lacisediminihabitans. The sequence goes on along the minus strand of JAODMT010000003.1, from coordinate 19,837 downwards.
TTCTCCAAGCGCTAATCGTTCCCGACCCAGACCTTTCGCCCGCGGTGCCGTGCGCCGCGCCACAGATTCAGGACCACCATGCAGACCGCTGATATTCGTGGGCGTTGGCTCGACTTCTTCGCCGAGCGCGGCCACACCGTAGTTCCGTCCGCCTCGCTCGTGAGCGACGACCCGACGCTCCTGTTCACTGTCGCGGGCATGGTGCCGTTCGTTCCGTACCTCACCGGCCTCGTTCCGGCCCCTTTCCCACGGGCAACGAGCGTGCAGAAGTGCATCCGAACCCTCGACATCGAGGAGGTCGGGAAGACGCCGCGGCACGGCACGTTCTTCCAGATGAACGGCAACTTCTCCTTCGGCGACTACTTCAAGGAGCAGGCGATCGCGTACGCCTGGGAGCTGCTGACCACCTCGGAGGCCGACGGCGGCTACGGCTTCGCCCCGAAGGACCTCTGGGTCACGATCTACCTCGACGACGAGGAGGCATTCCGACACTGGCTGGCCCAGGGTGTGCCGGCCGAACGGATTCAGCGACTCGGCAAGGCATCCAACTACTGGTCGACCGGGCAGCCCGGACCGGCTGGCCCGTGTTCCGAGATCTTCTTTGACCGGGGACCGGCCTATGGCGCGGACGGGGGACCGGCAACCGACGACGACCGGTACGTCGAAATCTGGAACCTGGTGTTCATGCAGTATCTGCGCGGCGTCGGCACCGGAAAGGACGACTTCGAGATTCTCGGCGACCTGCCGCGGAAGAACATCGACACCGGCATGGGTCTCGAACGCGTCGCGTTCCTCAAGCAGGGCGTCGAGAACATGTACGAGATCGATCAGGTGCGCCCGGTGCTCGATCGCGCGGCCGAGCTTTCCGGTCGCAGGTACGGCGCAAACCACGATGACGACGTGCGGATGCGAATCGTGGCCGACCACGTTCGCTCGTCGCTGATGCTGCTGTCGGACGGCATCACCCCGTCGAACGAGGGTCGCGGGTACATCCTGCGCCGCCTTCTGCGCCGCGCGGTTCGCTCGATGCGACTCCTCGGCGTCGACGCCCCGACCTTCAGCGAGCTGTTCAGCGAGTCCCGGGATGCCATGAAGTCGTCCTACCCGGAGGTCGAGACCGACTACGACCGCATCCACCGCCTCGCGACGGCCGAGGAGGAGACCTTCCTCCGCACCCTCGCGAGCGGGACGAGCATCCTCGACGTCGCCGTCAACCGCACGCAGGAGGCTGGAGCGAAACAACTGGCCGGCGACACCGCGTTTCTGCTGCACGACACCTTCGGCTTCCCCATCGACCTCACCCTCGAGATGGCCGAGGAGGCCGGCCTCACCGTCGACCGCCCGGCGTTCGACCGGCTCATGCTCGAGCAGCGAACGATGGCGAAGGCCGACGCCAAGGCCAAGAAGACCCTGCTCGCCGACCTTTCGGTGTACAGCAGCTTCCGCGCACTGGGCGAGACCGTCTTCACCGGCTACGACTACCTCAACACCGAGACGACCGTGCTCGGACTCATCGTCGGCGGCGTGGCCGTGTCGAGAGCCGTCGCCGGTGACATCGCCGAGGTGATCCTCGCCGAGACCTCGCTCTACCCGGAATCCGGCGGCCAGGAGGCCGACGCGGGAAGCATCGTCGGCACCGGGTTCGACCTCGAGGTTCTCGACGTTCAGCGCCCGGTGAAGGGGCTCGTGAGCCACCGGGTGCAGGTGCGAAGCGGCGAGGTAGGCGTCGGGGACGCGGCGACAAGCATCGTCGACCCGGAGTACCGCCGCGGGGCGACGCAAGCGCATTCGGCGACCCACCTCATCCACGCCGCCCTCCGAGAGGTTCTGGGCCCGGAGGCGCATCAGGCCGGATCGGACAACCGGGCCGGCTACATGCGACTGGACTTCAACTGGAACAAGCCGCTCTCGGTCGCGACGCGAAGCGAGATCGAAGAGATCGCCAACAACGCGGTGCGCCAAAACCTCGAAGTGTCGACCCGAATCATGCCGCTGGATGAGGCTCGCGAACTCGGCGCGATGGCCCTGTTCGGAGAGAAGTACGGCGAGACCGTTCGGGTGGTGGAGATCGGGGGCCCGTGGTCGCTCGAGCTGTGCGCCGGAACTCACGTCACCCGCAGCGCAGAGGTCGGGTTGATCAACGTCATCAGCGAGACCTCCGTCGGGTCGAGCAACCGGCGCATCGAGTCCCTTGTGGGACTCGAAGCATTCCGCGACCTCGCTACGGAGCGCGCGATTGTGAGCGAGTTGACCTCGACCCTCAAGACGCCGCGCGATCAGGTTCCCGCTCGAATCTCGGAGTTGCTTGCCAATCTCAAGGCCGCCGAGAAGAGAATCGCCGAGTTCGAGTCGGCGGCGCTGATCGAGCGCATCCCGGCCCTGCTCACACAGGCCGGCCGGGTCGGCTCGGTCACGGCCCTCGTCACGCACGTCGGCGCGCTCAGGTCGTCGGACGACCTCCGCACCCTCGTGACTACGGCGCGCGGTCGCCTCGGGTCGGATCCGCTCGTCGTCGCGCTCGCAGCGGATGTCGCCGGCAAGCCCGCCGTGATCGTCGCAACCAACGAGGCCGCACGCCAGCTTCACGTAAAGGCCGGAGCGCTGGCCAAGACGGCGGCCGGGATCCTCGGCGGAGGCGGCGGCGGAAAAGACGACCTCGCTCAGGGCGGCGGTTCGAACCTCGAGGCCATCCCCGCGGCACTCGAGGCCATTTCGGCCGCGCTCCCGAGGTAGCGCATGCGTCGGGGTGTTCGGCTTGGGATCGATGTCGGCAAAGTGCGGATCGGTCTGGCGTCGAGTGACCAGGACGGACTGCTCGCGACGCCGGTCGCGACCGTACCGCGAGGCAACGGCGACGTTGAGTTCATTCTGCGTGAGGCGGATGAGCGATCGGCGACCGAGATCATCGTCGGGCTTCCGCTGTCCCTCTCCGGGCAGGACTCCGCGTCGACGGGGGACGCCCGCGAGTTTGCCAGCCGATTGGCCGCCGCCTCGACCCTCCCCGTGAGGATGGTCGACGAGCGGCTCTCGACCGTCTCGGCGACGCGCGCGCTGCAGGCATCCGGCCGCAACTCCAAGCGGTCGCGTCCCGTCGTGGACCAAGTCGCCGCGGTTATAATTCTGCAGCACGCCCTTGACCTCGAACGCTCGCGCGGAATTCCGCCTGGTGTCGTGGTCGAACCGGACGAAAGACGATAACGGTGGCAGACGAGCCAAGCTGGGAAGATCTGTTCTCCTCCCAACCCCCGACCAGCGGGTCGAGCGACTCACCGGCAGGGGCAGAGTCGACGCCTCGGACTCGTCGGGAGGCTCGCGCGCTGCCGCAACACCACCGCGACGACGGAAGGCGCAGGGCAGACGGTCGCCGGTCGACCATGGACCAGTTCGACGACCATGGGCTCCCGCCGAACAGACGGCGAAGGCGCAGACTCACCTGGTTGTGGGTACTCCTCGCCGTAATCGTCGTGCTCGGCGGCGCTGCGACGGCGGTCTGGGTCAACTTCCAGCCGCAGATCAAGCAAGTGCTCGGCATTGCGGCGCCAATCGACTACACGGGCTCTGGGACCGGGAAGGTGGTTGTGACGATCACCAATGGCCAGACCGGCGCTGACGTTGCGAAGACCCTGGCCGCCGACGGTGTGACCAAGACATCGGCCGCGTTCTACAAACTCCTGCTCACCAAGAATCCGCCGGTCACCTTCCAACCGGGTAGCTACCAACTTGCGAAACACATGAGCGCGAAGAATGCCCTCGCGAAACTGCTCGACCCGAAGAGCAAAGTGTCGACCCGGGTCACTATCCCCGAGGGGACGACGGTCAAGGGCATCATCCAGATTCTGGCGAAGGTCAGCCAGAGCACGGGGGTCAGTCAGGCTCAGCTTGAGGCCGCGGCGGCCGACTATAAGTCGTACGGGCTGCCGGCCGAGGCACCGAGCCTCGAGGGCTACCTGTTCCCGGCAACCTACTCGCTGGACCCCGGGCTGACCGCGCACCAGATTCTGCAGACGTTCGTCACCGAGATGTTCAAACAACTGGATGCCGCGGGCGTCGCTCCGGCCGACCGGCACCATGTTCTCACCCTCGCCGCACTCACCCAGAAGGAGGGCGGATCGACCGCGGACTTTTTGAAGGTCGCTCGGGTCTGGGACAACCGGCTCGCGCAGGGGATGCACCTGCAATCGGATGCGACGGTGAGCTACGGAGCCGGATCGACCTCGATCAACACGACGGCGGCGCAGCGCGCAGACGCGAGCAACCCGTACAACACCTACGCGAATCCCGGGCTGCCGATCGGACCGATTTCCAACCCGGGGGCGGCCGCGATCAACGCAACCTTGCACCCGGCCGACGGGTCCTGGCTGTACTTCGTCGTCGTCAACTGCTCGACCGGCGAAACCGCCTTCTCGGACACGTTCGCGCAGCAGCAGGCGGCCACCGCCCAGCTCGCGGCCTGGCTCAAGGCGAACCCGGGAGGGTGCAACTAGTGAAGCTCGCCGTGCTTGGTTCGCCAATCGCGCACTCTCAGTCTCCGGCGCTGCATCGGGCGGCGTACGGAGTGCTCGGCCTCGACTGGGAGTATGAGCCGATCGAGATGGCGGCCGACGGGCTTACCGACTTCATCGCGTCGCGTACGCCGGACTGGCGCGGCCTTTCGCTCACCATGCCGCTCAAGCGCGATGTGATGCCCCTCCTCGATGCGGTGGACAACTACGCCACGCTGACCGGCGTGGCGAACACCGTGCTCTTTGCCTCCGACGCGGAGCACCGGACACTGCGCGGATTCAACACCGACGTCGTCGGAATCACCAATTCTTTCCTCTTCGCCGGGGTGCGCTCGGTCTCGATAGCGCGAATCCTCGGCGCGGGGGCGACCGCGGCCTCCGCACTCGTTTCCCTCGCTCAGCTCGGAGCCCGCCGCGTCGTCGTGTCCGGTCGCTCACCAGGCAACATCCTGCGGCTCATCGAGATCGGCGAGGTCCTCGGCGTCGACGTTCAGGGTGCAGACCCCCACGGCATCGAAGACGGGATAGTGCCGGATGTGGTGGTCAGCACCCTCCCGGGCGGTGCCGAGCACAAGTACCGCTTCAGCGCCAAGATGAGATCGTCCGCGGCGCTGCTCGACGTGGCGTATGACCCGTGGCCCTCTCCGCTCGCCGCGGACTGGCTCGAGGCAGGGGGAACGGTCGTGCCCGGCATCGAAATGCTGGTGAACCAGGCACTCGTTCAGGTACGAATCTTCGTGGGCGGCGACCCGCTGCGAGCCCTCCCGGCGGAGGGCAGCGTGCTCGCGGCGATGAGGCGAGCTGTGGGCCTCCCGAACTGACTCGGGCGTTGCCTGTGGGAGGATTCTTCTTATGCTTCGATGGTTGACCGCAGGAGAATCACACGGACCGGAACTGGTCGCGATCCTCGAGGGATTGCCGGCAGGCGTGCCCGTCTCGATGGCCGCGATCCAGGCCGATCTGCACCGCCGCACGCTCGGATACGGTCGCGGGGCCCGGCAGAAATTCGAACAGGACGCGCTGACCATCAGCGGCGGCGTGCGCTTCGGCCTCACCATGGGCAGCCCGATCGCGCTCCGCATCGGCAACACCGAGTGGCCACGCTGGGTTGACGTGATGAGCGCCGAACCGGTCGACCTCGAGTCGCTACCGAAGGGGAGAGGGGCGCCCCTGACGAGACCACGGCCTGGGCACGCCGACCTCGTCGGCATGCAGAAGTATGGTTTCGACGAGGCGCGCAACGTGCTCGAGCGAGCGAGCGCCCGGGAGACCGCGGCACGCGTCGCCCTCGGTGCCGTCGCCCGATCCTTCCTGGCCGAGCTCGGCATCCATCTCGTGTCGCACACCCTCTCGATCGGCGGGGCGCGCGTTCCCGATGGCTCCGCCCTGCCCCGGATCGCGGATGTCGCGGCTCTCGACGCCGACCCGCTTCGTTGCTTCCATGAGGCGACCTCCCGGCTCATGGTCGCCGAGGTAGACGCGGCTCACGAGGACGGCGACACCCTCGGCGGGGTCGTTGAGGTGCTCGCCTACGGTGTTCCACCGGGGCTCGGCTCGTACACGCACTGGGACCGTCGACTCGACTCCCAGCTCGCCGGGGCGCTCATGGGCATCCAGGCGATCAAGGGCGTCGAGGTCGGGGACGGCTTCACCACCGCGACCCGTCGCGGGTCGGAGGCGCACGACGAGCTGTTCCAGACCGAGGCCGGAATCACCCGCTCCTCAGACCGTGCCGGGGGCACGGAGGGCGGAATGAGCACGGGAACAGTCCTGCGGGTGCGGGCCGCGATGAAACCGATTTCGACCGTTCCGCGCGCCCTGCGCACGGTGGATGTCGCGAGCTCGGCGGTTGCCGAGGCGCACCATCAACGCTCCGACGTGTGCGCCGTTCCCGCCGCCGGAGTCGTCGCCGAGGCGATGGTCGCTCTCGTGCTCGCGAACGCGGTGCTCGAGAAATTCGGCGGAGACTCGCTCACCGAGACGAGCCGCAACCTCCGCGGCTACCTCGATGCCATCCCGGCCAACCTCGCGACTTCGCCTGCGTCCGACCCGCAGCTCGGCACATGACCACCGAGGCGCAGCCGTACCTCGTTCTGATTGGACCACCGGCGGCGGGAAAGACCCGGCTGGGTAAGCGCGTCGCCAGGCTGCTCAAGGTTCCGTTCGTCGACACCGATCGCCGGATCGTGGCCCGGTACGGCGCCATCCCCGAGATCTTCCGGTCGTACGGCGAGGCCCACTACCGCGAACTCGAACGCGCCGAGGTCAGCCGTGCCCTTGCCGAGCGCGCGGTCGTCGCGCTCGGCGGCGGTGCGATAGTCAATCTCGACACCCAGCGTGACCTGGCGTCACTCCGGGTGGCCCTCATCACGGTGAGCGAGGAGGCGGTGGCCTCGCGTATCCTCGGGTCGAGTCGGCCGCTCGTGAGCGGCATCGAAGGCTGGTCGAAACTCGTCGAGGGTCGGCGTGAGATCTACGAACGACTGGCAACGCGGGCCTGGGACACCTCCAATCGACCAATCGATCATGTCGCCGACGAACTGGCGGCCTGGATCACCGAAGAGACACCCGCGGAGGGCACCGAATGAGCACGACGACCATCACCGTTCCCGGGCGGCAGCCATACGACGTGCTCGTCGGCCGCGACATCCTCGGATCGCTTCCGGAACTGATCGGATCGAAAGCCCGCAAAGTGCTCATCGTGCACCCGGCGAGCCTCGGCGCGCGCGCCGAGGCGCTGCGCGAGTCGCTCTCCTCGGACTTCGAGGTGCTGCTCGCCGAAATCCCGGATGCCGAGACCGGCAAGCGGGTCGAGGTCGCGGCGTTCTGCTGGCAGGTGCTCGGGCAGGCCGACTTCACCCGAACCGACGTCGTGATCGGCTTCGGCGGCGGCGCGGTGACCGACCTCGCCGGCTTCGTCGCGGCGACCTGGCTGCGAGGCATCCGTCTGATCAACGTGCCGACCACTCTGCTCGGCATGGTTGACGCCTCGATCGGCGGCAAGACCGGGATCAACACCAACGAGGGCAAGAACCTCGTCGGGGCGTTCCACGCCCCCGGCGGTGTCGTCGTCGATCTCGACACCCTCGAGGGACTCAGCCAGATGGAGATCCTCGCGAGTTTCGGTGAGGTGGTCAAGTACGGGTTCATCGCCGAGCCTGAGATTCTCGACATCATCGAGCGCGGCGTCGACACGGCCACGGACCCGAGAAGCGACGAGTTCCGCCGCGTGGTCGAACTCTCGATCGGCATAAAGGCCAGGGTGGTCGGCGAGGACTTCACCGAGCTCGGCGTTCGGGAGATCCTCAACTACGGGCACACCCTCGGGCACGCGGTCGAATACGCCGAGCGGTTCCAGTGGCGGCACGGCGCGGCGGTCGCGATCGGGATGGTCTACGCCGCGGAACTTGCGCGGCTCACCGGCCGGCTCTCCGACGACGTAGTCGACCGGCACCGCAGCATCCTGACCTCGCTGCAGCTTCCCGTTTCCTACCCGGTCGGGCGCTGGCAGACCCTGCTCTCGGTGATGAAGCGAGACAAGAAGGCGCGGGGGAGCATGCTGCGTTTCATCGTGCTCGATGACATCGCCCGGCCGACCGTGCTGACCGGCCCGGACGAGAGTCTGCTCTTCGCCGCGTACCAGGAGATCGGCGCCTAACCGTACTTGGCCACACCGGCTCCGCCGTGCCGAAACGGCAGTGCATCGCCGTAACGGCCGTGAGTCACCGAAAACGCAGGAGAATCACCACCGCCGCACCGTTTTCCGCGCGGATGGCCACGTCAAGTGGTGAATCTCCTGCGTTTTGAGTAGGCACCGGGGTAGCGGGCCCGCCGGAACGGCTTCACCGGACACAATTCGCGCCGAGCAGCAATATGGCACGAATCCTATTCGCCGCCATCGGAGCAACCCCCATCGCAGTAAAACATGGAGCGCTGCTAGGTTCTTCGGATGACGAACCAACGCCCGGTCGCCCTGGTCACCGGTCTCGGCCGCCGGGTCGGCATCGCCTATGGAATTGCCGGGCGACTCGCCCGCGACGGCTGGGACATCGCCTTCGGCTATTCGGCCGCCTACGACGAACGGGTCAATGCCGTGCCGAAGGCCGCGCCGGACGTGCGCGAGATCGAACGCGAACTGCGCGGGCTCGGCGCGCGCACCGTGGCGGTCGACGTCGACCTTGCCGCAGTTGACGCGGCGACCGTGCTCTTCGACGCCGCGGAAACTCTCGGCCCGGTGCGCGCCATGGTGCTCAGCCACGCCGAGAGCGTCAACGCCGGAATCCTGACCACGACCGTCGAGAGCTTCGACCGGCACCTCGCGGTGAACGCCCGCGGAAGCTGGCTGCTCGTGCGCGAATTCGCGCGCCGCTTCGACAGCGGCGGTGCGGGTGGCGACGGTGCGCCCGGCGATGGGGGCCGCATCGTCGCCCTGACGAGCGACGCCATTCACGACGAGGTCGCGTACGGGGCGAGCAAGGGAGCGCTCGACCGCGTGATCTTCGCCGCGGCGCGGGAACTCGCGCCGCTCGGAATCACCGCCAATCTCGTGAATCCGGGCCCGGTCGACACCGGCTGGATGGCCGACGAGGTGCGCGAGGCGCTGCGGGAGGCAACTCCGGCCGGGCGGCTCGGCACGCCGCGCGACACCGCGGCGCTCGTGTCATTCCTGCTCTCCGACGACGGCGAATGGATCACCGGCCAGCTGATCAAGTCGGACGGCGGATTCGGCGCACCATAGCCGCAGACGACCACTGGCGCCGCCTCGTCGAGCGCTAGGCTCGAGAACCATGGTGAGCATCCTCGTTTTGAACGGTCCGAACCTCGGGCGACTCGGCAGTCGGGAGCCGGATGTCTACGGAACCGGCACTCTCGAGGACCTCGCCGTCGCGCTCGAAGCCGAGGCCCCGCCCGGCCACCGGATCGACGTTCGGCAGACCAACGACGAGGCCGAACTCATCGGCTGGCTGTACGAGGCGGTCGACACCGGAAGTCCCGTCATCCTGAACCCGGCGGCATTCACTCACTACTCGTACGCGCTTCGCGACGCCGCGGCGCTGGTGACGAAGGCCGGGCTCATCCTCGTTGAGGTGCACCTCTCCAACCCGCACACCCGGGAGGAATTCCGCCACACCAGCGTGATTTCGGGGGTCGCGACCGGCGTCATCGCCGGCTTCGGATTCACCTCCTACCTCCTGGCCCTCGACGCGATCAATCGGCAGCTCGGCTGAGCCGGTAGACTTGGCCGCTGGTTTCGATGCCGAGTCGCCTCTCGCTCCTCGATGCGCACAATTCACCTCACGAACAGGATTCATTAGTCATGGCCTCTACCGCTGACATCAGGAATGGCGTCGTTCTCAACATGGACGGCCAGCTCTGGACCGTGATCGACTTCCAGCACGTCAAGCCAGGCAAGGGCGGCGCCTTCGTGCGCACCAAGGTCAAGAACGTGATGAGCGGCAAGGTCGTCGACCGCACCTTCAACGCTGGCGCCAAGATCGAGACCGAGACCGTCGACCGCTCGGACTTCCAGTACCTGTACGCCGACGGCGAGAACTACGTGTTCATGGACGTATCCAACTACGACCAGATCACTCTGAGCGCGGCACAGGTTGGCGACGCCGCCAACTTCATGCTCGAGAACCAGAATGTGACGATCGCGCTGCACAACGGTGACCCGCTCTACGTCGAGCTGCCGGCATCCGTGGTCCTCGAGATCACGTACACCGAGCCGGGCCTGCAGGGCGACCGATCGACGGGTGGCACGAAGCCGGCGACCGTCGAGACCGGCTATCAGATCCAGGTTCCGCTGTTCCTCGAGCAGGGTACGAAGGTCAAGGTCGACACCCGCGACGGCAGCTACCTCGGCCGCGTCAACTAGTGGGCGCTCGCACCAAGGCGCGCAAACGCGCCATCGACCTGCTCTATGGGGCGGACCTCCGGGAGATCTCGCTCAACGCCGCCATCGAAATGGAGGCGAAGCGCGCACAGGATGAACCCGACCGCGCGAACTCCTGGGCCTACGCGAGACAAATCGTTGAGGGCATCGGTGAGCACGGGGACGAGATCGACGAACTCATCGAGACCTACGCCCAGGGTTGGACCATCAACCGGATGCCCGTCACCGACCGCGCGATCGTGCGCATCGGTATCTGGGAGATCCTGTTCAACGACGAGATTCCCGATGGCGTCGCGATCTCCGAGGCCGTCGAGGCGGCGAAGTCGCTGAGTACCGAGGACTCCGCCGGATTCGTGAACGGGCTGCTCGGACGAATCGCGCAGACGCGCGCCTGACCCGGCTGCCACCGCGGGGTGGGTCTCGATACGCTCGCTGCGCTCGCTACTCGACCCGCAGTGATGCGGTCTCGATACGCTCGCTGCGCTCGCTACTCGACCCGCGGGGAGACTCGACCCGCGAATGCGCGCCAGATGTCGAAGCGTTACGTCGCGATTGGGCCCGAGCGCAGTGCCGGCAATAGCTTGAGGGCGTGCCACTCTCCTCCCGAACTCTGACCCCGCGTTCCCCGGCGCTCTCGGTTTCCCTGCGTGCCGTCGGCCGGTCATTCCCCGCTCGAACCCGCGGCGGGGCACCGCGCCGCGTGCTCGCGGGGATTGACCTCGACATCCGCGCGGGCGAAATCGTGGCGATTCTCGGACCCTCCGGGTGCGGAAAGTCGACACTGCTTCGGCAGATCGGCGGCCTCGATTCGCCGGACACCGGAGACATCGAGATCGACGGGTCGGCCCTCGTCGGAATCGATCAGCGCTGCGCCGTTGCCTTTCAGGAACCGCGGTTGCTGCCCTGGCGGTCGATCTCTCGCAACGTCGAGATCGGACTTGCCCGCGGCACCGACCGGGAGATCGGTCGTGCGCGGGTGGCGGAGTTGCTCGGCCTCGTGCACCTGACCGGCTCGAGCGACCTTCGCCCGCGGCAGGTCTCCGGCGGGATGGCGCAGCGAGCCGCGCTCGCTCGCGCGCTCGCCCGCGGGCCCGGGGTGCTGCTGCTCGACGAGCCATTCGGCGCACTCGATGCCCTCACGCGGCTCAGAATGCAGGACCTGCTGCTCGACGTGCACTCCGCCGAACCGGCCACGATCGTGCTCGTGACCCACGACGTGGACGAGGCTCTGTACCTGGCCGACCGCGTCGTGCTGCTCGGTGCCGATCCGGCCGACCCGGGCGCCGGATCCGGGATTGCTCGCACCGTCACGGTCCCGGGCGCCCGGCCGCGCGACCGCGCGGACGCCGAGCTCGCCCGCATCCGTTCCGAACTTCTCGCCGGGCTCGGCGTGCCGAGCCACCACGGCGCCGGCTCCGCCGCGTCCCTCGCATCCTGACCTTTCCCGACCCGATCACACAGCACACACAGAGGACCACAGCATGAACAAGAAACTCATCGGCATCGCGGCGATCGCCGCCGCGGCGGCGCTCCTGCTCAGCGGATGCGCAGGGGAGGGCACGGTCGCCGCGGCGCCGAAGCCCACCGCCGCGGCCAAGGTCGGAAGCTGGAGCGCACCGGTGCTCAACATCGACTTCGCGACCTACAACCCGCTCAGCCTGATCATCAAGGACCAGGGCTGGCTGGAGTCCGAACTCGGCAGCAAGGTGAAGGTCAACTGGGTGCAGTCTGCCGGATCGAGCGCCGCCAACCTCGCCTTGCGCTCGGGAGCGATCGATGTGGGCTCGACCGCGGGATCCGCCGCCCTCCTCGCCCGGTCGAATGGTGCTCCGATCAAGGCGATCGACGTGTTCTCCCAGCCGGACTGGTCGGCCATCCTCGTGCCGAAGGGATCGGCGATCAAGTCGGTCGCCGACCTCAAGGGCAAGACCATCGCCGCGGCGAAGGGCACCGACCCGTATTTCTTCTTGCTGCAGTCCCTCGCGAAGTTCAAGGTGCCGGCCGATTCGGTCACGATCCAGAATCTCGCCCACGCCGACGGAAAATCGGCTCTCGAAAGCGGGAAGGTCGATGCCTGGTCGGGGCTGGATCCGTTGCTCTCGTCGAGCGTCGTGACCGCCGGATCGAAGGTGATCTACGATAATCCCTCGTTCAACAGCTACGGATTCGTTGACGCGACCGAGTCATTCCTCACCAAGTCGCCCGACCTCGCCCAGCTCGTGGTCAACGCCTATGAGAAGGCGCGCGCGTTCGCAGAGAAGAACCCGGCCGCAACGGAGAAAATCCTCGCGACCGCGGCCGGCATCGATCCGTCCATCGCAACCAACGTCATCGAGAAGCGCACCAAGTTCGCGATCAACCCGGTTCCCGGCGCCACCCAGACCGCGGTGCTCAAGGTCATCGGGCCGATCTTCGTTCAGTCCGGCGACGTCGCGAGTCAGAGTGACATCGACGCTGCGCTCAAGACCCTGTATGAGCCGTCGTTCGCCAAGCGGGCAGACCCCTCGGCAATCAAGTGACCTCCCCCCGGGAGGACAGCGTCGAGCGCGGAGCCGGTTCGACGGATGCCACGAGCCGTCCGGCGTCCCTGCTCCAGTTCGCTTCGAGTTACGGGTATTCGGCGGCGGGGAGCGCCCTGTCGCTCCGCGGGGGAGCGGCCCGGGGCGGCCTCGGCCGGGATCGTCCCGGCTGGGCGAACGCTCTCATCGGCGCCATCGTGCCGGTTCTGTTGCTCGTCGTCTGGCAGGTGGTGGCCTCATCCGGGGTCATCCCGACCTATCGGCTGCCCACTCCGCTCTCGGTGTGGCAAGCGGCCGTGGACCTCTCCAACCGTGGGCTGCTGTGGCCGGATGTCGAAATCTCGACCCAGCGGGTGCTGCTCGGCTTCCTCTTCGGGTCGGCGCTCGGCCTGATCGTCGGATCGATCGTCGGACTGTCCCGCTGGGCGGGGTTGCTTTTCTCCCCGACCATCGGCGGCTTCCGGGCGGTGCCGTCGCTCGCCTGGGTTCCGCTGCTCATCCTCTACCTCGGCATCAACGAGGACCAGAAGGTGCTCCTCATCCTCATCGGGGCATTCTTTCCCGTCTACACGACGGTCTCCGGGGCGCTCCGTCACGTGGACTCGCACCTGGTCGAGGTCGGCCGCGCGTTCGGGCGTAGCCGCCTCAGCTTGCTCCTGACGGTGCAGTTGCCGGCCATCGTTCCGACCGTGGTGTCGGGCCTCCGGCTCGCGCTCGCACAGTCCTGGCTGTTCCTCGTGGCGGCCGAGCTCATCGCGTCCTCCCTCGGGCTCGGATTCCTGCTCAAGGATTCGCAAGACAACGGTCGCATCGACCGGCTCTTCGTGGCCATCATCCTGCTGGCCGTACTCGGTAAACTCACGGACGCCATAATCGGCCTGCTCGAGCGCTACCTGCTGCGCCGCTGGACTTAACCGGCTCCCGCCGGGTTTCCCAAGAGGCATCCCGGAGGGGGAGCGGCCGTCGGTCCGCTAGAGTGGATGCCGACAGACATCCTTAAATTCCGTCCAGAGAGGCGGGGAAGGAGGTCAGATTGCCCGCACGCACAGTGCTGCAGCAAGCTGATATCACCCGGGCGTTGACTCGGATCTCGCACGAGATCCTCGAGTCCAACCGGGGCCCCGACGATCTGGTCATTCTCGGCATCCCCACCCGCGGGGTCCTTCTCGCCACCAGGATCGGCGCAATGCTCGCCGACATCTCCGGAACACCGGTGCCGACCGGTTCCCTCGACGTCACCATGTATCGCGACGACCTCGGCCGCAACCCCACCCGGGTGCCGTCCCCGACCCAGGTGCCCGGAGGCGGGATCGATGGCAAGACGGTCGTACTCGTCGACGACGTGCTGTACTCCGGGCGAACCATCCGGGCGGCCCTCGACGCGCTCGGCGACATCGGCCGACCGGGCATCGTTCGTCTCGCGACCCTCATCGATCGGGGACACCGCGAACTGCCGATCCGGCCCGACTTCGTCGGCAAGAATCTGCCGTCGGCCCAACACGAGCGCATCAACGTTCACCTGAACGAGATCGACGGCGACGAGTTCGTCACGATCGAGGAGGCCGTCGCGTGAGGCACCTGCTCTCGACCCGCGACCTGACCCGCGACGAGGCCGTCGCGATCATGGACGTCGCCGAGGACATGGCGGATGTCGCCGACCGGGAGGTGCGCAAGCTTCCGGCCCTGCGAAACAAGACCGTCGTGAACCTGTTCTTCGAGGACTCCACCCGCACCCGCATCTCGTTCGAGGCCGCCGCGAAGCGGCTGAGTGCGGATGTCATCAACTTCAGCGCGAAGGGATCGAGCGTCTCGAAGGGGGAGAGTCTCAAGGACACCGCGCAGACCCTCGCCGCGATCGGCGCCGACGCCGTCGTCATTCGCCACGGCTCATCCGGCGCGCCGCGCGTGCTTGCCGGCTCCGGTTGGATCGACGCCGCCGTCATCAACGCCGGCGACGGAACCCACGAACACCCGACCCAGGCGCTGCTCGACGCGTTCACCATTCGCCGCCGGCTGCACGGATCCGCCGCGCGCGGCCGCGACCTCGACGGGGTCAGGGTGGTGATCGTCGGCGACATCCTGCACTCCCGGGTCGCCCGATCGAACGTCTGGCTCCTGACGACCCTCGGTGCGACCGTCGAGCTCGTCGCCCCGGCGACCCTGCTTCCGATCGGCATCGAAAACTGGCCGGTGACGGTGAGCTACGACCTCGACACAACGCTCGCCGGCGGCCCCGACGTCGTGATGATGCTGCGCATCCAGTCCGAGCGGATGCACGCCGCGTTCTTCCCGACCGCGAGGGAGTATTCGCGTGAGTGGGGGCTCACCGACGAGAGGTTCTCCGGCCTTCGCGCCGATAGCATGGTGATGCACCCCGGTCCGATGAACCGAGGCCTCGAAATCTCCGCGCGAGCCGCCGATTCGGCGCAATCGACGGTGCTCGACCAGGTTGCCAACGGCGTCTCCATCCGAATGGCGGTGCTCTATCTCGCACTGTCGGGCGAGCAGGACAACACGGCAACCGGAACGGCGCCCGCACACGCACACGCCGAATCGGCACGCACGGCCGCAGCACAATCAGAACCATCAGCACACACAGAGGGACGGTAACCCGTGACGATTCTCGTGACCGGGGCGACCCTGGCCGACGGCAGCTCGACCGACATTCTCGTGCGGGACGGCGTGATCGCCGAACTCGGGCGAATCACCCAGCGCGCCGACCGGGTGATCGACGCCTCGGGGCTCATTGCCCTGCCTGGCCTCGTCGACCTGCACACCCACCTTCGGGAACCCGGATCGGAACAGAGCGAGACCGTTCTGAGCGGGTCCCGCGCCGCCGCGATCGGCGGGTTCACCGCCGTATTTGCCATGGCCAACACCTCACCCGTCGCCGACACCGCCGGGGTCGTCGAGCAGGTCATGTCCCTCGGGGACGCCGCGGGGTACGTCACCGTCCGCCCGATCGGCGCGGTCACCGTCGGCCTCGAGGGAAAGCAGCTCAGCGAGATCGGCGCGATGGCACACAGCCGAGCGAAGGTGCGCGTCTTCTCCGACGACGGACAGTGTGTCTCGGATGCCCTGCTCATGCGCCGCGCGCTCGAATACGTCTCCACCTTCGGGGGAGTGATCGCCCAGCACGCACAAGAGCCGCGCCTCACCGAGGGCGCCCAGATGAACGAGGGGACGCTCTCCGGGGAGCTCGGCCTCGCCGGCTGGCCCGCGGTCGCGGAGGAAGCGATCATCGCCCGCGACGTGCTGCTCGCCCAACACGTCGGCGCGCGGCTGCACATCTGCCACCTGTCAACCGCCGGCGCCGTCGACGTGGTGCGCTGGGCGAAGGCCAGGGGCATTGATGTCACCGCCGAGGTCACGCCGCATCACCTGCTGCTCACCGAACAGCTCGTGAGCGGCTACGACTCACGATTCAAGGTCAACCCGCCGCTGCGTCGCGACGAGGACGTGCAGGCCGTGCGAGCCGGCCTCGCCGATGGAACGATCGACATCGTCGCGACCGATCACGCCCCGCACCCGGTCGAGGCGAAAGAGGGCGAGTGGGAGGCCGCCGCGAACGGGATGGTCGGCCTCGAGTCCGCGCTGAGCGTCGTGCACGCCGCGGTCGTCGACAGCGGCCAGCTCGACTGGAACGACGTCGCACGGGTGTTCTCCCGCACCCCGGCGGCGATCGGCAGGCTCGCCGGATATGAGCACGGCATCGCGGTCGGCTCGCCGGCATCCTTCACCCTGTACGACCCCGCCGCGAGCCGGGTCTTCGACACGACAATGCTTCGCGGCAAGGGAATCAACTCGCCATACCTCTCGACCACACTGCCCGGTCGAGTCATCGCCACCGTCCACCGCGGCGTTGCCACGGTGCTCGACGGCGAGCTCATTGCGGCTGAAACGGTGGCGGCCGAGACGGTCGCGGCCGCTGCCGCGGGGGCGCACCGTGGATAGGACCACCTCGACCACGATCGTCATCATCGTGATCCTCCTCGCCCTGCTCGGGATGTTCCTCGGCTGGCGCGGTCGGCAGCGGCGCCAGGCCGGGCTGCCCACCCCGGATGCCGTGCCGGCCGAACTCGGCACGGGACTCCTCGCGCTCGAGGCGTTCTATGTCGCGACCACCGTCGCCGACCGTGAGCTCGACCGCATCGCCGTCGCCGGACTCGGCTACCGATCGCGAGCGCGCGTCACGGTCGCGGAACGCGGCGTCGTGCTCTCCCTCTCCGCGGTACCGGAGATCTTCATCCCGGCCGAGGCGATTCTCGGCGCCGACCGGGCCACCTTCACCATCGACCGGGTCGTGGAGACTGGCGGCCTCGTGCGGATCACCTGGCTCCTCGGCGACACCGGCGTGGACAGCTACCTTCGCACCGGCGACTCGTCGGAGTCCGCGGCGCTCATCGCCGCCGTCACCTCGATCGCCGCCGTTGAATCAGATGCGGCTAATTCAGATTCGACCAATTCACATCCGGCCACTCCCGCCCGGCCGGAGACCCCGCAGCAGAACACCACGACGGAAGGCAACACCAAGTGAGGCGTTTCGAGCCCGCAGTACTCGTCCTTGAGGACGGAAGCCGCTACACGGGGAATGCCTACGGCGCCCGCGGCACAACCCTCGGTGAGGCGGTCTTCGCCACCGGCATGACCGGCTACCAGGAGACGATCACCGACCCGTCCTACGCCGGTCAGATCGTGCTCATGACCGCTCCGCACATCGGAAACACCGGCGTCAACGACGAAGACCCGGAGTCGTGGTGCATCTGGGTGGCCGGGTTCGTGGTTCGCGACCCATCCCGCGTCGTCTCCAACTTCCGCGCCAACGGCAGCCTCGACGACCAGCTCGTCGAACAAGGCATCGTCGGCATCAGCGGCATTGATACCCGAGCCGTCACCCTGCACCTTCGCGACGCCGGCGCCATGCGCTCCGGCATCTTCTCCGGCGCGGATGCCGCGCTCGGCGAGGATGAGCAGCTCGCGATCGTGCGAGCCGGCGCCGAAATGACCGGTCAGAACCTCTCGGCGACGGTATCGGTCACCGAGCGGGTGACCCTCCCGGCGGTCGGGGAGCGGATCGGATCGGTCGCCGTTCTCGACCTCGGGGTCAAGAACTCCACGCTCGGTTACCTCGCCGCTCGCGGACTCGACGTGCACGTGCTCCCGCAGAACGTGACCTTCGCCGAGCTGCTGAAACTCGAGCCGAGCGCGGTGTTCTACTCCAACGGTCCAGGCGACCCCGCGGCATCCGCCCATCACGTCGAGCTCCTGCAGGCGGTCCTGCGCGAGGGGCTGCCATTCTTCGGCATCTGCTTCGGCAACCAACTGCTCGGCCGTGCCCTGGGCCTCGGCACCTACAAGCTGCCGTTCGGTCACCGCGGCATCAACCAACCGGTCGTCGACAAGGCCACCGGGCGGGTGGAGATCACCTCGCACAACCACGGCTTCGCCGTCGACGCGCCGCGGGAGGGCGTGTTCGACTCCCCGGCCGGCTTCGGACGGGTCGAGGTGAGCCACGTGAACCTCAACGACGACGTGGTCGAGGGCCTGAACGCGCTCGACATCCCCGCCTTCTCGGTGCAATACCACCCGGAGGCGGCGGCCGGCCCGCACGACGCCAACTACCTGTTCGACCGATTCCGTGACCTCATCCTGAACCGGTCGACCCAGTCCCCATCGACCCAGTCCCCATCGACCCTGTCAGCAGAGACGGAAAACAACTGATGCCAAAGCGCGAAGACATCACCTCGGTGCTCGTCATCGGATCCGGCCCGATCGTCATCGGGCAGGCGTGCGAATTCGACTACTCCGGAACCCAGGCCTGCCGGGTGCTGCGCGAGGAGGGCGTTCGGGTCATTCTGATCAACTCCAACCCGGCGACGATCATGACCGACCCCGACTTCGCCGACGCGACCTACATCGAACCGATCACCTGGCAGGTGATCGAGGCGATCATCGCCAAGGAGCGCCCGGATGCGATCCTCCCGACACTCGGCGGCCAGACCGCGCTGAACGCGGCGATCGATCTGCACCACCACGGGATCCTCGAGAAGTACGACGTGGAACTCATCGGAGCAAACTTCGAGGCGATCAACAAGGGCGAGGATCGGCAGATCTTCAAGCAGCTCGTGCTCGACGCCGGCGCGGATGTCGCGAGGAGTCACATCGCCCACACGGTCGGCGAGGCCATCGCGTTCGCCGAGGACCTCGGCTACCCGCTCGTGATTCGCCCGTCGTTCACCATGGGCGGCCTCGGCTCCGGCTTCGCCTACACCGAGGCCGAACTCGTGCGGATGGTCACCGACGGCCTGCACCAGAGCCCGACGACCGAGGTGCTGCTCGAGGAATCGATCCTCGGGTGGAAGGAATACGAACTCGAACTCATGCGCGACACCGCCGACAACACGGTAGTGGTCTGTTCCATCGAGAACGTCGATCCCGTCGGAGTGCACACCGGAGACTCCATCACGGTCGCCCCGGCGCTCACCCTCACCGACCGCGAGTACCAGAACCTGCGCGACATCGGCATCGACATCATCCGGGCCGTCGGCGTCGACACCGGCGGCTGCAACATCCAGTTTGCGATCGATCCGGCTACCGGTCGGGTGATCGTCATCGAGATGAACCCCAGGGTCTCCCGCTCGTCCGCCCTCGCGTCGAAGGCCACCGGGTTCCCGATCGCCAAGATTGCCGCAAAGCTTGCGATCGGCTACCGGCTCGACGAGATCCCGAACGACATCACGAAGGTCACCCCGGCGAGCTTCGAACCCACCCTCGACTATGTCGTCGTCAAGGTGCCTCGGTTCGCGTTCGAGAAGTTTCCTGCTGCTGACCCGACACTCACGACAACGATGAAGTCCGTCGGCGAGGCGATGGCCATCGGTCGGAACTATTCGACGGCGCTCCAAAAGGCGTTGCGGTCG